>NZ_VOJI01000099.1 GCF_007923445.1 Puniceibacterium confluentis | reverse complement strand
CAAGACCGGCCCAAAGGAGCCACGTTCGACGGTCCTCACGGAGGCTGAGGAGGCGGCCATCGTCGCGTTTCGGCGCCACACGCTGCTGTCGCTTGATGACTGCCTCTATGCCCTGCAGCCGTCCATCCCGCACCTGACACGGTCAGCACTGCACCGCTGTCTACAGCGACATGGCATCTCGCGCCTGCCTGACGTCGAGGGCGACAAGCCAAAGCGGTCGAAGTTCAAACGCTACCCTATCGGCTTCTTCCACATCGACATCGCCGAGGTGCAGACTGCTGAAGGAAAGCTGTTCCTGTTCGTCGGCATCGACCGCACGAGCAAGTTTGCTGTGACCCAGCTTGTCGAGAAGGCGGACAGAAAGACGGCCTGGGAGTTCCTGCAACACATGCTCGAAGCCGTGCCGTATCAGGTCCACACCATTCTAACCGACAACGGCATTCAGTTCGCCGAGCAGCCTCGAAACCGGAACACCGCGTATTCACGGCCGATGCGCTTTGACATGATCTGTGAGGCATACGGCATTGAGCACCGACTGACCAAACCCAACCATCCCTGGACCAAGGGACAGGTCGAACGGATGAACCGCACGATCAAGGACGCCACTGTAAAACGCTTCCACTACAACAGCCATGATCAACTGCGAACGCACCTCACAG
>NZ_VOJI01000098.1 GCF_007923445.1 Puniceibacterium confluentis | reverse complement strand
CCAATGGGCTGTACGCCGATGTCTTCGACGGCGACGATCTCGGCCCAGCCGAACACGCCGTCGACCAGATAGGCCGCCTCGGCGCCAAGGGCGTGCTGGGCGAAGATCGCCGAGCCATCCCGCTGCTCGATCGGGGTCTTGACCGTGCAGCCGACCTGCGCCCCGTTGGCCAGGGTCAGCATCACGCAGGGCTGAGCGCCTGGCCGGTTGCTGTAGCAGACATCCGGCTCATGGCCCGAACCGTCGCGCTTGAGCACCGTCAACGCCGTGCCGGCCTGCACAGCACCGGCGCGGATTCTGTTCGGCATGTGCGAGTCGGCCAGCACGCAGATGCCGCCGCCGCCTCCGCCACCCCCACCTACGGGAGGTGAGGGCGGAGACCAACCGCCGCTCGCCTGCTGGGTCGTCTGCACGCCGAGGGCGATATAGCGATCTGGGCTGGTCGAGTAGGGCTGCGTTCCCGACGAGATAGCAACGAAGGTCGAGGCCTGCAGGTCCCAATAGACGGAGTACGCCGTGTTCGGAGCGAGTCCATTGATCGGCGCGCTGCTGACGCTCAAGCTGTACCCAGGCAGATATAGGGTGAACGGAGCGACGTTGATCGACGTCGACGAGGGCGACGATAGCGGCGCGGTCGGATTGATCACCCAGCCATAGCTGGTCATGCCGTTGATCGGCAGCCCG
>NZ_VOJI01000097.1 GCF_007923445.1 Puniceibacterium confluentis | reverse complement strand
AAGTCCCGGTAACACGGGATGGAGGTCCGCACCGATAAGCGTTGAAAAGCTTCCGGATGAGGTGTGTGTAGGAGTGAAAGGCCAATCAAACTCGGAGATAGCTCGTACTCCCCGAAAGGCATTTAGGTGCCGCGTGTGGCGATCTGCATCAGAGGTAGAGCGACCGATAGGTCAAGAGGGCTTCACCGCCTATCGAGACCTGACGAACTCCGAATGCTGGTGCACGGCAGCCATGCAGTAAGGGTGCGGGTGCTAAGGTCCGTGCCCGAGAGGAGAAGAATCCAGACCGCCGTCTAAGGTCCCGGAGTTCTGCCTGAGTTAGTCTAACGAAGTCTGGTCTCGGTGACAGCTAGGATGTTGGCTTGGAAGCAGCCATTCATTCAAAGAGTGCGTAACAGCTCACTAGTCGAGAGACCGGGCGTGGATAATAATCGGGTATAAGGCAGACACCGAAGGCGCGGGATAGCATTTTAGAAAGTATCGGTAGGGGAGCATTCCATGTGCGCCGAAGCTGGGGGGCGACCCCTTGTGGAGCGCATGGAAAAGCAAATGTAGGTATAAGTAACGATAAGGGGCGTGAGATCCGCCCCCGCCGAAAGACTAAGGTTTCCCGGGCGATGTCAATCAGCCCGGGGTGAGTCGGGTCCTAAGGATAAGCCGAACGGCGAGGCCGATGGCTGACACGGTTA
>NZ_VOJI01000096.1:0-276 GCF_007923445.1 Puniceibacterium confluentis | reverse complement strand
GGATTATGACTGAACGCCTCTAAGTCAGAATCCCGCCTAAAAGCAACGATACCGCAGCGCCGCGGGAATCCGATTGGGCCCGGATAGCCGGGGCTCCGGCCCCGGCGAGGAGCGCCTCTCGAGACCGGAACCGGGGGCGGCCGAAAGAGCGCCGTCCCCACTCCCTGACACGCACCGCACGTTTGTGGAACAACCCGGTGCTAAATGACTCGTAGACGACCTGATTCTGGGTCGGGGTTTCGTGCGTGGCAGAGCAGCTCCATCGCTGCGATCCAT
>NZ_VOJI01000095.1 GCF_007923445.1 Puniceibacterium confluentis | reverse complement strand
TTTTTAAATGGCATGAGCGGTCATGTGATACCTCGTTTGAAAGAGCATTTAATTGCCTATTCAGCAATGTAAAAATTTTTAGATTTCATTCATTTGTTTTCAAGAAAATTCGATTTTTAATACTGTAATGGGTATTTACAGTTAAATTCCTTATAATAATAAAATAATCTAGGCATGCTTGGCATATCAATACGACACTTGTCAGTGCTGTTTTTTGTCACTTCTGAATATTCACTTTTTTTGTCACTTCGCTTTGATTTAAAGGATTTGTGTAGAATTGGATACCAGAAAACTGAAATCATTTCAGGCATTTGTTCTGATCACTGTGTTGTGAACGGTCACTGTGTTCTGATATTAAGATGTCCCGCTTAAGTGAGAAGGAAAGAATTGAAATTCTAATAATGCTGGGATGTGGCGAAAAAACTAGAACCCAGAACGAGGTATGTGAAATGTTTAACAATAAATATCCTCAACATCACATTTCTCAATCTACTGTTAGTAGAATCGAAACCAAATTTCGTGAATTTGGAACAGTCAGAGATCTTCATAGATCAGGTAGGAAACTGTTAATGGACGATGACAAAAAATTGAATGTGTTATTAGATATCGAAGAAACTCCACACAAACCTACGAGACAAGTCGCCGCTGATAACGAAATAAGCAAAACTTCTGTATTACGTCTTTTTAAATTAGAAAAAT
>NZ_VOJI01000094.1 GCF_007923445.1 Puniceibacterium confluentis | reverse complement strand
ACCATTAAGCGTCCCACCTGGGGAGTACGCCGGCAACGGTGAAACTCAAAGGAATTGACGGGGGCCCGCACAAGCGGAGGAACATGTGGTTTAATTCGATGATACGCGAGGAACCTTACCCGGGCTTGAACTGCCGGCGAACGATACAGAGATGTTGAGGCCCTTCGGGGCGCCGGTGGAGGTGCTGCATGGTTGTCGTCAGCTCGTGCCGTGAGGTGTCGGCTTAAGTGCCATAACGAGCGCAACCCTTTTCTTCAGTTGCCATCAGGTAGAGCTGGGCACTCTGGAGACACTGCCACCGTAAGGTGTGAGGAAGGTGGGGATGACGTCAAATCAGCACGGCCCTTACGTCCGGGGCTACACACGTGTTACAATGGGTGGTACAGAGAGTCGGTCGTCTGCAAATGCGATCCAATCCTTAAAGCCATCCTCAGTTCGGATTGGGGTCTGCAACCCGACCCCATGAAGCTGGATTCGCTAGTAATCGCGCATCAGCCATGGCGCGGTGAATACGTTCCCGGGCCTTGTACACACCGCCCGTCAAGCCATGAAAGCCGGGGGCGCCTGAAGTCCGTGACCGCGAGGGTCGGCCTAGGGTGAAACCGGTGATTGGGGCTAAGTCGTAACAAGGTAGCCGTACCGGAAGGTGCGGCTGGAACACCTCCTTTCTGGAGCGCGACACGACTTCCGGTGCTCTTGACCTCTAGCAGGGGTGAGTCACCTTACAGGCAGTGTGCACCGTCGA
>NZ_VOJI01000093.1 GCF_007923445.1 Puniceibacterium confluentis | reverse complement strand
CTGCGCCTACACCTAACGGCTTAAGCTTGCTAGATAGACCAAGTCGATGACCCATTATACAAAAGGTACGCCGTCACAAGACTGGACACTAATAAGAACCTGTTATCTGAGCGGCCGACTGACCCTGAATTGAACTGTCTCAATTCCCGGGTTTTTGTCGTAAAGACCTGCGTTCGACCGGTGGTCATAGCTCAGCGCGTAACGCCAGCCATTCCGGCCTTCGTAACCCAGTTCAATTCCCGATCTGAATTCGATCGGTCCACCCAGGTCAAATCCGCCGTTATCGGCGTACAGGCCTGGCATGGAATGCAATTCCGCGTAAAGCGGACCATTGCCGAAATTGTGGGTGTAGGTCGAGCCAAAGCCGACCCAGGTTTCGCCGTGCTCACCCACGGAAAGGCCGACTGCATTTCCGAACGGGCCACGTTTGTGGCCAAGATCGTAACGCAGATAGATTTCCGAGGCGCTTGCGGCGCGTCGCTCCAGAACCTGTCCGGCGGAAAACGCCAGCCTCGGCGTCGTCGGCGACGTGCCCAGGCATCCCGTTTCCGTACCGCAGTGGTTCATGCCCATGTCGGTCAGACCGGCAATCAGCATGAGCACTGCAAAGGTTCCGTCAGCCATGTCGTATCTCCCGATGTTTCGGGGATCTGCATGGCGCAGATTGTTATTAGAGTCCAGTCAAGCTCCGACTGATTGTAGGCGTTCGGTTTCAGGTACTGTTTCACTCCCCTCGTCGGGGTGCTTTTCACCTTTCCCT
>NZ_VOJI01000092.1 GCF_007923445.1 Puniceibacterium confluentis | reverse complement strand
GTCCTTGAGGCGGCCGAACATGATCTCGATCACTGCCCGGCAGTGCATTGCGCAGCAATGTCACGAGAGGGGCGGTTGCGCCGTTTGTACCGCCGCTTGTCATGTTTCACGGCTTTCCTGCGGGACTTTCGACCGGGGATGCAAACCTTTATCCCTTTGTCTTTCAGGGCTTCTCGCAGCCAGTCGGCATCGTGTCCACGATCCCCCAGGAGCCAATCCGCCTTCGGCAGGCCACTCGGCAGTGCCGCTGCGCCGGTGTAACCGCTCACCCGCTGCCCGGCAGGTGATGCCTGCATCACCGGGAGGGGGTCCAGCCGACATGAAGAACCGGACCGGGCGGCCCTTCGCATCGGTGACGGCATGTAACTTCGTGTTCATGCCGCCCTTCGTGCGTCCGGTCTGGCGAGCACGCCCCCCTTTTTCACCCGCAGGCTCGAGGCCGTGCGGTGCGCTTTCAGATAGGTCGCGTCGATCATGATGGTCTTGTGTCCGGCGCCTTCAGCGGCCAGGCCCGCCATGATCCGGGCGAAAACGCCCTTTTCACTCCAGCGTTTCCAGCGGTTGCAGAGTGTTTTGGCCGGACCATACTCTCCAGGCGCATCGCACCACCGCAAGCCATTGCGATTGATGAAGACTATGCCACCTGGAACCCTTCGATCATCAACCCGGGGCTTGCCGTGGCTCTTGGGGAAAAACGGTTTCAGGCGCTCGATTTGCGCCTCGGTCAGCCAGTAAGGATTGCTCATGGATCAAGTCTCCTTGCGGAGCC
>NZ_VOJI01000091.1 GCF_007923445.1 Puniceibacterium confluentis | reverse complement strand
GGCATTGCCAACTTGTTTGCACGCGGCTGACGGCGGCTTGGCCTGCGTCTGTCATGCGGTCATTTCGAGAGCGTAACCGTCCCAGAGACCGAAAGCATCGGTTCTGGCGTGACGGTATGAGACGGTGGAGAGTTGATAGCGGCGGGGTCGAAAGATGGTGTTGATCTGGTCGTGAGCGGCAAGGAACCTCTGCGCTTGCTTTGGCGACTTGAAGCGTCCCATGAGCTTTTCACGCTTTCGAGTGGGTCTGTGTGATCCTTCGATCCGATTGTTCAACCCTTTGTGTGCTCGGTGATCCGCACCCGGCACAAGATCGTGGATCGGTTTGAAATAGCTTCGCAACTTATCCGTGATCACGACACGGGGATCGCCGAATTGCGAAATCAACCGCTTCAGGAAGCGCCGGGCTGCCTTAGCACTCCGCCGTGGTTGGACGAGGATATCAAGAGTATCTCCGTTCGCATCCACCGCCCGCCAGAGCCAGCATTTCCGACCGTTGATCGGGATGACCACTTCGTCCATATGCCATTTGTCAGCCGCGGCTGGCCGGTCTCGCCTGATGCAATTGGCGAAATGGCGACCAAAGCGGTTGACCCATTGCCGGATCGTTTCCCGGCTGACCGTCACACCGCGTTCCGCGAGCAGATCTTCAACGTAAGCGGTGCTGAGCGCAAAGCGATGGTAGACCCAGACGGCGTAAGCGATGATCTCGCGCGGAAAACGAAAACCCTTCAGGCGCGGCATTTTGGGCGGTATCTTCATGCGTGAGCGGTAACCAGTTCAGAACATGCAATCAAGTTGGCAATGCC
>NZ_VOJI01000090.1 GCF_007923445.1 Puniceibacterium confluentis | reverse complement strand
ACCTCTAATTCTCTGTTTAAGGACTACAACAAACAGCTGGTAGGGACTACAACAAGCTTCTTCCCGGGTTAGTGACATCACAAACCCTAAAATTTACATAAACCCTGCCCCCGGGAACACCCAACAAAGGGGGTGAGGCCATGTTGGGCTGCTTTAGAGAAGAGGAAGAGTTGTTGTAGTAGAGTGTTGTTGACATGCCGTCATTTTACGCCGGACTGCTTCACAAACGAGGGTCAATTCAACACTGGATTTGCACAAAAGATTAACATGACGGCACATGCTAGTCGATGAGTTGAATCAACTCCACAGCAACTACATAAATTTATCCACTAACCATTCAGAAACGTCCAGTTGCATTCTAAAAGTTGTAACTTCTTCCTGAGTCTCTCCATCAGTGTCGACTCCGGTTTGAACAATGTAAGGCTGAACACCGTTACTGACAATCCTCATTTTGGCTGCGTGAGATTCTCCAGCTTTGTTGTTGTTGAGCAACCGAAGCATAAAGCTCCGCCCCCTTCTGGAAAGGGGGCCGGGAGCAGCAGCTCATTTGTATTTAAAGGGACACACAAAAAAACGGCGTGTTTTTGCTCACACCCAAATAGGGGCAAATTTGACAAGCTATAATAAATGATCTGTGGGGTATTTTGAGCTGAAACTTCACAGACACATTCTGGAGACACCAGAGACTTATATTACATCTTGTGAAAGGCATTATAGGACCCCTTTAAACAAAATAAGAACTGTGGAATACAAGCTTAGAGTTTCTCTCTATAAAGTATAAGATAACTTCGTTTTTACCTCCAAAAGTCTGTGAATTGGTGA
>NZ_VOJI01000009.1 GCF_007923445.1 Puniceibacterium confluentis | reverse complement strand
GTGTCGCGCTGAGTTCGACGACCAGCTTTCAATGTTTCCAAACACTTACGAAGGGGGTGCATAATGAGCAACCAACGGCCGCTTCGCGCACCACCTCGTTCACATCCGCGACCGTCACATCGCGCCCGGCCTGAAACGTCAGGTCCACAGCCGATACATTCGGCGTCGGCACCCGGATGGCCGATCCGTCCAGTTTGCCTGCCAGCCCCGGCAGCACCTCGCCCAGAGCCTTGGCCGCGCCGGTCGAGGTCGGGATCATGGCCATCGCCGCCGCGCGGGCCCGGTACAGGTCATCGTGCCGACGGTCCAGCGTCGGCTGATCGCCGGTGTAGGAGTGGATTGTGGTCATGATCCCGGCTTCGATGCCGATGCCTTCGTCCAGGACCTTTGCCAGCGGCGCCAGGCAGTTTGTGGTGCAGGATCCGTTCGAGATCATCCGCTCGCTCGCCAGCATCTCGCGGTGGTTGACGCCGTAGACCACGGTGCGGTCGACATTCCTGGCCGGGGCCGAGATCAGCACCGACTTGGCGCCGCGCTCGAGATGCACGCCGGCCCTGGCGCCGTCGTTGAACTTGCCGGTGCATTCCAGCACCACGTCACAGCCGGACCAGTCCAGTTCGTTCGGGTCATAGGTCGAGAACATCTGCATCGGCCCGCGCCCCAGATCCATGCTGTCGCCCTTGACCCGCACCTCGCCGCCGAACCGTCCGTGTACCGAGTCATACCGCAGCAGATGCGCCGAGGTCTCGATCGGCCCGGTGGCGTTGATCTTGACCACCTGCACGTCGTTGCGCGCACTTTCGGCGATATGCGCCAGGGTGCAGCGTCCGATGCGGCCAAAGCCGTTGATGCCAAGCGTGACGGTCATGAAGAGGCTCCTGAACTGTAAAAGTCCCGCAGGGTATAGCCGTGGTTTCTGCGTCTGCGAAACCGACAAAAGACATTATTGCCAATATGTTAGCGATAAAGGTGGTCGCGGTCGGCATGGTGGCGCTAACGCTCGCCACGATTTGCAGCGCTCTGCGGTTCCGGTTGCGCTATCACTGAAGCAACGGCATCACGGCGGGAATCGGGGCAGACATGGCGGACCTGGCAGTTTTGATCGGGAGACTGCTGATCGCACTGTTATTTGCGCTTGGCGCGCTGCAGAAGACCGCTGCCCCGGAGGCGGCCGGGGATTTGCTGATCGGCATGGGATTGCCCTACGGGCTTGTGTGGGTGGCGCTGGTATACAACGCTTTCGCCGCCGGGGCGCTGATCGTCGGATATTGCGTCCGCCCGGTGGCCGCATCGCTGGCGGCTTATTGCGCGCTGACCAGTGTTTTCCACTACTTACCCGAAGATCCCTGGCAGATGAGCATCTTTGTCAAGAACTGGGCGATTGCGGGCGGCTGTCTGGTACTGGCGGCCCACGGCCCGGGCCGTTATGTTTTTCTGGGAACCCGGTTCCGTACTGCGGGTTGACCCAGACATGACACGGAAAAGGGACAGGACATGAGCGGACTGCTGGCGCTACTGGATGACGTGGCGGCGATTGCCAAGGTCGCGGCTTCGTCGATCGACGACGTGATGGGGCAGGCGGTCAAGGCTGGTTCCAAAGCCGCGGGGGCGGTGATCGACGACGCGGCGGTGACGCCGAAATATGTCCATGGTTTCCAGCCCGCGCGCGAACTGCCGATGGTCTGGAAGATCGCCCGCGGATCCCTGATCAACAAGCTTGTGTATCTGCTGCCCGTCGGTCTGCTGCTGACCAATTTCGCGCCATGGCTCATTCCTCCGCTGTTGATGCTGGGCGGGGCGTACCTGTGTTTCGAGGGCGCGGAAAAGATCTTTCACGCGCTGTTTCCCGGCGACGGCCATGCCCCTGCGGAGGGCAAGACGATAGATGATCCCCTGCACCTCGAGGAACAGAAGGTACAGGGCGCGATCAAGACCGATTTCATTCTCTCGGCCGAAATCATGACCATCGCCCTTGCCGCGATTCCGCCCAGCGGTTTCTGGATGGAGGCGTCGACACTGGCGGTGGTCGGGATCCTGATCACTCTGGTGGTCTATGGCAGTGTCGCGCTGATCGTGAAGATGGACGACATCGGCCTTTGGCTGGCACAGGTCGGCCGTCTGGGCGTGACGCGCTGGACCGGGCGAATGATCGTCAAGGCGATGCCGGGGCTGATGAAGGTCCTGACTGTCGTCGGCACGGCAGCGATGCTCTGGGTCGGCGGGTCGATCATCATTCACGGCCTGGGTCAGATGGGTTGGCACTATCCCGAAGAGGTCATTCATCATGCCGCTGTTGCTGTGGCCTCGCTCACTCCGGAAAACATGCACGGCGCCGTGGAATGGATCACCACTGCCGCGATAGACGGTGTGCTGGGGGTCCTGCTGGGGCTGATCCTGATCCCGGTGGGCACAAAGCTGATCACACCGCTCTGGAATGCCGTGTTCGGGGGCAAGAAAGACGAATCGGCCGCCACGCACTAGACTGCCCGGAATTGAATGTCCGACGCAGAGTGCCTGCCGTGAAATTATTGCTCCTTGCCTTGTTCTTCTCCGTAGCGGGTATCCTCGCGGCCCTGAGCCTGCCGGGCTGGTCCGACCTGCTGTTGCTTGCCGGACCCGGCGCCATTGCCAGTCTGATCCTGCTTGTCAGGGCGCGATGGCCGCGGATTGTCCGGGCACGGCCCCGGGCGGACTGGGTCGTCGTGGACGGATCGAACGTCATGTACTGGAAGGACGAGACCCCGAGCCTCGCCACCGTGCGCAAAGTGGTGCAGCACCTGCGCAGCGAGGGCTTGGCCTGCCGGGTGTTCTTTGATGCAAACGTCGGCTACCTGGTGTCGGGGCGATACTTGAATGACAGGGATTTGTCGCGATTGCTCGGGGTGCGGCGCAACCGGATCACGGTGGTGCCGAAAGGCACTCCGGCGGATCCAGAAATCCTGTCGGAAGCCCGCAAACTCGGGGCGCGGGTGATCACCAACGACCGCTACCGCGACTGGATCACCGCACATCCCGAAATCCGCACCAAAGGCCATCTTGTCCAGGGTGAGTTTCGCCATGGTCGGTTGTGGCTCGATCTGCCGACCGAACAGGCGCAGGTGTCCTAGAACGGCCCTGTGCGCGCCGGAGGGTCCGGCACCCTGCGGCCCGGAACAGATGAAAGCAGAACGCCCCGGACCGGTGGCCGGGGCGTTGCCGTCTGTTCCTTCCGACTGCGGGTTGCAGCCGGCGTCAGCCTATTTGCCCGAAAGCAGATCGCGCACCTTTTGCGCCGCCGCTTCGGCAGTGATGCCGAAATGTTTGTAAAGCTCTTCTGCCGGCGCAGAGGCGCCAAAGCCGTCCATGCCGATAAAGCCCGACTTTTCACGCTTGCCACGCTCACCCAGCAGCCAGCGATCCCAGCCAAAGCTGACACCCGCCTCGATGGCCACGCGCACCGGACCCCCGGGCAGCACGCGTTTGCGCACCGCTTCGTCCTGGGCCTCGAACAGCTCCCAGCAGGGCATCGAAACCACCCGCGTGCCGATGCCTTCGGCCTGCAGGATGTCGCGTGCCGCCATGGCGATGGAGACTTCTGACCCCGTGGCCATCAGGATTGCCTGACGTTTGCCGTCAGCATCGGCCAGGACATAGGCGCCCTGTTCGACCATGTTCTTGTTCTTGTGCTCGGTGCGCACCGTCGGGAGATTCTGCCGCGACAGCGCCAGTACCGACGGGGTCGAGGTCGAGGTCAGGGCAATTTCCCAGGCCTCGGCGGTTTCGACGGTGTCGGCGGGACGGAAGACATAGGTGTTCGGCGTGGCGCGGGAAATCGCCAGATGTTCGACCGGCTGGTGGGTCGGGCCATCTTCGCCCAGGCCGATGCTGTCATGTGTCATCACGAATACCGTCGGCACCTGCATCAGCGCGGCAAGGCGCATCGCCGGGCGGGCGTAGTCGGTGAAACACATGAATGTGCCGCCGTAGGGGCGCACGCCGCCATGCAGCGCCATGCCGTTCATCGCCGCCGCCATGCCGTGTTCGCGAATGCCGTAGTAGACATAGCGCCCGCCGCGGTTGTCGGTGTCGAACACGCCCAGGTCGGCTGTGAGGGTGTTGTTCGACCCGGTCAGATCGGCCGAGCCGCCCACGGTTTCCGGCAGGATGGGGTTCACCACCTCCAGCACCATTTCCGAGGACTTGCGCGTCGCAACCGAGGGCGCGGATTCCGATATCTGCTTTTTCAGCGCCTTGATCGTCGCGCTCAGCTTCTTCGGGGCTTCGCCGGCCAGCTGGCGATTGAACTCGGCCCGCTTGTTCTGGGACTGCGCGTCGAAACGCTCTTCCCAGGCCTCACGTGCCTCGGCGCCGCGGGTGCCGATTGCCTCCCACTGCGATTTCACGGCGTCGGGCACTTCGAACGGTCCGGTGGTCCATCCATAGACGGCCTTGGCAGCGGCCATCTGGGTGGCATCGGTCAGGGCGCCATGCCCCTTTGACGTGTCCTGCGCCGCGTGGCCCAGGGCGATATGGGTCTTGCAGGCGATCATCGACGGTGTGTCGGTCTTTTTCGCCGCCGCAATCGCGGCATCAATCGCTTCGGGATCGTGGCCGTCGATTTCCTGCACATCCCAGCCCGCAGCGGTAAAGCGGCCCACCTGGTCGGTGCGATCCGACAGCGACACCTTGCCGTCGATGGTGATGTCGTTGTTGTCCCAGAACACGATCAGCCTGGACAGCTTTTGCCGCCCGGCCAGACCGATGGCCTCGTGACTGACGCCTTCCATCAGGCAGCCGTCGCCGGCCATCACATAGGTATAGTGGTCGACGATCTTCGCGCCGAAACGTGCGCGCTGGATCTCTTCGGCCATGGCGAAACCGACGGAATTCGAGATGCCCTGACCCAGCGGCCCGGTTGTCGTCTCGATCGCCGTGGCATGGGTGTTTTCCGGGTGGCCCGCGGTGCGCGCGCCCAGTTGGCGGAAGTTCTTGATTTCCTCGAGCGTGATTTCCGCATCACCCATGAGATAGAGCAGCGAATACACCAGCATCGAGCCGTGCCCCGCGGACAGGATGAACCGGTCGCGGTCCGGCCAGGTCGGGTTGGCGACGTCAAATTTGAGATGCTTTTCAAACAGCACCGTGGCCACATCGGCCATGCCCATCGGCATCCCGGAATGGCCCGACTTGGCGGCGGCGACGGCATCCAGCGTCAGCGCCCGGATGGCGGCAGCCTTCATCCAGTGATCGGGGTTCTTGGCTTTGAGCGCGTCAATGTCCACGTGCGAAGTCCTTGTTAGGGGTGTCGGAACGCTCAATAACAGCGTGGCGGCGAAGATCAAGCGCACCCCATAAGGCCTTGACAGATAAGGGGGCGCAATTTCCCATCCGGATTGCTAAACTTGGCGATAACAGAGCGTCAGCGATTCGCAGGGATGCTGTATCAAGGCTCGACAGGCAGTGCAGAGGGCAAGACATGACCCAGATTGAAGAACTGGAACGGCGTATAACCGCGGCTCTGGACCGGATCGCGCAGGGCGTCGAGGCGCTGGACCGGGCGCCGGGCGCCGTGTCCGAACCGGTGTCGGACCCGGAAATCGACCCTGATTCAGCCCTCGGGTCAGCGGCGGCCGAGGTGGACCCCGAAGAGATTGCGGCGCTGCGCGAGGCCCTGGCCGACGAACGTCTGGCCAACGCCCAGCTGGAGGAAAGGGTGCGCGCGATCCGGCAGAAGCAGGACAGCAGCGTGAAAGATCTGCAAAGCCAGGTCGCGGCCCATCGTGACTCGCTCGGGGCGCTGGACCAGGATCTGCAGCACCTGCGCCGGGCCAATGACATGCTGGTCAACGTCAATCAGGATCTGCGGCGGGCCCTCGAAGACAATCTTGGCGAACCCGACCTGATCAACAAGGCAATGCTGGCCGAACTCGAAGCCCTGCGCGCCGCGCGCGCCGCCGAGACGGCGGAATCGCGCGCCGTGCTCGATGCGCTCGAGCCGCTGCTGGCGGAAGCCGCCAACAATCCGGCAGAGGAGAGCGCCTGATGCCCGAAGTTCCCATCAATATTGGCGGCCGCACCTTCGAAGTCGCCTGCCAGCCCGGTGAAGAGCAGTACCTGCAATCCGCCGCCCGCATGCTGGACACCGAAGCGTCGGTTCTGGTCGAACAGATCGGCAGGGTGCCGGAATCGCGAATGCTGCTGATGGCCGGACTGATGCTGGCCGACAAGACCGCCGGGCTGGAGGATCGCTTGCGTGAAAGCGAGGATCGGGCCGCAGGTCTGCAGGACGAACTGCGCGCGCTGCGCGAGTCGCCCGCGCCCGCGCCCGAGCGTATCGAAGTGCCGGTGGTCCCCGCGAAAGTGACCGAGTCGATGGCGGAAATTGCCGCGCGCGCCGAAGCACTGGCGGATGAAATCGAGGAAAAATCCGTCAGCCGCAGCTAGGCCGCCGGGACTGTGACGCAAAGACGCCGCCCGTTGCGGGGCGGCGTCGTGATCGATTGGCCGTCGGAAGTTCGGCTTCAGCCGTTGGCTTCGCGGATCTTGTCGGCCGCTTCCTTGTCATAGGACACGCCGTTTGTTTCGAACAGCTGGTCCAGTTCACCCGACAAGGTCATCTCGGTGATGATGTCGCAGCCGCCGACGAATTCGCCTTTTACATAAAGCTGCGGAATCGTCGGCCAGTCCGAGTATTCCTTGATGCCCTGACGGATGTCCGCATCTTCGAGCACGTTCACATCGGCGAAATCCACGCCCATGTAATTGAGCACGCCGGCGACGCGGCTCGAGAATCCGCACTGCGGCATCGCCTTGGTGCCCTTCATGAACAGCACGACCGGGTTGGACGTGACCGTGTCCTTGATCCGGGTCTTGGCGTCTGTGGTGTTGGCTTCAGTCATCTTGGGTCTCCGTAATATCGTGACGCCGTTTTGCGGCCCGAATGACCGGTCGCAGAGCGCCATAAGTGATTAGGCCGACAAGGGCGAAGGCGCCCAGGATCGGCCAGGTGTCGGCGAGCAGGGCCACCGGTCAGGCCGGTGCCTTGGTGGTCAGGGCAAGGGCGTGCAGGGCGCCGCTGGGGCCGTCCATCTTGCCCTTGAGCGCAGCATAGACAGCACGCTGTTGCTGCACCCTGTTCTTGCCGCGAAAGGATTCGTCGATCACTTCGGCGGCGTAATGGTTGCCGTCACCGGCAAGGTCGGTGATGGTGATTTTTGCCGCCGGAAACTCCGCGCGGATCAGGTCTTCGATTTCCTGTGCCTCAATGGCCATGTGTCCGGGCTCCGCTGATCTGTGTTCTCCCCAGATGTAAGCCTGCGGTCGCGCGGGTGCAAGCGGTGGCATCGATCCGCGGCACCGTGACGGGCAGGTTGCCGGGGTCCGCGCGCTTTGTGGGCAGCCAGGGTTTCGGTCAGCAGGGCAGCGCGACGGGGCAGCGGGACTGGGCAGCGGACGGGCAGGTCGCTCGGCGACCCCGCTGCGCACTGCTTCCGCCGACAGCGGAGTCAGGCGGCGAGCTCGACCCAGACCGGGACATGATCGGACGGCTTTTCGCGCCCGCGCACGTGTCTGTCGATCTCGCAGGCGGTCAGCATGTCGGCACAGGCCGGGCTCAGCAGGAAATGGTCGATGCGGATGCCATTGTTGCGGTCCCAGGCGCCGGCCTGATAATCCCAGAAGGAATAATGCCCCGGCCCCTGCGTGCGTGCCCGGAAAGCCTCGGTAAAGCCCAGGTTCAGGATCCGGCGAAACGCGGCGCGGGTCTGGGGCAGATACAGGGCGTCCTCTTCCCAGGCCTTGGGGTTGGCCGCGTCCTCGGGTTGGGGGATCACGTTGTAGTCCCCGGCCATCAGCGCCGGCATCTCGTCCGCCAGCAGGGCCTTTGCCCGGGCCTCCAGACGCGCCATCCAGGCCAGCTTGTAGTCGTATTTCGGCCCCGGGGCCGGATTGCCGTTGGGCAGGTACAGCCCGCAGAGCCGCACGGCGTGGCTGTCGCCGACCACCGTCGCCTCGATCCAGCGGGCCTGTTCGTCGGCGTCGTCGCCGGGCAGGCCGCGGCGCACGTCCTCAAGTGGAAGTTTCGACAGGATCGCAACGCCGTTGAACCCTTTCTGACCGTGGGTCTCGACGTTGTAGCCACGCTCTTCGATCAGTTCGCGCGGAAAGTTTTCGTCTACCGACTTGATCTCCTGCAGCAGCGCCACATGAGGTTGAGCCTCGTCAAGCCAGGCGATCAGCGCCTCGATCCGCGCCTTGACCCCGTTGATGTTGAAGCTGGCGATTTTCATGGCGACCTCCTGATGCTGCACCGCATCTATCCCCGATCTCCGGACCCTGACAAGGACGGGATCTGTACCGGGCGGAGAATCATCTTGTTCAAAAGGTGTCAGGACCCCGCCGATTCCGGTCACGATTCGGCGTGTGTCCGACGCGGACAGGCGGCAGATTCGGGCTTTTTTGTGTCATCGGATAAATTTTTTTTCACCCTGTGGATAACTTTCAGAACCGAAGTGAGTTCCGTTGCGTAAAGCAATGTTTTCATGTGGGTAACTTAGCGGAAAAACACGCATGTCGAGAAAAGCATTTTGCGAAACAATTTCGCCGTGCAAGCGTCAAGGGGCAAATCAGCATCATCCCAACCCCCCTGGAGGTCACAATGTCGGCTCAATTCAAGCACACCGTTTCCGAAGCATTCCTTAACGTCCGCGGTGTCGCCAGATCCGCCAGCCTGCACGCCGGTGACGCCTGTGACCTGTTCACTTCGGGCTCCGCTCCGGCGATGTCCGTCGATGCCCTGCTGGGTGATGTGACCGGCCTGTTCACCTCGGGTTCGGCACCGACATCCAGCCGCAGCCTGACAGGCGACGCGGTCGAGATGTTCACCTCCGGTTCGGCGCCGACATCCAGCCGCAGCCTGACCGGCGACGCGGTCGAGATGTTCACCTCCGGTTCGGCGCCGACATCCAGCCGCAGCCTGACCGGCGACGCGGTCGAGATGTTCACTTCGGGTTCCGCTCCGTCCGGCACCAAGGCCACAACCGGCGACGCGGTCGAGATGTTCACCTCGGGCTCCGCTCCGGCCGGCACCAAGGCCACAACCGGCGATGCGGTCGAGATGTTCACCTCGGGTTCCGCTCCGGTCGGCACCAAGGCCACAACCGGCGACGCGGTCGAGATGTTCACCTCGGGTTCCGCTCCGGCCGGCACCAAGGCCACAACCGGCGATGCGGTCGAGATGTTCACCTCGGGTTCCGCTCCGGCCGGCACCAAGGCCACAACCGGCGATGCGGTCGAGATGTTCACCTCGGGTTCCGCTCCCCTGAAGACTGTCAAGATCGGTGCCGGTGAAGGCACAGCACTTTTCACTTCCGGCTCGTAAGACGCTGTACAGATCGGGGCGGGCCGTTGGCCTTGCCTGAAGACCGACAAGGGAGACTGACCATGACCAATGTCATCCAACTCAACGTACCGCCCCGACTGACTCCGCAGGATGCGCGTATCGGCGCGCTTCTCGCCAGCTTTGCCCTTGACCGGCGCACCGGTGACGACGTTTTCTGGCTCAAGGAAAATGCCGAAGTGCTCAATATTCTCGAATGCACCGGCGCAGAGGTTTCCCAGGGTGCCCTGTCGGCGCATCAGGGGTTCTACGACACGGTGGAGCGTCGGCTCAACTTTTTCCCGCAATACTACCGGTTTCTGTTGTCGATCACACTCGACCTCGAAGACCTCGGCATGCCGGGTTCCAAAGGCGCGCAGCTGGTCGACTGGGCGGCGACCCAGGGGCTGGCGCAGGCCGAACTGTCGGATCTGCAGCGGATGGAGGCCCGCCGTCTGATGGCGCGCCGCAACCGTGATCCGCTGCCCAGGGACCATGGGCTGACCGATCGGGTCCGGGCCTTCATCAATCGGGCCGAAACCTTTACCCTGCCCAACAAGAAAGCGGCCTATGAACTGACCCACGCGGTGTTCTACCTCAGTGAATACGGTCGGCGCGACCCGGAACTGGACAAGGGCGCCCGCACCAGCCTGCACTATGCCGGACTGCTGGCCTACCTTGACCAGAATGCCGACTTGCTGGCCGAAATCTGTGTCGCCATGGCTTTTGCGGGCGAACCGGCGCCCGATCTGTGGACCGACTGGCTGGCCCGCGAGACGCTGGCCTTTACCGTGACCTGTGACGATCACGTCGGGGTTCATGACGACTACCACGAATTTCTGGTCTGCCACTGGCATCAGGCGATGGCCGGAGACGCCATATTCCGCGCGCCGATCGCGCCGGGCCGGATGCGGTTTGACCGCTCGGACCTGCGCAGTGCGCCGTTGCGCGAAATGTCGGAGTGCATGTTCCGCATGGAAGAGGCGCGGTCCGGCGACTGGACCCGAATGCGGGGCAGGATCGAGGCGCAGTTGTCGCCCGAAGCCATGAACGTGGTCAGTCATGCCGAAGAAGACTCGCTGTTCGAGGCGTTCTTTCACGGGTTCGCGAGGGTTGATCGCGTCGGGATGCCGGCATGAAGTCACCTGTTGCTCTGATCGGGGCGGCTCTGGTCGCACTCTATACATTGACGATATCGGCGGCGGACGGGATCACCAAGCTGATCTCGCAGGGCTACGCGGCGCCACAGCTGTTTGCCTTGTCGGCTGCCATGGTTCTGGCCCTCAGCTGGGGGGCAAGCCGGATGCAGCGCTCCGCCGGGGCAGGCGGCCTGCGCACCCGCGCGCCGCGGGCGATGGCCCTGCGGGCGGGCCTCACCGTTCTGGCCTGCGTCGGTTTCTTCAAGGCGTTCCAGCTGTTGCCGTTTGCCGACGTCTTCCTGTTCATCGGGCTGATGCCGGTGATCGCCGCACTGCTGAGCGGCCCGGCCCTGGGCGAACCCCTGCGCCGCGAGGCGGTCGCAGCCCTTGGGCTTGGAACTCTGGGGCTGTTCTGCCTGTTGCCGGGTGGCCTGTCCGCGGTGCAGCCCGGCCATGCCTGGGCGCTTATGGCGGCGCTGACCGGCACCGGGTCCATGCTCTGCGCCCGGTACATCGGACGGATCGAAACCAATGCGCTGGCCCAGGTGTTTTATCCCAACCTGGCCATCCTTGTGGTCATGGGGGCGGCGTTGCCCTTTGTCTGGCGCCCGATGGGCTTGGCGGATCTCGGATGGATCGCTGCCTACGCGCTGTTCCTGTTCGCCGCGCGCTGGATCGTGACGGTGGCCCTGCGCCTGCTGCCCGCCTATGTGGCCACGGCGCTGATGAATCTCCAGTTTGTCTGGATGGTCCTGATTGGCTTTGTCGCCTTTGGAGAAGTTCCAAATCTTGGCAGTCTCACCGGCGTGGCGCTTGTCATCGCATCGGGGCTCTGGCTGGTCTTTGCGGAACACATGCCGCGCCAGCAGCCCACCGCAGCGCGGGCCTGACGGTTGCGAAGCGAGGGGGCAGCCCCTCGCGCTCGCCGGGATATTTGAGCTCCGGATAAGTTGCGGGTTGTGACAATTTCCGGACCACACCCGTGGCCGGGAAAGTCAGGCGCGCCAGATTGCGTGATCCACGCGACGCCAGACCGGGAATGCGGGGTCAGCCGCGCCGGTCCTGTCACGGACGCACCGTGGCAATCCCGTTGTGCGCGTCAGACGTTTGCGTTTGCGCACCGGCTGATCCGGTTGGAAGCTCTGTCAGGGCTAGCCTGTCGGACGCAGAGCGGCTCGCAACTCTGGTACCTAGATCGAAAAGCTGGTGCCACAGCCGCATGACGAGGTGGCGTTTGGATTCTCGATGACAAAACGCGCGCCGATCAACTCTTCCGTAAAATCAATCACCGCGTTCGACAGAAAGGGCAGCGACACCTTGTCGACCACAACCGTCTGTCCCTGACCGCTCAGGATCAGGTCATCCTCCTCGGGGGTGTCGAGCTTGATCTCGTACTGGAAACCCGAGCAACCGCCACCTTCGACGGCAACCCGCAGAACCTTGCCTTCGGCGTCGGCGCCGATTTCGGCCAGACGGGCAAAGGCGCGTTCTGTGACTTTGGGCGGCAGTTGCATGACCGGACCTCTCGCGGTGTTTCTTTCCAAGGCTGGGCTTTATATACGTATCCCGACGACGACCGACAAGAGATGGGCTGCGCTGCGGTCCCGGGAACAGGAATAAGATATGCGCGCCCCACAGGCCTGCGACCCGCACCGCGTTCGCGGACGGCTTTTCGACGAAGAGGAAAGCGCCTTCCGGTCGTGTTTTCAGCGCGACCGCGACCGGATCATTCATTCTTCGGCCTTCCGGCGGCTGAAACACAAGACGCAGGTGTTCGTTGAACACGAGGGCGATTTCTATCGCACCCGTCTGACCCATTCGATCGAAGTGGCGCAGGTCGCACGCACCATCGCCGGGGCGCTCGACCTCAACACCGATCTTACCGAAGCGGTGGCGCTGGCGCATGACCTGGGGCACACTCCGTTTGGTCACACCGGCGAGGACGCGCTGGATCTGCTGATGCAGCCCTGGGGCGGGTTTGACCACAACGCCCAGGCACTGCGGATCGTCACCTCGCTCGAGCGGCATTATGCCGAGTTCGACGGGTTGAACCTCACCTGGGAAACCCTTGAAGGCATTGCAAAACACAATGGTCCGGTCCTGTCGCCGCTGCCGCAGGCCCTGCAGGAATACGACCGGCTGCATGACCTCGAACTGCACACCCATGCCAGCGCCGAGGCACAGGTCGCGGCGTTGTCGGACGACATTGCCTACAACAATCACGATCTGCATGACGGGCTGCGCGCCGGCCTGTTCAGCGAGGATCAGATCGCGCGTCTGCCGATGATCGATGCCGCCTATGCCGAGGTCGATGCGACCTATCCCGGGCTCGACGCCTATCGCCGCCGCCACGAGGCGCTGCGGCGGGTGTTCGGGGCGATGGTTGCGGATGTGATCGACACCTCGCGCCGCCGGATGGAAGAGGCCGGCTGTGCCGACGCGCAGTCGGTGCGCGATCTCGGTCGCCCGGTGATCGCCTTTTCAGATCCGGTCTGGGCGCAGATTCGCGGTATCCGGTCCTTTCTGTTCGAACACATGTACCGTGCGCCCAGTGTCATGGAGCAGCGTGAAAAGGTCACCAAGGTGGTGAATGACCTGTTTCCGCTGTACATGTCGCGCCCGGACGAGTTGCCGAAGCGCTGGCACAGCGACATTGCCGCCGCAGCCGGGGATGCCGGGCTGGCCCGGCTGGTGGCCGACTATATCGCCGGGATGACGGACCGTTTCGCCCTGCAGCAGCACACCCGACTGACAGGGCTGGACCTGTTGCAAACCGGGTACTGATGGCGGCTATGGCGCGGTGACCGGGGGCATCGGGATTGTCGCGCCGGCTTGGCGGGAGGTGCGGGGCCGACCACCGCCTGCCGGGACTCTGCCGCAAGGTCCGGGGTTCGGCTGGCCACCCATGATTAACGCCCGCACCCGGCGGCGTCCGGAGCATGGGAACCAATCTGGCCAGGCGGCGTTGGCAAGTGCACCTCGGCAGCCGGCACGAAACCAGACAGACCTGACCTGCGTCCCCGGATGAAGCTACCCCGCCCGACATCGGTGCTGGTCGGCCCCGGGTAAAACCGGATATATCGTACCGGCACAGGATCAAGCCGCACAACGCGGAAGAAAGGCAGAGACGCCCCATGGCAACTTCGGAACTGGCGGGGATCGACCCCGTTCTTGGATTTGCGCTGGTGGGCGTGCTTGGTGTCGGATCGCAGTGGCTGGCCTGGCGTCTTCGCATGCCCGCCATCGTGCTCATGCTGTTGGCGGGACTGCTCGTCGGGCCGGTGCTGGGCCTGCTCGACCCCAAGCGTGACTTTGGCGACATCATGAGCCCGATCATCGCCATCGCCGTTGCCATTATCCTGTTCGAAGGGGGCCTGACCCTCAACTTTCGCTCGCTGCGTGACGCGGCGGTCGGTGTCCGGCGGCTGGTCGTGATCGGCGCCCCGCTGGGCTGGCTTCTGTCGGCGCTGACATTGCGCTACATCGCCGGCCTCAGTTGGGAAACTTCTGCCGTCTTTGGCGGCATCCTGATTGTCACCGGCCCCACGGTGATCGCGCCGCTGCTGCGTCAGGCCCGGCTGCGGCGGCGGCCTGCGGCGCTCTTGCAGTGGGAGGCGATCGTGAACGATCCGGTCGGCGCGCTGGCCGCCGTGCTGGCGTTCGAGGTCGTCATCGTGTTGCAGACCCAGACCGAAGCCGCCTCGGCGGTGTGGGAGATGGTTGTCGGAATCCTGGCGGCGTCGGCGCTGGGGCTGGCCGCGGGCTTTGGCATCGCGCGTGCTTTCCGTCTGGGCTGGGTGCCCGAATATATGAAGGTTCCGGTGCTGTTCGTCGTGCTTCTGGCGACCTTTGCGCTGTCCGATCACGTGCTGCACGAAAGCGGCCTGCTGGCGGTCACCCTCATGGGGTTGTGGATCGCGAATTCGGACCTGCCGAGTTTTACCGAAATGCGCCGGTTCAAGGAGCATGCAACGGTGCTGCTGGTGTCGGGGGTGTTCATTCTCCTGGCCGCCAACATGAGCCGCGAGACGCTGATGGCGATGGACTGGCGGACGCTGGCATTTGTGATCACCGTGCTGCTGGTGGCGCGGCCGGCGTCGGTACTGGCCTCGCTGGCATTTTCGGATGTGCCCTGGGCGGAACGGATACTCGTCGCCTTTACCGGACCGCGGGGCGTGGTGCTCGTGGCTGTGGCCGGATTGTTCGGCGAACGGCTGGCCGCCATCGGCATCGAGGATGGCGGCCAGGTGTCGTCCCTTGCCTTTGCTCTGGTGGCCGCCAGCGTGGTGCTGCACGGCTTCACGCTCAGCCCGATGGCGCGCTGGCTGGGGCTGCATGCCGCAGACCGTCCTGGGGTGCTGATCGTTGGCGGGTCGCGCTGGTCGGTGGCGCTGGCGCAGGCCTTGCAGAAGATGGACCTGCCGGTGATGATCGCCGATCCCAACCATGCCCATCTGCGCGCCGCCCGCGAGGCGGGAATCGACACCTTCTTTGGTGACATTCTGTCCGAGGCGGCGGAGCACCGGCTGGACCTTGTGCGTTACGAACAGCTCATCGCGGCCACCGACAACGACGCATACAACACCCTCGTGGCCACCGACCTCGCCCCGGAGTTCGGACGCGAAAACGTCTTTCAACTGCGGCGCGCCAAGGAACAGAGCACCCGGCATTCGCTGCCGGCCACCCTGGGGGGGCGCGCCTTCGGGCCCAGTGACACCTACGCTTCGGCGAATGCACGCATCACCGACGGTTGTGAATTCCGTGTGACCAAGCTGAGCGAGGAGTTTCCGCTGGAAAAGTGGCGCGAAACCCATCCCGAAGGAACCGCCATTGCTGATCTCGGCACCAATGGCGGCGCCCTGCGGTTCCTGGGGCCCGATGACGAACCGCGCAGCGCCGAAGGGATCCGGCTCTTGTCGCTGCTGCCTGCTCGGCCCGAACGCAAAGACAGCTGACCGCTGATGCCTGTCCGGGCGCTGCCGGGACAACCGGTGCCCCGGACAGGGTGAGGTGACGGCACGGCGCGCGGACACGCCGCGCCGTGGCCGGTCTGTCGCGGGCGCGCGGCATTGACGCCGGACCTTGCCGTGGTAAACCCGGGCCAACAGACAGGACGGCTAAAATGAACCTCTTTTCCGACATCGGTACACTGGTGGCTTCCGCCATCGCGCAACTTCAGGCTCAGGGCACGCTGCCCGCAGGGCTGGACCTGGGTCCGGTCACAGTCGAGCCGCCGCGCGATCCGCTGCACGGCGACATGGCGACCAATGCCGCAATGGTGTTGGCCAAACCCGCAAGGATGAAGCCACGCGATATTGCCGAGGCACTGGCGCCGCTGCTGCTGGCTGATGACCGCGTGACTTCCACCGAGGTCGCGGGACCGGGGTTCCTGAACCTGCGTCTGGCACCGGTGGTCTGGCAGCACGTCACCCGCGCGGTTCTGAGCGAAGGCACCGGCTATGGCCGTTCCGTCATGGGGCAGGGCGCAAAGGTCAACGTGGAATACGTCTCGGCCAACCCCACCGGCCCGTTGCATGTCGGCCACACCCGGGGGGCGGTCTTTGGCGATGCACTGGCCAGCCTGCTGTCCTATGCCGGCTACGATGTGACCCGCGAATACTACATCAACGACGGTGGTGCGCAGGTCGATGTGCTCGCCCGGTCCGTCTATCTGCGCTATCTCGAAGCGCATGATCTCAGTGTTGACTGGCCCGAAGGCAGCTATCCCGGCGACTACCTGATCGAGGTTGGCGAGGCGCTGAAGTCGAAGGTCGGCGACCGGTACCTGGACGAGGACGAGTCGGTCTGGCTGGACGAGGTGCGCAGCTTTGCCACCGAGGCGATGATGGACCTGATCCGTGCGGACCTGAAGCTGCTGGGCGTGGAAATGGACACCTTCTTTTCCGAGAAGTCGCTCTATGGCACCGGGCTGATCGAAAAGGCCATCGGTGAACTTGAATCCAAGGGCCTGATCTACCGTGGCGTGCTCGAACCGCCGAAGGGGAAAAAGCCCGAGGACTGGGAGCCGCGTGAACAGACGCTGTTCAAATCGACCGAACACGGTGATGATGTCGATCGGCCGATCCGGAAATCCGATGGCAGCTGGACCTATTTCGCACCCGACATCGCCTATCATTATGACAAGGTTTCCAGAGGCTTCGACCAGCTTATTGATGTGTTTGGCGCAGATCACGGTGGCTATGTCAAACGCATGAAGGCGGCGGTTTCGGCACTGTCCGGGGGCACTGTCCCGCTCGACATCAAACTGTGCCAGCTGGTCAAGCTGTACAAGAACGGCGAGCCCTTCAAGATGTCCAAGCGGGCAGGCACCTTTGTCACGCTGGCGGATGTGGTCGAACAGGTTGGCCCGGACGTGACCCGTTTTGTGATGCTGACCCGCAAGAACGATGCCGCCCTGGATTTCGACTTTGCCAAGGTGCTCGAACAGAGCCGCGACAACCCCGTGTTCTACGTCCAGTATGCCAATGCCCGGGTGAATTCGGTGCTGCGCAAGGCATCCGCTGCGGGGATCGACGTGGCGGACGCGACGCTTGCCGGTGCGGATCTGGAGGCCATGACTCACGAATCCGAGCTTGCGGTCGCGCGCAAGCTGGCCGAATGGCCGCGTCTGATCGAGATTGCCGCACGCACCCACGAACCGCACCGTGTGGCGTTTTATCTCTACGAACTGGCTTCGGATCTGCACGCGCTCTGGAACCGTGGCAACGACGAACCGGCGCTGCGGTTCCTGCAGGATGACGACGCCGCCACAAGCCAGGCGAAAATCGCCCTCGCGCGGGCGGTCTCGGTTGTCATTTCCGCAGGCCTTGGTATCCTAGGGGTGACACCGGCTGAAGAGATGCGCTGACCAAAGCGCGCCGTCGCCGGTTCGAGGCAGTGCAAGAACCACGTCCCGGGGACCACTCGCGGCGGGCAGAGAGGCGACATGGCAAACTTCACTCAGGCGGGGCCCGGTACAGGGGCGCGTTCCAGACCGAATATCGCAACGATGACCAACTGGGCCGGGGCAGCGGTTTCGCTCGCCCTGATCGCCGGAGTCGGTGTCTGGGGCGCCCGCCTGATCATGCGCGATGTGAGCGGCGTTCCGGTGGTTCAGGCCAGCGAAGGCCCGATGCGGGTCGCGCCGGAAAATCCCGGGGGCGAGGCGGCGGACCATCAGGGGCTGTCGGTGAACGATGTGGCCGGGACCGGCATTGCCGCTGATCCCGCCGACCGCCTGACCCTGGCGCCGCGCCCGGTGGCTCTGTCGGACGAGGACATCGCGCTTGGCATCACCGATGTGGCCCGGCCGGACGCGCTTCCTGACAGCCTGTCCCAGGTCCGCTACGGGCTTGATGCCACAGCGGACACCACGGCGGACACCACCGCCGAAGCCGAGCCTCCGAAGGCGGTGATGCCCGCGCCGACCAGCAGCGATCCGATCCAGGCGCTCGCCGATCAGATCGCCGCCGGAGTGGCGCCGCTGTCCGGATCCGCTGTTGCCGCGATCCCCGAGGTCGAACGGATGCCCGAAGAAGACGACTCGGACACCGCCGTCCTGGAAGAGGACACCAGCACGGAGGCCGCCACGGAAACCCCGGTGGCCGATCTGCTGGTCGACGCGATACCGCGCACGATCGCCGGTGTGGCCCGCTCGCTGCGCCCGCAGCTGCGCCCGACCGGGCTCGAGCGCACCGCCTCGCTTGCTCCTCTGGTTCCCGTTGCCGCCGCCACCCCGGAACTGGACGCCGAAACCCTGCCCACAGGCACAAGGCTCGTGCAGCTGGGGGCCTATGACAGCGCCGAAACCGCACGGGCGGAATGGACCCGTCTGGAAACCCGGTTCGGCGACTACATGGAGGGCAAGGACCGGGTGATCCAGCGCGCCTCGTCCGGTGGGCGGGTGTTCTACCGGTTGCGGGCACATGGCTTCGCCGATATTTCGGACGCGCGCCGGTTCTGCTCGGCCTTTGTGTCAGAGAATGCCGACTGCATCCCGGTGGTCACCCGGTGACGTCGCGCTTTGGCGCCGCCATTCTTGGTTGCGCGGGGCCGCGACTGAGCGGGGCTGAACGCCGGTTCTTCGGCGATGTGAATCCCTTCGGCTTCATCCTGTTCAACCGCAACCTCGAGGACGGCGACCAGATCCGTGCGCTGTGCGCCGATCTGCGCGCCGCCGTTGGCTGGCAGGCACCTGTGTTCATCGACCAGGAGGGCGGGCGCGTGCAGCGTCTGCGCCCGCCGCTGGCGCGGGACTGGCCGGCACCGCTGGACCACGTGGCTCAGTACGGCAATCACGCGGGCCGGGCGATGTACCTGCGCTACCGCATCATCGCCGCCGAACTTCTGGCCCTTGGCATCGACGGCAACTGCGCGCCGATGCTGGACGTGGCGCGCCCCGAAACCCATGCCTTCCTGCGCAACCGCTGCTACGGCGAAACCGTCGCGCGGGTTGTCGAGATCGGCCGGGCAGTGGCGCAGGCGCATCTGGATGGCGGCGTGCTGCCGGTGGTGAAACACATTCCGGGGCATGGCCTCGCGCAGCTGGACAGCCACCTGGCGCTGCCCCGCATCACCGCCGCCGCCGACACCCTGCACGCTGTGGATTTCGCGGCCTTCACGCCGTTTTCCGACCTGCCGCTGGGGATGACCGCGCATTTGGTCTACGATGCCTTTGATGGACAGCCGGCCACCACCTCGGCCCGGATGATGCGGATGATCCGCGAGGATCTGGGCTTTGCCGGAATGATCATGACCGATGATATCTCGATGCAGGCGCTGTCGGGCACCATCCCCGAACGCGGGGCCGCGTCGCTGGCGGCCGGGTGCGACATCGTCCTGCACTGCAACGGCGACATGTCCGAGATGCTGCCGCTGATGCGGCGGATCGGCCATCTGTCCGACGCCGCCCAGACCCGGGCCGAGGCGGCGCTCGCGGCGCGGCCCCAAGCTCCGGAGGTTGACATCGCGGCCCTTGCGGCCCAGCTTGAGGCGCTTCCCGAAGAGCGTGCGGATGACTGACCAGGACCCATTTGTACCCGACCCGCAGAGCGTTGCCGACCGTCTTGTCGCCGAGGCGCTGATTGTCGACGTCGACGGGTTCGAGGGACCGCTGGACCTGCTGCTGACGCTCAGCCGCACCCAGAAGGTCGACCTGCGCAAGATCTCCGTGCTGGAACTGGCGCGCCAGTATCTGTCCTTTGTCGAAGAGGCAAAGGCGCTGCGCCTCGAACTTGCTGCCGACTATCTGGTGATGGCGGCCTGGCTTGCCTTTCTCAAATCGCGGCTGCTGCTGCCACCGGACCCGACCGAAGACGGCCCCTCGGGCGAAGAGCTTGCCGCGCATCTGGCCTTTCAGCTGGAACGGTTGCAGGCGATGCGGGATGTGGCGGCACGGCTGATGGGGCGCGACCGGCTGGGGCGGGACTTCTTTGCCCGGGGCGAAAGTCAGGAGATCGAGCGGGTCCGCGCGGTGCGCTATACCGCGACCCTGCTGGACCTCATGCAGGGATACGCCCGCATTCGCACCCGCGACGAATTCCGTCCCTTCGTGATGGACCGCGACAAGGTCTGGACCATGGAGCAGGCGCTGGAACGCATGCGCGGCCTGATCGGCTTTGCCGGCACATGGACCGACCTTGTGACCTACATGCCCGAGGGCTGGGACCTCGACCCGGTCAAGTGGCGCTCGGCCACCGCGGCCACCTTTGCCGCCTCGCTGGAACTGGTGAAGGAGGGCAAGGCAGAACTGCGCCAGTCGGAGCTGTTCTCACCGATCCAGATGCGGCGGCGCGAGGGACGGGATGTCTGACGCAGCGCCCGCAGGACGCGCGCGGGCCAAACGCTCCGGAACAGTCTTTCTCAAAACAAACGGATACCGAACTTGACGTCTGCTGACGAAACCGCCCCGCCGCCGGATCAACCGGTCAAGCCCAGCCTGTTCGACGCCCCGGTGATGGGCGAACAGGAGCGCATGGTCGAAGCCATCCTGTTCGCGACGGCCGATCCGGTGACGGTCAAGGAACTCAACGACCGGATGCCACACGGCTGTGACGCGGCCGAAGCCTTGGTCCATCTGCGCAAACGCTATGACGGGCGGGGCGTACAGGTGGTGAAAGTGGGGGATGCCTGGGCCATTCGGACCGCGCCTGACCTGTCGTTTCTGATGCAGAAGGAAACGGTCGAGACCCGCAAACTGTCCCGCGCCGCAATCGAAACCCTGGCCATCATCGCCTACCACGCGCCGGTCACCCGCGCGGAGATCGAGGAAATCCGCGGTGTCTCGGTTTCGCGCGGTACGGTTGATCAGTTGCTGGAAATGGAGTGGATCCGCTTTGGTCGTCGCAAGATGACCCCGGGGCGGCCGGTGACCTTTGTGGTCACCCAGGAATTTCTGGACCACTTCGGCCTCGAGTCCGCCCGCGACCTGCCTGGGCTGAAGGAGCTGCGCGCTGCGGGCCTGCTGGACAACCGCCCGCCGCCGGGCGCGATGCCACTGGGCGGCGAAGGCGACACCGACGCAGACGAGGCGCTGGACAGCGGTCAGAGCGAATTGTTCGAGGATTGATGCCGAAAGGCCCTGAAAAACGCACATTCCGATGTTAGCCTTGCGTCGGAAGTCACCGAGCAGATACCGGGAGCATCGCCAACATGAATGTCAATCGAATCGTCAACATGGTCCTGCGCATGGTGGTCCGCCGCCTGATCAACAAGGGCGTGGGCACGGGGATGAACCCTGTCCGCGGTGCCGGACACAGCCCAATGAGCCCAGCCGAACGCCAACAGCAACGCCAGGCCCGCGCCACGGCCAAACGGGCGCGGCAGGCCGCCCGGCTGATGCGGCGCGGGGCCCGATAGCAACGCAAACCGGTTGAGCCGGTCCCTGCGACGTAAAAAGGCCCCGACGCGATGGTCGGGGCCTCTGGCGTGTCATGTCAGTCGGGTTACCGAACTACGGTCACGACGCGACGTGTCTCGGAGTCGATCACGACCGGCAGGCCGTTGACATTGACATAGGCATATTTCGGCTCGGGCAGTTCATATACCTGCACCGTGTCGGGGATGCCGGCGCCCACGGCCACTTCGCCGGTCAGGTAGACCGGCTCGACCGGGTTCTGGCGCACATAGGTCACGGTTTCTTCGTCAATCGAGGACGAAGCACCGGTGGCCGCGCCGATGATGGCACCGGCCGCCAGGGCTGCCGGACCGCCGATCAGAAGCGCGCCCGCTGCGGCCCCGATGGTCGCCCCTGCGGCGCCGCCGGCTGCCTTGTTGCCTTCGTCATAGGTGACGGTCTGGATTTCCAGCGTGGCGGGCCGCTGATACAGAACCACCGGTTCGTTTTCGACCGGAGTGGTCAGATAAGCCGAATAGGCCCAGCCGGTCTGACCGTCGAACGACACTTCGCACCATTCGCCATCGTCGAGGCAACCCGCGACGTCAACGACGCCCTCGGCGGGGATGACACCCTGAATTTCGTACTGCGGACCCGGGCCGGTACGGAAGTTCAGTTCCGTGGTTGCATTGGCTGTCAATTCGGCCAGAGCGGGCGACGCGACAAGACCGACGATTGCGGTCGAGAAAAGAGCGATCTGCTTGAGTTTCATTGTCTTGGTCCTTCCAGAGTTTTTCCAAAGGCGTGTTAACCTTCGGAGTGGAAAGCCCCGGGACCGGCCTCTGGTTCCCCGGCAAATGCAGCGATCTGAAAAAATAGGCGCCGGTCCGCCACTCAGGGAGGTCAGATCGGCAGGGTTCCGCAGGTTCCTGAAAATATTGACTTAATCACGAAAATGTTTCGACAGCTTCAATCCCTGACCCTGATAGTTCGAGGCGATGTCGCGCCCATAGAGTTGCCCCGGAACCGCTGCCATCCGCTCGTACACCAGCCGCCCCACGATCTGCCCGTGCTCGAGCACAAAGGGGGCCTCGTGGCAGCGCACCTCGAGCACGCCGCGCGATCCGTGCCCGCCCGCCTCGGCGTGACCAAAGCCGGGATCGAAGAAGCCCGCGTAATGCACGCGGAACTCGCCGACCATGGCAAAATAGGGGGCCATCTCGGCGGCATAGGCCGGTGGAATATGCACGGCCTCGCGGCTCACCAGGATGTAAAAGGCATCGGGGTCCAGAATGATGCGGCCCTTGTCGGTGCGCAGCTCCTCCCAGAACTCGGCCGGGTCATAGGCACCGATGCGGTCGAGATCGATCACGCCGGTGTGCGGCTTGGCGCGGTAGCCGACCAGCGTGCCCTGCGCCGGTTTCAGATCGACCGAGAAGCCCAGGCCTTCGCTGATCACCGCCGCCCCTCCGGAGACAAGGATGTCACTGTCGTGCAGCGCCGAGAGTTCCGGATCGCTCAGAACCGAACGCCCCTTGCGAAACCGGATCTGGTTCAGCCGCATGCCCGGGCGCACCAGCACCGAAAACGATCGCGGGCAGATTTCGGCATACAGCGGCCCTGCGTAACCCTGGGCAATGCGGTCGAATTCCGTGCCTCCGTCGGTGATCAGCCGGGTCAGCAGGTCCAGTCGTCCGGTCGAGCTTTTGGCGTTGGCAATCGCCTGCACATCTTCGGGCAGGGTTAGCTGTTCCATCAGCGGAACGACATAGACGCAGCCTTTTTCCAGCACCGCGCCGGCACTGAGATCGACACTGTGCATGACAAACTCTTCGATGCGGTCGGCCACGCTCTGACCGTGCCCTGCCAGAAACGAGGCGCGCACCCGGTAGGCCACGTTGCCCAGTCGCAGATCCAGACTGGCGGGTTGCACCTGAGCGCCCAGAACAGGAGTGTCCGAGAACAGCGTGCCCTCTGCGATCATCGCCTCGATATGCTGGCTGGCCAGAACGCCTGTCATCGCTGTCTCCTCATGCATCTGTGCGCTGCCTGTGCATAACAACTCGACCCGCCAAGGGGGAGGGCAAAGTGCGGCCGCCGCAGTATGTTGCGACCCTCGCGGGTCACGCGAGGGGGCGCCGACAAATGTTGGAAATCTGATTGGGGGCAAGCCATTGGCTTGGGATGCTCCGCAGGAGCATGTGGTAGCTGGTCGGGCTAGCAGGACTCGAACCTGCGACCTTCCGTCCCCCAGACGGACGCGCTACCAGGCTGCGCTATAGCCCGACTTGCGGCCTGTCATATCGTTTTTACCTGCGAGGGCAAGCCCGAAATGTCAGTTTTCTGCACGCCGCGGTCTCAACCGTCGCGGTTGATCCGGGGCCCGGACAGATGGGCACGCAACCGGGCCACCAGAGGCGCGATGGCTTGGCGTTGTTCCGGTGTGAGGTGCGTGATCCGCGACAGGTGGCTCAGGCAGTGCGGTGCAACCTCGATCGCCGCCAGGTCCGGGTCGGAGGGCAGGGAGGTTGCAGGGATCGAAACCGTGTCGTCGCCATCGGGCGCCGGTGTTGCGTCGCTGACATCCTGGCTGTCCGACGGTTCGTCCATATCGGCGGCTTCGGCCGGACCGTCCCCGGCGTGTCCGGCGTCCGATTCTTCTGCGTCAGCTGCGTCAGCTGCGTCCGGAGTCGTATCCAGCGGAGCCTGAAGGAAACCGGGCAGCGGGCTGTCATCGGGGTCGGCGGCAAATGTGTCCTGCACGCCGGTCGCGGCGGTCTCGGGCGCATCGGGTTCCGGCTCCGGCATGGGCACGGCCTCCGGCATGGGTACGGCCTCTGATGCTGGCGCGGCGCTCACAGGGTCGAATGCCTCTGGCGTATCGGAAACATCCGGCTCGGAGTCCTCGTCAGACTGGATGTCCTCTGGTGCGGCATCGGCTGTGGCCTGCTGCGTGTCGGCACCCTCGGGTTGGCTCGTGGCAGCCGGTTCAGGCTCAGGATCCGTGACCGGTTCCTGCTGCGTGTCGGCAGGCGCGTCGGCGTCCAGATCCAGCGTTGGCTCTGCCTCGGCGTCTTCGTACTGCGCCACCGGGGGGACAGAACCGCGGTTCTTTTCCGGCGGCACAAACGGGGCGAAGGGCACGACGATGTCATCGGGTTCCGGCACATCGGCAAAGGGCGCTTCTTCGATGATCTCGGACGCATCGCGGACGTCCGCGACGTCGGCCTTGATAGCGGACAGGGCTGCCACGTGTTTGACGCCCTGTTCGCGCAGCACCTTTTGCACGCCTTTGATGGTCATGCCTTCGTCATGCAGCAAGGTCTTGATTCCCCCAAGCAATTCCATGTCGGCCGGACGATAGTAGCGACGTCCGCCGGCGCGCTTGACCGGCTTCACCTGGGTGAACTTGCTTTCCCAGAAACGCAGTACGTGGGCCGGTGTGTTGAGCCAATCCGCCACCTCGCTGATTGTGCGAAAGGCATCGCGGGACTTGCTCATGACGTGTTCCTCAGCGTTTGTTGCCTGCGGCAACCCGCTCTTTCATCAGGTGTGACGGGCGGAAGGTCAGCACCCGGCGGGGCTGGATCGGGACTTCTTCGCCGGTCTTGGGATTGCGGCCGACGCGGGCGGCCTTGTCACGCACCGAAAAAGTGCCGAAAGATGAGATCTTGACCTGCTCTCCGGCCACCAGCGCGTCGGACATGTGCCCCAGCACCGCCTCGACCAGTTCGGCGCTTTCATTCCGCGACAGGCCCACCTCTCGGAACACCGCTTCGCTCAGATCCATGCGTGTAAGGGTCTTGTCGCCCATGCCGAGTCCCTCCTGGTTTTGGGCAGCATAGGCTGGTGCGATTTTCCGAGTCAATATCAATGACTTGCAAGCACGCATTTACAGGGGCTTAACAGCCTACCAGCGCAGGACGACAGCGCCCCAGGCCAGACCGCCGCCAATCGCCTCGGTCACCACCAGATCGCCGCGCTTGATCTGGCCGCGTTCCTTGCCCACCGACAGAGCCAGGGGAATCGATGCCGCCGAGGTGTTGCCGTGATCCTGAACGGTCACCACAACCCGATCCATCGGCAGGCCCAGTTTTTTGGCGGTGCCGGCGATGATGCGGATATTGGCCTGGTGCGGCACGACCCAATCCACGTCCGCGCCAGTCAGGCCGACCTTTTCCAGCGCCGTTGTGGCTGTCGCGGCCAGCTTTTCGACCGCATGACGAAAGACTTCCTTGCCTTCCATGCGCAGAAAGCCGGTGGTCTGCGTCGACACGCCGCCATCGACATAAAGGATGTCGCGGTACCGGCCGTCGGAATTGAGATCGGTCGACAGCACGCCGCGGTCGGACGTCGTGCCGTCACCCTCTGCGGTGTCGAGGATCAGGGCACCGGCGCCATCCCCGAACAGCACACATGTGCTGCGGTCCGTCCAGTCCATGATTTTCGAAAACGTCTCGGCGCCGATGATCAGCACCCGCCTGGCCTGGCCCGACAGGATAAGGGCATTGGCGTTGGACAGGGCGTAGATGAAGCCGGCGCAGACCGCCTGCACATCAAAGGCGAAGCCCTTGGTCATGCCAAGTTCGGCCTGCACCATCGTGGCGGCGGACGGAAAGGTGAAATCGGCGGTCGAGGTCGCAACGATGATGGCGTCGAGGTCGTCCGGCTCGAGCCCGGCATCGGCCAGCGCGGCGCGGGCAGCGCGGATCGCCATGTCCGAGGTGGTCTGACCGGGGGCGGCGATATGGCGCCGCTCGATCCCCGAACGTGACCTGATCCACTCGTCCGAGGTGTCCAGCGACACTTCGAATTCCGAGTTGGGCACGATCCGGTCGGGCAAATAGTGGCCGACACCTGCGACCACGGCACGTACAGTCATTGAGTCGTTCCGTCCTTTGCCCCGAATCCGTCGGCATCGTGGTCAAGCGCGGCGGTGGATGCAACCCGTGCGGCCAGTTTGTCGGTGAATCCGATCTGCGCCAGTTTGAATGCAAGCTTGACCGCTGCGGACACCCCGGTGGCATCCGCGGAGCCGTGCGACTTTACCACGGTGCCATTCAGCCCCAGGAACACACCGCCGTTGACCCGGCGCGGGTCAATGCGTTTCTGCAGGCGGCGCAGCGATGTCAGGGCCAGCAAGGACGCGAGCCGCGACAGGGGGGAATAGGCGAACGCCTCTTTCAGCAGATCGCCGATCAGGCTGGCGGTACCTTCGCCGGTCTTGAGCGCGACATTGCCGGTAAAGCCGTCGGTGACGATGACATCGGCCTTCTTGCCGGGAATGTCGCCGCCTTCGACAAAGCCGACAAATTCGAACTGGGCGCCATCGGCAGCCTGGCTGATCAGCTCGTGCGCTTCCTTCAGCTCGGAACGGCCCTTGTGCTCTTCGGTGCCGACATTGAGCAGGCCGACACGTGGCCTGTCCAGCGCCAGACCGTTGCGGGCGTAAGAGGCGCCCATCAGCGCGAATTGCAGCAGGTCACGGGCGTCGGCACGGATGTCGGCCCCGACATCCAGCATCACGTTGAACCCCTGCGGGTTGCGTGACGGCCACAGAATCGCGATTGCCGGGCGGTTGACACCGGGCAGCTTGCGCAGCCGGATCATCGACAGGGCCATCAGCGCGCCGGTGTTGCCGCAGCTCACCGCGACCGTGGCCTCGCCGTTGCGCACCGAATCCAGGGTCGACCACATCGACGTCTTCTTGCCGTTGCGCATGACCTGGCTGGGCTTGTCGTCCATGCTGACAACATCCGCGGCGTCGCGGATTTCGCAAACCTCGGACAGACCCTTGCGCTTGGCCACCAGCCGCTCCAGCTCGGCCGCTGGGCCGTGCAGGATAAACCTGATGTCAGGATTCAACGCGGCGGAATCGGCGATGCCGGCGACAACCGTCGCCGGACCCCGATCGCCACCCATGGCGTCAATGGAAAGCACGAAGGGACCAGCGCCCGCCTTCTTTTGATCCTGCGATGAGGTCATGAGGAGGGCCTTGGCCTGAAGCTTATGCCGCGTCTTCGTCCAGCTCGATTTCGTCCGCAGCCGCAATCACTTCGCGGGTCGCGTAGTGGCCGCAGGACGGGCAGACGTGATGCGGGCGCTTGAGCTCGCCACAGTTGTCGCATTCGTTCGGGTTCCCCGCCACAAGGGCGTCGTGGGCGCGGCGGTTGTTGCGACGCGATTTCGATACTTTATTCTGTTGGACGGCCATGTCTCAACCTCAATCTGTTCTGAAGCGGGCATGGCGCACATGCCCCGGTTATCGGAGTGTCCGGCCTCATAGTCGCAAGGCCCCATCGGACACAACCCTGAATCCTGATGAAGGCGCGAAAATACGAGGAAAATTTATCAGCGCAAGCGGTTTGTGGCGCAGGATGGTCCGGTTACGGATGGATTCGGCGCGACTCGGGGTCCGCCACCTTGGGGCGGCGCAATTTTCGCCACCCCGAAACGTCTGAATTCGCAAGGTTCCGGCCCTGCCGGGCAGGGCGATGGCCCCAGGACAGCTCGGGGCCTTCCCCGTGATTCCAGCCGTCGCGGTGATTCCGCCTGTCCGGGACCGGTGCCCGGCCGGTCTGCCGGTTGGCAGCCGGCCCGGTGGCTCCGGACTTCAGTCTTTCCCGTCCAGTTTGTCGCGCAGCCCTGCCAGCCCGGCAAAGGGTTTCAGATCCGCGTCGCGCAGCGGCTCGGCACCATCCTCGGCAAAGACCGCCTCGCCAAGCTCGGCACCGTCCGCGCGGGGATAGAGCGGCAGCGCAAGCGTCAGTGCCTCGATCATCGCGGCCCGGGCCGAGATGACATCGCCCAGAGGCTCGGTGGTGTCGTCTTCGGGCATCTCGATTTCGGAGCCTTCCTCGGGCACCTTGATCTGGTCGGGCGGCACATAAGTGCGCAGGATCTCTTCGTCGATCCGCGTCACCACCGGCGCCAGCGTCACAACGCAGGACTGCACGACGGTTGCCCCCAAGGTGGCTTTCATCCGCCAGCCACGCTTGCCCAGCGGCGCGATGTGCCCCTCAAAACTCAACTTGCGAATGCCGTCGATTTCCAGCGTGCGGGCAATCGATTCACGCTCGGGCGCTTCGGGGCGCAGGGAAAAGTGTGTCGGCGCGCGCGTCGACAGGCCGGATACACGGAAGTCACCGGTTCCAGCGGCCTTTTTGGGATCGGATGGGGCCATGGCGTTGCGGTGTCCTTTACTTGATGGGCTGACATTCCTGATGTAAGCGAGATAGAAGGCACTACAGGCCAAGGCAAGAGGGGCGGCATGAGCGGCATTGGAATGAAGCTGAGGTTCGGGCTTCTGGCAGGGGCTGTAGCGGCGCTGTCAGCTTGCACCGCGCAGTATCGCAGCCACGGCTATGTCCCGCTTGAGGAAGACCTTCAGCAGATCGTGGTCGGCGTCGACACCCGTGCCTCTGTCGAGGATCTGGTGGGGGTTCCGACCATCTCGGGCGTCTCCAGCGACAGTGGCTATTACTACATCCGGTCCAACGTCCGGCATTTTGCCTATCGCGCCCCGGAAGAGATCAGCCGCGACGTGCTGGCGATCTCGTTCGATCCGGCCGGTGTCGTGTCCAATATCGAACGCTTCGGGCTTGCAGACGGCAATGTCGTCCCGATCTCAAGCCGGGTCACGCAGTCCAGTTCGGGCGATATCAGCTTTATCCGCAAACTTTTTGGCAACCTTGGGCGGGTGTCCGCCGAAGATTTTCTGAGCGCTGGCCGCTAGCACCGTCACGGCAGCGTTACGGGAGTGGTCCACGAGGGCGCACAAAACTCGGACGCGGTCGGAGACGTGCCATGATCACTCTGTGCAGGGGGCGCTACCAAAGCCGGATCGCCGCCGCGCCCGAGGATGTCGCGGCGGCGCAGGCGCTGCGGCATCTGGCGTTTCATGGCGTGGCGGGATCAGACTGCGACAGCTTCGACTCCCTGTGTGGTCACATGCTGGTCGAAGAGGTGCGCAGCGGCCAACTGGTCTGCTGCTTTCGCTTTATGCCACTGCGGTCAGGATCCGAAATCGGGCGCAGCTATGCGGCGCAGTTTTACGAATTGTCAGCCCTGGCCGGGTTTTCCGGCCCGATGATCGAGATGGGGCGGTTCTGCATCCGTCCCGGGCTGACCGACCCCGACATCCTGCGCATCGCCTGGGGGGCGATGACGGCCTATGTCGATCACACCGGCGCCGAACTGCTGTTCGGCTGTGCCTCTTTTCCCGGCACCGACTCGCAGGAATACCTTGATGCCTTCGCAACGTTGAATGCCCGGCATCTGGCGCCACCGCGCTGGCAGCCGCGGGTGAAGGCGCCCGAGGTCTTTCGCTTCGCACAGGGACCGCTGTGCACACCCGACCCGAGAAAGGCCATGCTGCGGATGCCCCCGCTGCTGCGCACCTATCTGATGATGGGTGGATGGGTCAGCGACCATGCGGTTGTGGATATGCAGATGAACACCTTGCACGTCTTCACCGGGGTCGAGATCGCGGCGATTCCCCCGGCACGCAAGCGACTGCTGCGCGCGGTGGCGGGCTAGGCGGCCGCGGCCTTCCGAAAGGGCGCTCAGGGTGCGCGTATTTTCACTCAGACAAGGGTCAGGTGCTTGACCTTTCCACGCCACCGGCCTAGCCCGCTGCGCATGGCACAAGCACCCCTTCTTCAGCTTTCGGATATTTCTCTCACCTTCGGAGGCGAGCCGGTTTTTGCCGACATGTCCCTTGTGGTTCAGCCGGGTGATCGCGTGTCGCTCGTCGGGCGCAATGGATCGGGCAAGAGCACCCTGATGAAGGTCATGGCCGGTCTGGTCGAGGCCGACACCGGCACCCGAGTGGTGCCGCCGGGGATAACCGTCGGCTACATGGAGCAGGAGCCGGACCTGAGCGGGTTCGAAACGCTGGGCGACTATGCTGCCGAAGGCCTGGACCCGGGCGAGATGTACAAGGTCGAGCGCGCCGGAGAGGGGCTCAAGTTCGACCCCGAACGCCCCTGTGCCACCGCATCGGGCGGCGAAAAGCGTCGCGCGGCGCTGGCGCGGCTGATGGCATCGGATCCCGACCTGTTGCTGCTGGACGAGCCGACCAACCACCTCGACATCGAGGCGATCGGCTGGCTTGAGGATGAACTGCGCAGCACCCGCAAGGCCTTTGTCCTGATCAGCCACGACCGCCGGTTCCTGACCGAACTGACCCGCGCGACGCTTTGGATCGACCGGGGCGCGGTACGCCGGGCCGAACAGGGGTTTGCCGGTTTCGAGGCCTGGCGCGACAAGATCTGGGACGAAGAGGACCAGCAGCGCCACAAGATGGACCGCAAGATCAAGGCCGAAGCCCGTTGGGCGGTCGAGGGCATTTCCGCCCGGCGCACCCGCAACCAGGGCCGCGTGCGCGCGCTGCAGGATCTGCGCGCCGAACGTTCGGCGATGATCCGGCGTCAGGGTACAGCCGCGATGGACCTCGCCTCGGCACCTCAGTCGGGCAAGAAGGTGATCGACGCGCAGAATGTGAGCAAGGCCTTCGATGCGGCGCAGATCGTGCAGGATTTCACCCTGACCGTGCAGCGCGGTGACCGCGTGGCCTTTGTCGGGCCGAACGGCGTGGGCAAGACCTCGCTGATCCGGATGCTGACCGGCGAGATCGCGCCGGATTCGGGCACCATCACCCTGGGCACCAACCTGCAGATCGCGGTGTTCGACCAGACCCGCGCGCAGCTGGACCCGGAAATGTCGCTGTGGGAAAGCCTGACCGGCGATTCCGAAATGCGGGTCTCGGGCAAGGCGGACCAGATCCTGGTGCGTGGCCAGCCCAAACATGTGGTCGGCTACCTCAAGGAATTCCTGTTCGACGAACGCCAGGCGCGCGCTCCGGTCAAATCGCTCTCGGGCGGGGAAAAGGCGCGGTTGCTGCTGGCGCGGATCATGGCGCGCGAATCCAACCTTCTGGTGCTGGACGAACCGACAAACGATCTCGATGTCGAGACGCTCGACCTGTTGCAGGATATTCTGGGAGACTACGACGGCACCGTGCTGCTGATCAGTCACGACCGCGATTTTCTCGATCGCGTGGCGTCGATCACCGTGGCGCTCGAAGGCGACGGCAAGGCCACGGCCTATGCCGGCGGCTGGAGCGACTACCGCAATCAGCGCGGCGGCGGCGACGGCGACGTGTCGCCCAAGGTCCAGGCCAGGGTGGCCAAGGCGGCGGCCGAGGCCAAAGGCAAGCCCGCGGCCAAGGGGCTGAGCTTTACCGAACGCCACAAGCTCGAATCGCTGCCCGCCGAAATTGCCCGGCTGGAAGCCGAAATCGCGAAACTCGAGCAGCTCATGGCCGATCCCGAGCTGTTCAGCCGCGAACCGGTCAAGTTCCGCAAGGCGACCGAGGCGCTGACCCAGCGGCAGACCGCGCTGGCGAAGGCCGAGGAAGACTGGCTGGTGCTGGAAGAAAAGGCCGAAGCCGCCGCGCAGGTGTAGTCACGGCCGGACCGCGGCCCCCGGATCGTGGCTGTGCCGCGGACCGTCTGACCTTCGGTGGCATCTCTGTCGCTGCCACGGATAGGGACACGGATCGACCAGTGAAGTGCCTTGTCGAAGCTGCCATCCGAGCCACTACACACCAGCCCCTGCGCCAAGTTTTCGGCTGCGCGGTTTACAGCGGGCAAACGGCTTGGGAATGCATAATGGGGCCCTGCGCCAAGCAAAATCGCTCATGAGTGAGCCCCAGCTGACCCCTGCGGCACGGTCCAAGGTGAACACGGGCGCGTCGGCGGAGGGCAATGCGTTTGCGGCAGGTGTCACAGGTGAAACGGTCCGGAAGGCTAACCGGGGCCCTTTGGGTCGCGTCAGGAGTCAATCCGGGACCACTGCGTCAACCTTGATCTCGACAAGCCATTCAGGATTCACGAAACGGTTGATTGCCATGATTGTGTCAACCGGTCGCGCATCGCGGCAGTAGAGTTTTCGCGCTTCGACAGCGTCATTCCAGTTATTGAAGTCGGTAAGGATGACCCTGGTTCTGACGATGTCATGTCAACTGGAACCGGCTTGTTCCAGCGCCGACTTGATGATCTCTAAGCATTGTTTCGTTTGCATAAAGACATCGCCGACACCCACCTTACGACCATCCGCGTCGACCGGTGCTGTACCGCCGACCACGATGAAGTTTCCCACACGGACCGCGCGGCTAAACCCGACGACATCCTCCATGGTGTTGCCGTTGGATATCAATTCTCGCTTACGTCCCATAATGTCTCCTCCACTGAGTTTCTCTCAGGAAGATTACCACTGTGCTGCTTCCCGGTACTCATCCACGACAACCTGCCGATGGCGGCCTGGCCCGCAAAGCAGACCTGGCATGGGCCGCAGACTATTCGCGGTCTGCCCTGACGGCATTGGTGCTCTGTATCGCGCTAGAACGCCGTGGCGCGGCAACCATTCTTGCGGAATGCCCCAATGGTCAGCGTTGTGTTTGCAAAAGCGCTGAATTGCCGGGGCGGGGCCCTTGAAACTCTTCCCAGATCGTGTGGCATCCTGCCTGGACATGAGGGCGACGACGGCGGGCTCGTGGTCAATGGCGATCTCTGCATTCCACTGCGTCGCGCCACGGCCGCCGATTGATCCGCTCCGCCACAGCGTCAGGCACCGCTGTGACAGATGGGCGGATGCACATCGGTATGCTGTTTTTCCCGGCCTGACTCAAATTGTAATCACGCCGCGCCGCAAGGCACTCCGGGCGATACTCCGGGGTTACCGCTCTCAAGCCTTCTCAGACATTCCCAGCAGCGCCCAAGTCGCAACAGCGGAATTTAACGTTTTGATTTTTATGGAAAATCGTGGAGCGGGTAACGGGAATCGAACCCGTAACTGAAGCTTGGGAAGCTTTCGTGATACCTTTTCACCATACCCGCGCACATATGCGCACCGATTACGCTGGCCCAACACGGTCGTCAAGTGGCGACGTGGCTCTCAGCTGCTGCGCCGCCGTCTGCGCCCTTCGCGATCGCCGCTGGCATTGAAGGATACGTTCGGCAGTGTGACGATCTTGGCCAGTTCAGAGAACGGATCGGTTTTGTGCGGAATCGCGTTCGCGGCGACAAAGTGTTCCTGGAACCGCGGCTCGATTGCGGTTTCGACCTTGGTGATCCGGCGCACGACACGTTCGATCTCGGCCCGGGCGGCGAGGTTGCACAGCGCGATGCGCGCCCCGGTGCCCGCGGCGTTGCCGGCCGACGTGACCTTGTCCAGTGGCACGTCGGGGATCATCCCCAGCACCACGGCATGTTTGGCCGAGATATGTGCGCCGAAAGCCCCCGCAAGCACCACCCGGTCCACGGTGTCGACGCCCATTTCATCCATCAGCAGACGGGCCCCGGCATACAGCGCGGATTTGGCCAGTTGAATGGCGCGGATGTCGCCCTGGGTGACGGTGATCAGGGGCCCGCCCTCGGCGGTGCCGTCGTGAATCACATAGGCATGGGTGCGCCCTTCGGGGATCATGCGGGGGCTGCCGGTCTGTTCCGCCGAACCCAGCAGTCCCGACGGGTCCATGAGACCGGCAAGGCGCAGTTCGGCCACCGCCTCGATGATGCCCGAGCCGCAGATTCCGGTGATGCCGCTGGCGGCGGCGGCCAGGTCAAAGCCGTCTTCGTCCGACCACAGCTCCGAGCCGATGATGCGGAAGCGCGGCTCGCGGGTCACCGGGTCAATGCGGATCGCTTCGATCGCACCGGGGGCTGCGCGCTGGCCGCTTGAGATCTGCGCACCCTCGAAGGCCGGTCCGGTGGGAGAGGAGCAGGCCAGCACCCGGGAGGTGTTGCCAAGCAGCAGTTCGGCGTTGGTGCCGACATCGACGATGAGCACGAGATCCTCGGACTTGCCCGGTTCTTCGGACAGGGCAACGGCGGCGGCATCCGCGCCCACATGGCCGGCGATGCAGGGCAGGATGTAGACATTGGAGGAGGGCGGCAGGCTGGACAGCCCCAGTTCGCGTGCCTCGAGATTCAGCGCGTCCGATGTCGCCAGCGCAAACGGCGCCTGGCCCAGCTCGACCGGGTCGATGCCCAGCAGCAGGTGGTGCATCACCGGATTGCAGACAAACACCAGTTCCAGGATCAGCGCGGGATCGACGTCGGCCTCCCTGGCGATGTCGATGGCCAGGGTGTCGATCGCCTCGCGCACGGCAGCCGTCATTTCACGGTCGCCGCCGGGGTTCATCATGGCATAGGACACGCGGCTCATCAGATCCTCGCCATAGCGGATCTGCGGGTTCATGATGCCGGAAGAGGCGACGACCAGCCCGGTTTCGAGATCGGTCAGATGCGCCGCGATGGTGGTCGATCCGAGGTCGATGGCCAGGCCGTACAGACCCTTTTCGTGCAGGCCGGGCCAGATCGACACCAGACGCGGCAGTGCGGTTTCGCTGGTCTTGTGCAGCGCAACGGTGACTTTCCACCCGCCCTTGCGCAACACCGGCTGAAGCCGCGACAGGGTGGACAGGTCGGTCGTGATGCCGGGGATCTGCCACTGTTCCCGAAGCGCGCGGGCGATGCGCTCAAGGTCGCCGGTGGGTTCGTGCATGTCGGGTTCCGCCACCTCGATGTAGTACAGCCGGGTGGCGGCATCCATGATGATCGGGCGGGCCGAGGCGGCCTTGCGCACGACCTGCCGGTGGACCTGGCTTTCGGGGGGAACGTCGATCACCACGTCGCCCATGACACAGGCCTGGCAGCCCAGACGCCGACCGGGTTTCAACCCGCGCTTGTCGTCATACCGCTGCTCGACCGAGTTCCATTCGGTCAGGGCGTCCGGGGCCACGGTGACACCGTGTTTGGAGAATTCGCCATACGACGGGGTGATCTGGCATTTCGAACAGATGCCGCGTCCGCCGCAGACCGAATCAAGATCGACACCGAGCTGGCGTGCGGCGGTGAGCACGGGCGTGCCCTTGGCAAAGCGGCCACGTTTGCCGGACGGGGTAAAGACGACGAGTGGGTCGGGGCGCATGTGGGCATCCTGAATGGCTGTGTTGCGGGCAACATAGCCATTGTCGCGGGAGTTGAAAGGCAGGAGGCGACGCGAACCCGGGCAATGCCGACCCACCGCCGCCCGAGGCGACGGAAGTCACCTGGTCCAGGGCAGGATTCCGGGGCCAAAGACCCAGACAATCAGCGGCACAGGCGCCGTGCCGATGACAAAGGTGAGCAATGTGGTGGCCGGGCCAAACAGGCGGCTCAGTCCCGCCGCCATTGCCAGACCACCGCCACCACCGACAAAGGCCGTGCCCGGCAGGTTCATCAGCACGGCCAGCGCCAGGTACCGCCACCTGGTCAGCAGAGTCGCCAGCCATGCCGGGACCCGCTGGCACAGATACTCCAGCCGCTGCTCGGGGGGCGCGAAGCTGAACTGGGCAAGCATATCGGCCGACCGTGTCAGCCGCAGGTCGCGCAGGGCCGAGATGATCCAGGACGAAGGCAGCAACTGCCCGAGCACAAAGGCCAGCGAAAGTCCCGACACCGTTGCCGCCCAGACAAAGGGCGCGGCGTCTGCCCCCCTCATCATCAGGATGGCAAGGCCGATTTCCACCCCTGGCATGAACGGCACGGCCAGGACCAGCGCGTAGATCAGCAGCAGCAGCGCAAGCGCCGCCATACCCGCGGCACCGGTTTCCATGCGCAGCCAGTCCAGCGCCTGAAGCGCCACCCAGACAAGCGCGCCGATCACCGCGATCCGGGCAAGCGTGCGCAAGAGCGCGGGCAGGACATCCGGCCTGTTCATCCGGCGCCGCCCCACGGGCCGACATCCCGCCCACCGCCTTGAGGCGAGCGGCGCCCGCTCATGATCCGTCCAGCCAGCGCAGGATTTCACCGCGGTTGCCGTCCAGATCCGGGGCCGGGGTGCGAGTGGCGCGGTCTTCGGCGCCGCTCATCTTGATCGGGTTGCCGCTGGCGGTAAAGGCGGCGCGGCCGTTCTTGTCCAGCACGTCCACAACCATGTTGCGCGCCAGAATCTGCGGATCGCGCAGAACCTGATCAATGCTCTGGATCGGACCGGTGGGAATCCCGGCTGCCGTCAGCCGCGACACCCAGAAGGCCTTGGTGTTGTCCAGGGTCACCGCCTCGATCAACCGTTTGAGAAGGCGCACATTTTTCACGCGCTCGGGATTGGTGGAAAAGCGTGGATCATCGACAATGGGCAGGTTCAGCAGCACGCAGAGCTTTTCGAACAGCACATCGTTGCCACAGGCGATGACGAACAACCCGTCCGAGGCATGGAAGGTTTCGAAAGGCGCGATCGACGGGTGCCGGGCACCGGTCGGGCCGGGGGCCTTGCCGGTGACGGTGGTCAGGGCGATGGCATGTTCCAGCAAAGTCACCTGCGCATCGAGCATCGAAATGTCGATGCGCCGCCCGCGACCGGTCCTTGTGCGGTCCAGCAGCGCCGCGAGGATGCCCTGTGCCAGATACATGCCGGCCACGATGTCGCCGATGGAGGCGCCGACACGCACCGGGTCGCGCCCGGCTTCGCCGGTGATCGACATCACGCCGCCGCGGGCCTGCGCCACCATGTCATAGGCCGGACGTTTTGCATCCGGTCCGGTCTGGCCAAAGCCTGACACCGAGCCGTAAATCATCGAAGGGTAGCCGGCATGCACCTTCTGCCAGCCATAGCCCAGCCGTTCCATCACGCCGGGCCGGTTGTTTTCCAGCAGCACGTCGGCACGGGCAAGCAGGCGGTCGAACACCAAGCGGTCCGCCTCGGACTTGAGATCAAGCGCAATGGATTTCTTGGAATGGTTGAGGCCGGCGAAATAGGCGCTCTTGCCATCCTTGAAGGGCGGAAAGGCGCGGGTGTCGTCGCCGGTTCCGGGGCGTTCGACCTTGATCACCCGGGCGCCCATGTCGGCCAGGGTCATCGAACAGAACGGTCCGGCGAGCACATGGGTCAGGTCCAGAATGGTGATGCCGGCGAGAGGCAGGGACATGTCCGCATCCTTTGGTCGTTTGCACGTGCAGCACTTCCCTTAGACGCAGGGCGCGGCCGCTCTGCAAGCGTCTTTTTGGCCACGGCCCCGAGTCTGGCGGCCCGGATGTCCGCCCCTGAACCGCCCGGCGCCGTGTTTTGTGCAGCATGCGTCAGGAGCGGGCAGCCGCCGCACGGGAATGAAACACAAACCCCAGCAGGTTCATCAGCACCTGGGCGGCGAGGATCGCCGTGCTGCCGGTGGGGTCGTAGTCCGGCGCGACCTCGACCAGATCCATGCCGACCACGTCATGTCGGCGCGTGACCGCCTGCAACAGTTCGAGCACCTCGTAGTACAGGAAGCCGCCATGGCTGGGGGTGCCGGTGCCGGGCGCGATGGACGGGCAGAAGGCGTCGATGTCCAGGGTGATGTAGATCCGCGCGTCCCTCGGTATCCGCTCGAGAACACCGCTGGTGCCCAGCGCGCGCGCCTGACGGACCGAAAGGATCTGCGAACCCATCCGGCGTGCGTCGTCATAGCCCTCGCGGGCGGTGGAGCTGACGTTGCGGATGCCGACCTGGGTAAGGCCGGTGACGAAGGGCAGTTCGGCGGCGCGGCGCATCGGGTTGCCGTGGCCTGCACGCACACCGTGGCGTTCGTCGACAAAGTCGAGATGCGCGTCGATCTGCAGCACGTGTATTGCGCCCTGGCCGTCAAACGCCCGCAGCGCCGGGATATTGACCGAATGATCGCCGCCGATCACCACGGGCAGGGCCCCGGCGGCGAGGATGGCGCGCACGCCGGTTTCAATGTTTGCGTGGCTCCGGAGGGTGTCGGTGTGGATGATGTCGGCGTCGCCGATGTCGACGATCCGCACATCGGCACCAAGGTAGGTGGCGTCATCTTCGTGATCGTAGGCACCTGCGTGGCCGAAGGAAAACAGGGTGGAAGCCTCGCGCACGCCGCGCGGTCCGAAACGCGCGCCGGAACGATATTGAGTCCCGGCATCGAACGGCGCGCCAAGGATGGCGGCGTCCGCCCGGATCGTTGACCAGTCTTCGACATAGGGTCGCTTGGCGAAGGTGCAGATGCCGGTGAACGGCAGGTTCAGGCGGCCGGTCTGATAGCTGTGGGACATGTGCGGGTTCCTCTGTGCCGGGGCCGGGTCAGGATGGCGGTGGTTGGGCAGGGGGTAAAGGGGGCTGTCGTGGCGGGGGTGGCGGCGGATCGTCACCAGTGGGTTTCCACCCCCGGACCTGCGGAGGATTTTTTGCCCCGGAGAAGGTGTGGGGCGCGGCATCTGGGATGCGGGGCGCTATTGGGGTTTCCCTTGGGGGACAAAGGTGCGATAGGGACGCGCCAAATGATGTTTCCTGAGGAAGGGTGTTTCCATGGAGATTCGCGAGGCTCTCACATTTGATGATGTTCTGCTGGTGCCTGCCAAGTCCAGCGTTCTGCCCAGCACGGCGGACACACGCACACGTGTGACCCGGAACATTGCACTGAACATTCCGCTGCTGAGTTCGGCGATGGATACCGTCACCGAAAGCCGGATGGCGATCACAATGGCGCAGGCCGGCGGCATGGGCGTGATCCACCGCAATCTGGACGTCGAGATACAGGCGCGCGAAGTGCGCCGGGTGAAACGCTTCGAGAGCGGGATCGTCTATTCTCCGGTGACCCTGCGCGCCAACCAGACGCTGGCGGATGCCAAGGCGCTGATCGAGCGCTACAACTTCACAGGCTTTCCGGTGGTGGACGAACGTGGCCGGGTGGTTGGCATCGTCACCAACCGCGACATGCGCTTTGCCGACAGCGACGACACGCCGGTGCGGGCGATGATGACCACCGACAACCTGGCAATCCTGCAAGAGCCCGCCGACCGCGACGAGGCCAAGAACCTGATGCGGGCGCGGCGGATCGAAAAGCTGCTGGTGACCGACAAGAACGGCAAGCTGACCGGGTTGCTGACCCTCAAGGACACCGAACAGGCGGTGCTGAACCCGACCGCCTGCAAGGACGGTCTGGGGCGGTTGCGGGTCGCCGCGGCCTCGACCGTGGGGGATGCCGGATTCGAGCGTTCGCAGGCATTGGTCGATGCCGGGGTCGACATGATCGTGATCGACACCGCGCATGGCCATTCCGAAGGTGTCGCGGTGGCGGTCGAGCGCGCCAAGCGTTTGTCCAACGAGGTGCAGGTGGTGGCAGGCAATGTCGCCACCGGCGAAGCGACCCGCGCGCTGATCGGTGCCGGGGCGGATGCGATCAAGGTCGGTATCGGCCCGGGGTCGATCTGCACCACGCGGATGGTCGCGGGGGTGGGCGTGCCGCAACTGACGGCCATCATGGACTGCGTGGCCGGGGCGGGCGACGTTCCGGTGATCGCCGACGGTGGCATCAAGTTTTCCGGCGATTTTGCCAAGGCGATCGCGGCGGGTGCCTCTTGTGCCATGGTCGGGTCGATGATCGCCGGCACCGACGAAAGCCCCGGCGAGGTGATCCTGTACCAGGGCCGGTCGTTCAAGTCCTATCGCGGCATGGGCAGCCTGGGTGCCATGGCGCGCGGATCCGCCGACCGGTACTTCCAGAAGGATGCGGCGAGCGACAAGCTGGTGCCCGAAGGGGTCGAAGGCCAGGTACCATACAAGGGTTCGGCCACGGCGGTGATCCATCAGCTTGTGGGCGGCTTGCGGGCGGCCATGGGCTATACCGGCAACGCAACGGTCGAGGATATGCGCAAGAACTGCACCTTTGTGAAGATCACAGGCGCCGGACTGAAGGAAAGCCACGTGCACGATGTGCAGATCACACGGGAATCGCCGAACTACCGCATCGGCTGATCACTGCATTGATTTTCAATCAGGTGCCGGTAAATCAGCGGCACAGGTGTGAAGCTGTCCGGAACGGAACTGGTTCCGGACAGCGCGTCGCTTTGCAGCTTGAGGGGTCGCACACATGTTCCGGTGCCCACGCAGGAGTCGCGAGATGACTGCAGCGGGGCGATGGTGCAACAGGGCCCGCCGTCGTGGCACTCATCGCGGACATGACACCGGAGCGAAACCGCGGCAGACCCAATTCCGGGGAAAATTGTTGCGGACCGCCACGGTCGTTGGTTGGCCGCCGCCCCGCAATGGATCGGCAATGGAACCCGCGGACAAGAGCGTTTGCTGAAGCCAGGGCCATATGCAAAGCCATCAGGCACCGGGCGAAAATTCCGTAGGTGGTGAGGGACTTGAACCCCCAGCCAAAGCGTTATGAGCGCTCTGCTCTAACCAATTGAGCTAACCACCCACGGAATAGGGATCTGTTAAACCCGTGTGACGGCGAGGCCAAGTGGAAAGTCGGGCGTGGCACCGATCTGTCCCGCCGGATGCACCGGCGACGGCCGGATCCGTCGGCCGGTCAGCGCCTGTCGGGCCCGGGTGCGGCACAAGCCCAGGTGCCTTGCCCCCGGTCAGGGCAGCACATGATTCGAAACCCGGCCCGGTTGCCCCCCGGCGCACCTTCGCTGTTTCCTTTGACCGCGTCGCAGGGTAAAGCAGCGCAAATTCTGTCGAAAGGTGCGTCATGACCGGGGAAAACAGCAATGATACGGGCGAAAAGAACGGCATCACCTATGCCGACGCCGGTGTCGATATCGATGCGGGCAATGCGCTGGTCGAGCGGATCAAGCCTGCGGCCAAGCGCACGTCGCGCCCGGGTGTGATGTCGGGACTCGGTGGCTTTGGTGCATTGTTCGACCTTAAGGGGGCAGGGTACACCGATCCGGTTCTGGTCGCCGCGACGGATGGTGTCGGCACCAAATTGCGCATCGCCATCGATACCGGTCATGTGGACGGCGTTGGCATCGACCTTGTTGCCATGTGCGTCAACGACTTGGTCTGTCAGGGCGCTGAGCCGCTGTTTTTTCTGGATTATTTCGCCACCGGCAAACTTGACACCGACACGGCCGCGCGGGTGATCGAGGGCATCGCCGAAGGCTGCGTACGCTCTGGCTGTGCGCTGATCGGTGGTGAGACTGCGGAAATGCCGGGGATGTATCCGGCGGGAGACTTCGACCTTGCCGGCTTTGCCGTCGGCGCGATGGAGCGCGGCACCGAATTGCCCGCCGGAGTGGTCGCGGGCGATGTGCTGCTGGGTCTTGCAAGCGATGGTGTGCATTCCAACGGTTATTCGCTGGTGCGCAAACTGGTCGAGGTGTCTGGCCTGGACTGGGACTCGGACTGCCCCTGGTCGGACCAGAGCCTTGGCGCCGAATTGCTGACGCCAACCCGGCTTTATGTCCGTCAGGCACTGGCGGCGGTGCGGGCGGGCGGCGTACACGCGCTGGCCCACATCACCGGCGGCGGTCTGACCGAGAACCTGCCGCGGGTGCTCCCCGAGGGATTGGGCGCCTCGATTTACCTCGACGCCTGGACGTTGCCGCCCGTCTTTGCCTGGATGGCCGAGACCGGGGGGATGGCGCAGGGGGAACTGCTCAAGACCTTCAACTGTGGTGTCGGCATGATCGCCGTGGTGGCTGCGGATCGGGCCGAAGCGCTGACGGCGCTGCTGGCCGAAGAAGGAGAGACGGTGATTCCGCTGGGCTATGTCACTGACACACCTGGTGTGCAGTATGCGGGCGACCTTGCGTGACCAGACGGGTTGCGATTCTGCTTTCGGGCGGCGGTTCCAACATGGTGGCGCTGGCCCGCAGCATGACCGGCGACCATCCGGCGCGCCCGGTGCTGGTGATGGCGAACAGTGCCGACGCCGGCGGGCTGGACAAGGCCCGCGCCATGGGACTCGAGACGGATTTCGTCGACCATCGGCCCTTCGGGGGTGATCGCGCCGCGTTCGAGGATGCCCTGCACGCGCGGTTGATGCAGGCCGCCCCCGACATCGTCTGTCTGGCCGGGTTCATGCGGGTTCTGACCGAGGGATTCGTCCGGCGCTGGCAGGGTCGGATGCTGAACATCCACCCGTCATTGCTGCCCAAGTACCGCGGGCTGCATACCCATGCCCGCGCCCTCGCGGCCGGCGAATCCCTGCACGGCTGCACTGTGCATGAGGTCACACCGGAACTGGACGAGGGCCCGATTCTGGGGCAGGCGACGGTTGCGGTTCTGCCAGACGACACGCCCGACACCCTGGCCGCGCGTGTCCTTGTGATGGAGCACCAGCTTTATCCGGCGGTCCTGCGCCGTTTCGCGGCCGGGGACAGGAGCCTTGTCACGCTGCCTTAGTGGGCGCGCGACAGTGCCGCGTTGCCGTGCCAGCCGTCTGCCGGGACTTCGGCGGGCGGCGCCATCAGCGCCGGAAGCCCCATCAACAGCACAAGGGCAACTGCGGTCAGGGTGGCAACCAGCGTCGAGCGGTCCACAGTTCCGCGGTGGGCTGGGGTGACGTGTAGATCGAGAGTGGCCATGGGAGAACTCCGTTCCATAGGATATGGCCGGAATATATCTGTCCCTGATTCATTCTCAAAATGAATGTTCTGTGTGTAACTTATCACGATATTTGATCAATAATGGTGCACCAAGGTCCAGAGCCCGAGCTGATCGGAATCGAGCCCAGCTGGAAACGGGCAGAGCCCGGGATGCCGCCGCGAATTGCGCGAATCCGTCGCTTCCCGACACGTCCTGATGTCGCTTCGGGCCTTATCCGGCGTTCAATGTCAGATGCGCTTCGCTTTCCTTGCGTCTGGCTTTGATCTATCGTTCACATGGGTATACGACGCGCCTGCAAACAAGAATGACAATAAGGCCGGAGCCCGGATGAAGACCTTGACAACGACGGAAGACCTGGCCGCCTTTTGCGCGCGCGCCAAGGATGAACCCTATGTGACCGTGGACACCGAATTCCTGCGCGAACGCACCTATTATTCCAAGCTCTGCCTCGTACAACTGGCGATGCCGGGCACCGACGACAGCAACGCCGTTCTGGTTGACCCGCTTGCCGAGGGGTTGTCCCTGGAGCCGCTGCTGGATCTGTTCCGCGACACCTCGGTGGTCAAGGTGTTCCATGCCGCGCGTCAGGATCTGGAAATCTTTTACGTCGACCATGGCGTGATTCCCGCGCCGATGTTTGACACCCAGGTTGCGGCGATGGTCTGCGGATTCGGCGAGCAGGCCGGCTATGAAACGCTGGTCAAGCGTATCGCCAAGCACGGGCTCGACAAATCCTCGCGCTTTACCGACTGGTCACGCCGCCCGCTGTCAGAGGCGCAGAAGGTATATGCGCTGGCCGATGTCACCCATCTGCGGCAGATCTATGAATATCTTGCGCGCAAGCTCGAGGAAACCGGGCGCCACCGCTGGGTCGAGGAAGAGATCAGGCTGCTGACGGATCCCGAAACCTACATCACCCGCCCGGCAGAGGCCTGGCAGCGAATCAAGACACGCTCGACCGCGCCGCGCTTTCTGGCAATCGTCCGGGAACTGGCCACCTTCCGCGAAGCCTATGCGCAGGAGAGAAACATTCCGCGCAGCCGGGTCTACAAGGACGATGCGCTGGTCGAGCTTGCTTCGACCAAACCGCAGAGCTTCGAAGATCTGGGACGATCGCGCCTGCTGCTGCGCGAGGCCCGCAAGGGCGAGATAGCCGATGGCATTCTTGCCGCCGTCAAACGAGGCGTCGACTGCGCCAGGGAAAACCTTCCGGAACCGGACCTGAGCCGCGAAAAGATGCAGGTGAACCCGGCTCTGGCCGATTTGCTGCGGGTGTTGCTGAAGGCGAAAACCGAAAGCTCGGGGGTGGCATCAAAGCTGATCGCGCCATCGGCGGACCTGGATGCGATTGCCGCCGGACTGCGTGATGTGCCGGCGCTGACAGGTTGGCGGCGCGAGGTCTTTGGTGCCGATGCGCTGCGGCTCTGCGAAGGACGAATCGCACTGGCGGCCAACGGCAAATCCGTCGCTGTGATCGAGATCTGACCCTGTCAGAAGCCGGTCATCCGCGCCGGTGTCAGGACACCAGCCGGGCGGGCGGCTGGCTGGGGTCCTTGCCGTTGGGATAGACCAGACCGGCCGAAATCACCAGTTTCGCGGCATCCTCGATGCTCATGTCCAGTTCGATGACATCCTCGGCGGGAAAGAACAGCAGGAATCCCGATGTCGGGTTCGGCGTTGTCGGCACAAAGACCGAGATGAGATCGCCGCCGACCTCGGCGCGGCGGGCAACCTCGCCCCGCGCCTGGGTCGAGACAAAGCCGATCGCCCAGATCCCCTTGCGCGGATACTGGATCAGGCAGGCCTTTTCGAAACTGCGGTCCGCCTGCACAAACACCGTCTCGGCAATCTGTTTGACGCCACTGTAGATCGAGCGGACCACCGGCATCCGGCTCACCACGCTTTCGCCAAACCGGATCATCGACCGCCCGATCAGTCCTTTGGCAACCCAGCCCACCGCCACCGTGAACACCAGAAAGAAAATCACGCCGATGCCGCGCAGGTTGATGCCGATATACTGCTCGGGGTTGAAGCGCGACGGCACCAGGGGCAAGACGAAGCCGTCGATCCACCCGATCACCGTCCAGATCAGCCAGATGGTCAGTCCGACTGGCGCGATGACCACCAGCCCTGTCAGAAAACTGGCGCGAATTTTGGCCAGCAGCCCCGGAGGGCGTGGAGTGGTGGGATCAAAGGGGGTGTTCATCTGCGGGCTTTCAAAGGCTTTTGCGAAATCTAGGCAGTCGGACCGAGTAGTACAATGGTCCCGGTACAATGATCTGCCCGCCAGACCGGCAACAGCCTGTTTCGCGGGCACCAGTGCGCATTTTTCCCGCCCCCACGGCCTGTCCTAGTCTTTCGCAAGCTCGCAGGCGATCTGCGCCCCAAGCCGGGCATTGCTGAGAACCAGCGCAATGTTGGCCTCGAGAGAGCGGCCCTCGGTGAGTTCATAGATGCGCTGAAGCAGGTAGGGGGTCAGGTCCTTGCCGGTGATACCATGGTCCGCCGCGTCGCGGGTCGCCTTGGAGATCACGGGTGTCAGTTCGGCGCGCGGAATTTCCGCCGCTTCCGGAATCGGATTGGCGATCAGTTGGCCGCCGGGCAGGCCCAGCGCGGCACGCATCCGGTGGGCCCGCGCGATGGCGGCGGGGCTGTCCATGCGCAGCGGCGCCCGCATTCCGGCAGAACGAGACCAGAAGGCCGGCAGTTGGTCCTGACCATAAGCGATGACCGGAACCCCCAGAGTTTCGAGAACTTCCATGGTTTTTGGCAGGTCGAGAATGGCCTTGGCGCCGGCCGCGACCACCGTCACCGCGGTCTGGGCCAGTTCGCGCAGATCGGCGGAAATGTCGAATGAGGATTCCGCGCCCTTGTGGACGCCGCCAATGCCGCCGGTCGCAAAGACATGGATGCCCGCCAGCTGTGCCGCGATCATCGTGGCGGCGACGGTTGTGGCACCGGTACGCCCTTCGGCCATGCAGACCGCCATGTCGGCCCGGCTGAGCTTGGCCACGCCCCGCGCCTTGGCAAGCGCCTCGATCTGCGCATCCTGAAGGCCGATGCACAGCCGTCCGTCGATGACAGCGATGGTGGCAGGCTCGGCACCTGATTCGCGGACCGTGGCTTCGATCCGGCGGGCCACTTCCAGGTTCTGTGGCCAGGGCATCCCGTGGGTGATGATGGTGGATTCCAGCGCCACGACAGGACGCTTTTCCGACAGGGCTGCAGCGACGGCGGGAGAGAGATGGAACAGCGGCATGGAGAATCCTTTCATCGCAGGGTGTCGGGGCCGAGTGTCGGGGCAGGGTGCCGGGCCCTTTGGGAATAGCCCGGTTCATGGCGTCCTGTCGAGACAGCGATTGGTGTTAAGTCTTGGGTTTTCAATCAGGTGCGCCGTGTCGCTGCCCGCTGTCGCGGGGCCTGGCCCCGGACCCGTGTCAGGACGGAGTGTCGCCCGAGACATAGGCGGCGGCGGCATCCAGCGCCCGCGCCAGTGCCGACCCGCGGTCCTGCCCGCCCAATTCGGCGGCCACATGGGCGGCCATGAACGTATCCCCCGCACCGGTCACGCGGGTCACCAGAACTTCGGGCGGGCTCAGCGACAGAATGCCGTCGTGATGCCCGTCACAGGTGATGTCTCCGCCGTCGGTGACCAAGGCGCGGGCCGCACCGCGCCTGAGCAGGGCGGCGGCGGCTTCCGGCGCGGTATCAAACCGTGTCTGGCACAGGAGCCCCGCTTCTTCGAGGTTGACATAAAGTGTGCCGCGTCCGGCCCGCAGAAACGGCAACAGCCGCTCGGCCTTGCCCGGCGAGGCTGGCGCGATCCGCAGATCGGCGGCACGAAACGCCGGGCTTCGGGCAATCTCGTCCAGCAGGGATTCGGTCAGGTTGCCATCCAGCGCGATCGGTCCGGGGTAGGGGGAGTCGACACTGCCCAGCGGCCCTTCGGTCAGGGGGCGCAGGATCTTGGCCCCCGCGGATTCCAGCGAATGCGCGTCGGCGATGGCGGCAATCAGCCCGTTGGCGCCCTCGACGGCCATGTACCGGTCCGTCGGCAGGTCCTCCGAGCGGTAGAGATATGTGGTGTCGAGCCCGAGATGGGCACAGGCCGTGGTCAGCTCGTCACCTTCGGCATCGCGCCCCACGGCCGACAGCAGCCCGGGACGCAGGCCGAAACGCACCAGCGTCATGGCAATGTTCAGCGCGACTCCGCCGGGCAGGCGGATGATGCGCCCCGGCACATCGCTGCCGCGCGCCATGACGCTGGCAGAGCGGCCGATCACGTCCCAGAGGACCGAGCCTATGCAGAGAATATCAGGAGACTGTGTCATCCTTCGAGTTCTGGCGCGGATGCCGTGGTTTCGCAAGACCCGTCCCGCGACGGCTGCACGCACGAGCGCGGCGGCCCTCAATCTGCCCGGCATCTTTTGCGGCAGGCCGGCCTGAGCCCATTGCAGTGGGAAACGATGCACAGCGGGCGGGACGGCCCGGCCGCCGGGCCGAGGTGCCATTGCCTTGCCCAGCCGCATGCCTTGTGCCACCAGTTGCGCAAACGAGAAGGAGACCGGACATGAAACCCACACTGATGCGCCCTGTCGGACTGCCCCCCAGTGCCTCGACCCCCCTGGTCACGCCGCTTATGCCCGCTGTCGCCTACGCCAGCGAAACGCCGGATGCGCTGGATGCGCAGTACGACGGTCACGTGCGGGGCTATACCTATGCTCGCGAGGGTCACCCCAACGCCGATGTGCTGGCACGCCGGATCGACGCGCTGGAGGGATGCAGCGACGGGCTCGTCACCGGGTCGGGCATGGCGGCGGTCACGGCGGCGCTGCTGGGTCTGTGCCGGTCCGGCGATCACGTGGTCGGCGGCGACCAGCTTTACGGGCGGTCGTTGCGGATGATGAAGGAGGATCTGCCACGACTGGGCATCGCGACCTCGATGGCGGATCCGACCGATGCGGCGGCCTTTGCCGCTGCCTTCCGCCCGGAAACCCGGCTGGCGCTGATCGAGGTGGTGTCCAACCCGACGCTGCGGATTGCCGATCTGGCCGGGATCGCCGAGGTCTGCAAGGCGCGCGGTGTGCTGCTGGTGGTCGACAACACCTTCACCACCCCGGCGGCGATCACCCCGTTCGACTGGGGCGCGGATGTGGTGCTGCATTCGGTGACCAAACTGCTGGCCGGCCATTCCGATGTGACCCTGGGCTGGATCGCGGCGAAGACACCGGAGCTGACCAGGAAACTTTACGATTTCATCGTGACCACAGGCATGACCCCCAGTCCGTTCGACTGCTGGCTGGCCGAGCGCGGGATGCTGAGCTTTGGCCTGCGGTTCGCCCATGCACAGCAGACGGCGCGTCGGCTGGCGGATCACCTTGCAGGCCAGAAGGGCGTGCGCCGGGTGCTGTATCCGACCCGCGATGATCACCCCGACCGCGCCCGCGCGCAGAGGGTTCTGCGCGGGCTGGGCGGCAACATGATGAGCTTTGAGCTTGATGGCGGACGCGCACAGGCAAATGCCTTTGCCGCTGCCGCCAAGGGCATCGCCTTTGCACCGACCCTGGGGGACGTTGGCACCACCCTGTCTCACCCGGCGTCCAGTTCACACCGCGCACTGGGGGCCGAGGCGCGCGCCGGGCTGGGCATAACCGAAGGCTTCTTCCGCGTTTCGGTGGGGCTGGAAGAGGCCGAGGCGCTGATCGCGACCTTCGACGACGGATTGCGCGCCGCCGGAGCCGCTGCATGACATCTGCGCCACAGGCCGTGATCGATGCGCTGCCGCTGCCGGCCGTGATGATCCGGCGCGACGAGCGGATAGAAGGCGCGAACGAGGCCGCGCTGCGCCTGCTGGGCGAGGGCATCCGAGGGCGGCATTTCATCACGGCCCTGCGTCAGCCGGCGCTGCTCGACGTGATCGAGGCGACGCTGCGCGACGGAACGCCGCGCCAATCCCGGTATCTGACCAACGATGGGCGTCAGGACACCACTTTCCGGGTCTCGTGTCGTCCGCTGCCGCTGGCGGACGGGATGGGGGCCCTGGTGGTGTTCGAGGATGTGACCCAGTTCGAGCAGGCCGGACAGATGCGCCGCGACTTTGTGGCCAACGTCAGTCACGAACTGCGCACGCCGCTCACGGCGCTGATGGGCTTTATCGAGACACTGAAGGGACCGGCGCGCAACGATCCCGTCGCCCGGGACCGGTTTCTGGGCATCATGGAAACCGAAGCCGGGCGGATGAACCGCCTGGTCGGCGATCTGCTGTCGCTCAGCCGGGTCGAGGCGGACGAACGGGTCCGGCCGACGGAACGTCTGGACCTGGGGGGGCTGGTGCTGTCGACCGTCCACGGACTGGCGCCACTGGCACACGAGGCCGGGGTGCAGGTCGAGACCGACCTGCCACCGCCGTTCGAGATGACTGGCGACGCCGATCAACTGCGTCAGGTGCTGACCAACCTGCTGGAAAATGCGATCAAGTATTCCGGTCGCGGGTCCCAGGTGACGGTGCGCATATCCCCGCCCCGGTACGAACCGCGGGTACGCGCCGAAGGGGTGACACTGGAGGTCGAAGACAGCGGCCCGGGAATTGATCCGATCCATCTCCCGCGGCTGACCGAACGGTTCTACCGCGTCGACAGCCATCGCAGCCGCGAGATGGGCGGTACAGGCCTGGGACTCGCGATCGTCAAACACATCGTGAACCGCCATCGCGGCCGCCTGCAGGTCGACAGCACCCTGGGTCGGGGCAGTTGTTTCAAGGTGGTGCTGCCGGTCTGAGCGGCAACTCCGGCGCCGCGGGTGCAGGTGTATCCAGCGGTTCGGCGCAGGTTGTGACAGGCCCGGACCTGACCATCGCAGATCCCTTTCCGCCGAGGTATCCCTGTTAAAGAATCAGTCACATTCGTCGCGAAGCGGGCGGGCAGGGTATCGCCGCAGCCGTGCCCTCGGGGCCTGGCCATGCTGACCTCGGGTCAGTGCGGCGGCACAGGTGCGCTGCCGAAGTCATCGGTCCTGCTTGAATTTGTTCGGAAATCCGCAGCTCGCCGCGCGGCCGGATTTCCGGGCGCGCAGATTAATCCTTCCATTTCCGCCGTCGTCGCAAAACTGTTACACAAGCGTCACAAAACTATAGCTCGGCACCTTTAGTCCGGCGCCAGGATCATCGCGATGATGGCCGTCATACCGACCCGAACAGGAGCTACCAATGACAACCGTGAAACTGACCGCCTCTGCCCTGGCGATCGCTGCCGTTTCCGCCTCCGCAGCCTATGCCCGTGACAATGTGCAGGTCGCCGGTTCCTCGACCGTATTGCCCTACGCGTCGATCGTGGCCGAAGCCTTTGGCGAAAACTTTGATTTCCCGACACCGGTCGTGGAATCCGGCGGCTCTTCGGCGGGCCTCAAGCGGTTCTGCGAAGGTGTGGGCGAGAACACCATCGACATCGCCAACGCGTCGCGCGCCATCCGCGAAAAAGAGGTTGCCGCCTGTGCCGAAAATGGCGTGACCGACATCATCGAAGTCAAGATCGGCTATGACGGCATTGTCTTTGCCAGCCAGATCAACGGCCCGGCCTTCTCTGCCTTCACCCCGACCGACTGGTTCAACGCCCTGTCGCCGAAGGTCGTCGTTGACGGCGCGCTGGTCGACAACCCCTACACCAAATGGTCCGAAGTCAACGCCGAACTGCCGGACGTCGAAATCGCCGCCTTCATTCCCGGCACCAAGCACGGCACCCGTGAAGTGTTCGAGGAAAAGGTTCTTGAGGCCGGCTGTGAAGAAACCGGTGCCAAGGAGCTGCTGGAAGCCGCGGGCATGGAAGATGGCTGCATCGCGGTGCGCACCGATGGCATGTCGGTCGACATCGACGGCGACTACACCGAGACGCTGGCGCGTATCGACAGCAACCAGAACGGTGTCGGTGTCTTTGGTCTGGCGTTTTACGAAAACAACACCGACAAGCTGAAAGTTGCGACGATGGACGGCATCGCGCCCTCGACCGAGACCATCTCGACCGGTGAATACCCGGTATCGCGCCCGCTGTTCTTCTACGTGAAAAAGGCCCACATCGGCGTGATCCCCGGCCTGAAGGAATTCGCTGAATTCTTCGTTGCGGACGAGATTGCAGGCCCCGATGGCCCGCTGTCCGACTATGGTCTGGTTGCCGATCCGGACCTGGCCACAACCCAGGGCATCGTTGCCGACGAGCAGGTCATGGGTTCGAACATGTAAGCCACTGGGCTTGCGGCGGGGGCGGTCCAAACCGCCCCCGACTCTTTTGTAGATCAATATCAGTACGAACGGAGCGACCATGCCCACACTCTGGCTTGTTCTCATCGTGGTGGCGCTGGGCGGGATCGGCTTTGTGCTGGGACGCGGCCGGGCGCTTGCCAGTGCGGGCGGGGACAATCGCAAACTGCATTCGCTGCCCAGCTACTACGGCAGCAACGTTGCGATGAAGACCATCATGCCCGCGATGGGGGTCCTGGTTCTGTGGCTGATTGTTCAGCCCTTTTTCGTCGACGCCACGGTGTCGAAACTGCTGCCTGACGCCGCGCAGTCCGAGGACACCACTCTCGGGCTGGTTATGTCCGACGTGCGCCGGGTGGCGGACGGGCTGGATTTTGCCGTGGCCGAGGGGTTGCTGTCACCGGACGAAGCGCAGGCTCTGGATGCCAGTTCTGACAATGTCCGCGAAACGCTGGGTGCCGCCGGTGTCGCACTGGGCTCGGATGTCAGTGCCGAGGTTCTGAACGCCGCGCAGCGGTACCGCGTGCTGAGCGCGACCGGACGGCTGTTCATGTCGGCGCTGGTCCTGGTTGCCGCCCTTGGCGGATGCGCCTGGGGGGTGAAAAACTCGCACATGGACTACCGTGCGCGCAACGTGGTCGAGGCGGGCATCGAGGCGCTGCTGGTCACCGCCGCCTCGCTGGCGATCCTGACCACCTTCGGCATCGTGCTCAGCCTGATCTTCAACACCATCGAATTCTTTCAGCGGTATCCGGCAAGCGAGTTCTTCTTCAGTCTGGTCTGGTCGCCCAGTTTCGGCGGCGGCTCTGAACTGGGGCTGCTGCCGCTGCTCTGGGGTACGCTTTACATTTCGGTCATTGCACTGCTGGTGGCGGTGCCGATCGGGCTGTTCGCCGCGATCTACCTTTCGGAATACGCCGGCCCCAAGGTGCGCGGCGTCGCCAAGCCGCTGCTTGAGGTGCTGGCCGGCATCCCGACGATCGTCTACGGCCTGTTTGCATTGCTGACGGTCGGCCCGCTGCTGATGTCGGTCTTTGGCCGCGAGGGCCTGGGCTGGATGCAGGCGGGAACTGCGGTGATGACCGCCGGTCTGGTCATGGGCATCATGCTGATCCCCTTTGTCAGTTCGCTGTCGGATGACATCATCAACGCCGTGCCACAGGCGATGCGCGACGGATCCTACGGGCTCGGTGCCACCCAGTCCGAGACCATCCGCCAGGTGGTGCTGCCCGCGGCGCTGCCGGGCATCGTCGGTGCCATCCTTCTGGCCGCGTCCCGCGCCATCGGTGAGACGATGATCGTGGTGCTGGGGGCAGGGGCGGCGGCCCGGCTGTCGATGAACCCCTTTGATGCCATGACCACGGTCACTGCCAAGATCGTCAGCCAGCTGACCGGCGACGCCGACTTTTCCTCGCCCGAGGCGCTGGTGGCCTTTGCCCTCGGGATGAGCCTGTTTGTCATTACCCTCGGGCTCAATGTCTTTGCCCTCTACATCGTGCGGAAATACCGGGAGCAATACGAATGACCGATGCCAGCCTCGCAACGTCAGGCGCCCCGGCGCGCAAGGGCAAATCCCTGGTGGTTCCGGACGCCCGCACCAAACGCCGCAACGCCGCGGAAACCCGGTTCAAAGCCTACGGGGTTGCTGCCATCGGCGCCGGGATCTTCTTTCTGGTGGTGTTGCTGAGTGCCATCCTGATCAACGGGGTCGGCGCATTCCAGCAGACTTTCATTCAGGTGCCGGTCTATCTGGACCCGGCCAAGCTGGACAAGTCCGGCAATCGCGATCCCGAAGAGATGAAGAAGGTATCGACCTTTGGCTACAGCCCGCTGATTCAGGATGCGCTGTTTGCCGAGGTGCAGGCACAGGGCGTCGACACACCGCTGGACAGTGCCAAGGCGATGAAAGAGATGATTTCCGCTTCTGCCGCCGCACAGGTGCGGGATGTGGTGCTGGCAGATCCGGACCTGGTCGGTGAGACGGTCGATTTCCAGATTCTCGCATCCAGCCGGGTGGACGGATATCTCAAGGGCCGGGTCCAGCGCGCGGATGTTGCGCGGGACAAGAACATCAATGTCGAACATCTCGACCTGACCGATGCGCTGCGCGAAAAGGGCATTGTCGCGCGCAGATTCAACATGGACTTCATCACCGGGGCCGATGCCTCGGAATCCCGCGCCGAACAGGCGGGTCTGGGCGTGTCGATCCTGGGGTCGCTGTTCATGATGCTGGTGGTCCTGCTGCTGTCGCTGCCGATCGGGGTGGCCGCGTCGATCTATCTGGAAGAATTCGCCAAGAAGAACCGGTTCACCGACATCATCGAAGTCAACATCTCGAACCTTGCCGCCGTGCCGTCGATCGTGTTCGGCATCCTCGGGCTGGCGGTTTTCATCCAGTTCATGCATCTGCCGCAGTCCGCCCCGCTGGTGGGGGGGCTGGTGCTGACCCTGATGACGTTGCCGACGATCATCATCTCGACCCGCGCATCGCTCGCTTCGGTGCCGCCCAGCATCCGCTCGGCCGCTCTGGGGGTCGGGGCATCAAAGATGCAGTCGGTGTTTCACCACGTGCTGCCCCTGGCCATGCCCGGCATCCTGACCGGGACCATTCTGGGCCTGGCGCAGGCGCTGGGCGAGACGGCACCGCTGCTGCTGATCGGCATGGTGGGCTATATCGCCACCAACTATCCCGACGGCGTGGCCAGCGGCTTTCTCGACCCGAACTCGGCCATGCCGGCGCAGATCTATGAATGGGCGAAACGCGCCGATCCGGCATATTACGAACGCGCCTGGGGCGGGATCATCATCCTTCTCGTGTTCCTCATGGTCATGAACATCATCGCCATCCTGTTGCGCCGCCGCTTTGAGCGTCGCTGGTGAGGACTGCCGCTTTGAACGCTGCGGACAAGAAAGGTATACCCATGTACGACGCCCCCAATTCGGAGAGAGACGTGGAAGTCAAGGACATCAAGATCACCGCGCAGGGTGTGCAGGTCTACTACGGCGACACCCATGCCATCAAGGACGTGAGCGTCGATATCGAGGACAAGACGGTGACCGCCTTTATCGGGCCCTCGGGATGTGGCAAGTCCACCTTCCTGCGCTGCCTGAACCGGATGAACGACACCATCGACATCGCCCGCGTCGAGGGCAACATCCTGCTCGACGGCGAGGACATCTATGACAAGCGCGTCGACCCGGTGCAGCTGCGCGCCAAGGTTGGCATGGTGTTCCAGAAGCCCAACCCGTTCCCCAAGTCCATCTATGACAATGTCGCCTATGGCCCGCGCATCCACGGCATGGCCAAGAACAAGGCCGATCTCGATGAGATCGTCGAGCGCGCGCTGAAACGCGGCGCGATCTGGAACGAGGTCAAGGACCGGTTGCACGCGCCCGGCACCGGGCTTTCGGGCGGACAGCAGCAGCGGCTGTGCATTGCCCGCGCCGTCGCCACCGAACCCGAGGTGCTGTTGATGGATGAACCCTGCTCGGCGCTGGATCCGATTGCCACCGCCCAGGTCGAGGAGTTGATTGACGAACTGCGCCGGGACTATTCCGTGGTGATCGTCACCCACTCGATGCAGCAGGCCGCGCGTGTCAGCCAGAAGACCGCATTTTTCCACCTGGGAAACCTTGTGGAATTCGGTGTCACTGACAAGATATTCACCAACCCGACGGACCCACGCACCGAAGCCTACATCACCGGACGGATCGGATAGAGCCATGACAGAGATGACACAGCACATCGCCTCGGCCTTTGACCGCGACCTCGAAGGCATCCAGGCCAAGATCATGAAGATGGGCGGTCTTGTCGAGGCCGCCATCCGCGACGGTGCCAAGTCGCTGGAAACCCGCGACGAAGAGCTGGCCGAACAGGTGCGGCAGGGCGACAAGGCCATCGACACACTGGAAGAACAGCTGAACGAAGAGGCGGCGCGGGTCATCGCCATCCGCTCGCCCACCGCCGTCGACCTGCGGGTGATCCTGTCGGTGATGCGGATGTCGGCCAACCTCGAGCGCATTGGCGATCTGTCCAAGAACATCGCCAAGCGCACCGGCGTCCTGGTGCAGCTTCAGCCCATCCAGGGCTCGCCGACCGCATTGCGCCGCATGGCCCGCGAGGTCGAGCTGATGCTGAAGGACGCGCTGGACGCCTATATCCAGCGCGACGCCGAACTGGCACGGGACGTGATCGAGCGCGACCGCGACGTCGATCAGATGTACAACACCCTGTTTCGCGAATTCCTGACTTTCATGCTGGAAGATCCGCGCAACATCACCGCGTGCATGCATCTGCACTTTATCGCCAAGAACATCGAACGCATGGGCGATCACGTGACCTCGATCGCCGAACAGGTGGTGTTCCTGGTCACCGGGGCCAAGCCCGGCGAACCGCGTCAGAAAGGCGACATGACGTCGTCCGATCCGCGTTACAGCGTCGATGCCGGCAGCGACAAGGATTGAACGGATGTCAGCAGATCAGCCGGTCGTTCTGGTGGTCGAGGACGAGGCCGCGCAGCGCGAGGTCCTGAGCTATAACCTTGAGGCCGAAGGCTTTCGGGTGGCGCGTGCCGAAAACGGCGAAGAGGCGCTGATTCTGGTGGCAGAGGAACAGCCCGACATCATCGTGCTGGACTGGATGCTGCCGAATGTTTCGGGAATCGAGGTGTGCCGCCAGCTCAAGACCCGGCCCGAGACCCGCTCGGTGCCCGTCATCATGCTGTCGGCGCGCTCGGAAGAGGTCGACAAGGTGCGCGGGCTTGAAACCGGGGCGGACGACTACGTGGTCAAACCCTATTCGGTGGTGGAACTGATGGCACGGGTGCGCGCGCAGCTGCGCCGCACCCGGCCGGCGGCGGCAGGTCTGCGGCTGCAATATGATGACATCATGCTGGACGCGGAAACCCATCGCGTCACCCGTCTGGGCGAACCGCTCAAACTGGGTCCGACGGAATTCAGGCTGCTGTCGACCTTCATGGAAAAACCCGGCCGGGTCTGGTCACGCGAACAGCTGCTGGACCGGGTCTGGGGACGGGACATCTATGTCGACACGCGCACGGTGGATGTCCACATCGGGCGGCTGCGCAAGGCGTTGTGCCAGTACGGCGGAGGTGATCCGCTGCGCACCGTCCGGGGCGCGGGCTACGCCCTGGGGTGACGCCTGACGCCGCGACGACCGGCGCACCAGCGCGGTCGGGCCAAGATCCCCGGGCGGTTTCGCGCAGATGACTGCCGGACTCAGCGCGGAAGGTTTTCTTCCTCTTCGGTCTGGAACGACAACCAGTCGCGAAATTTGATCAGCGCCGGGGCCGGTGGTCTGTCGTCCGGCCAGACCAGATGATATGCGCCCAGGCTGACCGGAGCGGTTTCCGCCGCGCGCATCAGTTGCCCCGACATCAGTTCACTGTCGACCAGGTAGTCGGGCAGCAAGGCCACACCCAGCCCGTGCAGCGCCCCCTGGATGATGGTGGTGTACTGGTCAAAGGTGGTGCCGGGCAGGGCGCCCGGATCGGTTCCGTGCAGCCGGAACCAGTTTCGCCAGGCTTCGGGCCGGGTCTGGATGTGCAGCAGTGGCAGCTTTGCCAGCGCCGGAATCTCTGTCGCCCGCGCCAGAAGTGACGGAGCACAGACCGGCAGCACCTGTTCGCGCATCAGCTGAAGCCGGTGGGTTCCGGGCCAGTTGTCACCAAAATGTATCGCAGCATCAAAGGGTTCTGCCGCAAAGCTGAAGGGCTTCAGGCGGGTTGTCAGGTTGATCGTCACCTCGGGGTGGCGGCGGGCAAAATCGGGAAGACGCGGCACCAGCCAGCGCATGCCAAAGCTCGGCAGTATCGCCAGGCTGAGGCTGCCTCCCTTGGGGCCAACCCGCAATGCCATCGAAGCATTGGCGATGCTGCCGAGCGCCGCGCGAATCGAGACGGCATAATCCTGCGCCGCCGGGGTCAGTCGCAGACTGCGTTTTTCACGGATCAGCAACGCAGTGCCAAGGTGGTCCTCAAGCGTCTGCAGTTGGCGGCTGATGGCGCTCTGGCTGAGCGCGAGCTCCTGTGCAGCGGCTGTGGCACTGCCCAGTCGGTCCAGCGCTTCCAGCGCGCGGAGCGCGGCAATCGGGGGAAGCAGGCGACGGGCGAGGGACATATATGACATTTCCGCATGGTTACTTGCGGGAATGTCCATTTTACTTGCGGCAGATGCAAGTTAATCTGATCCGAACATGAGGAGTTGCGACATGAACGAGATGAAGACACCTGGGCCGAAGCTCAAAGCCAAGGACGCGCCCGATATGGGATCCTTCGACTGGGAAGATCCGTTCCGGCTGGTTGACCAGCTGAGCGAAGATGAACGCATGATCGCTGACAGCGCCCGGTCCTACGCGCAGGAAAAACTGCAGCCGCGGGTGATTGCAGCGTATAACGAAGAGCGGGTTGAGCCGGAAATCTTCCGCGAAATGGGCGACATGGGCCTGCTGGGCATCACCGTGCCCGAGGAATACGGCGGGCTGGGATCCTCCTACGTGGCCTACGGGCTGGTGGCACGCGAGATCGAGCGGGTCGATTCCGGTTACCGGTCGATGATGTCGGTGCAATCCAGCCTCGTGATGTATCCGATCTATGCCTATGGCTCGGAAGAGCAGCGGCAGAAATACCTGCCGAAACTGGCAAGCGGTGAATGGATCGGCTGTTTCGGCCTGACCGAACCGGACGCGGGGTCTGACCCTGCGGGCATGAAGACCCGTGCGGTGAAAACCGACAGCGGCTACCGGATCTCGGGCTCCAAGATGTGGATCTCGAACTCGCCGATTGCCGATGTCTTTGTGGTCTGGGCCAAATCCGAAGCCCACGACGGCAAGATCCGCGGCTTTGTGCTGGAAAAAGGCATGAAGGGACTGTCGGCGCCGAAGGTTGGCAACAAACTCAGCCTGCGGGCCTCGGTCACCGGCGAAATCGTGATGGACAATGTCGAGGTGGGTGAAGACGCGCTTCTGCCGCACGTTCAGGGGCTCAAGGGGCCTTTCGGCTGTCTGAACCGCGCCCGGTACGGCATCTCCTGGGGGGTCATGGGCGCGGCCGAGTTCTGCTGGACCGCGGCCCGCGGCTATGGGCTGGACCGCAAGCAGTTCGGCAAGCCACTGGCGCAAACCCAACTGTTTCAAAAGAAACTGGCCGACATGCAGACCGAGATTTCATTGGGACTTCAGGCCAGCTTGCGGGTCGGTCGGCTTATGGACGAGGCCAAGGGCGCACCCGAGATGATCTCGCTGATCAAGCGCAACAACTGCGGCAAGGCGCTGGATATCGCGCGGCAGTCCCGCGACATGCACGGCGGCAACGGGATCTCAGCCGAGTTTCAGGTCATCCGGCACATGGTGAACCTGGAAACAGTGAACACCTATGAGGGCACGCATGACGTGCACGCGCTGATCCTTGGCCGGGCGCAGACGGGCTTGCAGGCGTTCTTTTAAACCCTGCGTCAGGATACGACGATCCCTGGACTGCGGCGCCTGTAACGGGCGCCGCAGTTTTTTTGCGCGACAGGGCCGTCGAGCCGGACATGCGCCGCACTGCAAAGTCGCGCGTGCCGCGGTAATTCAATAATTCGTATAATCAGTATTATGTATTTTAAATTCGTCAATTATCCCAGCCGCACAGGTGTTTTTCGGGTCCGCGCCTCAGTGGTGCGTCGATCACGGTGTTGGCCGCTTGCGTCAGAGCCCCAACCCCGGCATCTGGACAGGACAAACCTAGACGGTCACTGTGATGTCAAACAACAGGACAACGACAATGCGCACGATGCTGATCCTCAACGGACCAAACCTCAACCTGCTGGGCACCCGTCAGCCAGAGATATATGGCTCGACGACACTGGCGGATGTCGAAGCCATGTGCCGGGCGCATGCGGAAAAGATCGGAGTGACCCTGGATTTTGCCCAGAGCAATCACGAAGGTGTTCTGGTCGATGCACTGCACGCGGCGCGCGGCACCAAGGATGGTGTGATCCTGAATGCCGGAGCCTATACCCACACCTCGATCGCGCTGATGGATGCGATCCGATCGGCAGAAGTCCCCGTCGTCGAACTGCATCTGTCCAACATCCATGCGCGCGAGAGTTTCAGGCACCTGTCCTATATCTCGCCTGTCGCCATCGGTCTGATCTGCGGCTTTGGGGCGCGCGGCTATACATTGGCGATGGACGCGCTGTTCAGCCACCTTGAGGGTACCTGATGACACCGGCGCTCTGCGGTGACCTGATCGAGTTGACCAATGCCAGCAGCATCGAAATGCTGTGGTCGAAACATTGCGAACATATGGCGGCCTATGGCTTTGACCGGCTTCTGTACGGATTTACCCGGTTTCGCACGGCCCATTCCCTGGGTGATCCAAACGATTTCCTGCTGCTGTCCAATCATGCGCCCAGTTACACGAACGTCTTCATCGGCCAGGGTCTATATGCCCATGCGCCCATGGTGAAATGGGCACTCGAGAACGAAGGGTTCTGCAGTTGGCGCGTGCTTGCCGAGAAGATACTCAGCGATACGCTGACCCGAGAAGAACGTCGGGTGTTTGATTTCAACGTGTCCCACAATGTAACCGCGGGCTATTCGATCAGCTTCAAATCGGTGTCCGCCGGGGCCAAGGGCGCCATCGCACTGACGGCGAAGCCCGGTCTGTCACAGGCCGATACCGATGCCCTGTGGGCCGAACATGGTGAAACCATCGTGCTGATGAACAACCTCGTTCACCTGAAAATCCTGTCCCTGCCCTATACGCCCCCCAACCAGACGCTGACCAAACGCCAGCGGGAGGCGCTGGAATGGGTGGGAAGTGGCAAGACCATGCAGGACATCGCGCAAATCATGGGACTCACTCAGGCAACTGTCGAAAAGCATTTGCGGCTGGCACGCGAGGCTCTGAACGTCGAAACCACCGCACAGGCGGTGATGAAGGCAACGTTTCAGAACCAGATGTTTGTTTTGGAGGCATAAATTCGCTCCGGTCTGGCGTGGTCCGTGAACCCACCGTGAAAAAGTTAACATATGAGCGCAAATGAACAAAGGTCGGGAAATCCTGACTTCCGTTACGTCACAAACCTTGCCAATCTATAACTGTTCCGTGAGTGGTGGCCTTTAGCCTGGGAATGCTGGTTCTGAAACCCTTGTAATTTCAAGGCACTGCAGGACTTTGCGGTAAGTACCGCTGTCGGCCTTTCCGGGTATTGCCCTGGGAAGGTCGGCGCACTTGGAGGTATCCTCATCTCATCCCCAATGTCTCGGGGATGCCTTCCGGTCAAGAAAAAACGGAGCTGCCCTTGCGGGCGGCTCCGTTTACGTTTGGCTGACAGCTGGTCTGAAACGCAAATCGCGCGCCACCCCCGGGGGCGACGCGCGCTGAGGTTGAAGCCGGGGCAGAGCCCCTGCCCCTCAGCCTTTGGCGGTCTTTGCGACTTCGGCGGCGAAATCCTCGACAACCTTTTCGATGCCTTCGCCGACTTCAAGACGCACATAACCTGTGATCTCGACGCCTGCTTCCTTGGCCGCGGCGGCAACGGTGAGGTCGGGATTGACCACGAATGCCTGTCCCAGCAGCGTGACTTCGGCCATGAACTTTTTCATCCGGCCAACGATCATCTTGTCGATCACCGAGTCAGGCTTGCCCGACTCGCGTGCGATTTCGATCTGGATCTGGCGTTCCTTTTCGACAACGGCCGGGTCGAGATCCGCTTCGGACAGCGATGCCGGGTTGGCGGCAGCGATGTGCATCGCGACCTGACGGCCAAAGGCTTCGTTGTCGCCGGTCATGGCGACCAGGACGCCGATCTTGCCCATGCCTTCGGCAGCCGCGTTGTGGACGTAGGACACAACGGTCTCACCGGACAGTTTGGCCATGCGGCGCACCGACATGTTTTCACCGATGGTGGCGATCTTCGAAGTGATCTCGTCCTGAACGGTCTTGCCGCCCAGATCGGCGCCCATCAGCGTCTCGAGATCGTCGACCTTGAGAGCGGCGGCGGAAATACCTGCGACCATCTTCTGGAAATCGGCGTTCTTTCCGACAAAGTCGGTTTCCGAGTTCACTTCGACGGCAACGCCGGTGCTGCCCTCGACGGCGACGGCGACAAGGCCTTCGGCTGCGGTACGGCCGGCCTTTTTGGCGGCTTTGGCCAGACCTTTGGTGCGCAGCCAGTCAACGGCGGCGTCCATATCGCCGTCGGTCTCGGTCAGCGCCTTCTTGGCGTCCATCATGCCTGCGCCGGTCATCTCGCGCAGTTCTTTCACCTGGGATGCTGTAATCGCCATCTGCGGCTCTCCTCGTCTGGAATTGCAATTTGGGACGGCCCCGTCCGGGCCATCCCGGGACAGCCAGAAGGCTGTCCGCTCATGTCATCTCTGCATGTCGCCCGTGCGACAAAAGACGCTCAGGCCTCGGCGGCAGCGTCTTCGACGGGGGCGTCTTCGAGTGCACCGATGTCGACACCGGCGGCACCCATCTGGGCGGTCATGCCATCCAGAGCCGCACGGCTGACCAGATCGCAGTAAAGCGAGATGGCGCGGGCCGCGTCGTCGTTGCCGGGGATGATGTAGTCGACGCCATCGGGCGAGCAGTTGGTGTCGACGATGGCGACAACCGGGATGCCCAGCTTGTTGGCTTCGGCCACGGCCAGCGCTTCTTTCTTGACGTCGATGACGAAGAGAAGATCAGGCACGCCGCCCATTTCGCGGATCCCGCCGAGCGAGGCCTGCAGTTTGGTCTGGTCGCGCTCCATGTTCAGGCGCTCTTTCTTGGTCAGACCTTCAGAGCCGGTTTCCATCTGCTCGTCGATCTGCTTGAGACGCTGGATCGACTTGGAAACGGTCTGCCAGTTGGTGAGCGTGCCGCCCAGCCAGCGGTGGTTCATGTAATACTGCGCGCATTTCTCGGCGGCGTCGGCAATCGACTGCTGCGCCTGACGCTTGGTGCCGACGAACAGCACGCGGCCGCCCTTGGCGGTGGTCTCGCGGACAACGTTCAGCGCGGCGTCCAGCATCGGGACGGTCTGCGTCAGGTCCATGATGTGGATGCCGTTGCGCGCACCATAGATGAACTCGCCCATACGGGGGTTCCAGCGCTGCGTCTGGTGGCCAAAGTGTACGCCTGCTTCAAGCAGCTGACGCATGTTGAACTCGGGAAGAGCCATGGTCTTATCCTTTCCGGTTTACGCCTTGGCGGGGGTGCGTGCGCGACTGCGCCAACCGGTGGACCTCTGGGGATGTCTCCCCCAACGGCCCGACCCCGCCTGCGGGATTGAGTGGGGCGCTCATAGCGGGGTTTTGACCCGGGCGCAAGTGCCGCGACCCGGACAACGGCGCGCGACACTTTCAGCCCGGCGGCAACCTCAGACGAAGAGGAAATCGCCGGCGGTCAGCTCTCCCTGTTCCAGCCCGGCAAAAAAGATCACATGCCCCTCGAGCGCGAGCTGCACCCCGGCAATGCCATCCACAGCGGTGGAGTCAAAGGCAAGGTCGTCGAAGTTGGTGCCATTGGCCGCATTCAGCCGCAGCGTATCGATGCCGACCGCAAAATCGGTGAGGTGGTCGAATTCGCCGTCCGTCAGCGCATTGAAGACAAACAGGTCGCCGTCCGCGCCGCCGGTCAGCACATCATCCCCGGCGCCGCCGTTGATGGTGTCCGCGCCGGTCCCGCCAGTGATGGTGTCATTGCGTCCGCCGCCGGCCAGAAAGTCATTGCCCGCCCCACCCTCGATGCTGTCGTCACCTTCGCCGCCGCCAACCGAATCGTCGCCATCCCCGGCGTCGATGGTGTCGCGGCCAAAGCCGCCGCCGATGTTGTCGCTGCCCGCACCGCCATCGATGCTGTCGACTCCATAGCTGGCCCCCATCACGTCATTGCCGTCGCCACCGGACAGGGTGTCATCCCCGGCCCCGCCGGCCAGCACGTCGTTGCCGCCACTGCCGTCGACAGAATCGTTGCCCTGACCGGCGCCGATTGTGTCGTTGCCAGCCCCGCCGGTGATGGAATCGTCGCCCAGCCCGCCGCCGATATTGTCATCGCCGTCGCCACCGTCGATCACATCGTCGCCGTCGGAACCGGAAATCTGGTCATCGCCGGGCCCGCCATTCAAAGTGTCGTTGCCCGCGTTGCCCTGAATGCCATCGTTGCCGTCGCCGCCATCCATGACATCGTCGCCAGACGCGCCGGACAGCGCATCATCGCCACCCGCGCCCCGGAGCGTGTCATTGCCGTTGCTGCCGGTCAGGGTGTCGTTGCTCTCGGTGCCGGTCAGGCTCAGACCCTGCGTGGACGTGTCGCCCCCGGCCAGATCGGTGACGTTGCCGTACCAGTCAACCAGCAAACCGCTGCCATCCGGCAGGATGGCGCCGTACCCGACGCCCGCGCCTGGACCGGCGGTGATGGTGATCAGGTCTCCGACCGGGGTGCCGTCCGCGCCAAAGCACTGCACAAAGCTGCCCGGTTCCTGTGATGTGACAAGGTTCTGATTCCAGGTAACGGCAAAACCACCGCCCTCGAGCGCGTGCACAGTGGCGTGGTACTGCTCGCCCGCGGCGGTCGCGCCGATGTTGACCTGCTGCTCGAAAACCGAGACCGTGCCATCGGGATTCAGCACCGTCACCCAGACGTTGATGTCCCCGTCCAGACTGTCCGCCCAGGCAATGGCGACCCGTCCATCGGTGAGCACCGCGGCCTCGAGCAGTCCGTCCTGAAACACCGCAGCGTTGCTGGCATCGCCATGATCGCCAACCGAGATATCGAACTCGCCGCTGTCGGCCACACCCGCCTGGGTGAAGAACTGTCCGAACAGCGTGTCGGTAAAGCTGTCCCGATAAAGCGCCAGAATCCGGCCACCGACTTCGGCAACCTCAAGCCCGGCGGTCAGCTGGTAAAAGATACCCTCGACCTCCGAGGTGCCAAAGGTGCCCTCGACTTCCGTGCTCGACAGCGTGGCCCCATCCGGCCCGAGGATCTGCAGCGTCACGGCCTGCGTCGCGGTGGCCCGCGACAGCACCGCCACATTGCCATTGTCCAGTGTCACGGAGCTGGCGTTTTCCCAGCCGACAAATGTCGCGGGCACACTCTGGCTGCCGGTCACCGTGCCTGCGGAATCGACCGAGATTGCCAGCCGCGATTCCGAATAGGGTGTAAAGTTGTTGTCTTCGTCGATGAAACCGTTCTGCGCGTGCGAGACGAGGAAGACATAGCCCCCTGCCCCGTCCGCTGCCACGTTGATGATGCTGTCGTCAAAACCGTTCGGCGCGTCCAGTGACCCGGTGTCGAGCTGTGTCGGCGGCACCAGCACAGTGCCGTCACCCAGCGACAGAACCGTGAAATTGGCGATGTCGGAAAACACCGGCCCGGCGCTGGTCCAGACCAGCACCAGCGTATTGCCGATGGCGTAGGAATGGACACGTTGTCCGTCAGACGGAATGGCGTCGAACACGGTGTCCGTAAGGGCAATGGCCATGGATCTATCGTTCCCTGAAAACTTCGGAAGACAAAAAGTCTTCCGGTTACCTGCAACCAATCTGGCGGAGCCAATCTCCGCCAAAAATGACAATACGGCGCAATTTTCCCGGTGCCACAAAATTCGGTGCGGCGCCGTGTCGGACGGAGGATCAGGGTCGGCGGTCGCGGCGCGGCTAGAGGAAGACCCGCTCGACGAACCAGTAAAAGCCGACCAGCGCGATTGCGACCGAGGCAGGGATGGCCACATAGGTGCGATAGGCCGCAAGCTGGTCAACCCAGGTCGCCGACAATACGCAGAACAGGGAAATCATCGCCATGGGCCACAGGAAAACGGGTGCCCTTGCGCCCATCACGGACGTGAATTCCGGATTATTCAGCAACCAGCCAAGGACAAGGAAACCCGCTGCCAGCACACCGTAAAACACCTGACCGCTGCGCGGGGTCATGTCGTTGTCATCCACCCGCAGCGCCACCCAGACCAGCAGAAAGGCCAGAGCGATGACCGTAAGCTGCCCCAGTTCGACCCCGACGTTAAAGCCGATCAGCGCCGGAAAGAACTGACCCGGCGGCAGTCCGAACTCGCCCAGAACCGACGCAAAACCCAGCCCGTGCAAAAGCCCGAACAGGAACACCACCAGCGGACGCCAGCGGCTCAGCCCGTCGGTGAGAATGTTCTCGACCGCCACAAAGACGATCGACGCGGCGATCAGCGGCTCGACGATCGACCCCGGCAGGGTGACCCAGCCCATTGCCCCCAGTGCTAGGGTGACGGTGTGCGCCAGCGTGAAAGCCGAGATCTGCCACAGCAGCGGACCGATGCGGGTCGAGAGGAAAAACAGTCCCAGCACAAAAAGGATGTGATCCAGACCTTTGGGCAGGATGTGATCGAATCCGACTGGTATATACCCCGCAAACGCCTGCAGTGCCGTGTCCTCGCCGCCGCCCGTCAACGCGATCTCGTCGCTGGGTGTGCCGTTGTCGAGATAGCCGGTATAGGGCGCCTCGACCCCCTGCTGGCGCAGGATCAGCGCCCCGTAGGACGCGGGCCAGGTCACCTGCAGACCTTTGGCGTCGGTCGGAATCGGGGCGGTGAACCGCAGTATCGAGTCGCGCGGCAGCTCGACATTGCCGACCGGACCGACGGTGACGTCGTCAAGCGCGAGCGGCAGCTCAACACCATCCGCCCGGAGCGAGATCGCCGCCGCCACTTGCGCCGCGTCGGCGCGGATCCGGTCGGAAAAGGCAGCAGGCGCAAGCGCCCGCAGCGCATCCACCTGTGCCGCTTGTGCGGTTTCGTTGGTATCTGCCACACCTTCCAGATCGACGCCCGCGACGATGGCCTCGGCATTCAGGGTGATTTCCAGCGTCACAAGGCTGCCTGACACCGTCAGATCGCCGATGGCGGGGCGTACCTCATGGGCATTCGCGACAGACCCCACGAAAATGAATGCTGCCAAAACCGTAAAAAATGCGCGCAAGTCTTTGCCCCCAAGCCAATTTCCAGACCATTGTGGTGCAAATCTCCTGCACCTCAAGAGCCACGGGCGGGATTAGACAAAAGTTGCACAACGACCTGACGGCACGCGCCGACGCGCGCGTTGATTGCAGGCGGCGTCGTCCCGGCGTCGCACCTTCCGACCCGTGCGGCAGGCCAGACGAGGGGCCTTGGCCCCGCGCAGTGGCCGCGCCGGACCGGCGCGGTGTCGTCAGAGATAGTCCGAACGCTGCAACGTGTACTTTGCCATCTTTTCGTTCAGGGTGCGCCGCGGCAGGCACAGCTCGTCCATCACTGCGGCGATAGATCCCTTGTGACGCCGCATGGTGTTGTCGATCAGCATCCGCTCGAACGCTTCGACATATTCCTTGAGCGGTTTGCCTTCGGTGGTCATCACCGGCTGCATCTCGTCATGGTCGTTCATCAGCAGCGACGCGATGGTGCCCGAACCACGCCGCGATTGCAGCACCGCGCGCTCGGCCAGATTGATCAGCTGGCGCACATTTCCTGGCCAGGGCGCCTGCAACAGCTGTGCGGCCTCCTGGGCGCTGACCTGCGGCGCGTCGCAGCCATATTCCTCGGCGTATTGCTCGGACAGGCGAGTGAACAGCGTCAGAATATCCTCGCCGCGCTGCCGCAGCGGCGGCACGGTGATCTTGAGCGCCGCCAGCCGGTAATACAGATTGGACCGCAACGCATCCTCGCAGGTGCGGCCTTCGTCCTGCATGTTGCAGATGGCAACGATGCGGGTTTCCGGCGGGTTGCCCTGATCGTTTATCACCGACAGCAACCGCGACTGCGCCGCATCGCTCAGCGCCTCGACATCCTCGAGCACCAGGGTGCCGCCGCGTGCCTCTTCGACCGCGGGCAGCCGGACGTCTTCGGGCTGCATCGGACCGAACAGGCGCTGCATCAGCGTGTCCTCGTCCATCGCGGCGCAGGACAGCAGCACGAATTTCTTGCCGGCACGCGATCCGACCGCATGCAGCGCATGGGCGATCAATGTCTTGCCGGTGCCGGTTTCGCCGTCGATCAGCACGTGACCGTCGGCCTGCCCCAGATCAAGCACATCCTCGCGCAGCCGCTCCATCGATGCAGAGTTGCCGATCAGCTTGCGCATCATCTGAGTGCCGTCAGACAGTTCGCGGCGCAACGCCCGGTTGTCCAGCGTGAGACGGCGGGCATTGGTCGCCTTTTTGGCCAGCTCGGACATGCGGTCCGGGTTGAAGGGCTTCTCGAGGAAATCAAAGGCGCCGATGCGCATCGCCTCGACCGCCATCGGCACATCGCCGTGACCGGTGATCATGATGACCGGCAGGGCGGAATCGTGCCCCATCAGCTTGCGCAGCAGCTGGATGCCGTCCATCCCCGGCATCCTGATATCCGAGATCACGATCCCCGGATAATCCGCGCCAACCGAGCCAAGCGCCTCTTCGGCGCTGGAAAATGTTTCCGTGTCATAGCCCGACAGGGCCAGCCACTGGCTGATGGACTGGCGCATGTCCTTTTCGTCATCGACAATAGCTATTTTCATCGCCTTGGACATAGGTCTCTCCGCTCCGGCTTCGACAAGAGATATCACTCTGCCGCTTGGGTCTTGTCACTTAATATGGGCAGCTGAATTTCAAATACAGCCCCGCCCGCTTCGGCATTGCGTGCCATCAGTCTGCCGCCAAGGTCGTTTACGATGCCCGAGGAAATGGCAAGCCCCAGCCCCACGCCGTCGCCGGGCTGTTTGGTGGTGTAGAAGGGTTCGAACAGCGCATCCAGATCTTCGATTCCGTGACCGTTGTCGCGCACTGTCAGGGTCGCCGTTTCACCAGAGGCAAGAATGATATCCAGCTGCGGATCCGGCACCATCTTGGTGGCATCCAGCGCATTGCGCAACAAGTTCACCATGACCTGTTCGATTCGCATCCGGTCCCCCATGACGCGCACCCGTTCCTCGGGCAGGATCCGGGTGATCTTGACCCGGCGGGATTTCAGCTGCGGTTCCATCATCGACAGGGCCGACACCAGCGCCTCGCCCATATCCACAGGGGTAAACTCGGCCTGTCCCTTGCGGGCGTAACTTTTCAGCTGCCGGGTGATGGCGCCCATCCGCTCGATCAGATCGTCGATCCGGTGGAATGCCGCCAGTGCCTCGTCCGGACGGTTCCGGCGCAGCAGCAGGCGGGCACCGGCAAGATAGGTCTTCATTGCCGCCAGAGGCTGGTTCAACTCGTGGCTGACAGCCGCCGACATCTCTCCGAGCGCGGCGAGTTTCGAGCTCTGCGCCAGGGTCTGTTCGGCCACGGCAAGCGTCTCCTGCACGCGTTCACGCTCGGCAATTTCCCGCTGCAAGCGCAGGTTCAGCTGGCGCAGTTCCGCCGATTCCCGCTGGAACAGGGCCATCCGCAGCGCGGTCTTGCGCGACAGCACGTAAAACGCCAGCGCGGCAAGGATGGCAAACCCCATGATTTCCAGTGCCAGAACGCCGTTCACCCGTTCGCGGACTGAGGAATAGGTGGTGAAGCTGGTCATCGACCAGCCGCGGAAAGGAATTCGGCCGTCGATCCGCATCACCGCCTCGCCCTGGACATAGGCGTCGGCGGGCAAGGCGGTCCAGTCGGCGGTCGCCTGGATGGCCCGTTCGATGGCACTGTCCGGCGGCTCGCGCTTCAGCGCCGCAGCGGGCGTCAGTCCGCGCCAGCGCGGTTCGGTCGCAAGGATGATGTTGCCTTCGGAATTGGTGACCAGCACCGCATCCGAAATGCCGGCCCAGGCCCGTTCGAACTTGGCAAGATCGACCTCGACCACGATCACGCCGATGGCGCTGCCCTGGCTGTCAAGGCGGCGCGAATAGGTGAACGAATAGCCGCCTGTTTCGCGCTGAAGCGTGGTGAACACCGTCGCATTCGACCGCAGGGCATCGACAAAATACGGCGCGTTGCGGTGCGACTCGCCCAGACGATTGCGATCGGTGGCCGCCACAGTGCGCGCATCCGAATCCAGCAGCATCAACGATGCCGCGCCGATTTCATCGACATACGAGATCAGCCGCTGCGAACTCTGGCTGTACTCCGAAGAGTTGAGCGCCGAAATCAGCGCCGGGTCCCGCGACAGCAGTTGCGGCACGATGGCGTTGCGGCGCAGTTCCGACAGAAGGTTGCCGCTGTACAGCGCCAGACGCAGTTCGGCGCGGTTGCGGGTGGTTTCGGTAAAGCGGCTGGTCAACAGCGAATTGGTGACCCAGACCGTGGAGACCGCCAGCAGGAACATGACGACCAGAGCGCCGCGCACGCGCCAGCTCAGCGGTCCGGCGCGCTTTTCACGCCGGACCCTGTGGGGGCGCGCTGGGACTGGCTTGTCTTTGGACATACCCGAGGATACGGCGCGGCGGCCGCAGGCTCAAGTCAAGCCTGAGCCAGGACCCCGGTCAGATGGGCGAAAAGGCGCGCACCGTCGGTGCCGCCATGGTCCGGTTCCGCCACCCGCTCGGGATGTGGCATCATGCCAAGGACCCGGCGGTTCGGGGACAGGATGCCGGCAATGTCGGTGTCCGAGCCGTTGGGGTTGGTGCCATAGGTAAAGGCGATGCGGTCTTCGGACTTCAGGGCCGTAATCTCGTCCGGATCCGCGGTGTAATTGCCATCGTGATGGGCAATCGGCACCTGGATCGTTTCACCGGCGGCATAGCCCTGGGTGTAGACGCTGTCGGTCGATGCCACGGTCAGCGGCACCGTGCGGCAGATGTACTTCAGTCCGGCATTGCGCAGCAGGGCCCCGGGCAACAGGCCGGTCTCGGTCAAAACCTGAAAGCCGTTGCAGATTCCCAGCACATAACCGCCCTTTTCGCCATGTGCCTTGACCGCACGGCAGATCGGCGAATTGGCGGCGATGGCGCCGCAGCGCAGGTAGTCACCGAACGAGAACCCGCCGGGCAGGCCGACAATGTCGATCCCGGTCGGCAACGCGGTGTCCTTGTGCCAGACCATTGTGACCTCGCAACCGGCATTGCGAAAGGCGGTGGCTAGATCACGGTCGCAATTGGACCCGGGGAACACGACGACGGCGGCTTTCATGGGGCTAGCTCCTTGCGGCTTTGGCCTGCTTTTGGCGCGGTTGCCGCGGGTTTGCAAGGCCCGAGGGTGAAACCCTCCGGCCCGCGGCGCGGGCGGCCGCGACTCAGGCCATCTCGATGCGGTAGCTCTCGATCACCGTGTTCGCCAGAAGCTTTTCGCACATGTCGCGCACAGTGTCCTTGCTCGTGCCCTCGGCCAGATCCAGTTCGATCACCTTGCCCTGGCGCACACCCCGGACGCCATCAAAGCCCAGTCCGCCCAGGGCATGGCGCACGGCCTCGCCCTGCGGATCCAGAACGCCGTCCTTGAGCATCACATGCACATGTGCCTTCATCGTGTCGTCTCCGGTCGTGGCAAGGGACGGCGCCCCTGCTTCTTGTCATTTCAATTGCGCGGATCCGGCACCGGTCAAGGTGCCGACAGCTCAGTTGATGAGCTTGGGCTTGGCCATCTGCGTTGCATTCTTCGGCATCACGCCAAGACGCCGCGCCACTTCGGTATAGGCATCGGTCAGATTGCCCAGATCGCGGCGGAACACGTCCTTGTCCAGCTTCTGGCCGGTTTCAAGATCCCACAGGCGACAGGAATCGGGTGAAATCTCGTCAGCCACCACCAGCCGCTGGAAATCGCCGTCGTAGACCCGGCCGCATTCGATCTTGAAATCGACCAGACGGATGCCGACGGCCATCATCACGCCCGAGAGAAAATCGTTGACCCGCAGGGCGAGGCTCAGAATGTCGTCCATGTCCTGCTGGCTGGCCCAGCCGAAGGCGGCGATATGCTCTTCGGTGACCAGTGGATCCCCAAGCTTGTCGTCCTTGTAGCAGTATTCGACGATCGGACGCGGCAGCGGTGTGCCTTCCTCTATGCCCAGACGGGTCGACAGCGATCCGGCGGCAAAGTTGCGCACGATGATTTCCAGCGGCACGATCTCGCACGAACGAACAAGCTGTTCGCGCATGTTCAGGCGACGGATGAAATGCGTCGGCACCCCGATGTTGTTCAACCCGGTCATGAAAAACTCGGAAAGCCGGTTGTTCAGCACACCCTTGCCGTCGATCACGTCCTTCTTCTGGGCGTTGAAGGCGGTGGCGTCGTCCTTGAAATACTGCACGATCGTGCCCGGTTCGGGGCCTTCATACAGGATCTTCGCCTTGCCTTCATAGATTTTCTTGCGGCGTGCCATACGGTCTCTTTCCCTAAGGAGCATTCGGGCCGGAAATCCGCCCGTTTGCGCCGTCATAGTGCATGGACAGCCTTGTCGCAAGCGCCGCTTGGGTTGCGGATGCGGGTGCCGGTGCCGCAGGGGGCGACGCAGATAACTTTTGCCGCCTGCGGGCCACGGGACTTGCACGACAGCCGACGGGACGGCATATCCTGAAGGTAACGGCAAGAACCAGGGAGCCCGAAAGATGACCACATTTGACGACCGTGAACATGCCTTTGAAAACATGTTCGCCCATGACGAAGAAATGAAATTCCGGGCGCAGGCGCGCGCCAACAAGCTGCTGGGTCTGTGGGCTGCGGACCTGATGGGCAAGACCGGCGCCGAGGCTGATGCCTATGCCAAAGAGGTGGTCAAATCGGATTTCGAAGAAGCCGGTCACGAAGATGTGGTGCGCAAGGTTTCCGGTGATCTGGCGGGCAAGGTGAGCGACGACGACATCCGCAGGAAAATGGCGGAGCTGGCGGTCGTGGCAAAGGCGCAGATGGTCGACGAAGCCTGAGCTCTACGGTTCAGGTCGCGCCGACACCGCCGCGCGCCCGCCGATCTGGGATAGAAATTGCGTCGCGCCGGGTTCTGTGAGAAACGGAGCCCGACGCGCAAACCCGCCAGACAGGACCTGAACATGACCAATGCCCTGAGCAAACTTCTTGAAACCAACGACTGGCTGATGGCCGACGGTGCAACGGGCACGAACCTGTTCAACATGGGACTTGGCGCCGGCGATCCGCCGGAATTTTGGAACGAGACCGAAACCGACAAGATCCGCACCCTGTATCGCGGGGCGGTTGATTCGGGCAGCGACATCTTCCTGACCAATTCCTTTGGTGCAAACGCGTCGCGGCTCAAGCTGCACAATGCGCAGGCCCGCGCCTTTGAACTGTCGCGCCTGGCCGCCGAAATCGCGCGCGAGATCGCGGATGGTGCCGGCCGGCCGATCGTGGTGGCCGGCTCGGTCGGACCCACGGGGGACATCATGCAGCCGGTTGGCACGCTGAGCCATGCGGACGCCGTGGAAATGTTCCACGAGACTGCCGAGGGGCTGAAGGCGGGCGGCGCGGATGTGCTCTGGCTTGAAACCATCTCGGCCCCCGAGGAATATCGCGCGGCGGCCGAAGGCTTCAAGCTGGCCGGGATGCCGTGGTGTGGCACGATGAGCTTTGACACCGCAGGACGCACGATGATGGGCGTCACGTCGGCGGATATGGTGCAACTGGCGGGCGGAATCGAAAACGCGCCGCTGGCCTTTGGCGCCAACTGCGGCACCGGCGCCTCGGATCTGCTGCGCACCGTTCTGGGCTTTGCCGCCCAGGGCACCGAAATGCCGATCATCGCCAAGGGGAATGCCGGCATTCCCAAATACCACGACGGCCATATCCACTATGACGGTACACCAGAGTTGATGGCGGATTACGCCGTGCTGGCACGGGATTGCGGCGCCCGCATCATCGGCGGTTGCTGCGGCACCATGCCCGAGCATCTGCGCGCCATGCGTGAGGCGCTTGAAACCCGCCCCAAGGGCGACCGCCCGACTCTGGAAAAGATTGTCCAGGCGCTGGGGCCGTTCTCTTCCGAGGGCGACGGCACCGGCGACGACACTGCGCCCAAACGCGAACGCCGGGGCGGCCGCCGTCGCGGCTAGGCCCGCACCAGGACCGATACAGGACGGGGCCCTTGCGAAAGGGCCCTTTTCTTTTGCAGGGTTCGAACAGTGTCAACGCTCGAACCGTGCCGGACCCCGGGCGTCACCGGTGCGCCGCGAACAAATTCAGCTGATCGCCCGGCTCGGCCGGAGGGCGGAACAGATCACACCTCAACGCTTCGGTGCGGCGGTCCAGCCCCAGCCGCCGCGCCGCCAGTTCGAAACGTCGGGCGATGAGGTGCGCATACGGCCCGTCGCCACGCATCCGGCGGTGCCAGGCGGCGTCATAGTCCCTGCCGCCGTGCATTTCGCGCAGTCGGGCCATCACCCGCGCCGCCCGGTCCGGATAATGCTCGTCCAGCCAGTCACGCCACAGGGCCGACACCTCGTGCGGCAAGCGCAGCATGATCCAGCTGGCCGCTTCGGCTCCGGCGTCCCTGCCCGCTTCGAGGATTGCCTCCAGCTCGGGGTCGGTAAGGGCCGGAACCACCGGTGACACCATGATCCGCACCGGAATGCCCGCTTGGTTCAACCGCCGGATCGTCTCCAGCCGCCGCCGAGGCGCGGGGGCGCGCGGCTCCATCCGGCGCGACAGGTCGCCATCCAGCGTCGTGACGGAAATCCCGACCCGGGCCAGACCGCGTGCCGCCATCGGCGCAAGGATGTCGATATCCCGCTCGATCAGCGTGCCCTTGGTGGTGACCGCGACCGGATGATCGCACTCCGACAGCACCTGAAGGCAGGCACGCGTGATGCCGTGCTGCCGCTCTATCGGTTGATAGGGATCCGTGTTGGTGCCGATCGCCAGCGGCGCGACCCGATAGCCACGCGCCCGCAATTCGCGGCGCAGCACCTCTGGCGCGCCGGGTCGTGCGATCAGCCGGGTTTCGAAATCCAGTCCTGGCGACAACCCCAGCCAGGCGTGGCTCGGACGGGCAAAGCAATAGATGCAGCCATGTTCACACCCGCGATAGGGATTGAGTGACCGGTCAAACGGCAAATCCGGCGAGCGGACGTAATTGATCACGCTGCGCGGCTGTTCGAGCGTGACCTCGGTGCGCAGAACGCCCTGCTCTTCGGGGATGTCCCAGCCATCCGGTTCCCGCACCCGGGCAAGTTTTTCAAACCGCCCGGATTGCGCGCTTGACGCGCCCCGTCCGCGGCAGATCTCCCGGCTGACCCTGTTTGCAAGTTCGCTCATCGGCAAATATTAGAACAATACGGGAACACTTGCAATCCGCAGGCTTGCATTCCACGGCGCTGTCTGCTTAGGCCAGTGTCAACGTCGGGGAACGCGCCGGTCATGTCGCAATCCGCCAAGTGCGGTGGCGCGAAAATGACCAAGTGTCGTTGTCAAGCTTGCAATCCGCGCGGCGCCCGGCATCGGTACAAAGGAACGCTTTATGTCTGAAGAAGACGATATCATCCTGTCGGAACTTGATGACGACGAACTCGTCCAGCAGATGTTCGACGACCTCTACGACGGTCTCAAGGAAGAGATCCAGGAGGGTGTGAACATCCTGCTCGGGCGCGGCTGGCAGCCCTACGAAGTGCTGACCAAGGCGCTGGTCGGCGGCATGACCATCGTCGGCAAGGATTTCCGCGACGGTATCCTGTTTGTCCCCGAGGTTCTGCTGGCCGCAAATGCGATGAAGGGTGGCATGGCCATTCTCAAGCCACTGCTCGCAGAAACCGGGGCACCGACCATCGGCAAGATGGTGATCGGCACGGTCAAGGGCGACATCCACGACATCGGCAAGAACCTCGTCGGCATGATGATGGAGGGCGCCGGGTTCGAGGTGCTGGATCTGGGCATCAACAATCCGGTCGAAAACTATCTCGACACCGCCGAAAGGGAAGGCGCGGACATCGTCGGCATGTCGGCACTGCTGACCACGACAATGCCCTACATGAAGGTGGTCATTGACACGATGATCGAACGCGGCATCCGCGACAATTACATCGTGTTGGTCGGGGGCGCGCCGCTGAACGAGGAATTCGGCAAGGCAATCGGCGCCGATGCCTATTGTCGGGATGCGGCCGTGGCCGTCGAAACCGCCAAAGAATACGTCGCACGGAAGCATAACCGGGCAAAAGCCGGCTGAATGTCGCTGAATTGTGCAGTTTTCGGACCCTGCCGTGTCGGCAGGGTCTTTTTCTTTAGGCGACTCCGCCCCATATTGGTGGGCAGAGGAGATTCGAATGCCAGTTACGTCGTTTGCTTTGACCATTCTTGGCGTGATCTTCGCCGCCGCACTCACTCTGTGGGCAATGACCGCCTGGGGCTTTCTGACCGTCTTCCCGCTCCTGATGGTCGTTGTCCTTCTCGCGCGATGGGCTTTGGGGCATGTGCCCTATGACGACAGCCGCCCCTGAGACCGCCGGCGCCACGGTAGATCCGCCCGACGACACCACGCTGACCCGCAGCGGGCTTGGCCCCCGGGGCTGCGGACAGGTTCTGTTGATCGCCTGTGGTGCGCTGGCAAGGGAAATTCTGGACCTGAAGGCACAGAACGGCTGGGATCACCTGGATCTGACCTGCCTGCCGGCCATCCTGCACAATCACCCCGAAAGGATCACCCAGGCGGTGCGCGACACCGTGGCGCGGCATCGCGGCTCCTATGACAGCATCCACGTTCTGTACGGCGACTGCGGCACCGGCGGCCTGCTGCAGGCCGCCTGCGAGGACATGGGGGTGCAGATGCTGCCAGGACCGCACTGTTACAGCTTCTTCGAAGGTGTCGAGAAGTTTGCCACCCGGGGTGAGGTGACGTCGTTCTTTCTCACCGACTTTCTGGTGCGGCAGTTCGACGCCTTTGTCTGGAAGCCGCTGGGGCTGGGACGGCATCCCGAGCTTCTCGAGATGTATTTCGGCAATTACGAAACGCTGGTTTATCAGGCGCAGACCGATGATCCGGCACTCACCGAACTGGCACGGCACCACGCCGCGCGTCTCGGCCTGACGTTCGAGCGGCGGCTGACAGGATACGGCGACCTGGAAACCGCGATGGCGGGTTGGGCGCGCAGCGCACCGCGCTGACGCTCACCACCCGCCCTGTTATTCCGGTGCGCTTTCGGCCTTCAGCACCATCGACACCGGCACCAGTGCCACCTGTGCCGCGCGATCCTGCAAGCCCCACAGCAGCAGCGCCGAGATCGTGTCGGCACGCAGCCGACCCAGCATGATCACATTGCCGTTCTGCCGGGCACGGAAGGCCGCACCGTCCAGAAAGCGGCGGATGGTGCGGGCATCCTGACCGTCCTGATCGAAATCACGGAACACCGTTGCCGCCGCCACGCCGTCGCGCAGCGCAAGCGCCTGGGCGGTATTCAGGCCGTTGGGCATCAGCACCAGGCCATGACCGCTGTCCTTGACCACCCGGGTCACCTGATCAGAAACCTGCCGCGAACTTTGCAGCCCGCCCGACGGCGGCTCCAGCACCGCCACCGCCTCGGGCACCGACGACAGCGTCGCCTCGAGCGCGACCTCGACATCGCTGGCCTGGGCGCCCGAGGGTACCGCCCCCAGCACGACCACTTCGAACCCCTGGTCCCGGTAGCCCTTCATCCGGGCGGCAGCTCCCGGGCGGCTGGGGTCAATGGCAAAGGTCAGCGGGAAAGGAAACGCGTCCAGCGCGTCCGGCCCAAGCGGGCCGTCCGGGTCGTCGAGTAGCACAATTGCCATCAGCGGCAAATCCGAGTCCAGCTCCAGGTTCACTGCATACCGGCTGAGTGGGGCGTCCGGCGCGGCACTGGGCACAAAGTCCTTTCTGTCCGTGCCGACACTGGGCAGCCGGCTGGCCTGACCGCCGCGATCAACCAGCGATACGCCGGGCGTGCCGATTGCCGGACGCTCGGGTTCGGGAGGCGTGACCGCTGCCACCTGCCCCGGCGCCGGGGCGTCAGCCTGCTGTGTCGGCTCTTCGGCAGGAGCGATGACCGGCAGTCGCGGTGCCCCCTCCGCGTCTGGCTCGGCCACCACAAGGCCGCTGTTCTCTTGCGGCACCTGCGGCACCGGCGGCTGTGCCGGTTCGGTTGTGACGCTTGGCTCGGGCTCGGTGCGTGGCGCGGCGGGAACCTGGCTCTGGATGGTCGGCATCACCGGTGTGTCGGTCGAAACCGCCACCGCCGTGGTGGCGTCCGGCTCCTGCGGCGGCGGCAGCGCGGCGCTGTCGTCGGCGACGTCGGGCACCTCACCCGGTGTGGTGTCCGCAGCCTCCCGCGCATCGGCATCGACGCCCGTGGGCGCGTCCAGCGCACTGGCGTCCGGCACCATAATTCCGGCTTCGTCCCCCGGGCGCACAGCCGGCGCGGGAGGTGCGACGGCCGCGGTCTCGGGAGTCGGCGCGGGCTCGAAACGCAGCGGCGGCGAGTCGGGCAGCACCGCATCCTGTGGCATCTCGGCCGTTATCGGGCTGTCCTCGGCCTGCACGGCCTTCGGCGGAACATTTGCGATGTCCGTGGTTCCAGCTGGATCCGCAGGCATCGCGGCAGTGTCCGGGTCCGGCGTAACCACCGGTGCGGCCGAGCCCTTGGGCATCCCGGTTCCGTCCAGCCCGCCGACATATAACGACAGGGCGGCCGCACTGGCCACCGCTACCGCAGCGCCACAGACTGCCCCTGCCAACAAACCTTTTGCCATGTCTCTGTACCCTTTGCTGCCCAGACCTTCTGCACCCGCGACCTCGTTCCTTCGGGCCGGTTGTGACATGCGCCCCTTGACGCTGTGCCACCTGCCTGCGCATGTATATCGCGACCTGGCCCATGCAGGCCAGCCCTGCAATAAAGAAACGCTTATGCTGCTGCTGATCGATAACTATGACAGTTTCACCTACAATCTTGTCCATTATCTGGGCGAGCTTGGGGCCGACGTGAAAGTTGCCCGCAACGATGCGCTGAACGTGCAGGAGGCGATGGCGTTGAATCCCGCCGGCATCCTGCTGTCACCGGGGCCGTCCGACCCGGATCACGCCGGCATCTGCCTGGCGCTCACCGCCGCCGCGGCCGAAACCGGCACGCCGCTGATGGGGGTGTGCCTCGGGCATCAGACCATCGGTCAGGCGTTTGGCGGCCAGGTGGTGCAGCATGACCAGATCGTGCATGGCAAGATGGGGATCATGCACCACAGCGGGCGCGGCGTGTTCGCCGGCCTGCCCACCCCGTTTGAGGCGACGCGCTATCATTCTCTGGTTGTGGCCCGGGACACCCTGCCCGATTGCCTCGAGGTCACGGCCGAGCTCGAGGATGGCACCATCATGGGGCTGTCGCACCGCAGTCAGCCGATACACGGCGTACAGTTCCACCCGGAATCCATCGCCTCGCAGCACGGTCACGCGCTGCTGAAAAACTTTGTCGATCTGCTGAAAGTCCCTGCATGAGCGATCTGCTGAAACCGCTGATCGGCGCCGCCGCCGACCGTCCGCTGACCCGTGCCGAGGCGGAAACCGCCTTTGGCATCCTGTTCGCCGGCGAGGCGACGCCGTCGCAGATCGGCGGGTTGCTGATGGCAATGCGCACGCGCGGGGAAACGGTCGATGAATATTCCGCCGCCGCCTCGGTCATGCGTGCAAAATGCCACCGCGTCGCCGCCCCGGACGGGGCGATGGACATTGTCGGCACCGGCGGTGACGGCAAGGGCACACTGAACATCTCGACCGCCACCGCCTTTGTGGTGGCCGGTGCCGGGGTGCCTGTGGCCAAGCATGGCAACCGCAACCTCAGCTCGAAGTCCGGTGCGGCAGACGCGCTGGGCCAGATGGGCATCAACGTGATGCTGGATGCGGCCCGCGTGGAAGCCGCGCTGCGCGAGGTCGGCATCTGTTTCATGATGGCGCCGATGCACCATCCGGCCATGGCGCATGTCGGCCCGGTCCGCACCGAACTGGGCACCCGCACGATCTTCAACATCCTCGGGCCGCTGACCAACCCCGCCGGGGTCAAGCGCCAGCTCACCGGCGCGTTTTCACGCGACCTGATCCGCCCGATGGCGGACACGCTGGCGCAGCTCGGCTCGGACAAGGCCTGGCTGGTGCACGGCTCTGACGGCACCGACGAGCTGACCATCACCGGAGTCAGCTGGGTGGCCGGGTTGGAAAACGGTTCGGTGCGCGAATTCGAGATCCACCCGGATGACGCCGGCCTGCCGGTGCACCCCTTCGCGGATATCGTCGGTGGCAGCCCGCAGCAGAACGGCGCCGCCTTCCGCGCGCTGCTGGCAGGCGAACCCTCGGCATATCGCGACGCGGTCCTGCTGAACGCCGCGGCCGCACTGGTCGTCGCCGACCGCGCCAGCTCACTGCTGGAAGGCGTTGAAATCGCAAGGGCCAGCATCGACAGTGGCGCGGCTCTGGGAAAGATCGAAGCGCTTGCACGCGCCACGCAGAATGCCTGATCCTGCGATCCCCGACGCCTGGGCCGACCTGCCGTTCTTCCAGCGCGACCTGCCCGGCATCCGTGAAAAACTGGCCGCCGAACGGCGCATCGTCCATCCACCGGCATCGCAGATATTTCGCGCGCTGGAGCTGTCGTCCCCGGCCGCGACGCGCGTGGTGATCCTCGGTCAGGATCCCTATCACACGCCGGGCAAGGCCGACGGCCTGGCCTTTTCGATTCCGCAGGATTTTGGCGGCAGACTGGACAGCCTTGGCAACATTTTCAAAGAGATACAGTCGGATCTTGGCGCGGGTCGCACGCGCACGGACCTGACGGACTGGGCCAGACAGGGTGTCTTGCTGCTCAACACCGCGCTGACGGTGGCCGAAGGGCGAGCACATGCCCATGCCAAGCTTGGCTGGCACGCGCTGACCCGCGAAGTGCTGGGTCGCCTCTCCGGTCATCCCCGCGCGTTTGTGCTTTGGGGCAACCATGCCCAGAGCTTTGCAACAGCGATCACCGGGTCGGATCACCTGATCCTGAAGACGGCTCACCCGTCGCCGCTGTCGGTGCATCGCGGCTTTTTCGGTGCGCGACCCTTTTCCCAGATCAACGCTTGGCTTAAAGCCAGAGGCGACACACCGATCAAATGGACGGACCCATGACCGAGACCATTCTCGACAAGATCAAGGCCTACAAGTTGCAGGAAGTCGCTGCCGACAAGGCCGCAATGCCGTTTGCCGCCGTCGAAGCCGCCGCTAAGGCCGCTGATCCGGTGCGCCCGTTTGCGCAGGCATTGATCGCCGCGCAGACCGGGGGCTATGGACTGATCGCGGAGATCAAGAAAGCTTCTCCCTCCAAAGGGTTGATCCGGAAAGATTTCAACCCGCCCCTGCTCGCCCGGGCTTACGAGACCGGAGGCGCCACATGCCTTTCGGTTCTGACGGACACCCCCAGCTTTCAGGGCAAGAAGTCCTATTTGACCGAGGCCCGCAGTGCCACGTCGCTGCCTGCTTTGCGCAAGGACTTCATGTATGACCCCTATCAGGTGGCCGAAGCCCGCGCGCTGGGAGCCGACTGCATCCTGATCATCATGGCGAGCGTCTCGGATGTTCAGGCGGCAGAGCTTGAAGCCTGCGCCTTTGATTGGGGAATGGATGCGCTGATCGAGGTGCACGACCAGCCGGAACTGGATCGCGCCTTGCGGTTGAAGTCGCAGTTGATCGGCGTGAACAACCGCAACCTCAAGACTTTCGAGACCAGTCTGGACACGACGCGCACGCTTTCACGCGCTGTGCCTGCCGGGCGGATGCTGATATCCGAGTCCGGCCTGAACACCCCGTCGGACCTGGCCGACATGGCCGGATATGGCGCGCGCAGCTTCCTGATCGGGGAAAGCCTGATGCGGCAGGCAGATGTGGCGCAGGCCACCCGCAGCCTGCTGGCAAACCCGGTGGCGGCATGACAGGCCTCAGCCATTTCGACGCCAAGGGCGACGCCCATATGGTCGATGTCTCGGACAAGGCGGTGACAGCGCGGATCGCCGTGGCCGAGGGTTACATCAAGATGGCGCAGGAAACCTATGATATCATTACCGAAGGGCGCGCAAAAAAGGGCGACGTCATCGGCATCGCCCGCATCGCCGGCATCATGGGCGCCAAGAAGACGGCGGATCTGATCCCGCTGTGCCATCCGCTGCCGATCACCAAGGTGGCGGTGGAATTAATCCCGGATCCGACTCTGCCGGGGCTGCGGATCGAGGCCACGGTCAAGACGACCGGGCAGACCGGGGTCGAAATGGAGGCGCTTTCGGCCGTCAGCATCACCGCGCTCACCGTTTATGACATGGCCAAGGCCGTCGACAAGGCGATGGAAATCGGCGGAATCCGCGTCCGACTCAAGGACGGTGGAAAATCAGGACGTTACGAGGCGGAATGATCTCTGTCAGCGCCGCCCTCGAGCAGCTATTCGCGCTGGTCACACCGCTGGACACCGAAACGGTTCCGCTGACCCGGGCGTTGGACCGGGTGATGGTGGTCGACGCCACCGCGGAACGCGATCAGCCACCCTTCGCCGCCTCGGCGATGGACGGTTACGCGGTGGTCCGGGCCGAGCCGGGCACAACCCTTGCAGTCGTCGGGGAATCCGCCGCCGGCCACCGCTTTGACGGGCAACTGGGCGACGGTCAGGCGGTGCGCATTTTCACCGGCGCGCCAGTGCCCCCGGGCGCAACGCGCGTGATCATCCAGGAGGATGTGATCCGCACGGGCGATTCCATAACTTTGGGAGCAAAGCTCGATACCTCCGACCATATCCGCCCGGCGGGCAACGATTTTTCCGCCGGTTTCAGGGTACCGTCGCCCCGCCGCCTGACCCCCAACGATATCGCCTTGCTGGCTGCGATGAATGTCAGCCGGGTCACGGTCACACGCCGCCCGGTGGTCGCCCTGATCGCAACCGGAGACGAGCTCGTCATGCCGGGCGAGAAGCCCGGCCCGGACCAGATCATCGCCTCGAACACCTTCGGGCTCTACGCCCAGATGTTGCAGCTGGGCGCCGATCCGCGTCTGCTGCCCATCGGGCGCGATACTGTTGTCTCGATGCGCCAGGCGCTGGATCTGGCGGTCGGCGCGGATCTGATCATAACCGTCGGCGGCGCCTCGGTGGGCGATCATGACATCCTGGGTAGGATGGCCCAGGAGCTGGGGCTGGAACGGTCGTTCTACAAGGTGGCCATGCGACCGGGAAAGCCTTTGATGGCAGGGCGTTACGGCGTGTCCTTGATGATCGGACTGCCCGGCAATCCCGTATCGGCCATGGTCTGCGGCCATGTCTTCGTGGCCCCGGTGGTCCGGGCCATGCAGGGTCTGCCCGCCGTTCCTGCACCGCGCCGGCACGCGCCGCTTGCACATGCCATTGCCGCCAACGGGCCGCGTGAGCATTACATGCGCGCGATCCTTGGGGCCACGGGCCTGCGCATCTTTGAGCGACAGGACAGCTCGCTGCTCAGCGTGCTGGGCGAAGCGAATGCGTTGCTGGTGCGTGCCCCCGATGATCCGGCCCGCGCCGTCGGCGCGGAAATGCCGTTCATCCTGCTGTAATCCCAGTTCAATTCCGATCCTCGTTTGCGCCCTGCCGCGTCCGTGACCGCACGAATGCAAACAGCTGGCGTTGACACAAAACGGGAACATGGATAGAACAAATCGGAACTGAAGTGAGGACCGGGCCATGCTGACCAAAAAACAACTCGACCTTCTGGCGTTCATCAACAAACGGGTGTCACGTGACGGGGTTCCGCCCAGCTTTGACGAGATGAAAGAGGCGCTGGACCTGCGCTCGAAATCCGGCATCCACCGGCTGATCACGGCGCTGGAGGAACGCGGATTCATCCGCCGTCTGGCCCATCGCGCCCGGGCCATCGAGATTGTCAAACTGCCCGACAGCATGTCCGCCAAACCGGCCGGCTTTACCCCCCGGGTGATCGACGGAGACCGCCCTGACAGCGTTCCTGACGATGCCCTGCCCATCGCCGCCATCCATGCAATGGAACTGCCCCTGGTCGGGCGCATCGCCGCAGGCGTCCCGATCGAGGCGATGAACGACCCCGCTCCGGCAATTGCGGTGCCCGGTGGGATGCTTTCCGGATCGGCGCGGCACTATGCGCTCGAGGTCAAAGGCGATTCGATGGTCAACGCCGGGATCAACGATGGCGACGTGGTGGTGATCCGGGAAACCAGTCAGGCCGAAAACGGCGATATCGTCGTCGCGCAGATCGAAGGCTATGAGGCGACGTTGAAACGGTTTCGGCGCGACGGGGGCACAATTGTTCTCGAAGCGGCCAATCCGGCCCATGAATCGCGGCGCCTGCCGGTGGGGGATGTCACCGTTCAGGGCAAACTCGTCGGTCTGATCAGAACATACTGAGCCTTCGGCGGGCTCTTTGGTGCCCCATGCCAAAGGCGGTGTCCGGTGACGTCGGAGACACTGCGCAACCGAAGACCGTCCGGGTGCGCATACATCGCCGTCGCTCCGGTCTGTGACAGCTTTGCGGGATCGAACGTCAGGCAGGGAAGCGGCGCGGCGAGCGGTGTGCTGGACACGACGATATCGTCCTTGTCACATCCGGCAAACGCCTTGAGTGCCCGCTTGCCCTGGACGTGCACCAGGCGGAACTCTGCCAGATCGTAGGTCGCTATCCCCTGCCCGTCCTGCCTGGGCCAGCGCGCTGCCGCCTGCGCCTGAGCCACGCCGTCGCCGTCATTTTCCAGCCAGTTGCCGGCCACAAAGCCCGCGCCGCTGGACCTGGACAGGGCGCGTCCCGCCGCGGTCATCACCCCCACCAGGCCGCCGTCCTCGGAGATGAGCACCAGGGGGCGCGCGCTTTGCTGCCACAGAACGACCGCGACGATCATCGGCACGGCCCCGAACAGGCGGGCACGTCCCTGCCACAGGATGACGAACAGAGCACCCGAGGCAAGAAGCGGCAAGACCGGTTGCACCGGGGCCGCCACCTGGCCGACCGACCCGTCAGCGCCCGCGACGGCATGCGCCACCCACAGGATCCACCTCAACCCCAACTGCATCGGCCAAAGTCCGATCCAGTCAAGGCCAAAGGGCATCAGCAGCGCAGCCACAACTGCGGCCGGCATGACCAGAAGCCCCATCAGCGGCACGGACAGCAGGTTTGCCACAAGCCCGAAATGCGAGATCTGATTGAAATGCGCCATGCCGATGGGCGCAGTCGCGGCCCCGGCCACGAAAGAGGACAGAAAGAGCGCCAGAACCGGCGCCAGCCAGCGCGGCGCGCGCCATCCCTCGGGAAGATTGCGCATCATTGCAAAGACGGCGACCAGCGCGGTGGTGGCGGCAAACGACATCTGAAACCCGGGACCGAGCAACGCCTCGGGCCAGAGACCAAGCACCAGCAGCGCGGCCATCGCCACGGCGCGCAGCGTCAGCGCCCTGCGGTCCAGCGTGATGGCGATCAACGCGACGGCAACCATGATGAAGGCGCGCTCGGTTGCGATATTGCCGCCGGAAAGCACAAGGTACCCGGCAGCCCCCGCGAGGGCGCCGAGAGCGGCGAACTTCTTTATCGGCCAGCGCAACGCCAACGGTGGCACCATCAGGAACATCAGTCGCAACGTTGCAAACAGGAAACCTGCCAGCAGCCCCATGTGCAGTCCGGAGATCGCCAGCAAATGCGCCAGGTTGCTGTCCCGCAAAGCCTGCAACGTGTCCTGACCGATGCCGGACCGGTCACCGGTCATGATCGCGGCAGCAAAGGCGCCGGTCTCGCCCGGAAGCGCGTCGCGGACATGGCCCGACAGCGCCATCCGGGCGGCAAACACCGGCAACGCGCCGCCCGGGGGGGCGAGAGTCACCACCGGCACCCGCGTGTATCCCACTGCGCCGATGCGCTGGAACCAGGCGTTGCGCCGGAAATCGAACCCGCCTGGTTCGACCGGGCCGTTGGGCGCCGAAAGGTGCCCGGTGGTCATGACGACCGCACCAGGCACCGGGACGAACGCTGTCCTGCCGTGCAGCGACACACGCACCCGCAGAGGGGTGCGCTTTGGTGCCATGCGTTCCAGCACCACCTGATCCAGAGTCAGCCGCAGGGCATCGGACGCGGACCGGTCAATCTTGACGATCCGGCCTTCGATCGGGCCATAATACCGAAATGTCAGCAACGGCCCGGCAACCTGATGTGCTCTCGCGCCGGCCAGTGCCAGTCCAATCAGAACCAGCGCCAGACCGCAGGCCGCAGGTCCGGCAAGGATCCCGAACCGGCGGCAGGTCAACAGGCCCGCCACTCCCAGCGCGCAGGCGGTCCACAGCACCCAGAGGGGCGGTTCAAAGCGCAGGGAAAAATACCATCCGATCCCCAGAGCAAGGAAAACCGGTGTCCAGTGGAACAGATGTCCGCGCTGGAGCAGCAGGCTGTCGATCAAGGCGTTGACGCCGCGCCGCAATGGTTGTCCCCGTCCCGGTGCTTGTCCTCATCCCGGTGCATGGTTAAGGAATGCCCAACGCTAGCCCCGCCGCGGTTATCAAAAGGTTAATGCCCCCATGTCCCAGCAGATCGTCACCCGTTTCGCCCCGTCCCCCACCGGATATCTGCACATTGGCGGTGCCCGAACCGCCCTTTTCAACTGGCTCTATGCCCGGGGGCGCGGTGGCAAATTTCTGCTCCGGATCGAAGACACCGACCACGCCCGTTCGACACCAGAGGCCACCGCCGCGATCCTGCGCGGGCTCGACTGGCTCGGGCTTGATCACGACGGCGAGGCAGTGAGCCAGGCCGCCGGGGCCGCGCGCCACGCCGAAGTGGCGCACCAGATGCTGGCGGACGGCAACGCCTACAAGTGCTTTGCCACGCAGGACGAAATCGAAACCTTCCGCGAGACGGCCCGGGCCGAGAACCGCTCGACCCTGTTCCAAAGCCCCTGGCGAGACGCCGATCCGGCGACCTTTCCGGACCGGCCTTATGTCGTCCGCCTCAGGACTCCGACCGAGGGCGTGACGGTGATCCGGGACGAGGTGCAGGGCGATGTGACCATCCGCAACGATCAGCTCGACGACATGGTCCTGCTGCGCAGCGACGGCACGCCGGTCTACATGCTGGCCGTGGTGGTGGATGATCACGACATGGGCGTGACCCACGTGATCCGTGGCGACGACCACCTGAACAATGCGGCCCGCCAGATCGGCATCTATACTGCGATGGGCTGGGATATTCCGGTCTGGGCCCATATTCCGCTGATTCACGGACCGGACGGCAAGAAGCTGTCCAAGCGCCACGGTGCCCTCGGGGTCGAAGAGTATCAGGCCATGGGCTATCCGGCCGCGGGGATGCGCAATTACCTCGCCCGGCTGGGCTGGAGCCACGGCAACGACGAATTCTTCAACGATTCCCAAGCGCGGGAATGGTTCGATTTGTCGGGAATCAACAAGTCACCTGCACGTCTCGACTTTAAAAAACTGGAAAACCTGTGCGGGCAGCATATCGCGGTGGCTTCCGATGCTGCACTGCTGCATGAATTGCAGGCGTATTTGGCAGCTGCGGAAAAATCCCCCCTCAGTGAGGCACAGGCACGGGGCATCGAACGGGCGCTGTACTGCCTCAAAGATCGCGTGAAGATATACCCTGAACTTATTGAAAAGGCACATTTTGTATTGACCTCTACCCCTTTGTCCATGGACGAGAAAGCGGCGAAGATGCTGGATTCGGTATCCCGTGGTATACTGCTTGCGTTGACGCCGCAGTTGCAAAATGCTAGCTGGACCAGAGACGAATTGGAGGCGGTGCTGAACCGTGTTGCCGAAGAAAACGGCACCAAATTCGGCAAGCTGGCCGGTCCCTTGCGGGCCGCGCTGGCAGGCCGGACAGTGACGCCGAGCGTATTCGACATGATGTTGGTCCTGGGCCGCGACGAAAGCATTCTTCGTCTGTCCCAGGCCGCGGCTTACGAGGGATAGGAGCCACTGGGTTCACCCTTGCCTGAGCTGCAACTGGTTACTTGGCCCGGGCGCCCGCCCAGGCGGATTGAGACGAAGGGAACTTCCATGGCTGACTCCACCAAGACTGCGACCCTTACAATTGACGGCACGTCTTATGACCTGCCGATCCACTCGCCCACAGCGGGGCCAGATGTGCTCGACATCCGCAAGCTCTACGGCCAGGCGGGCGTGTTTACCTATGATCCGGGCTTTACGTCGACCGCGGCCTGCGACAGCACCATCACCTTCATCGACGGCGACAAGGGCGAACTGCTGCACCGAGGCTATCCGATCGACCAGCTGGCGTCGAAGTCCCACTTCCTCGAGGTCTGCTATCTGCTGCTGTACGGCGAACTGCCCTCGGGCAAGCAGCTCGAAGATTTCGAGAACCGCGTCACCAACCACACTATGCTGCACGAGCAGATGCAGAACTTCTTCCGCGGTTTCCGGCGCGACGCGCACCCGATGGCGGTTATGGTCGGTGTGGTCGGAGCGATGTCGGCCTTCTATCACGATTCCACGGACATCTCGGACCCCTGGCAGCGCGAAGTCGCCTCGATCCGCCTGATCGCCAAGATGCCGACCATCGCGGCCTGGGCCTTCAAGTATCACGTCGGCCAGCCCTTCGTGTACCCGCGCAACGATCTTGACTATGCCTCGAACTTCCTGCGCATGTGCTTTGCGGTCCCGGCCGAGGATTACGTGGTCAACCCGATCCTCAGCCGCGCCATGGACCGGATCTTTACCCTGCACGCCGATCACGAACAGAACGCTTCGACCTCGACCGTGCGGCTGGCGTCCTCGTCCGGCGCCAATCCCTTTGCCTGCATCGCCGCCGGTATCGCCTGCCTCTGGGGGCCCGCACACGGCGGCGCCAACCAGGCCTGCCTCGAGATGCTCAAGGAAATCGGCACGGTTGACCGCATTCCCGAATTCATCGCCCGCGCCAAGGACAAGAACGACCCCTACCGTCTGATGGGCTTTGGCCACCGGGTCTACAAGAACTTCGATCCGCGCGCGACGGTGATGAAGCAGTCCGCCGACGAAGTGCTCGATCTGCTCGGGGTCGAGAACAACCCGGTGCTGCAGGTTGCCAAGGAACTGGAAGCCGCGGCCCTCGCCGACCCGTACTTTGCCGACAAAAAGCTGTTCCCGAACGTCGATTTCTATTCGGGCATCATCCTCGAGGCCATGGGCTTTCCGACTTCGATGTTCACACCGATCTTTGCGGTCGCCCGCACCGTCGGCTGGATCTCGCAGTGGAAGGAACAGATCAGCGATCCGCAACTCAAGATCGGTCGCCCGCGCCAGCTCTACCTTGGCGCCACCGCCCGCGACTACATCGATATCGAAAACCGCTGAACCAGCGCTTTTGACATCAAAAAAGGGCGCGGGGAACAACCCCCGCGCCCTTTTTGACGCACCGCCTGAACCCTTTGACAGCGACTGCACATTCTCCGGGTGTCAAATATCCCGGGGAGTCCCGGCACAGGCCGGGACAGGGCAGAGCCCAGATCCCGTTTCAGCGCCCCTCGTATTGCGCCGGGCGTTTTTCGAGGAACGCCACGACCCCTTCCCGGAAATCCCGGGTCTTGCCGCATTCGCCCTGAAGCTTTGCCTCCAGCGCCAGTTGTTCGTCCAGTGAGTTGTCGAACGACCCGCGGATAGATTCCTTGACCCGCGCATAGGCCGCCGTCGGCCCTTTCGCCAGATGCGCGGCACGTGCCTGCCACCGCGCGGCAAAGTCCTCGTCCCCGACCGCTTCCCAGATCATGCCCCAGTCGTCGGCCTGCCGCGCCGTGATCTTTTCGGCAAACAGCGCCGCCCCCATCGCCTTGGCCAGCCCCATCTGCCGTGGCAGATACCAGGTGCCGCCGGCATCGGGTATCAGTCCGATCCGGGTAAAGGCTTGCAGGAAGAACGCGGATTCGGCGGCAATCACCACATCCGCCGCCAGCGCAAGGTTGGCCCCGGCCCCGGCCGCCGCGCCGTTCACCGCACAAATCGTCGGCACCGGGCAGTCATAGATCGCCCGCAGCATCGGCACGTATTCGTCGCGCAACGTCCGCTCGAGATCGAGATTTGCCGCCGTCGCCCGATCGCCCAGATCCTGACCGGAACAAAAGGATTGCCCGTTCCCGGTCAACACAACCACCCGCGCGTCGCGTCCGCCCCGAAGCACCGCATCGGTGATTTCGGCCCGCATCTGGGTGTTCAGGGCATTCATCACATCCGGACGGTTCAGCGTGACCACCGCCACGTTGTCGCGGATTTCGAACTGGATGGTATCATAGTGCATCGGCGTGCCTCCTGTGGTGCGTCGGCATCAAACACGCCGCCACAGGGTTTGGCAAAGCCAAACGCGGCGTCACTCCTTGAGGATCTCCTGCAAGCGCTTTTGCTCGTCCGGGCTGAGCCCGGCTTCGCGCGGTGCGGCGGCATCCGCCCGGCCCCTGACGTACAACGCCCCCATGCCCAGTGCCGCCAGCAACATCAGCGGTCCGGCCGCCCAGAGCAGCCAGTTCCAGCCGCCCGTGGTGGGGCGCAGCAGGACAAATTCGCCGTAGCGTTCGACGATGAAGGCTATGGCCTCGGAATCGCTGTCCCCGGCCACCAGCCTGTCGCGCAGCAGCAGGCGCAGATCCCGCGCCAGCGGCGCATTGGATTCGTCGATACTTTCGTTCTGGCAAACCAGACAGCGCAGCCCTTTGGACAGTTCCCGCGCCCGGGCCTCGAGCATCGGGTCGTCCAGCACTTCGTCCGGCTGCACCGCCAGCGCCGCGCTCGGGAAGACGCCAACCGACGCGGAGATACCGACGAGCGTCCCGAACATCACTGACAGCAACAGGGCCCTCATTCCGCCGGTATCCCCTGTACCGGGGTTGTCGCCTTGCGGGCTCCGGCGGCGATCCGGTAACGCCGGTCCGACAGGCTCAGCGCGCCGCCAAGGGCCATGATGATGCACCCGCCCCAGATCCAGTTCGCCAGCGGCTTCACATAGGTGCGCATGACAAAGCCACCGTTGTCCTGTGCATCGCCAATCACCACATAGACGTCGCGCAGAAAGCGGTAGTCAATCGCCGCCTCGGTCGTCGGCATCTGCGCCACCGGATAGTTGCGTTTCTCGGGATGCAGCAGGGCGACCTCCTGCCCGTCCCGCAACAGGCTTACCGTGCCCATGGTCGAGAAATAGTTCGGCCCGCGGATCTGCTCGACATTTTGCAGCTGCAGTTCGTACTGGCCAACCGTGAAGGTTTCACCGATCTGCGCCACCCGGATGTCTTCTTCCTGCCAGGCCATCAGTCCGGCGATCCCCAGGATCGTGATCCCCATGCCGGAATGTGCCAGCAACTTGCCCCAGTCTGCGCGTGGCAACCGCAGCAGTCGCGACAGGTTCCGCGACCGGCCCAGCCGCCCCAGGAGATCGGTGACCGACCCCGCGACCAGCCAGACCCCGAGAAAGACGCCAATCGGCCCCATCAGGCTGCGCCCGGTCTGGCTGGCCCAGACCAGCCCGGCCAGGGCAACCGCCAGACCAAAGGCCGGCAGCAGGCTTTGCAGCGTGCGGGTCACTTTTCCGCGTTTCCAGGACATCATCGCGCCAAGCGGCAGGATCAGCCCCAGCAGGATCATGAACGGTGTGAAGGCGAAGTTGAAGAACGGCGGCCCGACGCTCAGCTTGCGGTCAAAGAACATCTCGGCCACGAGCGGCCACATGGTGCCCACAAAGACGACAAAGGCGGCGACCGCCAGCAGGATGTTGTTGGCCACCAGCGCGCTTTCGCGGCTGACCACGCCAAAGACACCCTTGGCCTGCATCGCCCCGGCCCGCGCCGCAAACAAGGTCAGCGCGCCGCCGGTGAAAAACACGAGGATCATCAGGATGAAGACGCCGCGTTCGGGATCGTTGGCAAAGGCATGGACGCTGGTCAGCAATCCCGAGCGCACGATGAAGGTGCCGATCAGCGAAAATCCGAACGCCAGGATCGCCAGCAGGATCGTCCAGCTTTTCAGCGCCTCGCGCTTTTCGACCACGATGGCGGAATGCAGCAGCGCCGCGGCCAGCAGCCAGGGCATGAACGACGCGTTCTCGACCGGGTCCCAGAACCAGAACCCACCCCAGCCGAGCTCGTAATAGGCCCACCAGGACCCCAGCGCGATGCCGATGGTGAGAAAGATCCAGGCCGCCAGCGTCCAGGGCCGGACCCAGCGGGCCCAGGCCGCGTCGACCCGGCCTTCGATCAGTGCGGCGACCGCAAAGGAAAAACAGATGCTGAGGCCAACATATCCCAGATACAGGAACGGTGGATGAAAGGCCAATCCGGGGTCCTGCAGCAGCGGATTGAGGTCCTGGCCGTCGAACGGCGGCACGACCAGCCGCAGGAACGGGTTCGAGGTGAACAGGATGAACGCGAAAAACGCCACGGCAATCGAGGATTGCACCGCAAGCACCCGTGCCCGCAGGGTTGGCGGCAGATTGCCCCCGAACCAGGCGGCCATCGCGCCGAACAGCGCCAGGATCAGCACCCAGAGCAGCATCGAACCTTCGTGGTTCCCCCAGGTGCCAGAGATCTTGTAGAGCATCGGTTTGGCCGAGTGGGAATTGTCGACCACCAGCTTCAGGCTGAAATCCGAAACGATGAAGGCATGCATCAGCGCGCCGAAGGAAAAGGCCGTCAGCAGGAACTGCGCTGTCGCCGCCGGTTCCGCGACGGCCATCCACCCCGGCCAGCGCTTGTGCGCGCCGACAAGGGGGACAACCGACTGAACGCAGGCGATCAGAAACGCGAGGATAAGGGCGAAGTGGCCAAGCTCTGTAATCATGCCCAAGGTATAGGCGCTCACGGCCAAGGGGCCAACGGAATTCCGCGGCCCCGGGTGTTCACGTTGTCGCGGGTCTCACGCCCTGGAGCGCAGCCAGTCCGCCAAAGCCGGATTGTCGGGCGCGGTGTCGTCATCTTCCTGCAACAACGCCCCCTGGTCGTGCGCCGGAGTCACATCCCGCAGAGTCTCGATATCGCCAAGGGTGCGCACCACCTGCGGCACCGACGCCATTGTCACCGCAAGATCGCGTTGAAAATCCTGTCCCTTGGCCTGATAGCGCGACCCGAAATAAAAGCTCACGATCGCCCCCAGCAGCCACCAGAGCGGTTCGGGCACCAGGGCGATTCCGGTCATCCGCGCGGCAAACCAGACCGGATCGACCATGGCCGCAACGAACATGCCCAGCGTTCCCAATGCCATCGCCGGGCGCGGCACCCGGTTCAGCGCATCCATGAAACGATCGAACAGGCCACGCCGGGTCAGGCGGAATTCCTGGCCAAACTGTTGCAGGGCGGCCGTCTGCAATGAGGAGTCGCGGCCCGCCTGCGCTTCGGCATTGACGCGGAACACCTCGGCCGTTTCGGCCACGACATTGCGGCCGGACCCGAACAACAGCGTCATCATCTTCCCGATCACCCCCATCTTGCCACCCTTTCGCTGAATTGCCGGTCACTGAGATGATAGCGCGGTGCGATGAAGCTCTCGGCGCGTGTGATCCAGCCGCCTTTTCCGCCATCCCGTCGCCGTGCGTATTTTCGAGAGGCCGGGCGACGTTCGGCCAGATCGAAATAGTAGTTGCGTCGCGCGATACCGTAGGCATCTTCCAGATGGTCCGGGGCCGCCGCCAGTGCCGCCGCCGCGGCACGGACGGTCTGCGGACCGATCAGCCCGTCGACCTGCACAAGCTCGCCCATCTGACACAGCAGCCGCTGCAGGATCTTCACCGCATTCGCCCCGGCGTTCACGTACATGTCGAATACCGACGCCTGCAACGCCTCGGGCAGGAGCGCGATCCTGGGACGCTGGAAATAGTGCTCCACAAAAATGTCCACTGCCCGGGTGCGCGTCAGGCGTCGCACGTCCGCGACGCTGACCTGCCCGTCGCCGGTAAGGTCCAGCCCCAGCCTGCGCATCGTGTGGATGGTGACGCCGAAATTGGTGGCGCCCCCGGGATCGTCGGGATCGTTCACAAAGCCACCTTCGCGGGTGACAATTTCTTCTGCGATCTGACGGACGCTCCGACGGGTTCGGGACATCTGTTGCCTCGTGCTGTGTTGAAAGCCTGGGCAAAGGCTGTTCCAAAGGGATTAACGATCCTTGAGCCCGCCGTTCGGAGACCCGATGCAACACGACAGCCTGACCGCAGACCAGATCATCGCGCTTCTGGACCTGACGCCTCATCCCGAGGGCGGATTTTACCGCCAGACCTGGATCGACACCGCGGATGGTGACGCCCGTCCCAGCGGGACCTGCATCTATTTCCTGCTGAAACAAGGTGCGGCCAGCCACTGGCACAGGGTGGATGCCACCGAGATCTGGCATCACTACGCCGGGGCGCCGCTGACCCTGTCACTGGCACCGTCGCTGCGGGGCCCGCGACGGGACCATCTGCTTGGACCGGATCTGGCCGGCGGTGCGCGACCACAGATCATTGTGCCAAGGGACCACTGGCAGGCCGCTGCCACAACCGGGCTCTGGACATTGGTCGGCTGCACCGTCTGCCCGGCATTCCGGTTCGACGGCTTCACGCTGGCCAGACCGGACGTGACCATTCCGGACTGACTGCGGCGGTTGCAGGGCCTGCTTGCGCGATCAACGGGGTACGAAAATACGCGGGGGTACGAAAAAACGCGCGCCCCGGTCGGGACGCGCGCTGTGCCGGGGTCAGCGACCCCGGCGATGAGTGCAGGAAGTTACTCCCAGAAGGCTTCGTCAACGTCCTGCAGCTCTTTCAGCTGCTCTTCGCTGTAACCCACCACCAGCGAGATGCTGGCATCGTCCACGGGGATGAGCTTGACGCTCTCCATCGGGACAAAGACGTGCTTGTCGCCGATACCGAGGAAGCCGCCGACTTCGGCAACGACACCCTTGATCTTGCCGTCAGACGACAGAACGATGTCTTCGATTTCGCCGATGTTTTCCCAGTCTTCGCCGACACCTTCGTAGGTCACGGTTTCAAACTCGGCCACACCTTCGACAGTGTTGGCGGAATAGATCGTGCCACCCAGAATGTCGCGGGCGCGGATCAGGTTGGAATGGTTTTCCATCATGCCGTCCGTCGCTTCGGCGGTTTCAGTCGTGGCGTTGTCGACCGCGGTCTCGGTTGCGACAGCCGCATCGTTTGCAGCATCCGCTGCCGCATCGGCCGCATTGTCGGCTGCGTTCTCAGTCGCGTCAGCCGCGTTCTCGGCTGCGTTTTCGGTGGCTTCGGCGGCGTTCTCAGCGGCGTTCTCAAGGTTCTCGCCGGCATTTTCGAGGTTCTTTTCCATCTGCTCGCCATTGGTGTGGCTTTCGGCAAATGCGGCGCCGGTCGCCAGCGTGAAGGCAAGAGCGGTTGTGGTCAGAAGACGTGTCATGTTCAGATCCTTTGCGAACTGCTTCGAAGTTGTGCAAGGATAACTGGCTTGCCCGGCCTCCGTTCCCTGGAAGCCGGGAAATTTATTTCGCAATTTTCACGGAACTCTGACCACAAACCGTGCGTTTGCGACTTCGGTTTTCAGCGATATAGCAGCACGTATTCAACCAATTGCCGGGTGGAGCCGTCTTTGCCTTCGGCGGTTTCCCGGCCCGTGACGACCGGCCCGAGCGAGGTCGCAAGCTCCTTGCCCAACTCGACCCCCCACTGATCGTAGGAGTTGATGCCCAGAATGACACCTTCGACAAAGACCCGGTGTTCGTACAGCGCGATGATCCGTCCCAGCACCTCGGGTGTCAGCAACGGATAGATCAGCGTGGTGGATGGGCGATTGCCGGGAAAGACCCGGTGCGCCGCCTGCCGTTCCAGCTCGGCGCCCGTCAGCCCCTTGGTGCGCATGATGTCACGCGCCGCCTCGATCGAGCGGCCCTTCATCAAAGCCTCGGACTGGGCCAGACAGTTGGCGACCAGAAGATCCTGATGGTGACGCAGGTCCTGCTCGTGACCCGCCGCCCCGACCAGAAATTCGCAGGGAACCGTGCGGGTGCCCTGATGGATCAGCTGATAGAACGCGTGCTGGCCATTGGTGCCCGGCTCGCCCCAGACAACCGGTCCGGAATGGACCGACAGCGGGTTGCCGTCCATCGACACGCCTTTGCCGTTGCTCTCCATTTCCAGCTGCTGAAGGTAGGCCGGCAGGCGCGAGAGCCGGTTGTCATAGGGCAGCACCGCCCGGGTGGCATGGCCCAGAACCTGATTGTGGAACATGCCGACAAGCGCCAGGAGCACCGGCATGTTCTGATGCAGCGGAGCCGCGCGGAAATGCCGGTCCATCTCTTGCGCGCCGCGCAGAAACGCCTTGAAGGCATCGGGGCCCACGGCAACCATAAGTGTCAGACCGATTGGTCCCCAGACCGAATAGCGCCCTCCGACCCAGTCTTCGAACCCCAGAACCCTGTCGCCCGGGATGCCCCATTCGGCAGCTTTTGCCGCATTGCTGGACAAGGCGACAAAGCGTCCGCTGTCCAATACCCCGTGATGGTCCAGCCAATCCCTGGCGGTCCGGGCGTTGGTCATCGTCTCGATGGTCGTGAAGGTCTTGGACGCGACGATGAACATCGTGGTCGCAGGATCGCACCCGCGCAGCACGTCCGAGATATCCGCGCCGTCTACGTTCGACACGAAATGGCAGCGCGGACCGTCGTGATAGGGAGACAGCGCAATCGCCGCCATCTTGGGTCCAAGATCGGAACCGCCGATCCCGATGTTCACCACGTCGGTGATCTGCGACCCGCGGATCTCGTTGGCGACTGTCTCCATCTGTCTGAGCGTCGCCATCACCTCGGGCATGACGTCGGTGCCATCCACCAGCACCGCACCGCCGTCAAGATTGCGCAGCGCGGTGTGCAGCACGGCGCGGCCCTCGGTCTCGTTGATCTGAGCGCCGCCGAACATCTCGTCCCGGCGCGCTTCGACGCCCGCGTCCTGCGCGACTTTGATCAACGCCGCGCGGATCTGATCGTCCAGTTGGGTCTTGGAATAATCGAACAACATGCCCGACGCCTGCAGGCTGAATTCCGCAGCCCGGTTGGCGTTCTGGAAAAGGTCTTCGATCCGGCGCGGTCCAATGCCGTCCGCCAGTTGCTTTACGTCATCCCACATGAGGTCACTCCGCCCAATGAACCGTTGCTCCGTCCAGAACCGCCGAAATCGGCGCCTCCAGCGGTGTCAGAGACCTGGATCGCTCCAGCGCCTCGCGTTTGTCCTGCCCGAATATCAGCAGATGTTTGCGCAACGCGCCGTTCAGCACCTCGGCTGAAAGGGTGATCCGGGGTTCCGGCGCCCCAGGCGCGCGCATCGGGAGCACTATCGGCGCGCCGGGCGTCAGCGCCTCGACCAGCCTGTCCGCGCCGGGAAAGAGCGACGCCGTATGCATGTCAGCCCCCATGCCCAGCAGCACGACGCCCAACGGCAGGTTGGGCGCGATGATGTCAGACAGTTCCGCGATCCGCTCTTCGGGGTGGGTGCAGTCCAGGTACATCGGCAACAGATGTGCGGCCGCAGCCTTTTCGACCAACAGCCGTTCGCGCAGCAGTCTGGTGTTGGACCGCTCGCTGTCCTCGGGCACCCAGCGTTCGTCGGTCAGCATCACGCTGACCCGGTCCCAATCAAGACTGACCGCACACAGGTCGTCGAACACCGGCCCCGGCGACGTGCCCCCCGGCACCGCAAAGGCCACCCTGTCATTCTGCGCCAGTGCCGAGCGCAACTCGCCCGCGAGCTGGTTTGCCAGATCCATCGTCAGCGCTTCGCGGTCGGGATATTCCAGAAAGGTGTAACTCATGCCTTCAGCTCCCTCCACCGGCGTCCGTCACGATGCATCAGCATCAGCGAATCCTCGGGCCCCGAGCCGCCCTGATCGTAGGGCTTGGGCACATCGCTGCGCGCGGTCCAGCCGGCAATGATCGGATCGGTCCAGGCCCAGGCCGCCTCGACCTCGTCCCCGCGCATGAACAGCGTCTGGTTGCCCCGGATCACATCCATGATCAGCCGTTCGTAGGCTTCGGTCGCCTGCTCGGCTTCCGGCCCCAAGGCATCGGCAAAAGTCATGTCCAGCGGCACATCCACCAGACGCATTCCGCCCGGTCCCGGCTCCTTGATGGTGACATCCAGTGTCATGCCCTCGTTCGGCTGCAACCGGATCGCAAGCACGTTGCGATGCCGTCCGGCATCCGCGCCAAAGATTGAATGCGGTGCATCCTTGAACACCACGACAATCTCGGAGGTGCGCGCCTTGAGCTTCTTGCCGGTGCGCAGATAGAACGGTGTGCCCGCCCAGCGCCAGTTGGAAATGTGCAGCTTCAGCGCCAGAAAGCTTTCGGTGAACGAGCGCGGATTCTCAACGTCCTGGCGGTAGCCCGGCGCATCCGCCGTCTTGTCGTACTGGCCGCGGACAATGTGATGCGGCTCGACCGGTTCGAGCGCGCGGATGACCTTGAGCTTTTCATCGCGCACGGCATCGGGTTCGAACTTGGCAGGCGGCTCCATCGCAATCAGGCAGAGAAGCTGCATCAGGTGGTTCTGCACCATGTCGCGCATCGCGCCCGACGTGTCATAATACCCGCCACGGCCACCGACGCCGACGGTTTCCGCCACGGTGATCTGGATATGATCGACATACTGCGCATTCCACAGCGGCTCGAACAGCACATTGCCGAACCGCACGGCCATCAGGTTCTGCACCGTTTCCTTGCCCAGGTAATGGTCGATGCGATAAATCTGGTGTTCGTCAAAATGCTTGGCCAGCGTCGCGTTCAGCGCCCGTGCCGAGTCGAGATCCTTGCCGAACGGCTTTTCCACCACGATGCGGCTGTCGTCGCCGGCAAGGCCGTGCAGATGCAGACGCTCGGCGATATCGCCGAACAGCGACGGCGCAACCGAGAAATAATAGGCATGGACCAGTTCGGCACGCACCCGGTCCTTGAGTTCGGCCCAGCCGCCCTCGCCCTGTGCGTCGATGGTGACATAGCCGACGCGGTCGAGAAATCCGTCAACCTGCTGGCATTCGTCAGACAGCGGGCCGGCAAATTCGGTGATCGCGTCACGCACAAAGTCGCGGTAGCCGGAATCGTCCATATCCGATCGAGCGGCCCCGATGACCTGGGCTTCGGGCGGCATCTGGCCGGCGCAATACCGGCGGAACAGGCCGGGCAGAATCTTGCGCCGGGCCAGATCACCGGTGCCACCAAAAATGACGAGGTCGAAGGGTTCGACCGGAATAACACGCGAAACCATGGCAGGTTTGCTCCGTTCTTGACTCTTGGGTGCCTTGGACGCCCGCCTCTCAGCGACCATCCGTTAGCGCTAACGCGGCTTTCATACCGCAGCTTCAGGGCAAAGTCTAACATCCACTTCAGTCATCACAATGCCCCCTGTCGGCATGGCGTCGCGGTCACACTTTCTCACCTTGCAGGTGACGGCACCCGATGCTGTGCCCGATCCTGAAATGCGCCGGATCCGCACAAAGCCGAAACACCGTCCCGATCGAACTCCGGCGCCGGCGACACGCCCCCTGGCCAACCACCTGATATCGAGCGCTTTTAAGATCGTCGGACCGCAGGTGGCAAGGTTCGACAGTCGGGCATCCGGATCCAGAGGGTGACCATTGCACTTGAACGCAACAGCACTCCATGCGACCACCTCAGCCTAAATGGAGGCTCCGGATGGCACCCCGCAAGATTATCATAGACACCGACCCGGGTCAGGATGACGCAGTCGCCATCCTTCTCGCACTGGCTTCACCGCAAGAGATCGAGGTTCTGGGCATCACCGCAGTGGCCGGAAATGTTCCCTTGGCGCTGACGCAGAAAAACGCCCGGATGGTCTGTGAACTGGCCGGAAAACCCGAGACGCTGGTCTTTGCCGGCTGTGACGCCCCTTTGCGGCGCAAACTGACCACTGCCGAACATGTGCACGGCAAGACCGGGCTCGACGGGCCGACCCTGCCCGATCCGACGATGCCGTTGCAGCAGGCACATGCTGTCGATTTCATCATCGACACATTGCGCGGCCACGACCCGAAAACCGTGACCCTGTGTCCGGTCGGCCCCCTGACCAACATCGCAACCGCGCTCCGCAAAGCCCCGGATATCGCCGACCGCATCCAGGAAATTGTCCTGATGGGGGGGGCGTATTTCGAGGTCGGAAACATCACGCCGACGGCCGAGTTCAATATCTATGTCGATCCCGAAGCCGCCGGGATCGTCTTTGCCTGTGGCGCGCCGCTGACCGTCATGCCGCTGGATGTCACCCACAAGGCGCTTGTCACCGCCAAACGCAATGCCGCTTTCCGGGCGCTGAATTCTCCGGTGGGTGACGCTGTCGCTCTTATGACCGAATTCTACGAGCGCTTTGACCGGGAAAAGTACGGCACCGACGGCGCGCCGCTGCACGATCCCTGCGTCGCCGCCTATCTGATCCGGCCCGAGCTCTTTTCCGGCCGCTTCATCAACGTCGAGATCGAGACATCCTCGGATCTGACCCTTGGCATGACGGTGGCGGACTGGTGGGGCGTCTCGGACCGCGCGCCCAACGCCACCTTCATGGGGCAGGTGGATTCCGACGGATTCTTTGCATTGCTTACCGAAAGGCTGGGTCGGCTTTGAAATCTCTGCATCTTGCCAGCGCCGAGGACGCGCCAAAGCTGCTGCCGCTGGTCGCGGCGCTACACCTCGATCAGGGTTTCAGTACCGACGCGGCACATCAGGAGCGCGCTGTCATGCCGCTGCTTCAGGGATCGCCGCATGGCGCCATCTGGCTGATCGGGCCGCGCCGGGCTCCGGTTGGATACATCGTGGTCAGCTTTGGCTGGTCGGTTGAATACGGCGGCATGGACGCAATTGTGGATGAGCTTTATGTCCGCCCTGCCGTGCGCGGCCGCGGCATGGCGGGCGAGGCGATCAACGCACTGGGCCAGGCGCTCAAGCAGAGCACGATCAAGGCGCTGCACCTCGAAGTCGACAACTCGAATGAAGGCGCTCTAAGATTGTATCAACGGTGTGGTTTCAAGGCCCGCAACGGCTATATGTATATGACCCGCAAGCTGTGACGCCCGTTGTCGCGGCATCGCGGGACACACCGCCCCCGCAATCCAACGCACTGTGACGACCTGATCCGCATGACCCTGCACATCCCGTTCGACAACAGCTATGCCGCCCTGCCCGACGGCTTTTACAGCCGTATCAGCCCGACTCCGGTCGCGGCGCCGTCGCTGATCGCTGTCAACCGCGACCTCGCAAAGATCCTGAAGATCACGCTGCCCGAGGATACGGCTGAAATCGCGCGGATATTCTCGGGCAACGCCCTGCCCGAGGGCGCCGCGCCGCTGGCGCAACTCTATGCCGGTCACCAGTTCGGCCACTTCAGTCCGCAGCTTGGCGACGGCCGCGCCATCTTGCTGGGCGAAACCGTGGGCCGTGACGGTCTGCGCCGCGACATCCAGCTCAAGGGCGCGGGGCCCACCCCCTATTCGCGCATGGGTGACGGGCGCGCCTGGCTGGGTCCGGTGCTGCGCGAATACGTGGTCTCCGAGGCCATGCACGCATTGGGGGTGCCCACCACACGTGCGCTGGCCGCCGTGCGCACCGGCGAAGACATCCAGCGCGAGACGCTGCTGCCGGGCGCGGTGCTGACCCGTGTCGCCGCCAGCCACATCCGCGTCGGCACCTTTCAGATCTTTGCCGCGCGCCGCGACGGCGCCGCCTTGCAGCGGCTGTACGAGTATACCCGTCAGCGGCACTATCCGGATGCCTCCGACCCCGCCGCCCTGCTGCAAGGTGTCATCGAACGGCAGGCGGCGCTGGTGGCCCACTGGATGAGCCTGGGCTTCATCCATGGCGTCATGAACACCGACAACTGCACCCTGTCGGGAGAAACCATCGACTATGGTCCCTGTGCCTTCATGGACACCTACGATCCGCAGGCGGTGTTTTCCTCGATAGATCGTCACGGGCGCTACGGCTATGCGGCTCAGGCGGACATCATCGTCTGGAACATGGCGCAACTGGCCACCGCGCTGATCCCGCTGATGCCCGATCCCGAAGCCGCCGTGGAACAGTTCACCGCGCAGGTCCACGCCATGCCCGGGCTGATCCGCGCCGAATACGAACGGCGGTTTGCCGCAAAGATCGGAATTGCGGCCATGCGGGACGGTGACAAACAGCTGGTGACGGAACTGCTGACCCGGATGCACGCCAATCAGGCGGATTTCACCAACACATTTCGGGCGCTGGCCGACGGAACAGCCCGCGACCAATTTAGCGATGCGACCGACTTCGACAATTGGGAAACGGACTGGACCCGGCGTCTTGAGGACGAAGCCGAGCCGAAGGCGCTCATGCGGCGGACCAACCCGGCTGTGATCCCGCGCAACCACCGGATCGAGCAGATGATCGCCGCCGCACTTGCCGACGACGATGCACCGTTCCACCGGCTGAACGCGGTTCTGTCCCGGCCCTTCGACGATGATCCCGGCGCGGCCGACCTGCGCCGACCGCCGACCCCTTCCGAAGTGGTTCCGGCAACCTTCTGCGGAACCTAGCCCGTCTGCCTGCCGGTCCTAACGCCTGCGCCGCCGGTTGATCAGAACGATCCCGACCGCAACCAGCCCCAGCGCCCCGATGAGCCCGGGGCCCAGCGGTTCGTCCAGCAGCAGCCAGCCCATGGCCACCGACAGGACCGGCGACAGAAAACTGAACGCGGCAACATCCGACGCCGGATAGATCGCGATCAGCCCCAGCCAGAACACATAGCCAAGGCTGGCCACGAACAGCGACTGGAACACCACACCACCGACATGCAGCCAGCCCGGATCGCGCAACAGGTCGCCGAACAGCGGCGCCAGCACCATCAGCAGCACCGCTGAAACGCCCAACTGCCACACCAGCTGCGATTCCGCATTCAGCCGCGAGACCTGGGTCAACCGGACGGTGAGCGCGATTCCCGCCCAGGCCAGCGCCGCCCCGACAGCGGCCAGATCGCCGCGCAGATCGCCCACCGCCCGTGTGTGCGGGTCCAGCAATGCCCAGACCACCCCTGCCATCGCCAGCGCCAGACCGGTCGCGCGGCGCAGCGACAGGGTTTCGCCCGGCAAGGTGAAATGGGCCGCCAGTGCCAGCCAACAGGGCATCGAATAGAACAGGATCGACGCGCGGGACACTGTCGTCAGATCCAGTGCGATGAACAGAAAGATGAACTCCAGTGTGAACAAACAGCCCAGCATCAGCCCCGGCCACAGCGTCGCCCGCAGTCCGGAGACCCTCTTGCCCCGCAGCCGCACCCAGATCATCAGCAGTCCCAGCGCCAGAACCGAGCGCAGCCCGGCGGCGAAAACCGGGCCGAAACCGCCGTTGGTCAGCTTGATGACCACTTGATTCAACGCCAGTACCCCGGCGAAAACCACCAGCCCGGCCGCTCCGGTCAGATCAATCGAGTCACGTCGTTCCATATCGCCATGGACACGTCCCGTGCGGCAAGGTCAAGCGGCCTATCGGATGGCGGAATCCCGGCGGCTGATGCAGGGTTGTGCAAAGCTCCCAAGCCCGAGGCCCCGATGATCCCGATTTCCGCCTTTGACATCCTTCCCGATGGCAGCGCACGCCCCTCTGCCGATCTTTCCACTCCGGTCGGGTCCGGTTACCGCTGGGTGCATTGTGACCTGAGCGACCCCGACCTGCCCGGCTGGCTCGCCGCACATGTTCCCGAACGTGCGGTGGACGCCCTGCTCGCACCCGAGACCCGGCCCCGTGCCTTTGGCCATGACGGCGGGCTGATCGTGATCCTGCGCGGGCTCAACCTGAACGAAGGCGCGCAGCGCGATGACATGGTTTCACTGCGCGGCTGGTTTTCCGAGCGTCTTGTGGTCACGACCCGCATCCGCCGCATCTTTGCCGCCGAAGAACTGCGCCGCCGGGTCGCTGAAAACAAGGCGCCGCCCACCCCGGCGGCCTTTCTGGTGGCGCTGAGCGAAAACCTGACCGACCGCATCGAGGACAACGGCGTCGCACTCGAAGACCGGCTGGACGTGCTTGAAGAGATTCTGTTCGCCAATGATCAGGCCCCGGAATGCGACGAAATCCCGGAACTGCGCCGCAGTGCCATTCGTCTGGGGCGCTTTCTCATCCCCCAGGCCAGCGCCCTTCATGCTTTGCAGGACACGCGCCTGCCCCTGATTGATACCGACATGCGCGAGGATCTGGGTGAAATTGCCAACGGCGCGCAGCGCGCGGTCGAAGAACTGAACGCCGTGCGCGACCGGTTGGCCGTGCTCACCGATCATCTTGAATCGCGCCAGAACGCCCGGTTGTCGCGCAACTCATATGCGCTGTCGGTGGTGGCGGCGGTGTTTCTGCCGATGGGATTTCTGACCGGGCTGTTCGGCGTCAATGTTGCGGGCATGCCGGGCACCCAGATGCCACAGGCCTTTGCGGTCCTCACCGGGGCGACACTGGCGATGGGGTTTCTGGTCTGGCTGGTCCTGCGGATCTTGCGCCTGTTCTAGAGCCCGCCCGTTTTTTCCTGCAACCCCTCAGTCAATATGGCATGCTGCCGGTGCAGGACATGAAACTTCTAGGGAGGATGCTTCGCATGGGACTTATGGGAACACTGGCCAAACTGGCCATCGGATATGCCGCCGCGCGCGGTGTCGACAAGATGGCCGGTGGACAGGGCCTGGGTGGGCTGCTGGGCGGTGGCGCTCAGATCAAGGGCGCGCATCCCGCCAGCAGCGCACAGGCCCAGATGGGAAACATGCTTGCAGGCAAGGCGCCGCAAGGCACGGATGCCATGCAGTCGATGATGGAAAAGTTCAAGGCGACGGGATTCGATCTTTCGGCGTTTGCCGGTCAGACCGGTGGCGGCGCCAATCCGATGGCCGCGATGATGGACAAGATGAAATCAAGCGGCTTTGATCTTTCGGCCCTGATGGGGGCCGCTGCGGGCGCAGGCGGCACGGCGGAAAAAGGGCCGCTGCTGTCGTCTGCGGACCAGAATGGCGCCGGAATGGCGGGCCTGTTCGCCGCCGCAGGCGGAGTGGCGGCGATGCAGGGCAAAAGCGTCGCGGGCATGCTTGACCAGTTCAAGATTTCGGAAACCGCGCCCGAAGCCGAAAAAAGCGCGGCATTGATGCTGCGCGCAATGATCCAGGCCGCGAAAGCGGACGGCGCAATCGACAAGGTCGAAAAGGCCAAGATACTGGAAACCATAGGCGACGATTCCGCGCCGGACGACATCGCTTTCGTCAAGGAACAGCTGAAGGCTCCGGTCGACGTCAAGGCGCTGGCCGCAGACACCCCCCAGGAGCAACGGATGCAGGTCTACTCGGCCTCGTTGATGACAATTCGCGTCGACACCCAGTCCGAGGCGGAATACCTGGACGCTCTTGCTCAGGCGATGGAGCTGGACGAGCCGACGGTGAACATGCTGCACATGCAGATGGGCCTGCAACCACTTTACAACTGACGTCTCAGGGCAGCACCCGGGTTCGGTCCAGGCCTTTCCACAAGGTCAGAGACCGGACCCATTCTACAATTCGGCCATATCGTGCACCTGGTCGGCTGCCGCTCCGGGGGGCGTGCGATCCCTCCCCTTGACCGCCCTCGGGTTTTGCGCTCTCTCCTGCGGCATGACATCCCATCCCCTCTTCGGTTTGCTTCTGGCCACGTTCGGAGCCCTCGTGCTGACTCCGGATGCGCTGTTCATGCGCCTGTCCGGCATGGACGGGATGCAGATGCTTGGCTGGCGCGGGCTGTCGATGGGCGGTCTGTTCCTGCTGGCCTGGTTCGTGACCACATCCAGCCGTGTGCGGGATCTGGGAATACTGGCCAGCGGCGCCGGTCTCGCGGTGATGCTCTGTCAGGCTCTGAATGCCACGTTGTTTCCCACAGGCATCGCGCTTGCGCCGGTTTCTGTGGTTCTGGTCTCCGTGGCCACCACGCCGGTCTGGTCCGCCGTGCTGGCACGCCTTCTCTATGGCGAAGTCACCAGCCGCGCCACATGGCTCACGATTGTCGCGGTGCTGTTCGGAATCGCCATAGCGGTCAGCGGCAAGGGCGATGCAGCCCTCAACACCTCGGCGTTGCTGGGCGCGCTGTGCGGGTTGGGGGTGGCCTTTTCCCTGGCACTGAATTTCGTGATCCTGCGCAACACCAGTCGGGTGCCGATTTTGCTGTGCATCGGTCTGGGGGCGTTGCTTGCAGGCAGTTTCGGCCTGCTGTCCGCCACGCCCGCGCGGATGATGGACGGAACCGTCTGGGCCATTGCCCTCACCGGGGCATTGATCCTTCCGGTCTCGTTCTTTTCGCTCTCGCTGGCCTCGCGCCATACCGCGGCAACCAACGTCAGCCTGCTGATGCTGCTGGAAACCGTGATTGGACCGCTCTGGGTCTGGCTGGGCACCGGCGAGACACCGACGCCGCGCATGCTGCTGGGGGGCGCGCTGGTGTTGATCAGCCTTGCGGCCTACCTGCTCGGCACTGACCGCGCCGCCCGCAGGCGACGCAGTCAGACCGTCTGATCAGGCTGCCTTGGCCGCCGACTTGTTGCCCGCAGGCCGCCGCCGCCGCCGGTTGGTGCCGGGCTTTGAGCCGCCGGGCTTGCCGCCGCCATTGCCGCGCCGCTGACCACCGTTGCCGCCGCCGCGCTCGGGGGTGTCCAGACCTTCCCAGGCCCGGCCCGAAGCCACCGGAATGGTCATTTTCAAGACCTTCTGGATCGCTTTCAGTTCACCAATCTCGTCCGGTGCGCAAAACGCGATCGCTGCGCCCTCACGTCCGGCCCGCGCGGTCCGGCCAATGCGGTGCACATAGTTTTCCGGCACGTTCGGCAGTTCAAAGTTGTAGACATGCCGCACTGCCGGAATATCCAGCCCGCGTGCCGCCACATCGGTCGCCACCAGCACACGGACGCTACCATCACGAAACGCCTTCAGAGCGCGGTCGCGCTGACCCTGGCTCTTGTTGCCATGGATCGACGCCGCGGCAAAGCCGGCCTTTTCCAAGGTCTTCATCAGCTTTTCCGACCCGTGCTTGGTACGGCCGAAAACCAGTGCCAGTTCGTCCTTGTGCCCGTCCAGCAGCTCGATCAGCAGTTTGGTCTTTTCCGCCTTGGCGATGAAATGCACCGACTGCGCGATCTTGTCCGCCGCCTTGCCCGGAGGCGACACCTGCACCTTTTCCGGATTGTCGAGATATTCGCGCGACAGGTCTTCCATCAGTTTCGGCATGGTGGCCGAGAACAACATGGTCTGACGCTTCTTTGGCAGGTGCGTCGCAATCTGACGCAGGGCATGGATGAACCCCATGTCCAGCATCTGGTCGGCTTCGTCGAGCACCAGGAAGCTGCATTCGTTCAGGCGCACGGCACGACGCTCAATGAGGTCGATCAGGCGACCGGGCGTGGCGACCAGCAGATCAATGCCTTTTTCCAGCCGCTTCGCCTGTGCGTTCAGCGACTGACCGCCCACGACGACAGTCACCTTCAGCGGCGATCCCAGAGTCAGTTCCTTCAGGGTCTCGGCAATCTGCCCCGCCAGTTCGCGGGTTGGGGCAAGCACCAGACCGCGTACGGATTTGGGCGCCGGTCGTCCCAGACCCGAGATCTGTGCGACCAGCGGCAGGCCAAAGGCCGCCGTCTTGCCGGTGCCGGTCTGTGCCAGGCCCATCACGTCGCGGCCGGCCATGGCAAACGGAATGGCCCCGGTCTGGATCGGTGTCGGCTCGGTCAGGCCCATCTGGGTCAGACGGGTGACAAGCGATTTGGGCAGGCCCATTGTAGTAAAATCAGTCAAAACAGTTCCTTTCGGACGACGTCAGACGCCGCCTCGAGCAACGGACTGCTGATTGCAGCCCATCAGGTGGAGAGGCACAGAACCGCCCTCAGACCGAATGTCCGAGAGGCGTTGCACCCCGTGCCCCACGCGTGATTTTGGAAGCAATTGCGGTCTCCGTGACCCACGGCGCATCTGGCGCCGGTCAATCTGCTCACGCGGCAGAAGAGATCCGTCGATGGACCACATGGCGGTTTCCGTCCGCCAAGTCAAGCGCGCATCCCCACCGACCGGGTCATTTAGCCTGTTGGCCTCCCTGCCCGGGATTGGCTAAAGCTTATGAACCCACGTGTGAGGATTCGATGACCGACACCATCACCAGCCGTTGCGAAGCCAAGGGCCTGCGCATGACCGAACAGCGCCGCACCATCGCGCAGGTGTTGGAGGAAGCGACCGACCACCCCGATGTCGAGGAACTGTATGCCCGGGCCTCGGCCCGCGATGACCGGATTTCGATCGCCACGATCTACCGCACGGTGAAGTTGTTCGAAGAGGCCGGAATTCTGGACCGGCTGGAATTCGGGGACGGACGCGCACGGTACGAGGATGCAGAGCGCGACCACCACGACCACCTTATCGACATGCAGTCCGGCGACGTGATCGAATTCGTGGACCCTGAAATCGAAGCGCTGCAGGAAAAGATCGCCGCCAAGCTTGGCTACAAGCTCAAGGGGCACCGGTTGGAGTTGTACGGCGTCCCGCTTACCAAACGCTGAGAACGAAACCGGCGTCGCTGTCAGGCCGAAAATATTCGCAGAAATTCGCCAAATTGCCTCACCGGGCAATAGCCCCGGCCCGACGCCAAGGCGCTCTGGCATGCCTTGACTGCGCCGATCAGGTTGCGGTCCCGACAGATTCGTTAGCGCTAACCTGTACATTTACATTTTGCATCTGCCTGCTATACGCAGGGTCAAGCAACCCCCTCCAAGAGACTGGACCCCATGAGCACAATTATCGACATCCACGCCCGTGAAATCCTCGACAGCCGTGGCAACCCGACCGTCGAGGTCGACGTAACCCTGGAGGACGGCACCATGGGCCGTGCCGCCGTGCCCTCGGGCGCGTCGACCGGTGCCTACGAGGCCAACGAGCGTCGCGACGGCGACAAGTCCCGCTACATGGGCAAGGGTGTGCTGGAAGCCGTGGCCGCGGTGAATGGCGAGATCGCCGAAGAACTGCTGGGCATGGACGCCACTGAACAGGTCGCCATCGACATGTCGATGATCGAACTGGATGGCACAGAAACCAAGTCGCGCCTGGGTGCCAACGCCATTCTCGGCGTCTCGCTCGCTGCCGCCAAGGCTGCTGCGGAATACAATGGCCTGCCGCTGTTCCGCTATGTCGGCGGTACATCGGCCCGCGTGTTGCCGGTGCCGATGATGAACATCATCAATGGCGGCGAACATGCCGACAACCCGATCGACATCCAGGAATTCATGATCATGCCGGTCGCCGCCGCGAATATTCGCGAAGCGGTGCGCATGGGTTCCGAAGTCTTTCACACCCTCAAGAAGGCGCTCTCGGCCAAGGGTCTTTCGACCGGTCTCGGCGACGAGGGCGGGTTTGCTCCGGATCTCGGCTCCACCAGAGAAGCGCTTGATTTCATTCTGCAATCCATTGAGACAGCTGGATTCAAGCCCGGTGAGGACATCTGCCTCGCGCTTGATTGTGCCGCAACCGAATACTTCAAGGGCGGCAAATACGAGATGAAGGGCGAAGGCAAATCGCTCACCTCCGAAGAAAATGCTGCCTACCTTGCACAGCTTTGCGCGGATTACCCGATCATCTCGATCGAGGACGGCATGTCCGAGGACGACTGGGATGGCTGGAAGGCCCTGACCGATCTGCTTGGCGACAAGATCCAGCTCGTCGGTGACGATCTGTTCGTCACCAACCCCAAGCGTCTGGCCATGGGCATCGAAAAGGGTTGCGCCAACTCCATGCTGGTCAAGGTCAACCAGATCGGCACCCTGACCGAGACGCTGAAAGCTGTGGACATGGCGCACCGCGCGCGGATGACCAACGTGATGTCGCACCGCTCCGGCGAAACCGAGGATGCAACCATTGCCGACCTCGCCGTTGCCACCAACTGTGGTCAGATCAAGACCGGCTCGCTGGCGCGCTCGGACCGGCTGGCAAAATACAACCAGCTGATCCGCATCGAAGAGATCCTGGGCGAGACGGCGGAATTCGCCGGCAAGTCAATCCTGAGATAACACGGTGGCGCGCGGGTCACGGCCCGCGCGCTGTATCGCCGCCCTGGATTCTCAGAGGTCGTGCCCTGCGACAATGCCCCCGCTATGGCCCGGGGAAATCTCTGCTGTTTCGGCTACGATCCTGTGAAACGCGTTCGGTTGTTAATTCGTTCAACTGCCGGAGTCCGGGACGCTTTCCTGGTACACGCCCTGCGCCTTGAGCGCGTCGATGACCTCTTTCGGCATGTAGGTTTCATCGTGTTTGGCAAGTATTTCAGTCGCTTCAAAGACACCGTTCACGTAGCGACCGGTACCGACCATGCCCTGTTTCTCTTCAAACAGATCCGGCAAAACCCCGGCATAGATGACCGGCACAGAGGCGCCGCCATCCGTCACGCTGAAGCGAATCTCGTGGCCCTGTCCGCGCAGCAGACTGCCTTCCTCGACCAGACCGCCGATGCGGAACACCTCTGTCGGGCGCGGCGGTTCCGCGACCACCTGGCTGGGTGAGCGGAAGAAGTTGATGCCGTCGCGCATGGCATAACCGATCAGCCCGGTCGAAATCACCAGCGCCACGGCAGCCAGCGCAACCACCTGGATCCGGCGTTTCTTTTTAAGTGATTTCAGTGCCATATACGACCCTCCTCAGATCCATCTCAGGGAAAACACGGAACCAGCATCAGACCTGCCGTCTCGTCTTCTCCCAGCATCAGGTTGGCATTCTGCAGCGCCTGTCCGGAACTGCCCTTTGTCAGATTGTCGAGCGCGCCAATCACGATGGCCCGGCCCGGGATACGGTCGCCGGTCACGCCGATATGCACAAAGTTCGAGCCGCGCACGTGGTGCGTCGACGGCGTTTCTCCGAACGGCAGCACTTTGACAAACGGCTCGTCGGCATAGGCCTTTTGCAGCGTGCCATAGACCGCCTGCGGATCGCCCTTCACATAGGTGGTCGCCAGAATTCCCCGGTTCGCCGGCATCAGGTGCGGCGTGAACTGCACCTTTACAGAACGCCCCGCCAAGGCACTGAATTCCTGATCGAATTCACCCTGATGGCGGTGCGTGCCGCCCACCGCATAGGCATTGTAGCCCTCGGACAATTCGGCATGCAGCAGGTTTTCCTTGAGACTGCGCCCGGCGCCCGACACGGCGCATTTCATGTCCAGGATGATGTCGTCGAGATCGATCACCGCACCGGCCACAAGCGGACGCAGCACAAACTGCCCGGTTGCCGCGTTGCAGCCCGTTCCGGCGACCAGGCGTGCCTTGGCAATCTCGGCGCGATAGAATTCCGTCAGGCCGTAGACCGCCTCTTTCTGCATCTCGACCGCGCCATGCGCATTGCCGTACCACCTGGTATATTCCGCCGGATCGCGCAGCCTGAAATCGGCGCTCAGATCGACGATCTTCAGGGTTTTCGGCAGTTCGCGGATCACTTCCTGGCTGGTCTTGTGCGGCAAGGCGCAGAAACACAGGTCAATGGCGCTGAAATCTATCTGTTCCCATGTGACCAGGTCCGGCAGGTCCAGATGCCGCAGGTGCGGAAACACCTGTGCCATGCTCTGCCCGGCCTTGGAATTGGCCGCCAGCGCCGCAATCTCCATGTTGGGATGGGTGGCGATCAGTCGGATCAACTCGGCACCTGTATAGCCGCTGGCACCGATGATCGCGATTTTATGGGGCATGAGGTCTCTCCGTGGGGGCGTTGCCGGGGGCGCCGCGTCTGGGCGCCTGTTTAGCGGATATGGGCGCCGGGTCAAAGCCTTGCCCGGAGCATGTCAACAACCTGTGTAGGGCCGCGCACAGGGCCGCGAGATCAGGCCTGCTGAAACAGGATCTGTCGTCGCAGGAACTGTGTCGCGCGATCCGACACACGGCGCGGGTCGCCCGTGGTCAGGAACTGCGACTCGGTCCCCTTGCCCAGCATGCCGGGATGCCGCTCGAGATAGTCCGCCAGCGAGTCGGCCACCAGATTGGCCTGGCTGTAGACGCTCACCTCCGGCCCGAGCGCAGCCTGGAACACGTCCTGCATCAGCGGATAGTGTGTGCATCCCAGGATGGCGGCCTGCGGCTGCGGCATCTTGCGCATCAGCGCATCCACATGGCTGCGCACGAGGGCCTCGGCGAGAATCATGTCGCCCTCCTCGATGGCGTCGACCACACCGCCACAGGCCTGTGCCTCGACATCCACACCGATGGCGCGGAACGCCAGCTCGCGCTGGAACGCCCGGCTGCGCACCGTGGCCGGTGTTGCAAACAGGGCCACGTGTTTCACCGCCACTTCGCGCGGCGGAGAATTGTCGCCCCACTGCCGCTCGGTCATCGCTTCGATCAGCGGCACAAACACACCCAGCACCCGCTTGTCGCGCGGGATCCAGCTTTCCTGCATCCGCCTCAGGGCCGCGGCGCTGGCGGTATTGCACGCCAGAATGACCAGATCGCAGCCTGCGGCCCAGAGCCGTTCCACCGCGTTGGTGGTCAAATTGTAGATGTCGTCGGCATCGCGCACACCGTAAGGCGCGTGGCGGCTGTCGGCGAGATAGACAAACGGCACCTCCGGCAGGCGCTTGCTCACCGCATCCAGCACCGTGAGCCCCCCCAGACCCGAGTCGAACACCCCTACCGCCATCGAAATATCCTCTGCTCGCAGGCTCTCAGGCCCTTGTCTTGCGCCGTTCCTCGAACTCGAACCCGTAGTCATACGAGGCGAGCGGGCTTGGGCTAAGCTCATACGTCGCTTTGCGCAGGAAATCCATCATTGCGCGTGGGTCTTTTGCATGGCGTTGCAGCATTTCTGCAGGTATCGGCCCGCCGATTGCAACCTGTACAGGGGTATCGACCCGCTTGCGAAATTCCTGGATCAGCAACCCCATCCGCAGCGTGACGTGCAGGTGGCTGGCCAGCTGGAACAACCGGCTGGTGTGACCGTCAAAGAATATCGGCACCACGGTCGCACCACTCTGCGCCACCATCCTGGCGGTAAAGCTGCGCCATCCCGGATCCATCGGCCGCGCAAAGGGTTTCAGGGCCGTCGATACCGTTCCGCCGGGAAAAATGCCGACAGCACCGCCGCCGTCGAGGTAGCGCAGCGCCTTCTTGCGGGTGTCGAGGTTCTGGAGCACCGCCTCGCGGCTGTCGTCAAAGGAAACCGGCAGGACCACCTGCGCCAAATCGTCGGCCTTCTGAAAGACCGAATTGGCCAGGATCCGAAAATCACCGCGCACCACCGACAGGATATGGCCCATCATCAGTCCGTCGAGGATGCCATAGGGGTGGTTGGCAATCACGATCAGCGGACCCGTCGCCGGAATATTGCTCAGATCGCCGCGCACCACTTCCAGCGCGAGACCATAACGCTCCACCATCACCTGCCAGAAGTCGCGCCCTTCAGCCACCTCACGTTCGTAGCCACGAGCGCGGCGGATCAAACTGATCCGCCCGGTGGCATTTTCCATCAGGCGGATCAGCGCGCGACCACCCCGGGTGCTGGCCGAGTAGGCGTAACTGATGTCCCCGGCATTCCGGCGCGTCGCCTGCATTTGAGAGATCCTTGAAAACCCGCGCCTGTCTAGCGCGGTTCCGGTGACCGCGCCAGAGAGTGTGACCAACGCATGCTCCCCGTGGGACGTGTCATTCCGCGGCTCTTGCCATGGGCGCACCCCCCGCCCGGATCACCGCCAGAAGCTCTTCGCGCCGCTTGGCCGCCCGCTGCTCATTGGCCTGCTTCACAGGTCCAAACCCCTTGATCTGCAACGGCAATTCTGCCAGCGCCAGAACCGCATCGCGTGTCGCCGGGGTAAGTTGTGGCAGCACTTCCTGCATATCCGCCTCGTACTGCGCAATCAGCGCCCGCTCCATCTGCCGCTCTTGGGAACGGCCGAAGGGATCAAGGAACGTGCCCCGCAAAAACTTGAGCCGCGCCAGCACAGCAAAACCGCGCAACATGCTTTCCCCAAAGACCCTTTTCTGCGGCCGCCCGTCGGACCCCGTCTTGCTGAGAAGTGGCGGCGCCAGGTGGAACCGCATCCTGAACCCTGGCTCGAATTGCTCTGCCGCCTTTTCGCGGCTTTGCAGGTGCAGGCGTGCCACTTCGTATTCGTCCTTGTAGGACAACAGCTTGTGGTACCCTTTTGCCACAGCCTCCTTCAGTTTCGGATCCGTGATCCCGTCCACCAATCCACGATAACGCCGGGCCAGACGTTTGCCCTGATAGGCCACAAGATGCTCTGCGCGGAAGGCAATCCGCTCCTCAGGTGTCTTCGGCATCCGCACCACTTGCGGCGCACTCAGCCGCGCCGCTTCTGCGCTGTGCAGCACGGCCCAGCGACCGATCTCAAAGGCGCGCAGGTTCTTTTCCACAGCAGCGCCGTTCAATTCGATGGCCGCAACGATGGCCGCCTTGGTCAGCGGCAAGAGACCCCGTTGCCACGCCGCGCCAAGGATCATCATGTTGGAAAAGATCGAATCTCCCATCGTCGCCCGCGCCAGTTCCGAAGCATCGAACATATCCAGCCGATCCTGAAGCCGCGCTTCGAGAGCGAGCTTCAACCGATCGGTCGGCAAAGAGAATTCCGTGTTTCGGGTGAATTCGCCAGTGATGATCTCGTGGCTGTTCACGACGCCACCGGTATGGCCCGTGCGCATCAGCCCCAGGGTCTTTGCTCCGGCCGAGACCACGAGATCTCCGCCAATCAGCGCGTCACACTCGCCAGTTGCGACCCGTATCGCACTGATGTCCGACGGTTTTTCTGCAAGACGGCAATGAATATGCACCGCGCCGCCCTTTTGGGCGAGCCCGGCCATCTCCATCATTCCGGCGCCCTTGCCCTCAATCTGTGCCGCCTGTGCCAGAACCGCGCCGATGGTCACCACCCCGGTGCCGCCAACCCCGGTCACGACCACATTCCAGGTGCCTTCAATCCCTGGCAGCTTCGGATCCGGCAGGTCCGGCAAATTCAGCTCGGTGGTTCCCCCCCGCCGCACCTGCGCACCCTCCAGGGTGAGGAACGACGGGCAAAAGCCCTTGAGGCAAGAATAATCCTTGTTGCAGGATGACTGGTCAATCGCCCGCTTGCGACCCAGTTCGGTCTCGACCGGCACGATCGAGACACAGTTCGACTGTACACCGCAATCACCGCAGCCCTCGCAGACGTCGGTGTTGATGAACACCCGCTTGTCCGGATCGGGAAACTTGCCCCGCTTGCGGCGGCGCCGCTTCTCCGCCGCGCAGGTCTGGATGTAGACAATCGCCGACACCCCCTCGTGCTGGCTGAACGCCTTCTGCACAGCCTCCATCTGCGCGCGCTCGTGCACCTCGACGCCGGTGGGAAACCCTTTGGGATCGACCTCTTCCTTTTCGTCGTAGACCACCGCCACATGCGGCACATTCATCGCCACCAGTTCGCGCACGATCTGCTGTGCCGTCAGCCCGCCGTCGTTTTTCTGACCCCCGGTCATCGCCACCGCGTCGTTGTAGAGAATCTTGTAGGTGATCGTGGTGCCCGCCAGCAGCGCCGCGCGGATCGCCTGCACCCCGGAATGGTTGTAGGTTCCGTCACCCAGGTTCTGGAACACATGGCCGCGTCTGGAAAACGGTGCCTCGCCGATCCAGTTCGCGCCTTCGCCGCCCATATGGGTGAAACCTGTGGTTTCGCGGTCCATCCACTGCACCATGTAGTGACAGCCGATCCCGGCATAGGCGCGCGACCCCTCGGGCACCTTGGTGGATGTGTTGTGCGGACAGCCCGAACAGAAATACGGCAGACGGGCCGCGATCTCGGTCGCATTGTCGGCCTGACGCGCACGGTCGAGCATCTGCAACCCGGCCTTGACCCGGTCGGTGCCGCGCCCCTCTTCGATCAGGATTTCGCCCAGCCTCTGTGCAATCAGGATCGGGTCCAGCGCCCCGCGCGTCGGAAACAGTTCCGGCCCGTGCATCGACCCGGCACCGCCGCCCTTGTGCCAGCCATAGACCCGCCGACCCCGCCGATCGTTGAAGATCGCCTCCTTGATCTGCACCTCGATCAGCTTGCGTTTTTCCTCGACCACGACAATCAGGTCGAGCCCCTCGGCCCAGTCGTGAAAGCCCTGCATGTCCAGCGGAAAGGTCTGACCGACCTTGTAGGTCGTCAGCCCCAGTCGTTCGGCTTCGGTCGCATCCAGCCCCAGCAGGGAAAGCGCATGGACCAGGTCCAGCCAGTTCTTGCCCGCAGCGACAAAGCCGATCTTGGCGCCCGGCTTGCCCCAGATGCGCTTGTCCATGCCGTTGATGCGGGAAAAGGCCTCTGCGGCGAAACGCTTGTAGTCGATCATCCGCGCTTCCTGCGCGTGCGGCGTATCGCCCAGCCGAATGTTCAGGCCGCCATCCGGCATGTCGAACTCGGGCAGAAACAACTTCATCCGGTCGGCACGACCGTCCACAACCGATGTCGCCTCGACCGTGTCCTTCATGGTCTTGAGGCCAACCCAAAGGCCAGAAAACCGCGACAGGGCAAAACCGTAGACGCCATAGTCCATGATCTCCTGCACCCCGGCCGGAGAGACCACCGGCATATAGGCGTCAACCATCGCCCATTCGCTCTGGTGCAGCACGGTCGAGCTTTCGCCGGTGTGGTCGTCGCCCATCGCCATGATCACGCCGCCGTGGCGCGACGTGCCAGCCATGTTGGCGTGGCGCATCACGTCGCCGGACCGGTCTACGCCCGGCCCCTTGCCGTACCAGAGGCCGAATACGCCGTCATACTTTCCTTCGCCGCGCAGTTCGGCCTGCTGGGTGCCCCAAAGCGCGGTGGCCGCCAGGTCCTCGTTCAATCCCTCGCGGAACAGCACATCGGCACCCTGCAACCATTTGGCGGCGCGGTTCATCTGGATATCCACCGCCCCCAGTGGCGAACCACGGTAGCCAGTGACATATCCTGCGGTGTTCAGCCCCGCCGCCCGGTCCCGCGCCTTCTGAATCAACATCAGCCTGACCAGCGCCTGAGTGCCGTTCAGCAGCACCTGATCCCTGGACAGATCGAACCGGTCGTTGAGGGTTATCTCTTGCGTGCTCATCTTACGCCTCCCGTCGCTCAATGATCGTGCCTGGACCCCATTTTAGGTCACAAAAGCTGACCTTGATAGCAATTTCTCCGCCGCTTGCGAAAATTACACAAGGTTACGTCTTAAAGATGCAGCTGTTTCGTGTAGAAGGTTCCCAACATCAGAAAGTTGACCACATGGACTGGGACAAACTCAGAATATTTCACGCTGTCGCCGACGCCGGCAGCCTCACGCATGCCGGCGATACGCTGCACCTGTCGCAATCGGCGGTGTCGCGGCAGATTCGGTCGCTGGAGGAATCGCTCAACACCACGTTGTTTCACCGCCACGCGCGCGGGCTGATTCTGACGGAACAGGGCGAACTGCTGTTTGACGCCACATCGTCGATGCTGAAACGTATCGACGCTGCCACCGCGCGCATCCGCGACAGCGAGGAAGAGGTGTTCGGCGAGCTTCGCGTGACCACCACCACCGGCTTTGGCTCGCTCTGGCTGGCGCCGCGCCTTCCAAAGCTTTATGAAAAGTATCCGGATCTCAACATTGATCTGATGCTCGAGGAACGTGTGCTTGATTTGCCGATGCGCGAGGCCGACGTCGCCATCCGGATGAAAGAGCCTTCCCAGGCCGACCTGATCCGCAAGCGGCTGATGCAGATCCGGATGCGGCTCTATGCATCGCCCGAGTACCTCGAAGAGCACGGCACCCCCGAAACGCTTGAGGATATGGAGCATCACCGGCTGATCTGTCAGAACACCCGGTCGGCGCAGGTGATGGCCGGTCTCAGTCTGGTGCAGGAACTGCTGACCTACGACATCAAGTCGACCCTGACCGTGAACAATTATTTCGGGGTGTTACAGGCGGTGATCTCGAATCTCGGAATCGGGGTGTTGCCCGATTACATCATCGAAGATTTCCCCAAAGCCGTGCGGGTTCTGCCGGACGTGGAATCCGGCGAAGTTCCGGTGTTTCTGGCATATCCTGAAGAACTCCGCCAATCCAAACGGATAGCGGCGTTCCGCGACTTCGTGCAGGAAGAAATCTTTGCCCATCGCAAGACGCTCAAGTCCATGGGTCAGGTCTGACACTGTGGTATGCAGCACACGCATACCAGAAATGCTGCACCTGCGACACGAATAGACTTGATCGTTAACATGTCGGCTATTAATTCATCTGCATGCAGAGCGAAACGCTTAGCGGCGCATCATCTGCATACCTCCCTGTTGGACTTCGGCCGAGCTTTTAGCTCGGCCTTTTTTTTGGATAAATATTAGGCAGATCCGGCAGATCGCGCGCATACTCTGTGCAAAGTCAACCGACGGAGTCCGGAACCATGCCCGACAGGATCTTTTCCGAAGCAAATGAGGATCAGCGCAAATTCTGGTCCGACGGGCCGGGACTGACCTGGGTCGCACTGCGCGACGAGCTGGACACCCTTCACAGTCGGGTCGCGGACGTGATGCTCGCCGCCGCTGCCCCGCGCGCCGGCCAGACCATCATCGACATCGGCTGCGGCTCTGGCGCGACGACGCTGTGGCTGGCCAAGGCCGCGCGTCCCGGCGGCGCCGTGACCGGGCTTGATGTCTCGGACAGTCTGCTGGCGTCCGCTCGCCAGCGGGCCGAAGCCCTGGGCGCGGACGCCCCCAAGTTTGTTCTGGCCGATGCGCAGGTCTGGACGCCCGACGAACCGGTGGATCTGTGTACATCGCGCATGGGCGTGATGTTCTTTGCCGATCCTGCAGCGGCCTTTGCCAATATCCTGACCATGCTGCGCCCCGGGGGGCGGCTGGTGTTCATCTGCTGGCGCGCCCAGGGCGAAAACCCGTGGTTCGATCTGCCGATGCGGGCCGCGGTCGCGCGTCTTGGCGCCGCGGAACCCGGTGATCCCGATGGACCCGGCCCGATGTCGCTGCGCGACCCCGCGCGGATCCGCGATTTGCTGGAGCGGGCCGGTTTCTCCGAAATCAACGTCACCGCCACCGACACCAGCCTGTGGGTGCCCGGCGGATGTGCATCAGCGGCAAAACTGGCGACACGCATCGGTCCGGCGATGCGCCACATGCGCGACAAACAAGCCACCGAAGCGGATGCCTCGGCGATCCGGTCCGCGCTCGAGGCCGGTCTCCGCCAGTTTGACACCCCCACCGGGGCGGTCATTCCGGCGCGGATGAACCTCGTGAAGGCGCGACGGCCCTAACCCCTTCCCCCTTTGGCGCCCTTGCCGTAAACAGCGGCCAACACAGCCACAGGGGAGCAGAAATGCAGGAACCGGCCATCACCGACGACCTTATCGCATCCCACGGGATCAAGCCTGACGAATATCAGCGCATTCTCGACATCATCGGACGCGAACCGACCTTTACCGAGCTGGGCATCTTTTCGGCCATGTGGAACGAGCACTGTTCCTACAAGTCTTCCAAGATGCACCTGCGCACCCTGCCCACCTCTGGCCCGCAGGTGATCTGTGGACCCGGCGAAAACGCCGGTGTGGTCGATATCGGCGACGGTCAGGCCGTGGTCTTCAAGATGGAAAGCCACAACCACCCGTCCTACATCGAGCCCTATCAGGGCGCGGCCACCGGCGTCGGCGGCATCCTTCGCGACGTCTTTACCATGGGCGCACGGCCGATTGCGGCGATGAATTCGCTGTCGTTTGGCGAACCGTCCCATCACAAGACCAAACGGCTGGTTCATGGCGTGGTCGAGGGTGTCGGCGGTTACGGCAATGCATTCGGGGTTCCCACCATGGGGGGCGAGGTGCGTTTCCATTCGGCCTACAACGGCAACTGCCTTGTGAATGCCTTCGCCGCCGGCCTCGCCGACACCGACAAGATCTTCTATTCCGCGGCCAGCGGCGTCGGGCGACCTGTGGTGTACCTTGGCGCCAAGACCGGACGCGACGGCGTCGGCGGTGCGACCATGGCGAGTGCCGAGTTCGACGAGAGCATCGAGGAAAAGCGTCCCACCGTGCAGGTTGGCGATCCCTTCACGGAAAAGCGCCTGATGGAGGCGACACTGGAACTGATGCAGACCGGCGCCGTGATCTCGATTCAGGACATGGGCGCGGCCGGCCTTACCTGCTCTGCCGTGGAAATGGGCGACAAGGGTGATCTCGGCGTCCGCCTTGACCTTGAAAAGGTGCCCTGTCGCGAAAAGGCGATGACCGCCTACGAGATGATGCTCTCGGAGTCGCAGGAACGCATGCTGATGGTTCTGGACCCTTCGAAAGAAGCCGAAGCCAAGGCGGTGTTCGACAAATGGGACCTCGACTTTGCCATCGTCGGCGAAACCATTGCCGAGGACCGTTTCCTGATCGTGCACAATGGCGAGGTCAAGGCCGATCTGCCGCTCAAGGCCCTGTCCGGCAATGCGCCGGAATATGACCGCCCATGGGAGGCGACAGCGCCGTGCGAGCCAATGCTCGACGTGCCGCAGATCGACGCCCTGGACGGGCTCAAGGCGCTGTTGGTCAGTCCCAACTATTGCGCCCGCTCGTGGGTTTACGAACAGTACGACAGTCAGGTCATGGCCGACACCGTGCGCATTCCCGGCTTTGGTGCCGGGGTGATCCGGGTGCACGGCACCGGCAAGAAGCTGGCCTTCACCTCCGACGTGACCCCGCGCTACGTCAAGGCCAACCCCGAAGAAGGCGGCAAACAGGCGGTGGCCGAAGCGTTCCGCAACCTCTGTGCCGTCGGGGCCAGACCGCTGGCGAGCACCGACAACCTCAACTTCGGCAATCCGGAAAAACCCGCGATCATGGGCCAGTTCGTCGGTGCCCTGCGTGGCATCGGTGCCGCCTGCCTCGCGCTGGACATGCCGATCGTGTCCGGCAACGTCTCGCTGTACAACGAGACGGACGGCGTGGGCATCCTGCCGACTCCGACGATTGGCGCCGTGGGACTGATTGCGGACGGCGAAGCGCCGATTCTGGGCTTTGCCCGCGCCGGCGATGTGGCCATCGTCATCGGGGAAACCAGCGGCCATCTCGGGCAGTCCGCGCTGCTGGCGGAAATCTTCAACCGCGAAGACGGCGACGCGCCGCATGTGGATCTGGCCGCGGAACGGCGTCACGGCGAATTCATCCGTGACAACCGGGACCTGATCCAGTCCTGCACCGACCTGTCAGATGGTGGTCTGGCGCTGGCGGCCTTCGAGATGGCGGATGCCTCGGGTGTGGGGCTGACGCTGGACATGGACGACACGCCGACGCTGTTTGGCGAGGATCAGGCGCGCTATCTCATTGCCTGCGACTTTGACTGCGCCGAGGAATTGATGAGCCGTGCAACCGCCGCCGGCGTGCCGATCATCTCGGTCGGCAAATTCGGCGGCGAGACGGTCAGGATGGGCAATGCCGAAATGCCGCTCGAGGACCTCTCGGCGCTCTATCGCGGCAGCTTCGGTGCGATCTTCGGATAGGCCGCAACCGTCAAGAAAACGCCTGTCCGATCCCGCAGAAAAACGGCCCCGCGCAGAACGCGCGGGGCCGTAGTGTTTTACTGACATCCTGTTTCCAGGTCAGATGTTGTTGCCGTCCAGCAGCGGCGTGATCCGGCGCACGGCGGCGCGGCGGTTGGCACGCTCGGCATCCGGGGTGGGCACGATCAGATCGCTTTCGCCATAGCCCTGCACCACCAGGTTTTCCGGCGGAACATCGAAGTATTCGGTAAGGGCAAGAGCCACCGACTCGGCACGACGGTCCGACAGTGCGAGGTTGTAGCTGCCTGCGCCCACGGCGTCGGTGTGACCTTCGATCAGAAACACTTCGGACGGATTGCGGTCGATCATCTGTTTCATCGCATTGCCCAGAGCCGCCAGTTCCTCGGCTTCCTCGGGACGGATGACGGCCGAGTTGGTCTCGAAATTGACCGAGTCCACGTTGATCTCGGGCACCAGCTGGCGCACCGCGTTGATGTTGCGGATCTGGCTGAGCGAGAACGTCCGATTCACATTGACCGCCTGTGCCGCGGTCAGGGTCTCTGCCAGTTCGTTGGCGCCGATATCGCGGAACTCGACGGTGCGGCGGGTGCTGACCGTGGGCAGCGTGCTGACCTCGACGGCGGTTGACTGCTGGGTGTCATCGAACAGCAGCGCGGTCGAGCCATCCGCCAGGGTGCGCGACCGACGCAGGACGCGGCCGTCTGCGGCACGGATGGTTTCCACTTCGGTGCCGTCTTCCCGCGTCACGATGGTACGGGTCGAGCCATCCGAGTAGTTGTAGGTCTTGATGTCCGAACCGGGCTGACGCAACAGCGCGTCGTCATTCTTGATCACCCGGTACTGACCATCGCGCTCCGCTACGATCCGGTCACCGGTGTTCGCGGCGACTGTCTCGTTCTTGCGCAGGAGCGACCCGATGGCGACAGCACCGATGCCGAGAAGCGCAGCCTTCTCGAAATTGCTCAGACCCTTGTCGTCATCGTCTTTCTTTTTCTTCTTGGCCTGGACCTCGGTGCGCACTTCACCCTGAAGGTCGGTCGTGAACTCTTCGTTGGAACTGCGGGCGGTTTCGTCGGTCACGGTTTCCTCGACGACTTCCGCTTCAGCCTCGGCACCGGCTTCGGTTGCGGCCATCGCAGCGGGCGCATCCGCTTCGGCCTCGGCCTGGATCTTGGCCTGCTCTTCGGAATCCATCGGCGCGACATCTTCAACCTTGGTTGCTGCCACATCTGCGTCGGGCGCGGTGGGGTCTGTCTCGGCGTTGCCGCCCAGCCCTTGCACCAGCTCGTTCAGACGTTCCTTGAGCACGGCTTCGGGGTTAGCCTCTTCCGGCGATTCACCCGTTGTCTGGATGTCGCCCTCGGCTTCGGGTGCCGCACCGGCGGCCTTTTCGGTGTCCGCTTGCGGCGCCGTGTCGGCATCGGTGGTCACGTCCTGCTGGGCCGCCACACCGCCGTTGCCGGCTTCGGGCGACTCCGCGGCTTGCTCGGGCTCGGCGGCAGGTTCGGCCTGTGCTGCCTCGGGCGCTGCCTCGGGTGCAGGCTCGGCTTCGGTTTCGGCGGCCAGCGGCGCTGCGTCTGCCTCGGGGGTCGGCTCGGACGTCGCCGACTCCGGCGCGGTGTCGGAGCTGCCTTCGACGGTTGCGTCCGACTCGGCGGCCGCGTCAGCAGAGTCTTTCATCGATTGGCGCAGTTCCATGACCTTCGCCATGCCTTCGGCGCCAAGTTCCGCCTCGATTTCAGCCATTGCCCTGGGATCGCCTTCTGCGGCGGCCTGCAGCTTCATGCGCAGCATTTCGGCCTGCGACTCTTCGCTCTGGGCGGCATCGCCGCCAGCGCTCTGGGCAAAGCTCGGAATCGGCGCAGCGGCGAGGCTGGCGACCAGCACCATGGCTGTCGAAGATCTCAGAAATCCGGGTTTCATCGCGTTTCCTTTCGAATATCCGCATTTCACATGCGGTGCGAGGGTAGAACGCGTTTGGGGGGTGTCAGGGTTCCAACATGCCGGGCGAAACCCTGCGGCACCCTGAAACATATCTGTGATCACGCATTCAGAATACCAAGAAGACGCATCTTCTCTCCCGTGTCATCAGGGCGCGAGATCACTTCCGCGAGATCCTGCAACGACTGCACGGAATGGCCGGCCCGGAATGAATCCACATGCGGCAGCATCGCCCTGATTCCGGCGGCCTTCGGGGCGAATCCGTCCCAGCGCAACAGCGGATTCAGCCAGATCAGGCGGCGGGACGACAGGTGCAGCCGCTGCATTTCCGCGCCGAGCACGCCGCCGGTGTCACGATCAAGCCCGTCGGTGATCAGCAACACCACCGCGCCCTGCCCCATCACCCGGCGCGACCAGTCGCGATTGAAGGCATGCAACGAAGCGGCGATCCGCGTGCCACCTTCCCAGTCCTGCGCCTCGGCGCCGGCCGATTTCAGCGCCGCATCGACATCACGGGTGGCCAGATGGCGGGTGATGTTGGTCAGACGGGTGCCAAAGGTGAACGCATGCACCTTTGCCCAGCCGGCGCCCTTTTCGTTGGCCACCGCATGCAGGAAATGCAGCACCATGCGCGAATACTGGCTCATCGAGCCGGAGATGTCGCAGAGCACCACCAGATTGGGCCAGCGCGGCCGCGGCTTGGTGTGCGCCAGCCCGCGCAGTTCGCCGCCCTGCCGCATCGCCGTGCGGATCGTGCGCCGCCAGTCGGTGCGGTGCCCGTTGAGAGCGGCCATGCCACGCCGGGACGGCAAAGGCTTGACCGGCAGCTTGAGCTTGGCCAGCATCCGCTTGGCGGCGGCGACCTCGGCGGTCGACATCTGCTCGAAATCCAGACTGCGCAGCTTTTCCTCGGCCGACATGGTCATCGAGGCATCGACTTCGATCCTGGTGTCTTCCTGTTCTCCCTCATCGGGCGGCGGAGTTTCCGGGGGCTTGCCGTCCAGCAGCGCCTCGGCGGCGCGCTTTTCCGCCGCCTGGGCTGGCTTGTCCTCCTGCACGCCGCGGATCGCGGGCAGCATCATCGACATCATGTGTTCCAGATAGCGCGGGTCGCGCCAGTACAGCCGGAAGATCTGGTTGTAGACGGCACGGTGTTCGGGCCGATTCACGAAACAGGCGTGCAGGGTCCAGTAAAAGTCCTGCCGGTCGGTAAATCCCGCCGCTTCGACGGCACGGATGGCGTCGATCACCCGACCTGTCCCCACCGGCAGACCCGCCCGCCGCAGGGCGCGGGCAAAATGGGTGATGTTCTGCGCGAGCCGGGGGTTGTCGGGCAGTTCGAGCGGGATGTTTTCCGGCATGTCAGCGACTGCGGAGGCGCTGCCCCCACACCCCCGGGTTATGGCGGGCCCAAAGACACATCAGGCGGGCACCAGAGAGGCCCTGGCCTCGTCGAGGATGCGTTTGGCTTCGGAACCCTGGATTTTCTGGATGTCGTCCTGGTACTTGAGGATCGCGCCGAGAGTGTCGGAAATCACCTCGGGCGAGAGGTCGATCACATCCAGCGCCAGCAGGCATTTCGCCCAGTCGATGGTTTCAGCCACCCCGGGTTTCTTGAACAGATCCTCGGTGCGCAGGCGCTGGACAAAGGCGACGATCTCGCGGCTCAGAGTCTCGGCGGCTTCGGGGGCGCGGCTGTGCAGGATCTCGATCTCGCGATCGAAGGTCGGGTAGTCGACCCAGTGGTACAGGCAGCGGCGCTTGAGCGCGTCATGCACTTCGCGGGTGCGGTTGCTGGTCAGGATCACGATCGGCGGTTCGGGCGCGGTGATGGTGCCCAGTTCGGGGATGGTGACCTGAAAATCCGACAGTGCCTCCAGCAGGAAAGCCTCGAACGGTTCATCCGTACGGTCCAGCTCGTCGATCAGAAGGATCGGCGCACCGTTTTCATCGGGACGCATCGCCTGCAACAGCGGGCGTTCCACGAGAAACTCCCGGGAGAACAGTTCCGTCCTGAGGCTTTGCCGGTCCGCCCCGCCTGCCGCCTCTGCAGTGCGGATGGCGATCATCTGCGCGGGAAAGTTCCACTCATAGACCGCCGACGAGGCGTCGAGACCTTCATAACACTGCAACCGGATCAGGCGGCGGCCCAAAGCCAGCGCCAGCGCCTTGGCGATCTCGGTCTTGCCGACCCCGGCCTCCCCCTCGAGGAACAGGGGCCGACCCAGCTTCAGGGACAGGAAGACCACCGTGGCCAGGGCGCGTCCGCAAACATAGCCGGTTTCGGCCAGGGTGCTTTGCACGGCGTCGATGGACTGGGGTACCTGCATTATCAGCTCCTTAATGTGTGCTTCGTAGCTGCACGGCGCGCACAGTCGGGTCAATAGCGCAAAAGTCGCATGCATTGCCGCAGATCGGCGGCTTTGGCGGGGTGGCGCGGCGGCAATGCAGCGGGCTGTTCTTTCAACCCACGATTGACGTCACCGCGGCGGGGTGCGATGTTTCGATGACAAATCCATGCTACGAGGGACAAACCCCCGGGCGACAGAGGCAAACAAGCGATGAGCGACTTTCCGGCGGGCGCTGTGACATGCGCGTAACCGCCGTCACCTGCGTCAAGAATGAAGGTCCGTTCCTGTTGGAATGGATCGCCTATCATCGCCTGATCGGCGTGACCGATTTCCTGTTCTACTCCAACGACTGCACCGACGGCACCGCCGAACTGCTGGACGCCCTTGCGGCCCGCGGCGGGGTGCAGCACCTGCCCAATCCCGCCAAGGGGCGCAACTACCAGATGGAAGCGCTGAAACACGCCCGCACCCAGCCGATCGTCAGCGCAGCAGACTGGGTCTGGATCGCGGATGTCGATGAATTCCTGAACATTCACACCGGCGATCATACCATCCCGGCCCTGATCGCAGCCTGCGGCACACCGCAGGCCGTATCGGTGACCTTCCAGTTCTTTGCCAATTGCGGGGTCTGGGACTATGCCGATACGCCGGTGATCGGGCAGTTTCGCCGTTCGCACAACCCTGACCTGTGGTGCTCGGAAACAGCAATCGAGGTCAAGACGCTGGTGCGCAAGGACTTCCCCCTGCACTACTATGGCGCGCACCGGCCGTTCTTTCGCGACGGACTGGCGCCGGAACGTCACCCGCGCTGGACCGACGGATCCGGGCGCGAAGTACCGGAAAAGTTCCTTGTGGCCGCCAATCCGCGCCGGATCCGCAAGTTTCCCGCCGCCGGGGCGCGGAGGTTTGCGACGCTGAACCATTATGCGCTGCGCTCGCTGGACAGTTATCTGGTGAAAAACGACCGGGGCGACGTGAACCGCGACGGACGTACCTTTGACGACAGTTATTGGCGGATGCGCAATGATCCGGCGTGGGAGGACACGTCGATCCTGCGCCACCTGCCCGATCTGACCGCCGCGCTCGAAGAGATGAAGTCCGACCCCAAGATTGCCGAACTGCACGACAATTGTACCCGGCAACACCGGGCCCGGCGCGATGCGCTGCTGGCGGACCCCGGCAATCGGGCGATGTACGACACACTGCGGGCGGCCCCGACCCTCCCCGCAGGAGAGTTTGTTCTGATGCGGCAACTGGGGCTTGTGGCGTGACGGTGCGGGTCATCAATCTGGGCCTGCCGAAATCCGGCACCACCACGCTGGGAGTGGCGCTGCAACGCGCCGGGCTGGCGGTTGCCGATTTCAAGATCCGGCGCGGCTGCGCCCACGCGCCCGACCTGGCCGGATCCTTTGTGGCCCGCCACCTCTACGACGGTTATTTCCAGAACGGCGATCCGCTTGCGAGACTCGGTTCGTTCCAGGCACTGAGCGAGATTTCAGTTTTGAACGGGTCGCTTTGCCTGTGGCCGCAGGCCGATTTCGGGCTGATCACCGCCCTGCGCCACCGCCATCCGAGTCTGAAGTTTCTCGCCTCGCGCCGCGATGCCCGTGCCGTGTCGAGCAGCATGCTGCGTTGGTCGGATCTGGGCACGGACCGTTTGCCGCAAGGTCAGATCCCGGGGCTGCCGCGTGGTTATGGTGGCACCACTCTGGAACGGATCACCTGGATCGAGGCGCATCATGCGTTTCTGCGCATGGTTTTTGAGGGCGACCCCGCCTTTCTGGAATATGACACCGCCGACCCGCAGGCGCCTGCACAGATCGGGGCACATCTGGGCCTGCACCTTCCGTGGTGGGGCAAGGCGAACGAAAACACCCGAACGCCGGAACAGACGCTGCCGCGGGAGCATCCGGCATGAAGATCCTGCTGCACATCGGTCCCGATGCGGGCGTGACGGACCGGATACAGCACGTGCTGTCGGCGCGGCGCAATGCCCTGGCTGAACGCCGGGTGCTCTATGCCCGCGCGCCGGGTGCCCGCAACCACACGCGGCTGTTCATGGCGGTGAGCGATCCGGAGAATGTCGACGCGCTGCGCCATCATCGGGGCTTTGGGCGGGCCGAGGCACAGCAGGCGCTGCACCAAGATCTCAGCCGTGCTCTGGAAACCGAGGTGACGCGCAGCGCGCCGGACACCCTGATCCTGTCGGCACATCAATTGGGCAGCTGTCTGTTTTCGCGCACGGAAATCTGTCGCCTGCATGCGCTGCTGGCACCCTTTTCCACCGACATAAGCGTCATAGCCCATGTGGACGACCCGGCGCGGATGCTGATCCGCCGTTATGCCGGCCAGCTGATGGAGGGACGTACCCGTCCCCTCGATCTGGAACTGAACCTTGTCGATCACCCGGACTGGTGGGGCGCGGCGCTGGCCACCCGGCCGCCCCCCAATCCGGCGACCGGACAGTTCAGCGAGGTTCAGGGCGCGGTGTACTGGCTGGATTACGCACGCCTCGTGCGGGAATGGGACGCCGTCTTTGGCGCTGGTGCCACCCGTTTGAACAGCCTGCCACACGATCTGGGCCCCGAGGCTTTCAACACCCTGCTGAAGACGGATTTCGGCGTTCCCGGTGGCGCCGGTCGTGCCGACCCCGGAACCGAGTCGCCCTTGCCGTCTGCCGCCTCGATGACACGCTCCAGGCTGTTCAACGACGCTTTGACACGGTTGCTGGTGCAAAGGCCGACGGATCTGCCACGCCAGCTCTGGCGGAAGTTTCTGGGCGAGTTGCGGATCGGCGGTGCGCCGATCGACCCGGGCAGTCTTGCCGCCCTGTCCGCAAGGTTCGGCGCCGATATCGCCACGCTCTGTGAAACCCACCCTGGCCTGAATCCCGATGACATGAAGCCCGACCCCGCTTCCGACCCGTGGCAAGAGGCGGATCCCACCCGCGGTTTCCGGGCAACGCAATACCTGCTGGCCTTCGCGCCGCGAATTCGCAAGGCCGCCCGCGAGGCGCGCGGTGCAACGGCCCAACCCCTGTCTGACAAGGCCAAGCCGCGGAAACCTGTCCCGCCAGCGAAACCACCGCTCGCCTCGGGTCAGGCAGCCGGGACCGGGCACCTGCCGCCGCTGGCGCAGCAAAAACTGGCTCATTTGCTGACCTCGCCGATGGCGCCGCACAATCGCATGGGGCGCACCGACGAAGGCACCATCGCGCCGCCCTATGCCGCCGTACCGCGCCGGACGCCGAAAGCGGACACAACCGGCACCGTGATCGTTGCCTGCATGAAAAACGAAGCGCCCTATATCCTGGAATGGATTGCGCATCACCGGGCCATCGGAGTGGACAACTTTCTGATTTACACCAACGACTGCGACGATGGCACGGACGTGATCCTGGACCAGCTTCAGTCGCTCGGCGTGGTGCAGCATCGGCGCAATGACAACTGGAAGGGCAAGTCACCGCAGCAATTCGCGCTGAACCGTGCCCTGAAGGAGCCTTTGGTTCAGAAGGCGGACTGGATCATCCACATCGATGTCGATGAATTCATCAACGTGCGATGCGGCGACGGAACCCTCTCGGCGTTTCTGGATCTGGTGCCGGATGCCACCAACGTCGCCATGACCTGGCGGCTGTTCGGCCACAACGGCGTGCAGCGGCTGCGTGATGATCTGGTGATCGACCAGTTCGACACCTGTGCGCCGAAGTTCTGCCCCAAGCCGCACACCGTCTGGGGGTTCAAGACCATGTTCCGCAACATCGGCGCCTATCAGAAAATCAGTTGTCATCGCCCGAACAAGCTGTTGCAAGACTTTGAAGAAAAAGTAAAATGGGTGAACGGATCCGGCGCCGACATGACCCGTGAGGTGGCTCACAAAGGCTGGCGCAATTCACGCCGCAGCATCGGCTATGATCTGTTGCAGCTCAACCACTATGCCCTGCGCTCGGCCGAAAGCTTTCTGATCAAGCGTCAGCGCGGTCGCGCCCTGCATGTGAACCGGGCCATCGGCATGAACTACTGGATCCGCATGGACTGGTCCGATGTCCGGGACGTCACGATCAAACGCAACATTCCGCGTTTACGCAATGAATACAACGCACTGATGGACGATGCTGAACTGGCCTCGGCCCATCGCAAAGGGTTTGACTGGCATTGCGAACGCGCCCGGGACCTGCATGCGACCCCCGAGTTTTCCGCCTTGTTTCACCAGACCACAACAATGAAACTCACCGAAGCCGAGCGTGCGGCCTATGCGCTGGCCCTGGATATAGAAAGCTGACATGGACAGCGAACGCACCCGCGATCCTTACCTGCATTCCCGCGGCATGAAGATCCCCAAGCACCCGGACATCACCACAGGCCGGGTGCGTGGCGCGCTCAAGGCGGACACTTACGAACGCAAGGAATGTGACGCGGTGCTGCGGATGGTGCGCGCAGGTGACACCGTGCTCGAACTGGGCGGCGGCATCGGTTACATGTCGACCCTGATCGCCACTCATAAAAAGGTACGTGCGGTGCACTGTTACGAGGCGAACCCGACGCTGATACCCTACATCCACTCGGTTCATGCCGCCAACGGCGTGGACAACGTGACCGTGCACAACGCCTTGCTGTCGCCAGGCCCCGGCCAGCCGCTGCCGTTCTACATCCGGAAAAATTTCCTCGGTTCGTCCATGGACCGCGATGCGGATGTCGAGAGCATAATCGCCACTGAGATGGTGGAACAGCGTGATATCAATGCAGTACTGAGTGACCTTAAACCAGATGTCCTGGTCTGTGACATTGAGGGCGCCGAAGCGCAGCTGCTGCCCGCCGCCGACTTGTCCTGCCTGCGGGTCGCCGTGGTCGAACTGCATCCACAGTGGATTGGCCAGTCCGGTGTTCAGGCGGTGTTCGACACCATGCACCGGGCCGGACTCACGTATTTTCCGAAAGGCTCGGAAGCCAAGGTCGTTTCCTTCAGGAAGGGCTGGTAAGGTCTTGAGAATAGTCGCGGTTCTTTGCGTTCGCAACGAAGGCGCCTTTTTGCTCGACTGGCTGGCGCATCACGGCGCTTGCGGCATCAGCCATGTTCTGGCCGTGTCCAACAATTGTGACGACGGCACCGACCTGATCCTCGACCGGCTGGCGGCACTGGGTCATGTCACGCACCTTCGCAACGACGGGCCCCATGACAAGGGCGGCATTCAGTTCACCGGGTTGAAATGCGCGGCCCAGACCCCGCAGGCCGAGAGGGCAGACTGGCTCCTGCCGCTGGATATTGACGAATTCGTCAACGTGCATGTCGGCGACCACACCCTGCCTGCGCTGATCACGGCGCTTCCGGAGGCGACAGCCATCACCCTGACCTGGCGGTTGTTTGGCAACGACGATGTTGTGCGCTACGTGGACCGGCCCGTGCCGCAGCAGTTCCTGAAAGCCGCGCCGACGGTGATGCACTGGCCGTGGCGTGCGGCGATGTTCAAGACGCTGTACCGAAACGACGGCACCTACCGTCGTCTTGGGGTGCACCGGCCCCGAAATCCTGACCCGGGCCGGATCGACACCGCACGCTGGTACGATGGCGAAGGCCGCCGCTTGGGGCCGGAGTTTGCCCGGAAACGCATCTTTTCCAATTTTGGCCAGTCCAACACGCGGCTGGCTCAGCTCAATCACTACCCGCTCGGTGCGATGGAAAGTTATGTGCTCAAGGCTGACCGGGGCCGCGCGGTGCATTCCGACGACAGGCTCGGGATGGATTATTGGGTCGAGCGCAACTTTTCCACCGCGGCCGATGCTTCGATCCAGACGCTGGCCATCCCGACAGCGCGGATCCGCGCCGCACTGGCGGCGGACCCGGTTCTGGCATCGTTACATGCCGACGCCGTGCACTGGCGCCGCGCACGGTTCCAGAAACTGATGACGCAGGAGCCGTTTCGCGCCCTGTTTGCCCGTCTGTTGATGACGCCACCATCCCGCCCGGTTTCGCAGCACGCCGCCCGGGCACTGAGGTGGCATGCAGTGCAGGGCCGAAGTTCCGACTCTGATGCGCCGCCGGAAACAGACACGTTGTAATTTCGTTGATTTGGCATAATTTTGCCTCAAAGCCCGGACATTCTGACCCCAACAATACCCCTGCCAAAAGGGGTGGACCCGCTTTTGAGGACATTCCGTGATGCAGGACGCCCCTGACCCCCTTGCGCTTGAACTTGTCGGGCTGTCGCGCGCCGACTGGCTGCGCGCACTGCAGGATCTGGGCGAGGCACGCGGATTTCTCGAGCCTCTGGGGGCCGCGCACCATGCGCTGTTTGTCGAGGATGGTGACACCCTGGTCGTGACCTTTGAATCCCTGCCGGCGATTCAGGCCCTGTCCGAAGACGGTGCGCCGGTGGGCCTTGAGTTTGTGCGTGAACTGGGCTGGTCACAGCTGGCAGTGATTTCAGACCGCGACACCTGGTTCCGTGACCCCGACGTCTACAAGTTTTTCGACCAGCTGAACGACGACGGCTTTTTTGACGACTTCGAACAGGTGGTGTTCTTTGGCGCCGGTCCCTGCGGCTATGCGGCGGCGGCCTACTCCGTGGCCTGTCCGGGCGCGCGGGTGGTGGCGGTTCAGCCGCAGGCCACACTGGACCCGCGCCTTGCCGGCTGGGACGAACGCTTTGCCGACAAGCGGCGCCTGTGTTTTACCGACCGCTACGGCTATGCGCCCGAAATGCTGGATGCCGCCGATCACGCCTTTATTCTGTATGATCCGCACGAGCCGCTGGATGCGATGCACGCGGCGTTGTTTCACAGGTCCAATGTCACCCGCTTCCGTCTGCCCTTCATGGGCAGTGCCCTGTTGAGTGATCTGCTGGAACTGGACCTGCTGTTGCCGCTGCTGACTTCGGCGGCCGAGGGCAGTCTGGACGTGCTGACGTTCTCTGGTCTGATGCGGGTGCGCCGGGACCATCCGCCCTATCTGCGCAAACTGCTCGCGCGGCTCGAATCGGATGGCCGCAGCGGACTGTCCGAGATGCTGTGCGAAAACGTCGTCGCGCGGATGCAGGCGCCGCGATTCCGTCGCAAGCTCGAAGCCCTGCGCGCGGCACGAAAGGCCACTGGATCAGGCACCAGCGACTGACGGAAGCCTTTGTGTGACTGGCGCAGAGGTCTAGCGCCGCGCCCCGAATGCCTGCCGGATCTCTGCCTGGAAATAACCCAGAAGCCCCCCGAGCAGAACCAGCCCCGCGGATGGCCTCACCCCAAGCAGCAACAGCAGCAGCGACGCGAGGATCAGCACCGCCGCAAAGGCAGTGACCTGCAATCCTGCGTCGTCGGGAAGCTGGCCCGCCTTGAGATGCCGGGCCAGCGTGGCCCTGATCTGCGGTTGCACCTTTGGCACCAGCGCCCCGGCCACGGCACTGATGATCAGTGTCAATATCATGTCACTGCCTCCTTCTCTGGCGTCTGCCCCAGACTGACGCATCGCGCCCTCCGCGTAAACGCGCAATGCCTCTGGCGCGCCTGCCTCGGCTCGTGCTAACCGCAGCCCCATGACCCAGAGCCTGACACTGCGCCGTCCTGATGACTGGCACCTGCACCTGCGTGACGGCGAGATGCTGCGCGCAGTGGCCCCTGAATCCGCGCGCCACTTTGCCCGCGCCATCATCATGCCAAACCTTGTGCCCCCGGTTGTGACCGGCGCACAGGCCGCCGCCTACCGCGACCGCATCCTTGCGGCCCTGCCAGACGGTGCGCGCTTTGAGCCGCTGATGACGCTGTATCTGACCGAGGACACGGATCCGGCGGATGTCGCTGCCGCCCATGCCTCGGGGCTGGTGAAAGCGGTCAAACTCTACCCTGCCGGCGCCACCACCAACTCCGCCTCGGGTGTCAGCAATTTCGACAAGGTCCGTCCGGTGCTGGAAAAGATGGCCGAAATCGGCCTGCCGCTGTGCATGCATGGCGAAGTCACTGACCCGGAAATCGACATCTTTGACCGCGAGGCGGTGTTCATCGACCGTGTGCTTGACCCGATCCGCCGCGCCACGCCGGGACTGCGCGTGGTCATGGAACATATCACCACCGCGCAGGGCGCGCAGTACGCCCGCGACGGCGGCGAAGATCTGGCCGCGACGATCACCACGCATCACCTGGTGATCAACCGCAACCACATCCTCGTCGGTGGCATCAAGCCGCATTATTACTGTCTGCCGGTCGCCAAGCGTGAAGAACACCGCCTTGCCCTGCGCGCCGCCGCCACCTCGGGTGATCCCAGCTATTTCCTCGGCACCGACTCGGCGCCGCATGTGGATGCGCTCAAGGAACATGCCTGCGGCTGTGCGGGCTGTTTCACCGCCACAAACACCCTGTCGATCCTTGCCGAAGTCTTTGAACAGGACGCCGCGCTCGATCGGCTCGAAGCCTTCACATCGCTGAACGGCCCGGCCTTTTACCGGCTGCCGGTGAACGACACGACATTGACCCTGACCAAGGGCGCGCCGGTCGTCTATCCGGAAAAGATCGACGCCGCGGGCGACACTGTCACCGTTTTTGACCCCGGATTCCCGCTGCACTGGACCGTTGCCACCTGATCCCGACGACTGCGGTCCGTTCGGACCCGACCCCGCTGTCCCCACCAAGAGAGACCCGCCAGATGATCCCGACGAACGCTCCGACTTCCGAAGAAATGGCCCGCCTGACCGCCCGCATGTTGCTGGAAATCAAGGCGGTGCATTTCAATGCGGCCGAGCCGTTCATTTTTGCGTCGGGTCTGGCCTCGCCGGTCTATATCGACTGCCGCAAGCTCATTTCCTATCCCAGGATTCGCTCGGCGCTGATGGATTTCCTCACCGCCAAGGTGATGCGCGACGCCGGTTTCGAGGCGTTTGACAACATCGCGGGTGGCGAAACGGCCGGCATTCCCTTTGCCGCGCTGGTTGCCGAACGCATGGCGCTGCCGATGACCTATGTGCGCAAGAAGCCCAAGGGCTATGGCCGCAACGCCCGCATCGAAGGCGCCATGACCGAGGGCGAGCGCGTGCTGCTGGTCGAGGACCTGACCACCGACGGCGGCTCCAAGCTCAGCTTTGTCGACGCCATCCGCGACACCGGCGCCACCTGCGCCCACACTGCGGTGATTTTCTACTACGGCATCTTCCCCGAAACCATCACAACCCTGGGCGATCACGGCGTCACCCTGCACCACCTCTGCACCTGGTGGGACGTGCTGGCCGAGGCCCGGGCGCAGGCGGCGTTCGACAGCGAGACGCTTGAAGCGGTAGAATTTTTTCTGAACGATCCATCCAAGTGGCGGGAACTTAACGGCAAATAAATCTTGCTGCCATCTGTGGATAAATCGCCGCGAAGAATCGCGGCGAACACCCCAAGTATAGTGGACAGCACTGAGTGCAATACCCTATGCTGAATGTACTTTCTGGTTATCAGTGCCCCGGCACCTTATCCCGGCATTTGTCCACAGACTTGTGCCACTAGGGGTTCGGCGCGATTTTCGCTATGACAGGACAGCACGCGAGACCGGCATACCGGCACGCGGATAAGAGCAGCATGCAGAGGCAGACGATGAACGAGATCACCGCATTCAATCCCACCGGTGCAGAGGTGCAGGCGCCCGAAACCATGCCCCACTCGATCGAGGCCGAACAGCAGCTTCTGGGCGCGATCCTGACCAACAACGACATCTACGACCGGGTTGCCAGCATCATCAGTGCGCAGCATTTCTTTGATCCGGTGCACGCCCGCATCTATGATATCGCCGCCGCCCGCATCGCCAAGAACAACCTCGCCTCTCCGGTGACGCTCAAGGCCTTCATGGAGGACGACGAGGGCCTGAAGGAACTCGGCGGCCCGGCCTACCTCGCCCGTCTCGCGGGCGCTGCGGTCAGTTCGTTTGCGGTGCGCGATTATGCGCAGATGATCTATGACCTCGCGATCCGTCGCGATCTCATCGCGCTGGGGCGCGACATCAGCGCCAAGGCCAGCAAGGTCGATGTTGCCAGCGAGCCGCGCGAACAGATCGTCGAGGCGGAACAGGCGCTATACAAGCTTGCCGAACAGGGCCAGGCGGAAAGCGGTTTCCAAAGCTTTCTGCGCGCCGTCACCGATGCGGTCAACGTCGCCAACACCGCCTACCAGCGCGAGGGCGGGCTTTCGGGCATCTCCACCGGTCTGATCGACATGGACAAGAAACTCGGCGGTCTCCACCCCTCGGACCTGCTGATCCTTGCCGGCCGCCCGTCGATGGGCAAGACCTCGCTGGCCACCAACATCGCCTTCAACGTCGCCAAGGCCTACAAGCGCGGCACCAAGGCAGACGGCACCGAAGGCGCCATCGAAGGTGGCGTGGTCGGCTTCTACTCGCTGGAAATGAGCGCCGAACAACTGGCCGCGCGGATTCTGTCCGAGGCTTCGGAAGTGCCCAGCGAACAGATCCGCCGCGGCGACATGACCGAGGGCGAGTTCCGCCGCTTTGTCGATGCCGCCAAGTCGCTGGAGGCCTGCCCGCTGTACATCGACGACACGCCGGCCTTGCCGATCAGCCAGCTTGCCGCCAGGGCGCGGCGTCTGAAGCGGACCCACGGCCTTGATGTGCTGATGGTCGACTATCTTCAGCTGGTGCGCGGCACCGGCAAGTCGGAAAACCGCGTCAACGAGATTTCCGAGATCACCATGGGGCTCAAGGCCATCGCCAAGGAATTGCATATTCCGGTGATTGCCCTGTCACAGTTGTCACGGCAGGTGGAATCCCGCGAAGACAAGCGCCCTCAGCTGTCGGATCTGCGGGAATCCGGGTCGATCGAACAGGACGCCGACGTGGTGATGTTCGTGTTCCGCGAAGAATACTACAAGGAACGCGAAAAGCCCGGCGATCACGACCTCGACAAGATGGCCGCCTGGCAAGAGGAAATGGAGCGCCTGCACGGCAAGGCCGAAGTGGTCATCGGCAAACAGCGCCATGGCCCCATCGGCACTGTGGAACTGTCCTTCGAAGGACAGTTCACCCGGTTTGGCAATCTCGTGAAACCCTGGCAGACCAACGAAGGCAGCAGCTTCTGAAACTCTGCCCCAACCCGCCTGCGGAGTCAGAACGCGCCGCAGGCCGGCGCGGCTGGCACTGGCGGCGGCAGGAGCACGGCCGCCCCCGAGCGGCGCTCTGAACGGATCGCAACCTGCGGCGTGCAGTTACTTTCCCATGAACCAGCGCAGCCTTGGCGAACAGGTGCGCCATGGCTGCGCCGGGTTCGGGCGGGGTGCCCGGGCGGGCCTGTCACAACCTGACAACCGCCCCAAAGGCCGGGCGATACTCCCAGCCGTCCACATCCCCGCGCAGTGCCAGCGCCGCCTTGATCACTCCGGCATGGGTCACCACCAGCGCACCGTCGGGCAATGCCTGCAGGCCACGCGCAACCCTGTCCCGCAGCATCTCGACGGTTTCACCGCCATGACCGCCGTAGCCGAAAAAATCCGCCGCCCAGGCATCCAGCGCCGGGCGGCCGATGGCGTCCCAGCGCCGGCCTTCCCAGGTGCCGAAATCCATCTCGGAAAAATCCTCCGAAACGTGCAGCGCCACCCCGAAGACAGCGCAGATCCGCTCGGCCAGTATCCGGCAGCGTCGCAGGGGTGAGCTCACCACCGCGACCGGCGGCGCAAGGCCGGCAATCACCGCGCCGCAGTCCGCCTCGAACCCGGCGGCAAGCGCCAGATCGCTCCGCCCGTAACAAACACCCTCGGCCACTTCGGGCCGGGTGTGACGCACGAGGGTCACAGCCACAGCGCCGCGCCCAGATAGATTCCCAGTTCGCCCAATTGCTGCGTGGCCCCGAGACAATCGCCGGTATAGCCACCGATCTTGGCCCGGCAGACCAGCCGCACCCCCTGCCCCAGCAAGATGCAGAGCCCGAACCCGAGCAGCACCGCCCCGCTGCCCAGGGCAAGGACGCCGAGGATCAGCACCGCCATCGACAGCGACAGCGCCAGCCGATAGCCGTCGGGTGTGACACTTGGCACCACAAACTTGGCGCCGGTTTCGCGGGCATATCCGGTGGTGGCGATGACATGTACCGACGCCATGCGCCCAAGCGCGTGACCCAGCAGCAACAACCAGCCCGCGACCCCGGGGGCAAAGCTTGTCAGCAGCGTGACTTTCAGCGCCAGAACAACCCCCAGAGACACCGCGCCATATGTGCCAATCCGGCTGTCGCGCATGATTTCAAGCCGACGCACAGCCGTCTGGCCACCCCACAGGCCGTCGGCCGCGTCCGCCAGCCCATCTTCGTGAAACGCCCCTGTGGCCAGCAATGTCGCGGCCAGGGACAACAGCACCGCCACCGGCAGCGGCAGCCAGCGCGCGGCGAGAACAAGAACCACCGCGCCGATCACTCCGACCAGCAGCCCGACCAGCGGATAGTATTTGGTCGCGCGGATCAGCAGGTCGTCGGAAAACGGCAGATCGCGCGGCACCGGCAACCGTGTCAGGAACTGCACCGCCAGCAGGAACAGGCCGAGTTCGGTGCGCACGGCGTCCCGCATGTCGACCGACATTCTCATGCCGGTCCCGAAACGCCGGCAGCCTCAAAGCTGGCCATCTCGTTCAGCATCGCGACGGCTGCGCGCAGCAGGGGCCAGGCCAGAGCGGCTCCCGATCCTTCGCCCAGCCGCATGTTCAGACTGAGCACGGGGTCCGCCCCCAGCGCGTTCAGGACCACGGCATGGCCGGCCTCGGGCGACAGATGCGCAAACACCATGGCGGACCTGGCCTGCGGCTCCAGCGTGCAGGCAGCAAGGGCTGCGACCGTGGCGATAAATCCGTCGACCAGCACCACCCGCCGCGCCGCGGCTGCCCCCAGCATCGCCCCGGTCATCATCACCGTTTCAAAGCCGCCATATTCGGCCAGAACCGCGCGGACATCCAGCGATCCGGTGCGCGCGGCCGCGCGCAGCAGCACGTCGCGCTTGTGCGCAAGGGCGGCATCTTCGAGCCCTGTGCCGCGCCCGACCAGATCGTCGAGCGCTATCCCCGTCAGCTTGTGCGCCACAACCGAGGCGGACGAGGTGTTGCCGATGCCCATCTCGCCAAAGGCCATCGCGTCGAAATGCCCGCCGGCACCCAGCAGCCGACCGATGTCCAGTGCCGTCTGCACCTGTGCCTCACTCATCGCCGGGCCGGTCAGAAAGTTCGATGTGCCGTCGCCCAGGCTGTATTCGCTGACCGCGGACATCCCGAAGGGGCCGCCTGCGACCCCGGCATTGATCACCTGAAGGTCGAGCCCGCCCGCACGCGCAAAGACATTCGCCGCCGCCCCGCCGCCGGCAAAATTTGCCACCATCTGCCGCGTGACCGCCGCCGGGTAGGCCGAAACCCCCTCGGCCGCGATGCCGTGATCCGCGGCAAACAGCATCAGCGCACAGCTCTGCATCTGCGGGTCCAGCCGCCCCTGCACCCGAGCCACCTGGGCGGCGAGTTCCTCGATCCGACCCAGCGCGCCCTGCGGCTTGGTCTTGGTGTCGATCCGGCGCATCAGCGCGGTCTCGAATTCAGTGTTTTGCATGTTCATTCCGGTGGCATAGCCGGGCCGGACGGACCGCTCAACTCTTCTGTGCGGCCTGCCGGTCGGACAGCGCCACTTTTTGCGCTTGACGCGCTGGGGGATCGTGCCAAACACACAGGATGGCTCAATCAGTACTTACAATCGACCTTGCCGCCCTGCGCCAGAACTGGCGCAGCCTGTCCGCCAGAACCGCCACCGAAACCGGCGCCGTGGTCAAGGCCGATGCCTATGGTCTCGGGGCCGGCCCGGTCGCCAGGATGCTGGCCTCCGAAGGTGTGCGGCGGTTCTTTGTCGCCCTTGCCGAAGAAGGCGCCAGTCTGCGCAAAGTTCTTGGCCAGGGCCCGGAGATCAACGTCTTTTCGGGTCACATGGCGGGCGACGCCGCGCTGTTGAAGGCGGCACAGCTGACGCCGATGATCAATTCCATCGACCAGATGCTGCGCCATGTCGAAAGCCTTCCGGGCCACAGCTTTGGCATTCAGCTGGATTCGGGCATGAACCGTCTGGGCATCGAACCCAGTGAATGGGCAGCGCTGCGCGAGCTGGCCCTGTCGCAGAAACCGACGCTTGTCATGAGCCATCTGGCCTGCGCCGACGAACCCGATCACCCGATGAATGCCCACCAGCTGCGCGAGTTCCGCAAGATGACGGACGGCATCGACGCGCCGCGCTCGCTGTCGGCCACCGGCGGCATCCTGCTGGGGCCGGACTACCATTTCGACGTCACGCGTCCCGGTATCGGATTGTATGGCGGCGCCCCGTTCGGCGACGCCCTGCCGGTCGCGCACCTGTCGATCCCGGTGATCCAGATCCGTGACGTGGCGGCGGGCGAAAGCGTCGGATACGGCAACGCCTGGGTGGCGCGCCGACCGGCGCGTGTGGCCACCATCGCTGCGGGTTATGCGGATGGCATCCTGCGGGCCATGGGACCGAAGGCGCATGTCCATTCGGGAACCAGCCGCTGCAAGATCCTTGGCAGAATCTCGATGGACCTGATCGCCGTCGATGTCACCGCCTTGCCTGCGGCGCCCGAGTCGCTGGATCTGCTTGGTGCACAGCAGGGTGTCGATACCCTGGCCGATGCGGCGGGCACCATCGGCTATGAGATCCTGACCGGTCTCGGCGCACGGTACGAGCGGCGTTACACCGGCGCATGACATCGCTGCGCACTGCGAGAACCCGGACATGAGCCTGTTCGAACCCAGCCCGACCCTGATCGCCCTGATCTTTGTGAAACGTTTTGTGTTTCCCGAATTGCTGCTGCTGCTCGCGCTGATCCGCTGTTTCACCGCACGGGGTCCCAGCCGGGGTCTGGCAGTGGTGACCGCGCTCGCCTGCGGGGCGGTCATCGTGACCACCTTTGCGCCGGCACTGGGACTGACCGCGCAGGGCTGGTACGGCCCGGCCGCCCGGGCGCTGGCGCATGGACAGGGGCTGAGCGCGCTTGTCGGACTGTCGGCCCTGTTCCTGGCCTCGGCCTGGTTGCCGGGGCGTCGGCTGGCCGCGCTTGACTGGCTGTGCAGCGCGCTGATCCTGGGGTTGCTTGGGCTCTGGCTCGCAACCATGTACTGAGCGGGCCGACCCGGCCCGCGAAAGGACCGGATGCGCTGGCTCAATCTTTCCCTGCTGATCCTCTATCCCATTGCCTGGAGCGCGCCGCTGTTGCGCGCCGGACTGTTGCCGCTGTTCAGCCTGTCGGAAATCTCGGTCCTGACGGGGATACGCTCGCTCTGGGACAGCGACATATTCCTGGCGCTAGTGGTCACGGCGTTTGCTCTTGTCGCGCCCTACCTCAAGACGCTCGGGCTGGCACTGATGCAGTTCGGCTGGATCACCCACAGGATGCTGCCGCTTCTGACCCTGCTGGGGAAGCTTGCGATGGCGGACATATTCCTCGTGGCACTGTATATCACATTGTCCAAAGGCATCGGAGTCGGGCGCATCGAAATCGCCTGGGGGCTGTACCTGATGACCGCCTGCATCCTGATGTCGCTCGGGTTGAGCTTGTGGCATACGCATCGTGTTGACACGGGATCCGAATCGGCAACAGTGATGCCGCCGGATCACGATTGACCACAAAGCACTGCAATACCGAAATATTCTTCAATTTTTGATAGCCGATTCGTTAAACTGTGGCATAAATGTGCTCTGTTCGATTTTGTGGAACAAGTTCGGTAGATGCGTAGTTTTGTCCGCAGTCGGCAAATTTTAGCCGATGGTTCTAGGGAGAACGTTTATGCTTCAATCGCTGAGATCCGCCTTTGCGGTTGTGCAATATCTCATGCAGTGGCTGGCAATGCTGGCCATTGGCTCCGCCACGCTCTTGCTCATCGGGTACACGATATCCTGTGCACTGGGTCTGACGCCCTGGCTGTCGCTCAGCTTGCAGTTCGGCGATCTGGTACTGCCGAACGCGGGCACCGCTGTCCAGCTGGCGCTCACCGCTCTGGCGCTGTCCCTGTGCTTCTTTTTGCCAACCAATGCGCGGGTCATGGCGCTGGAAACCTCGCACCGCCGGTTTCACATCGGCATGAAGGACGTGGCGCGCGCCTACCAGGTGGCCCACCACGCCGACCGCGAGGGGCTGTTCCAGCTGTCGTCGGAGTTTGACTCGATCCGCGAACGCATCGCCTTTCTGCGCGAACACCCGGACCTGTCAGAGCTTGAACCCTCGGTGCTCGAGGTCGCTTCGCAGATGAGCCATCTCAGCCGCGAACTGGCGCAGGTCTATTCGGACCGCAACGTCGCCCGGGCGCGTGATTTCCTTGTTCAGCGCCAGCAGGAAATCGAGGATTTCAATATCCGCCTGAACCACGCCAAGGGTGTGGCCACCGAAATGCGGCAATGGCTGACCCGGGTCGAAATGGACGAAGCGGTCGCCGAATCCCAGCTGACGCGGCTGTGTGACGAACTGGCGGAAATCCTGCCGGAACTCGGCGCAACGGCACCGGCGGCAGAAGAGACCGAAATCCGTCGCCCGGTCATTGTTGCGGACGCCGAAGAAGAGGTGGCGCCCCCCGACGACCGGATTGTCGCCCTGCTGGCACGGCGCGCCGCCGAGTAACCGCTCCGGTTTCGGGCAGCGCCCTGCGGTGTGCCCGAAACCGCGCCCACCTCGCCCACCTGTCCAATCGAATTGCAGCTACGGCTCCTTCCCGAGAACCGGCAACCGCGCGGTGACCCGACACCGCGCCATCCACAAGCCCTTGCGATGGGCTTCGCCTTCAGCCACAAGATCGTCATGGCCAAAACCTCTGCAAATTTTGTCTGCGCCGCCTGCGGCAACGCCACCACCAAATGGGCCGGGCGTTGCGAGGCCTGTGGAGCATGGAATACCATCTCCGAAGAGGTGCCGCTGTCGCAGTCCGGCCCGGCGAAGAAGACCCTTGGCAACAGCCGCGGACGCGCCGTACCGCTCACCGATCTTTCCAGCACCGAACCACCGCCGCCCCGTGTCGCCTCGGGTCTGTCCGAGCTTGATCGGGTGCTGGGCGGCGGACTGGTGCCATCCTCGGCGATCCTTGTGGGGGGCGACCCCGGCATCGGCAAGTCCACCCTGTTGCTGCAGGGGGCGGCGATGTTTGCGCGTGCCGGGCTCAAGGTGATCTATGCCAGCGGCGAAGAGGCCAGCGCCCAGGTGCGGATGCGGGCACAGCGCCTGGGACTGGCGGATGCGCCGGTGAAACTGGCCGCCGAAACCAACCTGCGCGACATCCTGACCACGCTGGAACAGGAACGCCCGGACCTTGCGATCATCGATTCGATTCAGACGATGTGGGCGGACAATGTCGACTCTGCCCCCGGTTCGGTCAGCCAGGTCCGCGCTGCGGCGCACGAACTGACCAGTTTTGCCAAACGCAGCGGCATGTCCGTGATTCTGGTGGGTCATGTCACCAAGGATGGCCAGATTGCCGGGCCGCGTGTGGTCGAACACATGGTCGATACCGTGCTCTATTTCGAAGGTGAACGCGGCCATCAGTTTCGCATCCTGCGCGCGGTCAAGAACCGGTTTGGCCCGGCGGACGAGATCGGCGTGTTCGAGATGACCGGCGCCGGTCTGGCCGAAGTCACCAACCCCTCGGCGCTGTTCCTGTCCGAGCGCGGCCAGCCCAGCCCCGGATCGGTGGTTTTTGCCGGCATCGAGGGCACCCGCCCGGTGCTGTGCGAATTGCAGGCGCTGGTCGCTCCCAGTCCGCATTCCCAGCCGCGCCGCACTGTGGTCGGATGGGACGGCGGACGGCTGGCAATGATTCTCGCCGTGCTCGAGGCACGCTGCGGCATCCCGTTTGCCGGGCTTGATGTATACCTGAATGTGGCCGGCGGGATGAAGATCAGCGAACCCGCAGCCGATCTGGCCGTCGCCGCCGCGCTGCTTTCCGCCCGGGAAGATGTTTCATTGCCCCCGGAAACGGTCGTTTTCGGGGAAATCAGCCTGTCTGGCGCCCTGCGTCCGGTGTCGCAGACCGAAAACAGGTTGAAAGAGGCGCAGAAACTTGGTTTCACCTCCGCAATCGCGCCCTCCGGTGGCAAAGCCGGGGCGAGTTCGGGTATGACGCTCCAGCAGATGGGCGATCTGACTGCCTTTGTGGGCGATCTGTTCGGCGCGGGATAAGCGCCGCCAAAAGGAAAGAGGCAAGAAGCCGATGGATGGATTTACAGTCGTGGATGGCGTTGTCGCCGTTGTGATCGTGCTGTCAGCGCTGCTGGCCTATTCGCGCGGCATCGTGCGCGAGGTCATGGCCATCGCCGGCTGGGTCGCGGCGGCCTTCCTTGCGTTTCTCTTCGCACCACAGGTCCAGCCGCTGGTCAAGGAACTGCCGGTGATCGGCGAGTTCCTGTCCGACAGCTGCGAACTCAGCATCATCGCCGCCTTTGCGTCGGTCTTTGCCCTCGCGCTTGTGGTTGTGTCGTTCTTCACGCCGCTGTTTTCCTCACTGGTCCAGCGCTCGGCGCTGGGGGGCGTTGATCAGGGGCTTGGATTCCTGTTCGGCGTGGCGCGGGGCGTGCTGCTGGTGGCGATCGCCTTCTTTGTCTACAGCACCGTGCTGACCGCCCAGGATGTGCCGATGATCGACGACAGCCGATCGGCCGCGGTCTTCACCCGGTTCACCTCCAAGATCGAAGAGCAGAACCCGGAGCAGGCTCTGGGCTGGATCACCACCCAGTACGAACAGCTTGTCGGTGTCTGCGACGCACCGGGCGCAAACGACGCCTGACCCCTGCCCGGGCATCCGCTGACGCCCGGACAACCCGCGTCGGCGCCTTTGGCCCGATGCGGTGGGCAACGAATTGTTGCACTGCAGCACTTGTAGTGTGATCCTTTCGTGACACATAGCCAACAAGCGCCTATGAGTGCCCCAACACTTCTCGCAACGGATTCGGAGCCGCCCCTTGGATCTGCAGATGCCACCCGCCCATCCCTTCGATGACGACAAACTCAAAGAGGAATGCGGAATATTCGGCGTTGTCGGCGTCACTGATGCCGCGAACTTCGTCGCCCTAGGTCTGCACGCGCTGCAGCATCGGGGACAGGAGGCCGGCGGAATCGTCAGCCATGATTCGGACCAGGGCTTCAATTCCGCCCGTCGCTTTGGCTATGTGCGTGACAACTTCACCTCACAATCGCTGATGCAGACGCTGCCCGGGCCGATCGCCATCGGCCATGTGCGCTATTCCACCGCCGGATCCAAGGGACCGACCCAGATCCGCGACGTGCAGCCGTTCTTTGGCGAGTTTTCCATGGGCGGGGCGGCGATTGCCCACAACGGCAACATCACCAATGCCGACGCCCTGCGCCGCGAGTTGATCGAGCGCGGCTCGATCTTTCAGTCCTCGTCGGACAGCGAATGCATCATCCACCTGATGGCCCGCTCACTGCAGCGCAACATCCCCGAGCGGATGGAAGACGCCCTGCGCCGGGTCGAAGGCGCGTTCAGCGTCGTCGCCATGACCCGGACCAAGCTGATCGGCGTGCGCGATCCGCTGGGCGTGCGCCCACTGGTGCTGGGCAAGGTCGCCGACGGCTGGGCGCTCAGCTCCGAAACCTGCGGCCTGGACATCATCGGCGCGGAATATGTCCGCGAGATCGAGCCGGGCGAAATGGTGGTGATCACTGCCGAAAAGGGTGTCGAAAGCCTGCGGCCGTTCCGCCCGCAGAAATCCCGTTTCTGTATCTTCGAACATGTCTATTTCTCGCGCCCGGATTCGATCATCGGCAACCGCTCGGTTTACGAAACCCGTCGCCAGATCGGCGTTGAACTGGCCCGCGAGGCACCGGTCGAGGCGGATCTCGTCTGTCCGGTCCCCGATTCCGGCACTCCGGCGGCGATCGGTTTTGCACATGAATCCGGCATTCCATATGGCATGGGCATCGTGCGCAACCAGTACATGGGCCGCACCTTCATCGAGCCCACAGAGCAGATCCGCAACATGGGTGTGCGCCTGAAACTGAACGTCAACCGCGCACTGATCCGGGGCAAACGGGTGATCCTGGTCGACGATTCGGTTGTGCGCGGCACCACCAGCCGCAAGATCAAGGAAATGATCCTGGATGCCGGCGCTGCCGAGGTGCATTTCCGCATCGCAAGCCCGCCCACGGCCTGGCCCTGCTTTTATGGCGTCGACACGCCGCAACGTGAAAAGCTTCTGGCCGCGACCATGTCCGAGGACGAGATGCGCGACCATCTGCAAGTCGATTCGCTGCGCTTCATCTCGCTGGACGGCCTGTATCGTGCGGTGGGCGAGGCCGAAGGGCGCAACCCCCGTCAGCCACAGTATTGCGATGCCTGTTTCTCGGGTGAATACCCGGTCGAGCCTGCGGATCAGATCCAGAAAGGCTTCAAGCTCAAGACCGCTGCGGAATGAGCCTGCTGAACCTCGATGCCCGCTGGCGGCGTCTGAATGACCCGGACTATGCCTGCCCTTGCTGCGGCCGTCGGTTTTCGGGGGTTTTCGACATCGGGTTCGAGGAACCGGACGCCTGGTTGCATGGTCCGCGCAGCGACGATCTGCTCCGCGTCGGAGAGGACAAGCTGTCGTCCGAGCTCTGTCGTCTGGGGGAGCGGCGTTTCCTGCGCTGCGTCATCGCCCTGCCAATTCGTGGCAGCGACGGCGAATCGCTGTTCCTGGCGCCCTGGGCCGAAGTGTCGCAATCTGATTTCTATGCTTATCTCGACGGCTCCACCCAGGACGGAGCGCCCGTCACGGCGCTGACGGCAACGGTTGCAAATGCGTTGCCCGGACTTGGTGATCCCGGCCCCGGCACACTGCAACCCGGTTCCGGTCTGGTACGGCCGCGCCTTGAGTTTGCGACCGGCCCGCTGGCGGTGGCGTCTGCCGAGGGCATCTCGTTCGATGACCTGCTCGACATCTATGCCGCTGCCGGTCAGGACATTCGGCCGCACCTCACCGGGTCGTAGGCCAACACTTGCCGTCCGGGAAGCAGTTCTCTGCCAACCGGACGGTCCGCGCCATGGCCGGGGTTTCGCCCGGCGACGCTACACCCTAGATCGCGGTCTTCAGGAAACCACAGACCGCAGAGACATGGCCCAGACCGATACCACCCCAACGCCGCCCGCAGTTGCCCAAAGTGCGACACGCCGCACCGACAGCAATCTTTCCCGACTTGTTCTACTCGGCACCTTCGGCTCGGAACAGGCCCCGCAGGCCCTGGTCCGGTTGCCGGACGGGCGCGTCACCCGGGTGTCACCCGGAGATCAGGTCGGGCACGACACGGTCTATGCCATTGATGCAACCCGCATCGCGCTGGGCCAGAACGGCCGCTCTGTCTGGGTCGAAATTCCCGGCAGCTGACATCCGGTGACCGGCGCCAAAACGGCGTGCCGCAAGCGAGCCCTCTTGACCGCAGCCTGCGGCTGGCCCATGCAGCGCGCCATGACACACCCTATCGCTCTCATCACCGGTGCCTCGCGCGGTCTTGGCTTTGCCCTGGCCGAGGCGCTTGCCGACACCCATCACATCGTCGCTGTCGCCCGCACCGTTGGTGGGCTCGAAGACCTTGACGACCGGATCCAGGCAAAGGGTGGACAAGCCACGCTTGCGCCGATGGACATCACCAATGCTGACGCCATGGCGCAGTTGTGCCGCTCGGTCTATGACCGTTGGGGCGGCGTGGCTCTCTGGGCCCATTGTGCCGTGCACGCGGCTCCGCTGACCCCGGCCAATCATATCGATGCACGGGACTGGGCCAAATCGGTCAATATCAACCTGACGGCCATGGGACACCTGATCCCGTACATCGCGCCGCTTCTGGGCACCACCGGCACGGCGCTGTTTTTCGAGGATGGCCGCGGTGGTGAAAAGTTCTTTGGCCACTACGGCACCACCAAGGCCGCGCAGATCGCTCTGGCCCGCAGCTGGCAGGCCGAGACCCGCAGCACCGGCCCGCAGGTTCAGATAATGACGCCCAGGCCGATGGCCACCGCCACCCGCGCCCGGTTCTTCCCCGGCGAGGACCGTGACGCCCTGGCCCATCCCCGGGACGAGGCGGCGCGGCTTCTTGCGGCGCTGGCGCTGAGCGCTTAAGCCAATCGTGCATAAGACCGGCTGGATCGCGGGGCCGACGCCCCTGAGCCGCCGGGATGCTGCAACCCCGGGGAAACAGGGGTTGCCTCCCCCGTCCCGAGTGCCCCGTCCCGCGTGTTTTGCCAATGGCCCGATGATCCATCAGCGCGTGGCGGCAACCGCCCCGAGGTGACGCGGGACAGTCCCCGCCGCTTGCCCCCCGCGCCCTGCTCGCATATGCAGAGAAAAAGACAGGACGGGCGGTTTCATGCGCATTCTCATTACAAATGACGACGGTATCAACGCGCCGGGGCTGAAGATCCTGCACCAGATTGCGCTGGCGCTTGTCCAGGACCCTGCGGATGTCTGGACTGTCGCTCCCGCCTTCGAGCAATCCGGCGTCGGTCACTGCATCAGCTACACCCATCCCACCATGATCGCCAAACTCGGCGCGCGCACCTTTGCGGCCGAAGGCAGCCCGGCGGACTGCGTGCTGGCCGGCTTGCACGACGTGATGAAGGAGACGCCCCCCGATCTGGTGCTTTCGGGCGTGAACAGAGGCAACAATTCGGCTGAGAACGTGCTGTATTCCGGCACCATTGGTGGCGCGATGGAAGCGGCGCTCCAGGGTGTGCCCGCCATTGCGCTGTCGCAATATTATGGTCCCGGCAATGCCGAACTCGACGATCCCTTCGAGGCTGCGGCCCGGCATGGCGCCGACACCGTGCGCCGCATTCTGATGGCCAACCCGACGGAACACAGCGGCTACCGGCTGTTTTACAACGTGAACTTTCCGCCGGTTGCGGCGGACGACGTGCTGGGCATCCGCGTCGCGCCGCAGGGTTTCCGCCAGAACACGCGGTTCGAAGTCGAACCGCACCTGTCCCCTTCGGGTCGGCGGTTCCTGTGGATCAGGGGCGGCGATCAGAGCGCTCCGTCCCAGCCCGGTGCCGATGCCGACGTGAACCTCGCCGGGTATATCAGCGTCACCCCGATGCGCGCCGACCTCACCGCCCATGACCAGCTTGGGCCATTGAAAGACGCCCTGGCATGAGTGATGACGCGGAACGCAAGATGCAGTTCCTTTATGCCCTGCGCTCGAAGGGCGTGACCGATCACGCGGTATTGAGCGCGATGGAAAAGATCGACCGCGGCCCGTTCATCCGCGGTTATTTCACCGACCGCGCCTATGACGACATGCCGTTGCCGATCTCCTGCGGTCAGACGATTTCGCAGCCATCGGTGGTCGGGCTGATGACCCAGGCGCTTGACGTCAGTTCCCGCGACAAGGTGCTCGAGGTTGGCACCGGCTCGGGCTACCAGGCTGCGATCCTGTCCTGCCTGGCGCGCCGGGTCTATACCGTTGATCGCCACATGCGCCTTGTGCGCGAGGCGCGCGCGGTGTTTGACCAGCTCGGGTTGACCAATATCACGGCCTTTACCGCCGACGGCTCCTTCGGTCTGCCTGATCAGGCGCCATTTGACCGCATTCTGGTCACTGCCGCAGCCGAGGATCCGCCAGGCCCGCTCTTGGCCCAGCTCAAGATTGGCGGTATCATGGTGGTGCCTGTCGGGCAGTCCGATACGGTGCAAAGCCTGATCCGGGTCACACGGCTCGAAACCGGCTACGAGTATGACGAACTGCGCCCCGTGCGCTTTGTGCCGCTGGTCGAAGGTCTGGGCAAGGACAGCTGAGACCGCAATTTTGTGTACCAAGACGTCCTGGCCAACAAGGGGCGCACCCGAGGATATCGAGATGACAGTGACAGTCCCCCTCCGCACGCGCCGACCGCTCCGCCCGTCTGCCACACTGCGCCTCGGCGGCGCCGGAATTGCTTTGCTGGCCCTCACCGCCTGTTCGGGCCCCTTTGATCTGGACATGCGGGGCCGAATGGGCGGCTCGCTGGACACGTCACAGGCCGCGGTGGCGGCCACGGCACCGCCGCCCAGCCCGGATTCCCGCGGCGTGCTCAGCTATCCCAATTACCAGGTCGCGGTTGCGCGGCGCGGCGATACATTGGCCAGCCTCGCGAACCGCATCGGCCTGTCACCGCAGGAACTGGCGATCTACAACGGCATTCAGCCCGGCGATCCGCTGCGCACCGGCGAAGTGGTGGCGCTGCCCCGCCGAGTCGCCACCGCCACCATCGCAGGCACGGCGCCGGTGGCACCGGCCGCCGCGCCGGTCGGCGCGATCACCCCGGCTGGGGCCATCGACATCACCACCCTTGCCGGGGCAGCCATCGACCGTGCACCTGCGCCCCAGGCTTCGGTCGGCCCGGCGCCGGTCGCGCAACACGCCGGCATCAGCCCGGGCGGCGTCGAGCCGGTCCGGCATCAGGTTCAGCGTGGCGAAACCGCCTTTACCATCGCCCGGCTCTACAACGTCACGCCGCGCGCGCTGGCCGACTGGAACGGTCTGGGCAGCGACTATGCGCTGCGCGACGGTCAATACCTGTTGATCCCGACCGCCCTGTCCGACACCCAGCGCACCGCCGCCGCCCCCGTGGTGGCAGAGACCATTGCCGCGCCCGGAATCGGCAGCACCACACCAGTGCCCCCCAGCGCCTCGAAACCGCTGCCGGATGCCACGCCTGCCGTTGCCGCCGCCCCCGCCCCGGCGGTGCCGAAACCCGACATCGGCCAACCCAGCGCCCCGGCCGCCAGCAGTTCAGCCGCGATGGGGTATCCGGTGCAGGGCAGCATCATCCGCGAATATTCCAAGGGCCGGAACGATGGCATCGACATCGGCGCTCCGGCAGGCACGGCGGTCAAAGCCGCCGCCAGCGGCACGGTTGCGGCCATCACCACCAACACCGAAAACATTCCGATCGTGGTGATCAAGCACCCGAACAACCTGCTGACCGTCTACACGCATATCGACGGACTCTCGGTGCAAAAAGGTGATGCCGTCAGCCGTGGTCAGACCATCGGCAAGGTGCGCGCCGGCGATCCGCCCCGGATGCATTTCGAAGTGCGCAACGGTTTTGATTCCGTCGACCCGATGAAATATCTGAAATGACGGCCAGCGGCACCGCACCCGGGTGACGTTGCGCCTTGGCTGAAGTCCGCGGGTGCGCGCCCGCACGGGGCGCATTCCGGATCTCCCCCGGACCGGACCTCCCGCCGGTCGGAGTCGCGGCAAAGTCGGCAGGTGGTGCGCGCACAGCACGTGCGCGCCTGAGGACTAACGCACGTGGCATGTCACGATTGCGCCGGGCGACAACTCGCGGCACTCTGCGCCAATGAGCAGCAAAAACGGCGGCAAGACGCCCACCTATCCCGGCGGCATCAAGGCCGTGCTTGCCCAGATGGAGGGGCGGCGCGACGGTTTTTCCTACGCGCCCGGTGAATCCCTGCCCGCGCCCGATGTCGATCTTGCACCGCTGCTGACCCGGATTGTCACCGATCCGGACCGGGATCCCGGGGAAAACAGCAAGATCCGGTCGACTTACCACCGCAAGAGGTTCGCCCTGCGGCAGGAGTTCACCGGCGCGCCCGAGATCTGTTTCCTGAACGGGCTGCTGATCGCGCATCTGCGCAAACGCGACTTCCCGGAACAGGCACCGGCGCTGTTTCAACGCCTCTGGGCCGAGCACGGCGAATTTCTCTGCAACACTCTGAACGCCCGCTGGCTCGTCTCGTCTGTGACCACCTTTGGCGATCACGGACAGGGTCCGGTGCAGCGCAGTGTCGGGCTTGCCCTGACAGTGCTGTTCGGGACGATGAAACTGTACGAGACCGAGCGGCTGTATTCCGGGCTCACCCCCGACCGGGCCTTTACCCTGGACAACAAGGTCAGGGCGAAACTGCCTGCGGACATGGATGCCTATTCGATCACTGCCGGGGGCCTTGACGTCAACATGCTGGGCCGGCTGTGGCAGGAATCCGAAGCCGATCCGGTGATTGCGCCGCTCGCCCAGCACCTGCTGGACCTGTTGATCCACGATGACCGCACGTTGTTCCGTCGCCTGATGACGATGCGCCAGCGCAAGACCCGGCGCGACGCGTCCGAGCCGGTCAAGGCGGCGAAGAAGTCCAACATCGCGCCGGTTCCGGCCGGCCGTCTGCGGCTTGCGGCGGGTGACCTGCGCTGGGGGCTGGTGAGCACGATCAAGGCGCCGCCGCGCCAGATTGCCCGTTTCGCCGCCCATCACCTTGAGTTGGGGGCACAGGCGCTGCACATTTTTCTGGATGAACCTGATCCCGAGGTGGCGGCCTATCTGAAACGGCATCCGCGCATCCAGGTCACTCAATGCGACACGGCTTACTGGCAGAGCGCGGGGCGCGCCCGGATGGAGTCGCATCAACTGCGTCAGGCATTCAATGCCACCCGAACCCTGCGGGCGGTGACCGCCGACCTGGACTGGATCGGCCATATCGATGTTGATGAACTGCTGCTGGCGGAAACCGCAATCACCTCGGCCCTGGCGCGCATCCCCCCGGCGGTGGCCGTCGCACGGCTGACCCCGGCGGAACTGCTGGCCTCGGACGCGGCGGCCGACCGGCCGGAACATTTCAAACTGACCCACAAGGCGGCCGGCGTTCCCAAGGCCAGCCTTCAGGATGTCTATCCGACCTTCGGTCTGCATCTGTACGGCGGCTTTCTCAGCCACACCACCGGCAAGGTCTTTGCCCGCACCGGCATCCCCGACACGCGTCTGGGCATCCACACGCTCAAGTACAAAGGCGCCGACGCCACCAATCGGGCCCCGCTTTCCCAGGTCTTTCTGGGGCATCTGCACGCCCCCAGCTGGGGCCATTTCCGCGACCATTTCGAATTTCGCCGCACCCGGGGGTCCTACCGGCCGCGGACGGAAAGCGGTCGGCTGGACCTGTCGGACATCCTTGCCTTTCTCGCCGACACCGAGGGTGAGGCAGGTCTGCGCACGCTCTTTGACGAGGTCGCACTGGACACACCTGACCTGCGGGCGCGGCTGACCGCCCGGGGCATGTTGCTGACCCACCCCCTGGATCCGGACGCCGCCGTCCTCCGTGTTTTCGGAGCGCTTCCGTGATTCGCTGGGGCGTCGTGTCGACAATCCGGGCCCCCCTGCCCGAGATTCTGGATTTCGCCGCCTGGCATCTCGATCAGGGGGCGGCAAAGCTCTATCTCTATCTGGATGACGACGTTCCCGAAACGCTGGCCGTGCTCAACCGGCACCCTGCGATCAGGGCCACACACACCGACGCCGCCTGGTGGGCAAAGCGCAACGGCCGCCCCGACCGCCACCAGGTGCGACAATCGCTGAACGCGCGCCACGCCAACAACCGCCAGGTCGGCCGCTCCAGCGCCGAGGTCGACTGGCTCGTCCATATCGACGTGGACGAATTCCTTATTTCACGGATGCCGATCGACACGCAGCTGGAAGCCCTGCCCGACAGCGCGCTGTGCGCCCGTGTGCGCCCGATCGAAGCTCTGGCACCGACGGACAACACAAAAGGCATAGCGTTCAAGGCCTGTCACCAGGATCAGGCGGCGCGGCAGGCCGCTTCCGAGGCATGTTTCCCGACCTGGGGCGGCTATCTCTCCGGCGGCTTTCTCAGCCACGTGGCGGGTAAATTGTTCTTTCGGGCCGGTCTCAAGGGGCTTCAGATCAAGATCCACAACGTCATCCTCGGTGACGAGACCAACCCCGGTCAGGCCTCCCTGCCCGGCATCGAACTGGGTCATCTGCACGCCCGCAACTGGGATCAGTTTCTGGCCGACTACCGGTTCCGGCTTGCACAGGGCTCTTACCGTTCCGAACTGAAGGCGCAGGTGCGGACCGGGGCCGAGGTGCCGAACCTGCACGAGTTGTTCACCACCATAGAAACGGAACAGGGAGAGGCCGGGTTGCGCGCCTTTTACCGCGAGGTCGGCACAGCAACACCGGAGCTGTGTGACCGGCTCGAGGCACACGGGCTTTTGCGACGCCATGATCTCGACCTGCCGACACACCGCACCAGGCATTTTCCCGGATGTTGAAATGCATGGTCCGTGTGGAAACACTGAGAGAATACCCTCGTGATCACGGCTTTGTGACAATATAGGCAACAAACCGGTGCTTTACCCCGGGCAAACGCGGCCCACGTTGACCACGGGCCGTCTTTTCGGTACAAGCCGCGCGTGGGTCATTGATGTGGATAACCACAAGGCCATACGGGCCTGACACACGCACCAGATGTACGGGCCATAAGTGTCCGTAAACACCGGATACATATGACAAAATTCTCTGATCTGAACCTGAACCCCAAGGTTTTGAAAGCCGTCGAGGAAGCCGGCTACGAAACGCCGACCCCCATTCAGGCCGGCGCGATCCCCTCGGCGCTCGAAGGGCGCGATGTTTTGGGAATCGCCCAGACGGGCACGGGCAAGACCGCTGGTTTCGTTTTGCCGATGATCACCCTTCTGGCCCGGGGCCGGGCCCGCGCCCGCATGCCGCGCAGCCTCGTGCTTTGTCCGACGCGCGAACTTGCCGCGCAGGTGGCGGAGAACTTCGACACCTATTCGAAATACGTGAAACTCACCAAGGCGCTGTTGATCGGCGGCGTGAGCTTCAAGGAGCAGGATCAGCTGATCGACAAGGGCGTGGACGTTCTGATCGCCACACCGGGCCGCCTGCTGGACCATTTCGAACGTGGCAAACTGATCCTGTCAGACGTCAAGGTGATGGTGGTGGACGAAGCCGACCGGATGCTGGACATGGGCTTTATCCCCGACATCGAAAAGATCTTCGGACTCACACCGTTCACTCGCCAGACGCTGTTCTTTTCGGCCACCATGGCCCCGGAGATCGAGCGGATCACCAACACGTTCCTGTCAAACCCGGCACGGGTCGAAGTGGCCCGCCAGTCGTCGGCCTCGGAGACCATCGAACAGGGTGTGGTCATTTTCAAAGCCTCGCGCAAGGATCGTGAAGCCAGCGAAAAGCGGCAGGTTCTGCGCGGGATGATCGACGCCGAAGGCGAAAAATGCACCAACGCCATCATCTTCTGCAACCGCAAGATGGATGTCGATGTGGTTGCCAAGTCCTTGAAGAAGTACGGCTATGACGCCGCGCCGATCCATGGCGATCTCGATCAGTCGCAGCGCACCCGCACGCTGGATGGGTTCCGTAATGGCGATCTGCGCTTCCTTGTCGCCTCGGATGTTGCCGCGCGCGGCCTGGATGTGCCGAGCGTGAGCCATGTGTTCAACTTCGACGTCCCCAGCCATGCCGAAGATTATGTGCACCGCATCGGGCGCACCGGTCGCGCCGGGCGCGATGGCAAGGCGATGATGATCTGCGTTCCGCGCGATGAAAAGAACCTCGATGCCATCGAAAAGCTTCTGCAAAAAGACATCCCGCGCCTTGAATCGCCATTGAAGGCGCCCCCCGCCGGCGACGAAGTGGACGCGGCGATGGAAACCGAGGCTGAAGCCAAGCCGCGCCGCACGCGCAGCAGATCGCGCAACAAACCCGAGACGGCAAAGGAATCGCCCCGGGTCGAAGCCGTGGCTGCGGCACCGGCGCCTGTCGAAAAACGTGAGGCCGAACCGGTGCAAGAGGTCCGCAAGGAGTTTCCGCGTGACCGGGCACCGCGCGAGCAAACCCAACGCGAGCAACCTTCGCGCGACCGCAACTCTGGTGGCTACCAGCGCGGACGTGGCGGCGCGGACAACAAGGTTGTGGGAATGGGCGATCACATGCCCAGCTTTATCGCGCTCAGCTTTGACGAGCGCCGCGCCGGCTAGAGATGCGGCTACCTGACGCTCCGACAGGTTTTTCGGGGCGTCCATTGCACTGACCGATCAGATGCACTGGCCGATCAGAAGCACTGGCCGATCAGACACAAAAGCGCCGCGCCCCGGGATGGGACGCGGCGCTTTTCATTTCAGGGAGACGGCGTCAGCTCAGGCGGCTGACGACAATCGTCACTTCGGGCTTTTTGCCGATCTCGGACATGGCAGACTGCCGCACCACGCGTTTGATGCCGTCCTCCAGCTTGTCGTCGTCGCGGATCGTCTTGGCACCCGCCCGGCCCAGGAACTGGCTCAGGTCCTCTTCCAGCACGTCGACCAGCGGGATATGGCTCTTGCCCTGTTCCGGCAGGCCCATGGTATCGCACCAAGAATCGCCCAGTGGCTTGCTGTCCTCGTCAATGATCACCGTCACCGTGACGTGGCCGTTCAGCGCCATGCGGATCCGGTCCCGCACCACCCCGTCCATCGCGCCGATCTTGACCGAGCCATCGACATAGGTGCGCCCGGTCTCGACATAATCGACCACGGTGGGTTCGTTGCCCGACAGATCCACCATCATGCCGTTGACGGCCAGCACACCGGTGCGCCCCTTGCCTTGCGCGAGTTTGACATGTTCGCGCAGGTGGCGGTGTTCGCCATGCATCGGGATCACCATCTGCGGATTGACCACGTCGTGCATCGCCTCGAGATCCGGCCGGTTGGCATGGCCCGACACGTGATAATGCCCGTTGGAATCATCCACCACATCCACACCCAGTTCCGAGAACTGGTTCATGATGCGGATCACACCCTTTTCATTGCCGGGGATGGTTTTCGAGCTGAACAGGAACAGGTCGCCCTCTTTCAGGGTGATGCCCTGATATTTGCCCCGTGCCAGTTGCGCGCTTGCCGCCCGTCTTTCGCCTTGGGAACCGGTGACCAGCAACATCAGGTTTTCGCGCGGCACCCCGACGGCATCTTCGGGTGACGTCACCCGGGGAAAGCCCTTGAGCACACCGGTTTCGGTCGCCGCTTCGATCATCCGGCGCATGGCGCGGCCCAGCAGCACGATCGAGCGTCCGGCCCGCTCGCCAGCCTCGGCCAGCGTCTTGACCCGGGCGACGTTGCTGGCAAAGGTCGTGGCCACAACCATGCCCTTGGCACCGGCCACCAGCTTCTCGATCTCGGGGCCCACGGTCACTTCGGACCGACCGGCATGCGGGCTGAAGACATTGGTGGAATCGCAGATCAGCGCCCGGACTCCGTCCTTGGCCACTTTGGCCCACAGCGCCGCGTCATAGGGTTCGCCGACGATCGGGGTTTCATCCAGCTTGAAATCGCCGGTGTGGACCAGCCGCCCCTGTGGTGTGTCGATCAACAGGCCCGAGGATTCCGGGATGGAATGCGCAATCGGAAGGAACCCCACCTTGAACGGCCCAGCGGCCGTGGTCTCGGGCCAGGCTGAGACCACCTTGATCGTCTGGTCGGAATGGCCATGCTCGGCCATCTTGTGCCGCGCGATGTTGGCGGTGAAGGCGCGGCAATAGATCGGCGCGCCCAGTTGTTCCCAGAAGTGCCCGATGGCGCCGACATGGTCCTCGTGGGCATGGGTGATGAAGATCGCCTCAAGCCGGTCACGACGTTCTTTCAGCCAGGTGATATCGGGCAGGATCAGATCGACCCCGGGGGTGCCAGCCATATCCGGAAAGGTCACGCCAAGGTCGACCAGGATCAGGCGTTCCTGATCCGGTTTGCCGTAGCCGTAGACATAGGCGTTCATGCCGATCTCCCCGGCTCCGCCGAGTGGGAGGTAGATGATACGCTCACTGCTCATGAATTATCCTTCGGTCTTGTTGTAATTGTGGATCACGGTCAGGCCGTGCATCGTCAGGTCATCTCGGAAGTCGTCAAACAGGTCTTCGGTCTGTTGGAACAAAGGCGCAAGGCCCCCGGTGGAAATAATCTGCATCGCAACGCCGCGTTCGGCCTTGATCCGGGCGCAGATCTCTTTCACCAGCCCGACATAGCCCCAGAAAATGCCCGACTGCATGCAGGCCACGGTGTTTGTACCGATCACGGTTTGCGGTTTGGTGATGTCGACATGCGGCAACGCCGCCGCCGCCTGGTGCAGCGCCTGCAATGACAGGTTCACGCCGGGCGCGATCACGCCGCCCTCATAGGCACCATCGCTGCCGACGACATCAAAGGTCGTCGCGGTGCCGAAATCCACCACGATGAGGTCGCCGCCATAGAGGTCAAAGCCGGCAACGGTGTTCACCAGGCGGTCGGGCCCGACCTGCGTGCCCGCATCGACGCGCACAGCCACCGGCAGCGCGCATTCCGGTTTGCCCACGACGATGGGGCGCGTGTGAAAGTATCGGTCAGACAGAACCCGCAGGTTATACACCACCCGCGGCACGGTGGACGACACGATGACGTCGGTGATCACCGCCTCGATCTTCTGAAACTCCATCAGCGTACTCAGCCAGACATAGTATTGGTCTGCCGTGCGCTGATGATCCGTCGCGGTGCGCCAGGTCGCCAGAAACCGCGCACCGTCCCAGATCGAAAAAACCGTATTGGTGTTGCCGCAGTCGATGGCCAGTAGCATGCCCAAGCCTTTCAGAAAAAAACATCCGCCGCGGCGATCCGCTCGCGGCCCTTCGGGGTGGTCAGCACCAGATGCCCCGCCTCGTCCACCGTTTCAAAGCGCCCGGTGATTTCGGCGGTGCCGGTCCGGGCGATCACGGTTTCCCCGAGACGGGCGGCCCGCAGCAGCCATGCCTCGCGCACCGGGGCAAAGCCGTAGGTGGTGAACATCGCCTCGATCTTGGCGTAGCATTCGGCGAGGATATCCAGAAAAGCTTCCGGCGTGACCGCCACGCCTGTTGCCGACAGCAGCGAGACAGGCGCAATCGCTCCCGGCTCGATATCCTGCGCGGCCGGCGCGTTCTGCAAGTTCACGCCGACTCCGATGGCGAGCTGCTGCACACCTTGCCGAACCCCCAGTGTTTCCAGCAGGATACCGGCCACCTTTCCGCCATTCAGCAGAACATCGTTTGGCCATTTGAGGGCCAGCCCCTCGGTCCGGCCCGTCGCCACCACAAACGCCTCGTGCAGTGCGAGCGCCGCCACGAACGACCGGAGCGCCACAACGTTGGGTGGCTCGGTCGGTCGCAGCACCAGCGTCGCGGCAAAACTTCCCTCAGGCATCACCCAGGGCCGACCGCGCCGACCACGTGCTGCCGTCTGGCTCAGCGCCAGAATCCACATCGGCCCCATCAGCCCCGCGGCAAGCCGCGCGGCTTCGGCGTTGGTGCTGTCGACGGTTTTCAGCACCCGCCGACCGTATCCCTCAGGCCATCCCACGCGCAGCCCTCCGTTTCCATCCCGGGCACAGCAGCCGACCCCTTGGTCGCTGCCGGTGTGCAGAACAGAAAAGCGACGCGCCCTTGGGCGCGCCCCCGTTCCCGAACTCTGCGCGTCGCGCCCTAGCGGACAAGCGTCGCCGCCGCCGCCGCTGCCGCGCCTTCGATGCCGAACAGATTGACCACCCCTGCCACCATCACGAAGGCCGACGCCATCAGGAACCCCCAGAGTACGGGCGATCCGCCGGCATCCAGACCTTCATCGGCGTCGTCACCGAAATACATCAGGTAAACGATGCGCAGATAGTAGAACGACCCGATCACCGAGGCGACCACCCCGGCAACCGCCAGCCAGGCCAGACCGGCGTCATAGGCAGCCCGCAGCACGTAAAGCTTGCCGAAAAAGCCCACCAGCGGCGGCACGCCGGCCAGCGAGAACAGCAGCACGAGCATCGCCAGCGCGCGACCGGGTTCTTTTTTCGAATACATGTTGAGGGCAGTGATATCCGTTACCGGCGCGCCGTCCCGCTCCATCGACAGGATAAAGGCAAAGGTGCCGATGTTCATGGTGACGTAGATCGTCATGTAGATCAGCATCGCCTGCACGCCCAGCTCGCTGCCAGCCGCCAGCCCCATCAGCGCGAAACCCATGTGGGCAATCGAAGAATAGGCCATCAGCCGCTTGATGTTGCGCTGTCCGATCGCCGCAAAGGCGCCGAGAAACATCGACAGAACCGAGATCAGCGCGACCACCTGGCCCCACTCTGCCGCCGCACCGCCAAAGGCGTCGTGCAGCAGGCGTGCGAACAGCGCCATCGCCGCCACCTTGGGTGCGGTCGCAAAAAAGGCGGTGACCGGCGTCGGCGCGCCTTCGTAGACGTCCGGGGTCCACATGTGGAACGGCACTGCCGAGACCTTGAACGCCAGGCCCGAGATCAGGAACACCAGGCCGAACAACAGCCCGACCGACAATTCACCCGCCGACACTGTCTGAATGATGCCCGAGAACAGGGTTGTTCCGGCATAGCCATAGGTCAGCGAAGCGCCGTACAGCAGCAGACCCGAGCTGAGCGAGCCAAGCACGAAATACTTGAGACCCGCCTCGGTCGATTTCACGCTGTCCCGGCGCAGCGACGCGACGACGTACAGCGCCAGCGACTGCAGTTCCAGCCCCATGTAGAGCGACATCAGATCGCCGGCGGACACCATCATCATCATGCCCACGGCGCTGAGTGCGACCAGCAGCGGATATTCGAAGCGCAGCAAACCGCGCCGCGCCATATAGTCCTGCCCCATCATCAGGACCGCCGCGGCGGACAGCAGGATCACCACCTTGGCAAAGCGGGAAAAGCCGTCATCGACAAACAGCCCGTTAAAGGCCACCCGGGTGCTGCCATCGCCGCTGGCCCCGATCCAGATCGCCAGCGCGATGAGCAGGCCCGACGTGGCCCAGACCAGCATCGGCCCCAGCTTGTCCTTGTCGGTGTAGGCCGCCCCGACCAGTGCCAGCATGGCAAAGACCGCCAGCAGGATCTCGGGGAGAATGACGTTCAGATCAGCCTGGATCATGATCAGCGTTCCTTAGTGTTCTGCCGCCGCAGGGGCGGCATTTCCGGCAACCTGGGTGGCGCTGTGCGCCGCCGCGAGGGCCGTGTCGTATTCACTCACCAGCGCCGCGACCGACGGGCCGATGCGGTCGAGGATCGGCGCGGGATAGACGCCCATCCAGATCGTCATCACCACCAGCGGCGCAAAGATCGCCTTTTCGCGGCGTGTCATGTCGGTGATGCTGCGCAGGCTTTCCTTGATCAGATCCCCCATCACCACGCGGCGGTACAGCCAGAGGGCATAGGCCGCCGACAGGATCACCCCCGAGGTGGCAAAGGCCGCAACCCAGGTGTTGGCCTGGAATATCCCCATCAGCGTCAGGAATTCCCCGACAAAGCCCGAGGTGCCCGGCAGGCCGACATTGGCCATGGTGAAGAACATGAAGATCAGCGCATAGGCCGGCATCCGGTTCACCAGACCGCCATAGGCGTCGATGTCACGGGTATGCATCCGATCGTAGATCACCCCGACACAGAGAAACAGTGCGCCCGAGATAAAGCCGTGGCTGAGCATCTGGAAGATTGCGCCGTCGATGCCCTGCTGGTTGCCCGCAAAGATGCCCATGGTGACATAGCCCATATGCGCAACCGACGAATAGGCGATGAGCTTCTTCATGTCTTCCTGCACCAGCGCCACCAGCGAGGTGTAGACAATGGCGATGGCCGACATCCACAGCACCAGCGGCGTCAGCACATCCGCGCCCACTGGGAACATCGGCAGCGAAAACCGCAGGAAGCCGTAGCCGCCCATCTTGAGCAGGATGGATGCCAGCACTACCGATCCGGCAGTCGGCGCCTGAACATGCGCATCCGGCAGCCAGGTGTGCACCGGCCACATCGGCATCTTGACCGCGAAACTGGCAAAGAAGGCGAGGAACATCATCGTCTGCAGCCCGCCGACCACCGGGAGGCCCAGAACCGAGATCGTTTCCGACGAGAAGTCGTGCAGCATCAGCGTCGGGATGTCCGTGGTGCCGGCATTGGTGGCCATCGCCACCATCGCCACCAGCATCAGCACCGAGCCAAGGAAGGTGTAGAGGAAGAACTTGAAGCTGGCGTAGATCCGGTTGGCCCCGCCCCAGATGCCGATGATCAGGAACATCGGGATCAGCCCGGCCTCGAAGAACAGGTAGAACAGCACGAGGTCCAGCGCCATGAACACGCCCAGCATCAGCGTTTCCAGCAGCAGGAAGGCAATCATGTATTCCTTGACGCGGGTGTCGATGTGCCAGCTTGCGGCGATGACCAGCGGCATGATGAAGGTCGTCAGCATCACGAACAGGACCGAGATGCCGTCCACACCCAGCTTGTATTGCAGGCCGAGCAGCCAGTCGGCGCTTTCAACCATCTGGAAGCCGGTGTTGGTCCGGTCGAATTGCGCCAGAATGAACAGCGAGATCACAAATGTGGCCGAGGTCGCAATCAGGGACAGCCACTTGGCGTTGCGATCCGCCGCCTTGTCGCCGCCTCGCAGGAACAGCGCGAGGATCAGCGCCGCCAGCGCCGGCAGGAAGGTGACAATGGAAAGAAGGTTGTCCATTACTCGACTCCCACGAAGGTCATCCAGGTGACAAGGACCGCGATCCCGACAACCATGGCAAAGGCGTATGTGAAGATGTATCCGTTCTGGGCCCGGCCCGCGAGGCGGGTGATGTAGGGCACCAGCCCCATGGCGACTCCGTTGAGCGATCCGTCGATGACGTCCCCGTCGCCGCGCTTCCAGAAAATGCGGCCGATGGCCTTGGCCGAGCGGATAAAGACAAAATCGTAGATCTCGTCAAAATACCACTTGTTCAGCAGGAACTGGTACAGCGGCTGCTGGCTTTCGGCCAGGCGACGCGGCAGCATCGGGTTCACGATGTAGAACAGATAGGCGACGGCAAAGCCGATGATCATCGCCACAAACGGGCTGACCTTGACCCAGACCGGAGCGTGATGCGCGTCGTCCATCACGGTGTTCTCGGCGCCCATGTAGATGGCGCCCTGCGGCGCCTGCCCGCCGATCACCGCGTGGCTGTCGTCGGCGACGGCTGCCTGCGCATGGCTGTCCGCAACCGCCTCTTCGCCATGTGCGGCGGCCCCTTCGGTTGTACTGACGGCATCTTCGGCGTGCCCCGCATCCGCCACCTCGGCGTGGCCCTCGGCGGCTTCGGCCGCATGTGCCGGAATCCCGAAGAAGCGGTTCACCGAGGCATGATCGCCAAAGAAGCTGTTGTACCAGATCATCCCCGAGAAGATCGCACCCAGAGCCAGCACCCCCAACGGGATCAGCATGACTTTCGGCGATTCATGGGCGTGTTCATGCGTATGCCTGTCGCCGCGTGCCTCGCCGTAAAAGGTCAGGAACATCAGCCGCCAGGAATAGAACGAGGTGAACAGCGCCGCGACGACCAGCATCCAGAAGGCATAGCCCCCCTGGGTTCCGGCCCAGGCGCTCTCGATCACGGCGTCTTTCGACAGATATCCGGCAAAGCCGATGTGCGTCAGCGGAATGCCGACACCGGTGATTGCCAGCGTGCCGATCATCATCGCCCAGAAGGTATAGGGGATGCGTTTGCGCAGGGCGCCATAGTTGCGCATGTCCTGCTCGTGGTGCATCGCATGGATCACCGAACCGGCGCCCAGGAACAGCATCGCCTTGAAAAAGGCATGTGTCAGCAGGTGGAACATCGCCACGCTGTAGACACCGACACCGGCGGCCACGAACATGTATCCCAACTGCGACATGGTCGAATAGGCGATCACTCGCTTGATGTCGTTCTGGACCAGACCGATGGTCGCGGCGACAAAGGCCGTAGAGGCCCCCATGAAGGTGATGAACGCCGTGGCCTCGGGCGCATATTCCATCAGCGGCGACATGCGGCAGACCAGAAAGACGCCGGCGGTGACCATCGTCGCGGCGTGGATCAGTGCCGACACCGGGGTCGGACCTTCCATCGCGTCCGGCAGCCAGGTGTGCAGGAACAGCTGCGCCGACTTGCCCATCGCGCCGACGAACAGCAGGAAGGCAATCAGGTTCGCGGCATTCCATTCGGTCCACAGAAAGGCCAGTTGTGTCTGTGCCAGATCCGGCGAAGCCGCGAAGACGTCGTCGAAATTGATGCTGTCCACCAGATAGAACAGCCCGAAGATCCCCAGGGCAAAGCCGAAGTCGCCGACCCGGTTGACCACGAAGGCCTTGATCGCGGCGGCATTGGCCGAGGGCTTGCGGTAGTAAAAGCCGATCAGCAGGTACGAAGCGACGCCCACGCCTTCCCAGCCAAAGAACATCTGCACAAGATTGTCCGAGGTCACCAGCATCAGCATCGCGAAGGTGAAGAACGACAGGTAGGCAAAGAAGCGCGGCTTGTAGACTTCGCCCTCTCTCCACTGCGGATCGTGATCCATGTAGCCAAAGCTGTAGAGATGCACCAGCGCCGAAACCGTGGTGATCACGATCAGCATGATCGCGGTCAGCCTGTCCATGCGGATGGCCCAGTCGGTGGACAGGGTACCGGATTCGATCCAGCGGAAGATCTCGACCTTGTAGGTCAGCCCGTCGAAGGTCAGGAACAGGATCCAGGAAAAGGCGCAGGCCATGAACAGCAGACCCGTGGTGATCCACATGGCGCCGCGTTCACCGATCAGACGCCAGCCGAATCCGGCAATGATGGACCCGAACAGCGGGCCAAAGAGGATGAGCGATTCCATGGCTTCAGCCTTTCATCACGTTGACGTCTTCCACGGCGATGGTGCCGCGGTTGCGGAAGAAACAGACCAGGATGGCCAGACCGATGGCAGCCTCTGCCGCCGCAACGGTCAGCACGAACAGTGTGAAAACCTGCCCGACGAGGTCGTTGAGGAAAGAGGAGAAGGCGACGAAATTGATGTTCACCGCCAGCAGCATCAGCTCGATGCTCATCAGCAGAATGATCACGTTCTTCCGGTTCAGGAATAGCCCGAAGATGCCGATGACGAACAGCGTCGCCGCCACCGTCAGATAGTGTTCAAGTCCGATCATCATGTCCCTCCGGGTTGTCCCCGTCGTTAGTCTTGTGCCACCGCGGATTCATCCGCGGCTTGTCCGTCTTGCCGGGTCAGAGTCCCTGCCCGGGCTTCACATCGCGCAGCTCCATGGCCTTGGCCGGATCGCGCATCATCTGGGCGACCACATCCTGCCGCTTGACGTCGGTCCGATGGCGCAGGGTCAGAACGATCGCGCCGATCATCGCCACCAGCAGGATCAGTCCTGCAAGCTGGAACAACAGGAAGTAATGGTCATACAGCACCAACCCCAATGCCCGGGTGTTCTCGGCCTCGGCCATGATCTCCTGCGCCCGCAGGCCGTCGGCCGCGCCGGAACTCTGCCAGGCGCCGAAGGCGATGGCGAACTGCATCAGGATCACCACGCCAAACAGCAGCGCCAGCGGCATGTACCGCGCCATCTCTGCCTTCAACTCGGCAAAATCGATGTCCAGCATCATCACCACGAACAGGAACAGCACCGCCACCGCACCGACGTAGACGATGACCAGCAGCATCGCGACAAATTCCGCGCCCAGCAGCACAAACAATCCTGCCGAACTCAGAAACGCCAGAATGAGCCAGAGCACCGAATGCACCGGATTACGGCTCACTACGGTAAACAGGCCGCCGGCAATCGTGCTGATGGCGAACAGGTAAAAGGCAAAGACGCTCATGTCTCATCATCCTTGTTGTCTTCCATGACGTCGCGGGCGAGTTCCATCGCGCGGGTCATGGCCGGAATGCCTGCAAACATCGACATCTGGGCGATGGTCTCGGCGATTTCGTCCTTGGTGGCGCCGGCTTCCATGGCATGGCGCACCGTCATGCGCACCTGCGTGTCAGCCTGCGCACCCTGCATCGTCAGTCCGGCAAGCGTCAGCAGAAGCCGGGTCTTGGCGTCGAGACCTTCCTTGCTGATGCCCCGGCCAAAGCTCATCTCCATGAACTCCTTGGGCATGGTCGGCCAGAGCTTTTCGAACCCCTTGGGGTCAAACGAGGTCATCGCGGGATTGAAGGCCTTGGCCAGTTCCTGCGCCTGCTCCATCATCAGTTCGAAAGGGGTCTTGCTTGTCATGTGAGGGTCCCCGCAAGACTTTTGAAAAAAGTCTTGTCAAAAGTTTTCTGAAAACTTTTTGGCGCACGTGTCATCTGTAGGGTGCATCCATTTCCAGGTTGCGGGCGATTTCAGATTCCCAGCGATCGCCGTTTTCCAGCAGCTTGGCCTTGTCGTAGAACAGCTCTTCTCGTGTCTCGGCGGCGAATTCGAAATTCGGGCCTTCGACGATGGCATCCACCGGGCAGGCTTCCTGACAGAAACCGCAATAGATGCATTTCGTCATGTCGATGTCATACCGCGTCGTGCGACGCGATCCGTCGTCACGCGGCTCGGCGTCGATGGTGATGGCCTGTGCCGGGCAGATCGCTTCGCACAGTTTGCAGGCGATGCAGCGTTCCTCGCCGTTGGGATAGCGGCGCAGCGCGTGTTCCCCGCGGAAACGCGGCGACAGCGGACCCTTCTCGTGCGGGTAGTTCAGCGTTGCCTTGGGAGCAAAAAAGTATTTCAGCCCCAGTTTCATGCCCACCCAGAAATCCTGAAGCAGGAAGTATTTGGCGGCGCGCGTGTAATCCATCTGAGCCATGTCAGCCTCCCACGGTCCAGCGGGCGTAGAGGCCCCAGAACCAACCGAATTTAGCCGCAAAGCTCACGAAGACGACCCAGAACAGGCTGAACGGCAGAAACACTTTCCACCCCAGCCGCATCAGCTGATCATAGCGATAGCGCGGCGTGATTGCCTTGACCATTGCGAACAGGAAGAAGAAGAACGCCATCTTCGCCACCATCCACAGGGCGCCGTCCGGCAGCCCGGGGATCGGCGACAGCCAGCCGCCGAAGAACAGCAGCGAGGTCAGCGCGCACATCAGGAAGATCGCGATGTATTCGCCGGCCATGAACAGCAGGAAGGGCGTCGAGGAATATTCCACCTGGTACCCGGCCACCAGTTCGGATTCCGCTTCGGGCAGATCAAACGGCGGGCGATTGGTTTCGGCCAGACAGGAGATGAAGAACAGGAAGACCATCGGGAAATGCGGCAGCCAGTACCAGTTGAAAAACCCGAAGCTGCCATCCTGGGCCCGCACGATATCGCCGAAGTTCAGCGAGCCGGTCGAGATGATGATGCCGATGATGATCAGCCCCAGCGACACCTCGTAGGAAATCATCTGCGCGGCAGAGCGCAGGCTGCCGAGAAACGGGTATTTCGAGTTTGACGCCCAGCCGCCCATGATCACGCCGTAGACTTCGAGCGACGAAATCGCGAGGACAAAAAGAATGGCGACATTGATGTCGGCCAGCACCCAGGTGTCGTTGAACGGGATCACCGCCCAGGCCACCATCGCCAGAACAAACGAGGTCATCGGCGCCAGCATGAACACCGGCTTGTCCGCGCCGGCCGGTATGACGACCTCTTTCACGACGTATTTCAGGGCATCCGCCACCGATTGCAGCAGCCCGAAGGTGCCGACAACGTTGGGGCCCCGACGCATCTGCACAGCTGCCCAGATCTTGCGGTCGCCATAGACCAGAAACAGCAGCGAGATCATCACGAAGGCCAGAACCGCAAGGCACTGTGCCACGATGATCAGGGCGATCCCGCCGGGAGTGGTAAAGAAATCAGCCATCAGGTCCTCACACCATCGGTATTCCGTTTTCCGCGCAGTCAAAAACGACAACTTCCGCGTCGATCGTCTTTAACCCACGAGGCAGCGCTGGCGAGATGGTGTAAACCGCATCTGCGCGCCAGAGACCACCCTCTTCGTCGACATTTGTGCGCAAATGCCGCGCGAAACCGTATCCTCGTATCAGAGCATACTGCGCCGCAGCGCACTCTGCATAGGCCGCAACGTCATCCGGGCCCCGTGCGCCGCGCATATTCACCACAAAGTTCACCAGATCGCCGTCCAGCAGCCGGGTTTCGATCTTGCCGTACTCCGGGGTGAACGGCGCGGGCACACCCTGCGGCGCCTCGCAGCCCGCAAGGGCACCCAGTGCCATCGCCGTCAAGGCCAGCGCCCTGCGCACCCCCTCACTCCGCCGCGAGCGGGGCTTCTTTCCGGGCCTTGGCGTTGGCGCTCAATTCGGCCATCAGCTGGCTCGCCCGCGCAATGGGGTTGCTGAGGTAGAAGTCGCGGATCGCGGGCACAAAGGCGGCGCCGTCCAGGGCACCGCCCGGCGGCACCTGCCAGGCATTCTGCGGCACCGCGTCGATGTCGGCCAGATGCGGAACGGCGGTGACCAGGGCACGGCGCAATTGCGCCAGCGAATCAAAGGCAAGCTGCTGCCCCACCTCGGCACTGAGGGCGCGCAGAATCGCCCAGTTCTCTTTTGCCTCGCCGGGGGCAAAGCTGGCCCGCAACGCCAATTGCGGGCGGCCTTCCGTGTTCACGAACAGACCCTGTTCCTCGGTATAGGCCGCGCCCGGAAGAATCACATCGGCACGGTGCGCGCCGCGGTCGCCGTGGCTGCCCTGATAGATCACAAAGGGACCGGCGGGGATGTCGCCCTCGTCAGCGCCGAGGTTATAGACCACGTCGGCTCCGTCCAGCGCCGCGGTCAGGCCGCCCTCGGTCACGGCACCGATGTCCATCGCGCCGACCCGGCCCGCCGCCGTGTGCAGCACCAGGAATTTCGATCCCGTCGCCTCGGCCAGTTGCATCGCAGACGCCAGAACCGCCGCGCCGTCAGCGCGCGCCAGAGCCCCCTGCCCGACAATGATCACCGAACCCGTTTCGGCGACAGCACTGTGGTCGCGCGCAAGCAGCTCGGTCAGAACCGCAGGGCCGGTGCCGAGATGGTCATACTCATAGGTCAGATCCGCGGCTTCACCGATGACGCCGATATTGGCGCCATGCAGCCAGGCCTTGCGGATACGGGCATTCAGGACCGGCGCCTCGACCGCCGGGTTCGTGCCGATCAGCATGATCGCCCTGGCGCTGTCGAGCTCTTCGATGGTCGCAGTGCCAACATAGCCCGACCGGTTGCCGGTGGGCAGCTTGGCACCATCGGTGCGGCATTCGACCGAACCACCCAGCGACTCGACGAGCGTTTTCAGCGCATAGGCTGCCTCGACCGGAACCAGATCGCCGATCAGGCCTGCGACCTTGCCAGCCTTCATGGCCTCGGCCGCCCTGGTCAGCGCCTCGGGCCATGTGGCGGGCCGCAGCTTGCCGCCCTCGCGCACATAGGGAACGTCCAGCCGCTGGCGGCGCAGGCCGTCCCAGACAAACCGCGTCTTGTCCGAAATCCATTCCTCGTTCACGCCGTCATGGTTGCGCGGCAGAAAGCGCATCACTTCGCGCCCCTTGGTGTCGACCCGGATGTTGCTGCCGAGGGCATCCATCACGTCGATGCTTTCGGTCTTGCTCAACTCCCAGGGACGGGCGGTAAAGGCATAGGGTTTGGACACCAGCGCCCCCACCGGGCACAGGTCGATGATATTGCCCTGCAAATTCGAATCCAGCGTCTCGCCCAGATACGAGGTGATCTCGGAATCCTCGCCACGGCCGGTCTGGCCCATCTGCGAAATCCCGGCCACTTCGGTGGTGAACCGCACGCAGCGGGTGCAGGAGATGCAGCGCGTCATGTGGGTCTCGACCAGCGGTCCAAGGTCCAGATCCGTCGCCGCCCGCTTGGGTTCGCGGAACCGCGAGAAATCCACGCCGTAGGCCATGGCCTGATCCTGAAGATCACACTCGCCCCCCTGATCGCAGATCGGGCAATCCAGCGGGTGGTTGATGAGCAGGAACTCCATCACGCCTTCGCGGGCCTTCTTGACCATCGGGGAATTGGTGCGCACCAGCGGCGGCTCGCCATCCTTGCCCGGCCGCAGGTCGCGCACCTGCATGGCGCAGGATGCGGCGGGCTTGGGGGGGCCGCCCACAACCTCGACAAGACACATGCGGCAGTTCCCGGCGATGCTCAGCCGTTCGTGGTAGCAGAATCGCGGGATTTCGACCCCGGCCTCTTCACAGGCCTGGATCAGCGTCATCGCGCCGTCTACTTCCACTTCCTTGCCGTCAATGTTGATCTTGCGGAGGTCTGACATTGTCTCACCTTGCTTTCAGAAGGGACCCGATCGCCGAGCCCTTCGCAATTTCCTGTTTGCCCAGCTTGCAGTAACTGGACTTGTCCCCAAGTGTCACTCCGTTGGCCAGAAGATAGGCCTCGCCACGCTGGCGCATCCGGGCCTTTTCCGCCTTGGAGGTCACGTAATCCTCAATTTCGTCGTCGCTGTAGCCCTGCGACCGTGCCGTCGCTTTCAGTTCGTTCAGCCGCAGCAGCGCGGTGATCATCCGCGCTTCGATCTTGTCACATTTGTTGCGGATCTCATCCGCAATGCCCACCGCCAGCAGGCCGTCATCCACGGCCGCGACATCGCGCAGGGCCGGCTTTGCAGCCACCGCTCCAGCCGCCAGAGTCGCCGCCAGTATCAGGCTCAGTGTCATACGCATCCCGTCTCTCCTTGCAAGGCTTCCGGGGTTGCTTTGCAACCCCGCGTTCCCGCAAAGATGTGGCTGCGCTGCTTTGCTATGCAATAGCGGCAGCTACAAGCCTTTGTTATGTCGGCTGTCCGCGTCATTCCATGCAGGATCCGCGAAAGGTCAGCGTGTCGCCGACCAGCTGCAACTGTTCCGGCGGCGTATCGGGGCCAACGACCCATGCGATGTCACTGGTGCCGTAATAAAAGATGCAATGCTTGATGCCCTCATGGCGCCCGGCCGCCCGTGCGCCGGTCAGTGCCTGGACGCTTACCGGGCGGACGGTGGCGGTGAAATCCTTGCGGTTGCTGCGCTCGGCCTGCACCTTGCCCTTGTAGAACACACCGTCAAAGGCCACGACGTTGGCACCCTTGGTGCGCGAGCAGGCGGCTGTCGTCAGCGCTATGGCCACAACGCCGAGAATGGCAAATCCGCGCATCACTTTACTCCGCCGCTGTAGCGCACTGATGGGATTTCCATCGCGACGCCTGTTTCAGATGGCCCCAGCCAAAGGCTGCGTCCGTATCGCCCTGTGCGTCCCGCAGCGCAAGCTTTTCCAGTGCCTCGGCCAGCGTCGGGCGATGCCCCACAGGCACCCACCACATGACAAAGTGCATCTTGTCCAACACTTCGAACCACTCGGCCCGACGGTTGTAGAACTGCCGGTGCACGGTGTCCCAGACAAAGGCTTCCAGGGTCTCGACCGTCTCCCAGACGGTGAGGTTGCTCACAAACCGAGGGTCGCCCTCCAGCTTGGCATCGGTGTTGCCCGTTCCCGGCGCACCCGACCCTTCCATCATCCAGACAAACCCCGGCATCCGCTTGCCCAGACCGTTGATCCGGTCCAGCGCGCCCATGAAGTCGGCCACACGCGGATCGTCCGTCGGTGCCACCAGCCGCCCGATATTCAGCTCGGCAAGATGATGGCCCTCTGGCTGCATCAGAACGCCGCGACCAGTGCAAACAGCGCCAGCAGGACAACACAAAGCCAGCTCACGCCGTAGCAGGCCGACCGCATCGGCTGGTTTTCGGTGCGGATGTGGACAACGGCCATGGCAATGCGCGCCAGGACAAACACCGACGCGAGCAGGTTCACCCAGAACGGTGCCGCCCCGGCCAGAATGCCCGCCAGTGTCGCGGCAATGAACGGACCCGAGGTTTCGATGGCATTCTGGAACGCCCGTTCGGACCGGTACACCGGGTTGGCGTAATCGCGTATCGGCTTGCCGCAACCGCAGCGGTTTTCCGGCGTTCGTCCGCGCAGCGACAGGCCCGAAAGGGCCAGAATGATCAGTGCCCAGAGCGCCAGTGAGGCGGTGGCATGACTGTATTGTACGAATTGTTCCATGATGTCACTCCGCCGCAACTGCGGCCGAAACCCGGCCGGTGCGCTTGTGTTTGATACGATCTTCGATTTCGTCACGGAAATTGCGGATCAGGCCCTGGATCGGCCAGGCAGCCGCATCGCCAAGCGCGCAGATGGTATGCCCCTCGACCTGTTTGGTCACGTCGAGCAACATGTCGATTTCCTCGACATCGGCTTCGCCGGTCACCAGACGGTCCATCACCCGCATCATCCAGCCGGTGCCTTCGCGGCAGGGCGTGCACTGGCCACAGGACTCGTGCTTGTAGAACTTCGACAGACGCCAGATCGCCTTGATGATGTCGGTCGAGTTGTCCATCACGATGATCGCTGCCGTGCCCAGACCCGACCGCTGCTCGCGCAGATAGTCAAAGTCCATGATCGCCTCTTTCATGTGCTCGCCACGGATGCAGGGCACCGAAGAGCCACCGGGAATCACCGCCTTGAGGTTGCCCCAGCCGCCGCGGATGCCGCCGCAGTGCTTTTCAATCAGCTCTTCAAAGGTGATCGACATCGCCTCTTCGACCACGCAGGGGTTGTTCACATGCCCCGAGATCGCAAACAGCTTGGTGCCGGCGTTGTTCGGACGGCCAAAGCCCGAGAACCACTCGGGGCCGCGGCGCAGGATGGTCGGCACCACGGCGATGGATTCAACGTTGTTCACCGTGGTCGGGCAGCCATAAAGCCCCGAGCCGGCCGGGAACGGCGGCTTCATGCGCGGCATGCCCTTCTTGCCCTCGAGGCTTTCGAGCAGGGCGGTTTCCTCGCCACAGATATAGGCCCCGGCACCGTGGTGCAGGTACAGGTCAAAGTCATATCCCGACCCGCAGGCGTTCTTGCCGATCAGACCGGCCTCATAGGCCTCGTCGATGGCCATCTGAAGCGCCTCTTTCTCGCGGATGTACTCGCCCCGGATATAGATGTAGCAGGCATTGGCCTGCATCGCGAAAGAGGCGATCAGGCAGCCCTCGATCAGCGTGTGCGGATCATGGCGCATGATCTCGCGGTCCTTGCAGGTGCCGGGCTCGGATTCGTCGGCATTGACCACAAGATAGCTGGGCCGACCGTCGGACTCCTTGGGCATGAAGGACCATTTCAGCCCGGTGGGAAAGCCGGCTCCGCCGCGGCCGCGCAGACCGGACTTCTTCATCTGGTCGACGATCCAGTCGCGTCCGTGATCCAGAATGCCCTTGGTGCCATCCCAATGGCCGCGCGCCTGCGCGCCTCTAAGCGTGCGGTCATGCATGCCGTAAATATTGGTAAAGATCCGGTCCTGATCCTGCAGCATCGCTTAGTCCTTGTTCTTCTGGCGCATCCGCCAGAGTCCATAAATCATCCAGATGCCCGTTCCGAACCCGGCCAGTGCGGCCAGATCGAAAAAGGCGCGGGTGCGCTGGGTCCAGTCCAGCGCCGCCCCAAGGCCGGTGACGATGACCCAGGCCAGGCCCACACCGGCAATCACCAGCGCAGTGATGCGCCCTTGCCGCTGAAATGCCTCGTCCTGGTTCATTCCGCCCTGCCCGTTCAGTCCGTGTTGCCGGTCTGCGCCGGTGCTGTGCTGGTCCCGCCAGCCGCGAGTGTCTGCGCCTGCGCCACCCAGTTGTCCCGTGTCACGCGCCCCTTGAACCCTTCGAGGTTCTGGTCGACCCAGTCAATCTCTGCCGGGCTCCACGCCGCGATCTGGTCAAAGTGGTAGATTCCCAGAGCATTGCACAGAGCTTCGAGCTTGGGGCCGATGCCACGGATCCTTGTGAGGTCGTCCGCACCGCCGGGCCGTGCCGCTGCGAGGGTTGCGGGTTTGCCGCCACCCTCTGACGCCGCCGCACCCGGTGTCGCGGCGGCAGTGTATTTCCATTCTCCCTTGCGTCCGGCAAGGTCGGTCTGACCAGGCAGTTCCCTGGAGGGTTTGACCGTCACCGCGCTCGCAGACGCCGCGGGCGGTGCAGCAGCGGCCTCAGCCCGAACCTCGGGGGCCGTGGTCCCGGCCGCCGGTTGCGGTGCAGGCGCTTCGGCGGGTTTGGGCGCCGCAGATGCTGACGGTGCAGCAGGCTTGGGCGCGGCGGGCTCGGGCGCGGCGGATGCCGACGCCGGAGTGGTGTCCGCAGCGGCCGCCGTCTCGCGGCACAGCAGATACGGCAGAACCAGCCCCGCAACTCCGGTCAACAGGAGCGACAGAAAGATCGACCAAGGCCAGGATGTGCCGAACACCACCAATAGCAGCAAAAGCCCGGCAAAACCTATGCCTCCGGAAATTACCCAGCAGCCTTTTGCGCAACTCATGCCCTTGATCGGTTCATTCATCTTCGCTCTCCCTGGTCCGTGTTTTGGGCTTACGTATCGTAAGCATCACCCTTTTTAACACGGGAAGCGAACTCCGTCTCGTCTCCGGATGCAAGCGTTGTGGCCTGCGCGACCCAATCATCGCGCGTCACCCGCCCCTTGAACCCTTCCAGATTGGCATCAACCCAGGCGATTTCCGCCGCCGACCAGCCGGCAATCTGGTCGAAATGATAAAATCCCATGCCGTTCAGCATCTCTTCGAGCTTGGGACCGACACCCCTGATCAGCTTGAGATCATCCGCACCGCCATCGCGGGCCTGGGTCAGGGTCGCAGGCTTGCTGCCGCCCTCACCGGCCTCGGCAGCATCGGCGGGTTCATCCGAGCGCGGATGGCCGGTGCCTTCCACCGGCGCCGCACGCTTGTCGATACCGGTTTCATCCACCGGCGTGCCGCTGGCCAGAATCGGCCCCGAAGTGTCCGGAACCGCATCGCCCCGCTTGTCGGAACGGTCCTGCCACGGCGCCGTCAGCGGCACCTCGGTGCCGTCGATGCGTTTCACGGTGTCGCCGATGTCGACCGCAAGTTCGACACTTGCGTTGTACTGCGCACGGTCCTTGGCGTAGTCGGCAAGGCTGGTCAGGCCGGACTTCGGCTCGGCGGCGTAACGCCCGTTCTGGGGACCGGGCACCGGCACAGTTCCGGCTGCCAATTCGTCCAGAATCTCCGCCAGACGCTCGGTGGTGAGATCCTCGTAATAATCCTTGCCGATCTGGGCCATCGGCGCATTGGCGCAAGCGCCCAGGCACTCAACCTCTTCCCAGCTGAACTTGCCGTCCGCCGACAGCGTGTGCGGCTTTGCGGCGATCTTTTCCTTGCAGACAGCGACCAGATCCTCGGCTCCGCAGATCATGCAGGAGGTGGTGCCGCAAATCTGAATGTTTGCAACTGAACCAACAGGTTGCAGCTGAAACATAAAGTAGAACGACGCCACTTCCAGTGCCCGCATATATGCCATGCCCAGCATGTCGGCGACGGATTCGATCGCCGGGCGGGTCAGCCAGCCTTCCTGTTCCTGGGCGCGCCACAGCAGCGGAATGATCGCGCTGGCCTGACGGCCTTTGGGATACTTGGTGATCTGGGCTTCGGCCCAGGCCAGATTGGCGTCGGTAAAGGCAAAGCTCTCGGGCTGCTCCCGGTGCAATCTACGCAACATCTGCACAGGCTCCGGTCTTGAGGCGGAAACCACCGTTGGACAGCTTTACACCCTCTTCGCGCAGGGTCTTGTAAGAGGCGACTTCGATCACCTGCGACCGGGTCAGGCCGGTTTGCAGCTCGACCGGGAGGTAATCCGCTTCGCTGATCAGGTCACAGCCGATCGAGGCAACGGCGGAATCGAACATCGCCAGACGCTCTTCGTCCACGCCTTCGGGCGGCAGCGCGCAGGCCGACAGCAGCGCAAGGACAGTGCCTGCGCCAAGAAAACGATTCATCTGTCAATCTCCCCAAACACGACGTCCATCGTCCCGATGATCGCCGCCACATCGGCCAGCTGGTGGCCGGTTGCAACATAGTCCATGGCCTGAAGGTGCAGGAACCCCGGCGCGCGGATCTTGGCGCGATAGGGTTTGTTGCTGCCATCGGCCACAAGATAGACCCCGAATTCGCCCTTCGGTGCCTCGACGCAGGCATAGACTTCGCCCGCGGGCACGTGGAACCCTTCGGTATAAAGTTTGAAGTGATGGATGAGCGCCTCCATCGAGGTCTTCATCTCGCCGCGCGAGGGCGGAGTGATCTTGCCCCGGGCCAGAATATCGCCCTTCCCATCCGGTGCCCTCAGCTTGGTCACCGCCTGCTTGATGATGCGCAGCGACTGCCGCATCTCTTCCATGCGGACAAGGTAGCGATCATAGCAATCGCCGTTCTTGCCCACCGGGATCAGGAAGTCGAACTCGTCATAACATTCATAGGGCTGCGCCCGCCGCAGATCCCAGGCGAGCCCCGAGCCGCGCACCATGACCCCCGAGAACCCCCATTCCTGGATATCCTCTTCGGTGATCACGCCGATGTCGGCGTTGCGCTGCTTGAAAATCCGGTTTTCGGTCAGCAACCCGTCAATATCCGCCAGTACCGTCGGAAATTCATCCGCCCAGGTGTCGATATCGTCGATCAGATCCTCGGGCAGATCCTGATGTACGCCGCCGGGGCGGAAATAGGCGGCGTGCAGCCGCGCGCCGCAGGCCCGCTCGTAGAACACCATCAGCTTTTCGCGTTCCTCGAAGCCCCAGAGCGGCGGAGTCAGCGCGCCGACGTCCATCGCCTGCGTGGTGACGTTCAGCAGGTGGTTGAGGATGCGGCCGATCTCGGAATACAGCACCCGGATCAGCGAGGCACGGCGCGGAACGACCACGCCGGTCAGCTTTTCGATCGCCAGACACCAGGCGTGTTCCTGATTCATCGGCGCCACGTAATCCAGCCGGTCGAAATACGGCAGGTTCTGCAGGTACGTCCGGCTTTCCATCAGTTTTTCGGTGCCGCGGTGCAGCAGGCCGATATGCGGGTCGCAGCGTTCCACGATCTCGCCGTCCAGCTCGAGCACCAGACGCAGAACTCCGTGCGCCGCAGGGTGCTGCGGGCCGAAGTTGATGTTGAAGTTGCGGATCTTCTGCTCGCCCGTCAGGGCGTCGTCAAAACCGTTGGAGCCGTCCATCATTCTTTTTCCTCCGGTGGCGTCCATTTGTCGGGAAAGGCAATCAGCCACAGCGCGACAAGCACCGCCATGCCGCCGGCAAACAACGTGGAAAACGCCCATCTGCGGTCATAACCGAACTTCGGCAGGATCTTCCACAGCGGGTAGCCCCAGACAAAGGCGCAGACAAGGTAGACCAGCGCAAATGTCCAGAAGCCGGACATCACGCCGTAAACGGGCATTCCAAGGGCTGTCACTTTGCGGCCTCTTTCTTTTCGTCTCCGGGCAGCACGTATTGTGCACCTTCCCAGGGGCTCATGAAATCAAACTGACGGTATTCCTGCACCAGACTGACCGGCTCGTAGACAACGCGCTTCTGTTCTTCGTCATAGCGCACTTCGGTGTATCCCGTGGTCGGGAAATCCTTGCGCAACGGAAAGCCGCGAAAGCCATAGTCGGTGAGGATCCGGCGCAGATCGGGATGGCCGGCAAACAGGATGCCGAACATGTCGAATATCTCGCGCTCGAACCAGTTGGCGCTCTGGTGGACCGAGGTCACCGACGGCACCATCTCTTCTTCGCGGATACTGACCCGCAAACGGACACGGTGGTTCTGGTACATCGACAGGAAATGATAGACCACGTCGAACCGTTTCGCCCGCTCGGGATAGTCCACCGCCGTGATGTCGACCAGCGAGGTGAACCGGCAGGTGTTGTCGGTCTTCAGAAACTCGACCAGCCCGCGCACATTGGACGGCGCGACATTGATCGTCAGTTCTCCGTGGTTCACGTCCCAGCCCAGGACACAGTCCCGACGCTTGAGCTCGATATGCCCGCCCAGTTCCTGCAGTGCTGCCGTCATGCTGTTGTCTCCTTCCACCGGACCGACGCCTTAGCGCACAATGGTCCCGGTCCGTCTGATCTTTTTCTGCAGCGCGAGAATACCGTAAAGCAGCGCCTCTGCCGTCGGCGGGCAGCCCGGAACATAGATGTCCACCGGCACGATCCGGTCGCAGCCACGCACCACGGAGTAGCTGTAGTGATAATAGCCGCCGCCATTGGCGCAGGATCCCATCGAGATCACATACCGCGGTTCGGGCATCTGGTCATAGACCTTGCGCAGCGCCGGAGCCATCTTGTTGGTCAGCGTCCCCGCCACGATCATCACATCCGACTGGCGCGGGCTGGCGCGCGGCGCAAAGCCGAAGCGTTCGACGTCATACCGCGGCATCGCCGTGTGCATCATCTCGACCGCGCAGCACGCCAGACCAAATGTCATCCAGTGCAACGATCCGGTGCGCGCCCAGTTGATGATGTCCTCAGTCGACGTCAGCAGAAACCCCTTGTCCGCCAGTTCGGCGTTCAGGGCGCGGGTCGTCACCTCTTTGTCGGCACCGGCCGTGTTGGCTCCGGTCTGGATGCCCTCTGCCACTACTGCCATTCCAGCGCCCCCTTCTTCCATTCATAGGCAAAGCCGATGGTCAGAACCGCGAGGAACACCATCATCGACCAGAATCCCGCCATGCTGACATCCTGGAACGCAACCGCCCAGGGAAACAGGAACGCAATCTCGAGGTCGAAAATGATGAACAGGATGGACACCAGATAGAACCGCACGTCGAACTTCATCCGCGCATCGTCAAAGGCGTTGAAGCCGCACTCATACGCGCTCACCTTCTCGGGGTCGGGGTTGCGCACGGCGATGACCAAGGCGGCCAGGATCAGCACGAGGCCCAATCCGATGGCGATGGCCAGAAAAACAAGGATGGGGAGGTATTCCCTCAGCATCTCTTCCACGAGGTGGCTCCTTTCCAACGGCGCCGCTGCCGGGCGCATCCGTCAAGTGGCTAGATTGACTTGCAGATGACTTATCGCCGCCTGTTGCCCGGGTCAACCAAGCCCGCGCCATTCAGACTGACGAAAAAAGCTGTCGATTCAACCAGCTGATTTAAAATTGTCCAAGTCCGCCAGAAGGATGGCGCCAAAACACGGAATCGGTGCCACTTTTGCGGGCGTGGCGGGGGCCGCGAAATTCCGGGAGCCGGTCCGGCGGCGTGCCGGACACCGCCCACCGGGCCCCTCCGCACCACCGCGCTGTCAGCCCTCCGTCCCGGGCAGCGGGTAGAAATCGCGGGTGTAGAACGACTGCGCGCCGTCCCGGGCGCGGGCGCGCTGATAGCCGGGGCGCCCGGCAATCCGGTCGCGATAGGCGGCAAGTTCCGGAAACGGGTCCAGACGCACGTAATATGGCGCGGCGAACAGGTTGAAGCCCATCATCGTGTCCGCCGCGCTGAATCCGTCCTCCAGCAGGTAGTCCCGCCCGTCGAGCATGCGCTCCATCCCGGCCAGGGTTCCCGCCAGCCGCGCCGTCACCAGCTTTATCACCACCGCAGACGCCTGCGCCGGATCCCGCAAGAAGATGCGCTGAAGGTTCAACTGCTCGATGCAGCTTGCCATGGTCTCGGCAAAATGCAGCAATTCGAGAAACCGGGGCCGACTGGGCACGCCCGGCGCGCGTCCCAGTCCCGCACCGGCATGGCGTTCGCAGAGGTATTCGTGGATCGCGCCACTTTCAAACAGTGTCATGCCGTCGATTTCCAGCGCCGGCACCCGGCCTGCGGGCGACAGTTCCTGAAACCGGCCGCGCAGGGAACCGTCGCGGATGTCATACTGCTGGATTTCAAAATCCAGTCCCAGTTCCTCGAGCAGCCAGAGGACGCGGAACGACCGGGAAAATGGAACATGGTGCAATCGGATCATGGCTTCGCCTTTCTCTGCTTTGAACGGCCCCGGTCCGGGCCCGATGAGTCTGCCTGTCGCGCGCGTTTTCCGTCACTCGGGATCACATTCCGCCGCCGCCCGCGCCCGCAATTCCTTGCGGATCACCTTGCCGGTGACCGTCATCGGCAGTTGCTTCAGAAAGGCAATTTCCCTTGGGTAGGCGTAGGCTGACAGCCGTTCCTTGACCCACCGGCCCAGTGCGGCGCCATCCTCTTTCGCCCCCGGCTTCAGCACCACATAGGCCTTGACGATTTCCGTGCGCAGCCTGTCAGGCTTGCCGACAACCCCGACTGTGGCCACATCCGGGTGCGTCAGCAGGCAGTCCTCGATCTCGGACGGACCGATCCGGTATCCGGCCGAAGTGATCACATCGTCGTCGCGCCCGACAAAGTGCAGCGTGCCACCTTCGCAGGTGCCACGGTCGCCGGTCAGCATCCAGTCGCCGCGGAATTTTGCCCGGGTCGCGGACGGGTTGTTCCAGTATCCCAGCATCATCGAGGCCGATCCCCGTGCGACGGCCAGATCTCCCTCACCCCGGCAAGGCACGCCGTCCGGGCCGATAACCGCGACCTCGTGTCCCGGCACGGCACGGCCCATGGCCCCGGGGACGGGCGGGAAAATCCGGGCGCAGCCGCTGACCACCATGTTGCATTCGGTCTGGCCATAAAATTCGTTGATCGTCAGACCAAAGGCGCGCTGCCCCCATGCCAGCATTTCCGCGCCCAACGGCTCGCCACCACTGGCCACCGTGCGCAGCCCGGTGATCCCCTGATCTGCCGCCCGCAGCATCCGCAGGGCCGTCGGCGGAAAGAACACGTTCCTTACAGCGCCCTGCGCACAAATCCGAACACACTCATCCGTCGAGAACTTGGGCATGCGCGCCGCCACAACCGGCACGCCCAGTGCCAGCCCCGGCATCAGAACATCGAACAGCCCGCCGATCCAGGCCCAGTCGGCCGGGGTCCACAGCACATCCCCCGGCGCCCCGAGGAAATCGTGGCTCATCTCGACCCCAGGCAAATGCCCCGTCAGCACCCGGTGCCCATGCAGCGCCCCCTTGGGGGCACCGGTGGTGCCGCTGGTGTAGATCAGCACTGCCGGATCCTCGGGGCCCGTCGCCACAGGTGCCTGCGCCGACATGTCTGCCGTCGGCAGATCCCTTTCCAGCACAAGGCCTGGCGCCAGCCCGGCCAGCAGGCCCTGCCCTTCGGCGTCGGTGACGACCACGCGGCTGCCCGAATCCACCAGCCGTGTCCTTAGCGCGGCGGTCTGGAACAGTTTGAACAGCGGCACCGAAATAGCGCCGATACGCCAGATCGCAATATGAGCCGCCGCGCAGAACGCAGACTGCGACAGCAACACACCGACACGGTCGCCGCGCCGCACGCCCTGCCCGAGCAGTGCCGACGCAACCCGGTGCGACAGGATCTGGAGGTCGCGGTAAGTCACCGCGCGCCGCGCCTCTGAAAGTTCGAGCACCGCCACCCGGTCCGGATCAGCGGCAGCCCAGCGGTCGCAGACCTGCTCGGCCATATTCAGGTGCGTCGGCAGATCCCAGCGGAACGCGTCGCGCAGAGTGTCGTATGGCGCAGGCGTCAGCATCGCTCAGGCTCCTTCCGCGGCATCGTCCGGCCCCACGACCATGCGCAATCGTCCGTCGCGGGCCACGTAATAGGTATAACTCAGCGCCTTGTTCTGCGGCTCGGGCCCGCAGATCACCACCAGCCAGGCGCGCGCGGACGGGCGCGCCCGACAGTCGCTGCGACGGGCCCCGGCGCCGGATCCGTCACGCGCGCGGTCCTGCAGATACCGCGTCGCATAGGCGTCGATCACCTGGGTTTCCGTCACATTCGCCGCCACCCAGCCGTGCCGCCAGCCAAACAGTGCAGACAGCGCCACGATCAGCGCCACCGGCAGCCACCAGGTCCAGCGCGGCACGCCTCAGCCGGTCCCATCCAGGGTCACGCTCATCCCATCGCCGCCATAAGTTCGCGCCCGACGAGCATCCGGCGAATTTCGGAAGTGCCGGCACCGATTTCCATCAACTTGGCGTCACGAAACAACCGTGCGACCGGGGCATCGTTCAGAAACCCGGCGCCGCCCATGGCCTGTACCGCCTGATGCGCCTGCACCATCGCCTGTTCACTGGCATACAGGCAGCAGGCAGCGGCATCCTGCCGGGTCACGTCGCCACGGTCACAGGCCTTGGCGACCTCGTAAACATAGGCGCGGGCCGAATTCATCGCGGTATACATATCCGCGATCTTGCCCTGCATCAGCTGGAAGGACCCGATCGGCTGGCCGAACTGCTTGCGTGTCGAGATATAGGGCATCACCTCGTCCAGACAGGCGGCCATGATGCCGGTGCCAATGCCGGCAAGCACCACGCGTTCGTAATCCAGTCCCGACATCAGCACGCGCACGCCGCGGCCCTCTTCGCCGAGCACATTTTCAAACGGCACCTCGACGTCGTCAAAGATCAGCTCGGCCGTGTTGCTGCCCCGCATTCCCAGCTTGTCAAAATGCGGACTGGTCGAAAAGCCGGACATGGATTTTTCGATCAGAAAGGCGGTGATGCCCTTGGAACCGGCATCGGGGTCCGTCTTGGCATAGACCACCAGTGTGTCGGCGTCCGGTCCGTTGGTGATCCAGTATTTGCTGCCGTTCAGGACAAAGCGGTCGTTGCGCTTTTGCGCCCGCAACGACATCGACACCACGTCCGACCCGGCGCCCGCCTCGGACATTGCCAACGCGCCGACATGTTCGCCGCTCACCAGCCCGGGCAGATATTTCTGGCGCTGCGCGTCGGTGCCGTTCAGGCGGATCTGGTTCACGCAGAGATTGGAATGTGCGCCATACGACAGCGAGACCGAAGCCGAGGCGCGCGCGATTTCCTCGACTGCGATGACATGCGCAAGATATCCCATTCCCGCGCCCCCGTATTCCTCGGGCACGGTGATTCCCAGCAGACCCAATTCCCCAAGCTCGCGCCACAGCGCCGGTGGAAAACTGTTGGTTGCATCAATTTCGGCCGCCAGGGGGCGCAGCCGCTCCTGCGCCCAGCGGTGGACCATGTCACGCAAGGCATTCACATCCTCGCCCAGATCGAACTGCATTACTGCGCTGAACACACAGTGTCTCCTCTCCTGCGTTCCGGATGCAGGCCGTTCATCCCCGAGGCGCCCCATTCCGGACGCACACAAACATGACGACAGCCGCCGGAACCACTTCCCGGAGCACAGCGTTGCATGGATGAACTCGAATATCAAAAGGATAGAGATCTTGTCCGAAGCTTTGAAAACCGCCTTCTGGGACCGCATCGAAGACGTTCAGGCCGGCCTGCTGAGCGCCGGCAGCACCCGCGCCGTGCCGATGTCGCCCTATGCGCGCCGCGACGACAACGCGATCTGGTTCATCGCGGCGCAGGGCACCGAGCTGGCCGCCGCCGCCAGATCCAGCGCCGAGGCATCGTTCTTTGTCGCGGATCCCAAAGCGAACCTTTACGCCACCATTGACGGTCAGGTCAGCGAAGTGAACGATCCCGCCAAACTGGACGAGTTGTGGAACGCCGTCGCGGCCGCCTGGTTCGAGTTCGAGGATGGCAAGCAGGACGATGACATCCGGCTGATCCGACTGACCCCCGTCAAAGCCGAGGTCTGGGCAACGACTGGCGCCGCCGGATTCGTCTATGAGCTGGTCAAATCGCGGATGACCGACGAAAAGCCCGACATGGGCGAACATGGTGTGGTAACTTTTGCCTGATCCAGTCGCGCGTCATCACCGGCGCAGCGATACCCCCGATGATGCCCCGCACCAGAAAACTCCGGAGATTGCCATGAATGCCATCCGCTGCGCCGCCCTCGCCCTTTGCCTTGTTGCCCCGTCGCTGGGTGTGGCGGAGGAAGTCGGTGAAATCGGCGTCGACTGGATCGGCAACGATATCGTCGTCGAGGCAATCTCCGATCCGGAGGTACAGGGCGTGACCTGCCATATCGCCTATTTCGACCGTTCGGTGATCGACCGGCTGTCGAACGGCAACTGGTTCGAGGATCCGTCCAACGCCTCGATCGCCTGCCGTCAGACCGGTCCGATCACGATCGGCGATATCGAACGGGACGAAGACGGCGAAGACGTGTTCCGCACCTCGCGCTCGATCATTCTCAAGACGTTGCGGGTCAAACGGTTGTTCGACGAGAAAAATCAGACATTGATCTACGTTGCCCATGCCGCCGAACTGACCAACGGTTCTGCCAAAGTCTCGATCTCGACGGTGCCGCTATACGGTGCGAATGTGTCAAACTGATCAGCGGCCGCCCCCATCCGCGTGCCCGCGCCCCCAGGGTCCGGGTTCGCGCAAGCAGCCTGACGGCCCGGGATACCCTGAGAGGCCCGGGATACCCTGAGAGGATTGCGCGTTGCCGCCACGCTCCGGACGCCACGCCTCCCCCTGGCTGAAAATGTCTGCTAGGACCGGTGCAGCAACAGACCGCGACACACACAGGCAAACGTGCAGGAGCCCCCATGGAAAACAAACGCATCCTTCTGGTTGGCGCCCCCGTCGACAGTGGCAAGACCCGGCTCGGCTGTCTCATGGGGCCGGACGCCTTCCGCACCGCGCGGCTGGCGGGCGCCCTGCGCGACCTTGGCCATGAGGTCAGTGATCTGGGCAATGTGGCACCGGATTGCCCGGACGTTGCGCCACGCCCGGGGCTGCATTCCCTGCCCGAAACGATCGGCTGGACCTCTGCGCTCAGCCGGGCGGCCCAAGAGGCGATCCGCCGGGGCATGCCGATCTTTCTGGGCGGGGACCACGCGCTGTCGCTGGGCACGGTGCACGGTGTCGCCGCCCATGCCGCCGCCAGCGGCCAGCCGCAATTTGTGCTCTGGCTCGACGCGCACAGCGATTTTCACACACTTCAGACCACGGATTCGGGAAACCTGCACGGCACGCCGCTGGGCTATCTGACCGGACGGCCGGGCTTCGACGGCTTTCCGGCGGTGCCCCACCCGATTCCCGAGCAGAATGTCTGCATCATCGGATTGCGCTCGGTCGATGCCGCCGAACGCGCGATGCTGGAGGCGACGCAGATCCGCCGCCATGACATGCGTGACATCGATGAAAACGGCATCGCCAAACTTCTGGGGGCGTTTCTGGACACGGTGGCCGCCGCCAACGGCGCGCTGCACGTCTCGCTGGACGTGGATTTTCTTGACCCGTCGGTTGCTCCGGCCGTCGGCACCACGGTACCGGGCGGCGCCACCGTACGCGAAGCGCATCTGGTGATGGAAATGCTGCATGACAGCGGACTGATGACCTCGCTCGATCTGGTCGAGCTCAATCCGATGCTCGACGAACGCGGCCGCACGGCACAGCTGATGGTGGATCTTGCGGCTTCGGCGCTTGGTCGCCGGGTGTTTGACCGGCCGACCCCCCGCTCGCTCTAGCCCGACGGTGGCCGCGCCGGACACCGCGCGGCCAACCAGCCTCTGCGACCGGTCGCGTGGCAGCCACCGGGTTACAGTGCGGCCAGTCCGTCGCGAAACCGGCGCATGTTGCGCTGGTAGCCAAGTGCGGATTTGCGCAGCCCCTCGATGGCCGCTTCGTCCAGAGGGCGTACCACCTTGCCCGGCACCCCCATCACCAGCGATCCGTCGGGAATCTCCTTGCCCTCGGTGATCAGCGCGCCGGCGCCAATGAGGCAGTTGCGGCCGATCTTCGCACCATTGAGGATCGTGGCGCCCATCCCGATGAGAGAGTTGTCGCCGATCACGCAGCCGTGCAACATCGCCTTGTGGCCGATCGTGCACCCCGCGCCGATCACCAGCGGAAACCCCATATCGGTGTGACAGACCGTATTTTCCTGCACATTGCTGCCGGCGCCGACATGGATCACCTCGTTGTCGCCGCGCAGGGTGCAGCCGAACCAGACCGATGCCCCCGACGCGATCACCACCTTGCCGATGACATGCGCCCCCGGAGCGATCCAGCTGTCGACGGCAACCTCGGGCGCATGCCCGTCCAGACTGTAACAGGTCATGACTGTCCCTCCTCGAATTCGTCCTGGAGCCTGCGCACATGGGCATTCAGGTCCGGTTGCTGGCTGCGCCGCAGACGCGCGGCGGTCACAATGCTTTTCAGGTGCGCCTCGGTCACGTCCAGATCGTCGTTCACCAGCACAAAGTCATACCCGTCCCAATGGCTGATCTCGTCCCAGCTTTTCTGCATCCGCCGGGCAATCGTCTCTTCGGTGTCCTGACCGCGGGCAATGAGGCGGCGGCGCAGTTCGAGGATCGAGGGCGGCAGCAGAAAGATCGACAGCGTGTGCAACCCCAAATCCGAATTGCGGATCTGTTGCGCACCCTGCCAGTCGATGTCGAACAGCACATCCTGACCGGCGCTGATGGCGTCGCGCACCGGCGCCTTGGGCGAACCGTAGAAATTGCCGAACACATGCGCATGTTCCAGCATCCCGCCGCCCGAAACCTGCTTCTTGAAGCTGGCATCGGACATGAAGTGGTAATCCGATCCATCGACTTCGCCGGTGCGGGGCGCGCGGGTGGTGGCCGAAACCGAAAAGACGATCCTGTCGTCCCAGGCCCGCAACCGACGTGCCAGAGTGGATTTCCCCGCACCCGACGGCGAGGACAAGATGATCAGAAGGCCGCGACGGTTGCTCATGGTCTACTCCACATTCTGTACCTGTTCGCGCATCTGATCAATCACCGTCTTCAACGCCAGCCCCACCTGTGTCAGGGCAACGGACTGCGCCTTGGAACACAGGGTGTTGGCCTCACGGTTGAACTCCTGCATCAGGAAATCAAGCTTGCGTCCCACCGGCCCGGTCTGCGCCAGCAGATCCCGCGCCGCCTGGACATGCGCGCGCAAGCGGTCAAGTTCTTCGGTGACATCCGCCTTGACGGCGATGATCGCCAGTTCCTGCGCCACGCGCTGCGGATCGACACCATCGGTGTTCCCGAGCACCCGGGCCAGAGCAAGGCGCAGTTTCTCTGCCTGCTCGTCGCGCCGCGCCGCAGATTGGTCCGCTGCCTGGCTGACCAGTGCCGCGATCTCGTCGAGCTGCGAGGTCATGATTGTCTGCAACGCGGCCCCCTCGGCCCCGCGCATCGCGATGAAATCGTCCAGCACGCCGGTGAATTCCTGCAACAGCATCGCGCAGAGCGCCTTGGTATCGGTCTCGGCCGCCGGTCCGTCCAGAATGCCGCGCAACCCGACGATCTGCGCCGCCGTCGACGGTGCAAGCGACAATCCCAGCGACATCGCCTGGGCTTCGATCCGCGCCATCGCGTCCAGCACCGTGGCAAGGTGATCGTCGCTGAGCTCGAGCGCACTGTCGTCGCCCGCGCCTTGTACCCGCAATGACACCGTGATGTTGCCGCGTACCACCGCCTTGGTCGCGGCAGCGCGCAACCCAGCCTCGAGCCCCTCGATCCAGTCCGGCACGCGGAACCGCAGATCCAGCCCCTTGCCGTTGACGCCACGAATGTCCCAGGTCCATCTCAGGCCGTCCAGCCCGCCCGCCGAGCCCGCAAATCCTGTCATTGATTGCCGCATGATCACCTCCGGGCTTTCCCCTATTGGACCCCCCGCCACAAAGCAAGCACCGGACCGGAGCCATTAACCAGTTGGTTCAAATTGAGAAGAAATATGAAACAGCTTCCGGTATTAATACTTCAGTAAGGTTTGTGCAGGCATTTGGTTAACAACCGTTAACCGCAACGATGCCTGACTCGTTTCAGGAGCGTGCAGATGTTTGGCGTCACTCGTGATCAGATAAATGTGGTGTCTATGATGGGCCATGAACAGGATCGTCGCAATTTACCCCTCCGCGAGGTGGACTCCTACTGGCATGCGCTCTGTGGCAACGGAGTCATCCCGTCGCGCAGTCAGGTGGACCCGCGCGGCATCGAAGGCGCGCTGGAATTTGCCTTTCTGGCCGAGCGGATCGCGCCGGGCATGGCCAAGATCCGGGTTGCCGGGTCGCACCTGTCCGATGTGATGGGCATGGAAACTTCCGGCATGCCGCTCAGCAGCCTGTTTGCCCCGGCTGCGCGGGACATGCTGTCCGACGCCCTCACCCGGGTGTTTGCGGAGCCGGCCATTCTCAGAACCGGGCTGCTGGGCGAGGACGGGTTCGGCAAGCCGTCGCTGGACGGCCAGTTGCTGCTGATGCCGCTGCGCTCGGACATGGGGGATGTCAGCCGCGCGCTGGGATGTCTGGTCACGCGCGGGCGCATCGGGCGGGCACCGCGACGGTTCCTGCTTGATGGCATGAACATCGAACCGGTGTTTGCCGGCAAGGCAAAATTCGTCCGGCGAAGTGTAAGCCAACAACGCGATGCCATCCAGGAGCCGCGTTCATCGGACACTGGCGCCGCCCGTCAGTTCAATGAACCGGCAACGCCCTTTGTCGCCGCACCGCCCAGGAGGTCGCGCCCGGAATTGCGGATAGTTGTGTCAAACGACGATTGAGACGCCGCAACCGCAGGTTTAGGGCCGCCGCACGCCGTCGCGGCGGGCCCTTGTCGTTTCAAGCCCCGGATTACTCGGCCGCCAGAAGACTGCGGTTGTGATCGTCGATCACATCGCGAAAATCCGACATGGAATTGGCGTAGGCCAGGATCGCCCGCAGCATGCCTTCCTTTGACCCGCAGTCGTACCGCTGACCGCTGAACCGAAAGCCACTGAGGCCGACGCGGGGCGTGGCACGCGAGATGGCATCGGTCAGCTGGATTTCCCCGCCGGTCCCCGGTTTCTGATCGCGCAGATCCTCGAAAATCGAGCCGTCCAGAATATAACGGCCAACAACTGCCTGCCGGGACGGTGCATCGCTCGGCTCCGGCTTTTCCACCATGCCGTCCGCCCAGAGAACCCTTTCGTCGCGTCCGGTCACCGAGAGAATGCCATAGCTTTTCACCGCCTCGGCATCGACCTGCATCGTGGCGACCATGTGCCCTGCCCCGCCACGACCGTAGGCGGCGATCATCTCGGACAGACAGCCGGTTTCGCCCAGGATCAGATCATCCGGCAGGATCACCGCCACCGGGCCCGGAAGCACATCGTCAGCGGCGCAGAGAACCGCGTGACCCAGCCCAAGCGGCTGATCCTGCATCACAAACCGAACATCAATTTCCCCGGGATCCAGGGCATCGGCAGCCAGACCACGGGCCAGCTCGGTCTTGCCCTTGGCGCAGAGCTGTGCGTCCAGGTCCGCGTCGTGCGTCACATACCGCTCGATTGCCGATTTCGCGGGGTGACTGACAAAGATCATCCGCTCGATTCCGGCCATGCGGGCCTCGTCGATGGCAAATTGGATCAGCGGTCGGTCGAGGACCGGCAAAAGCTCTTTCGGGGTCGCCTTCGTCGCCGGCAGGAAACGTGTTCCCAGCCCGGCAACGGGAAAGATCGCGGTACGCACAGGCAAAGGTGTTTCGGCTTCTTTCAGTTCCATGTGGTCAGGTCTCCTATCGAGAGTTTCACTCCGCGCCATCGCCGCAGCGCAGCATTAAGGTCAATGTATGTGAACCAACGCGTCTGTCAAAGCGGGCGTTCCGCAGCCGGAACGCGCCCGGTAGCTCAGAGTTCCTTACCCATTTAATTTTCGAATACTTACAGAGCCTTAAAGGAAAACTCGCCATTTTCGGACGAAATGGCCCGCGTCGTCACGGATTGCCAAAACCCCTTTCATCCGGGCGATTTTCTGCATGAAACCTGCCGGATTGCGGCGGTTGCGCCTGTTGTCAGGGCGAAAAACAGCGAAATATGCTTAACATTTAGTCATCGGGCGTCTGGCGCCGGGTGACGCGGCAAACACCTCCATGCCATGCTGGTCAGAATGCAGCGGCCCCCTAGCTACAAGGGTGTCGGTGGTATCAGATAGGCGGTGCTTCGGCCCGCGCCGAAAAAGGGAAAATATGAATCAGAACGATTTGGACACGTCATTGTCCCGAAAATCCGACGCTGTTTCCGTGCGTGTGCATGCCAGGCCTTATGGGCGGATCGCGGTCCTGGGGATGGGCAGCTGGGGCACGGCTCTGGCGATGGTTGCGGCGACGGCCGGGCGCGATGTACGGCTTTGGGGACGGCGCAAGCAGTTGAGCGACGCGGTGCAGGCAACCCGGATCAACGCGGAATACCTGCCTGATGTCCCGCTGCACGACCGGATTTCGGTCACCAGTGACCTGTCCGCTGCACTGGAGGACGCCGAGGCTGTCCTGATCGTCACACCGTCCCGCACCCTGCGCGCGCTTTGCACCGCGATCCGGCCGTTTCTGGCCAAGGGCGTTCCGCTGGCGCTGTGCTGCAAGGGCATCGAACGCGGCACCGGCTTTCTGTTGTCACATGTGGTGTCCGAAGAACTGCCGGGTCATCCCGTCGGCGCCCTGTCCGGGCCAACCTTTGCCAAGGAAACCGCGCTGGGTCATCCGACCGCCGCGACGATCGCCTTTCCGTTCAGCTACGCCGACAGGCTGAATCCAGCGGAAAGCCCGGCGGCGCGTCTGGCCGTGTCGGTGTCCTCGGCGGCGTTCCGGCCCTATGTGTCGGACGATCCGGTCGGCGTCGAAATCGGCGGCGCGGTCAAGAACGTGATCGCCATCGCCTGTGGCATGATGACGGGTGCCGGCTTTGCCGAAAACACCCGCGCCGCGCTGATCACGCGCGGGATCGACGAGATGAAGTTTCTGGCTGAAGCGCTGGGAGGGAGACGGGAAACTGTCACCGGCCTCTCGGGCGCAGGCGACCTGACGCTCACCTGTTCCAGCATGACGTCGCGCAACATGTCGCTGGGCGTGCAGCTGGGCAAGGGCATTCCGCGCGCCAGATGCTTTGACGGCCGCAACGTGGTGGTCGAAGGCGAAGTGAACGCCGTGTCGGTTGTCGATCTGGCACATCATATCCGCGTGCGCATGCCGATCTGCGAAGCTGTCCATGCCATTCTTTACGAAGGCGCCGACCTCACCACCGCCTTTTCCGACCTCTGGGCGCGGCCCATCGAATCCGAACCCCGGGCGCTGGACATCGAACTGGCGCACCCGACAACATTGCGAGAGACCTGATGACCCAGAAAACCAGCCCGACCTCTGTGCCGATCAATGCCCGCAAATTCATACTGGCCACCGATCTGGACGGCACGTTTCTTGGCGGATCGGACCGCGACCGCAGGACGCTGTATTCCTGGATCGAAGCCAACCGCGACACCATCGGCCTGATCTTCGTCACCGGGCGCGACCCCAAGTTCATCGGAGAGTTATGCGACAGCGGCGTGCCCTGGCCGGAGTATGTGATCGGCGACGTCGGAACCACAATCGCCAGGGTCGCCAACCGGGTGATCGAGCCGATCGTGCCGCTGGAGGAAGACATCGCAACCCGTTGGGGCGATGCCGGAAATTCGGTGCGTACCGCGCTGCACCGGCACCCTGGCCTGACCCTGCAGCCCACCGACTTCCGCTACCGGGTCAGTTACGATCTGCATGCCGACAGCTTTGACCCGTCAGCGCATGACATCGTGCAACAGCTTGGGCATGACTCGCTGGTGTCGGACAACCGCTACTTTGACGTGCTGCCGCGCGGCGTCAGCAAGGGCCCGTCACTGAAGCGCCTGGTGGCGCATCTGGAAATTGCGCCCGAAACCGTCCTCGCGGCGGGTGATACGCTCAATGATCTGTCGATGTTGCAATGCGGCCTTCCGGCGGTGGCGGTGGGCGGATCGGAACCCGAGCTGATCGCACGCGTTCAGGATCTGAGCGAGGTCCACAAGGCGACCTCTGTCGGGGCGGCCGGCATTCTCGAAGCCGTGGCCCTCCGCAACATGCATCCAACCCCGAAAGGAGACTGACATGGCCAGCGATCTTGTGATCGTCTACCACCGCCAACCCTACGAAGAGGTGGAGGAAAACGGCAAAATCGTCTTCAGGGAAAACAAGAGCCCCAACGGAATCGTTCCGACGCTCAAAAGCTTTTTCGGTGCGGTGGACAATGCGGCATGGGTGGCCTGGAAACTCGCCGAGGACACCGCCAACCCGGGGTTCGAGCGTGTCGTCGAGATCGAGGACAGCTTTGGCAGCTATACAGTGTCGCGGCTGCCGCTGACCGAGGCGCAGGTCAAGAGCTTTTACCATGTCACGTCGAAAGAGGCATTCTGGCCAATTTTGCACGGCTTCAAGGAAAAGTATAACTACGACCCCGTGGACTGGCCGACCTTTCGCGAAGTGAACTGGGCCTTTGCCGAAGCCGCTGCCGCCGAAGCCGCCAAGGGCGCGTCGGTCTGGGTGCACGATTACAACCTGTGGCTGGTGCCGGGCTATCTGCGTCAGCTGCGCCCGGATGTGCGGATCTCGTTCTTTCACCACACGCCCTTCCCCTCGGCGGACATGTTCAACGTCCTGCCCTGGCGCGGAGAGATCATCGACAGCCTGCTGGCCTGTGACGTCGTCGGCTTTCACATCCCGCGTTATGCGGCCAACTTCGTGTCGGTCGTCCGCTCGCTGCGCGATGTCGGTCATGTGCCACGGATCAAGGTCGATCCCGATTTCATCTCGGAGGGGTCGGCGCTGAGTGACCGGACCGTGCCCACCGAAATCCACATGGACGATGGCAGCAACCACGTCGTGCGTCTGGGTACAACGCCGGTCGGCGTGAATACGCGTTACATCAACGAGGTGGCCGGGAACGACAAGACTGCTGAACGGGCCAGAGGCATCAAGACCGAACTGGGGGGCGCCCAGCTCATCCTGTCGGTGGGTCGGACCGACTATACCAAGGGCGGCGCCGATCAGCTGCTGGCGTTCGAGCGGCTGCTGGACCGCAAACCGGAGCTGATCGGCAATCTGCGCCTGCTGCACGTGTCGGTCAGCGCCAACCGCAACATGGTTGCCTACCGGGACATTCAGGAAGAGATCGAACAGATCGCCGGGCGGATCAACGGGCGGTTCGGCACCTTCACCTCGACGCCGGTGACGCTGATCTCGCGGGCGATTCCCTTCGAGACGCTGGTGGCCTATTACCGTGCTGCGGATGTTGCATGGATCACGCCCCTGGCGGACGGGATGAACCTTGTTGCCAAGGAATTTGCGGCCTCGCGCACCGACGGTGACGGGGTGCTCATCCTGTCGGAATTTGCGGGCGCCGCGATCGAACTCAGTTCGGCGGTGCTGACCAACCCCTACTCCAACCGGTCGATGGACCATGCCATCGAACTGGCGCTGAGCATGCCCGAGGAAGAGCGTCGCACCCGCATGTCGGAACTGCGGCGCATGGTTGACATCTATGACACCAAGGCCTGGGCCCGCGCGCAGCTCGCCCTGCTCTCGCCCAGGGATTTTGGTCACAACGATACGGCAGCCTGACGCGGGCCAACTTCAGGCGCAAAAAAGCCGACCCTGATACGGGGTCGGCTTTTTCAGGTCACAAAAGCTGGTTCAGCCGTTGGCGACTGCCGCATCGGTGCGGCGTGCGGTCAGTTCTTCGGCCACCAGGAAAGCAAGTTCCAGCGACTGGGATGCGTTGAGACGCGGATCGCACGCCGTGTGGTAGCGGTCGCTCAGATCCTCGTCGGTCACCGCGCGCACGCCGCCGGTGCATTCGGTCACATCGTCTCCGGTCATCTCGAAATGCACACCGCCGGGGATCGTGCCCTCGGAATTGTGCACTGCAAAGAAGTCGCGCACTTCGCGCAGCACCAGGTCAAAGGGCCGTGTCTTGTAGCCGGTCGAGCTCTTGATGGTGTTGCCGTGCATCGGATCGCAGACCCAGGTGACGTTTGCCCCCTCTTCGCGCACCGCCTTGAGCAGGCGCGGCAGGTTCTCGGCCACCTTGCCTGCACCAAAGCGTGCGATCAGCGTCAGCTTGCCGGCCTCGTTTTCCGGGTTCAGCTTGCTCATCAGCAGCTTGAGATCTTCGGCGGTTGTGGTCGGGCCGCATTTCAGACCCACGGGGTTGATCACCCCGCGGGCGAACTCCACATGTGCGCCGTCGGGCTGACGCGTGCGGTCCCCGATCCAGATCATGTGACCCGAACCCGCGATCCACTTGCCCGAAGTCGAATCCAGGCGGCATAGCGCCTCTTCATACTCCAGCAGCAGGGATTCATGACTGGTGTAGAAATCCACGGTCTTGAGGTTGTGGTTCGTCTCGCTTTCAAGCCCCGCCGCCTTCATGAAGTCGAGCGTGTCGGAAATCCGGTTCGCCATGTCGCGGTACTTCGCGGCCTTTTCACCTTCGGTAAAGCCCAGGGTCCAGGAATGCACTTCGTGGATGTCGGCATAACCACCGGTGGAAAACGCGCGCAGCAGGTTCAGGGTCGCCGCTGCCTGGGTATAGCCCTGAAGCATCTTTTTCGGATCGGGAATCCGCGCCTCGGCCGAGAACGGCAGTTCGTTGATGATGTCGCCACGGTAGCTGGGCAGTTCCACGCCGTTCACGGTCTCGGTCGGAGCGGACCGCGGTTTGGCGAACTGCCCGGCCATGCGGCCCACCTTGACCACCGGCACCTTGGCCCCGAAGGTCAGAACCATCGCCATTTGCAGCATCACCTTGAAGGTGTCGCGGATGCCATTGGCGCTGAACTGTTCAAAGGACTCGGCGCAGTCGCCGCCCTGCAGCAGGAACGCCTCGCCGCGAGACGCTGCGCCCAGAGATTTTTTCAGCTTGCGCGCCTCGCCCGCAAACACCAGGGGCGGATACTTGGCCAGCTGCGCCTCAACCGCGTGCAGGGCCTCTGCATCGGTATAATCGGGCATCTGTACCCGAGGCTTGTTGCGCCAGGTCGTTTTTTGCCACTCGGTCATCAGCTGTCTCCGGTCAGAAATAGGTCGCTCATATTCGCACGAGGTTCTATACAAAACCAACGCGGCGCTGGCCATACGTGAAATATTCCGCCCCGGCGCGTGCAGACCGGACCCGCGCCAGTGGCGAGAAACGACATCTCTTGACGCTTGCAGAGCCTTCTGTCCATCTGTCAGCAGTATGTAAAGCGACACCAGTGTCGATACAGGGAGCCCTCATGGAAGCGCAACGACAGCATATCGAGGTTGAATCCAGGGGCAAACCGCGCCGGTTTGTCTTTGTGCTGTTGCCGCGGTTCACGCTGCTGTGCTTTGCCGCCGCCCTGGACGCGCTGCGCATCGCCAACCGGATGGCAGACCAGCAGTTGTATACCTGGACGGTCACAGGTGAAGGCGGCGAAACCATCACCTGTTCGGCCGGCACCGAATTCAAACTTGAATGCGACCTGCCGGAACTGGCTCGGGACGACACGGTCATGCTCTGCGGTGGCATTGACGTGCAGTCGGCCACCACCAAGAAGCTGCTGAACTGGCTCCGCCGGGAATCGCGGCGCGGTCTCAAGGTCGGGGGGTTGTGCACGGCAAGCTATTCCCTGGCACGGGCCGGGTTGCTGGACGGCAAGAAGGCGACGATCCACTGGGAAAACCAGGACAGCTTTACCGAAGAGTTCGAGGAAGTGACGCTGACCAAGTCGGTCTTTGTGGTGGACGGCAACCGCATGAGCACGGCCGGGGGAACCTCGTCGATCGACCTCATGCTCAAGGTCATTGCCGACGACCACGGCGAAGAGCTTGCCAATGCCGTCGCGGATCAGCTGATCTACTCGTCGATCCGCACCGATCAGGACACCCAGCGCCTGTCGGTGCCGACCCGCATCGGCGTGCGCCATCCCAAGTTGAGCCAGGTGATCCACATGATGGAAAGCCACATCGAAGAGCCGATCAGCCCGGCCATTCTGGCCACCGAGGTCGGAATGTCGACCCGGCAGCTTGAACGGCTTTTCCGCCGCTACCTCAACCGCAGCCCGAAACGCTATTACATGGAGCTGCGGCTGCAAAAGGCGCGCAACCTGTTGATGCAGACCGACATGAGCGTCATCAATGTCGCCCTTGCCTGCGGGTTTGCCAGCCCCTCGCATTTCTCGAAATGTTACCGCGCACATTACGAAACCACGCCGTACCGCGAACGCGGATCCCATGCGTCACGGCTGTCGGTCTGACCCATAGGTGACTTTGCGGCAACCGTGCGCTTGGCCTTCATGGGACTTTTCTTTTTACCGACCGCCGCTTACGCTTTGCGTCGGACACTCTGTTCCAACTGGGAGATGACAATGAAAAAAATGTTGCTGGCCACCGTGGCCACCGCGCTGACAGCAGGCACCGCCTATGCTGCGGCGCATTCCTCCGAGACCAAGATCGGCGTGATTCTGGGCTTTACCGGCCCGATTGAATCACTGACGCCGATGATGGCCGACAGCGCCGAACTGGCGCTGAAAGAGATCAACGAGTCCGGCAATTTCCTGGACGGCGTGACGCTGGGATCCGTCCGCGCCGACTCGACCTGCGTCGATTCTGCCGCTGCCACCGCGGCCGCCGAACGTCTGGTCACCACCGATGGTGTGGTTGCGATCATGGGCGCGGATTGTTCGGGTGTGACCGGTGCCGTGCTGTCCAACGTGGCAGTGCCCAACGGCATCCCGATGGTGTCGCCCTCTGCGACCTCGCCGGGCCTGAGCACCGCCGAAGATAACGGTCTGTTCTTCCGCACCGCACCGTCGGATGCCCGTCAGGGCGAAGTTCTGTCCGGCATTCTGGCGGACAAGGGTATCACCTCGGTGGCCGTGACCTATACCAACAACGATTACGGCAAGGGCCTGTCGGACAGCTTCATCTCGAGCTTTGAAGCATCGGGCGGCACGGTCACCCTGAACGCACCGCACGAGGACAACAAGGCCGACTATTCCGCCGAGATCGGTGCGCTGGCGTCGGCCGGGGGCGATCTTCTGGTGGTTCTGGGCTATTCGGATTCCGGCGGCAAGGGCATGATTCAGGCCGCGCTGGACACCGGCGCATTCGACACATTCATGATGGGCGACGGCATGTATGGCGACGCCCTTGTCGCCGAGCTTGGCGCCGACATGGAAGATTCCTTCGGCGCTGTGCCGTGGAGTGAAGGCGCCGGCGCGGATGCCTTCAAAACCATCACCGACGCTGCCGGAATCAACGGCGAATCCTCGTTCACCCGCGAATCCTATGACGCGGCAGCGCTGATCGCACTGGCGATGATGGCAGGCGGCGAGGCAAGCTCTGCGGCGGTCAAGGACAACCTGCTGGCGGTGGCCAACGGTCCGGGCGAAGAGATCCTTCCGGGCGAGCTGGGCAAGGCGTTGCAGATCCTCAAGGACGGCGGCGAAGTCGACTATGTCGGCGCCACCAATGTCGAACTGATCGGACCGGGCGAAGCCGCCGGCAGCTATCGCTACTACACCATCAAGGGTGGGGCTTACGAAACTGTCGATTTCCGTTAAACACCGCGGATGAAACGGGACAGCCCGGAGAAATCCGGGCTGTCCGCACAAGATGAAGGTGCCGGCAAAGGTGCCTCGGACAGAGAGGGAAACACGTGATCCGGGTCGAGAACCTTCACCGTCATTTCGGTGGCTTCCGTGCCGTCGATGGCGCCAGCCTCGAGATTGCCACCGGTTCCATAACTGGTCTCGTCGGGCCGAATGGTGCGGGAAAGACAACTCTTTTCAATGTGATAGCTGGCGTTCTTGAACCTACTTCCGGCCGTGTGCTCATGGACGGCGAGGACATCACCGGGCTGCCGCCGCATGTGTTGTTTCACAAGGGACTGCTGCGCACCTTTCAGATCGCGCATGAGTTTTCGTCGATGTCCTGTCGGGAAAACCTGATGATGGTTCCGGGCGGACAATCGGGCGAAACGCTGTGGAATGCCTGGATGCACCGCGCGCGCATCGCGCAGGAAGAGTCGGCTCTGCTGAAGAAGGCCGACGAAGTTCTTGATTTTCTGACGATTTCCCATCTGAAAGACGAAAAGGCCGGCAATCTGTCCGGCGGGCAGAAAAAGCTACTGGAGCTTGGCCGGACGATGATGGTCGACGCCAAGATCGTGTTTCTCGACGAGGTGGGCGCCGGAGTGAACCGGACGCTTCTGAACACGATAGGGGATGCAATTCAACGGCTTAACACAGAACGAGGCTACACTTTCTGCATGATCGAACATGATATGGATTTCATTGGACGGCTGTGTGATCCGGTCATCGTGATGGCCGAGGGGCACGTTCTGGCCGAAGGCTCGATCAGCGAGATCAAGGCCAATGAAGCGGTCATCGAGGCCTATCTTGGCACCGGCCTCAAGAACAAGGAAGCGGTGACATGAGGGCGGCTGGAAGCCGCGCGATCTGCGCCCGAGCGTCGGCGCGCGACGCGGGCACCGGACGGGTCCGCCCCGGCACCAGTGGTGCAACCTGTGACACGGTGCGGGGCTGGTCTGCGCGGGTCACGGCGGGAGGGGTCCATGGGTGAACCCTATCTGATCGGCGCGGACATGACCGGAGGCTATGGCCGCGGCGCGGACATTCTGCACGGCTGCACCATCGCGGTCGAGCGCGGCGAGATCGCGGTGATTGTCGGACCCAACGGTGCGGGCAAGTCGACAGCGATGAAGGCGGTCTTCGGGATGCTGGATCTGCGGTCGGGGTCGGTGCGGCTGGACGGCGAGGACATCACCGCGCTCAGCCCGCAGGACCGGGTCGGCAAAGGCATGGGCTTTGTGCCGCAGACGCACAACATTTTCGCCTCGATGAGTGTCGAGGAGAACCTTGAGATGGGCGCCTTTATCCGGCGCGACGATTTTCGCGGTACGCTGGCGCAGGTTTACGACCTTTTCCCGATCCTGAAGGACAAGCGGCATCAGGCGGCCGGCGAGCTGTCTGGCGGACAGCGGCAGCAGGTGGCGGTTGGTCGCGCGCTGATGACCCAGCCAAGGGTGCTGATGCTGGACGAACCGACAGCCGGCGTGTCGCCCATCGTGATGGACGAGTTGTTCGACCGGATCATCGAAGTTGCACGCAGCGGAATTTCGATCCTCATGGTCGAACAGAACGCCCGGCAAGCACTTGAAATTGCGGACAAGGGGTATGTTCTTGTGCAGGGCAGAAATGCCTTCACGGGGACCGGAAAGGAACTGTTGGCCGACCCGGATGTGCGCAAGAGTTTTCTGGGCGGATGATGCGGGCCGCGCTCATACTGTCACTTCTGCCCATGGCCGCACCTGCGGATGTGCTGGAATGTCGGCTGTTTCCCGAAGGTGGCGGCGCAGAACTTCTGGTCGCCTTTGGCATCGACCGCACGCAGTTCGCGCCGCCGTTGAATCCGGACGAGCCGCCGCGCCGCCAGGAAAGCCGCGTGGCGATGGGGGACGAGACCTTTGCCGCCGAACCGTTGCTGTTTGACGACGGGCGACGCGGGTTCTGGACCGGGGACCGACAGGACGGGGCCTTGCTGATGATGATCGCACCGGACAGCCGCGCCACCCTGAGCACGCAAGACGGGGCGGTGTTCACCGGCGATTGCGAGGATCTGCAATGACCGCAGCAAACCAGTGGCGGGGTTGCACGCCCCTGTCGCGCCCCGGAATCGTGGCGCCCCGGCCAGCCGCCGGGTGGACGGATTGCGGCGGGGAATTGCGCTGGGTTACCAAAAGGAGAGCAGCGTGGAGTTTCTGAACGGTTTTGTCGCGCTTGCCAATTTTGTGCTGATCCCGGGTGTGGCCTACGGCAGTCAACTGGCCCTGGGGGCGCTGGGGGTGACGCTGATATATGGCATCCTGCGGTTTTCGAACTTTGCCCACGGCGACACGATGGCCTTTGGCACCATGTGCACCATTCTGGTCACCTGGGGTTTGCAGGGCATGGGGGTCTCGCTGGGGCCGCTCCCGACCGCGCTGCTGGCGATCCCCTTCGGGATCCTGGGCTGTGCGGCGCTGATCCTGTTCACCGACCGGGTGGTCTATCGGTTCTACCGCGCGCAGCGGGTCAAGCCGGTGATCATGGTCATCGTCTCGATGGGGGTGATGTTCATCTACAATGGCGTGACGCGGTTCATCATCGGCACCGAGGATCAGAATTTTGCGGATGGCGAACGCTTTCTCATCGGGGCGCGTGAATTCCGCACGCTGACCGGTCTGGACGAAGGCCTGGCGATCCGCACGACGCAGGGCCTTACCGTGGTGACAGCGGTGATCGTGGTGGCGGTACTGTTCTGGTTCCTGAACCGCACCCGCACCGGCAAGAGCATGCGCGCCTATTCCGACAACGAGGATCTGGCGCTGCTCTCTGGGATCAACCCCGAACGGGTGGTGATGGTCACCTGGCTGATCGTGGCGGCGCTGGCAACCATTGCCGGTGTGCTTTACGGCCTGGACAAGTCGTTCAAACCCTTCACTTATTTTCAGCTGCTCCTGCCAATCTTTGCCGCTGCCATCGTTGGCGGTCTCGGCTCGCCGCTGGGGGCGATCGCAGGCGGGTTCGTGATCGCCTTTTCCGAGGTCGCGATCACCTATGCCTGGAAAAAGGTGCTGGGCTACTGGATGCCAGAGAGCCTCGCTCCGGACAGTCTGGTGCAGCTGATGTCGACTGACTACAAATTCGCGGTCAGCTTCGTGATCCTGCTGATTGTGCTGCTGTTCCGCCCCACCGGGCTATTCAGGGGGAAATCGGTATGAGCGATCGTCTGCGAGGCGCGCTGCTGTTCGGCGTCGTGGCGCTGCTGATCCTTGGCACAGGGATCGTGCAAAGCTGGAACTCGGCGCTGCTGATCCTGAACATGGGACTGGTGAGCGCGGTGATGGCACTGGGGGTGAACCTGCAATGGGGCTTTGCCGGGCTGTTCAACGTCGGGGTGATGGGCTTTGTCGCCCTGGGCGGGCTCGCCACGGTACTGGTGTCGATGCCGCCGGTATCGGCGGCCTGGAGCGCCGGAGCGGCGCGGCTGTTTCTGGCACTGGCCCTGGGCGCGGCCTGCGTGGGACTGGCGATACTGGTCTGGAAACGCCTGCGGCGCGGGGTGCGCGGCTGGATCGTGGCTTTGGTTCTGGTGGCAGGCTTCTTTGCCTTCCGTGAGGTTTTTGACCCGGCGGTGGCTTTGATCGAGGCCGTGGACCCGGCCGCGACCGGCTATCTTGGCGGGCTGGGACTGCCGGTGGTTCTGGCCTGGCCGGTGGGCGGCGTGCTGGCGGCTGGCGTGGCCTGGCTGATCGGCAAGACGGCACTGGGTTTGCGCTCGGACTATCTGGCGATTGCCACCCTGGGCATCGCCGAGATCATCATCGCCGTGATCAAGAACGAGGACTGGCTGGCGCGCGGCGTGAAGAACGTGATCGGCCTGCCCCGTCCCGTGCCCTACGAGATCGACCTGCAGAACGATCCGGGATTTGTGCAGTCCGCTGCCAACCTGGGGGTCGATGCGACAACGGCGTCGACGCTGTATGTGAAACTGGGCTACGGGCTGATGTTCGCCGCGGTGTTGCTGATCCTGCTGGTCCTCGCGCAACTGGCGCTGAAGTCGCCCTGGGGGCGGATGATGCGCGCCATCCGCGACAACGAAACCGCGGCGCGGGCCATGGGCAAGGACGTGACCGGTCGGCATTTGCAGATCTTCGTGCTCGGATCGGCGATCTGCGGCATTGCCGGGGCGATGATGACGACACTGGACGGCCAGCTCACGCCCGGCACATACCAGCCGCTGCGCTATACCTTCCTGATCTGGGTGATGGTGATTGTCGGCGGTTCCGGCAACAACTTCGGCGCGGTGCTGGGCGGGTTTCTGATCTGGTTTCTCTGGGTGCAGGTCGAACCGATCGGCCAGGCCGTGATGACCTTTGTGACCGCAGGCATGGCGGACGGCAGCTGGCTCAAGGATCACCTGCGCGACTCGGTTCAGCACATGCGCCTGCTGACCATGGGGGTGATCCTGTTGCTGGTGCTGCGCTTCAGTCCGCGGGGCCTGCTGCCGGAACGCTGAAGCCGCCGCGCGGCAGCCGGCCCCCTGTGCCGCCGGCATATGATACTTTTCGGCTAGTGACCCGGACGGCAGGCTTGTCTATCCTGACCTTCTTGCCGCAGGAAAGACCCAGTATATGACCGAACGCGCCCAGGCCCCGGATCCCGCATTGCCAACATCGGCGCTGGTGGTCGATGACCATCCATTGTTCTGCGACGCGCTGACACTGACGCTGCAATCCATCGCCGACTTCGAAGAGATCCGCACCGCCGGAACCCTGGAAAAGGCGCTCGAGGTGGTGGCGCAGGATTCATTGATCGACTTCATCATCCTGGATTTGAACCTGCCGGACGTGAACGGGCTGGACGGATTGGTGCGGTTGCGCAATGCCGCGCCGCGCGCCGCAATCCTGATCGCCTCGTCGATGGCGGACAACCGGATGATCAGTCACGCCCTGAAAGCCGGGGCCAATGGCTTTGTGCCGAAACATTCGCAGCGTTCCGTGTTCCGGCGTGCCTTCGAGGCAGTGGGACAGGGCCAGAAGTTTGTTCCGGACGGCTATATCGATCCGCATGGTGCCGGCGGTCAGGGCCTGCAGGGCGATGTTCTGGACCGGCTGGGCAGCCTGACCAACCAGCAGGCCCGTATCCTGAACCTGATCTGCGAAGGCAAACTGAACAAGCAGATTGCCTTTGACCTCACCATCGCCGAAACCACGGTCAAGGCGCATGTGACGGCGATCATGCGCAAGCTTGGGGTTCACAGCCGGACACAGGCAGTGCTGATCGCGCAGGAAGCCCGCTTTGCCAAGGTCTTGCCAAGCGGGGATTGACACCCCTATCGTCGCGCCAGCCACCCGGCACGGGCAGGCACAGAGCGGAGACGTGACCGTCTCAGGGAGGGAGGACACACTGACATCCGGTGCGCAGCATTCCGGAGCGCTGAGAACTGCGCAGGTGCCCGGTGACCATCCGGCGCCGCTGGATGCGATTTCGGCGCAACTGTCGACCGAGCCGCTGGAACTGGTCCTGCTGTTCGTCTCGCCGAATGCCGATTTTCAGGCCCTGGCCCGCCAGACCGAAGGCCGCTTTGGCGGGGCCGACGTGCTGGCCTGTACGACGGCGGGCGAGATCGGCCGCGACGGGTATGAAGAAGACCAGATCATCGCGGTCGCCTTTCCCTCGGCGCTGTTCGCGACCCGGACCTACGCCGTCGAAGCGCTGGATACGCTGGAAGAACAGCAGGTGATCGACACCGCGATTCAGCACCGCACCGCCCTCACCCGCCGCGCCTCTGAACTGACCTGGGAATTTGCCTTTCTGATGGTCGATGGCCTCAGCCTGCGCGAAGAACACCTGACCACCATGCTGGCTGCGGGTCTGGGGCCGATGTCGTTGTTTGGCGGCTCGTCCGGCGATGGCACCGCGTTCCGTCAGACCTGGCTGTCGCGCAACGGCGTCGTGATGCGCAATTCGGCACTGGTGGCGCTGGTGCGTTCGCGCTGCCCGGTGCATGTCTTCAGCCTGGATCACCTGATGCCGACCGACACCCGCATGGTGGTGACCGCGGCAGACCCCGAGCGCCGTGTGGTCCAGGAAATCAACGCCGAGCCGGCCGCCGCCGAATACGCCCGGCTGCTGGGCAAGGATCCCAACCAGCTGGATCCGTTCATCTTTGCCGCCCATCCGGTTGTCGTGCGGCTGGGCGACACCCATCATGTGCGGGCGATCCGTCAGGTCAACGACGCGGGCGAGCTGGTGTTCTTTTCCGCCATCAACGAAGGCATGGTCCTGACGCTGGCGAAACACGAGGACATCGCCGAGCATCTGGAACGCGAACTGTCCGCCATGGCACGGCCGAACGGGGCCGCGCCGCAGATCCTTGGTTGTGATTGCATCCTGCGCCGCATCGAGGCCGGACAAAGCCAGAAGACCCGCGACATCTCGCAGATATTGCGCGCCCGCAACGTGATCGGCTTTTCGACCTATGGCGAACAGGTCGGGGCGCTGCATGTCAACCAGACCCTGACCGGGGTCGCGATCTATCCTCCCGTCGCAGCCGAGGAGTAGTCCCGTGTCGATCATCAACCCGGCCGACAGTCTCGAGCGGCAGAACGAAAAACTGGTCAAGATCACCGAATCCCTGATGCGGCGGGTGGAATACGGCACCGCACAATCCGGGGCTGCCTATGCACAGTTTGAACGTGCCGCCTTGCTGGAAAAACGGGTGCGGGAACGGACGCTCGAACTGGAGCGCACGCTGGATCTGTTGCACGAATCCAACGCGCAGCTGGGCCGCGCGAACGAGGAAACAGAAGCGGCCCGGCGCAACCTTGCCGATGCAATCGAGACGGTGTCCGAGGGCTTTGCCCTGTTTGATCCGATGGACAATCTGGTGATGTTCAATTCGCGGTTCTGCCGCGATTTCCGCGACATGGCAGAGGCACTGCGTCCCGGTCTGCCATTCGAAGAGTACATCCACCAGATCAGCCAGAGCATCAGTCTGGTGCTGCCCGAAGGCGACGACCCCGAAGGCTGGGCCGCCAAACGCATCCGGCGGCACATTGACCGGCATGTGATGTTCAACGTCCAGCTGACGCACGACCGCTGGTTGCAGGTCAGCGAACACCGCACCGGAAACGGCGGCACCGTGGTGCTTCAGACCGATGTCACCGACATCATCCGGCTGGAGCGGCTCGAGCACCGGCGGTTGCGGGACAAACAGGCCCGGATGATCCGCGCGACGCTGGACCATCTCAACCAGGGAGTGTGCATCTTTGACGAGAATGCGCAGCTCGTCGGCTGGAATCAGAAACTTGGGGCCCTGTTGTCCCTGCCCGCCCGCCGGTTGCACATCGGTGCCTCTTTCGCCGGCATGCTGGACAAACTGGACGCCAGCATCGTTTTTACCCGCGGTATGGACCGTGATGGATTTCGCCGCTGGGCGCACAGCACCAGCCCGCGACAGCCGATCTCGTTCGAGGTGCGCAGCGGCGACGCGATGACGCTGCACATTTTTGGCCGCGCCATGCCGGATCGCGGCTTTGTCATCTCGTGTACCGACGTGACCGCGGAACGCGAGGCGGCGCAGAAGCTGCATGAAATGAACGAGATTCTGGAACAGCGGGTGATGGAGCGCACCCTCGAGCTCGAGGATGCGCTCAGCGCCGCCGAACGTGCGAACGCCTCGAAATCCCGCTTTGTCGCCGCGGCGAGCCACGACCTGTTGCAGCCGCTGTCCGCGGCCAAACTGTTCATCTCGTCCCTGGCTGACCGCAGCGCTGACCGGCCCGCCGATGCCGCGGTGCTGAGCAAGGCAGAATCTGCTCTGAGCAGCGCCGAGCAGATCATAGATGCGCTGCTCAACATCTCGAAACTGGAATCCGACGGCCTGAGTTTCGATATCCGGCCGGTGGCGCTGTCCGAGATCCTGGGCCCCCTGCACGACGAGATGGAAATGCTGGCTGCTGCCAAGGGGCTCGACCTGCGCATCGTCGAGTCGGGCCTGACGGTGGAAACCGATCCGGCCTATCTGCGCCGCGTGGTGCAGAATCTGCTGGCCAACGCGGTGCGGTATACCGACACCGGGCGCGTGCTGATGGGGGTGCGTCGGCGCGGCGGTTCCGCCCGGATCGAGGTCTGGGACACCGGCCCCGGCATCGCCGAAGAGGATCAGGGCACGATCTTTGAGGAATTCAAGCGACTGGACACCAAGGCCAGCCGCAATGACGGTCTGGGTCTGGGTCTGGCCATCGTCGAACGCGCCTGCGCCCGGCTGGGGCACCCGCTGGGGCTGTGGTCCGTACCCGGGCGCGGCAGCTGTTTCATGGTCAACGTCCCCGTGGCCGGGCGCGCGGAGCCACTGTCGACCGCCCACAAACGGCCCGTGCGCCCGCATGGACTGGCGCAGTCCGGCCTGATCATGCTCCTGGTCGAGAATGAACCACAGCTGCGGCGCGCCATCTCGATTCTGGTGGAAAGCTGGGGGGTGAACGTGATCGAGGCAGAGGACGCGGACTCGGCGCTTCAGTTGCTCGAAGATCTTGAAATCCGCCCGGATGCCCTGCTTCTTGACCAGCAACTGGGTCAGGGCCTGTCCGGCACGGGGCTCTACGAGGAGATCAGCCAGCGCATGGGCGCCCTGCCCTGCTCGATCATCTCTGCGGACCGATCCCCGGGTTTGCGCGACGCCTGCGATGCGCTGGGGCTCGATCTGCTGCTGAAGCCGCTGGACCGGCACAAGCTGGGCCAGTTCCTGCGCCAGACGGCCCGCGGCTTCTGACGTCGCGCGTGGGCCCGGCGGCACGCCGGTTCTGAACCGCCCGGACGGTCGGGCCGCCTGCCTTACAACATGCCACGGCAGCCGCGGTGCGCGGACGGTTTGCCGACATGGAACGGGTTCAGCACCAGAATCCACCCTGCGGGATAGCCCGGCGCCTGCGTGCGGCGGTAGGTGCAGTTGTCGGCGGTCGTGTAATAATCACCCTGAAACCCGGCGCCGGGGCCACCCGCAACCGTCCAGACCCGGGCTTCTGCGGCGCCGTCGGACAGGCCGGTGGTGAATCCCTGCAGATCGGCAACGGCAGCGGAGGAGGTCAGTGCGAGAGCAAGCGATATGACGATGGTTTTCATGGTAGTCTCCTGAACCAAGGGTGCATTTCCCGTCCGGTATGTCAGTGGTTGACCTGACGGTGTGAACAGCCCTGTTGTGCCCCTCCTTTGGGTAAGAAACCGCGAAGAGAATGCGGCGCAATTGTGGGCTTTCCTGACAGTTTTACGCTTCAGCGACGATACTGACGCTCATGAGGTGCCGGCCCGGGTTAGAGTTTCGCAAACACCTCTGTGCGATAAGACCGCCACTTCTGTTCACTTTTTGTACGGATGCCTCGTGGAAATGCCCGTCCTGCGCTGCCTCATGGTCGAGGATTCCGAAACCGACCGGATGATGATGGAACGCGTACTGGAAAAGCAGCCCGTGCCGATCCTGCTGCGTGTGGCGCGCACCCTGGGCGAAGCCCGCCGCCGGATTGGCAATGAAGACTTCTCGCTGATGTTCCTGGACAATACCCTGCCCGACGGGCTTGGCGCGGACTTCCTGCCAGAGCTTTCCAGCTACCGGCGGCGGAACAGGCTGTCTGTGATCATCGTCAGTGACTGGCCTTCGCCTTTCGTGTACGCCAAGGCCCGGGCGCAAGATGTATGTGCGATCTGGCGCAAGCAGGATTTCACCCCTGACGCGGTCTCCAGAGTCTTGCGCGAACAGGCGCCCTGATAGCGGGTCACAGAGCCGGGGCCGCCGTTTGCCGCACCGGGCGCGGTCCGGTAAGACCGCCGGCGCCACCGCTTAGCGTGCGATCACAATATCGGCGCTCAGTCCACCCAGTCTGTCGCTTTGACCCAACCGCAGCACGCCGCCATGGACCCGGGCGATATCCGCCGCGATCGCCAGCCCCAGACCGACACCCGATCCGGCATCCTGATTGCGCGACGAATCCAGCCGCACAAAGGGGCGCATCGCTTCTTCGCGCCGTTCGGGGTCAATGCCGGGGCCGTCATCTTCCACCCGGATGCGCAGAGAGGTCTCGGTCAACACCACGCTGATTTCACATCGCGTGCCGTACCGCACCGCATTGCCGATCAGGTTTTCGACCGCACGCCGCATCGCCGTTGGGCGCAGCGTCACAACACCCTCGCCCTGCGACTGTGCCAGAGTGACATCCGTCCCCCCCCGCTGCGCATCCTGCACGATCTGCGCCACCAGCGCCTGCGCATCCGTCGGCTCGGCCGCACCCGACTCGGCGTTGCCGCGGGCAAAGTCCAGAAAGGCATCCAGAAGCCGCTGCATGTCCTCGACATCGCGCTCCATCGGCTCGCGCTCGGCGTCATCCAGCATCGCAAGGCTCAGTTTCATCCGCGTCAGCGGCGTGCGCAGGTCATGGCTGACCCCCGAAAGCATCATGGTACGCTGCTCGATCTGCCGTTCGATCCGTGCCCGCATGTCCAGAAAGGCATTGCCCGCTGCGCGCACCTCGACCGCGCCGGACGGGCGGTAGGGTTCATGCCGCCCCTTGCCGAACGCCTCGGCCACTTCGGCAAGCCGGGTGATGGGGCGAAGTTGATTGCGCAAGTAGACGTAGGAAATAAACGTCATCAGCCCGCCGAAGAACGCCATGTTGACCAGCAATTGATGCGGGTTCGACGGTGACGCGCGCCGCCGGTCAAAGGCCACTGCGAACAATTGCCCCGCGCGCTGCACGTACAGCACCACATCGTTGTCATTGGGCAGCTGCACCGACTTCAGGCCCGGAATGGAGCGATACAGCGTGCGCATCACCACGATGCCCGAGAAATCGTAGAACCGGCGCTGATCGCTGAGCGGCAGGTCGGAGTCCTCGACCCGCGCGAGGCGCAGTGACAGACCTTCGGTGACACCCTCGGCGGCGGGATCACCCTGCACGGACAGAGCGACGTTGATTCCGCGCGCGATGTCGCGGCTCATCTGCGCGCTCACATCTTCAAAATGACGCTGGATAAAGACCACCGAGACCACCAGCAACAAGGTCACCACCGGCAGCGCCAGGATGAGCAGGCCACGGGCATAGATCCCGCGCGGCATATAGTGTTTGAGCCAGTGAAACATCATGTCTCAGGCTAACCAAAGCCCGGGCCGAGAACCATCGGATAATCCGCAGGCAGCCTGCCAAACCATTCGGCCGCACCTGCGCCAGATCGGGTCATCAGACACCCCTGTCGATCCCCAGGCCTGGCCAGGCGATTCCCGGCCCGCAATCGGATTCTGTCACCGGCAGAGCCGAATCGACGCCCCGGACCCGATACACGATGCTGCCGACCTGTGAGCGGCACAGCCCTTGCGCTGGTCTGGGTTTCCGGGACACTTGTGTGGGTAAAAACCACGCAACGAAAGGTTGCCGCATGATCGACCCCGACCCGGACTTCAAGCCTTTGGTGGGTGTCGCCGATGAAATTGATCAAGGTCTGCGGCGTGTTCTGGCGCCCAATCCTTCGCCGATGACATTCCGGGGCACCAACACCTACCTGCTGGGCACGCGCGGGATCGCAGTGATCGACCCCGGTCCCGACGACCCTGCGCATCTCGCCGCACTACTCGCGACCCTGCTGCCGGGCCAGCACATAAGCCACATCATCGTGACACACGCGCATCTGGACCATTCGCCTCTGTCGCGCCGACTGGCCCGGATCACCGGCGCTCCGGTTCTGGCGTTCGGCGATGCGCTGGCAGGCCGCAGCGCGATCATGCAGCAGCTCGCGGCATCCGGACTGGTGGGCGGAGGCGAAGGCGTGGACGCGGCCTTTGCACCTGACGTGATCACGCAGGACGGCGCGGAGATCGTCGGAGATGGATGGCGCCTCGAGGTGATCCACACCCCGGGCCATTTCGGCAACCACATTTCACTCGGCTGGAACGACACCCTGTTTTGTGGCGATCTGGTCATGGGATGGGCGTCTTCCCTGGTTTCACCGCCAGACGGCGATCTCAGTGACTTCATGGCGTCCTGCCGCCGCCTGAGGGCCATGCCCTGGCGGCGCTTCCACCCCGGCCACGGCGCCGCGATAGACGCGCCGCTGGCACGTCTGGACTGGTTGATCGATCACCGCCTGTCGCGCGAGACCGCTATCCTGGCCGCCCTGAACGAGGGTCCGGCCTGCTCGCAGGCCCTGGCCCACAGGATATACACCACCACTCCGGCCCACCTCATGCCGGCGGCCACACGCAACGTGCTGGCGCATCTCGTTGATTTGACGTTCAAATCTGCCGTCGCCCCCATCGGCCCCCTGGCCGCAAGCGCCCGGTTTGCCCACCTGAAGAACTAATACGAGAAATTCGGAATTTTTGTGCAAAAAGCCTCTGGACGCCGCAAAACCGGATTGCTATACGCCCCGGAGTGATCCGGCGTAGCTCAGCGGTAGAGCAGTTGACTGTTAATCAATTGGTCGTAGGTTCGATCCCTACCGCCGGAGCCATAAATCTCAAAAACATCAGAGACTTACGGCAAACCCCTTAGGGGGTTTTCGTCGTTTGTTTCGGCGTTGTCACCGGATTTGTCACTGCTTTAGCGATGGCAAGCGCAGGGTCGCACATCTGTTGAAATGAAAGGCCGCACATGACCACCAGCCCGCCGTCGTGGCCAACCACGATCCCGCACGATCTGGACAAAGCCTTGAATGATCTGGCGACTCAGCGTTACTCCAAAAGCAACGCCGACACGTGGGGCGTTATGCAGGAATGGTTGCATTGTCATTGGGTTCAGGTACCGGAAGACTTGCCTATGCGGCCAGAGCAGACTGCCAGAAACGTTTAGTTTAGACGCTTGGCTGGGTATGCTTTGCGGACAAAGTGAGCTTTCCCTATGGAAGTTCCAATCGCAGCTCAGAGCTGTGATACGCTTTCGCCATTGCCCACAGTTTTGAAGGAACCCGCGAACATGATCGCCTACTTCACCGTCGGAGCGGACGACATAGCGAAGGCAGAGCACTTCTACTCGGCGTTCCTGCCATTTCTTGGCTATAGGCTCGAAGGATATCACGGAGACTTGAGCTACATCCTACCTGCCGAGCCAGGTCAGGCCTCCATTCAGCCAGATTTCTACGTCAAGTCCCCATTCAACGGGCAATCTGCATCCGCTGGAAATGGGGTCATGGTCGCGTTTCAGGCTCATTCGCAGAAACAGGTCCGTGATCTTCACAGTGCTGCGCTGGCCGCAGGTGGCACCAATGAAGGGCTGCCCGGCTTCAGGGCTTCGTATGGTCCCCATTTCTATGTCGGCTATCTTCGTGACCCATACGGCAACAAGATTGCGCTGTTCTCCAGCGATCCGAGTGAACCCAGATGCGACGAGGAACCCAAGTGACCTGCTCCCCTGAAACGTCCGCGATTCGGGGTTCGTCTGTTCTTTGCAAAGGAGACAGACGATGAAGCGATCA
>NZ_VOJI01000089.1 GCF_007923445.1 Puniceibacterium confluentis | reverse complement strand
AGAACTGGATAGCCGCATCGGAAAACACCGCTGGCCGTCCGGGTCGCCAGTCACGTGGCGCGCGCCAGGTCATGTCCCTGTCGACCCGGATCAGCAGCGATCCCCGCTTCCGCAGCGATGCGTTGTAGCTGGACCAGTTCGTCGTGCAATAGCGGATGGGAGATGGCTTGCTCATACCGCGCGTCTAACCGCATGGATTCACAAAGTGAATCCTCCGTCGTCAGACTTGTGCAACAACGCCCATCGACGAGCAAACGTTGGAAATCAGAGCCACCGAAATCACCGGCAGCAGCGTTGATGACGTGCCGATGCTCCCCGAGCTTCTGGCCCGGATCCGCGCCCGCGTGGAGATCGGATCGGTCCCTGCGGACGGTCCACGGCTTACGCGCCGGTGCGACGAGGCAGTTGCCGCCCGGGGCGCGCATGCCGCCATCCCGCCGCGCCAGAACGCCAGGCTGTGGATGCCGTCGCCCGGACGAGGTCCGCCGCCCTTGGACATATCACGGCCGCGCCATCTGACGAAAGTCGAGCGGATACCTCCGCCGAAGCCGAGACGAGACGAAGATGCATTGCGCGAAGCCGCCCGGGCAGAGTGGCATGGCACGTGACTTCGACCGTTGGGTGGCAGAACTCCAGATCCGTGCTGTCGTCCTGAATGGCCACACCGCACTCGGCATCCCTGTCACCGAGCCCGTGGGATAAGTCCGTCCGGGGAAGTGGCGAATCTTGCCCTCACCCCCTTAGCGCAACATGTGTAACCGCCCCATGCGCAAGAGGTAATTTTAGAGCTGGCTTCAGCGCGTCACCGGGTGCTGACATGTG
>NZ_VOJI01000088.1 GCF_007923445.1 Puniceibacterium confluentis | reverse complement strand
TTTTGCGAGTACCATGCTTTACCATGCCTCAGAGAAAAACACTATTTTGTGAAGTAGCTAACATAGCATAATCAGATGCAGCTTTATTTTTAGTAACAGTAATACAGAATTTTCTCCATCATACTACGTTTTAAAATTAATTGCATGCCATTTATCAACACAAGCCATCCAGCATTTATTAATATGATATTCTAAAATCGATCTATCTTACTGCAGTGTGTCTCAAACAAGTGTATCGCAGCAGCCGCCGAACGAATGCACAGAGTAACATTATAACATTTTCAACACACTCAAATGTATCTAATATAATAAACAGAGCTGCGTTACCTCATACTCATGACCGGAAAAGCGGAAGCGGTGCTGGCGACTGTGGCATAATAAAAGTTCCGCTGCTCGTGAGGCGTGTGTTGCGCAATCGCTCCAGCGGCCTCGTTCAGCTCCCACAACACTCGGTCCTGCTCTGCTTCATACTACAGTAACGTTAACAATCGCATCCATGAACATGATTTCTTCCCGAGTCCTATCCCTATTCTTTTGCACCGTCCGTTGAGGTGAAGACCACATGTCCCAAGATTCCGCGCTCAAACTTGGCGTCATCAAGCTACGCCTTTGTTTTGAATAGGCCTCTAGCGACCTCTAGCGGACAGAAATATTACATATTGCACCTTTAATACTAAAGCATTGTAGTTCGTGTTACCACTGTAAAAAAAAAATATATATATGTATATTTATATATAGAATTATTACGTTTTTAATAAAAATATTACAAAAGAGTACAAAAACACAAAATCGATAAATTAAATTTAAAAAATTGAATTTAAGCA
>NZ_VOJI01000085.1 GCF_007923445.1 Puniceibacterium confluentis | reverse complement strand
GCAACATGTGTAACCGCCCCATGCGCAAGAGGTAATTTTAGAGCTGGCTTCAGCGCGTCACCGGGTGCTGACATGTGTCCGGCCTCAAGATGCGGCGTCATGCATGCCGCGGGCCCGTATGGTGTTCGAAGGTCGGGTCCAGATCAAAGCCGCGTGCTCGATGGCACTCTGTTGCACACTGGTTCTCCCGATCCCGTCTCACGACTGTTGCGCCAAACTGCACCTTGCCCTCTTCCGCTCCGACGTCCTCGCGATCGACGGTCGGCTTATGCCGCCTCGACCGGAGACTGATAGACACCACCCCTGGCCATCAGGGCCCAGACGATGCGCGCCATTTTGTTCGCCAGTGCCACGCGCACCAGCATCGGCGGCTTGCGCGACAGCATGCCGCCCAGCCACGTGCCGGGCTTGGCCGAAGCGTGGGTATGCCGTTTGATAATGACGCTGTTGGCGCCGATGATCAGCAGGCGTCGCAGGGACCGCTCGCCCATCTTCGTCGTGGCTCCGAGCCGCTGCTTGCCGCCGGTCGAGTGCTGCCGGGGCACGAGGCCCAGCCAGGCAGCAAAATCGCGCGCTCGGCGGAACGTGTCAGGCGGCGGGGCCAAACTTGCGAGGGCTGTCGCAATCAGTGGACCGATACCCGGCACCGTCATCAGACGCCGCGCCATTTCGTTCTCTTTGGCGCGTCGGGTGATCTCGGCATCAAGCTTGGTGATCTCTTCCTCCAACTGCGTCAGTGCGGCGACCAGAACCTTGAGGGTGGTGATGGCATCGGCAGGTAGAGTGCATTCCGGATCTTCGACAAGTGCAATCAGCTTCGATACGTTCGCTGCCCCCTGCGGCACGATCCCCCCGAACTCGGCCAGATGACCGCGCAGCGCATTTATGGCCTGAGTCCGCTGCCGGATCAGAAGATCGCGCACGCGGAACACCATGG
>NZ_VOJI01000084.1 GCF_007923445.1 Puniceibacterium confluentis | reverse complement strand
CTCAGGAACAAGAAGAAGCAGGAAGATCTCGGACACGGGGAGGACGATTAAGATGGGATCGCATCACGATGAATATCAGGTTCAGCCCGGCAAGATCTTAACCCGGCCCTTCTTCATCCTCCTGTTCTTCGTCCTGGTAGGGCTGGCGCTCATCGCCTACCGGTTCTTCGCCGGCGTAGGCGCGGTTACCGGGCTGTCCGACGGCTACCCCTGGGGAATCTGGATCGCCTACGACGTGGCCACCGGCACCGCCTTCGCCTGCGGCGGCTACGCACTGGCGCTGCTCATCTACATCATGAACCGGTGGAAGTACCATCCGCTCATCCGCTCGGCCATCCTGACCAGCGTGTTCGGCTACTGCCTGGCCGGCTTTTCGGTCATGGTCGACCTGGGCCGCTACTGGAACGCCTACGGCTTCTTCATGCCCAGCCGCTGGCAGGGCAACTCGGTCATGTTCGAGGTCGCTCTCTGCGTCATGTCGTACTCCACGGTCCTGATCATCGAGTTCCTCCCGGCGGTGCTCTACACCCTGGAGCACAGCAAGTGGAAGTGGGTGCGCGAATCGTCCCACTGGCTCTATGCGCGCCTGATCCCCGACACCGACGCGCTCCGCAACGGCCTGACCAACGTGAGCAAGGCGGCGGGGCATCTCCAGGTACGGCTCGACAAGGTCCTCATCTTCTTCATCGTCCTGGGGATCACGCTGCCGTCCATGCACCAGTCGTCGCTCGGCTCCATGATGATCATTGCCGGCGAGAAGCTGAGCCCTCTGTGGCAGACCGGCTTCCTGCCGCTGCTCTTCCTGATCAACTGCATCTTCATCGGCTACTCCACGGTCATGTTCGAGTATCCGGGTGCTGGACGTCCCGGTTCAAGCGTGTAGGCGGGAAGAGGAGGCAAATCCCTTCTTCCATACAACGCCAAGGCGTGATGACGAGGGGGTATCCCCACAAAGTCGTTGATCCCATGCTTCCAAGAAAAGCCTCTAAGCTTCAGGCGGCAGGTGACCGTACCGTAAACCGAC
>NZ_VOJI01000083.1 GCF_007923445.1 Puniceibacterium confluentis | reverse complement strand
GCTAGGTGTTTGATCCCACGGTTTGATGGTGTGATCCTTTCGCAGGAATGGAAGGAAGCACTATGGGAGAAGTTCGTCATGGCAGCGCCACGACCACGTACGCCGTCAGAGCAGCGATACAGCGATCGCAAGCTTCGCTCTCGGAACTAAGTCGGGAGTTTGGGATCAACCCCAAGACGGTGGCGAAGTGGCGCAAGCGCACCACGATCGAGGACCTGAAGACCGGCCCCAAAGAGCTCCGCTCCACGGTTCTGACCGAGGCCGAAGAGGCGGTGGTGGTCGCTTTTCGGCGTCACACGCTGCTGCCGCTGGACGACTGTCTCTATGCCCTTCAGCCCTCGATTCCGTACCTGACGCGCTCGGCACTGCATCGGTGCCTCCAACGGCATGGCATCTCGCGCCTGCCGGACGTCGAGGGCGACAAGCCGAAGCGGCAGAAGTTCAAGCGCTACCCGATCGGCTTCTTCCATATCGACATCGCTGAGGTGCAGACCCGCGAGGGCAAGCTCTATCTCTTCGTCGGCATTGACCGCACAAGCAAGTTTGCTGTCACGCAGCTGGTCGACAAGGCCGCCAGGAAAACGGCGTGGGAGTTCCTGGAGCACCTTCTGGAGACCGTGCCCTACAGGGTTCACACGATCCTGACGGATAATGGCATTCAGTTCTCAGAGCAGCCTAGGAACCGCAACACCATCTATTCTCGGCCAATGCGCTTTGATATGATCTGTGAGGCCAATGGCATCGAGCACCGGCTCACCAAGCCCAACCACCCGTGGACCAATGGCCAGGTCGAGCGCATGAACCGCACGATCAAAGAGGCCACGGTCAAACGCTTCCACTACGACAGCCACGATCAGCTGCGAACGCACCTCGGTGACTTCATTGCGGCTTACAACTTCGCACGCCGCTTGAAGACCCTCAGCGGCCTCACGCCCTACGAATACATTTGCAAGATCTGGACTTCAGAACCGGAAAGATTCATCGTCAACCCGATCCACCAGATGCCGGGACTGAACAGCTAGGCGCAGA
>NZ_VOJI01000082.1 GCF_007923445.1 Puniceibacterium confluentis | reverse complement strand
TGGGGGAATGTCTTAGGGAGATGTGACGGGTGTTTTTCGCTTGGCTTTGAGCCATTGCGTTGTTGGCTTTCTTTCAATGTTTGGAAGGTTGGCTGCTCTTGCTCTTCGCTCGTCATTCCCGCGTGCTCTTGGCGGGAATCCAGCGACTTTTCTTTGGTTATTTTGTGTTTTAGGAGCAGAGCTTCCACTCGCCCTGCGGGCGAGCGGGTAACTTTCTTTGCTTGTGCAAAGAAAGTCACCAAAGAAACACCCCCCAGAACATTGCGCCCTACGCGCATCCTGCGCTCCGGGTTCGCGTCAGCGGCCGGGTTCCGCTAATTGCACGTCCATGTGCAATAGCGGAATGCGCGCGGTCCTCGCGCGCACCCCTGCGGGGCCTTTTCGTCCGCTGCCGCCGCAATGTAATGGGGACCCGGAAAAGCCGGAGCAGCGCGCATCGTGCGCGCCGAAGCAAGAACGACCTTCGTAGACGGCGGCTTTTGATCTGTCTTTTGATCTCGGGTCCCCGTCAGCCGCGGCGAGGGCATGACGGATTCGCCCACAGGGTCGCGCGCAGGATGCGCGCGAGTTCGCGAATGGGCACGGATGTCCATCGAGCGAACCCCGGCATGACCTCGCGAACCGCCGCAGGCGGCGCGGCTCCCGGGGCGGCGTTTCTTTGGTTACTTTCTTGTCGCTGTTGACAAGAAAGTGACCCGCTCGCCCAAAGGGCGAGTGGAAGCCCTTGCTTCGAAACCAAGAAAGCAAAGTCACTGGATTCCCGCTAAGAGCACGCGGGAATGACGAGCAAAGGCGAGAGCTGGATGACCAGCCCTACGGCTGTTGAAAGCCCCACTTCCGCGAGAATGACGAGCAGAACAACCGCCCGCAGGTTTTACCAGCCGAAGACCTTGTACTGCACCGCCCCCGGCTTGCCATGCATACCGGCATTCAGATCCGGCGGCATCGGCCCCTGATATGCAGGATCGACGTACCACTTCTCCGATCCGCCATCCTTCGACTTGATGTACTGGGCGAAGATCTTGCCGCGCTTGCGGTATT
>NZ_VOJI01000081.1 GCF_007923445.1 Puniceibacterium confluentis | reverse complement strand
GTATGCGCAAAAAGGCCCTTATCACAGGTATCACGGGGCAGGACGGCTCCTATCTGGCGGAATTCCTTCTGGAAAAGGGCTATGAAGTCCACGGCATCAAGCGCCGCGCCTCGCTGTTCAACACCCAGCGTATCGACCACATCTATCAGGATCCGCACGAAAGCCGCCCGCTGCTCAAGCTGCATTACGGCGATCTGACCGACAGCTCGAACCTGACCCGGATCCTGTCCGAAGTGCAGCCTGACGAGGTCTACAACCTCGGCGCCCAAAGCCATGTCGCCGTCAGCTTCGAGGCCCCGGAATACACCGCGGATGTCGATGCCATCGGCACCCTGCGCCTGCTCGAGGCGATCCGGTTCCTGGGGCTGGAGAAGAAGACAAGGTTCTACCAGGCCTCGACCTCGGAGCTCTATGGCCTGGTGCAGGAGATCCCGCAGACCGAGACCACGCCGTTCCACCCGCGCAGCCCCTATGCGGTGGCCAAGATGTACGCCTACTGGATCACCGTGAACTACCGCGAGGCCTATGGCATGTATGCCTGCAACGGCATCCTGTTCAACCACGAGAGCCCGCGCCGCGGCGAGACCTTCGTGACCCGCAAGATCACCCGCGGTCTGGCCAACATCGCCCAGGGGCTCGAGGATTGCCTCTACATGGGCAACATCGACGCGCTGCGCGACTGGGGCCATGCCAAGGACTACGTGCGCATGCAGTGGATGATGCTGCAGCAGGACGCGCCGGAGGATTTTGTCATCGCCACCGGCGTGCAGTACACCGTGCGCCAGTTCATCACCTGGTCGGCGGCGCATCTGGGCATCACCCTGGAGTTCAGGGGCGAGGGCATCAACGAGACCGCGGTGATCGCCGGGGTCGAGGGCGACAAGGCCCCCGGGGTCAAGGTCGGCGATGTCATCCTGCGCATCGACCCGCAGTATTTCCGCCCCGCCGAGGTCGAGACCCTGCTCGGCAGCCCGGTCAAGGCCAGGGAAAAGCTCGGCTGGACGCCCAAGATCACCACGCAGGAGATGTGCGAGGAGATGGTCGCCGAGGACCTCAAGTCCGCACAGCGCCACGCCCTGCTCAAAGAGCACGGCTTTGCCCTGCCGGTCTCTCTGGAAAACGGGTGAGCGACATGCGC
>NZ_VOJI01000080.1 GCF_007923445.1 Puniceibacterium confluentis | reverse complement strand
GAAGCCCTGAGGGCTGATTCAATTTCCGCGTAAGAGGTGGAGATGGGCGGCGATGACGGGGTCCCGACAGCAAGCGCAGAGCGCTCTGTTCTGCGAGTTATCGATCGAGACAGATGTCCCGGCCGACCACATGCTCCGGGCGGTGGACCGGTTTGCCGATCTGGCCGGGATCCGGCAGCATCTGGCACCGTTCTACAGCTCCACCGGTTGGCAGCCGGGCAAGATCGATCCCGGGGAGGCGCCGCGGGCGGACAGGGAATACCTGGCCACGCTCGATGATGCGGCCTTCGGCGCGGCCAGCCCGGTCGAACCGAAGTTCACCTCGCATTCCGGTCCCGCGCCGCAATGGACCGGAGCTCGGGGTGGGCCAGCCTGTTTTGCCCATTCCACCAATTACTTGACCGATACCGACAGCGGCGTGATCCTTGATGTCGAGGCCACGCGCTCGGTCCGCCAGGCCGAAGTCGGATCGCTGCGAACGATGATCGACAGGGTGAGCGATAGCTTCGGCCTCAAGCCCGAACGGCTGATCGCCGACACCGCCTACGGCACGGGCGACATGCTGCACTGGCTGGGTCAGAAGCGCGGGATCGCGCCCCATATTCCAGTGTTCGACAAGTCGGCGCGCCGGGACGGCACGTTCGAACGCACCGACTTCACCTATGATGCCGAGCAGGACACCTACGCCTGTCCGGGCGGCAAGGAGTTGAAGCAAAACCGCCGGGCATTTACGGAACCCCGGGAGAAGAAACCAGATGAGGACGGGATGCTGCGCTACCGGGCCAGCAAGGCCGACTGCGAAGTCTGTGACCTGAAATCCCGCGGCTGCCCGAAGGAACCTTCCCGCAAGGTGCTCCGGTCGATCTACAAACCATCCCGCGATCGGGCCCGTGCGATCGCCCGGACCACGGAATACGCGATCTCCTGCAAACCGCGGAAGAAGGTCGAGATGCTGTTCGCCCATCTAAAGCGGATCCTGGGGCTGAGCCGACTTCGATCACGGGGCCCACTCGGCGCGCGCGACGCATTCCACCTCGCTGCCACCGCCCGGAACCTCCGGTAGCTCGCAAAGCTCCTGCCGCCACCACAAATCGCCTTCTGAAGAGCGGCGGGCCTACGCGCGCCAAATCTCGCGAGGTATTCAACGCCGCGAACCGGCCGAGTTTTTCAACGGAATAGGCGTGAAGC
>NZ_VOJI01000008.1 GCF_007923445.1 Puniceibacterium confluentis | reverse complement strand
CACATGTCAGCACCCGGTGACGCGCTGAAGCCAGCTCTAAAATTACCTCTTGCGCATGGGGCGGTTACACATGTTGCACAAATCCCGGGACGGATTCATCGCGCGGATCCAGCGTGGCGGCATGTGGGCATGAGCAGACCCACACCGCCGCGCTGCATGATCGTGAACCGGCCAGCCGGGAATGACGCGGTCAGGCGCCGCTGCGCATGGCGAGCGACTTCGGCTGTCACTTCGCCGAACTTCACGCCGACATGGACGTCCTGTACCGCGACACCGCCCGCGGCATACCCGTCACCGAAGCCGTGGGGGAAGTCTGTCCACGGTTCGGGGAGCCTTGGCCATCAGCCGATTTCCGGAAACAGAGGCGGATGGTCCGGCGCAGGATTTCCCTTCGGGTCCGTTGCCAGTCATTCGGCCAGTTCCCTCATCACCTTGATCAGGTCGGATTTGCCTTCAAAGCCGATGCCCGGCAGCTCGGGCATGACGATGTGACCCTCCTCGACCTTGACGCCGTCCGGGAAGCCGCCGTAGGGCTGGAACAGATCCGGGTAGCTTTCGTTGCCGCCAAGACCCAGTCCTGCCGCGATGTTCAGTGACATCTGGTGGCCGCCATGCGGGATGCAGCGCGACGGTGACCAACCCAGCTGATCGAGGACTTCGAGGGTCCGCAGGTATTCAACCAGACCATAGGACAAAGCGCAGTCGAATTGCAGCCAGTCACGGTCGGGGCGCATGCCGCCGTAGCGGATGAGGTTGCGCGCATCCTGATGCGAGAACAGGTTCTCGCCGGTGGCCATCGGACCCGGATAGAACTCGGCCATGGCCGCCTGAAGCTGGTAATCCAGCGGATCGCCGATCTCTTCGTACCAGAACAGCGGGTAGGTCCGCAGCATCTTTGCATAAGCCATCGCCGTTTCGAGATCGAACCGGCCGTTCGCGTCGACGGCGAGCCGTGCCTCATCCCCGATTTCGGCAAGCACGGCTTCGATCCGGCGCTGGTCTTCGTCGATGGCGGCACCGCCGATCTTCATCTTGACGACGGTGTAGCCGCGATCAACGTAGCTTCGCATCTCCTTGCGCAGCGCGGAATCGTCCTTTCCCGGATAGTAATAGCCGCCCGCGGCGTAGACGAAGACCCGCGGATTGGCAGCGACGCCCTTGCGGTCAGCCAGCAGGCGGAACAGCGGCTTTTGCGCGATCTTGGCGATGGCGTCCCAGACGGCCATGTCAATGGTGCCGACGGCGACCGACCTCTCGCCATGCCCGCCGGGTTTTTCGTTCTGCATCATCGCCGCCCAGATCTTGTGGCCGTCGAGATTGGTGCCGTCATCATTGACCAGCGAGGCGGGTTCCGCTGCGAGGATCCGGTCGCGAAAGCGTTCGCGGATGAGGCCACCCTGTCCGTAGCGGCCATTCGAGTTGAAGCCGTAACCCACAACCCGGCGACCGTCCCTGACCACGTCGGTCACCACAGCCACCAGACTTGCCGTCATCTTGCTGAAGTCGATGTAGGCGTTCCGGATCGGCGAAGCGATCGGTTTTGTGACCTCGCGGATTTCCACAATGCGCATTGGCGTGCTCCTTGGCTGAGTGGGTGTCGCCCGGTGGCGATCCTGGCTGTTGATAGTGGCGCAGCGGGGTTGGAATCCAATGCCGATAATGGGTATATCCATGCCATTATTGCATAAGTTTTCGGGCGTTTTCATCCACGACCTTCAGCCAGAAGGCTTCGCAATGCGGCGACATACGGGACCGCGGACGATAGATGACCAATTGAACCGGGACATCCAGGTCCTTGCCGCCGGCCGGGACCAGCCTGCCGCGTTCGATGTCGCTTTGCGCCAGTGACAGCGGAAGAAAGGCGACACCCTGGCCTTCTTTGGCCATCTCGAGATTGGTCGAGGCCAGAACGGAATTCATCGTCGGCGCGATGTCGGGACGCCCATGCCCGGACCAGTGCGCTTCGAGAATGGCGTGGAGACCGGATACCTGTGCATAGGCTATGAACGGCACCCGGGACGGACCCGAGCCCAGGGTCCACAAAGGCTGCTTGTTCGCGTCGGGCGCACAGAGAGGCACGAGGCGGTCACGGCCGATCGGATGACACCTGAACTGTTTTTCCGGCAGATCTTCGGCGCTGGCAGGCCCTTTGTGACAAATGAAAAAATTGATTTCGCCATTCTGCATCAGCCGAACACACTGCCGATGTGTATCCGAAACCATGTTGAGTGCGCCGATTTCCGCGGGGCCGCCCACCTGCATCAGCCATCGGGGGACGAATGTGTATGACAGGGCATGTGTGGCCGCAAGGTTCAGGCCGCGCCGCGCCCGACCCGCAGCCTCCAGGGCTTCGAGGCGGGCGTCGGAAAGCATCCTGACGATGGCTTCTGCCCGTGGCTGGAACACCTTTCCCGCAGGTGTCAGGCTGACCTGACGGGTGGTTCTCTGGATGAGAGGCGTCTGAATCGCGCTCTCGAGACTCTTGATGCGACGGCTGAAGGCAGGCTGGGTCATGTTGCGGTTTTCGGCCGCTCGGGAAAAATTCAATTCCCGCGCCAGTTCCAGAAAGTCCTCGAGAAGTGTGATGTCCATCGCCGCGGCTCCTACCCGCATCCATGCATAGTTGGCATGAACGCATCACGCAATTGGCGTCAACAGGCCAGGTCGCTCTCGCTGAGCTGACAGGGTGCCTTGGTGTTGGCCTCGCGGATTCGCTCTGCCAGAAAGTCGACAAAGACCCGCACCTTGGCGGTCAGGTGGTGGCGTTCCGGATAGATGGCGGTGATGTTGGCCGTCTGGAAATAGTCCGGAAGCACGACATGAAGGCGGCCTTCCCGCACATGGTGGGCGATATCCCATTCCGATCGCAGCATGATTCCGTGGCCGTTCAGCATCCACTCGCGCGCCATTTCGCCGTCGTTGGTGCTGAGTCCGCCGTTCACCCGCGCCGAGGGACTCTCGCCGCCACGGTCATCGAAGCGCCAGATATCGTAGATGTCGTGCTCCTGCCTCAGGACGATGCAGTTGTGGTGGCGGAGGTCCTGCAGAGTTTCGGGTCTGCCGTGCATTTCCAGGTAGGCTGGTGAGGCGCACATGAACCGGCGGTTTCTTTGCAGCAGGCGCTGGATCAGGTTGCTTGTCGAGGGGATGCCGAAGCGGATGTTCAGATCGAAGCCCTGTTCGATCAGGTTCATCGGCGCGTCGGTCACCACCAGTTGCACTTCGACATCCGGGTAGGTCCTGCGGAAGACAGACACCGCCGGGGCGATGTATTCCCGGCTGAAGCCGAACGTCGCGTTGATCCGAAGCAGGCCGCTGGGCTTTTCCTGTCCCGAGCGAAGACTGTTCTCAAGTTCTTCAATTTCGCCCAGCAGGCGCAAGGCCTTGCTGAAATACGCCTCACCTTCGCCGGTCAGGCTGACCCGCCGCGTGGTCCGGTTCATCAGTCGCACCCCCAGCCGGTCTTCGAGCCGTGCCAGTCGCCGGCTGACGGCAGAGGCGGTGATCCCGATTTCACGCGCGGTTTCAACAAAACTCTCGCGTCGCGCCAACAGTACGAAAAACCCAAGGTCGCTTTCGCTCATTACTTACCTCAGCGCAATAATGATATTCCAAATATGAAATTAAAGACTTTTAAGAATTAGTCTAGGGTCCACCCTGTCCGTCTGGGAGGAGTTGGCGGGCTCTGTCGACAGGTTGAAAACTGTTTGCAGGATCGGGGGACCAACGCACCGGGGACCATGGGTCCGGGGACGTCTCCTTCAACCATAAGCTGCGGCTCCTACGCAGAACTTCATGAGGAGGACACCATGAAAACGACGCTTGCAACCATCTTCGCCGGTCTGCTCGCGGCGACGCCGCTCGCAGCGCAGTCAGCCGCCGACTTTCCGACCCAGCCGATGACCTACATCATCCCCTTCAACGCCGGCGGCGAATCCGACATTTCGGCGCGTTTCCAGCAGGCCGAATGGGAATCCGTGACCGGCCAGCAGGTCGTGATCCAGTACCAGGCCGGCGCAGGCGGGGCACAGGCATGGTCACAACTCAATTCGCTGCCCGGTGACGGCTACACCGTCATGGGGATCAACCTGCCACACACGATCCTGCAGCCGATGGCCGGCTCGGTTGGCTACAAGACCGAGGATCTGACGCCGGTTCACTATTTCCACTACACGCCGGACGCCATCTTTGTGCGCAAGGAGAGCCAGTTCACGGCTCTGGACCAGTTGATCGAATACGCCAAGGCGAACCCGGGCCTTGTCACCTTCGCCGGGTCGGGCTCGAACTCGTCGAACAACCTGGCCGCCATCCGCTTCAACGAACTGGCCGGTGTGACGACAACCTATGTTCCGTTTTCCGGCACCGGCCCCTCGATCACGGCGGTGCTCGGCGGATCGACGATGGCGGGCTTCAATTATGCAACTTCCGGTGTCAGCCAGGGGGACGCGCTTCGAATGCTCGCAGTGGCCGCGGACGAGCGCCTTGCAGCCTTTCCCGACGTCCCGACTTTCAAGGAGCTGGGCTATGAGCTCGTTGGTGGCGCATATCGCGGAGTCGCGGTTCCGGCATCCACCCCCGAAGACCTGCGCCAGCGCATTTCCGACATCGTGTCCGAAATCAACGCCCAGCCCGGCTTTGTCGATAAGATGGAAAGCGGTGGCTTTGTATTGACCGATGTCGGCTATGATCAAATGGATGCCTTTGTCGCCAAACGCGTCGAGGAATATACCGCCGGCGCAAAAGCGCTTGGCATCATCCAGTAGCAGACCCCGAAGATGGACATTATCGGCTTCCTTTGGGACGCACTGACACCTGTCAACCTGGTGCTTGCCCTCGTCGGCGTGGTGCTGGGAACGGTGATCGGGGCATTGCCCGGACTCTCGGCGACCATGGCGGTGGCCGTGCTTGTCCCCTTCACCTTCACGATGGATCCCGCCGCCGGCCTTATCGCTCTCGGCGCGATCTACACCGGAGCGATCTACGGCGGCGCTTTTGCCGCGATCCTGGTCAACACGCCCGGAACGCCGTCGTCGATCGCAACCACGTTCGACGGTTTTCCGATGGCCAAGCGGGGAGATGGCGGGCTGGCCCTGTCCGTCGCAACCTTCGCCTCGGTCGCCGGGGGCGTGGTCGGAGCCGTTGCGCTTCTGCTTTTGGCGCCGCCGCTGGCGAAGGTCGCGCTCGCCTTTGGTCCGACGGAATACTTCTGGCTCGCGATCTTCGGCCTGACACTGATCGCAGCCTTGTCCGTCGGCAATACCAGCAAGGGGCTGATCGGCGCCTGCATCGGCCTGTTCCTGTCGATGATCGGTGTGGCCGTCGTCGGGGGCGATGTCCGGTATACCCTGGGCATGCAACGGTTTCTTGGCGGGATCGACCTGACCTCAGCTATCATCGGTCTCTACTGCGTCCCGGTGATCCTGGACCTCGTCGCCACCGCCGACCCGCACCTCAAGCCCTCTGCCCAAGGCGGGCTCCGGGTGCGGGAAGGGCTGGCCATTGCGATGAAGAGCAAATTCAATCTGGTGCGCTCTTCCGTCATCGGCACCGTGATCGGCATCCTGCCCGGGGCCGGCGGTTCCATCGCCGGTCTGGTTTCCTATTCAGAGGCGCGCAGGTCCTCGAAACAGTCCGAGACCTTCGGCAAGGGCAATCCGGACGGGGTCATCGCGACCGAGGCTGCCAACAACGCCACCGTGGGCGGCGGTTTCATCCCGACACTGGTACTGGGCATCCCCGGAACCCCGCCTGACGCGATCATCCTTGGTGCCCTGCTCGTGCAGGGAATCAAGATCGGCCCGACGCTTTTCACCACCGATGCGCCGGTCGTCTATACCTTTATCTGGGGTCTGCTGATTGCGACCCTGCTGATGCTGCCGGTCGGGCTGCTGATCGGGCGCTACGCCTATGCCTCGATCGTCAAGGTTCCCAAGACGGTGCTCGCGCCAACCGTGGCCCTGCTCACGATCATCGGCTCCTTTGCGATCCATTCGAACATGGACGACGCGCAGCTCATGGTCGGCCTTGGCATCATCGCCTGGATTCTGAACCGCTATGGGTTTCAGCCGTCGCCCATCGTTCTTGGTCTCGTTCTCGGATCCATCGCCGAGCAGGGGTTTGTGCAGACCTGGCTCATCGGCAATGCGTCGGGTCGCATTCCCGAGATGTTCTTCGGCCGACCGATCAGCATCGGGATCATCATTGCCGCGCTCGTCACCTTGACCTTCCCGATCTGGGTCGACTGGAAAGCCCGGCGACGCAAGCAGCTCGAAACCTCGTCCGCACCTGCGGACGACGCCGGCGCATCCATCGCGCCCGAGGGCAAGACGCGCGATTTAGCGGGCATGACATTCGCGGCGAGCTTTGCGGTGCTTGGTCTGGCGATCTGGAGCGGCGCTTCGGGATTGACGATGCTCGGCTCCGTGTTTCCGCGCACGATAGCCATGGCGCTTGCCGTGTTCTCGTTGATGCTGATCGCACAGAACCTGCGGCGCCCGGTTGGAACCGCGGGCCGCGCAAAGTTCGCGCTGGACACCGGGGGTTGGCGGCGGCTCCTGCTTGGCGCGGTCATGCTGGCATGGGTCTTCCTTCTGCCCGAGATCGGCTTTCTGGTGACCAGCTTCGCGGCCTTCCTCGCGGTGATGGTGATTGCCGATCACGACCGCCCGCCGCCGCAGACCTGGGCGCTGTGGATTGCCACCGCTGCCGCCATTTGTGCAGGCCTCTGGTGGCTGATGGCCAACGTCCTGCTGCTTCGGATGCCCGCCGGGCTACTATTCTGAAATCGGAGAGAAAAATGAGTAAACGCATCCACAGGATCGCCGCCATCGGCGGTGACGGGATCGGTGTTGAAGTCGTCGATGCCTGCCTCGAGGTCCTGCAAGTCCTGGCCGACAGGGACGGGGGCTTTGACTTTGATGTCCAGGCTTTCGACTGGTCGACCGATCGTTACAAACGCACCGGCGCCTTCATGCCCGCCGAAGGGGCGGATCAACTGCGGGCCTTCGACGCGATCCTGTTCGGCGCGGTCGGTGCGCCGGACGTGCCGGACCACCTCACGCTCTGGGGGTTGCGGCTCGCGATTTGTCAGCCACTGGATCAATATGCCAATGTCCGTCCGACCCGCGTTCTACCGGGGATTCAGTCGCCGCTGCGCCATGTGAACGACGGCGAGCTCGATTGGGTGATCGTCCGCGAGAACTCCGAAGGCGAATATGCCGGGCAGGGGGGACGTTCGCATCCCGGCCTGCCGTTGGAAGTTGCGACGGATGTCTCGATCTTCACCCGTGCCGGGATCGAACGCATCATGCGCTTTGCGTTCCGGCTTGCGCAGTCGCGGCCGCGCAAATTCCTCACCGTCGTCACCAAATCCAATGCCCAGCGGCACGGCATGGTGCTCTGGGACCAGATCGCCGCCGAAATCGCGCAGGAGTTTCCGGACGTCCAGTGGGACAAGATGCTTGTCGATGCGATGACCGTCCGGATGGTGATGAACCCGGGCTCTCTCGACACCATTGTGGCCACCAACCTGCACGCCGATATCCTGTCCGACCTGGCCGCCGCCCTTTCGGGGTCTATCGGTGTCGCCCCGACGGCGAACCTGAACCCCGAGCGCGACACCCCTTCGATGTTCGAACCGATCCACGGCTCGGCCTTCGACATTACAGGCAAGGGCGTCGCAAACCCGGTCGCAACGTTCTGGACCGCCGTGATGATGCTCGAGCACCTGGGTGAAAAGCAGGCGGCCGACCGGCTGATGCGTGCGGTCGAAGCGGTCACCGCCAATGCCGAACTGCACACACCCGACCTTGGCGGCAAGGCGACGACGCGCATGGTCACGGATGCGGTGATCGGCGCCATTCGCGGCCGCAATAAGTGAGAGACAAAAAATGCCAAGTAATCACGTGAACATCGCCGTCATTCCCGGGGACGGGATCGGCAAGGAAGTGGTGCCCGAAGGCATCCGGGTGATCGAGGCCGCCGTAAGGCGCCACAACATCGACGTGCGGTTCGATGCGTTCGACTTTGCGTCCTGTGACTATTACCAGACCCACGGGCAGATGATGCCCGACGACTGGAAGTCCCGGATCGGTCACCATGACGCGTTGTTCTTCGGGGCGGTCGGCTGGCCGGACACCGTCCCGGATCACATCTCGCTCTGGGGGTCGCTGATCCAGTTTCGCCGGCAGTTCGACCAGTATATCAGCCTGCGTCCCGCGCGGTTGATGCCGGGCGTGCCCAGCCCACTCGCGGCGCGTCAACCGGGCGACATCGACATGTGGATCGTCCGCGAAAACACCGAAGGCGAGTATTCCTCGATCGGCGGCAAGATGTTCGAGGGCACCCCGCGTGAAATCGTGATGCAGGAAACGGTGATGAGCCGGATCGGCGTGGACCGGGTGCTGAAATATGCCTTCGAGCTGGCCGCGAAACGGCCGCGGGCCAGGCTGACCTCGGCCACCAAATCCAACGGCATTTCGATCACCATGCCCTATTGGGATGAACGGGTGGCAGAGATGGCAAGGGACTATCCCGGCGTCAGTGTCGACAAGTATCACATCGACATCCTGACAGCGCATTTCGTCCTGAATCCGGACCGGTTCGACGTGGTTGTGGCGTCGAACCTCTTTGGCGACATCCTGTCGGACCTTGGCCCCGCCTGCACCGGCACCATCGGCATTGCGCCGTCGGCGAATATCAATCCGGAACGCGCGTTCCCCTCGCTCTTCGAGCCGGTGCATGGCTCGGCCCCGGATATCGCGGGGCAAGGGTGCGCCAATCCGATCGGCCAGATCTGGGCGGGCGCGATGATGCTGGACCATCTGGGCCATGCCGAAGCTTCGGCCGACATTGTCGCGGCAATCGAACGGGTTCTGGCTGAGCCGTCGCTGCGCACGCGAGACCTTGGCGGGACGGCGGATACGGTGACCTGCGGCACGGCGGTCGCCGATGCACTCAGGTGAGGCTCTGCACGGGGCGCCGGAGGATGCGGCCAACTGGGCTGCCGAAACGGCCAGCGGGCGGGGACGGCATCAGCCGGACTGTCCCGGTATTCCAGAGGGCCGGCCTACGCACTGATCGGCGCTGGGAGAGGAAGAACGGCCCCGATGGGCAGACCTCAAGGCGCCCGTGCCAAAACCGGGTGCCTTGTGCAGCGGGCACACCCGTCCGGGGCCGTTCTTCGGGGACCGTGGACTTATTCCGGCAGATCCATGTGCGACAGGATTGAATCGAGTTCGGCAATGTCCGCATCGTCGAGCCTGCCGCCCGCCGCGCGCATCGTGGCCGAGGCCAGCGCGCCGCGGCGGCGCATGGTTTCCTTGCGAAGCGCAATCCCGAGGGCGCCCTGCGCCTCGTGCTTCAGAAGCGGCAGGTAGCGGTTGAACACCGCGTGCGCGGCCGCCGTGTCACCCTCTTCGCGCAGGAGCCGGTCCACAGATGACAGCATCTCCGGATAGGAAAAGCCCGCCATTGGCCCATCCGCCCCGCGCGCAAGCTCTTGTGGCAGATAGAGCCCGTTGTTGCCGGTGAGCACACGCACATGAGCGGGCAGCGCTTGGCGCAGCGCGGCGACCTTGCGCGCGCTTGGCATGTCCTCTTCCTTGATCACGGTGATCTGGGGAAACAACGCGACGAGCCGTGCCATGGCCGGAACGGACATCTGCACCCCGGTGGCTGCCGGGAAATCCTGCAGCACCGTGGGCACGTCGCCAATCCGTGAGAAGACCGCGTCGAAATACGCGAACAGGGCTTCATCGGTGCGGGCGGATGCGGCGGGCGCGATCATCACGCCCCGCGCGCGCTCGGCCATGACCTGGGCCGCGACCTCGGACAGGATCGCAAGATTGGGCGAGGACACACCGGCAAAGATCGCGCGCCCCTTGCTGGCTGCGACGTAGGAGGCGGCAACCGCGACGGATTCGTCTGGCGTCAGCGTCTGTGACTCGCCGCTGAAACCGAGCACGGTAAGCCCGCGTGCACCGTGGTGATAGTAGAACTCGGAAAGGCTGGCGATGCTGTCATGATCGATGGCGCCGTCGGGATGGAAAGGCGTCTGCGCGACGACGTGAAGGCCTTGGGTGGTTTCGGACATGATCTCTCCTTCGCAGGGTCTGCGCCCTGCGTTTTGGTTGGATTTCGGTCTGGGGGCGTGCGTCAGGGGCGGCTCAGGCGAAATAATCCCTGTGCTGGTCGCGGAATTCATCGACCCAATCCGGCTCCCGGTGCAGATGCGCGCGGATCGTCGCGACGGCCGCGCGCACGTCCCGGGCCTCGATGGCCTCCAGGATCTGCAGGTGCCCCTCGATGATCGCGCGGATCTTTTCGGGTGAATGGCGTTGCAGCCGCCGGACCCGGTCGAGGTGGCCAGAGCGGGACCGGATCAGATCATGCATGGCAATCCTGCCGATGCCATCAAACAGCGTCCGGTGGAAATGATCGTCGAGTTCCTGAAACAGACGCAGCTGGGTGGCGTCGTCGCCGATCTGCTTCTGTAGCCCGACGACCGACCGGGCCCGGTCGATCGTGTCCGCTGCGCCGTCGGCGGCGAGACGGCCTATCACCTCGGTCTCCAGTGCCCGACGCAGGAAGTTGCCCTCGTGGACCAGATCGGTGTCGATCCGGGTCACCACGGTGCGCGATTGCGGGTAGATCTTGACCAGCCCGTCCGCCTCGAGCCTTTGCAGCGCGTCGCGCAGGGGGGTCACGCTGACATCGAACTGTCTGGCGAGCTCGGTGCGCAGCAAGCTCGTACCCGGCGGCAGCTCCAGCGACAGGATGCGCTGACGCAGTTCATCGTAGATACCCGACGATGCCGATGGCCGAGGCGCCGAAGCGGCGGCCCGGCCGAGTTCGCGCATCTCCCTGTGCGGTAAGTCCATGCCTGCCCCTTGCTGATGCCAAATGCTGTTCTGGCCCTGACTGCGGCACGACCAGACCGTTGAGCCAATGCGTAACTAAAATATTAGTATATATCAAGACGCGTTATTTGAAGACGTGAGCCGTCCCGGCGCCGGTTGCGTCAACGCCCGCCGCAACGAAGCGAAACGGACTCCGGTTCAGGCCGACCCGTGGCCGCCGTTCCCTTGCGATGGTGCAGTGATTGAAATCCGGGCAGAGCGCCGCGTACCCGGCCTCGGGCCCGGGCAGAGCGTCCACCACGACCTGCCGGATCTTCCAGGGGTGTTTGGCGGGGATGTCGTCTTCACCGCCGACATGGTTGAGCGGTCAACGGCCGATCCAGTTCGCCCCGCACATCGCCACCCCGCCGTTGTCACACGGAGGGTGGCGTCTCTTCCCGCATCCGCGACATTGTCGGCAGGTTCAGCGGTCGGATGAGCGGGGCGCGCCTGAGAGGTGTCAGCCCATCCGTTCGGACGCAAAGGATCCCGCCGCTGCCGGAAAGACCACCGTCTTGTCGCCGTTCAGAAACACCCGTTTGTGCACATGGGCGTGCACCGCACGGGACAGGACCTGCGCTTCGACATCGCGGCCAAGCGAGACATAGTCCTCGGGGCTCTGGGCGTGGGTGACACGCACCGTGTCCTGTTCGATGATCGGACCTTCATCCAGATCGGTGGTCACATAATGCGAGGTCGCGCCAATCAGCTTGACGCCCTTTTCATGCGCTTGCTTGTAGGGGTTGGCCCCCTTGAAGGAGGGCAGGAACGAATGGTGGATGTTGATGATGCGTCCGGACATCTTGCGGCACATCGCATCCGACAGGATCTGCATGTACCGCGCCAGCACGATCAGTTCCGCCCCGGTCTCTTCGACCACCTGCAGGATCTGCGCTTCGGCGTGGGGTTTGTTTTCCTTTGTCACCTTGATGCAGTGGAAGGGGATGTCCTGATTCACCACCACCTTCTGATAATCCATGTGGTTTGAAATCACGCCGACAATCTCGATCGGCAGGGCGCCGATCCGCGAGCGGTACAGCAGATCGTTCAGGCAGTGGCCGAAGCGCGACACCATGACCACGACCTTTTCCTTGCGGCGTTCGTCATGAAACCCGTAGGTCATGTCAAATTTCGCGGCCGCCTCGGAGAGACCGTCGTGCAACTCCTGCAGCGTTGCGCCCGTCTCGGGCACAAAACTCATCCGCATGAAAAAGCGGTCGGTTGCAAGATCGTCGAATTGCGAACTGTCGGTGATGTTGCAGCCATTCGCTGCAAGATAGCTTGAAATCGTGGCCACGATCCCGCGCGTTGAGGGGCAGGTAACCGTGAGGCAGTATTTGGACATGGCATAACTCTGTCTGGTCAGGGGCGTTGCGGGCAGTGTTACGCCTGTGATCGGGCAAACCATAGCGGGCATGCGGCGAGAAACCCGCGGAATGCGACAAAATCCCAAGCGATCAAACTCCGGCCTCGGCGCTCCTGTGTTGCCGCCACCTGATCCGCGCGAACTGAATCCCGGGGAGATCAGGCACAGCGCGGCAGATCAGCGTCGGATCGCAAGAAAGGCCATGTTTTGCCCGCGCCTCCGGTCGCGATAGGCCCTGTTCAAAATGCGCTCCGATACTGCCGGGCAAAATTTTGCTCTATGCGAAATGGCGATTTTGTGCTCTACTTAAGGTAGTAATCGAGTGATTCAAAGCCGCCATTGGCCCGCGCCCATTTTGGCACGGATCTGCGTTGATGGCAGGCTCAGACGGTCCGGGGGGCCGCTCATGTCCGGTTTCGGATTGTCAGCACTGAACGACACAGGCGCACCCGCAGGGCGGCCCGCAGTCGGTGCGCGCGGCACCAAAAGCTCCGCCACCTTTCGGGTGAGGCGACGCGGACATTTCGGACAGCTATTGGAGAAAAATCATGTTGACCACGAGACGCTCATTGATGGGTCTGTCCGCCGGACTGGCCGCCGCAGGTATGCTCAGCAGGGCAGGGGCGGTATTGGCTCAGCCGGCCTATGGATCCGGCGCGCTGATCCGACAGGACGTGAACACGCTGGCACCCGACGATCCGGTGATCACCACCTATCGTGAAACCGTTGCCGCGATGCAGGCGCTGCCCGACACCGACCCCCGGTCCTGGGCGCATCAGGCCCGCATCCACCTCGGGTACTGCCCGCACGGCAACTGGTTCTTTCTGCCCTGGCACCGGGCGTACCTTGCGCAATTCGAAGAGGTGATCCGCGGCCTTTCCGGCGACGACAGCTTTGTGCTGCCCTACTGGGACTGGAGCCGCAATCCGCAGATCCCGGCGCCGTTCTGGGGCAGCGGCAATGCGCTGAACCATCCGCGCACCGCAACGGCCAGCACCAACATGACTGCGGAATTCGTCGGGCTGGACGTGATCGAAGTGATCATGGAGAAAACCGACTTCGAGGATTTCGGCAGCCTCAAGGCCTCGGCACCCTTCGGCGGCACCGGCGGCGGCACCACGCAACTCGAGGGTTCGCCGCACAACAGCGTGCACGGCACCATCGGCGGCGACATGCAGAGCTTTCTTTCGCCGCTCGACCCGATCTTCTGGCTGCATCATTGCAACATCGACCGGATCTGGGCCAGCTGGAATGCGGCCGGCAATGCCAACAGCGCCGATCCGGATCTGGCCGCCTTTACCTTTGCCCCGGATCAGCCGGACCGGGGCGGGACGGTGAACCCCAGCCAGTTTGTCGACCGCACCGGCGCGCCGCGCGCCTTTACCGTGCAGGACATCTACACAACCGCGTCGCTGAACTACGACTATGACCGGCTGGAACCGACGCCGCAGTCGAATGTGCTGGTGGCCGCGCGCAGCTTTGCCCCGCGCGCGGAACTGGCCGAGACCGTCAGCACCGCCCTGACACAACGCGCCGCAGCCGGAGAGTTCCTGGGCGCACGCGTTACAGCGGATGCCGACCGGCTGGGAGCGGTGGCGCAGCTGGGTCGGCTGCGGGATCTGGCGCGCAACCCGGCGCAGCGTGTCGCCTTGCCCGCCCGGTTGCAGACCGCGCGTCTGGTGATCCGGGGGCTGCTGCCGCCCGAAGACAGGCAGACCACGTTCCGCGTGTTTCTGAATTGTGACTACCTGTCGGTGGAAACGCCGCCCAACGATCCCCATTATGTAGGTTCGGGCGCGTTCTTTCTGGCAAGCGATCATGCGGCCCGGCACGGCAGCGACTATCAGTTCGATCTTGCCGCTACTCTGGACGCGCTGGCCCGAGCCGGCCGCCCTGTCGACGAAACCCTGCGGCCGCAGATCATCGCACTGGCTCCGGATGGCAGCGGGGCGGAACTGGAGATTGATGGAACAGTCGAGATCGTTCTGCAGAGCCTGGGCTAGGGCGCTCCTGTGCTCGATCGCGGTGCTGTTCTGGTCGGGAACGGGACATGCCTCGGAGGTCGAGATCACTCTTGGGGCCGCACCCGAGCCCTTGCCGGTGGTCAGGCTTCTGGTGCCGAAACCGGAACCTGCGCCGGACAGCTTGGCCAGCCTGGATCGGCTGAGCCTGACCCTGCGCGATGTTGTCGTTCAGGGTGACGGAATTACGGGGTTGCGGGTGTTCCTGAGTGCATCGCGCGGCTTGTCCGACACGGCCGGGCCCGAGTCCGAACCGATTGGCAGCGCGGCGTTCTTTCCCACGCCGGTCCCGGACGCCACGGGCCGCGCGGCGGTGGGCACCTATGTTGTCACGCTCGATGCCCCTGCGGTTGTGGCCGCTCTCGCCGCGGGAAGGCTGTGTCTGCGGGTTGTGCCCATCGGTGCAACCGGCGGGCGGATCGGTTTTGCCGCCGCCAGTCTGCTTCTGCGGGACGCGCGCTAGTCCTGCGACTTCGCCGGGCCATTGGCCTGAATTTTAGCAAGACCATTCAAAGGAGATCACAATGACCGAAGCACTTTATGGCCGCCGCTGCGCGACACACGAGCTGAGCACCGGAGATCTGGCCCGGATGAGCGCGCTGGAAGACAGCTTTCGGGCCGCGAGCCGCATGGAATCGAGCCTGCGCGCCCTGTGCATCAAGACGCATTTCATCCACGTCACCGACGGCGCGCAGGGCCGCATCAGCCAGACCCAGCGCGAGGACCAGATTGCGGTGCTGAACGCCGCCTATGCGCCCACCGGCATTTCCTTTGCCTATGACGAAGACATGGTGGTCGAGGTGGATAACCCCGACTTCTATCGTATGGGCCACGGATCCCTGCGCGAACGCAACTGCAAGACGCTGCACCAGGTCGATGATCCGCAGAAATGCCTGAACTTCTACACTGCCGCGCCGGGTGGCGGGCTGCTGGGCTGGGCGACCTTTCCATATATGATGGAAGGCGATCCGGCGATGGACGGTGTCGTGATGCTGGACGGCACCCTGCCGGGTGGCACTGCGGCGCCGTACAATCTGGGCGCCACGGCGGTGCACGAGGTGGGGCATTGGCTGGGGTTGTACCACACCTTTCAGGGTGGCTGTGTGCCCCCCGGTGACGATGTCGCCGACACCCCGGCGCATTCCGGGCCGAACTACGGCAAACCCAGCGACTCCGACCAGCCGCACAACCTGTGCCCGACCGCACCGGCTGGCGTGCTGTGCCCGATCCACAACTACATGAACTATGTCGATGACGATTGGATGAACGAATTCACCGAAGGCCAGATCGAGCGGATCTGGGCGCAGATCGGCATGTTCCGCTCCGGTCTGCTGACAGCCGACAACCGGGGCGAGGCGGAAGCCGCCTTTGCCTCGGCGGTATCTTGGTGAACCGGGCATGACAGGGGTGGCCCTCTGCCTGATCCTCGAGGCCGGATTTCTGGCGGCAGGCGAGGGCGGGCACCTGAACCCCGAGGCGGTCTCGGTCGCAGGCACGGTCTTGCGGCTTGCGCAAGAGCTGCACGCCAACCCGGCCGGGGCGGAGTTGACACTGGTGCTCGAAGAGGATGGCAGCGATGCCGCGCAGGCCCTGCGCGCCGTGGCAGACCGCGATCTGATCGGGGTGCCCGCCCCGGCAGGTGCACAGGCCTGCCCGCCCGGCAGTCGCCCGCTGTTGCTGTCGCTGCGACTGGTGGCGGGAGACTTGCGCAACTGGGTGATGGGCGATGCGCGGACCGGGCTGGAGGATGTCAGCGACGCGGATCGCAAGCTGCGCGAAGAACTGGGGGTGCCGGTGCCGCGCCGGATGGCACCGGATCACATCACCGGAGAGTTGCTGCGCATGCCGCCGTCGACCAGCATCGACACCCTGCACCGCGCCGTGTTCGAGGCCGACCAGACCAGTTGGGCCAATCTGGCCGGCGCGGTGGTGCTGTATACCGAGAACAGCGACCAGGCCGACGGCCTGCGCGCCGACGGGGCGCAGGTGCTGTCACGGGCGGTGCATCTGACACGCCTGCGGCTGTTGCGCGACCCGCCGACGGATGCTGTGCCGCTGCTGACCGTTCCCGGCATGGTTTTGGCCGAAGTGCCCGCCACCGAAACATCAGGACTGAACTGGCGCGATCTGCGTTTTGCCACATTGCGCTAGGGCCATCTGTTCTGCGGTCACGGGAAAAGCTGTGCGAACACGGCTGGGGCATGGGTTTCCAGGTGCGTGCGGATGCGGATGATCGGCACGCCGAAATTGCGGCGCCGGATGCGGGTGCCGAGAATCTCGATCTGCATGTCGCCGATGCTGTCCGAGCCGGCATGCAGCGCTGCCGCTTTCCAGTTGTCATCCATCACCGGCGCCCCGGAACTGCCCTTGGCGGTGTCGGTGAGATAGGCGAGGATGTCGTTGTCGCCGACCACGACATAATTGTTGCGAAAGCCCAGCTTCATGATGCCGCCCCCGGGATGCTGCAACACATTGACCCGCAGCCCGAGCGCATTCTGCGGCCCCTTGCGCAAGGCGTTGCGGCGCAACGCCAGCGGCGCGCGACCCGCGACTTCCGCGGGCACCTTGAAGATCGCGAAATCCAGCCCGGCATCGCGCGCGACAAGCGCCCCGCCGGGCAGCACCTGTCCCGCGGGTTCCGCGTCCGCCTCGTGAAAGTCCGCGATCAGCCGCGCGGTCTGCACTTGCAGTGTATAGTCGACGTCACTGGCGGGCGGTTCGTGATCGCGCCGGGCATTGAAGACGTGGTTGTTGGTGATCGCCAGTCCGGGGCCGATCATCCAGGCGGTGCCAAACGACAGATCGGCGGAATCGTCGGCCCCGAACAGCGGTGCGCCGTCCAGATGGCTGTGGATCACCAGCTTGAACACCGATTGCGACGCCTGAAGGCCCGCGCGCAGGAAAGACACCGGCAGCGTTTCGTTGAAACCGCCAATCAACGCCTCCTGGGTGATCCCGGTTTCGACCGCAGCCATGTCGGGCAGTGCGGCGCGCAACTTGGCCGCATCCGCCCCGGCTGCGGCAGGTGCGGCACCTGCCAACCCGGCCGTTTCAGCGGCACCGCCGTCCTTCACCCGTCGCAGCGCGGTCTCGATCACCGCGATGTCGGCGCTGTCCTGGATGTTGTCCAGCGCATTCTCCAGAAACAGCGTCAGCGGCCTCTGGCCATTGCGCAGGCTCACCACCTTGTTCATGTCGCGCAGCGTTTCATCCAGACGCATCTGGCCGTTCAACCCCTGGATTCCCAAGGAGGCACGGTAGTTGGGCGGCACATCCGCCAGCAGCATCCGGAACGACGCGTCGGCGTCAAAACCGTTCTGCACCAGAATGTTGCGCACCTTTCGACGGGTGTCACGTTCCAGAAATCCGTCCCAGTCCGACATTGTCCGTCTCCTGTTGCAGCTTCAGGCCAGCACTTCCTGATCCGCAGAAAGCTCCCACGGGGCGCGATAGGGTTCCAGCCCGCCCAGTGTGGCGGCCATCAATGACCCCTCAACCGCCTGCGTCAGCCACCAGGTGCCCCGGCAGGCAACCCGCATCACCAAATCGGCACGGGACTCCGAGCGGACGATGGCGGCCCGGATCAGGGACAGCAGGCTGAGAAAACCGCTCGTGGTCTGCTGCGGCTGGTCAAGAACCTTCAGGACGCTGGCGGCGAGAATCGCGGCGTCGGACCGTTCCTGCCTGTCGTCCTCGCTGGCGGGCTCCATCGCCGAGGCATAGGGCGCGAAGGTCGCCCGCAACCCGTCGAAAATGGGCCGGGTCATGGCAAACCGGCTGTGCTGTGCCACGATGTCGAACAGTGTCGAAATCGCCGTTGTCGCCACGCGCGGCAGCTTTGGGCTCTGATCCGGGTGGATGCGGGAAAAGGCGTGGCGGATCACATCGGCCTCCTTGTCGAGCAGGTCGTCGGAACAGCTCAGCAGGGCGGAAGCAAGCGTATCCTGCAACCCGTCCCGGCGGCTGTCGCCTGGTTTGACCAGATCGACCAGCAGTGCCAGCGTCTGGATCCACGCCACCGGGTTCAGCAGGGTGCGCGCCGCCTCTTCCAGCGTCAGCAGGGTCTGGATCCCGCCCTCGCGGTTGCCCGACCGCAACTGTGCCTGCGCCAGCAACCAGGTCAGCTCGGCCCGCCGTCCGGGATTGCCGATCACCGGGAAGCTGTCGAGTTTCGCGCGCAGAAACTCCTGGGCGGTCTGATAGTCCTCGAGCGACAGATAGCAGCGCGCCTCGATGGCGATCAGCGGGCTGTCTTCGGTGCGCCCCTCGCGTTCGCCCAGCATTTCAAGCGCGGCGGCGGTTTCGGCGCTGGCCAGCACCCGAAGCAGTCGCGGACCGACGATCTGTTCCCATTCCTCTGTATCCGCTGCGGCGCGCAAGTCATCCGGGACAACCAGCCCGAGGTGGCTGGCCAGGAACAACCGCCCGCGCGGGGGCAGCTCGTCCATGGCATTGACAAGGTAGGGGTGTACCGCCGGATCGAGAGTGCCCAGTTTTTGGGAGAGATAGATCGCCGCATCCGGCTCCTCGCCCAGCATCAGGGTGTGGTAGATGTATTCCGCCAGCTCGATCGGCGTTTGCGGGGCGCTGTAATAGCGTGCGGCGTGTTGATGCGCGCGCAGGGTGATTTCGGGCTGATCGGCGCGCAGCAGATCCAGCACCGACTGCCGCAGGTCCTGGCGATACCGCAGCGACCCGTCATCCTCCAGCCGCACCAGCGTGTGTTCGCGTTGCAGGGCGTCAAACAGCTGCTGCGCGTCGGCATCGTCCGCGATGGCGATGTCGCAGATCCGCGCCAGAACGGTCTGGATGATATCGGGTGTTATGCGTCGCAGGATCATGCCGGGATGCGCCAGTTTGCGCACCCTTGGGTCGTCGTCCTGAATATGGTCCAGAACCCGCTGATACAGCCGTCCGCGGATGATTTCCGGCCCCAGCCGCTGAAACAGGCGGCTGCGGGTGCGGATATCGCCAAGCGCCCCGGCGCCGTTCTCACCCAGAACCCGGGCCGCCAGGCGCAGGTTCAGCGGGTTGCCACCGATCTTGCGGACAACGCCATGCAGATCCTCGCGCCGGCCGCCGGTCTCGCGCGCCAGCAGGTCAAGCGCGGCGGTCTCGTGCAGCTCCTGCATGCTGATGAAATGGCTGGGCACCCCCAGGTCCGGGCGGGCAAGCGGACTGCGCCCGGCCACGACGATGCGAATGTTGCTGCTGAACTGCATCAGCATCGACAGACAAGTCCAGAAGTGCCGCGACGTGGTGTCGATCCGGCCCTGCACATCCTCGAAGGTGTCGATGATCAACACCACGGCGGGCTGATCGGTGCCGGACCGGCGCAGGGCCTCGCTTGCGGAATCGGCCAGAAGCGCGAATTCCGCCCACAACACTTCGCGCACATCCCGGGTGTTCTCCAGCCGGTGACCCTGCGAGTCAAACTTGGAACTTCTGGTCGAAAACGTCCGCGTCAGGGACTCGGACCGTTGCAGCTGGTCCTGAAAGTCGCGATAGCGCGCCTCGAACCGGTCCAGCGGGACTTGACCGAGGTAGGTTGCCGAAAGGCGCACGTGATGCAGCACCTGCTCGGCGGCTTCGGCCAACATGATCTCGGAGCGCAGGATATCAAAGGTCGGATCGTCGCAGGGCATGTAGGCAAAGGCAAAACGCGGGCCGCGGCTGTCCGCGCGGTAGGTGTTCAGCACATGGCCGATCAGCGCCGTCTTGCCGATCCCGCCCACGCCTTCGATGAACATGATCCGGGGTTTTTCACCCCGGAAGAAGGATGTGGCGCGCGCAAGCAGGCTCTGATCCTCGAGTCCCAGGAACTCCAGCATCGCCGAGACATCGGCTTCGCGGCCGACAAAGTGTTCGCTGATCAGATGCTGGAAGCTGCTGACCACCGCCGCCAGTCCCAGAGCAAGCTCCATCCTGTCCGACGGCACCGGCATGATGCCCAGAGCCTGCGCCCAACGCTGCACTTCGCCCAGCCGGATCAGCTGGGTTTGCGTCAGCCTTTCGGGTGATGGCGTCGCGCCCTGCAGCAAGGATTCGAACAGGGTCTGGGTCTGGGTCATGACCCGTTGCGGCAGACCGGCCAGCACCGCCCGCGCCGCCTCGGGTGTGGCAAGGATTTCCAGTTGCCGCAACCGCTCGGCCCGGTTCAGGGTGCGCCGCCCCGCGCGTTTGTGGCCGGGCGCGGCAAAGCTGTTGCCGTGCAGCGCAGCGGCAACGGCGCGACCCTCTGCGGTCGCCTCGGCAGCCAGCTCTGGGATGCAAAAGACATGCTGCACGGCCGCGGCGCGAAATGCCTTGGCGCGGGCGGCATCACTGACCGCGCCCTCGGGCTCTGCGGCGGCCTTTGGCGCATCCATGCGTTGCAGAACCTTGTCGAGGTAGGCTTGACCGGCCTGGGACAACTGGGCCATCACACCTGTCCTTCACAGATATGCAATTCAAGCCGCGCGCCGATTTCGGACAGGTCGACGTAAGGTTCGGCGTTGCCTTGCAGGACGGCATCGGTGATCGCATCGGTGATCGCGGGAATGTCGGTCGCCGTCAGGTTGGACCGCAAGGCCACCGCAGCACTGACGACGTTGCGGATGTGGTCGCGGGTCAGCGGCTCGGTTTCGTAGGTCGCCACGTTCATGCGGATCTTGGCCGCCAGGGCATAGGCCAGTTCGCAGAACACCACGCGATGCCGCCGGGCATTGATCCCCTTGGTACAATGCAGCGACAGGGCGAGAAAGAACTTGGCCGTATCCGCGCGCAGAGCCTTCTGGCTGAAGCCGTCAAAAACAAACCAGACCCGCGCATCCGGCACATCGGGCACGGTGTTGGCCGCCCGGATCACCCTCTGTGCAAGGTCATTGGCATAGGCGTCTTCGTTCGTGGTCTGCGACAGGTTGCCGATCATGCCACCCAGTTGCGCCACCAGATCGCAGGCCACTTCGGACGGGCCGGCGTCGGGACCGGAGTCTTCGGTCACCTCGTAGTGGCAGATTACATGCCCGGTTTCCTCCCGCGCCCAGTGTCGCAGCAGCTGATATGTCCAGCTCTTGCCGGAACGTCTGTCGCCGGTGATCTGCAGGATGGGGCGGTCATGGCCCGGGTCGATCATCTTGCGCAGCGTCTGGCGCAGCCGCTGGCGGTCAGCAAAGGGATAGGCCCCGGCGATGATTTCCGCCTCGATCGGATGGGCAATGACCGGCTGCGGCGCCCGCAACCTGAGCCGCACCATCTCCAGCCCCAGACGTCCCTTGTCGTCGATCAGGTAGTTCAGAATATCCAGAACCGGCCCCGGCCCGGCGCGGATACAGACGCTCAGAACCTCTTCGGCAAAGACCGCCACCACAGTTGGTGAGGCTGAAAGATTCTGCCGCAACGCCTCGGGCGTAAGCAGGCGCAACGCATGCGCCGGGCTGGGATCGCTGCTGACAACATCAAGCAACTCTCTCAGGACACTGGCTTTTTCATGGTCGAGCAGCACAATGATTCCGCCGGGTTCAGATGCAGACGCAGGAAGGGATTTTGAACAATGCCGCGATGATACCAAAAATTTGCTAACCTTCAAAGGGACATCAACAGGATCCGCTCAACTCTGGCGCGATGCTGTTGTGATGCTGGTGCGCAACCGTGATCCGGTCCGCGTCTTTGCACTTTACCCGCAACGCTTCCGGCTTAAGTGTCATGAAAGACTCCAGACAGAGGGATGACCGACGTGTTTTTTGCAACCGTCATTGTGTGGCTGCTTGTCGCGATGGGCCTGGCTGCAACGGTTCTGCCGTTTTCGCGGATTGCCCACGGCGCGATCCGGTCGATGGAATTTCCGCGCTTGCAGATCATTGCGGTCCTGCTGGCCCTGATCCCGGTCGGCCTTTTGGTGCTCTCGGGTCCGGGCCGTGTTGCGGCGCTGGTCCTGATCGGCATCAGCCTGGCGGTGCAGATTGCCAACGTCGCACGCTTTACTCCGGTGTGGCACAGCCAGTCGGTTCAGGCGGATGCGGAACTGGCCGCAGACAAACAGGCGCAGGTGTCGGTCCTCGCTGCCAATGTCAAGATGTCGAACCGCGACTACGGCAAGCTGGTGGAGCTGATCCGGACGGAACAGCCCGACATATTCATCGGTCTCGAAACCGACGCTCCCTGGGCCGAAAGCCTGCGTGACGTTGCCGGGGATTTTTTGCACCGCATCGAACGCCCGCAGGACAACGGCTATGGCATGATCGTCTATTCCCGCCTGCCGATGCGCGATATCGAGGTGCGCAACATGGTGGTCGATGGTGTGCCGTCGGTCCGGGCAATTGCCGAAACCCGCTCCGGTCTGGCGTTTCGGCTCTACGCAATCCATCCCGAGCCGCCGGTCCCCAACCACGACAGCGAAGGCCGCGACGCCGAAATCGCCGTGGTCGGGATGGAGGCAAAGAACGACACGCTGCCGTCGCTTGTTGTCGGCGATATCAACGATGTGGCCTGGTCGGCGACCACCCGTCGGTTCCAGCGGCTTTCCGGGCTGCTCGATCCCCGGGTGGGACGCGGTTTCTACAACACCTTCGATGCACGCTACTGGGCCTTTCGCTGGCCACTGGACCACCTGTTCCACGATCCCGAGTTTCGCCTTGTCGACATACGCCGGGGGCCCTTCATCGGATCGGATCACTTTCCCATGCTGTTCACCCTGGCGCTGACTCCGCATGCAGCGGCCCATGACACGCCGGACCACAGCGATCCCGAGGAACAGGCCGAAGCGCAGGAGATGATCCACAAAGAGCGGCGCAAGGACCGTGACCCGATTGGATCCGACTGGGAAGACGGCTAGCGAAACGCCGACACCTGCGCTGCACCGGATTCACAGAGGGACACGCCGTTGCTCGAAAAACTGAGATCGCTCTACCTGGATGACACGCCGTCGGCGCATGCCTTTCGCTATGGGCTGCTGATCTTTGACATCGGCACTGTCTGCTTTGTCATCGCCACGTCGTTTGTGCCCCGCGCCCCGATCGTCGAGATCATCGACGCCGTGCTCGGGTTGCTGATCCTCACGGATTTTCTGATCCGCACCTGGCTCGAGCCGGACCGGGGCCGGTTCCTGCTGCGTCTGACCACATGGGCCGACATCGCGGCGATCGTCTCGTTCCTGTTGCCGATCGCCGGAGAGGGGCTTGGCTTCCTGCGTATCCTCAGAACGCTCAACCTGCTGCGCACCTATCGGCTTCTGGCGCGATTGCGGCAGGATTTCCGCTATTTCCGCGACAACGAGGATGTCATCCTGGCGGCGATCAACCTGGGCGTCTTTCTGTTTGTGATGACCGGACTGATCTATGCCACGCAGGTCGGCATCAACCCCGAGATAGGCAACTACGCGGATGCGCTGTATTTCACGGTCACGACGCTGACCACGACAGGGTTTGGCGACATCACTTTGACAGGCGACTGGGGGCGGATGCTGTCGGTGGCGGTGATGATCTTTGGCGTGACGCTGTTCCTGCGTCTGCTCCAGGTGCTGTTTCGCCCGTCCAAAGCGCGGGTGACATGCGGCACCTGCGGATTGTTTCTGCACGACCCCGACGCCGTGCACTGCAAACATTGCGGCACCACGATCCATATTCCGACCGAGGGGCATGTCTGAGGCTGCGCCCGGTCCCGTGCTGCCGTGTCCGGTGTCAGAGGCAGGCCGTGTTGCCGCCGACAGCGCCGCAATCAGTCAGCTGTCCGGGGGAATGTTTTCCGGCCCGTAAAGCACGATGGGCACGTTCGAGGCATAGGGGCGTTTGACAGGCATGCCTTCATAGCCGAAATGATCCATCAGGACATCAAGCGAGAACTGCGCCTGCTGACGCGGGCTTTGATCTAGTGTCAGGGTCATCAGGCCCTCGCGCAGCATCCGGGTGGTGTGGTCGGTCAGTTCATGGCCCACGAACAACGGGCGCTGTTTGAGGATATCAGCCTCGATCGCGGCACGAACCCCAAGATTCGCGCCGCCGACGTTGTAGATCGCCACGATATCGGGAAGTTCGCGGAACGCCGCCTCGAGCCTTGCGCGCGACCGCACGCGGTCGTCCTGCCCCTCGACGATGCGGGCGATGGTCAGGTGCGGGGCGGCTTCGTCGAGGTATTCGCGAAAACCGGCAATGCGTTCCGCATGCGCCTGAAACCCCAGGTGACTGCACAGCACGATCACCGGCCCGGCTCTCGGGCTCATCCGGGCGACAAAGTACCCGGTGGTGCGCCCGGCGGCGTGATGGTTGGTTCCGGCATAGGCCAGCTGTTTCGACCCCGACAGGTCAGAGATGATCGACACCACCGGAATGCCGCGCGCATGCAAGTAATCTATGGCATCCCGGGTCGCGGCGGTGTTCTGCGCATAGACGATGACGGCGTTGCAGGTCGTGGCGCGCAGGGCATCACTGACCGTTTCGGGAAGATCGTCGGCGAGGGTCGTTATGTGCAGGCTGATCCGCCGGTCGATGGACTTGGTGAGATTGCGGAATTCTGCCGCCATCCGCACCAGCAACGGCAGATCCGGACGGGCGAGGATCAGGTTGACCCGGATGAGCGGCTTGTAGGAGGGCGGCAGCTGGCGGCGCAGTCCGATGGACCGGGCCGTCTCGATCACCTTGCGGCGCACATCTTCGCTGACGTTGCCACGTTCGTTCAAAACCCGGTCGACTGTCGCCGTGCCGACACCGGCGATGCGGGCGACATCCTTGAGCTTTGGACGCGGCGTGTTCTTTCCGGCCATTTTCTGTCCCGTTGTCTGACCCCCGTTGCAGGACCATTTCATGGCCCCTGATGTAAATCAATCAGTTCCGATCGTTGGGGGGACGACGCCAGCGGCTATTGTCGCGTCAACACGCCGGACTGACTCGGGGCCGCAGCAGGGACCGACCGGGCCGGAGAATTTGCAACGGACTGAACCGAGAGGAGAGGCGGGGCAGCACCCGTCTTCGGGAGGAGCGCATTGGACGATTCAACCACGGGCACACGCGACAAGCGCGGCAACTGGCGCCCAGATGCCGCGCTTGAAAATGCACCGGTCTTTGTGTGGCCGGTGCGGCCGCTCAAGTTCCTGCGCTGGTTGCCCAGCTATTTTCTGCCGTGGAACGTGATGTTCTTTGCAATCGGCGCGGTGTTCTGGTTTCTGCTGACACCGCCCCGCGAAACGCTGGAGACCCTGAACTGGGGCTGGGCGCTGTACCTGTTGGCGCGCAATTCGGCGATTGTGCTGCTGTTCTACGGTGTGCTGGAGCTGCGGCTTTACATCAAGCGCAAGCAGGGCACCCATTTCAAATACAATGGCAAGTTCCCGTCCGAACATCCTTCGGATGTGTTCATGTTCAAAAGTCAGAACATCGACAACATCATCCGCACCTTCGGCACCGGCCTGCCGATCTGGACCGGCTATGAGGTGCTTCTGCTCTGGGCCTGGGCCAATGGCTGGGGGCCGTGGGCAACCTTTGCCGAACATCCGGTCTGGCTGGTCTGCTTCGGTCTGGCGCTGCCGATCCTGCACGAATTCCATTTCTACTGCGTTCACCGGCTGATCCATATCCCGGTGCTCTACAGGTGGATCCACTCCGTGCACCACAACTCGGTCAACCCCTCGCCATGGTCGTCACTGTCGATGCACCCGGTCGAACATCTGCTTTACTGGTCGGGAAGCCTGATCCACCTGATCCTGCCGTCTCATCCGCTTCTGGCAATCTACCACCTGAACATCGCCGGGACCGGCGCGGTGGTTGGCCATATCGGTTTTGACAAGATCGAAACCGGGGCAGACGGCGCTTTCGACACCCACGCCTACGCCCACTACCTGCATCACAAGTATTTCGAAGTGAACTATGCCGACGGGCTAATGCCGATCGATCGCTGGATGGGCACCTGGCACGATGGGACAAAGGACGGCGACCGGGCCATGCAGGAACGGTTCCGCAGAAAGAAAGCCAGGCTCAACGGCGACAAGGGTACCACTTCGGCCCCGTAGGCGCGTGACTGGAACCACAGGCTCCGGAGGGCTGAGGAGACCCGCCGGAAGGCCAGGATGGATAGGGAATGGGGCGTCAGGACCATCCGCACCCCGCAATATGATTGCCTGAATGGGCACAAACCCGTCCACGGACGGAAAATGGGAGGAGACGACATGAAAAATCTCAAGGGACTATTGGCAGGCGTCGCGGTTGCGGCACTGTGCGCCACGACAGCCTCGGCGGCGGACATCGCCATCATCGGCGGCAAGGCGGACGACGCCTTCTTTGCCAAGATCAAGAAAGGCATTGACGACGCGACGCTGGTGGTCGAGGCGCATGGCGGCTCGGTCAACTACCTGCAACTTCAGACCTATGACAATATTGGCGGCGACGCGGCGAACCTCGTGCGGACGGCCATCAGTCAGGGTGTGGATATCATCGCCGTACCGAACTGGGTGCCGGGCTCCGAGGACGAGGCCATCCTGGCGGCTATCGGCGCCGGCATCCCGGTGATGCTGTACAACGCTGGCGGCGGCGACAAGGCAAAAGAACTGGGCGCGATCAACTACATCGGCAACGAGGAATATCCCGCCGGTCTGGCGGGCGGCCGCTACTTTGCCAAGCACGGCGCCAAGCACGTGATCTGTGTCAACACCGTGCCGGGTGCCGGCAACCTGGAAGACCGCTGCCGCGGCATCGCCGACGGCATGGCCGAGGCGGGGTTCCAGGCCGAACAGCTTCCGCTGCCGTCCAGCGCGTTCGGGGACCCGACGGCTGTGGCCGAGGCGATCAAGGCGACGCTGCTGGGGGACGAAACCATTGATGGCGTCTTTGCCATCTCGTCCGGCGATGCCGACAGCGCGTTCATCGGCATGCAGCAGGCGGGCAAGACGGAAACGGTTCAGTTGGGATCGTTTGACATGAACGTCTCCGGTCTCGAGCGCATCCGCGACGGAGAGCAGCTTTTTGCCATCGACCAGCAGCCGTGGCTGCAGGGCTTCCTCGCGGTGTCCCTGTCGGACGGCTATGTGAACTACGGGCTGGCGATGGCGACCTCGCCGCTGTTGACGGGGCCGGGGATCGTGGATTCGTCCAACATCGACGCAACCCTGAAGGGTGGCGAGCAGGGCTATCGCTGAACCCGCGCCGGAACGGTCCGTGGCCAGTGCCGCGGGCCAGTCCACCCGGCCCTGCCGACACTTGTCCGGTGCATGGGCCATAGCGCCAAACTGGGAACAAATTTCATGAACACCATATCTATCGGCAATCTCCTGCGAAGACCGGAAGCGGGGGCCTTTCTGGGCATGATCGCCGTTGTGCTTTTCTTTCTGGTCTTCGGTGGCATCAACTTCCTGAAACCGGCCGGCATCGCGAGCTGGCTGAACGTGGCGGCCAACATCGGCATCATCGCCATTCCGGTCGGCCTGCTGATGATCGCCGGAGAGCTTGATATCTCGATCGGGTCGATGATCCCGGCGGGCTCGATGATCATCGCCATCATGTCGGGGCACTATGATATGCCGGTGTGGCTTTCGATCCTTGCGGTGCTGGGCTTCGGTGTCGTTGTCGGCACCATCAACGGTGTGCTTGTGGTGCGTACCGCCGTGCCTTCGCTGATCGTCACGCTGGGCACGCTGTTTGCGGTGGCGGGCATGGTGCTGGGACTTTCGGTGCTGATCACCGGCACCACCAGCGTAGCCATCAAGGCCCCGGCCCTGTACAAGGCGATCTTCGGGCAGTTCATCGGCGGCACCTATCAGGTCATCATCCTGTGGTGGATCCTTCTGACGGCGGTCTACGTGTTCTATGTGCACTACTCGAAATTCGGCAACTGGATCTTTGCGATGGGCGGCGACCGCGAAAGCGCACGCAACGCCGGCATCCCGACCACCCGGCTGACCATCATCCTGTTCATCCTGTCCGCCACCAGCGCCTCCTTCGTCGGCATGTGCCAGGCGCTTTTGTTCAACTCGGCGCAGGTCTCGGCGGGGATGTCGTATATTTTCAACGTCATCATTTCGGTTGTGGTTGGCGGTGTGGTGCTGACCGGCGGGTTCGGGTCTGTGGTCGGCATCGTCTTTGGCACGATCACCTTCGCGGTGGTCAATCAGGGCATCTATTTCACCAGCTTCGACCGCAACTGGTCGAGCCTGATCATCGGTGTGATGCTTCTGGTCGCGGTCCTGATGAACAACACCTTCCGCACCATGGCGCTGTCCTATGCGCCCAAAAAGAAATGAGGGCCGCGCCATGACCAAGACAGTTCTGGAACTGCGCAACGTCGACAAATCCTTTGGCCCGATCGACGTGCTGCACCAAATCTCGCTCAAGGTGAAAGAGGGCGAGGTGCTGTGCCTGCTGGGCGACAACGGAGCCGGCAAATCGACCCTGATCAAGACGCTGGCCGGTGTTCACAAGCCGACCCGCGGGACTATCCTGATGGACGGCGCAGAAGTAAGCTTTGACGGCCCGCGCGCCGCGCAGGACATGGGCATCGCCACGGTGCACCAGTTCGGCGGGACTTTCCCGCTGATGAGCATCGGGCGCAGCTTTTTTGTCGGTGTAGAGCCGACAAGGGGCTGGGGCCCGTTCAAGATCTATGACCGCAAGAAGGCCAATGCGATTGCGGTGAAGGCGGTGCAGGATTTCGGCATCACCCGCGTCGACGATGGCGACCGGCTGATCGGCGGGTTGTCGGGTGGCGAACGGCAGTCGCTGGCCATTGCCCGCGCGGTGCATTTCGGCGCCCGCGTCCTGATCCTGGACGAGCCGACGGCGGCGCTGGGGGTCAAGCAGGCGGCCCATGTGCTGCGCATCGTCAACGAGGCCAAGAAACGCGGACTGGCCGTGGTCTTCATCACCCATCAGGTGATGCACGCGATGGCGGTGGGTGACCACTTTGCCGTCCTGATCCGGGGTGCGATAGCCGCCGATTTCCGCAAGGGCGAACGCAGCCGAGAAGAGATAACCGACCTGATGGCGGGCGGCGAAACCATGGCCGATCTCGAAGCGCAGATCGAGGGATACGCCGAGGCCCAGACCGACAACCCGCCGCCTCCCTCTCCCTAGGTGGCGGATTCTGGGGGGCAGCGTCCAGGGCCGGAACGTCCTCTCCGCCCGGCCACGGCCTTCTGCTCCCCTTTTTCAATCAGTGAGTGCTTCTAGGATGAACATCAGAATTGCCATCATCGGCGCCGGCGCAATGGGTGCGGACCATGCCCGGATCGTGACCGAGGACATGCCCGGCGCAACACTTCAGGTGGTCTGCGACAGCGATGCCGCGCGCGCCAAATCCGTGGCGGATGCCTTTGGCGCAGCAGATTCGGCAAGCGATCCCGAAGCGGTGATCGCGCGCGGCGATGTGGATGCGGTCATTGTTGCCAGCCCCGATTTCACCCATGCGCCGCTGTCCCTGGCCTGCATCCGGGCGGGCAAGAAAGTGTTGTGTGAAAAGCCGCTGTCGCAATCCTCTGCTGAATGCCTGACGGTGATGGTGGCCGAACAGGCAGCGGGGGCCAGGTTCGTTCAGCTGGGGTTCATGCGGCGCTATGACCCGTCCTATGCAGAGATGAAACAGGCGCTGGCCGACGGCTCGCTGGGCCGGGCCTTGATGATGCACAATTTCCACCGCAACGTGGAAACGCCCGCTGCCGATTTTACCGGCGCGATGGCGATCACCAATTCCGCGCCGCATGAATTTGACGTGGTGCGCCACGTCCTGGGCTGCGATTACGCCACGATTTCCGCAGCACAGCCGCGCCGCTCGGATGCGCGGGTCGCCCCGGTGGTGATGGTGCTCGAGACAACCGACGGGCAGCTTGTCACCATCGAAATCAACAACAACGCGGCCTATGGTTACGATGTCCGCGCCGAGCTTGTAGGCGAGCGCGGCAGCATCGCCATGAACCCGGTCGCCTTTACCCGGCGCGACACCGATCTGATCAGCGCGACAGCCTACTCCTCGGACTGGCGCGGGCGCTACGCCGAAGCCTACCGGCGGCAGAACCGCGCCTTCCTGCAATTTGTACGGACCGGGCAGTTCCCCGAGATCGGCTCGGACTGCTGGGACGGCTACTGCGCCGCCGTCGTGGCCGAGGCCGGTGTGACGGCGCTCAGCGCGGGGCGGAAAGTCGCGGTGGACAGGATCACCAAGCCGGAGTTCTACGCATGAAACTGGGATTTGTGTCCGACAGTCTGGGGGGGCTGAGCCTTGACGCGATGCTCGATCACGTACAGCGCATGGGGGTCAGCGGCGTCGAGGTGAACACCTGCGGCTGGTCAACCGCGCCGCATCTCGACCTCGCCGGGATGCTGGGCAACCCGACGGCGCAAAGGGACTTCATGACTGCCTTTGCGGACCGCGGGCTCGAGATCATCAGCCTCAATGCCAACGGCAACCCGCTGCACCCCACTGATCCGGGGCAGGGGGAGGGGTTGAAGAACACCCTCCGGCTGGCGGGTGAAATGGGGATCACGACGGTCTGCACCATGTCGGGCCTGCCCGCCGGAAATGCCACCGATACGATGCCGAACTGGGTGGTTTCAAGCTGGCCGCCCGAGACGCAGGCGATTCTGCGGTATCAATGGGAGCAAAGGCTGATCCCGTTCTGGCGCGAAATCGCCGACCTGGCGCAGGGTTGTGGCGTCGCGCGGATCGCGCTGGAACTGCACGGCAATCAATGCGTCTACAACGTTCCGTCGCTGCTGAAGCTGCGCGACGCGGTCGGGCCGGTGATCGGTGCAAATCTCGACCCGTCACACCTGTTCTGGATGGGGGCCGATCCGCTGGTCGCGGCCGAAGCTCTGGGCGCGGCGCTTTACCACGTCCATGCCAAGGACACGATGCTGAACCCGCCGGTGCAGGCGACAACCTCGCTGCTGGAAAACGGCACGCTGATGGATATTCCGGCCCGCAGCTGGTCCTACGTCACGCTGGGCTTCGGTCATGGCGAGGAATGGTGGCGGCAGTTTTGTTACCGGCTGAAAATGGCGGGGTACGACGGTTGGCTCAGCATCGAGCACGAGGATGTGCTGCTCAACAGTCTCGAAGGGCTGGAAAAATCCGTGGCCCTGCTGCAAGGCGTCATGCCCGCAGCTCCCGCCGACTACACACCACAGGCCATTTGAGGGAGACCGGACATGACCAACTGGATCGACGCCTGTTCCAGCGATGACATCGATGCAGAAGACGTGATCCGGTTCGATCACGGAGGCCGGACATTTGCGATCTATCGCAATGACGCCAACGCGTATTTCTGCACCGACGGGCTGTGCACCCACGAGGATGTGCATCTTGCCGACGGACTGGTGGTGGAAAACACCATCGAGTGCCCCAAACACGCTTCGATCTTCGATTTCACCACGGGCGAGGTCGAAACGCCGCCGGCCTGCGAGAACCTGCACACCTATCCCACTGTGGTCAGGGATGGCCGCGTGATGGTTCAGATCTGAGATGGCAGGCATCGTCATCCTGGGGGCGGGGGAATGTGGAGTCCGCGCCGCCTTTACCTTGCGCGAACTTGGCTACACCCGCCCGGTGACCCTGATCGACGCGGAACCGGCCTTGCCCTACGAGCGACCGCCGCTGTCCAAGAATCTGGCCTGTGAGGCGCGGGAAATCCGTCACGCTGACGCCTATCTGTCGGCGGAAATCGAGCTCAGGCAAGGCACACAGGTCACCTGCATCGATCTGGGAGGCAAGACCCTGCGCCTTGTGGACGGCGGGGTGATTGACTTTGACCAGTTGCTTGTCGCGACCGGCGCGCGGCCCCGTCTGTTCCCCGGCATGGAGAATTGCGCGACCCTGCGCACCGACAGGGATGCACGGCGGATCCTGTCGCGGTTCACGCCGGGCGCGCGGGTCGGCATCATCGGCGGGGGGTTCATCGGCCTCGAACTCGCCGCGACGGCACGGCGCGCCGGGGCCGAAGTGACCGTCGTCGAAGCCGCGCCGCGCATTCTGGGACGCGGCGTGCCGCCGCAGATCGCCGCGCTGGTGCAGGCGCGCCATACAGATGAGGGCGTCAAGATCCTGACGGACACCGGCGTTGTGCGGGCCGACGAAACGACGATTGCGCTGGCGGACGGAACAGAGCTCGGCTTTGACATCGTGGTTGCCGGGGTCGGTGCGGTTCCGAATGTCGAACTGGCCCAGGAGGCCGGACTGACCTGCGACAACGGAATCGCCGTCGATGCCGCCTTTCGCACCTCTGATCCCGCCGTCTTCGCCGCAGGGGATTGCTGCAGCTTTGAGTGGCGCGGCAATCGGGTCCGGCTGGAAAGCTGGAAGGCGGCGCAGGATCAGGGCAGCCATGCGGCGGCGGCCATGCTGGGATCCGGCGAGGTGTTCTCAAAGGTGCCCTGGTTCTGGTCGGATCAGTTCGACATGACACTTCAGGTGGCGGGGCTGTTCGATCTGGCCGGGGCCATGCACACCCGCGATACCGGCGACGACACCTGCATCGTGTTCCAGTGCGACCCGGCGGGCGCGATTTCGGCGGCTGCGGGGATCGGGCCCGGCAATGCCGCTGCCAGGGAAATCAAGATTCTGGAAAAACTGATAGAGCGTCAGACACAGGCCGACCCGTCGATTCTGGCCGATCCGTCGGTCAATCTCAAACGCCTGTTGAAGGCATGACATAACCTCAGGAGCACTTCATGGCCATGTATCACAAGCGTCCACACGTCGAGGACATCCGCGCGATGAAAAAGCGGGGCGAAAAGATCTCGATGCTGTTTGTGACGACCCCGGAAGAGGCCGCCGCGGCCTCGGCGGCGGGCATCCACATGCTGTCGATAGAGGCGCGCTTTTTCGATGCCACCATGCGCGATGCCGCTGGTGACTGCTTTGTGCAGGTGGGTCTGCCCTACGGCGGATCGGGCAGCTTTTCGGGTCGGCCGCTGGCCACCGCCGAAGATTATCTGCGCGCCGCCTTTCACTATTCCGCTCTTGGCGGCGATGCCTTTTATTGCGCCGCGTCCTACGACATTCAAAAAACCCTGTGTGACAACCACATCCCGGTGGTCGGCCATATCGGGCTGATTCCATCCTACATCACCTGGACGGGCTGGCGCGCCGTGGGCAAGACCTCGGACGAGGCGCTGGCACTGTGGCGTCATGCGCAAAAGATGGAGTCCATCGGAGTGTTTGCCGCCGAACTGGAGGTGGTTCCGGACCGCGTCGCAAAATACCTGAGCGAGAATTCCCCACTTGTGATGCTGGGAATGGGTGCCGGTAAATATGCCGATGCGCAGTATCTCTTTACCGAGGACGTCTGCGGGTATGGCAAGAACCACAAACCCCGGCATGGCAAGGTCTACCGCAATCTGGGGCCGGAACTTGACCGTTTGCAGAACGAGCGGATTGCGGCCTTCAGGGATTTCAAGGCCGATGTCGAGACCGGCGGCTATCCCGAGGCGGGGCACACCGTGTCCATCAAGGACGCCGAATTCGACGCCTTTCTCGATGCGGCAGAGGGGTGAAGATCATGCGGATCGGTGTTGTCGGATACGGTTCGGGCGGCCGGTATTTTCACACGCCCTTCATCGACGCGGCGCGCCGGTGCACGCTTGCGGGAATCGTGGCGCGTGCGCCACAGACCATTGAAACCGCCAGACAGGACTGGCCCGATGTGCCGGTCTTTCCCAGTCTGAGCGCGCTGATCGCGGCCGGAGTCTGCGACGCCGTCACCATCACCACTCCGCCCGGAACCCGGCGCGATCTGGTGCTCGAAGCCATTGCCGCCGGGCTTCATGTCGTCGCCGACAAACCCTTTGCTCCGGACGCCGCCGGTGCGCGCGAACTGGCGGATGCGGCACGGGCCAAGGGTGTGACCCTGGGCGTGTTTCAGAACCGTCGCTACGATGCCGACCTTCAAACTTTGGCAAAGCTCATCCGGGACGACCGGCTGGGTCGGATCTGGCGTATTCACAACCGGATGGATTATGACGAGGCCGCAACCCTTGAGGCCGGGCCGACGGGCGGGCTGTTGCGGGATCTGGGCAGCCATCTGGTGGACCAGATGACCTGGCTTCTGGGGCCGGTGCGGACGGTCGATGCCCAGCTTGATTTCGTGGATCTTCCCGAGGGCCGGACCGATGCGGGCTTTGTAATCTCCCTGCGGTTCGAAAGCGGCGCGCATGGCCATGTCTCGGCCAGCAAGCGCAATCACCTCGCACAGCGCGAGTTGCGCGCCTATGGCGACAAGGGCGCCTTCGTCAGCCACGGGACGGATGTGCAGGCCGCCTCGGTCATGGCCGGTCGGCGCCCGGCCCAGGACCTGGCCGGCTGGGGATTCGAGCCCGAAACCAGCTGGGGCACGCTCCATTCGTCGGCAGGTGCTCAGCGCATCCCGTCGGAACAAGGCCGCTATCACGACTATTACGAAGCCTTCGAAAACGCCGCGCGGACCGGAACACCGCCGCCCGTGACCCCACAGGACGGGATCCGCACGCTCGCGATCCTCGATGCCGCCCGCGAAAGCGCCCGGATCGGACATTCGGTTTCCCTGTAACCAGTGTCGCGACGCACGCGCGCGCAATGACCCGACGGTGACACAGCGCCGTGCCTTCGCCGGGCACCGCACCCAACCCTGCAACAACCCGCGCCCGCAGACCACGCGGCGCGGAAATCCGGAGATCAGAATGACCAGTTTCGCCCTGCGCGTCCGCTGCCGCTCGCGGCGCGGCATTGTTGCCGCCATTTCCACCTATCTTGCCGAACACGGCTGCAACATCACTGACAGCGCGCAATTCGACGATGCCAACACCGGCAACTTTTTCATGCGCGTGAGTTTCCAATCCGAAGAGGGTCAGGGCCTGAATGACCTGGCGGACGGATTTCAGGAAACCGCCGCCGCCTTTGACATGGAGGCGGAGTTCATCGACGAGGCAGAGCGGCCCAAGGTGGTCATCATGGTGTCGCGCTTCGGGCATTGCCTGAACGACCTGCTGTACCGGTGGCGTATCGGTGCCCTGCCGATCGACATTGTCGCGGTGATCAGCAACCACATGGACTATCAGAAACTGGTGGTGAACCACGACATCCCTTTTCACTGCATCAAGGTCACAAAGGCCAACAAACCCGAGGCCGAAGCGCGGATCCTGCAGGTGGTCGAGGAGACAGGCGCCGAACTGATCGTGCTGGCGCGCTACATGCAGATCCTGTCGGATGAGATGTGCCGGAAAATGTCGGGGCGGATCATCAACATCCACCACTCCTTTTTACCGTCGTTCAAGGGGGCCAACCCCTACAAGCAGGCGTTCGAGCGCGGGGTAAAGCTGATCGGGGCGACCTCGCATTATGTGACGGCGGATCTGGATGAAGGCCCGATCATCGAGCAGGACACGATCCGTGTGACCCATGCGCAATCCGCCGAGGATTACGTCTCGCTGGGCCGCGACGTCGAGGCGCAGGTGCTGTCCCGCGCCATCCACGCGCATATCCACCGCCGGGTCTGCATCAACGGCAACAAGACAGTGGTGTTTCCGCCCTCACCCGGCTCCTTCGCTTCCGAACGGATGGGATGACCTGACGCCGCTGCGGTTCCTGATTCCAGGGGTCGCAGCCGTGACCAGAGATGGGCCACGACCCGCGCAGGCGGTGAGTTTCGCAAAAAATACCCAGCGCCAGCCGGTTCTGGCGCGGGGTGGCCGTGTCTGCGGCATGGCGCGGTGTCTAGATTTCGATCAGGACGCGATCCCCTTCGACCTTGACGGGGTAGGTGGCGAGGTTGACGCAGACCGGCGCCCGCAGCGCCTCGCCCGAGCGATAGTCGAACTGGCCGTTGTGTTTGGGGCATTCGATGGTGTGATCCATCACCAGCCCGTCGGCCAGATGCACCTGTTCATGGCTGCACAGGCCGTCGGTGCAAAAGTAGTTGTCGTCGGGCGAGCGGTAGATGGCAAAGGTGCGGCCCTCGTGATCGAAACGGATCACGTCTTCTTCCTCGATGTCGTCCGCGCCGCAGGCGTCGATCCAGTTTGTCATGGGTTTTTCCTTATTCTGCCGGAACGGCGGTTGGGGTTGACGTGTCGGCGGCACTGTTGCCAAGGGCGCTCTGGTGCAGGTCGGCGCGATAGGGGCGCGCGGTTTCGGGCAGGGTCCGTGTCAGGAAATCGTCGTGATAGGCCAGCTGACGTCGCAGGATCGGCAGAACCTCGCGATAGGCCGCCCAGATCGAGGGATTGGCCGCGGGCAGGTCGTGTTTGATCATCGCGTGCAGTTCGGGCAGGCGGTGATAGGGCACCATCGGGAACATGTGATGTTCGACGTGGTAGTTCATGTTCCAGTAGATGAAGCGGCTGACCGGGTTCATGTAGACCGTGCGGCTGTTGAGCCGGTGGTCGATCACGTTCTCGGCCAGCCCGGCATGCTGCAGCACACCGGTCATCACGTGGTGCCAGGCTCCGTAAAGCCGGGGCAGACCGATGACCATCAGCGGCAGGATCGACTGCATCGCCACGGCCAGGGTCAGCGTGACCGCATAGATCACCACCCAGATGCGGGCCACGCGGATGACCTTGGGGTGCTCGGACTCGGGGATATAGGTGGCCTCTTCGGGGTCGAGCCTGCCCGAGGCGTTCAGCAGCATCCGTTTCCAGCCCTGGAGCGCATCGAGAACGCCGAAGAGATTGATGAAGATGCGAAACAGGGCGGGTGGGCGCATCGCGACGATCTCGGGGTCGCGCCCGACAATGACCGTGTCTGTATGATGGCGTGCATGGCTCCAGCGCCACGAAACCGGATTGCGCACCATGCAGAACGAGGCGACCTGATAGACCCAGTCGTTGTATCTGCCGGTGCGGAACGGAGTTCCGTGACCGCATTCGTGCCAGCGGCTGTCCATCGCCGAGCCGTACAGCACACCGTACGCCAGCCAGAACGGCACCGACCACAGCGAGGGCCACAGCGCGATGCCAAGGGCGGCAAAAACCACCATCAGTCCGAAAAGCAGGACCGTGTCACGGATCGCCGGCTGATCCTCGCGCTTCATCAGTGCTTTCATGTCCTTGCGGGGAATGTCGGTGTGATACCAGTCTGCGGCAGCCAGTCCGGTGTCCACGGCCCGCGCGGCATCCGGGCCGAGCAGAGAGTAGTCGCGCGTGTTCATGGTCATCTCCCGATGGCTGTTGTGGCTTGGGGCGGGTGTATCAGCATGATCGGGATTCGCCGATATTCCGGCTTGAAATCACCTCAGAATACATCAAAAATGCAGGCTGCAACTGATGAAATCACATCAAGGTGGCGTATGGCGCAACGGCCCACTCTCAAGGATCTGGCGCAGGCAGCCGGCGTCGGTGTCGCCACCGTCGACCGGGTTCTGAACGGCCGTCCCAATGTGCGGCGTGAAACCCTTCAGCGGGTGCTTGAGGCCGCCGAGCGCATTGGCTACCCGACCCGCGTGCTGGCGGCGCGGCGCAGCGAGGCCGACCGGCCACTGGTGCGGTTCGGCTTTGTGCTGCACAAGGGCGCGCAGGAATTCTATCAGAACTTTGCCCGCGCGCTGCAACGCGCGGTTGCGCAGCGTGCCGACATTCGCGGCCGGGCCGTGGTGCGGTTTGCCTCGTCGCAGGCGCCAGACGATTTCGCGCGGGAAATCCGTGAGGTTGCCGACATCAGCGACGTGATCGCGACATCGGCGATCAACCATCCCACCCTGTCGGACATCGTGGCCGAACTCAGCGAGACGGGAACACCGGTCTTTGCGTTGCTGAACGATTTTGCCCAGGGTGTCAGGCAGAACTATCTCGGCCTGAACAACGTCAAGGTGGGCCGCATCGCGGCCTGGATGATTGTCACGCAGGTCCGCGATCCGGGCAAGCTCGCGGTTTTTGTCGGCGGCAACCGATGGCATGGACATCTGCTGCGCGAGACCGGCTTTCAAAGCTACATCCGTGAATTCGCGCCGGAATTCCGGATACTGGATGCTGTGGTGAACCTTGAGACCCGGCAGGTGACCTATGAGGCGACTCTGGAACTCCTGGACCGCCATCCCGACCTGCGTGGCATCTATGTTGCGGGCGGCGGTATGGAAGGCGCGATTGCAGCGCTGCGCGAGATCCGCCCGCCCGGAAAGGTGGCGCTGGTGGTCAACGAGCTGACCGCCGACAGCCGCAAGGCCCTGAGCGAGCGTTACGTGACGATGGTGATCGCGACGCCTCTGGAAGAGCTGTGCCGGGATCTGGTCGATCTGATGATCACCGCCGCGCGGGACGGTGCGGGAACCGGCGCGGGGCAGCATTTCCTGACGCCGCAGCTTTTTGTGCCCGAGTCGTTCTGAGCCGTCGGCGCGCTAGGCATCCCGCTCCATGATCCAGGACACCTCGGGCGCGGCAACAAAACGCCATCTGCGCAAGGGGCCGGCCATGACGTTGAGGTAATACATCTCGAACCCGTAGGGCGCGCCGCAGGGATGGTGGCCGCGTGGCACCAGCACCACATCACCATCCGCAACCGCCATGGTTTCGTTCAGTTGCAGATCGTCGGTATAGACCCGCTGGATTCCAAAGCCGCTGGCCGGGTTCAGCCGGTGGTAATAGGTCTCTTCCAGATAGGTGATGCGCGGAAAGTCGTCTTCGTCGTGACGATGACTGGGGTAGGACGACCAGTGCCCGGCCGGGGTGAACACCTCTGTCACCAGCAGGCTGTCGCAGTAGTCTTCGTGCTCCATGGCGATATTGTTGATATGGCGGGTGTTGGTGCCCTTGCCCCTCTGCGTCAGGGTGATGCCGTCCGGCCCGATCCGCCGCGCCGCATGCCCGCCTTTGCCGGGGGCCGAGCAGACGGCGATCACGCAGTCGGTTTCGGCCCTGGCGGACCAGTCGCTGCCGTCGGGCAGATACAGGCAGTGCGGCGGCGTCTTTTCAAAGACGTCCATGCGCTCGCCCAGAACACCCCAATCCTGCCCGCCGCCCGTCAGCGCCGCCTTGCCCTGGACCATGACCAGAATGACCTCGCGGTCGCCGGTTGCCTCTGCCGCCGTCTCACCCGCGCGCAGGTGATAGAGCCCAAAGCCGACATAGCGCCAGCCGGCATTCGCCGCCGTGATGTCGTGCACCTTGCCGTGGGTGCCGAAGGGTTTGCGCAGCAAGTCAGTCATCACTTTGGTCCTTGTGGTCTTCGGGGTTGAAAGCGACAAAAAATTGATACCCGCAATAAAGGGCGAGCGCCGCGAACAGCGCGGCCCAGCCGGGGCTGCCGCCGAGCACTTCGACGATCGCCCAGCCCCCGGCAACGGCAAAGGTTGCCACCCGCCGCCAGAGCGGCAGGAAAAACGGGTGGTGCAGGTCAAAGAGTTTCATCCGTCAACTTTCGATTTTCAGCCCCGCCTTGCCGCAGAGCGCGACGATGTGATCATAGCCGAGTTTGGAATATTCGTAAGGTGGCGCCTTGGCCGGATCCTGTTCCGCCTCGACCACGATCCAGCCGTCATAGTTCATCGCGGCGAGCTCGTCCGTGACCGCAGCAAAGTCGATGCACCCCTGAGGATCACCCGGCACGGTGAAGGCCCCGGCAATCACCGCGTCAAGAAAGCTCTTGTTTTCGGCGCGGATCTGGGCGGTCACGTCGGCGCGCACGTCCTTGTAGTGCACATGGCGCACCCGGTCGCCCCACCTGCGCAATGTGCCCAGCACATCGGCGCCACCAAAGTGCAGATGCCCGGTATCAAACAGCAGCGTGACCTCGGGCGAGGCGCCCTCCATCAGCCAGTCGATGTCCTGCTGATCCTCGATCATCGAACCCATGTGATGGTGATAGGCCAGCACCATGCCCTGGTCCGTCATCCACTTGGCCACTTCTGACAGCTTGGCGGCGTAGCGCGTGATCTCGTCGCGGGTCAGTTTCGGGCGGTTGTTGACCGGCGTGGCGATGTCGCCCTGCACGGTGTTTGAGCATTCCGCGTAGACCAGGCAGGGAGATTTCAGCGCCACAAACTGTGCGACCTGCTGACGGATCGCCGCAATCTCATCCGCGACCGAATTCACCATCAGGTTGCCCGAGCACCAGCCACCACACAGCTCGATATCGTTCGCGTCAAGGTAACGGCCCAGCCCTTCGGTGTCCTGGGGCATCCGGCGTCCGCGTTCAACGCCGGTATAGCCGATCTCGCGGGCCTCGCGCAGGCACTGCTCCATCGTATAGTCTGCGGTCAGGTCCGGCAGGTCGTCATTCTGCCACGCGATAGGAGATATTCCGATTTTCACGCCCATGGGTGTTGTCCTTAATCCGCGCGCTGCGATTTCTTGTTTTCCAGGTAACCGGCGCGGGCCGCATTGACCTCGGCGCGCTGGCTGATCTCGGGCACGGCCACGTCCCACCAAGTGCTGCCGTGCGGTGTGCTGGGGTACGGGTCGGTGTCGATCACGATGACATAGGGGCCCTTGATGGTGCCGCGTCGCGCCAGGGCCTCTTCCATCTCGGCGATCGAACCGACCTTGAGCGCCGTGGCCCCCAGCGACGCGGCATGAGCGGCAAAGTCGATCCGCGACGGGGTTTCGTGGATCGTGTGCTCGAGCAGGTTGTTGAACTCGGCGCCGCCGGTGCCCATCTGGAGCCGGTTTATGCAGCCGTATCCACGGTTGTCGGTGATCACGACCGTAAAGGCGATGCCCATCATCGCCGCTGTGGCCAGTTCGGAATTTGCCATCATGTAGGTGCCGTCGCCGGTAAAGCAGACGACGTCGCGTTCCGGTTCGGCCATCTTGATGCCCATCGCGCCGGCAATCTCGTAGCCCATGCAGGAAAAGCCGTATTCCATGTGATAGCTGCCGGGCCGCCCGGCCTTCCACAGCTTGTGCAACTCGCCCGGCATCGTGCCCGCGGCGCACATGACCACGGTGTCCCTGTTCGCCGCGCGCTGTACCGCGCCGATGACCTGCATGTCGCTCGCGAGCGCGTTGGTGTCAGTGGGCGCGTCGGTCAGCGGATCGACCTTGGCGAACCAGTCAGACTTGAGCCCGTCGGTCTGCGTCGCCGCACGGTGCGAACCAAGGGCGGCGGTCAGCTCTTCCAGACCTTTGAGCGCATCGGCCATCAAGGGCTCGGCACCGTGTTTGGCCGCGTCATAGGCGGCAACGTTCAGGCTGATCAGCCGACGCGCGGGGTTGGCGAACAGGCCCCAGGATCCGGTGGTGAAATCCTGAAACCGGGTGCCGACCCCAAGGACCAGATCGGCCCCTTCGCAGACCCGGTTGGCGGGCTCGCCGCCAGTGACACCGATGGGGCCAAGGTTCATGGGATCGTCCCAGGGCAGGGCGGATTTGCCGGCCTGGGTCTCTGCCACCGGGATGTTGTGCGCGGCGGCAAAGGCTTTCAGCGCGTCACAGGCCCCGGCGTAATGCACGCCGCCTCCGGCGACGATGACCGGGTTTCTGGCGGCCTTGATCGCGGCGACAACCCGGGCAAGCTCGCCCTCGTCCGGGCGAATCCGCCGCCGGTGCCAGACCTGCGGCTCAAAGAAGCTTTCGGGATAGTCAAACGCCTCTGCCTGAACGTCCTGACAAAAGGACAGCGTGACCGGACCACAGTCTGCCGGATCGGTCAGGGTGCGAAAGGCGCGGGGCAGGGCGGTCAGAAGCTGCTCGGGGCGGGTGATACGGTCAAAATACCGGCTGACGGGCTTGAAGCAATCATTGGCGCTGATCGTGCCATCACCGAAGTCCTCGATCTGTTGCAGGACCGGATCGGGGCCGCGGTTGGCAAAGATATCGCCGGGAACCAGCAGCACCGGCAACCGGTTCACATGCGCCAGCGCCGCCGCCGTCACCATGTTTAGCGCCCCCGGTCCGATCGAGGAGGACACCATCATCGCCCGCTTGCGTGCGGATTGTTTGGCAAAGGCAATCGCCGCGTGGGCCATCGTCTGTTCATTGTGACCGCGCCATGTCGCGAGGCTTTCCCTGGCGTGATACAGCGCCTCACCAAGACCGGCGACGTTGCCGTGCCCGAAAATCGCCCAGCAGCCGGCGATGATGGCATCGCCGTCTTCGTTGCGTTGCGCCGCAACGTAGCGCACCATTGCCTGCGCCGCGGTCAGTCGGATTGTTTTGGTCATTGTGTTTCCTTTGCTGCGCGTGCGCTGTCCCAGACAGCACAAAGACGGGCGAAATTTCCGGCCATCGCGGCGACAGCATCCTCGTCGTTCAATCTGCCATGCATCCAGGCCGCCGCGGTTTCGGCAAAGATCGTCCGGCCCACGGCAAACCCCTTGACCAACGGATAACGCGCGGCGACAGCAAAGCTTTTGGCCAGCCTGTCCTCGGATTCCCCGAGGCCCAGAATGACGATGCCGCGGGTGTTGGGATCGTTGCGGTTGATCGTGTCACAGGTGATGTTCCATGCCGCTTCCGTCAGCATCGGCTCGAGCTTCCACCAGTCGGGGCTGACCCCGAGATCGTAGAACCGCTGGATGATCCGGGCGGTGGTGTCGTCGGCGATCGGGCCGACCTTGGAGGGGATCACTTCGAGCAGAAGCTCCAGCCGGTTGCGGCGGCAGGCGGTGAACAGGCGCAGGATGGTGGTTTCCTGATTTGCCCATGTCGCGGCGTCGTCGTCGGGATGGCAGTAGCAGAGCACCTTGACCACCTGGTCGCGCGGCCATTGCGCCAGCCCGCCAAAATCGGCGCCGATTTCCGGCTCCAGTTGCAGAGGCCGCGAGCCCGGCCATTCCACCGGACGCCCGATCCACAGACCGGTGCCGGCCGCCTTGTACAGCGCGTCGCGCCCCAGACGCCCGTCGCACAACAGGCCGTAGCCCGGCCTGCCGCCGGCAACCTGCCCGGTCGCCGCAAGGCACAACTCCTTGAACCGGCCGATCTTTTCCGGTGTGGCGCCGTCCAGCTCTTGCAACTGCTGGCGGTGATCATAGGCAAAGACCCGCACCTCGGGCCAGTCGAGATCACGGTTGGTTGCCCAATGCACCTGCTCGAGGGCGGCGTCATTGCGCAGATCGGGGCGCTGGGCGCCGCGCTCGAAGAAATACTGCAATTCGGCCCAGCTGGGATAGGCCGGGGTGCAGCCGTGGCGGCTGACCGCGAAGGCGCCGCAGGCATTGGCGTATTTCAGCGCCGTCGGCCAGTCCTCGCCGTCGAGCCAGCCTTTCAGCAGACCGGACATGAAGCCGTCTCCGGCGCCCAGCACGTTGAACACCTCGATCGGAAATCCCGGCCCGGCCTCGCCGTCGTCAAGGCTGTCGGGAATGTCGCCGCCAAAGGCGACGGCCCCCGCGGCGCCGCGTTTGCACACCAGCGTCGCGCCCGAAACCGCCCGCACGGCCCGCAGGGCGGCGATGGTGTCGGTGCTGCCACCCGCGATGTGGAATTCTTCCTCGGTGCCGACGATCAGGTCGAAATAATGCAGCGTGGCCTGCAACTTGTCGGTCACGGCCGCGCTTTCCACGAACCTGCTCTCACCGTCGCCATGGCCTGCAACCCCCCAGAGGTTGGGGCGATAGTCGATGTCCAGCGCCGTCTGCATGCCATTGTCGCGTGCGATGCGCAGCGCCTTGATCGTCGCCGCGGCGACCTGCGGATTGCTGAGATGGGTGCCGGTGGCCACCACTGCCCGTGCCTGGGTGACAAAGCCTTCGTCGATGTCCTCGACCGTCAGGCCCATGTCGGCGCAGTTCTCGCGGTAAAAGATTAGCGGGAACTGATCCTGATCGCGGATGCCCAGCAGTACCAGTGCCGTCAGCCGGTCGGGGTCGGTCTTCACGCCGCGCGTGTCCACGCCTTCGCGGGCCAGTTCCTCGATGATGAAACGACCCATGTGTTCATCGCCGACACCTGTGATCAGCGCCGATTTCAGCCCCAGCCGCGCGGTGCCGCAGGCGATGTTGGTCGGGCTGCCGCCGATGTACTTGTCAAACGACCGCATGTCCTCGAGCCGTCCGCCGACCTGCGTGCCGTACAGATCGACCGAGCTGCGGCCGATGGTGATCAGATCCAGCTGTTTCATGCAGCCTCCCCCTCGATTTGCACGGGACGGCCGCCAGAGGTCGCGACCGCATGCACGATTTTTTCGATTTTCAGGCCCTGCGCGAAATCCGGACCACAGGGCGCGCCGCCCCGGATGGCACGGCACAGGTCGCGGGCTTCGATGACCTTTTGTTCGTTGAACCCGAAGTTGTGGCCGGGTGCCGGGCAGAAGGCGGCAAAGTCCGGCTGATCCGGGCCGGTGAGATGTCGGGTAAAACCCGCCTCGCCCTTCCGATGCAGCCAGAGTTCGTTCATGTTTTCCTGATCGAACACCAGGCTTCCGAGGCTGCCGTGGATCTCCCACTGCAGGCGGCATTTGCGCCCGCGCGCCACGCGGGAGGTGGAAAACTGACCCTGCGCGCCAGAAGCGAAGCGCACGAGCGCCATGGCGCTGTCCTCATTTTCGACCGGCCGGTCACCAGTGTCCGACCGGCGTTTCGGGATCGCGATATGGGTCATGCCGGTCACCTCGGTGACGTCACCCATCAGCGGCAGCATCTGGCTGACCAGATGCACCCCCAGGTCGCCAAGCGCGCCGAGCCCGCCATGTTCCTGCGTCATCCGCCAGGTCCAGGGCAGATCCGGGTCGGCGGAATAATCTTCGTCATAGACACCGCGAAAGCTGTGCGGCTGCCCGATGTCACCGCGCCGGATCATTTCCACCGCCGCCTGAAAGGCCGGGCTGCGGGTGTAGTTGTAGCCCAGAATCGTGACCTGTCCGGGGTGCTGCTTTGCCAGGTCGGCCATCGCCCGGGCATCGTTCAGGGTCAGGGCCATCGGCTTTTCCAGCCAGACATGCTTGCCCGCGCGCAGGGCTGCCTCGGCCATCGGACGGTGCAGACCGTTGGGCGTCGTGATCGACACCACATCCACCTTCGGATCGGCGATGGCGGCCTGCCAGTCGGAGGTGCCACGCGCGAAACCGAACTGCGCCGCGAACGCCCCGGCCTTGGCGTCCGTGTCGTCACAGAGGTATTCCAGCCGGGGATGCGGCCCACCAAAGACCGCGGCCACCGCACGCCACGCAAGGGCGTGACACCTTCCCATGAAGCCGGTGCCGATCAGGGCGACGCCAAGAGATTTGGACTGTTCTTGCATGGAGATGCCTTTTCAATTTTCGATCTGGTGGGCCGGAGGCGGACCGCTTCAGGTCAATCGCACCGCCTGCCCGGTTTCGGCGGACTTCAGCGCCGCATCGGCGAGTTCCAAAGCTTTCAGGCCGTCGGCGCCGGTGGTCGGTGTCGAGGCACCATTGGCCACGGCATCGACAAAGGCCGCGATCTCGTTGGCATAGGCGGCAGTATAGCGTGACATGAAAAAGTTCAGCAGCGGCGGGCGGGTATAGCCGGCTTCGGTGGCGATCTCGATATTCGCCTCGCGGTGGTTCTCGGCCGACACCGAACCCTTGGAGCCATGCACCTCGATGCGCTGGTCATAGCCGTAGGTGGCACGGCGGGTGTTGGTGATGGTGCACTGCTTGCCGGCGGCCGTGGTCAGGATCACGTTGACGCTGTCATAATCGCCGAGATCGCGAATGGCCGGATCTGTCAGAACCGAGGCCGAGGCCTGCACCACCGCCACCTCTTCGCCCAGCAGCCAGCGGGCGACGTCAAAGTCGTGGATCGTCATGTCCCGGAAAATGCCGCCGGAGCGCTTGATATAGTCGGCGGGCGGGGCACCGGGATCGCGGCTGGTCACGGCGATCATCTCGACCGTGCCGATGACGCCATCGTCGATGGTCTTTTTCAGGGCCATGAAATCGGGATCGAACCGTCGCTGGAAGCCGACCATCAGGGTGGCGCCTTCCGCTTCGACAACTTTCAGGCACTCCTTCACCCGCGCCACGCTCAGATCGACCGGCTTTTCGCAGAACACCGCCTTTCCGGCCCTGGCGAATTGTTCGATCAGATTGGCATGGGTGTCGGTCGGGGTGCAGATCGCCACCGCGTCCACATCATCGCTTTGTGCGATCTCGTCGATGGTGCGGATGTCGCAACCGTATTGATCAGCCACCTTTCGGGCCGCTTCCGTCATCGGGTCGGCGATGGCGACAAGCGTCGCGCCGAGGGTGGATGCGACAGCGCGGGCATGGACCTGACCGATGCGGCCTGCGCCGAGAATTGCGAAACGTACAGTCATCTTGACCTCATGTCTGGAGTGGGCGCATGCGCGGGGTGCGTCATTCGCCGGAGTGTCTTGGATTTTCAGCGCCAATGGGCAGACGCCATCGGTCACATTGGATGCAGAACCGCTGTTCTTCCGTGGAACGGCCCCGTCTCAGTGCTCAGGCGGCATCTTCGTATTCGGGCTGAGTCTTGGCCCCGGTGATATAGGCCACGACGTCCTCGCCAGAGAACTCCTGGTTCTTGATGTCGAGGTTGGCGCAGATCCTGCCGCGCCGGAACACCACCACGCGGTCCACAAGATCAAAGACCTGCCGCATGTTGTGGCTGATCAGGATCAGCGGTTCACCGGCCGCTTTCAGGGTGCGCACGATGTTTTCGACCTGCGCGGTTTCCTGCACCCCCAACGCGGCTGTCGGTTCATCCATGATCGTCAGCTTGGAGTGGAAGGTGGCCGTGCGCGCAATGGCGACGCACTGGCGCTGACCGCCGGACATGTTGCGGATGGTGTTGCGGATGTTGGGAATCTTCACCCCGGTTTTTTCCAGCGCCTGCATCGTGCGTTCGCGCATCGCCTTGTAATCGAGGATCGAGAACGGCCCGAGGTTGAAGCGCACCAGCTCGCGGCCCAGGAACAGGTTGTCGGGCACATCCAGTTCGTCGGCCAGGGCCAGTGTCTGGAACACCGTCTCGATGCCGGCCTCGCGGGCATCCATCGGCGATTCAAAGTGCACCGGCTTGCCGTCAAAGATGACCTCGCCGCGGGTGCGCTGTTCGACCCCGGTGATCTGGCGCACAAAGGTCGATTTGCCCGCGCCGTTGTCGCCCATGATCGCCACGTGTTCGCCCTTGCGCAGGATGAAGTTCGCGCCCTGAAGCGCATGCACGCCGCCATAGTGTTTCGTCAGGTCGCGGGTTTCGAGAATGATATCGCTCATGGTGCCCTCCTGTTTTATCGCGTAATGGCGCGGCGCTGACGCCATTGGTCCAGAACCACGGCTGCGACGATGATGAAGCCCTTCACCATTTCCTGATAATAGGCGTCGAGCCGCAGGAAGGTGAAACCCGAGATGATGACACCGAAGATCAGCGCCCCCAGCACTGTGCCGATCAGTGAACCGCGGCCACCGGCCAGGGAAATCCCCCCGATCACCGTCATTGCGATGGCGTCGAGTTCGTACATCACGCCCATCCCGGCCTGCGCCGTCAGGTTCTTGGAGGCCAGCACGATGGCCGACAGACCCGCCAGCATCCCGGCGATCGTGTAGACCAGCACCTTGTGACGCGCGACCTTGATGCCGGACATGCGCGCCGCATCCTCGTTCGAACCGATGGCGTAGGTGTGTTTGCCATAGACCGTGTGCTTCAGGATCAGGTGGAACAGGACGGCGAGGCCGACAAAGATCAGCACCGGCGCCCAGCCGTTCATGCCATTGCCGATCGAGGCGAACTGATCCGTCGGGAACGAGATCGGGTTGCCCTTGGACCACCACTTGGCCGCACCACGGGCCGCGACCATCATCCCGAGCGTGGCGATGAAGGGGGGGATCCGGGTATAGGCGATCAGCAGGCCGTTGGTCATCCCGGCCAACATGCCGATGATCAGCGCCACAAGGATCGGGATGATCACAGGCAGATCCATCCAGGTCTCGCTGAAGATCGCCTTGGGATTGGGGTTGCCGTTGACCAGCGCGGTCTGGGCAAAGCTCATCGCGACCATGGCCGTGAGCCCGACGATGGAGCCCGGCGACAGGTCGATCCCGCCGGAAATGATCACCTGGGTCGAACCGATGGCGATGATCCCGATGATCGCCACCTGAAGAATGATGATCTTCAGCCGGGCCTCGTTGAAGATCGTGCCAAAACGGTCATTGCTGTCGAAAAGAAAGCTCTGTCCCATCATCATGGCGCCGAGCGCCTCGAAGATCAGGATGATGACGATCAACGCAATGAACACGTTCATCTCGTTGGGCCAGGCTCGTTTCCTGGCGTCGAAGGTCAGGCCTCCGACCCCGTGGGTTGTCTGATCTGCCATTGGTCCCTCCCCCGCAGTCTGGCACAAAGGCCGATTTCGGCCAGAGCGATGCGGCGCAACGCTCTGGCCCGTGTCATGAAGCAATCAGTTCTGGGACAGGTAGTTGCCGATGTTGTCCGGTGTCACGAGTTCGAACGGGACATAGACCTTCTGGTCCACCTCTTCGCCGCGCGCCAGTTTCAGCGCGGCGTCCAGCGCCCCGGACCCCTGAGCGGCCGCGTTCTGGAACACGGTGACGTCAAGATCGCCCGCCTGCATCGCCTGCAGGGCGTCCTGCGTCGCGTCGATCCCGCCGACGACCACGTCAGCCATGTCGATGCCGCCGGCCTTCATCGCCTGGATCGCGCCGATCGCCATCTCGTCGTTGTTGGCAATGACCCCATCGAACGGCTCGCCGGTCGACAGCCAGTTGGTCATCAGATCCTGCGCCTCGTCCCGCGACCAGTTGGCGGTCTGCTCGTCAATGATGTTGAGCGTCACGGCGCATTTGCCGGCCGCCATCACATCGTGGATGTCGGCGGTGCGCTGCACGGCGGCCTGGTTCGACAATTCGCCCATCATCACGTAGACGTTTGCGTTGTCCTTGCCGGCGGCCTTCAGCAGGTCGCAGACCTCGATGGTTTCAAGGGTGCCGGAATCGACTTCGTTCGACGCCACAAACGCCTGGTTGTCGGGCAGCATGTCGACATTGATCGGCTGGCGGTTCACGAACACCAGCGGCACGCCTGCAGAGGCGGCGGCCTGTGTCATCGCCTCGGTGGCCGAGGTGTCGACCGGGTTCACGATGATCGCATCGACGCCCGAGGCGACAAAGTTGTTGATCTGGTCAAGCTGTTTGGCCACGTCGTTCTGGGCGTCCTCGATCTGGACATCGACGTCACTCATGCCGTCGGCCAGATCCTGAATGCCGTTGCGCAGAACGGTCAGAAAGTTGTCGTCGAACAGCGCCATCGACACGCCGACGTTTTCGGCCATGGCCGTGCTCGACAACAGCGAGACAAGGCCCGCAGCGATAAAGGTCTTTTTCATTGAGTCCTCCCTAAGTGGTGTCCGGCACACCTTCGGTTTTTCCGGAAACCCCAAGATAATGGGGCAAACACTCATATCTTCAGGCGGCTTTCTCCCGAAGCTGCGAAGATATGAAATCGAAAGAGCGTTTGATCGCCGAATACGGATCGCTCAGCGCATGTGTCTGCGGCGAGAAGCATTCGTAGGAAATCGGTCCCTGATACCCGGCGGCGAGCAAGGCGGCGATCTGGTCGGTGTTGCCCAGACGGTCGTCCGCATCGACAAGCACGCGGTGTTCGTCTTCCATCTGATCCACACTCAGGGCCGGATCGACCACGCCCGAAATGTGGATGATCCCGGTATGCTCGGGAAAGAGCGGGCCGCCGCCTGCCAGCGTATGATGGAACGTGTCGTGCACCAGCTTGAAATGACCGCCGCCGATCTCGGTGATGGCCTCGACCAGTTCCGCCTTCGAGCGCAGCGAAGAGCGGCCAAAGCCCAGGGGTTCGACCAGTGCGGTCAGCCCGGCATCCTGCAGCATCGGCAGAATGGCCGTCATCGCGGTGCGCAGATTGGCCTGGCGTTCGCCGTCCGCCGCCTCGGTGCCGTCATTTCGCGGGATCAGACTGATGGTTTCGGCACCGCATTTCCCTGCCGTCGCGATCAGCGCCCGGACGGCGGCCTCACGCGCGGCATCCCAGCTGTTGAAAGGGTAGACCTGGCTCAGCCCGACCAGACGCAGACCTCTGTCTGCTGCCAGTTTGCCGGCCTCGGTGGCGTCCATGCCATCGAACAGCGGGCGTGCGATGTCGTTGCGCACCTCGACCCCGACACAGCCCAGCCGGGCCGCCAGGTCAAGAAATTCCACATACCCCAGATGGGGTGTCGTCATATGATTCAGTGCCGTCTGCATGATAGTCCTCCGGCCGCGGAACACTGACTTCATTCGACGTCATGTTGTCGCGGGTTGCGCAGATACCATGCGCTTATGATGAGGATTCGGTCAATTCACAGAGAGCTATTTTCTGCCATTCATGACGTAATCACATGAGATAAATGACGTGATTACGTCATTACAGGAGTTCGGGAAGGACAATCTTCGGCTCGAGAAAGTGCTGGCCCGAAGCGCTGTCGTCCTCGCCCCTTGTGGACCTGACCATCAGCTCGATCAGCCGGTGGCACAGTTCCGGCAACGGGGTCGAGATTGCCATGACCACATAGCCGTCGATCAGCGCATTGCGGCTTTCTGCCGTGACCTCGTTCACCACCAGCGCCACCCTGGGTCGGTCGTGGACTTCGCGCAGGGCGGCAATGGCGCCTTCCATGCCGCCGCCGGCAATGTAGAGGCCCTTGAGGTCGGGGTGCCGGTGCAGCAGATCCAGCGTTGCCTCGTAAGTGACCTGGCGGGTTTCCAGATTCACAAGCGTATCCAGTACGGTGAACCCCCGGCCGGTTTCGCGCACCAGCGACCGAAAGCCGACCTCGCGCAGATCGTGGCCGTGCCAGCGGTTGCCGCCGACAAATACCGCAAGCTTGCCCGGATCATGCACCGTCCTGGTGATCATCCAGGCCGCAAGTCGCCCAATTTTCATGTTGTTAAGGCCGAGATAGCTGTGCCGTATGCCCTGGGCAAAGTCGTTGAGAATCGATATCACGATCACCTCCCGGTCCTGCAGATCCTGCACCACCTGATTGAGCCGCTGGTCATTGACCGCGGTGCAGGCGACCGCGTCACAGGTCGCGCCAAGATCGGCGAGCAGTTCGGCAAATTCCTGTGGCGATTGCGAGGACGAAAACCGGATGTCCGCCGTGGCCCGCACATCGCGCCGCTGTGCGATGGCATGGTGGATCTCTCGTTCAAAGTTCTTGTAGAACTCCTGCGTCTTCTTCAGCAGGATGAACCCGAGCCGGATCTCCGGCAGCGGCTTTTCGAGCCTGCTCTGAAAGATGCCCTTGCCATGGTAGCCGATCCGGTGTGCAGCATCCGCAATCTTGCGCAGGGTGTCTTCCCGCACGACAGAGCGTCCGTTCAGGGCCCGGTCGACTGTCGTGGCGCTTACCCCTGCTTCGCGGGCTACATCCTTGATGGTTGGTCTGTCAGCCATGTCCGTCTCCATGAGAGCTTTTCAGCATAGTGGCATGAAACCATCATTGACGGAAACCACTGTCTGTCAGGGCGCGCAACCGACCGCGGGATTCATGGGGAGTCGCATTCGATCTGCACCGGCTGACCGCAGTCGCGAGGCCGGGCATCGCGCAGCGTTCACGTCAGGAAAATCCCCGCCCGGAGCGCCGCCGCGGGCGCCAGGCTGACTCTGTTGCGACATGTACAGTCAGGGGGAGGGGTTGCTGCGAAGCCAAGGCGCGCGATGTCAGGCCGTGCGGCCCGCCGGGGTGTGGTCGCCAGCGCCCGAAGGCAACGACTCGAGCCGCAGGCCGACCGTGCGGGAATCGTCGAGCCGGATCACGCGATGGGAACAGGCCGGACCGGCCTGTAGCCCGTTGCAGGTGTCGTTTGCAGAGCCGTGCAATCCGATCAGGCTTCGAGGCCGACCGACCGCACCATCTGGCATTTCCAGCGGGCGACCTGCCACTTGGGGTGTTGGGTTGCCCACTTTGCCAGTTCGGGCTGAGCGCCCATCATACAGGTCATCGGGGTGATGTCCGTGAACAGCATGCTGCGTTCCTGACAGTCCGTCGGAGAGACGCTCAGGCATGTAACGAAAAGCAGTTCTATCATGGTTGCCTCTTGTCAACTGAGTCATTGGTCGTAATGCCATAGCTAAGAACAAACAGGTAAATGTGGTTATTATTTGCCGGACGGTGGTCGTTGCCGGGTGGCAGATGCTGTTTTTGGCGCAATCGTTGTGCAAATGCCGACAAAGTGGGCGGAAATCGAATGTCCACGCAGGATTCCCCAAAGCTTCCGAATTTGGTCGGCGCCCGTCGCTTCCTGTCGTTGCGCGCCCGCCTTGGCCTAGGAGCTTTGCTGCTGGGGCTGGCAGCATTGGCAACCACGGCGCTCATCGTGCTCGGGATGGAGCAGGTTTCGGCCCGCATTGACGCAGCACTGGCCGCCGAAAAGCGGATCGAGAGGTATTCGGTGCTCTCGACCCAGGTCTCGACCCTGATTGTTGTTGCCGCCGAGGCGATCCAGTCCGGCCTGCCGGCCGAGGAACGCGCTGCCCGGCTCGACAGCGTCACTGCCAGTGTCACCCGCACCTTTGTGCGCCTGCGGCAGGATCTGGAGGAGGCGGTCGAGGAAGCCCGGGCCCTGGGACTCGACGAACAATCGCGGCGGGCCACGCAAAGCATCGGCATCGCCCGCATGGAGGCCCTGTTCCAGTCGACCCGGAATGCGTTTCTGTCCTCTGCCGCGAACCGCGAACGCCTGCAGGGCTACATCGATACCTTTGCCATCAGTTTCGATCCGTTGCTGAACGGTGTGATCACCGACGAGGTGCGCGCCCGTGACGCCATCCTGTCGGGCATTGCCGACCTGCGTCGCCGACTGACGCGGATTGCCTTTGGCATTGCGGCGGTCACGCTGATGATGATGACCGGTTATTACCTTGGCCTCGTGCGTCCGCAATTCGACAGGCTGAACCTGCTGCGGTCGGCGGCGCGCCAGATCGGTCAGGAAGATTTTGCCGTCGCCCTGCCTGACCATCAGCCTGACGAAATCGGGCTGCTGTTCACCGAGACCAATCGCATGGCGGTCGCTCTGGCCCGCCGCAAGGCCAAGGTTGACCATGAGTGGGCCCGCCTGAACGCCACCATCGCCGAGCGTACAGAGGCGCTGCGTGCCGCCAATGCGGAACTGTCGCGCACCGACGAGAATCGCCGCCGGTTCTTTGCCGACATCAGTCACGAACTGCGCACCCCGCTGACAGTGATCCTGATGGAGGCGCAACTGGGGCTGAAGGGCGCCCCCGACGCCGCGTCGGCGTTCGAGACGATCCACAACCGGGCGCTGCGCCTGAATCGCAGAATCGATGACCTGTTGCGGATCGCGCGCTCGGAAACCGGGCAACTCGCGCTGTCAGCAACCTCATTCGACCTCGCGGGCGTACTGCGGGACGCCGCCGATGATACCCGCGCCGAAGTGCACAGTGCGGGAATGACGCTGAGTCAGGGCCCCCTGGCCCCTGTGGCGGTGATCGGCGATCCGAACTGGATCCGTCAGGTGGTGACGGGATTGATTCAGAATGCCGTGCGCCATGCCCGTGCCGGGGGGCGGATCGAGCTTGCGCTGGACAGTGCTGACGGCATGGGCCGGATACATGTCAGCGACAACGGCCCTGGCATCGCGGCAGAAGATCAGGAGGCTGTATTCGGGCGGTTCACGCAGGGGCGCAGCCCTGCGAAGGCCGAAGGTTTCGGCATCGGTCTCGCCCTGGCGAAATGGGTGGTCGAGCAGCAGGGCGGTTTTATTGCCTTGACCAGCCCCGTGCCCCCCGCCGGGACCACGGACACCGCACCCGGGACAAAAGTCACGGTGGGCTTGCCGCTGGACGCGGCCTAGGGTCAGCGCATGAGCACACCAAAACGCATCCTGATCGTCGACGATGACCCAGAGATCACTTCGGCTCTGGCGCGCGGTCTGGCCTTGCACGGCTATGACACGGTCAGCGAACACCGCACCGACGCAGCCCTGGCCCGGCTGCGTGCAGAATCCATGGGCGCGGCGATTATCGATGTGATGATCGGCGCGGACAGCGGCATTGATCTGGTCCGGGCGCTGCGCGCCGAGGGCATCGGCCTGCCGATCGTCATGCTCTCGGCTCTGTCCGAGGTCGAAGATCGCGCGCGTGGGCTCGAGGCCGGGGCCGACGACTATATCGTCAAGCCGTTCTCGTTTGACGAACTGGTGGCCAGGCTGAAGGTGCAGGAGCGCCGCGCCCGGACTGACGCACCGCGCCGCGCCCGGCTGGATCCGGCCACCCGAAAAGTCATCGGCCGGACGCGGGACGTCGTCCTGACCGAGCGTGAATTCGCCCTGATGCTGCTTCTGGCAAGCCACGCCGGAGAGGCGCTGACCCGGGGCCGGATCTTTGACACGCTCTGGGCCGGCGAAGGCACAAGCTCGGAAAATGTGGTGGATGTCTATCTGGGCTACTTGCGCCGCAAGCTCGATCCGGCTGCGGATTTCGGATTCGAGATCAAGACCCTGCGCAACCGCGGTTTCATGCTGGATGGCAGCGCGCCCGAGATTGCTCAACCGCATGACAAATAACGATTTTTATTTTTTCTTAGAACATAAGAATTGCGTGGAATCGCGATTTGCAACAGCCTTCAGAAGTGTTCACGCAACCCATCCTGAGGAGGAAAATCATGGCTTGGAATAAACCCGTCATCCGCGAAATCGAGTGCGGCATGGAAATCAACATGTACGGCCCGGACGCAGACGACGCTGGCGTTCTGTTCTGAATACCAGCGCGCGGAGGGTTGAATGACATTCCGCGCGCGCATTCTCGGGGCTGCTGCCGGTGGTGGCTTGCCTCAATGGAATTGCGGGTGCAAGAACTGCAACCTTGCCCGCGCCGGACAGATCCCGGCACAGACCCAATCGTCACTGGCGGTCAGCGCCAACGGAACGGACTGGGCCATTCTCAATGCCTCGCCCGACATCCGTCAGCAGATGGCTGACTGTTCCGCACTGCATCCGAGCGGTCTGCGCGAGATGCCGCTGCGGTCGGTGCTGCTGACCAATGGCGACATCGACCATGTGGCCGGCCTGCTGACCCTGCGCGAAATGCAGCGGTTCACGGTTTTCGCCACACCCGGCATTCACGACGTTCTGGATGCAAATCCGATATTTTCGGCGCTCAACGCCCAGGTGGTCGACCGCGCGGTCGTGGAACTGAATGCCCCTGCGGAAATCGCGCCCGGCTTGCAGGCGACGCTCTTTCCTGTGCCCGGCAAGGTGCCGCTCTATCTGGAAGGTGAGACGGTGCAGACCGATCTCATTGGCGACCAGACGGTCGGCGTTCATTTGCAGGCGGGTGACACGGATGCCTTTTACATCCCCGGTTGCGCCTTGTTGAATGACGACCTGCGCGCCCGGCTGAATGGCGCAGCACTGGTGTTTTTCGATGGCACGCTGTGGCAGGACGACGAGATGGTTCAGGCCGGGCTGGGACAGAAGACCGGCAAGCGCATGGGCCATATGTCAATGAGTGGGCCAGACGGGTCGATCAAGGCATTCGAGGCGCTGGACGTGGGGCGCAAGATCTTTGTGCACATGAACAACACAAATCCGGTGCTGCGGCCCGAGTCACAGGAACGCGCGCTGGCCGAAGCTGCTGGCTGGACCATCGGACAGGACGGTATGGAGGTTACAGCATGACTCAGAGCCGCGACGACTTTGAGGCGCGCCTGCGCCAGATCGGCGCCGAGCGCTATCATGACAAGCATCCGTTTCACCATCTGCTGCACGGCGGCGGCTGCACCCCCGATCAGGTGCGCGCCTGGGTGATCAACCGCTATTACTACCAGCATTCGATCCCGATGAAGGATGCCGCCTTCATGTCCCGGGTCGAGGATCCGAAGCTGCGCCGCATCTGGCGTTCCAGGATCGAGGATCACGACGGGACCGATGCCAACGAGGGTGGCCTTCAACGCTGGCTGCGCCTTGCCGATGCCGTCGGGCTGGACCGCGACTACGTTGCCTCGGCGCGCGGTGTGCTGCCTGCGACAAGGTTCGCCGTCGATGCCTATGTCCGTTTTGTGCGGGACAAGTCGCTGCTCGAGGCCGTCGCCGCCTCGCTCACCGAACTCTTTGCTCCCAAGATCCACCAGGACCGGATCGCCGGACTTCTGAAAAACTACGCGTTCGCGGACGAGTCGTCGCTGTCGTATTTCCAGAATCGCCTGAAGGAGGCGCCAAAGGATGTCGCGTTCGGGCTGTCCTGGGTTTTGGATCATGCCGACACGCAGGAAAAACAGGACGCCGCCGCCAGGGCGCTGGAGTTCAAGACCGATGTTCTCTGGTCGCAGCTCGATGCGCTCTATTCAGCCTATGTCGCTCCGGCCCGCATTCCTCCGGGCGGCTGGCAGCCACATGAAGGCCTGGTCGCCGAGTCGCGGAGGGTCAAGGCATCATGATCACAGAGCAGGACGTTCCCTATCTGCCGCGCGGGGTTCGGATACACCGCGACACAGTCCGCGACGCCTGGGTGCTGTTGGCCCCTGAACGCGCCATCACCCTGGACGCAATTGCCCATGCCATCCTGACCGAGATAGACGGCGCGCGCAGTTTCGGTGAAATCACCGCGGCGCTGGCGGCACGCTACAACGCGCCGGTCGAAGATATTGCAAAGGACTCCGCCGGGTTCCTTGGCGCCCTGCGCGACCGTCGCTTTCTGGAGGTGCAGCCATGACCACCCGTCCGCCCATCGCAATGCTGGCGGAACTGACGCATCGCTGCCCGCTGTCCTGCCCCTATTGCTCGAATCCGCTGGAACTGGCCCGCGTGGACCAGGAGCTCGACACAGGCACCTGGAAATCGGTGTTCCGTCAGGCCGCCGAACTGGGTGTGCTGCAGCTGCACCTGTCGGGCGGTGAGCCTGCCTCGCGCCGTGATCTGGTCGAGCTTGTGCAGGCGGCGCGGGATGCCGGTTTGTACACCAACCTCATCACCTCCGGCATCGGGCTGTCCGAGCGTCGCCTCGGGGAGCTGGATGCCGCCGGGCTTGACCATATCCAGCTGTCGCTGCAAGGCACCGATGCCGCGATGGCGGATCAGATTGGCGGCTATTCCGGTGGGTTCAAACGCAAGATGCAGGTCGCCGCGTGGATCGGCGCCATCGGATTTCCGCTGACACTCAACGCTGTTCTGCACCGCAGGAATCTGCACCAGTTGCCGCAGGCCATCGACATGGCTGTGGAAATGGGGGCGCGGCGGATCGAAGTCGCGACGGTTCAGTTTCATGGCTGGGCGCTGAAGAACCGCGACACTCTGATGCCGACGCGCGAACAGGCCCGCGAAGCCGATGCCATCGTCCGGGATGCGCGGCTGCGGCTCAAGGGCACACTGGTCATCGACTATGTGCCGGCGGACTACCATTCGGATTATCCCAAACGCTGCATGGGTGGCTGGGGAACAACCGGGCTGAATGTCACGCCCGAGGGAAAGGTGCTGCCGTGCCATGCTGCGGAAACCATTCCGCATCTGGTGTTCGAGAACGTCAAAGACCAGCCTCTGGCCGAGATCTGGTATGAAGGCGCCGCCTTTCAGGCCTATCGGGGAACGGACTGGATGCAAGAGCCGTGCCGGTCCTGCGAGCGCAAGACCGTGGATTTCGGCGGCTGCCGCTGTCAGGCAATGGCGATTGTCGGTGATGCGAATGCAACCGACCCGGTCTGCATCAAATCCCCCCGCCACGGCGCCCTCCAGGCTCTGGCAGAGGCACATGCCAGCGCTGAGGGCAAAGAGCTGGTGTATCGGTCCGCGCCGGGCAAGCCGATCCCGGAGACTGTCGGCTGAGAGCCGGCAGAAACACATCGACGACCAGAGTGATCGCGGCGGCGTCCTGACCTTCAGGACAAGGGTTCCAGCGCATACGCTCATCACGGACCGGCCCGGGGGTTGACCCGCTGCGGTTTCGGCCCGCCACACCACCTTGTCAAAAGCGCCGAAAGCCTTGCACAGTCTCACAAGGCGGCGGCCTGTCGTGAGAGACCGGACCCATAGGTCACGGCCGCACCTGAGGGCAGGCCAATCCTTCGGGCGCAGGCACGCTCTCCTCTGGATGAGGCGGCGGGTGGCATAGGACTGTGTGCCGCCGCGAGCCGGATACTGCTTGGCGCCAGGATTCGCCATGCCTCGCTGTGTTCACCTTGATTGAAAATCTGTCATACAGAAAATGGGTTGAAATTTCACCGGAGATTCAAATTTTCCTGCATTTTTGCGGCGGTTTTTGCGGAAGCCTGTGGCTGGCACCTTACGGAGTGGCTTGACATCCCCTCGTCTGTATAACAGGTTGGCGTCGGAGAACGGGAAGGCGGGGGTAACCCTCGGCAACCCCGTTGCGACAAGGGGGGAGCAGTTGGCATGGCGCCAATTCATCGACGTCAGTTTGGCCGGTTCGTGGAACAGGCGGGATCAATATTCATCACGTTGTTCGGGCTGCTGATCCTGACCTTCGTGATCGGGCGGATCATGCCGAACGATCCGGTGCGCGCCATTGTGGGCGAGGACGCGACCCGCGAAGTCTATGAAAACGTTTATCGCCAGCTGGGGTTCGACCGTCCGGTTTGGGAACAGTTCCTGTTGTATCTGCGCGATGTGGTGCAGTTCGATTTCGGCACCGCGATCCGCACTGGCCAGCCGGTGCTCACCGACATCCTGCACGTCTTGCCCGCCACGATCGAACTTGCCACCTTTGCCATTCTCGTCGGCGCAGGATTGGGCATTCCCCTCGGCGTGGCGGCCGCGATCAAGAAGGACAGGTGGCAGGACCAGCTGATCCGGGTGTTCAGCCTGATGGGCCATTCCATGCCGATCTTCTGGACTGGCATGATCGGGCTTTTGATCTTTTACGCCGGTCTCGGATGGGTCGGCGGTTCCGGGCGGATGAGCCAGTTCTACATCGGCCTCGTTCCGGAGCGAACCAATTTCCTGCTGATCGACAGCGCACTGGCCGGCGCGTGGGAGGTCTTCTGGTCTGCGCTCAACCACATTGTCCTGCCGGCGTCCCTGCTTGGATATTCCTCTGCCGCCTATATCACCCGGATGACCCGCAGCTTCATGCTGGACCAGATCAACCAGGAATATGTGACCACCGCGCGGGTCAAGGGGCTGAGCGCCAACCAGACGGTCTGGCGCCATGCCTTTGGCAATATCCGGGTGCAGCTGGTGACGATCGTGGCACTGGCCTACGGTTCGCTGCTCGAGGGGGCGGTGCTGATCGAGACGGTCTTTGCCTGGCCGGGCTTTGGCCAGTACCTGACCTCGAACCTGCTGATCGGTGACATGAACGCGGTGATGACCTGTGTGCTGATCGTCGGTGTCATATTCATCGCGCTGAATCTCATTTCCGATTTGTTGTACCGCATATTCGATCCGAGGACGCGCTGAGCATGACCGAAAAGACACCTTACGCCACACGCCCGGCGCCGGATCTGGAATGGCTGCGTTCACTGCGCAACATCGTGCTGTATCTGGCGCGGACACCCACCTCGGCCTTTGGCCTGCTGGTGCTGGTGGTACTGGTCCTGGCCGCCGTGTTCTGTCCGCTGATCGCCACCCACGATCCCTACCTGCAGGATCTGCAGAACACGCTGGCCCCCCCGGGTGGCGCGCATTACTTCGGCACCGACGAGCTGGGGCGCGATATCTTCAGCCGCCTGCTGTATGGCTCGCGTATCACGCTGACAATCATCTCGCTGGTGACCATCGTCGTCGGCCCGATCGGACTGTTTGTCGGTACGGTCGCCGGGTACTTCGGCGGACGGGTGGATATGGTGATGATGCGGCTCACCGATATCTTTCTGTCCTTTCCGTCGCTGATCCTGTCGCTGGCCTTTGTCGCCGCGCTCGGACCCAGTCTGAACAACGCGATCATCGCCATTTCGCTGACCGCCTGGCCGCCCATCGCGCGGCTGGCACGGGCCGAGACGATGACCATCCGCAAGGCCGATTACATCGCCGCCGCCCGGTTGCAGGGCGCAAGTCCGGCGCGGATCATCTGGCGCTCGGTTGTGCCGATGTGTCTGCCGTCGGTGCTGATCCGGCTGACGCTGAACATGGCGACAGTGATCCTGACAGCGGCCGGACTGGGCTTTCTGGGACTGGGCGCGCAGCCGCCGATGCCCGAGTGGGGGGCGATGATCGCCACAGGGCGTCGTTACATGATCGACAGTTGGTGGCTGGTGACCTTTCCGGGCCTGTCGATCCTCGCGGTCAGCCTGGCATTCAACCTGCTGGGTGACGGGCTGCGCGACGCCCTGGACCCCAAACAGATGAACCGGAGGTAGCGCCATGCAGAACCCCATCCTGGAGGTTCGGGATCTGAGCGTCCATTATCGTGGCGCCCCTGCACCCGCCGTGAACAAGGTCAGCTTTACGCTGGGCCGTGAACGGCTGGGCATTGTCGGGGAATCCGGCTCGGGCAAGTCCACCGTGGGCCGCGCCCTGATGCGATTGCTGCCCACCGCCGACATCACGGCCAGCAGGGCCCGGTTCGAAGATGTCGACCTGCTGACCGCGTCGGAACGTGAAATGCTCAAGGTGCGCGGCGCGCGGATGTCGATGATCCTGCAGGATCCGAAGTTTTCGCTCAATCCGATCCGGCGCTGCGGCGATCAGGTTGCCGAGGCGTACCGAACGCATGTCAAATGCTCCAGGGCTGTCGCAAGGGCACAGGCCATCGCGATGCTCGAAGCAGTGCAGATCCGCGATGCGGACCGGGTTTATGCGCTGTATCCGCACGAGGTTTCGGGGGGGATGGGCCAACGGATCATGATCGCGATGATGCTGCTGACCAATCCGGACCTGGTGATCGCGGACGAGCCGACCTCGGCGCTGGATGTCACGGTGCGCCTGCAGGTGCTGAAAATTCTGGACGATCTGGTGGCAGAACGCGGCATCGGGCTGATCATGATTTCCCACGACCTGAACCTGGTGCGCAATTTTTGCGACCGGGTGCTGATCATGTACGCGGGCCGGGTGGTCGAGACGCTGAAAGCCGACGAACTGGATCTCGCGCAGCACCCCTATACCCGTGGCCTGATCGCCGCGCAGCCGCGCATCGGCGGATCGCGCGCGCCCTTGCCGGTACTGGAACGTGACCCCGCCTGGTTGAAGGAGACAGGACTATGAAGCCCATCAGCATCAGGGACATGTCGATCCGTTTCGGGGCGGTGACCGTGTTGCCCAAGGTCAGCTTTGACGTCGCAGAGGGCGAGTGTTTTGGTCTCGTTGGCGAATCCGGTTCCGGAAAATCGACGATACTGCGCTGTGCGTCGCTGCTGTTGGACACGTGGAGTGGCGAGGCCCGGATCGGCGGCACCTCGGTGCGCGAGATGAGCCCGGCGGACCGTTGCCGGACCTTGCAGATGGTGTTTCAGGACCCCTATGGATCACTGCATCCGCGCCACAGCGTGCGCACAGTGCTGTCCGAACCGCTCAAGATCCACCACTTCGACGACCACGCCGCACGGCTTGAGCAGGCGATGATCGACGTCGGCCTGCCGGTGGCCTTTCTCGACCGCTATCCGCACCAGCTGTCGGGCGGGCAGCGCCAGCGGGTCGCCATTGCCCGGGCGCTGATTGTCGAACCGGATGTGCTGTTCCTTGATGAGCCGACCTCGGCGCTCGATGTGTCGGTGCAGGCCGAGATCATCAATCTTCTGGTGCGCCTGCAGGCGGAAAAGGGGTTCACCTATGTCATGGTCAGCCATGATCTGGCGGTGATCGACCACATGTGCGACCGCTTCGCCGTGATGAAACTGGGCGAAATCGTCGAGATCCTGCCCCGTTCTGCCATTGTCGGAAATCAGGCCACCCACCCCTATGCCCGTGAACTGATCGGTGCGAGCCTGAGTTACGAAAACGCGCTCTGACCCCTGAACCCGGCAACGGCCGTAACCACGCCACACAAATGTGTGGCGTGGTTTTTTTGTGCCGAGCTTTACGGCCGCGCCTGACCTGCGTCCCGGCCGTAAAAAAATGCGCAGCCCCGATGTGGGCTGCGCATCTGATCCGGTCACGACAGGGAGAAACCGTTACCGGGTCTTGACGACATCCTCGAACCGCGACACCCAGGGGTCGATCATCACACCTGACACGTCAGCCTGATACGCTGCCGTCACCACTCGTTCGGAAAACGGCTGGATCGCAGTGACCTTGGTGTCGATCATCTGCTGGATCGACTTGTACTGCTGGGCCTGCATGGCGTCGTCGCGTTCCACCAGCGCGGCTTCGATGGCGGTGTTCAGCTCTTCGTCCTGATACGAGGTGCGCCAGCTTTGAAAGTTGGTGAGGCCTGCCTCCTGGCTGTTGTCCGGGTTGTAGACCATGGCGCGCAGGTTGCTGTCGGGGTGGGGCTGCTGACCGCCGCCGCCGCGCCCGACCAACAACTCGAACTGACGGTCGCGCATGGCGCCATAGATCTGGCCCCCGTCGCCGGTGATGATCTCGGCGTTGATACCGGCCTGCGCCAGCGTGCCCTGAATGGCAGTGGCGCTGTCGAGAAACTCCTGCGTCGAAATCACCCGAAGGGTGGTGTCGAATCCGTCGGGATAGCCCGCCTCGGCCAGCAGCGCCTTGGCCTTTTCCACGTCCAGCGCATAACCGGGATCGTCCATCGCGCCAAAGGCACGGCTGTTGATGACGCCCTGACGCTTGACGCCGAAGAACGGCATGATGGCGCCGTTGATGCCGTCATAATCGATCAGGTAACGCAGTGCCTCGCGCACCTTGGGATTGGCGAACTTTTCATCCCCGACCGAGGCGGCAAGATAATAGAAGCCGTTGCTCGGCACCGTTTCCACGGTGATGTTCTTGTCCTCTTCCAGCGCGCGCAGATCGGGGGCCGCCAGGCTGAACCCGACATCCAGATCGCCCTGGGCAAGGCCCAGCCGCTGGCTCTGGCTTTCCGGAAGGTGGCGCATCAGCACGCGTTTCATCGCCGGGGCATCACCCCAGAACGCATCGTTGCGTGTCAGGATGACGTATTCATTGGCCCGCCACTGTCCCAGAGTGAAGGCGCCAGAGCCTGCGGAGTTGTTGGTCAGGAACTGCTGGCCCATGTCGTCGCCCGCATTGTCCTGCACCAGTTTGGAGTCAAGGATCGAGCCGACACCGGCCTGCGACAGATACATCAGGATCAGCTTGGGATCGTCCGCTTGCGGCAGGTTGAGCTGGAACGTCATGTCGTCGACAACGACGAACTGAGTGTCGATCGCCTCTGCGGTGAAGCCTCGGCTTGCCAGGTTCGAGGATTGCGCCTGTCCCAGAGTCATCAGCCGGTCGTAGCTGAACTTTACGTCCTGCGCGGTGATCGGGTTTCCCGAGGCAAAGGTGGCGCCGGGTCGGAGCGTGAAGGTCACCGACATGTTGTCGTCCGACACCTTCCAGCTTGTTGCCAGTCGTGGTGACAGGGCGCCGGTCTTGGGGTCCAGTTCGACAAGCGCGTCATAGAGGTTGTTGAGGATCTGCACCGCTTCGCCGCCGGTGATGGCCGCCGGGTCCATGCTCAGCACGTTGGTCATGGTGAAGGCGACGATCAGCTGATCGTCCGGTGTCTCGGCCATCACCGGCGTTGAAAGCGCCATCAGCGCCGACAGGGCAGTGGCCGTCAAAAGATGTTTCATGGTTCTCCTCCCATTTTTGGTGCAATGAAACCGGTCAGCTGACGCGGTTGTTCTCGATGTGATCGAAGTCGATGTCCTCGCCCAGTCCGGGACGGTCGGGCACATGCACCCAGCCATCGGCATCCATCGGATCAGAGAGCGATTTGAGGTAGTCAAACCCGTCGTCGTATTCGAGGAAGGGGTGCAGCAGGCCGCGTTCGTACCATTTGCAATTCTTGGTGGCGGCAACCACATGCAGGTTCATCGCCGTGTTGCCGTGCACCTCGCATTCCATGCCAAAGCTTTCGGCGAGATGCATGGTCTTGAGCGCGGGAGTGATGCCGCCGACGTCGTTGACCCCGGTGCGCAGGATGTCGCAGGCGCCGCTCTTGATCCATTCGGCGCGATGCCAATGTTTGCCGCCCGCGCTTTCGGGACCGATGACGGGGATGTCCAGAGCGTCGGTGAGCCATTGGTAGGACGACATGGACTGCTCGTCCAGCGGCTCTTCCATCCAGGCAAAATCCAGCTTTTCCAGACCCCTGCCCAGTTCCAGCGCCTCGGTGCGTTTGTACCAATGGTAGGCGTCGATCATCAGGGCGATGTCCGGGCCGACCGCCTCGCGCACCGCGGCGCAGGCCTTGAGGTCCATCTTGACGTCCGGGGACCAGGACACCGGCGGCATCCAGGTGTGCAGCTTGATACCCTTGTAGCCGCGTGCGACCAGGGTTTCCGCGAACCGGGCGTAATCTTCGGGCGTGGCCAGCCCGCCTTCGATTTCGTCGCCGCACATGATCGAGCCATAAGCCCGCACCTTGTCACGGTAGCCGCCGATCAGCTTGTAGACCGGCTGCCCCAGCGACCGCCCGGCCAGATCCCACAGGGCACAGTCGACCACCGCCAGCGTCCGGTCGGTCAGCTGCGCTGCAGATCCGCGCTGCCAATGGGCCAGATCCTGCCACAGCCGCTCCCGGTCGCGGTGATCCTGCCCGATCAGCACCTTGCGCACGAACTTGTCGATGACATGCGGGCGGGCCACTTCGGGCGGGCAAAAGCTGTGGCCTTCGTGACCGTCCTCGGTGCGGATCGTGACGATGGCCTGCTGCACCTTGTGGACCGGTCCGGGGTGGGCATGGCCGGCGCTGTCACTGTGTCGGCGCGTCGCGTGTTCGAAAACCCGCACCCTGATGTCGCTGATGATCACTGCGGGCTCCTGCTGGTCGCGTTCGTAAATCTGTATAACAGGAATGTATTACAGGTATTCGATCCGGGTCAACGCAAAATTTTCCCCGGCCACCAGTCAGTGCCGCCCATGTGGTCCGAACTTGTTTGATTATTTGGATTCTGCTGCGATAATGCCGTTCTAGGATCTGTAAGACAGAAAGCGGGCTCACCTTGAAACTCAGCGAAATGGCGCAGGCAAATGATGCAGGATCTCCGGTTTCCGATGCGACTCCGGCGCGAACCCGCGCCGTAAAGATTGCCGATACGCTGCGCCGCGAGATTGAACAGGGGCATTTTCGCCCCGGGGACAGGCTGCCCAGCGAATCGGAACTGACCCGCACCCATTCGGTCAGCCGCACCGTGGTCAGAGAGGCCCTGGCGCTTCTGCGCTCTGACGGGTTGGTCGAGGCGCGCAAAGGCTCGGGTGTCTTCGCGCTCGATCCCGCTGCCTCGCGCAAGTCAGGCCCGTTTGCGGATCTCGACGTCGAGCGGCTTTCCGGCGTGATAGAACTTTTTGAACTGCGCTCGGCCTTCGAGATCCGCGCCGCCAGCCTTGCCGCCAGCCGCCGTTCCGCCGAACAGATCGACGAGATTCTGCGTGCGAATGATGTGGTGGACGCGGATCTCAAGTCTGGAAAATCCACCCGAGAGGCGGATTTCGCGTTTCACTACGCCGTGGCAAAGGCCACGCAGAACCGGCGTTTTCCTGAATTCCTGTCGCTTATCCGCCCGGGAATCGTTCCCCGGGTGGATCTCGAGCCCGGCCAGCCGGGCGGACGCAGATACAACCCCAACCCGAAAATCGTACAGGAACATGCGCGGATTGCAGACGCCATTATCGACGGCGATCCGGACAAGGCCGAAGCGGCGATGAAAGCCCATCTGGAGGACAGCCTCGCGCGGTATCGCGCCTTGCTGCATTCTTCTCCAGCCAGGTAATCGACACGCATTGCGCACCGCGGCTGATGGCGGCGAGTTGTCGGCCCGCCGGGTCAATCCTTGCACGTGATCGGCTCGGCTGTCGGCATGGCTCGGCGCCTTGCTGTCGCACACAACCGAAATTGTCGGCTTTCAACGCCCACGGATCAACACCCTGCGCATTGGCGGCCAATGGTCAGCCGATCAGCGACCACAGACCGAGCGACAGCACCGGAAAGGCGCAGACCAGCGCCAGGATGACGCACCACCAGAACTAACGGCACGACTTCGCGGAAAACGGACTGGGGCGCGGTGCGGCTGATCTGGGCGGCGATGAGAAAGCCGATGAGGGCACTGTCGATGCTGCATTCTTCGAGCGAGGCGTACAACTGCCGCCACGAACATTCGCGAAAGACGAACTTGCCGAGGATCAGCGCCCAGACAAGCGCGATGACCCCGGCTTCGGTGGCGGTGGTGATTCCGAAGCGGATGCAGCCCAGCACCACGATGGCGATGGCAAGCGCGGGCAGGGCGCGCAGAAAGCTGCGCCAGACCACGGACAGTGGCGCGCGGGTGGTCGCGGATTCATAGCCCCGGCGGCGGGCGATCAGGGCATTGGCGGTCATCAGCGCGGCGGCGATCAGCAGGCCGGTCAGGATGCCGCCGACAAACAGCTTGGCGACCGAGACGTTCGAGACCGAGGCATAGACCAGCATCGCGATCGCCGGGGGCAGCACGTTGGGCAGGGTCGAAGACACGGCGGTGATCGCGCAGGAAAAATCCGCCGGATAGCCGCGTTTGACCATCTGCGGCACAAGCACTTTGGTGGTGCTGGCGGCATCGGCCCCGGAAGAGCCCGAGATGCCGCCGACAAGCACGCTGTTGATGACATTGACCTGTGCCAACCCGCCGCGCATGTGGCCGCAGAGCGCCACGGCAAAGTCGATCAGCCGTGTCGACAGCCCGCCGATGTTGAGCAGGTAGCCGGTGGTGAGAAAGAAGGGAATCGCCAGCAGGATGAACTTGCTGGAGCCTGCGGCCATGTTCTGCATGATGGCCGGGGCGGGCAGCAGGCCGCCGGTCCAGGTGGTGAGCGTCACGCCCAGCAGCATGGCAAAGGCAACCGGCACGCCTAGGGCCAGTGCGATGAAGAACGCCGCGACCATCACAAGGCCGGGTGAAATCTGGCCGAGGGGCGACAGGGCAGGGTGCTGGAGCGCCGTGTACAGCAGCGCCCCCGCCAGCATCGTGGCCGCGCGACGCTTCAGGCCGTGGCCGGTGTCGTTGGTCAGAAAAAAGACCAGCGCTAGCGCGCCCGCCCCGGGAATGACAGCGTAGCGCAGGGCGTTGGGCCAGTGCAGTCCGGTGCTGACGCCGCCCACCATCGCCGCCAGCTTGTACCCGGAAAAGGTCAGCGCAAACAGGGCCATGGCGACCAGCGTGTCGCGCAGCAGTTCGGCCGTGGGCCGCAGGCGCGGGCCCAGCAGGTCCAGCAGGATGTCGACGGCGACATGGCGGTTGCCCCGAACCCCGAGGGCGACACCGATGAAGATCAGCCAGGTGAAGCCCCAGATGGCGAATTCCTCGCTCCAGGGCAGGCCGGCGTTGAAGGCGTAGCGGGCGATGACGCTGGCAAAGACGACAACGGTCATTGCGGTCAGGATGGCGACGTTGAGCGCGCCGGCGCTGCGGGCGAGCGCGTCTGCAATGCTGTCGGCGATGTCGCTGCGGTCCGGGCCGGACCCGACTGCCGTTGCCTCTGTGTCGTCCTGCATCGCGCCCCCTCCCCGGTGTGTGCTGACGGGGTGCGCACCACCGCGCGCGCCCCCGGATTTTACTGGATCGCCCTGAGCGCGGCGATGGTGCCTTCGGCATCGGGAATGCTGGGGGCGAACTGCGCCCAGACCGGCTCCATCCTGTCGATCCAGGCCTGCTTGTCTTCGACCTCGTGGAGGGTTGCGCCCAGTTTGACGGTTTCCGCCAGCGAGGCGGCGTCGACTTCGGCGAGCATCGGGGCGACATCGGCTTCGGCAGCCTTCGCCGCTGTGGTGATCGCCTCCTGATATTCGGACGGCAGGGTGTCCCACCAGCTTTTGGCGACGACCCAGGTGCCCATGGCATAGACGTGGCGCAGGTTGGTGAAATGCGGCGCGACCTCAAAGAACTTGAAGGTCAGGTAGTTGGTGGCGGTGTTGTCGAAATAGTCGACGACGCCGGTCTGCATCGCGTTATAGACCTCCGTCGCGGGGATCGGGACCGGGTTGGCGCCGACCGCTTCCCAGAGGGCGATGTGGATCGGGCTCTGGATGACGCGCATCTTCCTGACGGCGACATCCTCGGGGGTTTCGATCGGGAAGGTGCTCATCGGCTGACGGGCGCCGTTGATCGAAAAGCCCAGCAGATGAAAGCCCTGGGCGTCGAACTTGTCGGCCAGACGGTCGGTGAGCACGGCATTGGCGGCGGTCGCATGGGCATCGTCGCGGAACAGGAACGGCAGATCGAGCACCTGGATCCCGGGCACCCAGGTGGCATAGACCGAGCTGGTGATGATGCCGCCCTGGATCGAGCCGAGGCGCATGCCTTCGGCGGATTCCACCTCGCCGCCCAGCAGGCCGTTGGCGAACAGCTTGAATTCGACGGCGCCGTCGGTGGCCTCCAGCACCGCCTTGGCAAAGTTCTCGGCGGCGACGTACTTCGGATTGCCCTCCTGCACGTCAAGCGACAGGCGCGCGGTGAATTCCTGCGCGATGGCCATGCTGCCCAGGCAGATCCCGGCGGCAAGCGCCCCGGCGAAGGTTGCGATTTTGGTCATGTATGCGGGCAGTCATCCTGCACGCGCCCAGGGATCTGCGCATCGAAGATATTCCCGATGCCGGACAGCCGGGCACCGACGAGGTGCGGGTAACGGTTGCCAATGGCGGCATTTGCGGGTCGGACCTGCACTATTATCATCACGGTGGCTTTGGCGTGGTCCGGCTCCGGCAGCCGATGGCCCTGGGGCACGAGGTCTCTGGTGTGGTTTCCGCGATCGGCCGGGACGTTGTCGGGCTGAGCCCCGGAGACCGGGTGGCGGTGAACCCGTCGCGGCCCTGCGGGCATTGCCCGTTTTGCCGCCGCGACCAGAGCAGCCAGTGCAGTGACATGCGGTTCAACGGTTCCGCCATGCGGTTCCCGCATGAACAGGGCCTGTTCCGGGCAGAAGTGATCGTGCCTGCCCCGCAGGCGGTCAGACTGCACCCGGACACCGACCTGGCGTTGGCGGCGATGTCCGAACCCTTTGCGGTGTGCCTGAATGCGGTGGCCAAGGCCGGTTCATTGCTGGGACAGCGCGTGCTTGTTGCGGGCTGCGGCCCGATCGGATGTCTGACCATTGTTGCCGCAGCCCATGCGGGCGCTTCCGAGATCATCGCCACCGACATCGCGGGCGAACCACTGCGCATCGCTTCCCGCGTCGGCGCGGGCGAAACGATTGATCTGACCCGCGACGCCGCGGCACTGGACCGCTATCGCGACGGCAAGGGGCGCATCGACGTGGTGTTCGAATGCTCCGGCCCGGCCCCGGCCCTGCGCACTGCCTGTGAACTTGTCCGGCCCGGCGGTCAGGTGATCACCGTCGGTCTGGGTCCGGACATTCCGTTGCCGCTCGGCCTGGTGGTGACCAAGGAGATCCGGATCTCGGGATCGTTCCGCTTTGACCGGGAATTCGCCACCGCCGCCGATCTGATCAGCCGCGGCCGCGTCGACCTGCGCCCGCTTCTGACCGGCATTTTCCCGGCACAGGACGCGGTGCGCGCCTTCGAGATGGCCTCGGACAAGACCCGGGCGATGAAAGTGCAGCTTCAATTCTGACCATTTTTCCTGGGACGGGGGCACGCCGCGCCCGTCACCCATGACCACCAAAGGGAGGACTATCATGACAAATCTCAAACTTGCGGCCACCGCTCTGGCCCTCGGACTGACGGCGCTGGGGGCGCAGGCGCAGCAGTACAGCTTTCGGTTCCAGTCTTCGGACCCGGCAGGCAAGGTGACGATCCACAACTGGTCACCCGAAGAGCGCGCCAAGTTCCGCGGTTTTGCCCGTGGCGAATGGGAAAAGGTCGCGGCGCAATCGCCCAATGCCCAGAAGGTGTTCGAGGCGCTGAACGCATATCTGACCCAACACGGCCTGATCGACTGATCAGCCTGGGCACCGGGTAGGGACGGTCGTGTCCCTGCCCGGTGCCTTTGCCTGCGCCAGAGAGGGCCAGCATGTCCGAACGAGACCTGATCGAGATCGACCTGGCATCGACCAGTGAACCGCTCTCGGACCTGATCCACAAACCAGAGCCCGGGGCGATCCGCGAAGCGGGCAGGCTGGGCCGCGTCATCAATGCCGGCGGTTATCTGTTCGCGGCGGGCATCGTGCTGGCGGCAGGTATTCTTCTGACAGAAGTGTTCCTGCGGTACGCGTTGAACCGGCCCACGATCTGGGCGCATGAGACGACCACCTTTCTGTGTGGTATCGCCTTTCTGTATGGCGGATTGCTTTGTGCTGCGCGCGACAGCCATATCCGGGTGGTTCTGATCTACGACCAGCTGGGTCCGCGGTCGCGGCGCATGTTCGACATCGTCATCTCGGCGATCTCGGCGCTGGCCGCAGGCTTTTTTGCCTATGCAGCATGGATCATGGTGACCAAGTCACTTTATCTTCCGTCCGGCCAGTTCCGGCTGGAAACCTCGGGCAGCGCCTGAAACCCGCCGATACCGGCCCTGGTCAAGCTGTTCCTGTTCGGAATGCTGATCCTGCTGACGCTGCAATTCCTCATCCTGACCTTCAATCACGCCAAGCGCCTGGGCGGGGAGCCTTCCTGACATGACCGCAATACTGGATCTGGCCGCGCTCGGCATCGGCACGAGCACGCTGTTGATGTTTGGCCTGATGGTCGTGCTGCTGCTGACCGGGATGCCGCTGGCCTTTGTCACCCTTCTGATGGCCCTGGTCTTTGCCCTGCTTGGCTTTGGCGCCATATTTCGGTGCCGCTGATCACCAGTCGCATCTACACCTTTGTCGAAAGTTTCGTGTTCATCTCTGTGCCGATGTTTGTGCTGATGGCTGCGATGCTGGACCGTTCGGGCATCGCCCGCGACCTGTTTGACGCGATGACACTGGTGGGGCGCAAACTGCGCCGCGGTGTGGCGGTGCAGACGCTGGCCACGGTGGGCATGATCGTCTGGATCGGCATTGGCGCAACAGCGCTGGTCGGGGTCTACAACCTGATGGGCGGAATCCGCTTCATCTCGGACATGATGACCGGACTCTCTGACAATCCTACCGTGATCGTTCTGGTGATGATGGTAATCCTCTTTGTGTTGGGGGCCTTTCTCGACTGGGTCGGAATTGCGCTTTTGACGATGCCGATCTTCGTGCCGATCATCAAGTCGCTGGGGCTGGATCCCATCTGGTTCGGCGTCCTGTTCTGCATGAACATGCAGGTATCCTTCCTGTCGCCGCCCTTTGGCCCCGCAGCCTTTTACCTGAAGTCGGTCGCCCCACCTGATATCTCTCTCGGCGAAATCTTTGCCGCGCTGCTGCCGTTCATCGGCTTGCAGATGCTGGCCGTGGCGCTGCTGATCTTCTTTCCGGGGATCGCTGTCTACTGACGCCAGAGCGAGACTCTGCCCCGGACCTGTCGGCCACCGGCGCCGCGTTTCCGGGGCACGTCGGCGCCCTGATGCAGAAGGTGGGCGCAGGCGCGACGATCTGTACTGTCAGGCTTTGCAGGGCTGGCTCAGGCCCGCTGCTCAGGGGGCCCGTACCCGCGACACCACTTCGTCGAAAAAGTCCTTGGCGACCTGTGGCAGTTCCTTGAACCTGTTGCGGATGATAAAGTACGGCGACACGGTTATCTTTTGCGCAAGGTCGATCGTTGTCAGATGCGCGCCGAGGTGGGGGCCGCTCAGCAGATCTGCGACTTCGTTGGCCAGTGGGGCAATCACGTCGGAGCGTTCCAGCAATGCCACGACGATCAACAGGGACGAGCTGTTTATGACCCTGGTGGGTGTGGGTTCGCCCGCACTGTGAAACGCCTCTTCAACGGCAAGGCGGATCGGCGAACCCCGTTCCTGGATCACCCAGTCAAACGCGTGCAGTTCCTGAAGCTGGACCTGGGTGCGACCGACCAGCGGGTGGCTGTCGCGAATGATCAGACGAACGATTTCCTCCTGCGCCGGGTGTATGAGAAAATCACGGCTGTCCTGTGTCGCAGGCATGCGGGCAAAGATGAAGTCGAACCTTCCTTCGTCCAGACCCCGGACGAGATCGGTCGAGGGGCCGACCTCGATGGTGACGTCGATGTGGGGTGAATGTGCCCTTACCGCCTCGAGTGCGGGCATCAGGATCGCGACCGCCGGGCCGGTGACAGAGCCGATGCGTACCTCGCCGGCCAGGCCGTTTTTCAGACGCTGAACGTCCTTGTCCAACCCATCCAGTTCCGACAGGATCACCCGGGCATGGCGTACAACCGCGGCGCCCAGCAGGGTTTCCTCCATGCCCTTCGGCCCGCGCTTGAACAGCGGCGCGCCGACGCTTTTCTCGATATCCGCGAGAATGCGCGAGGCTGCGGGTTGCGACATCGCCATGGAAGATGCCGCTTTTTGCAATTGCCCCACCTCTGCGATCTTGAGGATCAGACCGAGATGGCTTGGTTTTGTCTGTCTGAGGTAGGCCATTTGCGCAGATCACATGACATTATTGATATGCAGATGGCATATAATAGAATTTTACAGGCATGTTAACCCTGCCTACAGTTGCGTCACGCAGGGATTAGCCCTGTCACTGAACGTGGGAGACGGCCGGGGAGGCCGTGTGGAGCGTTTGATCGGGAGGAAATATGAAGATTAAAACCATTCTGGCCGCTGCAACTGCGGTCATTGCCCTGTCGTCTGCCGCATATGCAGAAGGATTCGTGGGCATTGCGATGCCGACCAAATCTTCGGCCCGCTGGATTGCGGATGGCGACAACATGGTCAAAACGCTCGAAGCGGCCGGCTATACCGCCGATCTTCAGTACGCAGAGGACGACATTCCCAACCAGCTCGCGCAGATTGAAAACATGATCACCAAAGGTGTGGACGTGTTGGTGATCGCGGCGATTGACGGTACGACACTGTCAAATGCCCTGGAAAATGCTGCTGCCGCCGGCGTGAAGGTCATTGCCTACGATCGCCTGATCCGCGATTCCGGTGATCTTGATTATTATGCCACTTTCGACAATTTCAAGGTCGGCGTCCTGCAGGCATCGTCACTGGTCGAAGGGCTGAAGTCGCGGTTCGGCGACGGGCCGTATAATGTCGAGCTGTTCGGCGGCTCGCCGGATGACAACAATGCCTATTTCTTTTACGACGGCGCCATGTCGATCCTTCAGCCCCTGATTGACGACGGCACCGTTGTTGTCCCGTCCGGCCAGATGGGCATGGAGACAGTCGGCACCCTGCGCTGGGACGGCTCTGTCGCGCAGGCGCGGATGGACAACATTTTGTCGGCCAATTACACGAATCAAGAGGTCCACGGCGTGCTGTCGCCCTATGACGGCCTGTCCATTGGCATCCTGTCCTCGCTCAAGGGTGTGGGATATGGTTCCGGCGATCTGAAAATGCCGATCGTGTCCGGTCAGGACGCCGAGGTGCCGTCGGTGAAATCCATCCTGGCAGGCGAGCAGTATTCGACGATCTTCAAGGACACCCGCGAGCTTGCCAAGGTGACCGTCGGGATGGTCGACGCGGTTCTTGGCGGCTCCGAACCCGAAATCAACGACACCAGCACCTATGACAATGGCGTCAAGGTTGTTCCCTCGTTCCTGCTGGAGCCGGTCTCGGTCGATGCCAGCAACTGGGAAGAAGTGCTGATCGGTTCGGGCTACTACACCAAGGACCAGTTCCAGTAACCCGCACGTGAACTGAGATCCGCGCCGACCTGGCCCGCTTCGGTCCGGTCGGCGCCACTCCCTTTGGCGCCCTGTCCGGCGCGGACAAAGGCATCGACCTGGGGCCTTGGCTCCTGAAGGGGCAATCATGACCACACTTCTGGAAATGCGGGACATCACCAAAGAGTTCCCCGGCGTAAAAGCGCTCGATCAGGTGAACCTGAAGGTCAAAGAGGGTGAAATCCACGCCATCTGCGGTGAAAACGGCGCGGGCAAATCGACCCTGATGAAAGTGCTGTCCGGGGTCTATCCGGCAGGCAGCTACGACGGCGAAATTCATTACGAGGGCGCCCTGGCCGAGTTCCAGGGCATCCGCAACAGCGAAGACCGCGGCATCATCATCATTCATCAGGAACTGGCGCTGGTTCCGGAACTGTCGATTGCCGAGAACATCTTTCTGGGCAACGAGACGGCCAGAGCCGGGGTGATCAACTGGCACGAGGCCAACCAGCGGACCAGCGCGCTGCTGAAGAAGGTGGGACTGAAGGAAAGCCCCACCACGCTGATCGACAGTCTCGGCGTCGGCAAACAGCAACTTGTCGAGATAGCGAAAGCATTGTCCAAGGATGTAAGGCTCCTGATCCTGGATGAGCCGACGGCAGCGCTGCAGGAAGGCGATTCCCGCAAGCTTCTGGACCTGATGCTGGAGATCAAGGCACAGGGCGTCACTTCGATCATCATCTCGCACAAGCTGGGCGAAGTGCGGTACGTCGCCGACACGGTGACGGTGATCCGCGATGGCCGCTCGGTCTCAACGCTGGATGCCAAGGCAGGTTTGTCCGAAAACCAGATCGTGCGCGACATGGTCGGCCGCGACATGTCCGACCGGTACCCGGCCCGCGAACGCCGGGCGGGCAAGATGCTACTGGAGGTGGAGGGCTGGAATGTCTGGCATCCCGAACATTCCGATCGCCAGATCATCAAGGATATCGCCTTCAATGTACGGGCAGGCGAAGTCGTGGGGATCGCCGGCCTGATGGGATCGGGGCGCACCGAACTGGCGATGTCGATTTTCGGTCAGAGTTACGGGCGCGGCATCAAGGGCAGGGTAAAGCTGCATGGTCAGGAGATCGACGTCTCGCGCGTGGATCGTGCGATCCAGGCGGGCCTGGCCTATGTCACCGAGGATCGCAAAAGCCTCGGGCTGATCCTGGACGAAACCATCCGGTTCAACACCACGCTTGCGAATCTGCAGGGTGTCTCCAAGGGCGGCGTTCTGAATGCCAATGCCGAAACCCAGGTGGCAGAGAAGTACCGCAAGGCGCTGCGGACGCGAACCCCGTCGGTGTTTCAGAAAGTCGGCAATCTGTCGGGGGGAAACCAGCAAAAGGTGGTCCTGGCGAAATCGCTGTATACCACCCCCGAGGTCCTGATCCTGGACGAGCCGACCCGTGGCATCGACGTCGGTGCGAAATACGAGATCTACGCCATCATCAACGAGCTGTCGGCACAGGGCAAAGGGGTGGTGATGATCTCGTCAGAGATGCCGGAACTCCTGGGGATGAGCGACCGCATCTACGTGATGAACGAAGGGGCATTTGTTGGCGAGATGCCAGCCGACCACGCCACGCAAGAGCGGATCATGTCGCTCATCGTCAACGAATAAAGGGAATTTGAGTGATGACATCCACCTCAAAGGGCATCAGGGCGCATCTGGCCTCGCACATGCGCGACTATGGGCTGCTGTTTGCGCTCATCGCCATCATGGCCTTCTTTCAGATTGTCACCGGCGGCACCCTGATGCGGCCGGTGAACATCACCAACCTGTTCCTGCAGAACAGCTATATCATCATCATGGCGCTCGGGATGCTCGTGGTCATCGTATCCGGCCATATCGACCTGTCGGTCGGATCGGTGATGGGCTTTGTCGGCGCTCTTGCGGCGGTGTTGATTGTCAATTTCAGTCTGCCGGTGCCTGTCACCATCATGGTCTGCCTGGTTGTCGGCGGGTTGATCGGTGGGGCACAGGGGTATTTCGTCGCCTATTGGCGCATCCCCTCGTTCATCGTGACACTGGCCGGAATGCTGGTGTTTCGCGGGTTGTCGCTGTGGCTGCTGGAAGGCCAGTCCGTCGGCCCGTTTCCCAAGAGCTTTCAGCTGCTGTCGACCGGCTTTGTGCCCGAACTGTTCCCGGATAGCTGGGGCGCGGCACTGGCCGCCGTATTCGGCACCCGCAATTTCAACGTCCTGTCCTTTGCGCTTGGCCTCGCCGCCGCCGCAACCGTCATCCACATGGGCCTGAAAAAGCGGGCGCGGGATCTGGAGTACGGCATCGAAAGCGAACCTGCGAGCTTCTTCTGGGGGCGGACACTGATCGTGAGCGCGGCGCTGATCTTCCTGATGTTCAAGCTCTCGACCTTCCGCGGCCTGCCGAATGTGGTTGTGACCATGGGGGCGCTGACCCTGATCTATGCCTTTGTCACCGAGCGCACGGTGATCGGTCGGCGGGTCTATGCCCTGGGCGGCAACGAAAAGGCCGCCAAGCTTTCCGGGATCCAGACCGAACGGCTGACCTTTCTCGCCTTCGTCAACATGGGGGTTCTGGCGGCGCTTGCGGGCCTGATCTTTGCCGCACGTCTCAATACGGCGACACCCAAATCGGGGTTCTCGCTCGAACTCGATGTGATTGCGGCGGTGTTCATCGGCGGGGCGTCGATGTCGGGCGGATCGGGCAAGATCATCGGCGCGGTGGTCGGAGCCTTCATCATGGGCGTGATGAACAACGGCATGTCGATCATGGGCATCGGCATCGACTACCAGCAGGTGATCAAGGGTCTGGTGCTGCTCGCAGCCGTATTCTTCGATGTCTACAACAAGAACAAACAAGGCTGAGGCCTGACGGAAAGGAGCCACCCGATGGCATTTACTCCCGCGACATGGCCACGCAAGCTCCGAAGCCAGGAGTGGTATGGCGGCACGTCCCGCGACACCATCTATCATCGCGGCTGGATGAAGAACCAGGGCTACCCGCATGATCTGTTTGACGGACGCCCGATCATCGGAATCCTGAACACATGGTCCGAACTGTCGCCCTGCAACGGCATCCACATGAAGGAGCTGGCGGAAAAGGTGAAAGCCGGAATCTGGGAAGCCGGCGGCTTTCCGGTCGAGGTTCCGGTGTTTTCGGCGTCGGAAAACACCTTTCGCCCGACGGCGATGATGTTTCGCAATCTGGCGGCCCTGTCGGTCGAAGAGACCATCCGCGGCCAGCCGATGGATGGCTGCGTGCTGCTGGTCGGCTGTGACAAGACCACACCGTCGCTGATGATGGCCGCGGCATCGGTTGATCTGCCGTCGATCGTGGTGACGGGCGGGCCGATGCTCAATGGCTATTACCGCAACGAACGGGTCGGATCGGGCACACACCTGTGGAAGTTTTCCGAAGCGGTGAAGGCAGGCGAGATGAGTCAGGACGAATTCCTGGACGCCGAGGCCTCGATGTCGCGCTCCACCGGCACCTGCAACACCATGGGCACCGCGTCGACCATGGCGTCGATGGCCGAAGCCCTTGGGATGGCGCTGTCGGGCAATGCCGCCATTCCCGCCGTCGACAGCCGCCGCCGGGTGATGGCACAACTCTCTGGTCGCCGCATCGTCCAGATGGTCAAGGATGACCTGAAGCCCTCGGACGTGATGACGAAGCCGGCCTTTGAAAACGCGATCCGCACCAATGCTGCCATCGGCGGGTCGACCAATGCGGTGATCCATATGCTGGCCATGGCCGGGCGCGCCGGTATCGAATTGACGCTCGAGGACTGGGACCGGTGCGGCCGCGATGTGCCGACAATCGTGAACCTCATGCCATCGGGGAAATACCTGATGGAGGAATTCTTTTATGCCGGCGGTCTGCCCGTGGTGCTCAAACGTCTGGGCGAAGGCGGGTTGCTGCACAAGGATGCGATCACCGTGTCGGGTCAAAGCATCTGGGACGAGGTCAAGGACGTCGTGAACCACAACGAGGACGTGATCCTGCCGACCAGCAATGCACTGACCCAGTCGGGCGGCATTGTCGTGGTCAAGGGCAACCTTGCTCCGAAGGGCGCGGTTCTCAAACCCTCGGCTGCCACGCCGGCGTTGCTGCAGCACAGCGGCCGGGCGGTCGTGTTCGAGGACATCGACGATTACAAGGCCAGGATCAACGACCCCGATCTCGACATCGACGAGACCTGCATCATGGTGATGAAAAACTGTGGTCCGAAGGGCTATCCGGGTATGGCGGAGGTCGGAAATATGGGCCTGCCGCCAAAGATCCTGAAAAAGGGCATTACCGATATGGTCCGCCTGTCGGATGCGCGCATGTCCGGCACAGCCTATGGTACGGTTGTGCTGCACACCTCGCCAGAGGCCGCCGCGGGCGGGCCGCTCGCGGTTGTGCGGAACGGCGACATGATCGAACTGGATGTGGCGAACCGCCGTCTGCATCTCGACATTCCGGATGCGGAGCTGGCCGCGCGGCTTGCGGCCTGGAGTCCGCAGCACGAGCGCGCGGAAAGTGGCTATGCCTGGCTGCACCAGCAGCATGTCGAAGGCGCGGACACAGGGGCCGACCTCGACTTTCTCAAGGGCTGTCGCGGCTCGGCTGTCGGCAGGGATTCACATTGATGAAGCTGGCTCTCGTCGGCATCGGCAAGATTGCGGTGGACCAGCACATCCCTGCGATCAAAGCCTCTGGTCAGTGGGAACTGGCGGCAACCGTGTCCCGTCAGGGATCTGTCAGCGGTGTCGCCACCTTCACGGATTTCGACCTGTTTCTGTCCCAGCGGCCCGACATCCCCGTGGTGTCGCTGTGCCTGCCACCGGTACCGCGCTTTGACTATGCGGCAAAGGCGCTGAAGGCAGGTCGCCACGTGATGCTGGAAAAACCGCCCGGGGCGACCCTGGCGGAATGCCATACGCTGACCCGGCTGGCCGAAGACAACGGCCTGTCGCTTTACGCCACGTGGCATTCGCGCGAAGCCGACAAGGTCGCGATGGCCAGATCCTGGCTGGCGGACAAGACCCTGCGCAGCCTGCAAGTGACCTGGAAGGAAGATGTGTGCCGCTGGCATCCGAACCAGGACTGGATCTGGCAACCGGGGGGCATGGGCGTCTTTGATCCCGGCATCAACGCCCTGTCCATTGTGACGCAAATCCTGCCCGTGGACATTCACCTGCGCGACGCGACGCTGATGGTGCCGGAAAACCGCCAGACGCCGATTGCAGCCGATCTGGCGTTTTACCACCCCGAAGGGGCCAGGATCAGCGCCGCTTTCGACTGGCGGCAAAAGGGTGATCAGATCTGGACCATCGAGGCCGAGACCGATCAGGGAACGCTGACCCTGCTGGATGGCGGCGCGCGGATCCTGATCGATGGACGCGAGACAGCCTCGGCGGACGGCAACCCGTTGTCCGGTGAATATCCGCGCCTTTATGAAAACATGGCCACATTGGTGGCCCGAAATGGGATCGACGCCGACCTGCGCCCGATGGTGCATGTCTCGGACGCGCTTGCTCTTGGCCGCCGCGTCGCCGTCGCGCCTTTTTACGATGATACGGAAAGCAAACCCAGATGAAACAGCCCTTGACCGGCATTCTACCCGTCGCCCCGACGCCCTTTCTGGCCGATGGCCAGGTTGACAAAGAGGGCATGAAGCGTGTGCTCGACTGCATGATCGACCAGGGCGTGGATGCGATCTGCATTCTGGCCAACTATTCCGAACAGTTCCTGCTGTCCGACGCAGAGCGTGCCGACCTGACCCGCATCAGTCTTGAACATGTGGCCGGGCGCGTGCCGGTCATCGTCACCATTTCCCATTTCGCCAATGAGGTGGTCGTGGCCCGCGCCCGCGAGGCGCAGGCCCTGGGCGCCGCGATGTTGATGATGATGCCGCCCTACCATGGCGTCGGCCTCGTGCCGCCCGAACATGCCATATTCGCCCAGTTCAAGGCGGTTTCCGACGTGATCAACATCCCGATCATGGTGCAGGACGCGCCCCTGTCCGGTGTGACATTGTCGGTGCCCTTCCTGGTCCGGATGGCGAAAGAGATCGAAAATGTGTCCTATTTCAAAATGGAAACTCCTTTTGCCGCCGACAAGCTCGCCGCGTTGATCGAGGCAGGCGGCAAGGACATTGTCGGACCCTTCGATGGCGAAGAGGCGGTGACGCTGCTGGCCGATCTGGATGCAGGTTGCACAGGTACGATGACCTCGGCACTGCAGCCGGAAAAAATCCGCCCCATCCTGATCGACTACCGTGCGGGCCGCATGGACGCCGCGCAGGATCAGTGGCGGCTTTGCCTGCCGCTGATCAACCACGAAAACCGCCAATGTGGTCTGCGCGCGGCGAAAACGGTGATGATGGAGGGCGGCGTGATCCAGAGCGATTATGTCCGCGCCCCGCTGCAACCAATGAGCGCACGCACCAAAACCCGCCTGTTGCAGCTGGCGCGCGACCTTGACGTCATCGCGCTGAAGTGGGGGAAATGAGCACAGCGCGCAGGGAGTCTTCGGTGCGGGTGTGCAAGGCTGTGGCTGAGGATTTCGCGGACGCCGCGACCCGGTTCCCCCCGACAGGCAAGGGACTGCTCGGATTCTCCGTGCGCCGGATCTGCCTGATCACCGTCTTGTCCTGAAGATACGCCCGACGCTTCTGCGCAATCGTTTCCTCGGCCAACACCCGGCACTGTGCTGCCCGGTGCCTTGGGGCCGTTACCGCACGGGGGCAATTTGCCACGCCCGTTCACCGATAGAAATGTCGCACAGGTCAGAGACGCCAGTTCCACCATACGTAACGGCTGCTCGCAGCGACCTGCGCCATGGCCGAACATTGCGCTTGATGCCATTCCGGCTGTGATCCGCAGCAAGTTTCCGAGCGTGGCCCGGGCGAGGTCGTGGACGGTTGCGCTGGAGCCCGTTTGCAAGAACACTATGGGCAGTCCCGTCCGGCGCACTACTCTAGGTTCACAAGGCGGGACTTGGTTTCGATCCCGAATGATCATGCGAATGGAATTCAGCCCCGGGGATGAGCTATGCCAGATGAGCACGAACACACACACCACCATACCGACCATACCCATGCGCCGAATGTCACCGAGAACAACGAAAGGGTGGTGTTGGTCGGCTTTCTGCTGACCGCAGGTTTCATGTTCGCAGAACTGATCGGCGGACTGCTGTCGGGGTCGCTGGCCCTGGTGGCTGACGCCGGGCATATGCTGACCGACGCTGCCGCCCTGGCGCTGGCCTGGGCCGGGTTCCGTTTCGGGCGCCGCAAGCAGGATGATCGGCGCACCTTCGGGTATATGCGGTTCGAGATTCTGGCCGGATTTGTCAACGCGGTCACCCTGATCCTGCTGGTGCTCTGGATCGCCTACGAGGCCGTGCAGCGCCTGCTGGATCCGGCGCCGGTGTTGGCGGGACCGATGTTCGTCATCGCGGTGCTGGGCCTGATCGTGAACTGCGGCGTGTTCTGGATGCTGCGGCAGGGCGACAGGGAGCATGTGAACATCAAAGGTGCCATGGTTCATGTCTTGGGCGACCTGCTGGGTTCCGTGGCCGCCATCGTCGCCGCAACAGCCATCTATTTTACAGGCTGGACGCCGATTGACCCGATCCTGTCGGTGGTGTTGTCCGCCATCGTCCTGCGCGCGGCCTGGAGCTTGCTCAAGGCATCGCTCAACGTTCTGATGGAGGGGACGCCCAGCCATATCGTGCTCGCCGAGCTGAAAGCGACGTTGCTGGAAAAAACCCCGGGGCTGGTCAGTCTGGATCACGTCCATGTCTGGTCAATCACCTCTGGCCAGCCGCTGGCAACCATGGATGTCAGACTTGGGGCTGGCGCCGATCCTGCCACCGTTGTCGGCAAGATCAAGGCCGTGTTGGACCGGGACTTTGGCATCGCACATGCAACCATCGAAGTCGACTTTGGCCAAAGCGGCGGCGCGTGCGTCCTGGATGCCGGGCAAGCGGGACCGGCCGCCCCCGACCCGGAAGCCGGCATTGACCCTGGACATGCGCACCATCATGGTCCGGCAACCAGGAATGTGGCCTGACAAAACACGGGGATCCTTCCCGAGCAGCGCCAGGGCAGGGGTGCGCCAACAGAGCTTGACCTTCCAGTTACTGGAATGGTTATGTCTGCGCCCAACAGCAGTGAAACCGTAGGATTCGGACGATGACAAATGACAAAGTACTGACCTTGCAGGTTGACGGAATGTCCTGCGCGTCGTGTGTCGGACGGGTTGAAAGGGCGCTGGCGGCGATGCCGGGTGTCACACTGGCCCAGGTCAACCTTGCGACCGAAACTGCCAAAGTCACGCACGACGGCACTGTGACAGCCGTGATGGTGGCGTCGGTGCTGGACGCGACAGGTTATCCGGCGCGCCAGGGCACCGTGCTGCTGGATGTCTCGGGGATGAACTGCGGCTCCTGCGTCGGTCGGGTAGAGCGGGCGTTGAACGCTGCGCCCGGCGTGACCGAGGCGACGGTGAACCTGGCCACCGGACAGGCATCCGTACGCTACACCGACGGATCGCTGACACCGCAACAGATCGCGGCGGTGGCGACCGCGGCAGGATATGCGGCGCGTGTACATGAGGGCGTCCCGGCGCACGGCAATGACCAGGACAGTCGCGATGCTGGGTTGTCGGCGCTGCGGCGCGACACGACGCTGGCGGCGCTGCTGGCGCTGCCGGTTCTGGTGCTGGAAATGGGCGGCCACATGCTGCCAGCCTTTCACCACTGGATCGGTCAGACGATCGGGCTGCAGACCTCCTGGATCGTGCAGTTCCTGTTGACCTCCCTGGTGCTGTTCGGGCCGGGACGACGGTTCTACGCGACAGGTTTCCCGGCGCTGCTCAAAGGGGCGCCAGACATGAACTCTCTGGTCGCCCTGGGCACTTCTGCGGCCTATGGTTTTTCGGTGGTGGCAACCTTCCTGCCCGGACTGCTGCCCGAAGGCGCGCGCAACGTCTATTTCGAAGCGGCGGCCGTGATCGTGGTGCTGATCCTCCTGGGCCGGTTTCTCGAGGCGCGGGCCAAGGGCCGCACCGGCGAGGCGATCCGCAAGCTGGCAGGTCTTCAGGCCAAGACGGCGCGGATCGAGCGGGACGGTGCCGTGGTCGAGGTGTCGATTGCGCAGATCCTCGCCGGAGATCTGGTACACGTGCGCCCCGGTGAAAAGATCGCGGTCGATGGCGCGGTGACGGGCGGGCACTCATGGGTCGATGAAGCGATGATTACCGGTGAACCGATCCCGGTGGGCAAATCCGAAGGTGACCGGGTGACCGGCGGCACGATCAATGGCACCGGCGCGCTGGTGTTTCGCGCCACGCATGTGGGGGCCGACACGGTGCTGAGCCAGATCATCCGCATGGTCGAAGAGGCACAGGGTGCGCGGCTGCCGATTCAGGGACTGGTGAACCGGATCACGCTGTACTTCGTTCCGGCGGTGATGGCTCTTGCGGCGCTCACAGTGCTGGTCTGGCTGCTGCTCGGGCCGACGCCGGCGCTGACTCATGCCCTGGTCGCGGGTGTGGCGGTCCTGATCATCGCCTGTCCCTGCGCGATGGGGCTGGCAACCCCGACCTCGATCATGGTCGGGACCGGGCGCGCGGCCGAGATGGGCGTGTTGTTCCGCAGGGGGGATGCATTGCAGGGGCTGCGCGATGTTTCCGTTGTCGCGCTGGACAAGACCGGCACGTTGACCGAAGGCCGCCCGACCCTCACCACCTTTGAGGTTGCCGAGGGAGTGGATCGCGCCGCGCTGCTGGCGGCGGTGGCCGGTGCCGAAGAAAAGTCCGAACATCCCATCGCGCGTGCCATCGTGACCGGTGCCCGGGCCGAGGGGCTGACCCCGGTGGCGCCAGAGCGCTTCGAGACACTGACCGGTCTGGGAGTCGCGGCGCGGATTGGCGACCATGATCTGCTGATCGGGGCCGCGCGTCTGATGGCACGTGAGGGCATCGACACAGGCGCACTGGCCGAGCGGGCGGCGGAACTGGCAAAGGCCGGGCGCAGCGCGTTGTTCGTGGCGCAGGACGGGCGGATTGCGGCGGTTGTCGGCGTCTCGGATCCGGTAAAGGCGTCGGCCCGTCAGGCGGTCCGGTCCTTGCAGGCGCAGGGGCTGCATGTTGCGATGATCACCGGCGACGGGCAGGCAACGGCCGATGCCGTCGCGCAGGAACTGGGCATCGACACGGTGGTCGCCGAGGTCATGCCCGACGGCAAGGTGGCGGCGGTCGAGCGGCTGCGCGGCGCGGGTGGAATTGCCTTTGTCGGCGATGGCATCAACGATGCTCCGGCGCTGGCCACGGCGGATGTCGGCATCGCCATCGGCACCGGCACCGACGTCGCGATCGAAAGCGCCGATGTGGTGCTGATGTCCGGTGAAATCACCGGCGTGGTCAATGCCTTTGCCATCAGCCGGGCGACGATGCGCAATATCCGCCAGAACCTGTTCTGGGCCTTTGGCTATAATGTGGCGCTGATTCCGGTAGCGGCAGGGGTGCTGTACCCGTGGAACGGCACCCTGCTGTCCCCTGTGCTGGCGGCGGGGGCAATGGCGCTGTCGTCGGTGTTTGTTCTCAGCAACGCGCTGCGCCTGCGCTGGACCCGTCCGGCGGCCGTTGCCGACGGCTCTCCCAGCCGGGAAAGCCGCGTGGCGCCCGTGTCGGTCCCGGCGCAGTAGTGCCGGCGATCAGCCGAGCTGCGCCAGCATCGCGGGCGAAGGCTGCCCGGTGACGGGCAGACCGGCGCTGGCCTGATAGGCGCGGATTGCCGCCTCGCTCTTGGGTCCGATGACGCCATCCGTGCCGCCGGTGTCAAAGCCGCGCGCGGTCAGGCGCTGTTGCAGACGCTGACGGTCGTCGATGGTCAGACCATTGCGGTCGGGCGGGAAACGGGCGGCAAGCGGCGCGGCGCCCGCGATGCGGTCCGACAGGTAGCCGACGCCGATGCCGTAGTTTTCCGAGTTGTTGTAGCGCAGGATGACGTCGAAATTGCGATACGCCAGAAAGGCCGGTCCGTTTGGACCGGCCGGCAACAGCAGCGCCGCCGGTCCATGATCGGGCAGTGCGCCGCCACTTGCGGGGCGCACCCCCAGAGCCGACCATTCCCCGGCGGCGCGGCGGTTGCCACGCCCGGCCCGGGATGCGTCGAAGCCGGAAGGCACCCGCACCTCCTGTCCCCAGGGCACGCCGCGCCGCCAGCCCGACGCCGCAAGATAGGCCGCGGTAGACGCCAGCCCGTCGGTCGGATCGTCCGACCAGATGTCCCGTCGCCCGTCGCCGCGAAAGTCCACGGCATACGCCTGATAGGTGGTCGGAATGAACTGCGTGTGCCCCATCGCGCCCGCCCAGCTTCCGACCAGCCCGGCCGGTGTCACATCGCCGTTTTGCAGGATCTTCAGCGCGGCGATCAGCTGCTTTTCAAAAAACACCCCACGCCGCCCGTCATAGGCCAGGGTCGAGGTGGCCGAGATCACCGGGATGTCCCCGCGCCGGGCGCCATAGTTGCTTTCCATGCCCCAGACGGCCGCGGTGACGCGGGCCGGCACGCCGTAGCGGTTTTCGATCTCGTTCAGCAGGCTGCCATATTGCGACAAGGCAGAGCGGCCGGTCGCCACCTTGTCGGGTGAGGCGACGATCGCGAGGTAATCCTCGAGCGAGCGCGAAAATTCCGTCTGGTTGCGGTCGCGTTCCACCACGCCGGGCAGAAATCCGGCCGAGCGGAACGCGCTGCCCAGTACCTGATCCGAAAGACCCTGCTGCTGCGCCCGGTTGCGGAACGCCGCGACCCAGGCGTCATATCCGGCGTTCGGCTGCGGCATAAGGCCCGGGTCCGGCGCGCTGCGCGCCGAGGCGACGGGGCCCACCCGTCCACCCGCGCCGCAACCCGACAGCAGCGCGGCAACGCCTGCTAGTGTCACCCAACGCCGTGTGATGCGCATTTCATGGATCCTTCTGCCCGTTTTTTGCAGAGTGTGCGCAACCGCATCCCGGCACAAGGGGCGCGCGTCGCGTGACGCCGGTATTCGCGGAATTCTGCCCGTTGGCGAACCGTGGCGCCAGGCGCGTGAAAACCGGCTGGAGGCCGTGCCGCCAAGTCATTAGCATGCACCCGGGCGCCGCAGGGAAGGGCACACACAATGTCGGATGCAGGGCAGGGCCTGGTCGGTCTGACCCACTCGTCGAGAGAGGGCGAACAGGGTCGGTTTGGCTGGCACGCCGCCACCCGCCTGTACGTTCAGGGGCGGCTCTGCGCCCCGGGGGTACCCGGCGCAACCGGGTTAGAGAAGGACGTGCTGGCGCTGCGGCAGGCCATTTCGGGCGGGCATGATTTTGCCACCGGGGCCGCGGGCGTCACGGTGTCGGCGCGGGCCGACAGCGCGGCGGGGCAGTTCCACAGCCGCTCGGGCGGGACCACGGGGACCGCCAAGGCGATCCGCCGCAGCCACCGGTCCTGGATCGCCAGCTTCGAGATCGCCCGCCAGCACCTTGGGCTGGGGGCGCAGGATGTCTATGCGGTGCTGAGCGCGCCCGTCCACTCGCTGGCGCTCTACGCCATTGCAGAGGCCGCGCATCTGGGCGCCGACCTGCACCTGCTGGCAGGTCTGCGCCCGCGCCAGCAGGCGATGCAGATCGCCGGGTCCGGGGGCACGGTGCTCTATGCCACGCCGACGCAGTTGCAGCTCTTGTGCGACGCGGGCAAGGCGCTGCCGTCGCTGCGGCAGATCCTGTGTGGCGGCGGACGCATGCCAGAGGGCCTGCCCACCCGTCTGGCCGCGCTCTGCCCGCAAGCGGTCGTGACCGAGTTCTATGGCACCTCCGAGACCAGTTTCATAGCCTGGGGGGATGGCTCCGGGCCTGCGGGGTCGGTTGGCCGGGCGTATCCCGGGGTCGAGATCGACATCCGCAATCCGGTCGATGGCCTCGGCGAGATCTGGGTGCGCAGCCCCTATCTGTTTGACGGCTATGCAGAAGGGCACAGCCCGGAAACCCGCTGGGACAACGGGTTCGTTACCGTGGGCGAAGTCGGCCGACAGGACTCGCAGGGATTCCTGTTTGTGGCGGGGCGGCAGAACCGGATGGTCTGCATCGCCGGTCAGAACGTCTTTCCCGAGGACATCGAGGCCCTGCTGCAAAGCCACCCCGGCACTGCCCATTGCGCGGTGATGCCGGTGCCCGACCCGCTGCGCGGCACGGTGCTGGTCGCGGTGGTCGCGGGTAAGGCGAACGCCAGCCGCCAGCAAGACCTGCTGGATCTCTGTCGCGCGCACTTTGGTCCGCTGGCCGCCCCGCGGCGGGTGATTTCCCTGCCGGACTATCCACTTTTGCCGTCGGGCAAGCCGGATCTGCGCGCCATCGCCAAAAGACTGGAAGATCTCGCTTGAGCGGCGTTCGCATCCTTGCGGCCATGCGCTCGCCCGTGGCGCCGCGCGGCGGAGACCTGGCGCGCTTCGAACTGCACGCCCTGGGTGCGCCGGTGCTGCAGGCGGCGCTCCGCGCCGCCGGGCTGGCCGCGGACGCCGTGGATGAGGTGATCGTCAGCAATGCTTTGGGCGCAGGCGGCAATCCGGCGCGGATGATCGCGCTGGCCGCCGGACTGCCCGAACGTGTTGCCGGGCTGAGCATCGACCGGCAATGCTGTGGCGGCATGGATGCGCTGGTTCTGGCGGCGGCGCTGATCACTTCGGGGCAGGCGGATGTGGTGGTGGCGGGGGGCGTCGAATCCTATTCGCGCCGTCCGCTGCGCCTGCGCACCGATCCGGATGGCGGCGCGCCGCTGCCCTATGACCGCCCGGCGTTCGTGCCCTGGCCCGGGCAGGACCCCGAAATGGACGCCGCCGCCGACGGTCTTGCCGTGCGGCTCGGCATCAGCCGTTCCGAGCAGGACGCCTGGGCGGTGGAGAGCCACCGCAAGTCGCGGGCCTCTCTGCCCGGCCGACAGGAACTGCTGCCCTTGGGCGGGCTCGACCACGACAGCTTTGCCCGCAACCTGACGGCCCGGACCTGCGCCCGGGCTGCGCAGCTGACCGGCACGATCAGCGTGGCCAATGCCGCGGTGGCAGCGGATGCGGCGGCCTTCTGCATTCTGGTGTCAGAGCGTGTCGCGGCCGGGCAATCTCGGGCAGGCGTGATCTTGCTGGACGGTGCAACCGTGGGCGACACACCGGATTGCCCCGGCATCGCGCCAGTGGCGGCGATCAACCGGGTGTTGGCGCGTCAATCCCTGCGGGCCACTGATCTGGCGGTGGCCGAAGTGATGGAGGCCTACGCGGTTCAGGCGATGGCCTGCGTTCGCCTTGCCGGAATTGCCCCCGGTATCGTCAACCGCAGCGGCGGAGCCCTTGCGCGGGGTCATCCCATCGGCGCCTCTGGTGCCATCAATGCGGTGCGGCTGTTCCATGAACTGCAACTTTGTGGCGGCATCGGGCTGGCTGCGATCGCTGCGGCCGGCGGACTGGGCACGGCGGTGCTCATGTCTGCGGATCAAAGCCGGTGAAACTGGCATAGCTCGCCAGTGGCGCGCGCTCGGTTGTGACGGTGTTGATTGCGGCGTCCGGGTCGGCCCGTCCCAGCGCGATGCCGCAGACCACCATTTCGTCGTCGCCCAGGGCCAGGTGGTCGTGGGCAACGTCGGCGTGATTTGCCAGGGCGCCGATACCGCAGGTGGCATACCCCAACGCTTCGGCGGCGACCATCAGCGCCATCAGCGCCATGCCCAGGTCCATGAAACAGCCCTTGCCCATGTCGGGATGGATCGTCACCACGATGCCCACCGGTGCAGAGAAAAAGCTGTAGTTGGCGCTGAACTGCGCCTTGCGGGCCGCCAGATCGCGCCGCCCGATGCCAAGCGCGGCATAAAGCGCGAAACCCGCCACCCGCTGTCGCTCCTTGAGCTCCGCTGGCATGGGCTGCGGGAAATAGGAATATTCGGCCACCGGCGGCCGCCCGTCCCGGTCGGCCCGGGTCAATGCGCGGCCGAGGTCGGCAAGCGGCGTGCCGGTCAGCACGTGAAACCGGCCCGGTTGCAGATTGGCACCGCTGGGCGCGGACCGTGCCGCGCGCAGGATCCTTTCAAGATCCTGCAGCGGCACGGCCTCCGGCAGAAACCCGCGGACCGACCGGCGCCCCGCAAGCAATGCCTCGGTCGGGGTCATCCCCGCGACAGCACGCTTTCGGGGCGTGCACGGGCCAGACCCGAAGTGATCCCGCCGGCCAGTCCGGCCTTGATCAGGTCGCCGGGAATGAAGGCGGTGACCAGAAGGGCGGCCTCGGTCAGTGTCTTGTCCAGCATGAAGGCCAGACCGGCGATACCAAAGACATAGAGCACCAGGATCCCGCCGATGACCGAGGCGAGGGCGGAGACCAGCGCCAGATTGCCGCGCCAGCGCTCGACGATGAAGCCGGTGACGAAGGCGGCGACGGGAAATCCGATCAGAAACCCGACCGTGGGCGAGGCGAACACGCCAAGACCGCCGCGCCCACCGGCCAGCAGTGGCAGGCCAAGCGCGACAAGCGCCAGAAACAGCAGCACCGCCAGCGCCCCCCGCCGCGCGCCCAGAACGGTGCCGCACAGCATGACGCCCATCGACTGCGCGGTGATCGGCACGCCAAAGGCCAGCGTGAGTTTCGGGATCAGTCCGAGTGCCGCGATCAACGCGGCAAACAGGGCGATAAGAGCAAGGTTACGTTCCATTCAGTGGTCCTCTTCAGATTTGGGAATCATTCCATGCCGCCGCGCGCCCGCAGCGCTTCGGCAACTTGTTCTGCATCATCAATGGCCAGCGCTGCCATCGGAATCACGATCTGCCAGCCGGGCCGACGCGGCGACCGGGCGCGCCACGATTCGACCAGATCCTGACCTTTCCGGGCCAGCGTGGGGGTAAAGCGCACCACCAGTGCCACCGACAGTTCCAGCGCCCGGGTCGACAGACCGAGGCGGCGCACCGGTGCCAGCAGGGATGACATCACCGCGATCATGTCGCTGAGCTGGGTGGTCATGGTGACAAAATTCGCCAGCGCCACTGCGGTCAGCAGGCGCAGCGTCACCGCAATACCGGCCGCAATCTGCCCGGTCAGCCCGTGCCAGATCGCGATCACCAGCAGGAACGGCCAGAGCAGGCGCAGACTGCGCAGACCGGCGCGGGCGAACTCGGTCCCGCCACTGACATACAGCGCCCCGGCCCCCGCGGCCGCAACCCCCAGGAGCACGGGGCTTTCGGTGGCAAACAGCGCCCCTGTGGCCAGCGAAAGCAGGCCCAGCTTGACGCCCGCGCGGGCCGAATGGGCCCAGATCCTAACCGGTGAGGTGAGTGAGATCATCCTGCCCTCCCCATGCCTGCATCTGCGCCTGAAACCGTGGCAGAACCCTGTCAGCCGGACCGTCGTCCAAAATCTTACCCTGTTCCAGCCAGAGCACCCGGTCAAATCCGGCAAGGGCATCGGGATCATGCGAGACAAGGATGACGCCGCCCGGAGTGCGGTCGACATAGCGCATCAACTGCTGCCGCGTTGCAATGTCCAGCCCGGAATACGGCTCGTCCAGGATGATCAGCCCGGGGTCCATCGCCAGGATCGCCATCAGGCAGACCAGTTGCTTCTGCCCCTGCGACAGGCTGTGGGTGGCGGCATCTGCCCAGTGCGCCTTGCCGAACCGGTGCAGAACCGCTGCGGTCTGCTGTGCTGCCGCGGCCTTGTTGTGACCCAACTGGGTCAGGCCAAAGGTGATCTCTTCGGCCACGGTCGGAAAGATGATCTGATGGTCCGGGTTCTGAAACAGGATGCCGACCATGCGCAGCGCCGCCTTGCGGTCCTGCGCCATGTCCACACCGGCGACGGTGATGCGCCCCGAGGTGGGCGGGATCAGCCCGGCGATCAGCCGCGCCAGCGATGTCTTGCCCGAGCCATTGCGCCCGACGATGCCGATGCGACGTTCGCGCGCCCGCAGCGTCAGGCCTTGCAGCACCGCACGACCGGACAGCCGCAGCCCAACATCCTCGAGCAACAGCTCGGGCCAGGCGGCGGGTCTGGAAGCGGTGTTTGCGGGCACTACGGAGTCTCTGTTACTGGCGGGGCAGCGGGTTGCCGTTCCTTGCAGGTTCCGTGCTAATCAGAAATCCAGACCAAGGTCGAGCGTTGGTGCAGAATGAGTGAGCGCCCCGGACGAGATATAGCCGACGCCGGTGGCCGCCACTTCGGCAATGCGCTCGCGTCGCATGTTCCCCGAAGCTTCGAGCACGACCGCGCCGTCGGCCCGGACGACCGCCTGCCGCAGGGTCGCGGTGTCCATGTTGTCCAGAAGCACCACGTCGGCGCCGCCCGCGTCCAGCACCTCGTCAAGCTGTGCCAGGGTATCGACCTCGATCTCGACCCGGATCATGTGCGACGCACTGGCCTTGACTGCAGCCAACACCGGCCGGATGCCGCCGGCCGCGGCGATGTGATTGTCCTTGATCAGGATCGCATCGGACAGCGAAAACCGATGGTTGAAGCCGCCGCCGTGCAGCACCGCGAGCTTTTCGACCAGACGCAGGCCTGGCGTGGTCTTGCGGGTACAGGTGATGCGGGTGTCGGTGCCGGCGGTCTCCGACACAAAGGCCGCTGTGAGTGTCGCGATGCCGCTCAGCCGTCCGGCAAAGTTCAACGCCACCCGTTCCGCTGACAGGATCGCGGCGGCGTCGCCGGTAATCTCCATCAGGGTATCGCCGGGTGCGATGTCGCTGCCGTCCCGGCACAGCGTCCGCAGGCTCAGGCCCGGATCGACAAGACGAAAGGCGATGGTGGCGATCTGCATCCCAGACACGACACCGGCCTCGCGCGCGCGGATCCGGGCGGTATAGCGCGTGCCCTGCGGGATGACCGTGCGGGTGGTGATGTCGCCGTAGGTGCCCAGATCTTCCATCAGCGCGGCACGGACTAGCGGTTCAAGGATGAGGTCGGGCAAGGGCGCAGTCATGTCGTCTCCAGTGCGGTGCGGGCACGCAGGGTCATCGCCTGTGCCAGCGTCATATGGCTGCGGCTGCCGGTGGCGCCGTCCATGTCGGGGAAATCGGCGCGATAGTGGCCGCCGCGGCTTTCTTCGCGCAGCAGGGCGGCGGCGGCGATCAGCGTGGCGGTTGCCGTCATGTTGCGCAGCTCGGCACAATCCGCCTGTGCCGATTCGACCGACGCGATGATGCCCAGAGCCTGGTGAAGACCCGCCGCGGTGCGGACCACACCGACACCGTCGGTCATGGCGCGGCGCAACCGGGCAACAAGGTGCGGATCGGGGGATGCCTGCGGCGCCAGATCGGGAAGCGTGACCGCAGGCGCAAGGGCGCAGGGGGCAAGGGCGGCCTCGATGTCGAGCGCGCAGCGCCGGGCATAGACCAGCGCTTCGAGCAGGCCGTTCGACGCCAGCCGGTTGGCGCCGTGCAACCCGGTCGAAGCCGCTTCGCCGCAGACCCAGAGACGGTCCAGCGAGGCGCGGCCCCGGGCATCCGAGGCGATGCCGCCCATGTGGTAATGCGCGGCGGCGGCGACCGGGATGGGATCCCGCACCGGGTCGATCCCGGCAGCCTGGCAGGCCCCGGCCACGGCGGGATATTCGCCGAGGATCCGCTGTCCCAGCGCGGCGCGGGTGTCCAGCATCGGGCGCCGTCCGGCCTGCGTCTCCGCATAGATTGCCCGGGCGACGATGTCGCGCGGCGCCAGTTCGCCGTCCGGATGCCACGCGGCCATGAACCGGACCCCGTCGGCATTGATCAGCGTCGCCCCCGCGCCGCGCAACGCTTCGGTCGCCAACGGCGCGGGGTCGGCCCCGGTGGCGATCGCGGTCGGGTGGAACTGGACGAACTCGGCGTCGGCGATGACGGCGCCGGCCCGCGCCGCCAGCCCGATCACCTGTCCGCGGATGCGCGACGGGTTGGTGGTCTGTGCAAAAAGCCCGCCCGAACCGCCCCCCGCCAGCAGGACTGCCGGACAGCGGATCAGACAGGGCACGGAGCCGCCCGGCCGGGACAGCGACACCTCGACCCCCTGCACCCCGCCCGCGTGCACCGCAAGTCCGGTCGCGATCACACCGTCCAGCACCTGGATCGACGGCGTGCGGCGCACTTCGGCGATCAGCGCCCGCATGATCTCGGCCCCGGCCTGATCACCCTTGACACGGACCACACGGGCAAAGCTGTGCGCCGCCTCGCGTGACATCACATATGCGCCGTCATCGGCCCGGTCAAAACAGGTGCCAAGGTCGGTGAGGTCCAGGACATGCGCCCGCGCCTCGGCGGCAACCGCCCGCGCCACATCGGCATCAACAGTGCCCGCCCCGGCGCGGACGGTGTCGGCGGCGTGGGCCTCGGCGCTGTCGGCCGGATCCATGGCAGCGGCCACGCCACCCTGCGCCCAGGCCGAACTTGCGCCGGTTCCCAGCGCTTCGGGCGAAATCACCAGCACCGGGCGGGGTGACAGCCTGAGTGCAGCATACAGCGCCCCCAGCCCCGCGCCGACAATGACGACACGTTCGGTGGCCAGTTCCTGCATGGCGGTCTCAGGCCGCCAGACGGCGGGACATGTCGATCATCCGCTCGACCGCGATACGCGCCCGGGCGGCCACCGCGGCGTCAACCTCGACGGCACCCTGCATGGTGTGCAGCGACCAGAGGATCTTTTCCAGGGTGATCTTCTTCATGTAGGGGCACATGTTGCAGGGTCCGACAAAGTCGATATCCGGCAGTTCGTCGGCAATGTTGGACGCCATCGAACATTCGGTCACCAGCATGGCCTTGCCCGGCCGTTCGCGGGTGACATAGTCGATGATGCCGCTGGTCGAGCCGCTGAAGTCTGCCTCGGCCACCACGTCGGGCGGGCATTCGGGATGGGCGATGATGCGGGTGTCGGGGTTCCAGTCGCGGAAATCCCGCAGATCCTGTGCCGTGAAGCGTTCGTGCACGATGCAGGCACCGTCCCACCAGACGATACGCTTGTGAGGGACCTGTTTGGCGACGTTCTGCGCCAGATACTTGTCGGGCGTCATGATCACCGTGTCGCCCTCGATCGCGGCGACGATCTGCGCCGCGTTGGACGAGGTGCAGCAGATGTCCGAAGCGGCTTTGACCTCGGCCGTGGTGTTGACATAGGTCACCACGGGCGCACCGGGGTAGCGGCGACGCATTTCGGCCACGCCCTCTGCGGTGATGCTTTCCGCCAGCGAACAGCCGGCCTCCATGTCGGGAATCAGCACCGTCTTGGCGGGATTCAGGATCTTCGAGGTCTCGGCCATGAAGTGCACGCCGCATTGCACGATCACATCGGCCTCGACCTCGGTCGCCTTGATTGCCAGTTGCAGGCTGTCACCGACAACATCCGCGACCCCATGATAGATTTCCGGCGTCATGTAGTTGTGGGCGAGGATCACCGCGTTGCGCTCTACCTTGAGCCGGTTGATCGCCGCGATATACGGCGCGTGAACGGCAAAATCCGGGGGCGAGACAACCCGTGACATCCGGGCGTAGGCGTCTGACATGCTTTGCGCCAGAGCGGTCGACGGCGCGAGATCATAGTGCGCGGAAAGCTCGGCGCGGAAGGCAGGCTGGTCAAGCAATGGTCTGAAACCTCTGTTGCATGTGTGTCTGTAGCACGGCGGTCGGCCGCAATCCCGTGCCGGTGGTGGCACGGCGGCTGTGTACGCGCAGGTTGACCCGACGGCAAGAGTGCGGTGACAGATTGGCCAAACCGCCCCTTGGCCGCGCGCGCCGTCAGGGCAACGGCCATCGGGCCGCCCGGGCGCAATGGTCAGGGTGCAGGTTCAATCCTTGCGGATCAGCCGGAGCAGTTCGCTGACCGCCACGCGATAGCCCTGCGCGCCCAGCCCGGCGATCACCGCCGTGGCAACGCCGGACACCAGAGAGTTGTGATAGATCTTTTCGCGTCTGTGGATATTCGAGATGTGGAACTCGATCAGCGGGCCGGGGAACATCTTGAGCGCGTCCATGATCGCCATCGAGTAGAAGGTGAAGGCGGCGGGGTTGATGATCATCCCCGCGCCGTTGTCCGTCGCCTCGTGAATCCAGCCGATCAGTTCGGATTCGGAATTGCTCTGGCGGAACTCCATCGGCCAGTCGCCCGCGGCGTCCCGGCACAGCACCTCGACCTCGGCCAGAGTGGTATGGCCGTAGATCTCGGGCTCACGGCGACCCAGGCGGTTGAGGTTGGGACCGTTGAGGATGTAGATCGGTGCGGGCATGGCGTTATCCGTTGTAACCAAAGAGCCGCGGCAGCCAGAGCGAGACGCCGGGCACCAGCGTGATCAGCGCCAGCGACGCGATCAGGATCAGCAGGAACGGCATCACCTCTTTGACGATGCGGCCCAGCGGCTGGCCCGAAATGGTGGTCATCACGAACAGCAGCAGGCCATAGGGCGGCGTGATCAGGCCCAGCATGATGTTGACCACACAGACGATGCCGAAATGCACAAGGTCGATGCCAAGTGCATTGGCGGTGGGAATAAAGACCGGAACCACCACCAGCAGGATGGTCGTGCCTTCGAGCAGACAGCCGAGGATCAGCAGGATCACGTTGACCATCAGCAGAAACGCGACCGGGCTCAGGTCGAACCCGGCCAGCCAGGTGCTGAGGCTGGCGGGGATGTTTTCGATCGTGACGACGTAGTTGTAGACCAGCGCCCCGGCGATCAGCATCCCGATGGACGCGGTGGTCCGGGCCGAGGACGACAGCGATTCCCGCAGGGATGCAAAGGTCACGCTGCGGTACAGCAGAGTCGAGACCAGCAGCGCATAAAGGGCTGCAACGGCGGCGGCTTCGGTCGGGGTGGTTGCGCCGCCGTAGATGCCGCCGAGCAGGACAACCGGCATCATCAGGGCAGGCAGGGCGCGGAAGGTGACGCCGGGCAATTCACGCAGGGGCACCGGATCTTCCACCGGGAAGTTCCGGCGTCGCGCGGTCGATACGATGATCCCGGCCTGCGACAGCCCCATGAGCAGACCGGGAACCACCCCGGCCAGAAACAGGAAGCCGATCGAGGCGTCAGACACCAGGGCGTAGATCACCACCGGGATCGAGGGCGGGATGATCGGCCCGATCACCGCGGAACTGGCGGTGAGGGCCGCGGCGAAGGCGGGCGGGTACTTGCCGCCCTCGGTCATCATCTTCTGCATCATCTTGCCGGTGCCCGCCGCATCGGCGATGGCCGACCCGGACATGCCGGCAAAGATCACCGACTGCACGACGTTGACCAGCGCCAGACCACCGCGGAACCGTCCGACAAAGGCATTGCAGAAGGCCAGCAGCCGCAGCGTCATCGAGCCCGAGTTCATCAGTTCGGCAGCGAGGATGAACAGCGGAACCGCAAGCAGGATATAGCTGGTGAACAGCCCGTTCAGGATCTGTTCGGCGGCGATGCCCATATCCTGCCCTTCGAGCAGCATATACAGGACCGACGAACAGATCATCGCATGACCGATCGGCAGGCCCAGCAGTGCCAGCGCGACAATGGACAGAACGCTCAGGGCGAAGGGGTCGAAAAACATCAGAACTGGTCCCCGGTCTTGGCGCTGTCGCCGCCGCGGCCGCGGATGGCCTGGATCAGCAGGTAGGTGTAGCGCACCAGAACGGCGAGCACGAACAGGATGTAGACCGAGAACAGCCAGTCATAGCGGATGTCGAGGTAGGAGGTCTTTGTCACCTTCATGAAGGTCACGAAGTCCCAGGTGGCGGGCAAGGAATACCCATAGAGGAACAGGGCCGCCAGCGCCGACAAGATCACCATCCCCCGGCGCACCTTCGGGCTGACCGAGCTGTAGAGGATGTCAAAGCGGATTTCCTCTTCTTCGCGGACCACGAAGGCCGCGCCCCACAACACGAGCCAGAGCCACATCACGATGGACAGCTCCGACGCCCAGCCGACGGGAAGGTTCAGCACATAGCGGAACACCACCTGGCAGATGAACGCGATGAACATGACCGCAAGCATGATCGACGCGACATCGCCGGCACGTCGGTGCAGCCAGCCGCCAAGCGTCCTCAGACGTTCCATTGCCGTTACTCCCCCGTAAGAAAACCCTGCCCGGCGTGCACCGGGCAGGGCCTGCGCGATTACAGCGCGTTGATGCGCTCGATCATGCCTTCGGGCCAGTCTTTCGACAGGTCCGAGCCAAGATAAAGCTCCTGCGCATGGGCGCGGAAGGCATCGACATCGGGTGTCGAGATCTTCAGGCCCTTCTCTTCGAAAAAGGCGCCAAGTTCGTTCTCGCGGGCGATGTGCTGCTCGGTGCTCCAGGCGATGGCCTCGTCGGCGGCCTTGTCAAAGGCGGCGCGCTGCTCGTCGCTCATTGCTTCATAGGCTTTCTTCGAGATCACCAGAAGGTCGTAGCCGACCAGATGCGATGTGCGCACGATCTGGTTCATCACTTCGTAGAACTTCATGTTTTCGACGTTGGGGTAGGGGTTGTCCTGACCGTCGATCGCGCCAGTCTGCAGACCGGTGTAAACCTCGGCATAGGCCATCGGCGTCGGGTTGGCGCCAAGAGCCTCGCCAAGGAACTGCCAGGAATCGCCGCCGGGCATACGCAGCTTGACGCCGGCCATGTCTGCGGGGGTCTTGATTTCCTTGTCGATCCGCAGGCCGACCTGGCGCGTGCCGAAATAGGTCGCGCCCAGAATGTGGATGCCAAGCTGGTCTTCCGCCAGCTTCTTCATCTCGGCGCCCGCATCGCTGGCGAAGAAATTCTTCAGATGTTCGGCATCGCGGAACAGGTAGGCCGAGGTCAGGATCGAAAAGGCCGGGATCTGGTTGGCGATGTCCTGCGGCGCGACATTGCCCATTTCAAGGTTGCCACGCTGGATCGCAATGATCTCGGTGCCCTGCTTGAACAGGTTGCCACCGTAAAAAAGCTCCAGCTCGGCGGTGTCCGCCACGGCGCTTTGCAGCTTCTGCATCATTTCCGCGCGGATGTCCTGCTCGGAGAACACCGCCGAAAAGCGCAGCTTGGGCTTGTCCTGGGCAAAGGCGGGAAGCGCGGTGCTCAGCGCCAGGGCGCCGGCGGTCATCAGCCCGAGGGCGGTTCTGCGGGTGGTTTTCATCATCTGTCTCCTCCTTGATGATATGTCTGTCTGGCCAGTGGTCTTCTGCTCAGCTGTGCGGGATCGCGGACGGGCGCATCAGGCGGGCCTGGGCTGCTACGCGGTAGGGCGCGTTCGGTCCGCCGTACCCGCTGTATCCGTCCCGCCGCTCGACGATCTCGAAAAAGATGCCGTCGCCGAAAGGCTTGGAATAGAGCTGCAAGAAGCTGCTGTCCCCGACCTGATCAAACAGCAGGTTCAGTTCGCGCAACTCGGCAACATAGGCGTCATCGAGGCCGAACCGGGCCGCGAGGTCGTCGTAGTAATTCTTCGGGATCTGCAGGGGCTGGAACCCGTTTCGTTCCAGCGCCCGCGCGGCCGCCATGATGTCGTCCGTTGCCAGCGCCACATGCTGCACCGCCGATCCAAAGCTGTCCGCAATGAAGCGGCCGGCAAAGGTGCGGTGGGTTTCGGCACCGTTCATGGTCAGGCGCAGGGCGCCGTCCGGGCTTTCGATCGCCTGCGAACGGACAAGCCCGTGGGGGTCGACCACATCGACCATCGGCTGCTTGGCCACGTCGAACAGCGAAATGTAGAACAGCGACCAGGTCAGCATCTCTTCGTAGTTCATCGTCTGGGCGATATGGTCGATGCGCCGCAGACCCGCCGGTTCCGAAGGCGCATCATCCTCGATCGGCTGGAATTCGGTCTTCCAGACCTCGGACAGCCCGCTGTGGTCGTCGATGAAATGCAACAGCCCGCCGCCGACACCTCGGATCGCGGGAATTTCGAACTCGCCCGGGCCGACCGGCTGGCGGAATGTCGTGGCGCCAAGCGCCTTGGCCCGTTCGACCGTGGCGCCTGCATCGTTGACCGACAGGCCGACGTCGCAGATGTTGAGCCCGTGCGCGACGTGGGCGGCATGGGCGAATCCCTCGGGGTCGGTGTTGACCACGATGCGGATCTCACCCTGTTGCCAGAGCTCGACAGCCTTGGCGATGTGCCGTCCCACCCGCAGAAAACCCATGCTGTGCAGCAGGCCGGCGAGATCGGCAGCCTCGCGTTCGGACGCGGCGAATTCGACAAAGGCAACGCCTGCGCTGCGGATGCGGTCCGGCATCTGCGGCGGCTGCAGTGCAATGCCAGGCTCGCGGCGGGCGACCTGATCCATCAGGTACACCAGCGACCGGTGCCCGTCGACGGCAATGGTGCGCGGACTGCCGCCGCGAAACTGGTCGTTGAACACCTCGAGACTGAGCGGCCCGTCATAGCCGGTAGCCGCCACCGCCCGCATGAATCCCGAGACATCCAGATCGCCCTCGCCCGGCATGTTGCGGAAGTGCCGCGACCAGTACAGCAGATCCATTTCCACCTGCGGCGCGTCCGCCAGCTGGACAAAGAAGATGCGGTCGCCGGGAATCGAACGGATGGTGTCGGGTGCAATCTTGCGGGCCAGTGTGTGAAAGCTGTCGAGGATCAGACCGACGTTCGGATGATCGGCGCGGCGCACCACTTCCCAGGCGTCGCGGTGGTCCCAGACGTGTTTGCCCCAGGCCAGCGCCTCGAAGCCGACCCGCAGGCCGCGTCGCGCTGCCCGCTCACCGACTTCGGCAAAATCCGCAGCCATGCGGTCAATTCCGCCAAGCGACTCGGGGTGCACCGACGAACAGACCAGCACCAGGTCAGTGCCCAGTTCCTGCATCAGATCGAACTTGCGTTCGAGCCGGTCAAAGGCGCGGGCGCGCAGCGGTTCCGGCAGCCCTTCGAAGTCGCGGAACGGCTGGAACAGGGTGATGTCCAGCCCGTGATCGCGCACCATGTCGCCGACCTCTTTCGGACCACCGTCGAAGGCGATGAAATCCTGTTCGAAAATCTCGATGCCGTCAAATCCGGCCGCCGCGATTGCTGACAGCTTTTCGCGCAGGTCACCGGCAAGGCAGACAGTTGCGATTGAGGTTTTCATGTCGCGGATCCTGTCGTGAAACTGTCGAATGTCGCCTGCATCCGCTGCGGGTCGGCGGGCAACCCTGTGAACAGCTCGAACGCCCGCACCGCCTGGTACAATGCCATTCCCGACCCCGGCAGCACTGCGCACCCTTTGGCGCGGGCAGTGGCCAGAAGCTCTGTTTCAAGCGGGAAATAGACAATGTCGGCCACCCAGTGGCGGGGGGTGACCAGGCTGGCTGAGAGCGGCAAACCAGGCAATTTTGCCATTCCTACCGGTGAGGCGTTGACGATTCCGTCTGCCTGGGCTGCGGCGGCTTCGACTTCCGGTGCCACTTCGGCCCGTCCGGGGCCAAAACGGCTACACAGGGAGCGTGCCAGACGCTCGGCAGAATCCGGATTTGTGTCAAGGATCATCAGCCGCCCGATACCCGCACCCAGAAGCGCGGCCGAAACAGCCCCGCCCGCACCACCAGCGCCAATCAGAAGCGCGACGTCGCGTTTGACCCCGGGCAGGCCGCGGCGGAAGCTTTCGGCAAAGCCCCAGTAATCGGTGTTGTGCCCGCGCCGTGCGCCATCGCCGAACACAACCGTGTTGACCGCCCCGACGGCCTGCGCGTTGTCTGACAGCGTGTCGAGATGGGCGATCACCGCCTGTTTGTAGGGATAGGTCACGTTCAGGCCGCGAAACCCCGCCGCCTCGATCTCACCGAGGATGTCGCCAATGGCAGGCGCAGGTGTGCAATCCGCGAGGTCGATCAGGTGGTAGTCGTAAACCAGCCCCTGCGCGCGCCCTTCGGCCATGTGCATCCGCGGTGTCCGCGAGGCGGAAATGCCATGCCCCAGCAGACCGACGCGCACGTGCGGGGCGTCGGAGTCGCTGCGGTCGATCAGCATTGGCATCCAGTGCATTGGCACGCTCACGGTCTCCTCCCCTTGCGACGGCGTTGGCCGCTTTTGCGGTATATTGTTCAACTCGGTTAATTTAGTCAACAGAATGTTCGCTACAGTTAATTATCTTTGCGGTGGCGAAAAATTCGTGCAAAAGTCCGGGACAATCCCGTATGCAGACCAACAGGATTTGGGGGACGCGATGGACAAGGCCGAAACCTCTGGAAAGGCGGCGGATCAGCCTCGGCGCAGCTGGAAACAGGATCCCGACCGCGTGCGGGCCAATATCCTGCTTGTTGCGCGACAAGTCTTTGCTGACAAGGGGTTATCCGGCACCCGGGTCGAAGAGATCGCCGCCCGCACCTCGACCTCCAAGCGGATGATATACTACTATTTCGGTGACAAGGAGGGACTGTACCGCGAAGTGCTGGCGGACGCTTACCGCCAGACCCGAAAGGCCGAGGACGCGCTGGCACTGGGCGGGCTTGCTCCGGATGAGGCACTGCGCAGGCTGGCGGAATTCACCTTTGATCACCACCGCCGGTCGCAGGATTTCATTCGGCTGGTGATGATCGAAAACGTGCATGGCGGCCGTCACATGCCCGATTCTGCTGATATGGCCGGAGAGAACTCGTCGGCCATCCGCCTGCTCGAGGAGATCTATGCACGCGGTCTGGCGTCGGGGCTGTTTCGTCCGGGCCTGAGCGCACTGGAACTGCACTGGCACATCTCGGCGCTGTGCTATTTCAACGTCTCGAACCGGGCGACGTTTTCGCGCATTTTTGGCAATGAGCTTTTTGAGGAACCGGGGCAGGACGCGCTGCGGCGCCACATCGGGGAAATGGTGCTGAAACTTGTGCTGGCCTGACGCCATGGGGGGGCCTTGCCGCGAACGGTCGCACCAGCCTGCCCGCGACACGAAACGCCGCCCGGGCGCGGATCGCGCCAGAGCATGACCCGGGCGCTGTCACAGAGCCGCACATCCACTGTCACCCCGGTATCGCCACGGCAACCCTGGCGCGGGAGTCAGGCCGGGCCGGGTCCAGTCGCGCTGCGGGTTTTCTGCTAGGGGGTGACCACAGACTGGATGTGACGGATCAACGCTTCGACCCCGGGGTCCGGTTCATCGCGGTTCGGGATCAGAAGTCCGTAGCGCCCCATGAACCCGTCGAGACCGACGCCGATCTCGGCAATCAGGCCTGTGTCGATGTAAAATCGTGCGACGGACCGGGGCAGGACGGCAAGCAGATTGCTGCAGCTGACCAGATTTGTCGTCATCAGCATTGACGAAGTTTCCAGGCGGCTGTTCGGCAACGGCAGGCCGGCCCGTGCATAGGTGAGTTCGATGGCGGTGCGCATCGGGCTGGGACGCGACTGGAGAATGAATTCGAAATCCAGCAGTTGCTCGAGCGAAAGCGCACCCGCGCTGAACAGCGGATGATTTGCGGCGGCGACGATGGACAGCTCTTCGGCCCATAGCGGTTCAAAGCGGATATTGCCCATATCGACATGTTCGACCGGGCGACCCAGTGCCAGGTCGAGCTCGCCTTCGGTCAGCGCCGCAACCAGATGGTCGGATGTGGACACCGTCAGCGTGATCAGCGGCCCGGTTCCCGCCACTGCCAGCGTGTTGAAGACCTCGGTCAGCACGCCGGGGACGGCCTCCATGATCGCACCCAGGCGCACGCTTCCCAGTTCACCGCGGGCCATCGCGCCCATCTGCTGCGTCAGGCGGTCCATCTCGGACAGAATCGCGCGGGCGTGGCGGGCGGCAGTCACGCCGAAGACTGTCGGCTCCATCCCCTTGGGGCCGCGCGTGAACAGGTCGACGCCGAGAATGCGTTCGATCTCTTGCAGCAATTTGGTCGCGCCGGGCTGCGAGAGGTTCAGATCCCGCGCCGAGGCATGAAGGTTGCGCGTGTCCGACAGGCTGGCCACCAGCGCCAGCTGCTTGAAGCGCAGCCGTGTCAGGGTCGACATGTCAAATCTGTCGCTCACCGACACCACCCTTTGCGAAGCTGGCCGCGCGGGGGCGGACCGAGTTGCACTCTGGGGTGTGTCTAGCATCCTCATGCCGCTGTTATCGAGCCTGTTCTTGGCCGGGGCGTCATGTCCGGCCCCATGTCAGCACCACAGGTTCCAGCGGGAGCAGCAGGTCGATCAGCCGGGCCCGGACAGCCGGGTGCAGCGGCTCGATCGGGTGACGGCAGAATTCCGACGCGATCACGCCGCCCTCGACCATCGCCGCCTTGCACGAGCGCCAGCCGCACTGGCGGTTCTCGTGGTTGATGGCGGGCAGCACCCGGGCATATGCCGATACCGCCGCCTGTGTCCGTCCTGCCAGATGATGGGTGATCACCGGCTTGATCTGATCGACGATCATCCCCGAGGTCATCGACCCCCGCGCCCCGGCGTCCAGATCGGCCAGCAGGGTGATGCCCTCTTCGCCGTCAAACGGTCCCTCTATGGCGTCGCCGCCTTCGGCGATCAGCTGGCGCAGCTTGTTGGCGGCAAAGGGGCATTCGATCTTGAACAGCTTGACCATTTCGATTTCGCGCGCCAGCCTGACCAGCAGCGGCACCGGCAGATCGACACCGGAAATGGGCGCATCCTGCACCATGATCGGGATGCCGACGGCGCCCACTGCCCGGAACTGGTCGAATATCTGCGCCGAAGAACCGCGCAGCGTCGCGCCGTGATAGGGCGGCATCATCATCACCATGTCAGCGCCAAGATCCTTGGCAAAATGCGCGCGTTCCACCGCGATGGAAGTCGCAAAGTGGCTGATGGTGACAATCACCGGAACCCGGCCGGCGACATGTTCCAGCGACAGCCGGGTCAGCGTCTCGCGTTCGGCGTCTGACAGCAGAAACTGTTCGGAAAAATTGGCGAGGATGCAGAGTCCGTCGGCGCCCTGGTCGATCAGGCAGTCCAGGACCCGGCGCATCCCGTCAAGGTCCAGGGTGCCGTCGTCGTGAAACGGGGTGGGCGCGACGGGCCAGATGCCGGAATAGTCGGTCATGGCTGCGTCGCGGGCAGGGGAATGTGGGTCATGTTCACTCCAAGATCTCGAAATTTTTCAGATGCTTGTCGGAAATCGTGATGCCAAGACCGGGAAGGGTGTCGTCCAGTTGCAGGAATCCGTCCTGCGCCTCGGGGTCGCCGTCGAAGATGTAGTAGAACAGCTCGTTGCCGACCTCGACGTCGAAGACCGGGAAGTATTCCGACATCGGGCAGTTCACGTTGGCCATGGTCAGGTGATAGTTGTGCATCTGTCCGGCGTGCGGGATCACCGGCACCTGGAACGCTTCGGCAATGGCATTGATCTTTTGCGCCGCCGTGATGCCGCCGACGCGGTTGGTGTCGTATTGCAGCACGCTGACGGCGCCGGTGCGGATCAGATCGGCGCAGCCGATGACCGAAAATTCATGCTCGCCCCCCGAGATCGGCACGATGTTCATTGCGTTCAGTTCTCGATAGCCGTTCACGTCGTCGGCGATCACCGGCTCTTCCAGCCAGCGGGGTTCGAATTCGGCCAGCTTGGGCAGCATCCGCCGGGCATAGTCGAGGTTCCAGCCCATGTAACATTCCAGCATCAGGTCGGTGTCATAGCCAATCACCTCGCGCACCGCCTCGACCCGTTTGACGTTCTCGCGCATCCCGGTCATCCCGTCCTTGGGGCCATAACCGAACCGGGTCTTGAAACCGCTGTAGCCGCCCTTCATCGCCTCTTCGGCCTCTTGCTGCATCGCGTCGACGTCACCGGCGTAGAGCTTGGAGTAATAGACCGGGATCTTTTCCTTGGTGCGCCCGCCCAGCAGCTTGAACACCGGTTTGCCGGCCAGCTTGCCCATCAGGTCCCAGATCGCGATGTCGATGGCGGAAATGGCGGTCATGCCGATGCCCTTGCGACCCCAGGCGTGGCTGCGGCGGTACATCTTTTCCCAGATATAGGCATTGTCGAACGGGTCTTCGCCGATCACCAGCGGCGCGAACCAGTCGTCAATCGCCTTCTTGACCACGGTAGGGGCCAGGGCGGCGTTGCCAATTCCCACGGTGCCGTCATCGGTCTCGACCTCGCAGGTGAGCCACTGGTGGAACCGGAACGACGACATTGCGTCCCCCTTGAGCCAGAGCGCGTCGGACGCATTGGTGCAGAAATTGCCCTGTGGCGGCACGGTCGGGCCGGTCCAGTTCCAGACGCGGGTTCTTACGGATTTGATCTTCATGGGCTCAGTCCAGTTTGCTGATGTTCCGGGCCGCGCGGCGGCGCAGACCCATCGTGCAGGCGATGTTGAAGGCGGCGCGCATCGGGCCGGGGTTGGCGGTGCCCTTGCCGCGGATGTCGAAGGCGGTGCCATGGGCGGGGGTGGTGATCGGCACCGGCAGCCCCCCCTGCACCGTGACGCCTTGCCAGAAGCCGAGCAGCTTGATCGCGATCTGGCCCTGATCGTGATACAGCGTGACCACGGCATCCAGTTCCCGGGCCACCGCCTTGAGGAAAATGGTGTCGGAGGGGTACGGCCCTTCGACCGGCAGGCCGAGCGCCTTGGCGCGTGCAACCGCCGGGGCGATGATGTCGATTTCCTCGGTGCCGAAATTGCCGTTGTCACCGTTGTGCGGATTCAGCCCGCAGACTCCGATGCGGGGGCTGTCGAGCCCGGCCTCGATCAGGGCGGCATGGATCAGGCGCGCCGAGTCGATGATCTTGTCTTCGGTGATCAGATCGGCCACGTCGCGCAGGGCGACATGGCTGGTGACGCGGCTGGTCCACAGACCTTCCATCACATTGATTTCGGAGACGGTGCCAGTGTGCCCCAGCCGGTCGGCGAACCAGTGAAGTTCGTCCGACTGGGTCATCCCGGCCGCGTGCAGCGAACTCTTGTTCAGCGGCGCAAACACCAGCGCATCGGCGTCGCCCCGCGCGACCATGTCCAGCCCGTGCCCGAGGGTTTCAAGGCAGTGAAGCCCGCCCTCGGTGGTTGCCTCCGCCCGTTTCCAGTTGTTGCCGGTACCGCCTAGGCGCAGGAACAGCGGCTTGCCGGGGTTGTCGCTGAGGGCCGCCGCGTCGCACACCTCGTCATAGTCGAAACTGGCTCCGGCGATGGAGAAGCCGTCGCGCAACTCGTCCGGGTCTCCGAGGATCAGCACATCGGCCCTGTCACGTGTCTCGGGCTCGGCCAGCAAGCGCGCCACCAGTTCCGATCCGATCCCGGCCGGATCCCCCAGTGTCAGCACCAGGCGGGGTTTGTCGGCGGTCATTGCATGTACTCCGTCAGGGCGAGGGACACCGACGGCACATAGGTCACCAGAAGCAGGATGAACGTAAGCACGCCGATGAAGGGAAGGTTGGTGCGCGAGGTTTCCCAGATGCCGGATCTGGCGATGGAACACGACGTGATCAGCACCGAGGCAACCGGTGGTGTCTGCTGCCCGATGGCAAGGTTCAGTGTCACGATGATGCCGAAATGTATCGGGTCGATGCCGACGGCAGTGACCAGAGGCATGACGACCGGCACCACAAGGATGATCGCCGCAGCCCCGTGAAGGAACATGCCCAGCACCAGCAGCAGCACGTTCAGCAGCGCCAGAACGATCAGCGGGCTGGTGGTCGTCTGAGTGATCTGGGCCGCCAGTTGCTGCGGCACCTGCGCCTGGGTCAGGAACAGTCCCAGCGCGGCAGAAGCGGCGACGAGCAGCATGACGACCCCGGTCTGGCTGACACCTTCCAGCATGGTGCGGCGCAGCTTGCGCACGTCGAGGTCGCGGTAGATGAACAACCCGATCACAAGGGCCGCCAGAACGGCCAGGCCCGCGCCTTCGGTAGCCGTGACGATGCCGGAAAAGATGCCGCCAAGGATGATGACCGGCATGGTCAGGGCCCAGAAGGCCTCTTTGAAGGTGCGCCAGATGTGGCAGGGATTGAACGCCTCGCCCCGGGGCAGGTCGTAGCGCACGGCCAGAATGTAGGTCACCGCCATGAGCAGGCCGCCCCCCAGCACCCCCGGCACGATGCCGGCGACAAACAGCTTCAGCACCGAGGTTTCGGCAATGGCCCCGTACAGGATCATCGGGATCGACGGCGGGATGATGATTGCCAGCGAAGCCGACGACGAGGTGATCGCCGCCGCAAGGGTGCGCGAATAGCCGCGCCGCTTCATCTCGGGGATCAGCACGGTGCCGGTGGCGGCCACATCCGCCACGGCAGAGCCCGAGATTTCGGCAAAGACCATCGACACCCCGATGTTGACCATGCCAAGTCCGCCACGGACGAACCCGATCAGCGCCGAGACAAAGTTGATCAGCCGGACCGATATGCCCGACGTGTTCATCAGGTTGCCCGCGAGAATGAACAACGGAATGGCGATCAGCGGGAACGAGGTCGCGCCGGTATAGAGCGCGATGGCGGTGTCATAGAGCTGTGCGGTGCCGGTCGTCAGGACAAAGCCGCCGATCGAAACCAGGCCGATGGCCACGGCGATGGGGACGTTGATCAGGATCAGCCCGATCAGCACGAGCGCCGCGACAAGAAGCGTCATGAGCGGTCTGCCTTCATTGCGCGGGTTTCGGCCTCGGCCTCGGCGATGGCCTGTTCGATTTCGGCGTGTTCGCGGTCTATGCCCGACGCGACCTCGCGCAGGGCACGCGGCATGGTCAGGATCGTACCGATGATCATCAGCACAGCGGTGATCGGGATCACCGACTGCACGATATCCAGCGTCATCCAGCGCAGACTGAGCAGGGAGTCATAGGCGGCCACCCGCAGCACGGCATAGCCGAACCAGCCCGTGATCGCGAAATAGGTCAGAACCAGTCCTTCGGAAAACAGCGCCACGGCAATGGCCGCCCGGCGCGGCAGGGCGGATACCAGGCCGGAAAATCCCATGTGCTGACGCAGGAACACTGCGTAGGTCGCGCCGAAATAGGTGAGCCAGGCCAGAAGAACACTGGCGATTTCATCGTACCAGCTGGGCGAGGCTCCGAGGTAACGCATGGTGGTGGCGTAGATCACCGCCCCTGTCAGCGCCAGCAGCAGGGCCAGACAGATGGTTTCGATCAGACGCAGCAGCGTCTTTTCCACAAAAAGGATCATGTAGGGGGTTCCTTGCCTCTGCCGGCCGGAACTGTCCGGCCGGCAGGGATGGTTTCAGTTCAGTCGGCCAGGGCCTGCGCGCGGCTGACAAGCTCGGCACCGCCCGGGACCTGAGCGGCGAATGCCGCGTAGACCGGGGCAGAGGCGGCGACAAAGGCGGCCTTGTCGGCCTCGTTGACTTCGACTCCGGCAGCCCGGACCTTGTCGACAAGCTCGTTGTCCGCCGTTTCGCCTTCGGCCAGCGACCAGTTCTGCACATCGGTGGCCGTGTCGCTCACCGCGGCTTTCACCTCATCGGGCAGTCCGGACCATGTGTCGCTGCCGGTGGTGAGGTATGTCGGCGAATAGACGTGGCCGGTGAGGCTCAGGTATTTCTGCACTTCCTGAAAGTTCGCACCAACGATGTTGGTGAGCGGGTTTTCCTGGCCGTCCATCGTGCCGGTCTGCAATGCGACAAAGACCTCGGAAAAGGACATCGGTGTCGGGTTGGCGCCCCATTCCTTGAACATCGCAACGCGCCATTCGGACGACGGCGTGCGGATCTTCAGCCCGTCGAGATCGGCAGGGGTGTTGATCGGGCGGGCATTGTTGGTGATCTGGCGAAAGCCGTTTTCCCAGGTCGACAGCACATGCAGGCCCTGATCCTCGGCCAGGGGGGCCAGATCGGTCATCACGATGTCGGCGTCGATTGCCTTGAGGTGCGCGCGGTCCTTGACCAGGAACGGCATGTCGAACAGCGCGAATTCCGGGGCCACATTGGTCATGATCGACGAAATCAGCGTGAACTGGACCGTGCCCAGCCGCAGCTTCTGCATCAGTTCCTTTTCATCGCCCAGCTGGCCGTCCGCATAGAAATCGACGGTATGTGCCGCGCCGAGTTTTGATTGCAGTTCTTCGGCGAACTTCTGGGCACTGCGACCCTGAAGACTGTTGGACGCCGCCCCGACGGCGACGATATAGGTGTCCGCCAAAGCCGGACCCGCGCTAAAAAAAGCGGTGCCGATGAGCAGGCTTGCGGCCAGGCTCTTGGTCAATCGTTTCATGAATTTTCCTCCTCCAGGTGGTGCGGTCGCCAGGTGTTCGACGGCGGATCGCGCCTGTGAAAGAGCTATGCGAGATGCTTTCCTGAGCCAAATAGAAAGGCATGATCCATTGATAACCAATTGCTATCGGATACGCGGATTTCTTGCCAATACCATGATCGAAGCAGCCGCGTCAGCCGCCGGTCAGAAGCTGGCGCACTCCGGCATAGATCAGGCGGACCGACAGCAGCACCAGCACGACGTCGAGTGCGCGCTTGAAGCGGCGGTCGTCGATCCGGTTCAGCAGGGTCTTTCCGACGATGGTGCCGCAGAAGCCGGCGACGATCATCGCGGCGACAAAGGCCCACCAGTCGGCATAGGCGAACCCCAGAAGCCCAAAGGCAATAGTCTTGACCCCGTGCTGCACGGTCATGAGGGTGGCATGTGTGGCCACATGGGCATGGCGCAGCAGCGCCTGCGATTTGGTGAAGGTGGCGACAAACAGGCCCGTCGCACCAAAGAACATGGTCAGAAAGCTGGACACCGCGCCGACCAGAATCGGCCAGTCCCGCAACCCGCGCGGCGGCCGGGCAAACACCGACCAGATGACAAACGAGCCGACGCCGATCTGCACCCATTCCGGCGGCAGGTTGACCACCATCGCGCCGCCCGCCGCCGCGCCGATGACGGATCCCAGGGTAAAGGCGGGCAGGGCGGGCCAGAATATATGCCGGAAAGTCACCAACGCGCGGCCAAGGTTGGATCCGATCTGGATCACGCCGTGGGTGGGTATCAACGCGGTCGGGGGCACCAGTGTTGCCATCACCGCCAGCAGCACCCCGCCGCCGCCGATCCCGAAGGCCACCGTGATCAGCGATCCTGCAAAGCTGGTGGCGATGAGGATTGCAAAGACCAGTTCCGACATGCCTTCCGGCAAGAGGATCTGCGGAATGTTCATCATGCGCTTGCCCCCGCCGGTGTGGCGGTTAGCTTGGCCCGCGTTGACCTGACGGAGTGGCCCCGATGCGTGTGGATTATCTTGGCCTCGAAGCCTTTGTGGCGATTGCGGATTTCGGATCGTTCCATCGCGCCGCCGAAGCGCTGAGCCTGTCCCAGGCGGCGCTGAGCCACAGGGTGCGCAAGATCGAAGAGGATCTCGGCGCGCCGTTGTTCACCCGGTCGAGCCGGGAAGTGTCGCTGACCCAGACCGGGCAGGGGCTGCTGCCCGAAGCGCGCCGTCTGCTGAAGGCGCTGCAGGACACCTATGAATCCGCGCGGGCCGGTGCGCAGCGGCAGGCGCGGCGTCTGGCATTCGCCTGTCTGCCGTCGATTGCCAATTCGGTCCTGCCACAGGTGCTGATGGACATGTCCGAACAGCACCCCCAGATCGCCTTCGAATTGCTCGACATCCCGGTTGCGGGCATCTCCGGGGCGGTCCGCAGCGGGGCGGCGGAATTCGGGCTGACCATTGTGTCGGCCGAATTGTCGGACCTGCGGCTGCGACCGCTGGTGGACGAGGAATACAAGCTGTTCGTGCATTGCGACGAACCGCTTGCCTCGCGCGAGTCGGTGACCATGGCCGATGTCCAGGGCCTGCGGCTGGCGCGCATCCGGTCGCAGTCCAAGAATCGCGAACTGCTGGACGTGGCGTTCGGCGAGATGCGCGACCGCATCGTCTGGCAGTTCGAGGTGCAGAACGCGACGATGGCGATGCGCCTTGCGGCCAAGCGCGCCGCCATGACGATCCTGCCGGAAAGCGCCATCGTCATGGCCCCCGCGGTGCTGGTCGCCGTGCCGATTGTCGGGGTCCGCCTGCAACGCACGCTGGGCGTCGTGTCGCGGCGCGGGGTTCCGCTGAGCGACAATGCCGCAGAGCTTCTGGCCCGGATCGAAGCCGAAATGCTGGAGAATTTCCGCGCCCATGTCGCCTTTGGTGCTGACCGGATGTTGCGCCCGAGGGAATGATGCCGTCTGCTGGCGCAGTCGCAGGATCAAATCAGCCCATCCAGATTGACCGGACGTTCCGTGCCGCGATGTCCGTGTGGATGGGCCCGCCGGATCACCGGAGAAACGACACGGTCCGAGATCTGGAAATCCCAGACTGCCGCGCCTCCGGTTTCCCGGAACCCGGCCAGCAGCGTCGGCAGGGTCGCAAGGTCATTGATGCGCTGCCCCCCGATCCCGAACCCACGTGCGATCGCGGCAAGATCCGTGCGGCCGAAGACGGCGCCGGCAACCGACAGGCCCTCGTCGCGCAGCTTGTGGATTTCCGAGCCATAGGCGCCATCGTTGAGCACGCAGATCAGGATGTTCAAACCGTGCCGCCGGATGGTCTCGAGTTCCTGGATGTGCATCAAAAGCGAGCCGTCCCCGTCGAACAGGACCACCGTGTCACCCGGCCGTGCAGCCGCCACACCCATCGCATAGGAGATGCCGTTGCCGATGGCGCCGAACTCGCGGATTGTGAGGAACCGCGCGAAGGGCCGGTTCATATGCGCAAAGAAAAACGAACAGTGGCCCGAGGAATTGACCATCTGCCAGTCCTGCGGCAGCAGGGCATCCAGTGCCGCAACCACGTCCCGGGGGTCGAGAACCTCGGGCTCGGCCGCGAAGTCTGCGGTGTCCGGGATTGCCTGGGCGATGGCATCGGCGAGGCGCGGGCTGCGCCACCCGGACTGGGGCGCAAGCATGTCGCACAATGCCTCGACACTGAGTTTCGCATCGCCGCGCAGGTGCAGGTCGGCACTGACAGCCCCCTGGCTGACCGCGCGGGGGGCGGTGTCGATCTGGAGGATCCCGGCCTTGGGGAACAGCTTGCCCTTGTCGAGGGTGTGTTGCGTCAGCCTGCAACCGACGGCGATCACCAGGTCGGCGTCTGCGAACAAAGCCCGTGCAAGGGTCGAGGAGAATCCGCCGGCAATGCCGAGCGAAAACGGATCGCCGTGGAACAGTCCGCGGGCCGGAAGGGTCGTCGCCAACAGCGCGCCGGTCTGCAGCGCCAGTGCCCGGCAGGCCTCTGCCGCGCCGGACACCGCCGCGCCAAGACCGCCCATGACGACGATCCGTCGTGCCCTGCGGATACGGTCCGCGACGGCGGCAAGATCTGCCGGATTGGGCGGCGTCGGCGCAGGCTGCGGCAGGATCGACGCGGCGTTCGGCGGCAATATGGCCGGAGAGTCCTGAAGGGTGTTCTGCAGGTCCATCGGCACGCCCAGCACCACCGGGCGGCGCTGCTCGATCGCCGCGACAAAGGCGTCTCGGATCTCGGTTGTCATGTGGGGGATGTGGTGCAGCCGTCTGTAAGTCGCGCCGGTCGCAGTGATGAACGGCGCCTGCTCCAATTCCTGATTGTACCATGCGGCGCCCAACGGCGATTCCCCGGCAAAGACCACCAGCGGGATTCCAGCCCGCACCGCCGCAGGAAGCGCCGTCAGCACCTGAGTGAGGCCCGGGCCGCAGGTCACGGTGGCGACCCCGACCTTGCCGGATTTGCGGGCATAGGCAGTGGCTGCTGCCACGGCGCAGTGTTCGTGGCGCACGTAGACCATCCGCACTCCGCGATCCGCCAGCGCAGTGGCCCAGTTCATGTTGGCATCACCCATAAGGGCAAAGCAGGCCTCGACGCCTTCGGCGACAAAGCTGTCTGCGAGGGTTTCAAACAGGTGTTGGGTCATGGGCTGAGGGTCCTTCGAGACAGGCGGTTCCCCGCAGGGGGTGTCGGACGTCGGTGCGTTTCAGTGCGGCATCGGCCGTCCGAGGTCGGCAGCGACACCTGGGCCTATGTGTGGCACGCAAAGCCCGCTCTCCGGCAGGACGGCAGACCCCTTCGCAAACCCGATGTTGCCGTGTTGCTGGCAGGGGCAGACGGGGCGCACGCCCCCAAGATACCTGTCGGCCGACGGCTTCAGCCTCTGCGAATGCATGGCAAAGCACGTCTCACGTCCCGCCATCCCAGACCGATGCCGGAATCATCACATCGCCCCGCGCCAATAGCCGCGCCGTGCGTACCAGACCGGCCGAACGGATCTCGATGCTGTCACCCTGTCGGACAAAATCCACCAGCACCTCGAAAGTGCCAGCCGCATGTTCGATGGCGACGGTCACCGGCGACGCGGTGTCGGTCAGCCCGTCGGTCAGCCCGTCCGCGACGGTGCCTGGCAAGATGGCACAGGCCGCGATGCATTGCGCGCCGGTGACGGCCATCGACGGATGGCACGACCAGGGCATGAAGTAGCGTGCAGTCACCGATCCGCCGTTTCGTGGCTGTGCAAGTAGGGTGATCTTGGGAGTCACGGATTTGCTCACATCGCCCAGTCCCATAAGCGCGCCGGCTTGCAGACGGATCGGCTCGGCCCGCTCGTAAAAGGCACGGTTCTCGTCCAGCTCGGCCTGGGTCTCATAGCCGGTCAGGCCAAAATCCTCGGCGCGGGCCAGCATGACCGGCATGGCGACGTCCATGCAGGTCACCTCGACGCCGCCGATCACATCGCGCAGGTTGCCGGTGGGCAAAAGCGCATTGGTGACGGACCCCACTGTTTCCATGAACCCCAACCGGATCGGCGCGGCGGTGCCCGGAACGCCGGCAATGGCGAAATCACCATCATACCGCACGACTCCACCGGGGGTCTGGACCACGGCTTCGACCACGGCCCCGGTGTTTACCGCATGGATGCGCACGGTGGTTTCCCCGTCCTGTGCCGGCAACAGGCCCATCTCGATCGCGGCCGGCGCGACCCCGACCAGCATGTTGCCACAGGTCGGACGGAAATCCACTTCGCGCTTTTCCACGGCGACCTGAGCAAAGAAATAGTCGATGTCGCAATCGTCGCGGGCCGAGAGGCTCAGCATGGCCACCTTGGTCGTGACGGCGTTCCCGCCACCGATCCCGTCGATGTTGAGCGCATGCCCCGCGCCGACGGCCGCCATCAGAACCTCCGACAGGACGTCGCGATCAGCCGGCAGGTCGGAGCGGCGGAAGAAGGGTCCGCGCGACGTGCCGCCCCGGACAAGGAGATAGGGAATAGCAGTCTGGGTCATGGAAGCGTGCTCATGTAAAGGGCCAGGGAAGGTCAAAGTACGCCTGCAGCAACCCCGGTGGGAAATCGCGCCCGAGGATGTTGGCGAGGAACAGGATGAAGGCGAGACCGAAAGCCGACGACAACAGTGTGCGCCGCCACCCGAACCGGCCGCGAAGCCGGAAAAAGGCGACGAGAAAGACCGTCAGGGCCAGGATGAGACCGACGGTAAACGTCATCACCACCAGCCCGATGAACCAGCCCAGCGTGCTCCAGAGTCCGTGCGGCGCCTGACCCTCTCCGCCCGCTTCGAGATCGATGTAGACATCGTCCGTGGCGGGATTGGTCGCCATCCGGACCAGCAGAACGATGCCGCTGATCAGGGAGACGATACCGATTGTCAGCGGAAAGACCTGGTCTTGCAGCCGCTTGATGCCAAACGCATCCCAGGTCGAGACCGCGAGGTAGAGCACGGCGCAACCCAGAAACAGTGCCGGAGCGAGCTTGCCCGCGGTCGGGGCTTCGATGTTTTCCCGGATGTTCTTGGACGCCTTGATCCCGACCACGACGGATACGACTGTCAGGATCAACAGGCCGATGGTGATGGGGGACAGAATGTAATCCCAGCCGGCTTCTGCCGAGCGGCGGAACCGGGAACCGGCAATCTGGTAGGCCTGGTTGACGAAAACCTCGGTCTGGTTGCTGAGAACGAACCCGATCAGAAAGGCCGGGCGCGAGTAGTCGAAGCGGCGCAGGAAAATACCGAGCGCGCCGATGCCGACGAGGGCTGCCAGATCCAGCGCCGATTGCCGCGACTGAAAGGCGGCAAAGGCGATGATCATGAACAGGTAGGGGGCCAGGACCGTAAAGCGGATCGTCGTCAGCTTGGCGATCCATTTCGACAGGACGATACACAGCCCGGCGCCAAAGACGTTGGCGAGCGCCAGAGACCACACGATCGTATATGTGACATCCAGATTGTTGCGCACCATCTGCGGGCCCGGCGTCATGTTGAGCAGAGCGAGACCACCCAGAAAGATTGCCATCGACCCCGACCCCGGGATGCCGAAAATCAGGGTTGGCACCAGGCCACCGCCCTCTTTCGCGTTGTTGGAGCTTTCGGGTGCGATCACGCCGCGGATGTCGCCCTGACCGAACATCGACTTGTCCTTGGCAGTCTGCACCGCCGAGCCGTAGGCAAGCCAGTCCACAACCGATCCGCCGAGGCCGGGGATCACTCCGACCAGCACGCCGATGACGGCGCAGCGCATGGACAGCCAGCGGTGCTGCCACCAGTCACGCAGGCCCTGGGTCCAGCCGTCGCCGAGCGCGCCACCTTCGGCAATGGCCCGGTCCTGGCGCAGCAGCGAGACGATTTCCGGCACCGCGTACATGCCAAGACCGACGATGACCAGCTGGAAGCCGTCCACGAGATAGGGCAGATCGTAACTCGACATGCGGAGGCTGCCGCCCGCAGGCGCGGCGCCGATCGTCCCGAACATCAGGCCGAGACCCGCCGCGATCACGCCTTTCAGCGGTATCCGCCCGGCCAGGATCGCTACCATCGACAGACCCAATACCGTGATCATCAGCATTTCAGGCAGGCCGAAGGCCAGGATCAGGGGGCGGGCGATAAGGATGAAGAAGGTGAGCACCACCGCGCCGAACAGCCCGCCGAACAACGACGAGATGAAGGCCGCCGACAAGGCCCGTGCGGCATGCCCCTGTTTGGAGAGGGGAAACCCGTCCAGCACGGTCGCCTGACTCGCCGAAGACCCGGGGATGCCCATGAGGACTGACGAAAACGTATCGGATGTGGGTATGACGGCGATCAGCCCCACCATCAGCGCCAGACCGGCGACCGGCTCGATCCCGTAGAGAAAGGGCATCACCAGCGCGAGTCCGGCAATCCCGCCCAGTCCGGGCAGCACACCGATGGAAAGCCCCAGCAGGACTCCCCCCAATAGGTACATGAGCTGCACTGGTTGGAAAATGAGCGAGAGCGCCTTGCCCAGTTCCGGCAAGGCCTGCAAAAATACGTCCACGTCGGGCTCCGTCGGCTGGAAACTGCGAAACTGCCCTGTCCGGACGAGCCGGACAGGGCTTTTCAGGGGTCGCCGCGGATTACTCCATGGTGACGCCGTAGTCCGCCTTCAGCCAGTTGAGCACATATTGCTTGGCCTCCGGAGAGATCGAGGTGGCCTGTTTGGTGGCCTCGATTGCGGACGCGCCAACCATTTGAGGATAGGCGCCCAGCACTTCGTTGGCGTCGTCCTTGAACCCTTCGGCACTCACCACGGCGCGCAGCGCTTCGGTGTACATGTCCACCACCTCTTGCGAGGCCGAAGACGGCAGGAAGATTGTCTTCTGGTTGGCAAAGCCCGCGACGAAAAAGGCCTTGTAGGCGTCCCAGGCGACACCTTCGGTTTCACAGCCGTCAGTCGCTTCGCAGACTTCCTTGAACGACGGCATGTCGGGGAAGGTCGGGTCGCGCACGATGGCACCGCTGTCATCCAGCGCGCCCCAGGAAAAGATCGGCACGGCCTGGCCGCTGTCGACCAGCGGCTGCACGTTGGCGATGTACGCCGACGAGGTCTGGTAGTCGATGTTGGCTTCGCCGCGTTCGAACATCAGGCGGCCATCGCCGCGTCCCTCGACGCCGAAAACCGGGTCCACCTGCAATCCCAGCATCTTGAACGCCAGCAGCGGCACCAGATCGAGTGTCGTCGCGCCCTGGCTGCCGTAGAGGTAGAATTCTTCCTTGAGGTCGTCCATGTCGCCATCGAACTTGGCGCCCAGATCCGGCGGCAGATAGACAACGCCGCCGGTGGCGGAAGCCAGCACCGGCTTCCAGTCCGCATATTCATACCGAACGCGGGGGTCGCCCAGCAGATAAGGGAACTTGGTCGAGCCGGAGTCGCCAAAGATTGTCAGGCCGTCGCCCTGGTCCTGCTCGCCCTGGAACCAGTTCGCGCCCTCGGTCGATCCGGCGCCGGGGCGGAACTTGACCACCACCGTCGGGTTTCCGGGAAGAGCCGCAGTCAGCCGGGGCGCAAAAAAGGCGGCCCATTTTGCGGATCCGCCCGATTCTGAGAAGGGGATCGTATATTCGACGGTCTTGCCCTCGAGCGACTGTGCAACCGCGGTCTGGCCGGTGGCGGCGATCATGCATGCGACAACGGTCGCGGTGATGGAATAGCGTTTCATGGTATCCTCCCTTTTAACAGCCGGTGCGACCCGTGCGGGCCGTCTGTGGCAGGGCCGTTGCTCGGCCTCACAGCGACAGTGTCAGCCTGTTCGTCATAAATCAAATTCATTTAAGTAAAGCCTCTATTCTAGAAATGAATGAGTTCGCGTCCGGATCCACAGGCCACCATCCGGCTCAATAACCCCGGTGCTCACCGGTGTTGTGCATCCAAGGGCCCAGGACCGGTTTCGGGTGTTCTGACAGGGTGTGCGTCACAGGTTTTCCGACCCGTCTCTCGGCGACCGCGTGCCGAAATTGGCGAATTGACAGGTGTGTATCCGGATGTATACATCTGGATACATGAAAAGAGCCAAATCGTTTGAAAACCACGACGTCGACACCCCGGGGCGGGCCCTGCAGGGGCAGAATGCTTACGAACGGTTGTTCGACGAAATCAGTTCGGGTTCGCTGCGCCCCGGCACCCGTCTGACAGAGACCGAAATCGCCGCGCGTCTGGCGATCAGCCGCACCCCGGTCCGCGAGGCGATCCGGCGGCTCGAAGCGGACGGTCTCGTCGTCCACCAGCCGCGCACCGGGGCCGTGGTGCGCAGTCTCGATTATCCCGAAATCATGGAGCTGTATGAAATGCGCACCGTGCTGGAAGGCACGGCGGCGCGGCTCGCGGCGCGGGCGGCCTCGCCGGTCGAGCTGGAGGAATTGCGCGCCATCAACCAGGAGATGGCCGCCGCGACCGACGACAGCGCAGCGCTGGTGCGGCTCAACCGGCAGTTTCACACCCGGTTGCTGGATGCGGCGCGCAACCGGTTCCTGCTGAAATCCATGGCGTCGGTGAAAATGACCCTGATGATCCTCGGCCCGTCGAGCATGGAAGCGCCGGAGCGGGCCCGGCAGGCGTTGCAGGAACACAGCACGCTGCTGGATGCGCTGGTCGCGCGCGACGGGGCGGCAGCGGAAACCGCGATGCGGGACCATATGGAACATGCGCAACTGACGCGTCTGCGCATGTTGCGCCAGTCGGATACCGGAGACAGGCCATGACCCTGATGGATCCAGGCCAGCTGAGCGCGGGCGTCTGGGACGTGGTGATCGCGGGGGGGGGCAATGCCGCGCTATGCGCTGCGATCGAGGCGGCCGAAACCGGTGCCAAGGTGCTGATCCTCGAAGGGGCCCCCAAGGTCTATCGCGGCGGAAATTCACGTCATACGCGGAATTTCCGCTGCATGCATCACGGTGCTCTTGGGCCGCTGGTGGACACCTATGACGAAGAGGAATTCTGGCAGGACCTGCTGCGCGTCACCAAGGGCGAGACGGACGAGACCCTGGCCCGCCATGCGATCCGCACCTCCGAGCAGTGTCTGCCGTGGATGCAGAGCCACGGCGTCCGGTTCCAGCCCTCACTGGCGGGGACGCTGTCGCTTGACCGGACCAACGCGTTCTTTCTTGGCGGGGGCAAGGCGCTGGTCAATGCCTATTACCTCACGGCCGAAGATCTGGGCGTCACTGTCGCATACGACGCGCAGGTCAGACATGTCGCAATCGCGGACCGTCGCGCGACGCATCTGGACGTTGAACTGGGAGGCGAAATCCACACTGTCCGGGGCCGCGCCTTTGTACTCGCCTCGGGTGGGTTCCAGTCGGATCTAGACTGGCTGGCGCGGGCCTGGGGACCATCGGCCAGAAATTTCCTGATCCGCGGAACACCCTATAATCGCGGGGTCGTGCTCAGGGACATGGTGGACCAGGGGGCCATGACGGTCGGGGATCCGACCCAGTGTCACGCCGTTGCCATCGACGGACGGGCGCCGAAATTCGACGGCGGAATCGTCACGCGGCTGGATTGCGTGCCGTTCTCCATCGTGGTGAACAAGCACAGCCAGCGGTTTTATGACGAGGGCGAGGATGTCTGGCCCAAACGCTACGCCATCTGGGGGCGACTGGTGGCGGCGCAGCCCGATCAGGTTGCCTATTCAATCATCGACAACCGCGCGATTGATCTCTTTATGCCGTCCGTCTATCCGCCGATCAGCGCCGACACCATCGAAGGACTGGCGCAAAAGCTGGGACTGTCGGAAACCGCGCTGGCCGGGACGGTCCGGGCCTTCAACGCGGCCTGCCGTCCCGGCAATTTTCACCCGCAACAGCTTGACGGCGTGGCGACCGACGGCCTCGACCCGCCCAAGACCAACTGGGCGCGGCCGGTCAGCGAACCGCCGTTTTACGCCTATTCGCTGCGCCCCGGCGTGACCTTCACCTATCTGGGTCTGAAGGTCGATAAGAGCGCCCGCGCCACCGGCCCCGACGGGCCTTATGACAATATCTGGAGTGCGGGGGAAATGATGGCAGGATCCATCTTGGGGCAGGGTTATCTGGCCGGGTTCGGCATGACCATCGGGACGGTGTTCGGCCGCATCGCAGGACAGGAGGCCGCCGCCCATGTCGCTTGACGTGACCTTGCAGACCGACCCCGGAATCCTCTCGAGCGATCCGGTCGAAGAAGCCCGCCGTCAGATCGAGATATGCAATGCCTGCCGTTATTGCGAAGGATTCTGTTCGGTATTCCCGGCGATCACCCGCGACAAGGTGTTTGCCGATGGCGATATCACGCAGCTGGCGAACCTGTGCCACAACTGCCGGGGTTGCTACTATGCCTGTCAGTATACCGCGCCGCATGAATTCGATCTCAACCTGCCCCGGGCGCTGGCCGCTGCCCGCGCGGACAGCTGGGAACGCTTTGCCTGGCCGGACGGGTTGGCGCGCACCTTTCAGACCAGAGGCAAGGCGCTGGCGGCTGCTCTGGTCCTCGGAACCGCGCTGATGTTTGCCGCCATCGCGGCGTTGCCGGGCGGGGGCACGGGATTTTACGCGTGGCTCGGCCATGGCGCACTGGTCGCGATCTTTTTGCCTGCCTTCGTGCTGCCGCTGGCGGTCATCTGCGTCGGATTGCGACGGTATTGGACCGAAGTTGGCGGCCTGCGGGTGAACTGGGCCGATCTGAAATGCGCGGCGGTGTCGGCCGGGCGGCTGAAGAACCTGTCCGGTGGGCAGGGTCAGGGCTGCAATTTCGAGAAGGAAGAGCGGTTTTCCGACGCCCGCCGCCATATGCACCAGGCGGTGATGTACGGATTTCTGCTGTGCTTTGCCGCGACCGCTTCCGGGACGGTCCTGCACTACGTTTTCGACATGCAGGCACCCTACGGTTTCTGGTCGGCGCCAAAACTGCTGGGGGTGCCGGGCGGCATCCTGCTGAGCATCGGCAGCGCGGGAATGCTGATGTTGCGCCGAAAGGCAGACCCGGAACTGGGCACGCCCGGTCGCGGATCGGGCGAACGCGGATTCATCTGGTTGCTGGGCTTTGCCGGGCTGTCCGGGCTGCTGCTGTATGCTGCCCAGGACAGTTGGCTGACCGGTCCGCTGCTGGCGCTGCACCTTGGCGGGGTGCTCGCCCTTTTTCTGCTGACGCCCTATTCCAAGATGGCGCACGGGTTTTATCGCTTTGCCGCCCTGGTCCGCGACGCGCAGGATCAGAGGACGCGCGGCCATGTCTGAGCGGCTGTCCACCAGCGAGTCCCGGACCCGCCTGCGGGCGATTCTTGCGGGAAACGCCTGCGTGCGCCCCGCGTCGGTCTACGATGCGCTGACAGCCCGTGCCGCCGCACGGCTGGGTTTTCCGTTGGGGATGCTGGGCGGATCCGTCGCGGCGCTGGCGGTGCTGGGTGCGCCGGATCACGCGCTGTTGTCGCTGGAGGAATTCGTCGGCCTGTGCCGCCGGATCTGCCGTGCCGGGGCGCTGCCACTGTTGGTCGATGCGGACCACGGTTTCGGAACGGCGCTGCATGCGATGCGCACGGTGGAAGACCTGGAAGCGGCGGGCGTCGCCGGAATGACGCTTGAGGATACGCTTTTGCCCCGCCCCTATGGCAAGCCAGTCACCACCCTGACCACGCAGGGAGAAATGGTGGCCCGGCTCGAAGCAGCGCTGTCGGCGCGTGCCGATCCCTCCTTTGTGATTGTCGCCCGCACCGATGCGCGGCGGCAGGACGCGGCCAGTCTGGTGGCGCGGGCGCGGGCCTTTGGCGGGGCCGGGGCCGACGCGCTGTTCATCACCGGCGCGCGGGATCCGGACCTGATTGTCCGGGCGCAGCAGGCGGCGCAACTGCCGCTGATTGTACCGAAACCACAGGGCGCCCTGGCCGAGGTGGATCTGGCAGCGCTTGGCGTGCGCATCTGCCTGACACCGCACCGCACATTGCCCGCTGCGACCGGCGCGGCCTGGGACAGCCTGGCGCAGACGCCGGGCGCCAATGGTGCAGACCGGCCAGACGACCTGATGGCCGACTTGAGCGAGGCGGCGCGCTATGACGCGCTGATCGCGCGCTACCTCACCGAGTGAGCGGCGGAAGACGCGACAGGATCAGATCGGCCCGCGCATAGAGGTCATCCGCGCCGGGTTCCGTGCCAAGATCCGAGATCAGCTCCTGCCAGACGGCGGTGGCGGCGGCCATGCGGCCCCCCAGGCCCAGTTCGTCAACAGTAAGGGCCACCTCTTTCATCTCTGCGGCGCGGCGGGCGCCGTGCACCATCATGCGTTCAAGATTGTAAGCGCCGCGCGCGCGCCACCGGATGTCGGGGTCCGAGGCTTCGAGCGAGCCGATCACCTCCTCTTCGACGCCCGCCCGTCGGGCGGCGAGGAAACATTCCGCCGTCAGCGCTTCCATTCCCTTGACCATCACCGACCGCAGCATCTTGATGGACGAGGCGCGCCCGACCTCTGCACCGGCATGGTTCGGCCGCATGTCCAGCGCCCCGAGGGTCGCACAAGCGGCCTCGGAATGCGGTCCGGCGATCAGCAGCGGCACATGGTGCCGTTTGGGATAGACCGGAGACATCACCGCGACATCGACATAACGCCCCCCCGCCGCCTCGATCAGCTGCGCCGCCCGGCGTTTGGTTCCCGGGGCGCAGGAATTGCAGTCGAACCACAACGTTCCCGGAGCAATCAACGGTGCGCCGGCCTGCGCCGCTGCCAGCGCCTGGTCGGCGGTCACGACACAGAACACCGCCACGACCCTGCGAAGCGCCGACGCCAGGCTGGTCTGACCGGCGACACCGTGCTCGGCGCAGCGGTCGATCAGCGCCTGCCGGGTCGCGGGTGTTTCCATCTTGATGTCATAAGCGCGCAGGTCGGTTGGCCGCGCATCACCCCAGCCACTGGCCAGGGCCGAGCCCGCCTCGCCAAAACCCACAAAGGCCACACGATCGGGCCGATTGCTGCGTTCGGTCATTCCGTCCTCCGTCCTGATGGTGAATGACTGTCCGGGGCCCGCGCCTGATTCCAGACATAATAGTATGACCTTATGCGCCGCGCCGATGTTCTGAACTGCGCGGCGGTCCCTTGGCGCTGGATACGGGCGCGGGAGGAGTCTTGGCGCCGGTGAATACCGTCGTGTCCGGCTGCGACCGGGCAGCCGCCTTGCGCACACATCAGGTCGTCTGGCCACCATTCACCGCGATCATCTGGCCGGTGACAAAGCGCGCCGACGGCGACGCCAGAAAACCGACCATCGCCGCGATGTCCTCGGACGTGCCCATGAACCCGGTCGGAATCGCTGCCGCCCGGGCGGGGTCGTCCTCGGTCTCGCTGTCTTTGCGGATCTGACCGGGTGAGACAGTGTTGACAGTGATCCCTTTCGGCGCGAACTCGGTCGACAGGGCCTTTGTCAGGCCCCAGACCGCGTGTTTGGCTGCCGAGATCGGCGCGCCTTCAAAGTAGCCGTTGATTGCCTTCATGCCGGCAAAGTTGATGATCCGTCCCCAGCCACGGTCCACCATCCCCGGAAGAAACGCCCGGCAGGTGAGAAACGCGGCGGTCAAGGCAGGGTCGATGACAGCGTGCCAGTCTTCTTCGGACATGTCGAGGAACGGCTTGTGCGGCCTGCGCGAGGCATTGTTGACGACGATATCAACCGTGCCAAATCTGCTCAGGGCGGCCTTGGCCATGTCTGCGACCGCCGCCGATCGGCCGACATCACCCATCGTCACCAGCGCCTGAGCGCCAGCCCGGCTGACCAGGTCCGCCGTTTCGCGGGCCGCGTTTTCGTCCGCCGAGCCGTTGACGACAATATTGCACCCGAGCTTTGCAAGATGGACCGCGACTCCGCGCCCGATATTGGCCCCAGAACCTGAAACAAAGGCGGTTTTCCCGGAGAGAACCAGATCTGTCATTCGAATGAGGCCCTTTTTATTATGTGATATCAGCTAAATAGCGTGACTTCTTCCCCAGGTCGGATGGTATGGACGCGCCTGCATCTGCCTGGACCTTTCCAACATCCGCAGTCCGGTCTGGATTGTCAATCAGCAGAATAATGTTGACATTATGTAGTTTTGAACGCGTCATGGCACTATGGAAGCCGACCAGGACATGCGTAAACCGATGCAGAAGCTACGGCAGAGATCGTTGGTACTGGAAGTGCGGGACGCGCTCGAAGGTATGATCCTGCGTGGCGAGGTGCCCGCGGGCGAGCGCCTGAACGAAATCAACCTTGCGGAACAACTCGGCGTCAGCCGCGGCCCCGTCCGCGAGGCTGCCCGTTCGCTCGAGCGTGAGGGATTGGTCAAGACCGTGACCAATCAGGGGGTCTATGTACGCAAGCTGTCGCTGGAAGATGCGCTGGAGTTGTACGACCTGCGGGCGGGGATTGCCGGCTATCTTTGCACGCGGGCGGCGGAAAGCGCGACCCCCGAGGACAAGAGCGATCTGCGCGCCTTTGTGGACCGGATGGACGCGGCTGTGCGCGACGGCGACGAAGAGCGTTATTTCGAACTGAACCTTGCCTTTCACGACCGCGTCGCCACGGCGTCGGGCGCAACCCGTGCGAAGGATCTTTATACCTCGCTTGGCAAGGAAGTGCGGCTGATGCGGTTGCGGGTCCTGACCGGAGGCGCGTCGCTGGCGTTGTCCAACTCCGAACATGACCGCATCGTCAGGGCAATTGAGATTGGCGACAAGGAGGCCGCCGGCAAGGTGGGCGCACAGCATCACATAAATGGAAAACTTCGGTTGCTTGAGACGCTCTGAACCATCCCCGGACATCGTCATCCGGGCAAGAAGATCCACCGCGACACAGTCCTTGAGGAGGGGCGTTGCGGTGGCACTACGAAACCAGGGAGGATAAAATGTTCAACATCAACAACACATGGCTGCGCAACAGCCTTTGCGCGACGCTGGTCGCCGCGCCGGTGGCATTCGCGGCACCGACTTACGCTCAGGAAGTCTATCCGTCGGCGGATGAGACGCTCGACTGGACGATCGCGTTTGGTCCCGGCGGCGGCAATGACATCATGGCCCGCACGATCATCGACATCCTGAAAAAATACGAGCTTTATCCGGGCGACATTTCGCCGGAGAACCGCGCCGGCGGGTCTGGCGCTGTTGGCTGGGGTTATCTTTACGGTCAGTCGGGCAATCCGTACGGCATCTCGACCACGTCGGGCAGTTTTGTCACCACACCGCTACAGGCGGACACGCCGTGGCAGCCGTCCGACTTCACCCCCGTCGCGCTGTTGGCAACCGACGACCTTGTGCTGGTGGTGAATGGCTCGTCCGAGATCCAGAATATCGAGCAGTTCATCGCCGCAGCCAACGCAGGCCCGATGAACATCGGTGGCACCGGTACCGTGAACGTCGACTTCATCGTGCCCACCCTGTTTGCCGAAAAGGCCGGGTTCGAATTCGAATACGTGTCGTTCAACTCGATGGCCGACCAGACCACGGCGCTGTTGTCGGACGCGCTGGATGCAATGGTCGGGAACCCGGGCGAGATCCTCGGCATGATCGATTCCGGTGATCTGCGCCCACTGGTCTATTCCGGAGCTTCGGTGCCAGCCGCGCTCGAAGGTGTTCCGACCATGGGTGACCTTGGCTATGACATCGGAGTGTCGATGCCGCGCGGCCTGATACTGGCGCCCGAGGTGCCTGCCGCCGTGCAGGACTGGTGGATTGCGACGATGAAAAAAGTCGTCGAGACGCCGGAATGGGCGGACTACATCAAGACAAACACGCTGACGCCCACCGTGATCTACGGAGAAGACTTCCGCACCTTCCTGAACAACACCAAGGACGGTTTCGAGGTGGTCCTGAGGTCGGTCGGCGCCATCGACTGATCTGAAGCAACAGCCACCAGGACCGCCCGCGCAGGGAATTTGCGGTCGGTCCGGCCTTATCAGGATACACCTCATGCGGATCGCATTCCTGCTCGCTGTGCTCGCGGGCGGCACCTACTATACCTACGTGGCCTTTGCGGATCTGAACTTTCTGACCCGCACCGGAAGACTGGGGCCCGGGTTCTTTCCACGCAGCATAGGAGTGATGATCGTGCTGCTGACGATCTGGGCCCTCAGCGATGCCCTGCGGCAAGGGCGCGGCGATCAGGCCGATGCCGGACGCTGGCGCGACGTGGTGATGCTCATGGCTCTGGCGGTCTGCTATGCGGTGACGCTGCGGGTGTTCGGGGGTTTCCTGGCCACCGTCATCTACCTTGCGGTCACGCTGGCGGTCCTGAACCGGGGCCGACCGGTGCAGAATGCCCTGTTGTCGGTCATTGTGCCGGTCGTGATCTATCTGCTTTTCGATCGGGTGCTGAATGCCAGCATGCCGCCGGGACTCGTCGACATTCTGCCAATCTGAGACAGGACAGGGCGGTGCCGACGCACGGCGAACCGCCAACAGGAGCGACTTAAATGGACGTATTCGGTGATCTGTTGATGGGGCTTTCGATCGCCATCACCCCGATCAACATGCTGTACCTTCTGATCGGCGCCATTGTCGGCATGGTCGTCGGCGTGATTCCCGGCTTCGGGCCGTCGGCGGGGCTGGCGATCCTGCTGCCGGTGACCTTTGGCATGGACCCGACCGGCGCGATCATGATGCTGGCCGCGATCTATTACGGCGCGATGTACGGCGGCACGATCACGTCGATCCTGCTGAACACCCCGGGTGAAAGCGCCACGGTGGCAAGCACCTTTGACGGCTATCCGCTGGCCAAGAAGGGCAGGGCAGGCCCGGCGCTGGTGATGCAGGCGGTGGCCTCTTTCGTCGGCGGAACCGTCGGTGTGATCCTGATCACCATTCTGGCACCGATGTTCTCGCAGGTGTCGCGCAGTTTCGGACCGCCCGAGTATTTCCTGCTGGCGATGATGGGCATGCTCACCCTTGTGGTGATGATCGGCACGAACTGGAAACTGGGCCTGATCTCGGCGCTGATCGGTTTTGCGCTCGGCACGGTCGGGGTCGATCTGGAAACCGGGCAGGGGCGCTATACCTTCGGGTCCGCCGAACTGATCGGCGGCATCTACTTCATCCCGGTTGCCATCGGCCTGTTCGGGCTGGGCGAATTGTTCTATTCCTTTTACGTCGGCATGCACAGATCCGGCAGCGGCGGCATCGTGCAGTACGACAAGGAAGCCTCGTTCTGGCCGTCGGCAGAAGACTTTCTGACCACGCGGATGACCATGGTGCGCGGTTCGATCCTGGGCTTTGTGGTCGGGGTGATTCCCGGGGCAGGCGCGACCATCGCCTCGCTCATGGCCTATTCCACGGAACGGTCGGTGTCCAAGGCCCCGGAAAAGTTCGGCACCGGCGAGATGGCCGGGCTGGTCGCACCCGAGACCGCGAACAACGCGGCCTCGTCCGGCGCGATGATCCCGCTGCTGACGCTGGGCATTCCGGGGTCGGCCTCGACCGCGGTCCTGCTGGCTGCCTTCATGCTGTGGGGGCTGCGGCCCGGACCGCTGTTCATGGAGCAGAACCCGGAACTGGCCTGGGGACTGATCGCGTCGATGTACCTCGGCAACATGATCCTGCTGGTCATCAGCATCTTCGCCATCCCGCTGTTTGTGCAGATCATCAAGGTCCCGTACCGCATTCTCGGCCCGATTGTCGTGGTGATCTGCACTCTTGGCACCTTTAGCGTGCATGCCTCGTTCATCGAGACCTATCTGATGTTCGCGGCCGGCATCATCGGCTTTTTCATGCGGCTCTACGGATTTTCCCCCGCCGCACTGGTACTGGCACTGGTCCTCGGACCGCTGGCCGAAGAGGCGCTGCGGCAGACACTGACGATCTCGCGCGGGTCCGGGATGATTTTCCTCGAACGTCAGGCATCCCTGTGGATCATCGGCGTGACCATCGTCCTGGTGATCGTTCTTCCGTTGATGAGCCGATACGGCAGGTCGTCCGGCACTGCCGAAAAGGCCGGGACCTGACGGGTCATGACCCTCACCGAGCAGCAGACACGCGACCTGGTGCGCCGCGCCTTTGTCGGCGTCGGCGTGCCGGACACAGCGGCGGATGACGCCGCCGAAGTGCTGACCCTGGCCGAGATGATGGGCATCAGGACGCACGGGCTCAACCGCGTGCTTGTCTATGCCGACCGCATCGCGGGCGGTGGGATCGACCCGCGGGCCGAGGCGGTGATCTCAGCACCGGCACCCGCGCTGCGGCAGGTACAGGGCAACAATGGCCTGGGCCCGGCAATAGCCCACCGTGCATTGATCGCGGCCATGGGGGCGGCGCGCGACCTGGGCCTCGGCGCGGCCTTTGTCCGGGGCGGCACCCATGTCGGCGCACTGGCACCCTATCTGTGGATCGCCGCCGAGGCCGGTTTTGCCTGCGTCATGACCTCGACCACAGCGGCGATGATTGCCCCGGCCGGCGGGCGGGGTGCGATGATCGGAAACAACCCGCTGGGCATCGCCGTGCCGGATCCGGGCGGGGCGCATGTGATTCTGGACATGGCCCTGTCGGTCGCTGCGCGATCGCGCGTGCGGGCGGCGGCCGAGACAGGCAGGGAAATTCCGGAGAGCTGGGCCACCGATGCCGAAGGCCGCCCGACCACCGATCCGGCCGCGGCGATGCAGGGGCTGATGCGGGCGATCGGCGGGGACAAGGGCGCGAACCTGGCCCTTTGCCTCGATCTGATGGCCGCCGGGCTGTCAGGGGCGGCAATGCTGTCGGACATCGGCACGGCCGCTGCGGCGCGGGACACGCCGCAGAACCTTGGCCAGATGATCCTGCTGGTCGACACCCGCCGGTTGCTGCCCGAAGAAACGCTGTCAGAGCGGATGCAGCAAGCCCGGGACAGCGTGACGCAAAGCGTTGCCATTGATCCGTCCCAGCCGGTGCGCATGCCCGGAGACCGGGCACTGCGCGCGTTGTGCGATGCCCGGGCCAACGGTCTGAGCCTGCCCGACGACCTGCTGGACAGGCTCGGCCAACTGGCTGGCTAGGGCATCGCCGCCTCGGTGATTTCGCGCATGGCTTGCAGGAACTGCGCCACTTCGGCCTCGGTGTTGTAGTGACACAGGGACACCCGCACCGCCCCGGTCATCCCAAGCGGATCGAGGATATTGCCCGAATAGTGGTCCGCCTTGCGGGTGTGGGTGCGGATGCCGCGTGTGCGCAGCTGTGTCACCACGTCAGGGGCTTCCATCCCCGCGACGGCGAGAGAGACAAGACCTTCGCGGCGCGGATTGTCGATCCCGCCGATGACCGTGACCGTCGGCATGCCGGCCAGTCCGGTCTGGTTGCCGGTGCCGTGCAGCATCGCATTTGTCAGGGTTTCCTCATGCGCATGGATCGCCGCGCCCGCGGCCACGATCCGTGCGCGGCGATCCGTGGCGTCGCTGACACAACCGCCAAGCCAGTCAAAGTAGTCCACCACATCCGAAAAGGTCGCATATGCGCCGGTGTCGCGGGTGCCGAGTTCCCAGGGTTCGCCGGGGGCGTTCAGCAGGTGATCGTGCGGCAACGCTGCGAGACGGTCGGACAACCAGGCAACGCCGTAGCCGTGGCGCGAGAACACCTTGTACGGTGAGATCACATAGCCATCAATATCATAGCTTTCGATGTCCAGCCGCCCGTGCGCAGCGTGCTGTATGCCATCGACGATGATAAAGCAGTCGGGCGCGACCGCGCGTATGGCACTGGCCACCGAAGCCACGTCGATCGACATGCCGGACACCGGTGAGGTGTGCAGAATCGTCGCCACCTGGGTGTCGGGCGTCAGCGCGGGAATATAGGCCTCGGCGTCAATCGACCCGGTTGCAGGATCATGTGCGACAATGATGTGTGGCTTGTGCGCGATTTCGGCCCATTTTGCCGCGGCGCTGCGGCTGGCGGGATGCTCTACCGTTGCGCTGATGACGCGCCCGGCAGGCGTGCCGAGGCAGGCGGTGCGGATCAGCCGGAACAGCAGTTCGGTGCCGCTTTCCCCGACTATAAATTGGCCGCGGGGTGCGTTGAACATCACCCCCATGTCTGCTTTGGCCTTGTCGATCATCGCGACAAGGGCGTGCGCGGCCGGGTTGTCGCGGCCCTGATTGTCGGGGATCGCGGCCATCCTGGCCGAGGTCTCGACCACGGAATTCAGCGTCAGCGCACCGCCGGCGTTTTCAAAGAACACCCGCGGACCATCGAACGGACAGGTATCGACATGGGCGAAACGGGCGCGCACCTCTTCGAGAAGTGCAGGCGAAATAGTGGACATCAGTTATCCTTTGACGTCAGGAATTGGGCATCTTCCAGGTTGCGGTGCATTGCGCGGCAAGTTTGCCGTCAGGGCCGTACAGGTGGCTTTCCATGAACGACAGGCTGCGCCCGCGCTTGGTGAACCGACCCTCGCAGGTGACGGTGCCGGACAACACCGGTCGCATGAACTGCACTTTCATTTCGATTGTGGCGCCGGGGCCTGCGACCTTGTTGACGAGGTGTCCCATCGAGATGTCCATTGCCGAGGCCATCGCACCTCCGTGCAGCGACCCCTGCGGGTTTCTGAGCAGGTCCGTCACCTCGAACGTCAGGCGGCAGCTGTCCTTTTCGGCGTCGGGCGCCTCTGGTGGCAGATATTCAAAGCTCAGGCCCAGGAAGCGCGCGAAGAAGAATGTCTCAAAGGCCTGTGCGTGCCCGGCAAGCGCGGTTTCGAAATGGGCGCGGGCGGCGTCTTCGTCCAGACGCCTGGGCGCTGTGTCCGTCATCAGGCCCCCACGAAATTGGGTTTGCGTTTCTCAAGAAAGGCGCGGCGGCCTTCGATATAGTCCTGGCTGTCAAAGCAGGCCTTCACCCGTGCGTCACACTCTGCCAGGTTGGTTTCACTTTCGGGCAGAAGCGTCTGGCCGACGATGTATTTCACCGACTCCACCGTCATCGGGGCATTGGCGGCGATCATCTTTGCCGTCTCTTCGGCGGCTTCGGCCACCTTGCTGTCCTCGACCACGCGATTGACAAGACCCATGCTGCGCGCCTCTTCGGCGTTGAACCGGCGGGCGGTATAGAAGATTTCCTTGGCAAAGGACGGACCAACCACATCAACCAGCCGCTTGAGCCCTGCATACCCGTACCCGAGCCCAAGTTTCGCCGCGGGCACCGCAAAGTTCGATCCCTCGCCGCAGATCCGCAGATCGCAGCACAGCGACAGCGCGACGCCGCCGCCGACGCAGAAACCGTCGATCTGGGCGATTGTCGGCTTGGGAAAGGCTTCGACCAGGTCATAGACGCGCTTGGTCGCGGCGTTGTAATGGGCCACGGCCTCGGCGCTGGCGCGCTCGGTTTCGAACTTCGACACGTCGGCACCCGAAACGAATGCCTTGCCGCCCGCGCCGGACAGAATGAGGATGCGGACGCTGTCGTCAGCCGCAAAGCGGGTGACGGCCGCTTCGACCGCCTCCCACATCTCGAGCGAGACGGCATTTCGCTTTTCCGGCTGGTTGAAAATGATGCGGGCAATTTCGCCCGACTGTTCTGTGAGGATCTTGTCGGTCATGGCAGTGTCAGCTTTCTTGATCTTTCAGGTTGCACCCGAGGCTTTCATTTCGGCAATCTCGTCGCGGCTCAGGCCGATTTCCGTGAGAATTTCGGCGCTGTGCTGCCCGGCGGTCGGTGGCGGTGAGGCGATGCGACTGGGCGTGCGGCTCATCAGGATGGGCTGGCCGACGAGTTCGGTCGCACCGCGTTCCTGACTGACAAAGGGCTGGGCAAGGCCCAGATGACGGACCTGCTCACTGGCAAAGACCTGGCCGATGTCATTGATCTCTCCGGCGGGGACGCCTGCCTTGGTGAACAACGTGATCCAGTCGGCGGTCGCGCGGGTGAGGGTGATCGCCTCTATCTCTTTCCCCAGTGCGTCGCGATGCTCGGACCTGGCCGGCGCGGTGGCGTAGCGGGCGTCATCGTGCCAGTCAGGGCGGTCCATCACCTCGCAGAACTTGGCCCAGATGGTGTTGCCGGTCACGGCGATGTTCATGTGGCCGTCACTGGTCCTGAACACCCCGGTGGGAATGGATGTCGGATGGTTGTTGCCGGCCTGTCCGGGCACCACGCCATCCATCAGAAAGCGTGCGGCCTGAAAATCCAGCATGAACACCTGTGCCTGCAACAGCGACGTCTGCACCCACTGTCCCTTGCCGGATTGTGCCCTTTCAAACAGCGCAATCAGAATGCCCTGAGCCGCGAACAACCCGGCGCACAGATCCGCGATCGGGATGCCCGCGCGCATCGGGCCCGCCCCCGGTTCGCCGGTGATCGACATGAGCCCGCCCATGCCCTGCGCGATCTGGTCAAACCCCGGGCGATCGGCCAACGGGCCGTCCTGTCCGAACCCCGAGATCGAGGCGTAGACCAGCCGCGCATTGGTTCTGGACAGCGTGTCGTAATCAATGCCGAGACGGTTCTTTACGTCGGGGCGGAAATTTTCGACGATCACATCGGCGCTGTCTGCCAGCTTGCGGAACGCGTCCAGCCCGGCGGCGGTCTTGAGGTCCAGAGTCAGGCTGCGCTTGTTGCGATGCAAATTCTGAAAATCGGGGCCGGACCGCGGGCCGCCGAACTGGGCGGTGTCCACGGGGGCCTCGATCTTGATCACATCCGCGCCCCAGTCCGCCAGTTGCCGCACGCAGGTGGGCCCCGATCTGACGCGTGTGAGGTCAAGAACCCGCAGTCCGGCCAGGGCCGCTTTCCCGGGACTCGGGGCCCCGGACATGTTGTCGGGTACAGGTTCCGCAGGCTGTGACATGCTGGCTCCTCTCAGGGAAGATCTGCTGTTATAAGCTTTAGGTCATGCTCCCTCTCATGACAATAAGAATGTTAAATGTTGACAAAATTGCGCAAATCGGACCAAGAAAGTTCATGACCATGACCGGACAATCCATAGGGCACCGACGTGTGACGCTGGCGGGCGAAGTCCGCCTGGAACTCGAGCGGATGATCGTCGAGGGCGACCTAGCGGGCGGCGAAAAGATGAACGAACTGGCGCTGTCCAATGCGATGGGAGTCAGCCGCGGCACGGTGCGCGAAGCGATCAGGTCGCTGGCGGATTCCGGGTTGATCGACCTGATCGCCAATCGCGGCGCCTATGTGCACAAGACGACCCTCGCTGAAGTGCGCAACCTCTATGATCTGCGCGGCGCGGTGTTCGCCATGGCCTGCGCGGCCTCGGCGCGATGCGTCAGGGAAGGCAGCGAACGCACCTTGCCCAAATCTCTGGAGCGCAACCTGACGCAGATGCAGGCCGCCGCGGACCGGGCCGACAGCGCGCGGTACTATGCGCTCAACATTGAATTCCATGATCTGCTGCTGCACGGCGCGGGCAATCACAAGGCCAAGATGATCTACGACAACCTGGTCAAGGAAATGCACATGTATCGCCGCAAGGGCCTGTCGGTGCCGACCAACATGGACCGGTCGCTGGAAGAGCATCGCGCCATCACCGCAGCGGTGGTTGCCGGCGACGTCGAAGGCGCCAGAACCGCCGCGCATCACCACATCAGTGCGGGCTTTGCCCGGTACATGACCATCGCGGAGCAGGATACGGACCCGACCGGATGATTGCCTGCCGACAGACCTGAGGGACCCCATGACCAACCCGTTGTTCGACGCTCTTTTCGCCCCGCATTCCGGCCGCGACACCGTGTTTCTCCGCCACCCGGGCGGCGGGATCACCACCCATTCCGATTTTCTGAACCAGGCGGCACGCCTTGCCAATGCGCTGACTTCGCTGGGTGTGAGGCCGGGTGACCGCGTCGCGGTGCACATCCAGAAGTCGGCAGCGGCGCTGGCGCTCTATGCCGGGTGCGTGCAGGCGGGGGCTGTGTTCTTGCCACTGAACACAGCCTACACAGCGGCAGAACTGGCGTATTTTGTCGGCGACAGCGGCGCCGCGCTGTTTGTCTGCGATCCCGAAGAAGCGCAGGACTTGACGGCCATCGCCGACGCGAACGGCTGCCCGTTGCAGACACTTGCGGGTGACGGCAGCGGCACGCTTGCGGATCTGGCGGCATTGCAGGATCCCGTGTTTGATACCGTGGCGCGGGGCGAGGACGACCTTGCCGCGCTGCTCTATACCTCGGGCACCACGGGTCGGTCCAAGGGCGCGATGCTGACCCACCGCAATTTGCTGTCAAACGCCCAGTCGCTGGTCGAAGGCTGGCACTTTACCGCGGACGACGTTCTGTTGCATGCGCTGCCGATCTTTCACAGCCACGGTCTGTTTGTGGCCACCAACGTGATGCTGCTCGCGGGCGGGGCGATGATCTTTCTGCCCAGGTTCGATCTGGACACAGTGCTCGCCGGGCTTCCCGAAGCGACTGCGATGATGGGCGTGCCGACCTTCTACACCCGGCTTCTGGACGATCCGCGCTTTGATCGGGCTCTGACCCGCCACATGCGGGTGTTCATCTCGGGATCCGCGCCGCTGTTGGCCGAAACCCACGAGCGGTTTCAGGCGCGCACCGGCCACCGGATTCTCGAACGCTACGGCATGACGGAAACCAGCATGAACACCTCGAATCCCTACGAGGGCGAGCGTCGCGCCGGCACGGTGGGCTTTGCCTTGCCGGGTGTCGAAGTCAAGGTCTGCGATCCGGAAACCGGGGCCACCTTGCCGCGGGGAGAGATCGGCGTGCTGGAAGTGCGCGGGCCGAATGTGTTCAAGGGGTATTGGCGGATGCCGGAAAAAACTGCCGAGGAGTTGCGGGCGGACGGATACTTTATCACCGGTGACCTGGCGCAGATCGACGCCGACGGTTATGTCTGCATCGTCGGCCGCAGCAAGGATCTGATCATTTCCGGCGGCTACAACATCTACCCGAAAGAAATCGAGTTGTTTCTGGATGCCCTGGACGGGGTGCAGGAAAGCGCGGTGATCGGCGTCCCGCACCCGGATTTTGGCGAAAGCGTTGTGGCGGTGCTGGTGCCGCAGCCGGGCGCGGCGCTGGATCTGGTCAGGATCAAAGCGGCGGTTGATCGGGATCTGGCCCGGTTCAAGCGGCCGCAGCGGGTCGAGATTGTAGAGTCGTTGCCGCGCAACGCGATGGGCAAGGTTCAGAAAAACCAGTTGCGCGACCGCTACCGACAGATCTTCCAGTTGGCCGAGAGCTGACCACCGCGCCGAAACAGGGCAGGGTGCGCCTAAGCGGCGTTCACCCTGTCCACGATCCGGACAATGGTCGGCCCATCGAGGCGGCGGCCAGACGTTTCCCAGCGGTCGCACTCATCCTGAACGGCTCGCGCCCAGCGGAAAGCTGCAGCAAGTTTTGACACAAAGCTCAGAGACACGCCGAATAGGCGCACCGGCGGGTGGTTGGTCACTGTTTCCATGATGGTTTCCTTTGGTCATCCATGCGGCAATACGTTGTCGCCAGAAATTAAAAGCCCGATTGCTGGACAGTCTTGCGCGCCAGCGCAGGAATGCCGGACCGCGAGATGCCGAGATCGGCAAGGTTGCGGTCAGACAGCGCCGACAGTTCGCGCTCGGTTTTCCGGACCAGCGAATTGCGCTGCCAGAGGCCGGACAGCACGGCGCGGGCGCTGTGCAGAGTTGCGAAATGAACCGGGCGGAAGGGAGCGGAGACGGTATTGAGATGAGCCATTTCAGGCCTCCTCGAAGAATGTTTCTGTTGCAGTATAAATCGGCGAGGTGGCGACCCGGAACAACCGACAAAAGCGGGATGCTGCTATGCAGCATCGCGAACGCAGACACCGCTCAAGGCTGAAACGCGGCCTGTCCCCGCGCCGACCCGGGTGAGCGCGCAGACCGCCATGTTGCCGGTGCAAGTCCATCAAGATACGAAAAAGTCAGCCTTTTTCCTGCCGCGCCTCGGTTGCCGCCTCACGGATCAGGTCGAGCAACAGCGCCTGGCCCCGGGTGGGCACCCACCCCGCACGGGTGGTCAGCCCGATGGGCCGCCTGTCCCAGTCCACGTCGACACTCATGCGGGCCAGCAGACCCTTTGAAATCTCGGCGTCCGCCTGGGCGGTCGAGATACAGCCAAGGTGATCGCTCCCCAGAAGGATTTCGCGCAGAAGCAGGACAGAGCCTGTTTCGATGATGCTGGCAGGGGCGGCGCCGTCGGCAAAACAGGCGTCAAATTGCGCCCGGGTCGGCGTGCCCTTGCGCGCCACCACCCATGCCATCCGGGCAAGGATTGCGGGAGTCAGACCGGGACAATCGGCAAGCGGGTGCCCCGGGCGGCACACGATTGTCAGCCGGTCGCTGAACAGCGGCTCCTGCACAACGTCCGAAATCGGCAGCGGATCCCGCAGAGCACCCAGAATGAAATCGATGTCGCCACGCCGCAGTCCGCTCAGAAGTTCGCTGTAAAGGCCGTCGATCACCGTGATGTCCTGCACCGGTCGGCGGGTACGGAACCGGGTCAGCGCCCGGGGCAGAATGACCGAACGCGACAGCGGCAGTGCGCCCACGACGATGCGTCCGACCTCGCGACCGTCGAGTTCGGCCAGATCGGCGTCGGCCTGATCCAGTTCTGCCAGGGCAAGCTGCGCCCGCAGGCTCAGGTTTCGGGCCTGGCGAGTAGGGATCATGCCGAAAGAGGTCCGTTCGAACAGGGCACGGCCCGCTTCGCGTTCCAGTTGCGACACCGCACGGTGCACGGTGGGCTGAGCGAGGTTGAGGCGTCGGGCCGCCAGCGTGTAATTCTCGGTTTCGCGAACGGCGATCAGCGCATTGAGCTGGGCAAAGGTCGCGGTCAGGACGAGCCGGGGTGACACGTCTTCGAGCGCTGCGTCGAGCATCGCACAGGCGCGCCGGACCCGGTCCAGCAGCACATCGCCACGCGCCGTGGTGAAGAAACCGCGCCGGGTTCGGTCGAACAACGCCCCGCCGGCGTTCTGTTCGAGCTTGTTCAACGCCTGTGTCACCGCCGGTTGCGAGACGCGGCATCTGTCGGCGGCCTGCGTGACCGACCCGGTTTCGGCCACGGCCAGAAACACCCTGAGATGGCGCAGATTGCGCGAGATCACAGGCTGCGCCCCGACATCGCTCTGCCAGGCGGTGGCCTTCGGGTTTCTGCTCTGCCTCGCATCCGCGTCGTTCCTGCCTGCCTTCGCATCTGAACCTCAAGCCCCAATACACGCAGGCGGGTCGGCATAGCCACAAGTTATAACGGGGAACGGCAATTCAATTGGTGGTTCGCCGCCGGGACGTGGAAGGATGCGCGAAAATCCAGGAGCCCCCCATGCCCGCCAAGAAGACCGCCCTCGTCATTTCCGCTCATGCCGCAGATTTTGTCTGGCGCTGCGGCGGTGCCATCGCTCTCCATGCCGAACAGGGCTATGAGGTAACGGTCCTCTGCCTGTCCTTCGGGGAACGGGGTGAAAGCGCGAAACTCTGGAAACAAGAGGGCATGACCCTCGACCGGGTCAAGGACGTGCGCCGCGCCGAGGCCGAGACGGCGGCCGAAGCGCTGGGTGTACACGAGCTTGTCTGCCTCGATCTCGGTGACTACCCCCTGGATTTCAGCCGCGAAAACAAGATGAAGATTGTCGACGTGATCCGACAGGTGCAGCCGGATTTTATGCTGAGCCATTCGCAATACGACCCCTACAACACGGACCACATGAACACGACCAACGCGGTGCTGGAGTGCCGGATGATCGCCCAGGCCTGGGGGCACAACCCCGGCGAAAACGTGCTGGCGGCACCACAGCTTTACCTGTTCGAACCGCACCAGACCGAGCAGATGGGCTGGAAACCCGACACGTTTCTGGACATCACCCCGGTCTGGAGCAAGAAAAGGGCCGCAATCGAGGCGATGCAGGGCCAGGAACACCTGTGGGAATTCTACACCCGCGTCGCCCAGCAGCGTGCCAATCATTTCAAGCGCAATTCCGGCGGCATGTCCGGCGGACGCGACTGCAAATTCGCCGAAGGGTTCCAGTCGGTCTTTCCGAGGACGGTCGATCAACTCTGAGCGGTTGCGGCCCGGACCGGCGGCCACCCGTTTGAATGTGACCCACGGCGCGGTGCCACTGAAATATTGATCAACGGCCGCCCTCCGGGCATCCTGAGACACGCCCTAGGTTGCCGCACGGCACCAGAATTGGTCGGCGGCCCTGCGCCTCTCTGCGGATATGCGCCCGGGCTCAGTTCTCTCGGGTGTTCGGTTCGCCCGACGGAGGGCCCAGGTGCCCATCGGCAAGCGCCTCGCGATAGACGTCTTTTGTGTTCTGGATATGCAGCGCCAACAGTTCGACGAACGCCGTCATGTCCCCCGACTTCAGCATGTCGTGCATGGCATGATGTTGCTCGAGCGATTCCGTCCGGCGCGCGTCGTAGGGGGCCGTCACGTTCGAGCGCAGCGCGGAAATGCGCCCGGCAACCAGACCGAAGGCATCACTCAGATAGCTGTTGCCGCAATGTTCGAACGCCGCCCGGTGGAAATCGTTGTCCAGCAGGCTGTAGGCTAGGTGGTCCGCCTCACGCATGGCGGCATCCATGCGGTTCAGGATGGCCTGCATCGCCGAGAGATAGCTTTCGGCCGACACCCGCAGAGCGGCGTGCACCCCTTCGATTTCCAGGAACTGACGGTAATCACAGAGCTGTTCGATGTCCGACAGCGAGGTCTCGAAAACAAAGCTGCCCTTCTTCGGGCGGACGACGACCAGTCCTTCCTTGGACAGCAGCGCCATGGCATCCCGGATCGGCGTGCGCGAGACACCGAACTGGGCAACCAGCCGGTCTTCGGAGATGTTCTCGCCCAGCCGGAAGGAACCGGTCATGATCGCCTCGCGGACCTGATCCGCCACGATCTGCGTCAGCGAGGGCTGCGGTGCGATCCGCTTGATCGTCATGCCGTGGCCCCGGACAGGGGTCGTCGAGTCGGTGTGTGAATCGTCACCTGTCACCCTTTGCTTCTGCCACCGCGACGTTCCGACGAACCGTTGACTGCCAGAGGTAACATTAGCAGATTGCCCTCTGTTCACAAGCGGATCACCCCGGGATCAATAGACCGGGACCGTCGGCGCCGCCCTCTGACCGTCTCGCTCGGCCACAGAGCGTTGGACGCTTTCGATCAGCATCGAGACGTCGTTCACACCGATGACGAAGCGATACCCCAGTGTCTCCAGATCGGCCCAGTCGCGGCCCGCCCCGCGGATCGTGGCCAGCGGCATTCCGGCCTTGCCGGTGACCTCTTCGATCCGCGCCAGCAGCGCCTGTACCTCGTCGCTTTCCATGTCCTCGATATGTCCCGCGGAAGCCGCCAGATCGTTCGGGCCGATGAAGATCGCGCCGATGCCCTCGACCGCAACGATGTCCTCCAGGTTGGCCACCGCGTCGACGTGTTCGCACTGCAGCATGATCAGCACGTCGTCCCGCGCCTCCTGCCGGGCGTAACCGGTCCGCACACCCCAGTCCGAGGCCCGCAGGATCGGCGCGGCATAGCCCCGCCGTCCGAGTGGCGGATAAAGGAAGGACGCGACGATGGCCCGCGCCTGCGCGGCGGTGTTCACCATCGGTACGATAAAGGATTTGAAGCCGCGGTCGATCGCCCGCTTGATCGTGGTGTCCATGCCGTCCGGCAGACGCAGCACGACCTCGCCACCGGCGGATTCCACTGCGCGGGCGACCGCGACCCAGTCTTCGGTGTCGCCGATGCCGTGTTCGCCGTCGATCACGATGATGTCCCAGCCGTGGCGCACCATGATTTCCGCAACGTCCGGGTTGGCCAGTTCCGCCCAGGCGGCGGTGATCATTCCGCCCTTTGCCATACGCGCCTTGAGTGTGTTCATGTCGCAGTCTCCGCGATGTCGATGACCTTGCCCGGGTTGAGCAGGTGCAGGGGGTCGAGCGCGCGCTTGAGGCGGCGCATCAGGTCGAGTTCCTCCGGCGTCCGGGTGTAGCCGAGGTATTTCTTTTTCAGCAGGCCGATGCCGTGTTCCGCCGATACCGTGCCGTGGAACTGGCGCACGGTGTCATAGACGATGCCGCTGATCGCATCCGTCGGCTGTATGTCGGCACCGCGCGACAGCGCAACGATGTGGATGTTGCCGTCACCGACATGGCCATAATAGACCGACAGCGCGTTCGGCACTTCGGCCAGCAGCCGGGCACGGCAGGTGGTGGCAAAATCATCCATCGCCCGCAGCGGCAGACCGATATCAAAGGCGCAGTGCGGCCCCAGGACAGTCCCGAATTCACCCGCCGCGTCGCGGGTCCGCCAGAAGGCGGCGACATCGCCCATGCTTTGCGACACCGTGGCGTCCGAGATGATCCCGTCCTCGAAGGCGGCTTCGATCCAGGACATGAACCGGGCGCCGTCGATGGTCTCGTCCAGCCCCTGCATCTCGACCAGCACATAGAACGCGTGCGGCCCGGTGATCGGTGCGCGCACGCCTTTGACCGATACCGTGGCCTCGTGCCAGTAGTCGGGCCACATCACTTCGAAGGCCGACAGCATCGGGCCCAGCCCGCGCCGCGCCGCGGCCAGCAGCTTCACCACGCCGTCGTAGCTGTCCACGCCACACAAAGCGGCATGTGTGCAGCCGGGTTTCGGATGCAGACGCAGCACCGCGCGGGTGATGATCCCCAGGGTGCCCTCGGAACCCATGACCAGCTGCTTCAGATCATAGCCGGTGTTGTTCTTCATCATCTTGTTCAGGCCGGTGACCAGGGTGCCGTCGGCCAGCACGTATTCCAGCCCCAGCACCATCTCGCGGGCCATGCCGTAACGGATCACCCGGTTGCCGCCGGCATTGGTCGACAGGTTGCCGCCGATCTGGCAGGAACCGCGCGCCCCGAGATCCAGCGCCACAAAGAACCCGGCGTCGTCGGCGGCACGCTGGATCACTTCGAGCGGGGTGCCCGCGCGCACCGTCATGGTGGCGGCGTCGGCATCCAGTTCCTCGATGCCGGAGAACCGTTCGAGCGAGATCATCACCGCCCCGGCAATCGGATGCCCGCCGCCTGCCAGGCCGGTCAGGCCGCCCTGCGGCACCATGGCGACCCTGTGCGCGGCGCAGATTCCCACCGCAGCGGCGATGTCCCCGGGCGTATCCGGGCGCACCACCGCCAGCGGGCGCACCGGCCTGATATAACTGGTGTCCTGAAGATTGCGGGCCGGAATTTCGTCCCCCGCCAGCACGGCGGCAGCAGGCAGCCGGTCACGCAGCGCGCTCAGGCAGGCATCGGAACCGTGGACGGACGGGGCAGGGGTCGGCGGCATCTCGTGAGCTTTCTCGTGGAGTATAAGGGTGCCGCGCGACCCGGGAGAGAGAGGCCGCGCGGCGGGTCGTCAGGTTCAGTTGCCGCGCAGGGCCTTCAATTCCCCCATCAGCGCGTCAAAGTTCTCCCGGCCGACCGTCTCCATGCCGGCCTCGTAGACCGGAGCGACCAGCGCGCGCAGCTTGTCCATTTCTTCGGCGGACAATTCGGACACTTCCATGCCCTCGGCCTGCAACTCGGTCCTGGCCTGCTCGGTCACGGCACGCGACCTCGCGGTCTGTGCATCACGCGCGGTGTCGGCGCAGCTTTGAACCAGCGCCTGCTCGCCGGCATTCAGGCCGTCCCAGACCGTCTTGCCCATCAGCACCGGGGTCGGCGAATAAGCGTGGCGGGTCAGGGTCAGATACTTTTGCACCTCATAGAATTTCGATGCCTGGATCAGCGGCAGCGGGTTTTCCTGGCCATCGACAGCCCCTGTTTCCAACGCGGTAAAGACCTCGCCAAAGGCCATCGGCACCGGGTTGGCGCCCAGACGGCGGAAGGTGTCGAGGAAGATCGGGTTCTGCATCACGCGGAAGTTCAGACCTTCGAAATCCGACACCGCGTTGATCGCGTGTCTGCCGTTGGTGGCGTTGCGAAAACCGTTTTCCCAGATCGACAGCATCACCAGCCCGTGCTCGGGCATCTTTTCGGCGACGTAATCGAAATAGGGGCCGGTCATGATGGCGTCGACCTCGGCGTCCGAGGCAAACATGAACGGCAGTTCAAAGACGCTCATCGCCGGTTCGATGCCGCCGATCGCCGCCGCACCGGTGATCACCATCTCGATGGATCCCGAACGCACCGACTGCGTCGCCTCGGCATCGTCACCAAGCTGGCCATTGTAAAAGCCGCGCAGCTTCATCTTGCCGCCCGATCCGGCCTCGAGGCATTCCGACATGGCGTTGACGCCGGCCGACACGGGGTGATCTTCGGATGCGCCGTTGGACACCTTGAAGGTGTGGCTGTTGTAGTCGGCCAGTGCCGGCGCTGCAAAGGCGGTGGTGGTCAGCAGCGCGATGAGGCTGGTCTTCAAGGTCTTCATAAGTGGTCTCCTCCGGTTATGAATGGGGTTGTGTGCGGTCAGCGCATCCAGGCCAGCGGACCCAGCACGATTTGCGGAAACAGGATCAGCAGCAGCATCACGCCGACCTGCGCGGCGAGGAACGGCAGCGATCCGACGGCGACGCGGTGCATCGGCACACCGGACACGCCGGCAGACACCGACAGCACGATGCCGACAGGCGGGGTGACAAGGCCGATGGCGGTGTTGATGACGAACAGCACGCCGAAATAGATCGGGTCGATCCCGGCTTCGCGGACCACCGGCAACAGCACCGGCGCGAGGATCAGGATCGTCGGACCCATGTCCAGCATCGTCCCGATCACCAGCACCAGCATCATGATCGCCAGCAGCAGCAGACGCGGACTGTCGACCAGAGGCGCCACCATGTCGAGCACGATGCCCGAGAGGTCGGCAATCGAGATGAACCACGAGGTCGCCAGCGCCGCCGCCGCCAGCAGCATCACCACCGAAGTGGTGAGCGCTGCGTTGCGGAACACCATGAACAGCGCCGACAGCTTGAGCTCGCGGTGCACGAAGACCCCGATCACCAGCGCATAGACAGCGGCGATCACGGCAGCTTCGGTGGGGGTGACGATGCCGAACCGGATGCCGCCCAGAATGATCACCGGAAGACCCAGCGACCAGAGTGCGGCGCGCAGGGCCCGCAGGCGTGCGGGCCAGTCGCGGCGCGGCAGCGGCCTGACGTTTTCGCGGCGCGCCAGAAAGATCCAGACCATCAGCGCCGACAGGCCCATCAGTGCGCCCGGCACGATCCCCGCCAGGAAAAGCTGGGTGATCGACAGGTTGGTGGCGACACCAAAGATGATATAGGCGATCGACGGCGGAATGATCGGCGCGATGATCCCGCCCGAGGCCATGAGCCCGACCGACCGCGCCTCGTCGTGCCCGGATTCGCGCATCATCGGCAGCAGGATCGCGATCAGTGCGGCGGTGTCCGCCGCCGCCGAGCCCGACAGCGACGCCAGTATGATCGCTGCAAAGATCGCAACCACCCCCAGCCCGCCGCGCAGATGCCCGACAAAGGCCATGGCAAAACCGATGATCCGCCTGGACATGCCGCCGGCGTTCATCAGCTCTCCGGCCAGCAGAAAGAACGGGATCGCCAGCAGGGAAAAGTTGTTGGCCCCGACCACCAGCCGCTGGGTGATGATCTGCGGGTCGAACAGGTCAAGCGAGATGCCCATCGTGACGGCGCAGAGGATCAGCGCAAAGGCCACGGGCACGCCGGTTGCCAGCGCCAGACCCAGTGTGACAAGGAATATGACCAGGCTCATTCGTGCACCCCATGTTGCGCGTTGGGCAGCGTGCTCAGCCGTCCGGTCGCATATCCCAGCATCCGCAGCCCGGCGATCAACCCGATGACCAGGCTCATCGGCAGGGCGATTCCGAACAGCCAGATCATCGGCATTCCCGATACCGGGGCAGAGTTGGTGGCGTTGACATGCCATTGCAGGATCGTGCCGGTCAGGATCAGCAGGCAGACCCCCAGCACCAGCCCGTTGGCAATGGTCAGCAACACCCGCCGCGTCGTGGGTCCGACGCTTGTCACCACCAGGTCGAAACCCATGTGCATGTTCAGCCGCGAGGCGGTCATCGCCCCCAGAAAGATCAGCCAGACAAAACAGAACCGCGACATTTCCTCGGAAATATCCAACCCCGAGCCAAAGCCGTAGCGCAGCACCACGTTGGTAAAGACCATGACTGTCATTGCCGCCAGCAAAAGCACCAGCGCCACGTCGATCAGCCGGAAAAAGGCGTTTTCGATTGATTTCATTTGCGGCCTCCCGCCACCCGGATCGTTTCACCCGTCACATAGGGGGCATGGAACAGCAGCCAGATGGCGGTTGCGGCGATGTCCGCGGGCTGGCCCAGCCGTCCCATGGGAATGCCCGCGACCGTGGCCTCCAGCGCCGCCCGGCTGGCGAACAGTGTGGTCTGTATCTCGGTGTCGATGATGCCCGGTGCGATGGCGTTCACCCGCAGGTCCGGCGCGAGATCGCGCGCCATTGCTGCCGTCAGTGCGATCATCGCGCCCTTGGTCGCGCCATAGACCGCCCGGCCGGGCGCGCCGCCGTTGGTTCCGGCGATGGACGACATGTTGATGATGCCCGCCTGGGCGTGGGCCGTGCGGGCGCGCAGAAACGCCGACGTCACCAGCAGCGTGCCACGCAGGTTGATCGCCAGCGTCCGGTCGATTTCTGCCGCATCCATGGCGTCGAAGTTCATGGCGCGCCCCAGAACCCCGGCATTGTTGACCAGATGCGTCGGCGCGGCTTCCAACGCCATCTCGGCCTGCGACACCGCCTGACTGCTTGCGATGTCCAGCGTCTGCGTCGTGCAGGCGCTGCCCAGATCGGCTTTGGCCTGGTCCAGCGCGGCGACGTCGATGTCCCACAGGATCACCCGCGCCCCCGCCGCGACCACACGTTCGGCAATCGCAAGCCCGATTCCCCGGGCGCCGCCGGTGATCAGCACAACCGCGTCACTCATCTGCGGTTCCTGTTTCGAAACGGTGTGCGAACTCCTGCAGCGCGGGCAACCCGATCAGGTCACAAAACTGCGCGTAGGTGAACCCGGTCGCCGGCAAGGCGCCAGTACGCCGAAGTTCGGCAAAGGCGGTCGCCTGGGCGTGCAGGCCGGCAAAAAGGCCGGTCACCGCATAGAGACACAGCGCAAAGCCCATCTGCTCAAGCTCGCGCAGTCTCAGGGTTGCGGCGTCGGTTCCGTCCACCAGACTGATCACCTTTGGCCCGTCGACACGGTGCGCGATCGCCTCGACCTCGGCCCGTGTTTTCACACCGTCGACAAAGACCAGATCAACGCCCAGTCCGGCATAACGTTTTGCCCGCTCCACAGCCGCGTCCATGCCATAGCCGGGCAACGCATCCGTACGGGCAATGATCATGATGTCACCGAAAGCGTCGCGCGCCGCCAGGGCCGCACGCAGCCGGGCCTCTGCCTCGGCCTGCGGAACAATCTTGATTCCGGCAAGCTGGCCGCAGCGTTTTGGCGTCACCTGATCCTCGAGGTGAAGCGCTGCGACACCCGCCTGAACGTAGTCGGCCACCGCGCGGCGAATGTTCAGCGGCCCGCCATAGCCGGTGTCCGCGTCGGCAATCACCGGCACAACCACCGCACGGCATATGCTGCGGGCATGTTCGGCCATTTCGGTCTGGGTCATCAGACCGAGGTCAGGCATCCCCAGACGCGTCGCCGTCGCACCAAGCCCGGTCAGGTAGACGGCGCCAAATCCTGCGGCGGCGATGACCCGGGCGGTCAGCGCATCCGCCGCACCGGGCACGGCCAGTATGTCCGGGGCCGTCAACAGCTGACGCATGTCAGCGCAGCCAGTGGCCCCTGCGCCCGTCGTGGTGATCATTGTCCGCCCCCTCGTTACATGTTATGTGTAACATATAACAGATAATCGAAGTCAAGACCCTTCTGCCGCCGCCCTTGTAAATCTTCAGACAACGTTGACCGGCAGCGATGGCTGCGACACAGGGCAGACTCGGCGCAACGCTGCATGCCGAACCGGGGACATGGCCTGCGGGGTCGCACAGTGCACCCGAGTATGCGCTCAGGTCGGATCCCGGATAGCCGGGGCTTCCCGTCTATGTACGGGCAGGGGCACGGGCAGGCACGGCGGCGCGGGGTGCGCGCCATTCGCATACCGCTCAGCGACAAGACAAGTTATTGCTCAAGCTGCTATGTTATTTGGCTGCAGGCGGACCAGCGGGTAGTACTGGCTACACAAACACAATTACCCTGACCGGTCGAAGGAGGGACGCACCTGCATGGCAGTGCGGCAAGAGACGCCGGGCAGGACACCATGGAAAAGGGTGGGGATGTTAGAGGCAATCGGCTTTTCTTTCGGCGCACTGGCCAGCGGCGGCGGCGTGATCTATCTGCTGTTGGGAACAATTGTGGGCCTGATCTTCGGCATCATTCCGGGGCTGGGCGGCCCCACCGCTCTGGCGCTGCTCATCCCCCTGACATTCGGTCTGGACACGTTGTCGGCCATGCTGTTGGCGGGCGGGATCATGGGCGCGGTGCCGTTCGGTGGCTCGGTCACGGCGATCCTGCTCAACACTCCGGGCACCGCGCCGAATGCGGCGACGGTGTTCGATGGCTACCCGATGACCAAACTCGGCCGGGCAGGCGAGGCGCTCGGCGCGGCAGCGGCGGCGTCCTCCATCGGCGGGGTGCTCGGCATCCTGCTGCTGCTGGCAGCGCTTCCGGTGGCGCGGGAAATCATCCTGTTCTTTTCCCCGCCTGAGTTCTTCATGCTGGCGGTTCTGGGCCTCTGTGCCATCGCGGTGTCGACCGAAGGCAAGTTCCTGCGCGGGCTCATCGCCGCCGGTCTGGGGCTGATGATCGCCTTTGTCGGCTATGACGACGTCAGCGGCGGCACACGCTTTACCTTCGGGGTCGCTTACCTCTGGGACGGCGTGCCGCTGGTGCCTTCCCTGATCGGTTTGTTCGCGATTTCGCAGATCGTCACGTTGTATCTGGCGGGGGGCACCATCACCGACGATGCCGCCCAGGTCCGGGTGACCCGCGTGAGCGACGGCGTGCGGGCGGCCTTCCGCAACTGGCCAACAGTTCTGCGCGGATCGGCCATCGGCGCGGCCATCGGCGCGATCCCCGGAGTCGGCGGCACGGTGGCGGCGTTTCTGGCCTATTCGACAGCGGTGCAGATCTCGGACGAGCCAGAGACCTTCGGCAAGGGCAATGTGTTGGGAGTGATCGCTCCGGAAGCGTCAAACAACGCCCGCGAAGGCGGCGCGCTGATCCCGACACTGGCCTTCGGCATTCCCGGCAGCGCAGAGATGGCGGTGTTCCTCGGTCTGCTGGTGCTGCACGGGATGCAGCCCGGCCCGTCGATCCTGCTCGATCACATGGACGTGGTGACCACCCTGATGCTGGCGCTGGCGATCTCTTCGGTGCTGGCTTCGGTGATGTGTCTGATGGTGGCGCGGCAGCTGGCGCGGATCACGCTGGTCGATGTGAATTATCTGGTGCCGGTGATCCTGCCGGTGTCGCTGGTCGGTGCCTATGCGCTCAACAATTCGATGTATGACGTGATCGTGGCGGTGATCTTCGGCCTGATCGGCTATCTGATGACCCGGTTTGACTATCCCCGCCTGCCGCTTGTGATCGCCATGTTCCTGGGCAGCGTGATGGAGGTGAATTTCCGCCAGAGCCTGATGATCTCGCAGGGGGACTGGACCACGTTCTTCACCCGCGGTCTGTCGCTGACATTGTTCCTGCTGATCGTGCTCAGCCTCTGCGTGCCGCTGATCCGCTACCTGATGCGCACGCGCAAAACCGCCAGGGAACGCACCTCATGAACACCCATTTGCAAGCCATCGTACCGACCGCCGTTCTGACGGCGCTGGCCCTGATCTACATGGTCACCGGGCTGGGTTACGAGACGGACACCCGCGCTGTGCCTCTGGTGGTGACCGGCGTCACACTGGTGTTGCTGGTGCTGGACTTTCTCAGTCAGGGCAACGGCCGCCTCGCATTCGCGCTGCGTCGTTTCTTTGGCGGCGCCGCCATGCTGCGCCCGGGGCAGGGCGGCGAAAGCGCCCCGGTTGCCAAGGAAATCGCCGCTTTCGCATGGATGGCGGCGTTCACGGCGCTGGCAACGCTCTTTGGCTTTTACCTGGCGATCCCGGTCTATGTCTTTGCCTACCTGCGGTTCTATGCCGGCAAGCCGCTGCTGCCCTGTGTGGCAATGGCCCTGGGTCTGACCGCAAGCCTTTACATCACATTCGAATACCTGCTGGGCTACGCGATCTTTGAAGGTCTGCTGTTCGGCGGCTACATCTGACACGTCATCTGAGGAGGAGAAACAGATGCAATCCCAACGCAACATCATGCGGACCACGGCGGCGGCGATGCTGGGTGCCGCGCTGCTGAGCACGCCCGCAGCGGCACAGGACTGGCCCAAAGGCGATGTCGAGGTCATCATCCCGTCCAGCCCGGGCGGCGGCTTTGACACCTATGCCCGGATCCTGGCCAAGGTGATGGGGGAAAACATCGGTGTGCAGATCGTGCCCAAGAATATCTCGGGCGGCGGCGGGATGCGGGGGGCTCAGGCAGCCTATGCGGCGCGCCCCGACGGTCAGACCATGGCCATCTTCAATGTCCCCGGCATCATCGAGCCGGTGGTGAACGGCGAAAACCCGCCCTATGACCTGGACAAGATCGGCTGGCTCGGGGCGATGGCCTTCAACCAGTACATCATCGTTGTCGCAAAGGATTCGCCGTACAACTCCATCGCCGACCTCAAGGCGGCCGGCAAGACCATCACCTTTACCGGTTATGGCTCTTCCGGTCTTGCGGCCAACCGTATCATGTGCGGCGAAGTCGGGCTGGAGTGCCAGGTGATCACCGGCTATCCGGGCAACAACGACGCGCTGCTCGGGGTGGTACGGGGGGACGCGATGGCTTCGGTGACGCCGATCACCACCGCCGCGTCGTTCAACAGCGGCGGTGACCTCAAGGGCATCCTGCTGATGTCCGAACGCGATGTAACCGCCTTTCCCGACACGGAAAAGGCTGGCGCCGCCGGCTATCCGGATCTGGCCAATCTCGGGCTGGTGCGCGCCTTCGGGCTGCCGCCGGGCGTCGATGGCGCCGTTTCGGCCAGGATCAGCGCGGCCTTTTCCGAGGCGCTGGCCGATCCCGAGCTAGTTTCATGGTCCGAAAGCTCGGAATCGCCGCTCGACCCGATGGACGCAGATGCGCTGCAGGCGCTGATCACGTCCCAGACGGCGCTGCTGACGCAGTACAAGGACATCATCGGACAGTCGAACTAGTCCGGCGCGCAGGCTGCAGGGGTCTACCTACGCCCTGCAGCTTGCCCTAGACTGCGCCGGATGACACGCCAGAACGATCCCCACACGGAAGGCGGCGCCGCCACCATGACCAACGGCCCCCGCGAGCCTTTTGAAAAATTGCCCAACCTGCGGCATCTCAAGGCGCTGCTGCATGTCGGCGCCCTGCGCAGCGTCAACCGCGCCGGCGCCGAGATGAACCTGTCGCAGCCCGCTGTCACTCAGGCCATCGCGCGCCTGGAGAAAGCCTTTGGCGCCGCGTTCTTTGTCCGTCACCCGACCGGGATGTACCCCACCGACGCCGGCGAGATCATGCTGCGCCGGGTTGCCCGGGTGTTTGACGCCCTGCGCGCAGGTCTGATTCACATGCCGAACGGTACGGCGGAACAAAGCCCCGATCTTTTGCTCAAGTCGGTTCAGATCGAAGCGCTCTCGGCCATATCGCGGGCACCGACACAGGACGCCGCCGCGCAGATCACCGGAACCACCGTCGCCGCGATGGCCCGCAACCTCAACACGCTCGAGCGGCGGCTGGGCCTGCGTCTGATGTTTCGGGACGGCGACCAGTTGCGGCTGTCGGAGGCCGGTGCGCTTCTGGCCCGCGCGGCCAAGCTGTCGCAGCGCGAACTTGAACTGGCGCGCGACGAACTCAACGATGCGGCAGGACTGCACAGCGGACGGCTTTCGGTCGGAGCACTGCCGATGGCGCGCACCTACATCACCCCCAAAGCGTTGATTGCAACCGGCATGGCCTTTCCGGATGTGCGGGTGCAGATGGTCGAAGGCGCATATGAAACCTTGCTGGCGGCGCTGCGGGACGGCGACATCGATTACATTGTCGGCACCCTGCGCGAGCCCGCTCCAACCCCGGATGTTGTCGAAACGCCGCTGTTCAGCGACCGGCTCTGCGTGGTCGCGCGCAGCGGACATCCGCTGGCCGGGCACGCCCGCCCGGGGCTGGATGCGTTTCTGAAATTTCCCTGGATCGCGCCGCGCGAAGGATCCCCCGCCCGGCGTGAATTTGAAATGATCTTTCCGGCCTGCGGACAAAAGCCGTCGCAGATTTACGAGGTCGCCTCACACATGGCGGTGCGCGCGATCCTGCGGGAAAGCGACACCCTGGCCCTGATCTCGCGCCATCAGATCAAATACGAGGAAGAAGACGGACAACTGATGGTGCTGTCGGAAACCCTGGCCAGCACCACGCGTGTCATCGGCTACACCGCCCGCGTCAAAAGCGCGCCGACCCGGCCGCAACAGTACTTTCTCGCCGAACTTGCCCGCGCGGCGGAATTTTCCCGGCGCCCGGAGGCTAGTCCGCCAGTTCACCCAGAATCCGACGCGCCGGGGCAAACAGCTCTTCAAAGCTGATTCTGTCGGGCAGGAGTTTCTGGTCGTAGGCCGACGCCAGAAACACTTCGACCGAAGGCCGCATCGCCGCAAGACCAAGTGGATAGAGGTCAATTTCGCGGGAATCGCCGGTCGCGGTCTTTGCGGCCCGGAACAGGGCCATGAGCGCGGTCAGAACCTCGGGGCGCCGCGCCACGACATCGGCGCTGACCGTCAGGACATGGTTGATGGGCACGACGCCGGTGCGGGCATGGGCGGCACGCCCCGCTGCCTCGGGATCCGCGATCACCGGCACCACCCAGGGCAGATCCGGCAGGTCGTTGCCAAAGATCGCGGCGTCGATGTCGCCATTTTGCAGCATCTCGACGAGCGAGGCCGACTTGCCGACCCGCTCGACATGTGCGGGCTCAGGGTATTCCTCGACATGCGCCCCCATCTGCGTGACCCAGTGCATGTCCAGCGGCGCTATGCCGTATTCGGTTTGCAGGATGGTGCGCACCCAGGCGCCGGTTGTCTGGGTATAGGCCCGCACGCCGACCCGCTTGCCCACCAGCGCGTCGGTGCTGAATGCGCCGCGCTCGGAATTGCAGACCAGACACTTGTGCTGATACCGCGCCGCCAGCGTCACCGGCAGCAAAACCAGGGGCTTGTCATAGGCCACCGCCTGCATCGCCGAAGCGATGGCCAGTTCGCTGATATCGAACCGTTGTTCGCGGATCATCGGTGCAAAGGCATTGTGGATCGGATCAATGTGCCGGACATCAAGTTCCAGCCCCTGCGCGGAGGCACGTTCAGACGTGACCGCGCGGCTGATGGGGTGATGTCCCAGCGCCAGACTGAGAGCAGTGCTCATGCCGCACGACCCGCCATCCGGGTCAGCGCCGGATAGAGCTTTTTCGCGGTGCCCGACAGGATCATCGCCTGATCCGCCTCGGACAGCGGCGCCAGCGCCGTCTGCACCCGCTCTGCCAGCTCTTTGAGTGTCTTTCCGGCAGCCGGGAAATTCGACCCCCAGGCCACCCGGGCCGACCCATAGGTGCCCATCACCTGATCCAGGAAATCCGACGTGGTCGAGTTGCCTTCGAGCGCGCCGTCGAGATTGCGGATCGTCAGCTTCAGGTGCACGCCGGGGTATTCGGCCAGATCCCACAAAGCCCGGGTCCGGGCGTAGGGCGCACCATCGTCCAGTGCCGGGCGCGCCATGTGATCGAGAATGACAACCGCTTCGGGGAACCGGTCCAGCAGGGCGCGGATCTTTGGAATGCCCGCCTGCTGCATCTGCACGCAGATCGGCAACCCTGTCCGGGACGCGTAATCCCAGGCCGGATAGCTGGCGGGATCCCCCAGCCAGTCGGCCTGACCCGGCATCGTGGTGCCGGTGGTGAACAGTCGCATCCCGACCAGCCCCTGGCCGGCCCAGTAGCGGATCCGCTCGACGGCATCCCCGGCCATGGCGTCGACGGAAAAAACCCCCGCCACACGGTCCGGATAGGCCTGTGTCATTGCCGCCAGATATCGGTTGTCGTGACCATAGGCGGTCGAGGCCTGCACCACCACGGACCGGGCCACGCCGGCCATGTCCATCGCCGCGATCAGATCCTCGTGGCTGGTGGGGTGGGCCTCTGACCATTTCGACTGGTTGCCGCCAATCGGTTTCACCGGATAGGCCACCGTGTCCGGGGAAATGACGTGTGGGTGAATGTCGATGATCTCTCGCATGGCGTCTTTGGTCCCCTGTCCAGCACAGCCCGGTTGCCGGATCAGTCCGCAGCAGGGCTTTGGGGCAAGGTAGGAGAACACCGGGACAACGGCCAATTTCTTTGGCGCAGGCGTAATAACCTGTCGGCGGATCACAGCGCCCGCCATCCGGGCCGGGTCCGCATCCGAAAGCAGCAGTGCAGCAAGAGAGTTCCGCACTCACCCGACGCACGGGGACATGCGGCGCATCCGATCATGCCTGCCGGTCAAAAGCCTTTCGGAGCGACCTCCTACCCGCCGGTTTTGCTCATTCGGTCAGGGGCCCTGATCAAAAGGATAGGGCAGTGACCCATCGGGGCGCCGCCATGACCTACGGTATCGCCGCTCTCTGCTATCGCGTTCCCGACGGCAAGCTCCATTGCGTTAGGTAGGTCATGACCTTGCGGGATCAGATCCTGCACGGTGAGCGCGGTTTGTTTGCGAGGCATAGGGAAGGGTTTCTCTGTGCTCTGAACATTGATTGTCAACTTTGTGGAGAAAGAAGATTATGCTGACCCCTGTCCTGCGGCGCCGTGGTTTCAGAGCAATCCTCAGCCTTTTGATCTGGATCGGACTTGCCGTGGGGGTGCTGGCCCACGGGGCATGGCTCGGGGGCGGGGGCATCACCCTGACACCGGCATCCCGCCAGCAGATCGCGGACAATGTCGCCGCCGGTCTGCCGCCGATCTCCGAAGGCGACATCATCGGGGTCATCGCCGATTTTCCGGTGATCACCGCCGGCACCCTGGATGGCCCGGGTGGCTATGCCACGCTGTATGTGCCGGCCGGAACCGAGGTGGTCAGCACCTATATCACCGATGCGACAGGAACAGCCGTGGATGCCCGCCCGGCCCGTGCCAGCACCGGTTCGGGCGTGTCCAAGGGCTGGGGACCCAAGGGCCAGCAAACGTTCGACATTTCGGCCAACGGCTGGTCGCCTTCCGACACTTCGCAATGCGACGCCGCTGGTTATTCCATCGACACCTGCAATGCCGGACTGGCGTATATCTATGGCGACACCGGGATCTTCTACTCGACCCGGTCGGACACCGCGCTGTTCGCCAACGGCTCGGATGTTGCGACATTGCAGAACGGGTATCTGGTCAACCCGACCAACGGCACGCCCTGGCCCAGCGTCGGCGGCACCGGCACTCCGCGCGTCCACAACAAATGGGACGCGGTGCAGATCAACGCCTTCGGCTCGGGCGGCAACATCGACCCGAACGGGTTCACGACGCGCGAGGAAACAACCATCACCGGTGGACGCGGGGCGACACCCTTTCGCGCAGGCAGCCCGGTGGCCGGGCCGGAGTCCGGCACCGACTGGGACCGGTATGGCGTCACCGGACCCTGGAACCGGATCAGCTATCCCGGGTCGTGCCGGGCGGACGACCCGCTTCTGGCCGGTCCCGACGGTCCGGCAACCGGCGCCGGGTCGGTGTTCCCCGAAGTGCTGGACCCGGGCGTGAATACAGTCGAGGTGTGTTCGCAAACCTCGGAAGGCTTCGCGCTCAACAACAGCACTGCCTCGGTATTGCCGGCCGGTACAAATGCCGTGCGTTATGCCTTTGGCGGTATCGCCCAGAGCGAAACCTACTACGCGGTGATGGAAGTCAAGATCACCGACCTTGACGCCATCGGCTATTTCAACGCCGAAGGTCACGGCGGCGATTCCGCCGAAGGCGCTGCCTCGGGCAACGATAATCCCTGGCGGTATTGGGTCGCGGGCACCTCGACCGTTTCGCCGGCCGGGCCGGATGACCTGTTTGTCTCGATTACCATCAGCGCGGTGAACGGCACACCCTACACGGGTGGCGACATTCCCCAGGGGGCAACACTCACCTACCGCGTCAGCTATGTGAACACCGCGCTTGGCCCGATGACCAATGTGCAGGCCACCGCAACCCTGCCGCCCGAGATCTCGGGAACCGGGAACTTTCGGGTGATCAGCGGCGAGGACATCCGTCCTGCAACAGCGCCTGGAGCAGGCACCTTCTCCTTTGCGCCGATGGCAACCCTTGGCGGGCTCGGCAGCGGTGCCATCGAATTCGACGCTTATGTCGCCGCGGCTGCGGGCGGCAGCATCACTGCCGACACCGCGATTTCAAGCGCCGAGGGCGGCGCCGACACCGACAGCGTCACCGTCGCGGTGACGGCCGTACCGGCCGAGACGCTGCCTGTCTGCAATGGCAGCCGCTTTTCCGCGGTTGACTGGGCGTCCGACAGCCCGGCCGCCCTGGGCCTGACCACCAGCTTCTCACGCTATGGTATCGCTGGAACGGTGACCGCGACGGATAATTCGGTGCTTCTGCGCCCGGGCGCAATCGGCACGTCGAACCAGCTTTATGCGGCGGGATACGGCGGTGGTCCGGTGCTGACTCAGCAGTACTCCACGGTTGATATCAATTTCGATACCCCGATGAGCGCCGTAGAGTTCTATGTCACAAGCCTGGACCTCGACGAATCCGTCACGGTGTATGGCGAACGGGACGGATTGCGCGTGCAGCCCTCGATTGCGGACGGGCCGATCTCGGCCCCGATGCTGCGCGAGGCCAATGCCGACGGGTCGGTGTTGGGCGAGCGCAGCGGCACCCTTTCCACCGTCGGACTGGCAGAGAACTTTGCCGTTCTTGTAGGCTTTGGCGCCCCGGTCGACCGGATCGTCATCCGTCATGCGCCCCGGCAGAACAACAGTGTCAATTTTGCCGGATCGCTGCAACTGACCGACATTCAGGCCTGCGCCGACTTTACCGATGCGCCTTCGGTTTACGGCGATGCCATACACGCGCTGGATGTCGGCACGACGGTGCAGCTGGGCGAAACCGTGACCGGCGACAGCGGTCCGGGCAATGCCGGTGATGCCGGGTCCGACAACGACGACGGGGTTTCCATTCCGCCGCTGGTTCAGGGGTTTCTCGCCACCATCGAAGCCACGGTCCAGGGTGCGGACGGCAACCTGACCGCGTGGATTGATTTCAACGGCAACAACGTGATGGAGGTGGCAACGGCCGAAGCCATCGCGGTCGATCTCCAGGATGACGGCACAGGTGCGGATCAGCTGGCCGGCGACGGGTTGATCCAGTTCGAGGTGATTGTTCCGGGCGACGCGGTGCTTGATCAGACATTTGCGCGCTTTCGCTGGTCGACGGCCCCGGCTCTGGGCGTGGCGGATGCCGCCCCGAACGGCGAAGTCGAGGATTTCGCGATCAACATCGCGGCCGCGCCTCTGGTCGATCGCGGTGATGCGCCTGCGAGCTATGGCGATCCCTTGCATGTCATCGCCGACGTCGACGTGGCCGGCACATATCTCGGCGCAATTCCTCCGGATCCCGAGGCAGCCTCCCAGGCGTCACCGGATGCCACCGGCGATGATCTCGATGGCAATGACGACGAGGACGGCGTCAGCCTGCCCCAGCTGTTTGCAGGTGCCACCACGGAAATCGTCGTGACGGTGAACGAAGTCACCAGCGGCGCGGGTGGCCTCACGGGGGGGATCGCCTATCTGCAAGCCTGGATCGACTTCGACGGCAACGGCACCTTCGATGCGGCCGACCAGATCGCCTCGAATGTGCAGGACGGCGGCGCCGGTGACAATGATGGCGTCCTCAACGGAGAGATCCGCTTTGACGTGTCGGTGCCTTCCGGCGCGGTGCTGACGCCGACCTTTGCGCGCTTTCGCTGGTCTTCCACCGAGGGTGTGGTGCCGGTTGCCCTGGATGGCGAGGTCGAAGACTATCAGACCACGATTTCGGGTGACGTGCCTCCGGTGTCCTGCGACAGCGGTCTGTACCTGTTGGCCGACGATCCGACCGAACTGCGCAAGATGCGGTTCACCGATGCGGGCGGCAGTTATTCCCTGGCCTTGCAAAGCTTTGGCACCGCCCCGCGCCGCCTGGATGCAGGATGGGGCTACAATCTGCTGGACGGCTACATCTATGGCGTTCGTCCTGGCAAGGACGAGCTCTGGCGGGTGGATGGCACCGGTCAGTTTACCCTGATGCCCGACTTCCCGAACTCGGCTGAACGTGGTGAGGATGCCGGTGACATTCTGAGCAACGGCACACTGGTCTACGAGGTGGATGCCACCACCTGGCAGCTTCTGGACCTGACGGATCCGGCGGCGCCCGTTGACGCCGGCCTGTTGACCCTGTCCCAGCCTGTCGCGGTGTCGGATTTTGCCATCAATCCGCTGGACGGGTTCATCTACGGCGTGAATGAAGACACCGGTCGGGTATTCCGCGCCTTTGCCAACGACGGCATCGCGGGGCTGACAACCGTTGTCGAATTCGGCGCTGCGATTCATACCGGCATCTGGTCCGCCGTCTTCTTTGACGAAAATGGCCGCATGTACGCTTACGAACAGGACAGCAACGCGGTCTATTTGATCGACACCACCACCGGCAACCGCCAGTTCCTTGCGACCGGGCCCGACGAAGGCGGCTTCAGCGATGGTGCGTCGTGCCGGGGAAGCACACCCCTGCCGCTTTCGGGGTTCGGCGGCAATGTCTACATCGACCAGAACGCTTCGGACGAACGAGACGCCGACGAGGTCAATCTGGGCGGTGGTATCCGCGTTGACCTGTATTCCGACAATGGCACGCCCAATGATCTGGGAGACGACAGCCTGATCACCAGTGTCGACACACAACCTGATGGCACCTATGCCTTTGTCGGCCTGCCCTCGGCGACGACGTACCGGGTCGAAGTGGACGTCAACGATGCAGACCTCCCGCCCGGCTCGCAGATCGGCACCTCCAATCCGCTGGTCGGGGTGACTGTGGATTCCGCCAGCTTCACGGTCGAACGCAACTTCGGCTTTGATCCGCAGCAAAGCGACCTGTCCATCACCAAACAAGCGCTCCGGGCCGGTTCTGCCACGGTGGCCAGCACCGTTGTCGAAGGCGATGTCATCGATTGGGTGGTCACCGTGTCCAACGCCGGGCCCGGCTCACCATCGGGTGTCACCGTGATCGAAAAGATCCCCTCGGGTTTCACCTATCTCAGTGACGACGCCCCTGCGACCGGCGATTTCTACGACCCCGGCACCGGTGTGTGGTTTGTCGATGAAATACTGTCCGGAGCGACAGAAACGCTGACTCTGCGTGTCCGGGTCGAAGCAGGCGGCGATTACACCAACATCGTCGAAATTACCGAAAGTTCGCTTCCCGATCTCGACAGCGATCCCCGAAGCGGCCCATTGGTGGACGACCTTGGCGACGGTGTCGCGGATGACGACGAGGCCAGCGTAACCCTGTTCCTCGCCAGCGCCGACCGCATCCTGTCGGGCCGGGTGCTGCGGGATGATGGCGCAGGTGGCGGGTCAGCCCATGACGGGCAGGCCACTGGTGGCGAAGCGGGCACCGACAAAGGCGAGATCCTGTTGCTGGACGACACCGGGGCGCTGCTGGCCAGTCCCGAAGTCGGCGCTGACGGTCGTTGGAGCTATGCTCTGGCGCCCGCCTACAGCGGCAACCTGACGGTCTCGGTGGCCCCGGCCCCCGGCTGGATGGCGATCTCCGAGGCGCCCGGCGCCCTTCCCGGGCTGAGCAATCCCAATGCGCATGACGGCTCTTTCGCCTTCGCGCCGGCGCCGGACACCAATTACGCAGGTCTGGATCTGGGGCTGATACCGTTGCCCGGGCTGAGCGAAGACCGCGAGACAGCGGTGGGCGCCGGACAGATTGCCGTGCTGCCGCATCTGTATCGCGCTGCCAGCAGCGGAACGGTGACCTTTCTCTACGATGAGGTTACGGAACCGGCCGAAGGCGCGTTCTCTTTCGCGCTGTTCCTCGACAGTGATTGCGACGGCAACCCGGAACTGCCGGTCAACGATCCGATTGCGGTGCAGGCCGGCGAGGAAATCTGCCTGATCTCGCGGGTTTCCGCCAGCAGCGGGCTCGCCCCCGGGTCGATGTTGACCTACCGGCTCACGGCCACCACCGCCTTTGCCGGCACGACGTCCAGCCATGCGATTTCCAACGTTGATCGCGTATCGGTCGAAGTGGGGGGCAGCCAGCTGGTTCTGATCAAGACGGTGCGCAACGAAACCCAGGGCACGCCAGAGGGCTATTCCAACCAGGCCGCTCCGGGCGACGTGCTGGTGTATCGCATCACCATCATCAATCCCAGCCAGACCGCGGCCTCGAGCATCTCGATCCATGATCGCACACCGCCCTACACGATCCTGGCCGCTCTCATCGAAACACCGGTCAACGTCGGTCCGACGCTGATATGTTCCGTGGGGGATCCCGCAACGAACGTCATCGGATACGCGGGTCCACTGCGTTGGGAGTGCAGCGGAACCCATGGCGCCGGCGCCGAAGGCAGCGTGCTGTTCAAGGTCCGGGTCAGTCCCTGACACGGAGCACTGCGGCAGAACGTGGTCGCACCGGATGCAGCGCGTGACATGGGCCTCTTGGTTCTCCCGCCCGGGTGGAGTTCCGGGGGCCCATGTTCGGACGTCCCTGTGCTCAGACTGCTTGCAGCCGGGACCAGAATATTCCCTCCGCCAGGTTCGGCTTGCCCTGCACGCGCATTGCCATGACCTGCATGTCACATGACGGCAGCACCTCCGACAGATCCACCAGCGTACCGGCTGTCAGCCGGTCGTGCGCCAGGGATTCCGGCACCCAGGCCACGCCCATCCCGATGGCCGCCATCTCCACCGCGGCCAGTGTCAGTGCGGTTTCCACCTTCGGGACATGGCGCAGGCCCGGGTTGAAGAACGGCAGGATCTTGCGTTCCATCACCCGCCCCAGAAACACATCCGGCGGATAGGTGATGCAGGGAATTTCGCCATTGTGTTCGGTCAGGGCAGGGGCCTTCGGCAGCGGCGCGTTGGACACCGGGATCAGCCGGTCGGTGCCAATCATCAGCTCCTCGAGGAAATCGGCGCCAACCTCGTTCCTCTCGTCGGGAAGCTGGTACACGATTGCAACATCCGCCTGCCGCGACAGCAGCATGCCCACACATTCATCGAGATTTGCCGAGCGCAGCCGCACATAGATCCCGTCGCGCGTGGTCGGCATCTGCTGGACCAGTGCAGGAACCCGTGTCGCCGTCAGCGCGTGCTGGCAGGCGATGACAACACGGTTGCTGGTGATCCGCTCGCCGCGCCGCAGATCGACGACAAGCTGCCTCAGCGCGGAATTCAGCATCAAGATCTGTTCCCGCTGCGCCTCGGTCGTCGGCCGCAGCCGAATCGGCTTGTGGGTCCGGTCAAACAGTTCGACACCGACATAGTCCTCGATCTGCCGTATCCTTCGGGAAAACGCCGATTGGGTGAGCAGACGCCGGTCGGCCGCCCCGCTGAAAGATCCGGTCTCGGCAACAGCCAGGATGTCTTCGAGCCACTCCAGCCGCATCATTTTCTCCAACTTGCAACTTCTGCATGATACATCAATTTTTTCGACTTTGCATAGCGGTATGCCTTGCGCAATCTTCGGAACACACAAGTTATCCAAGGATCTCTCAATGCATCTCGCCCGTTTTCCGCGCGTCCATCTCGCCCACCTGCCAACCCCACTGGAAAAGCTTGATCGGTTGTCGAAAGAGCTGGGGGGACCGGAAATCTGGATCAAGCGCGACGACTGCACCGGCCTTTCGACCGGCGGCAACAAGACCCGCAAACTGGAATTTCTCATGGCCGAGGCGATGGCCATGGGGGCCGATACGGTCATGACCCAGGGCGCGACCCAGTCCAACCACGCCCGCCAGACCGCCGCCTTTGCGGCCAAGCTGGGACTGGGGTGCCACATTCTGCTCGAGGACCGCACCGGTTCGAACGATTCCAACTACAACCGCAACGGCAACGTGCTGCTCGACCACCTGCACGGCGCCACCACTTCAAAGCGCACCGGCGGCCTGGACATGCAGGCCGAAATGGAAAGCGTGGCAGAGGGCCTGCGCGCTGAGGGGCGCAAGGTGTATCTCATTCCGGGTGGCGGGTCGAACGCCACCGGCGCATTGGGGTATGTGAATTGTGCCTTCGAACTTGTCGGTCAGGCCAATGACCGCAGCCTGGTGATCGACAGGATCGTCACCGCGACCGGTTCCGCCGGAACGCAAGCGGGCCTGATCACCGGGCTGAAGGCCATCAATGCAGGCATCCCGCTGACCGGATTCGGCGTGCGGGCCCCCAGGGACAAGCAGGAGGAGAACGTGTTTGCCCTGGCCCTGAAAACGGCGGAAAAGCTCGGCTGCCCGAATGTGGTTTCGCGCGGGGATGTGGTTGCTGATTGCAGCTATGTCGGCGCCGGCTATGGCGTACCGCGCGAGGACACCATCGAGGCGATCCGCATGTTCGCAGAGCTCGAGGGCATCCTGCTTGATCCGGTCTACTCGGGCAAAGGCGCCGCCGGTCTGATTGATTATTGTCGCAAGGGCAATTTCAAGAAGGGCGAACGCGTCGTGTTCCTGCATACTGGGGGTTCCGCGGCGCTGTTCGGTTACGACGCCGTCTTTGCAGAAGGCAACCAAGCCCTGATGGTGGACTGATCTTATGGCCCGTGCGCGTTTCTCCAAGAGCTTCACACAGCAACCGCCGATCCCCGAGGACGCCATCGAAGCGGCGGTCGCGGTGATGCGCTCGGGCCGACTGCACCGCTACAACACCGCACCCGGCGTGCCCGGCGAGACAATGGAACTCGAGCGCGACTTTGCCCTCTGGCAGGGGCAGCCCTTCTGTCTGGCGGTGGCGTCGGGGGGGCAGGCGATGCAGATCGCCTTGCGCGCGGCAGGCGTCAAAATGGGTGATCTGGTGCTGACGAACGGGTTCACGCTTGCCCCCGTGCCCGGCGCGATCGCCGTTGTCGGCGGCAAACCCGTGCTGGTCGAAATCACCGATGACCTGGTGATTGATCTTGACGATCTTGCCGCGAAAGCGCGTCAGACCGGGGCCCGTTTTCTGCTGCTGTCCCATATGCGCGGCCATCTGTGCGACATGGAGCGCCTGATGCAGATCGCCACCGAACTGGACATCACAGTCCTCGAGGATTGCGCGCATACGATGGGCGCGCGCTGGAACCGCAAATTGTCGGGGTCGTTCGGACTGGCCGGCTGTTTCAGCACCCAGACCTACAAGCATCTGAATTCCGGAGAGGGCGGATTGCTGACCTCTCAGGATGCCGAATTCATGGCGCGTGCGACGATCCTATCGGGGTCCTACATGCTGTTTGACCGCCATGGCGCGGGCCCTGCAACAGAGGTTTACGACGACATCCGGCTCGATACGCCGAACACCTCGGCGCGGATGGACAACCTGCGCGCTGCCCTTTTGCGCCCGCAGCTTCGCCGGATCGACCAGAGCATCGCGGCCTGGAACGAGCGCTACGACCTGGTCGCGGCAAAGCTCGCGGCACATCCGGCGATCCGGCTGCCGACACGCCCCGAAGCAGAGGCCTATGTCGGCTCGTCGATCCAGTTCCGCCTGCCCGGGATCACGGCGGAAAATGCGCAAACTCTGGTCGCGCGGCTGTCCGGCGCGGGGGTCGAAGTCAAATGGTTCGGCGCGCCACACCCCATCGGCTTCACCTCTGACCACCACAGCTGGCGCTACGTGGCGGCGCAAAATCTGCCGCAGACAGACCGGATTCTGGCGGGGTTGTTCGACATGCGTCTGCCACTGAGTTTCACCCTGCCGGATTGCGCGCTTTTGGCCGATCTTATCGTGGACGCCGTTGCGGCCCTTCAGACGCGGGCCACCAGCTGATGCGCCGGATCGGAATCCTGGGCGGGATGGGCCCGGAGGCGACCATCCTGATCATGCAGAAGATCCTGGCCGGGGTAAGCGCGCAGGATGACAGCGATCACATCCCGCTGATCGTCGATCAGAACACCCAGGTGCCGTCGCGGATAAGGCATCTTCTCGAAGGCGGCACGGTTGATCCGGCCCCGGCGCTGGCCGACATGGCCCGGCGGCTGGTGGCGGGCGGAGCCGAGGCGCTGGCCATGCCCTGCAATACCGCCCACCATTACGCAGAGGCGATCCGCGCCGCTGTCACGGTGCCGTTTCTGGATATGGTCGCGCTGTCGGTCGCGCATGCGGCGGCGCTGGCGGGGGACGATCGCGTTGTCGGCGTGCTTGCATCACCGGCAGTGCGCCGGGTCGGGTTGTTCGACGCGCCGCTCGGGCGCCACGGGCTGAGGGCGCTGTATGCTGACGACGAGGCACAGATGCTGGCCGCGATCCGACAGCTGAAATCCAGAGGGCCACAACCCGAAGCGTGCGCCATTCTGGCGTCAGCGTCCGCAGATCTGGTTCGGCGCGGCGCCAGTGTTCAGATGATCGCCTGCACCGAATTTTCACTGATTCCGGAGGCGGTGTCACCTGACGCCACTGTCTTTGACACCCTTGACCAACTGGTCAAGGCTATCCTGTCCCACGCCGCCAGCTAACGATTCCGGCGCTGGAGCCGCCCGATCCGTCTGAAACCCGCAAGGACAAATGCTTGCATTCTAAATCTGGACGCCATCTCGACCCATCTTTCGAAACGCTTGTCGCGGGCTCTGCGGGTTTGGCGCTTTCGACCTCTTGAAGCGCGGCGTCGATCGCCGCGGCCTGCACTGCAAGGCCAGGATGTAACTGGAAAGTCAAAAGAATGATCTATCTGAAAAAAGCCGTTCGCCTTGCTGAAACAGATCAGGACGAAATACACGATGTCGTGGCCAGGATGCTGGCCGAGATCGACACAGGCGGCGAAGAGGTTGCGCGCCGGTTCGCCCGGGATCTGGACAAATGGGCCGGAGAGATCGTCGTCACGCCCGAAACACGTGCGGCGGCAGCGGCTCTGGTGCCGGACAGGCTCAAGGCTGATATCCAGTTCGCCCACGACAATATCCGCAGGTTCGCCGAGGCCCAACGCGCCTCTGTCACCGATTGTGAAATCGAGATCATTCCCGGTTTGGTGGCCGGGCAAAGGCAGATCCCGGTGTCCGCTGCGGGATGTTATGTTCCGGGGGGGCGCTACAGTCATATCGCCAGCGCGATCATGACGATCACCACCGCCAAAGTGGCTGGCGTTGCGCATATCGCGGCCTGTTCCCCGCCGCGCCCCGGCGTCGGCATCCCGCCGGCCATCCTCTACACCATGGACCTTTGCGGTGCGGACAAGATCTTGGCGATGGGGGGCGTGCAAGGCGTTGCCGCCATGGCGCACGGGCTGTTCGGTCTGCACAAAGCGGATATTCTGGTCGGCCCCGGCAACCAGTATGTCGGCGAGGCCAAGCGCATCCTGTTCGGGACTGTCGGGATCGACATGGTTGCAGGCCCCACCGACAGCATGGTTGTCGCCGATGCCACGGCGGATGCGGAACTGGTGGCAATGGATCTGGTGGGGCAGGCCGAGCACGGGTACAATTCGCCGGTCTGGCTGGTCACCTCGGATCTCGGACTGGCCGAGAGGGTGATGGAACGGGTGCCGGTTCTGATTGACACGCTGCCAGAGCCGAACCGCCAGAGCGCCAAAGCCGCATGGGCCGACTGCGCCGAAGTCATGCTGTGCGACAGTGCCGAAGAAATGGCCACCGTGTCGGACCGGTATGGCCCCGAACACCTGCACATCCAGGCCGCAGATCTCGACTGGTGGCTGCAACGTCTGCGCTCCTACGGATCGCTGTTTCTGGGTGAAGAAACCACCGTGGCCTTTGGCGACAAGACGGCGGGGCCGAACCACGTTCTGCCAACCTCCGGCGCCGCGCGCTATACCGGCGGGCTTTCAGTGCACAAGTTCATGAAAACCGTGACGTGGCAACGCGCCACCCGCGCGGCCGCGCGGCCGCTGGCAGAGGCAACAGCGCGGATTTCCCGGCTCGAAGGCATGGAAGGCCATGCGCGCTCTGCCGATATCCGCCTGGCAAAGTTCTTCCCCGACGAGTCCTTTGATCTGAGTGCGGCTGATGTCCCATCCTGACCAGCGCGCCCTGGAGGCCGACGCCACGGTACACGCCCCGACGCCAAGGCTGTTGAATTGGATGCAGACCCATCGCGGTGGCATCGCGCTCTCGGTCACCATCGCGCTGGCGTCGAGTTTCCTCGCCGAGCATTATGGCGCGCCGGCGATGCTGTTTGCGCTGCTGATCGGCATGGCCTTCAATTTCATGAACGACATGCCGCAAACCGCGCAGGGCATCAGCTTTTGCTCGCGCACCCTTCTGCGTCTGGGTGTGGCGCTGCTTGGGCTTCGGCTCACCTTTGCGGATGTTTCGCAATTGGGCATCACCCCGATGGTCGGCGTGGTGGCGATGCTGGTTCTGACCCTGATCGGCGGCGTCGCCTTCGCAAGGGTCTTTGGCCGCACCACTGCATTCGGTCTGCTCACGGGTGGCTCGGTCGCGATTTGCGGTGCCTCGGCGGCAATGGCCATTGCGGCGGTCTTGCCCCGGAAATACCTCAAGGAAGAGGATGTTCTGCTTACCGTTGTCGGCGTCACGGCAATGTCCACCCTTGCGATGATCGCCTACCCGGTATTGTTCCGTTATCTCGGTCTGGCGGATATCGAAAGCGGCTACATGATCGGGGCGACGATCCACGATGTCGCGCAGGTCGTCGGCGCGGGGTATTCGGTCAGCGACACCGCAGGCGACATCGCCACCTTCACCAAGCTGCTGCGCGTGGCCCTGTTGCCGGTCGTCCTGACGGCTGTCGCCATCATCTTCCGCAAGGAAGCCGGTGGTACCGCCGGGCTGCCATGGTTCGTGGTGGCCTTCATCGTCCTGATGGGCGTGCGCAACTTGGTGCCTCTGCCGGACGGGCTGCTGACCCATGTCAACGAAACCTCGCGCTTCCTGCTTGTGGTCGCAATCTCGGCTCTCGGCGTCAAGACGTCACTGCAAAGGCTGTTCGCGCCGGGTGTCAGGGGGCTGATACTGATTGCGATCAACACGCTGTTTCTTCTGTTGCAGGCCATCGTCTTTGCGCACATCTTCTTGTTATGAAGCCCGGACTGCGCCACCACGCGTCGGGTTATGAAACGTTCGAAAAAAATACATAACTCGGATTATGCGATTCATGGAATTGTACACGTGTAGCAAGGATATCCGCCGCCATGTTTCGCATCATCACCCCTGCCGAATTTGCGACCAGCGCGTGGAAAAACGGCGGCGGCATCACTCATGAAATCGCGCGGGACAGGGCGGCGGGCGACTGGCGGTGGCGGCTGAGCGTTGCCGAGGTCGCCTCGGACGGGCCATTCTCTTCTTTTGCTGGATATGACCGCATCCTGACGGTCATTGACGGCGCCGGACTCGACCTGCATGCGGCCAACAGCATTCTGGCCGCCCGCCCGCTGCAACCCATCGCCTTTTCGGGCGATCTGGCAATTGACAGCCGTATGGTGGGCGGACCCATCCGCGATCTCAATGTGATATACGACCCTGCCCGGATCTCTGCCGAGGTCACCGTCATTCGTGGTCCGGACCGGAGTGCGGGCCGCCCGGACCTGGCTGGACTGCTGGTCTTGGCAGGTGCGGTCACGGTCGCCGGATCCATCGTCCCGCCGGGAGCCTGCGCACTCGGAAAACTTGGGGACATCGTCGTGGCAGAGGCGGCCACTGCGATTCTGGTGCGCCTGTCTGACGTTCAGACCGAGGCCAGCAGACCCGCAACAGCCTGACGCCAGCCCGCAACGATGGCGTCGCGATGAACGTGCCGACCACCTTGCACGCGGTGCCGCCCGGCCGACCAGACGTCGGTTACGACCTGATCCGTCGCGGCAAAGGCCAGCCCGTCCAGCAGTTGATCGGGCCGCAGGGCACACAGCGTCGGATGGTCGGCGTCGATCGCGGTAAGGTCCGCCAGATGACCCGCCGCGATCTGCCCCGCCTTGCGTCCCAGGGCCTGTGCCCCGCCCAGTGCCGCTCCGGTATACAGCGCCTGCCCCACCGACCCCTCGCCGTTGACGAGGATATTTCGGGCCAGATCGCGCAGCCGCTGGCTGTACTCCAGCGTGCGCAATTCCTCGGTCAGCGAGATCCGCACGTTGCTGTCGGAACCGAGTCCGAACGCCCCGCCCGCCGCCAGCCACCCGGGTCCATTGAACGGACCATCGCCCAGGTTGGCTTCGGTGATCGGGCACAGACCTGCGACTGCGCCGGTCCGCGCCAGGTTTTCCGTCTCGGCTGCGGTCATGTGGGTGGCATGGATCAGGCACCAGTCCGGCCCGAGCGCGGCATTGTGCAACAGCCATTCCACCGGACGCGCGCCAAGCCATGCGCTGATGTCAGCCACTTCCCTGGGCTGTTCCGCCACATGGATGTGGACCGGATTGCCGTTCGCCAAAGACAGAACCTCGGCCAGATCGGCCGGGTTCGTGGCCCGCAGCGAATGCGGGGCGATGCCGACGCGGGTATCGGCGGGCAAGACCTGCGCGGCGCGGCGCACGGCATCGAGCAACTCTGCGAAACGCTCGACCGTGTTGCTGAACCGCCCCTGTCCGGCGGCCAGCGGCTGCGCCCCTGCCCCGCCATAGGTGTAAAGCACCGGCAAATGGGTCAGGCCGATGCCCGTCTGGTCAGCCGCCGCCAATATCCGCGCGGAAAGCTCGGCCATGTCGCCGTAAGGCGCCCCGTCCGGCTGATGATGCAGGTAGTGGAATTCACCGACCGCCGCATAGCCCGCCTCCTGCATCTCCATGAACACAAAAGCGGCGATCGCCTCGACCTGTTCGGGCGTCAGTTGCCTGGTGAACCGGTACATCAGGTCGCGCCAGGTCCAGAAACTGTCCCGCCCTGCGATCCGGTGTTCGGTCATGCCCGCCATCGCCCGCTGAAAGGCATGGCTGTGCAGGTTGGACAGAGCGGGCAACAGGGTCGATACGCGGATGTCGCCCGCCTCGGCCGTGGTGCCCGAGGTGACCTTGACGATCACGCCATCGGACTGGGTCACCCGGACGTTCCGGGCCCATCCGTCCGGCAACAAGGCATTGGTCGCAAAGATCACGGTCGCCATCCATTATGTGTATACATAATAACTATAGTCTCATCCACAGCGGTTCGGCAATACCGATTTGGAGGGATATTCTGTACACCCGACCTGCCCTGAAGTGGTCCGGCAACTCTGGGCAGCTTGCCAGGATGTATCCAACACTGATGACGGGATACATCCATGACCAGGAGACGGAGTTTTTCGAACAAGTTCAAAGCTATGGTAGCGCCTGAGGCGGTGCGCGGAGACAAGACGGCGCAAGAGATCGCGGCCGGGCACAAGACCCACCCAACGCAGGTAACAACATTGAAACGGTCGATTGACGGCCTGACGGGTGTGTTTTTCTGGCAGGGAAAAGAGGGCCGAAATCAGGGAACGCCGCGCCAGGATCGGGAAGGTGTCGGTCGAATATGATTTATTGTCACAAGGGCAGAAGCGGTGAGCCCGGCAGTTGATACGCAGTACCGATGAGAGGGGGAACGCAAAGCGATGCCCCGCAAGGATCATACGGTCCTGAGCCTGACCCGGCAGTGCAAGCTGCGGAAGATCGGCCGGTCGTCGCTGTATTGCACACCGGTTGGGACAGATGCTGAAACGCTGAAGCTGATGACCGAGATCGACCGGGTGTTCACAAAATACCCGTTCTTTGGCAGCCGCCAGATGGCACCCTGCCACCTGGCGGGTTTCCTGCCGGTCGTCACCGCCTGCGTCGTCTGATGCGCGTCTTGGGGCTTCAAGCCATCCGACGCCCGGCAGTGCATGTTTACCTGCATGAGAGGGTACAAAGGCCCCAACACCAGCAAGAAGCCTAACCAAGCACCCGATCTGTCCTTACCTGCCGAGGAAGCTGCCAATTACGCGCCAGAACCGGGTCTGGTGTCGCGACATTACCGACATCCCGCTGCGGCGCGGGTTGTTTTGTCGGGTGGCGATCCACTGCCCGGCAGCGGTTTGCCCGCAAACCATGAGAGGGATGGGCCGGGTCGAACGCACCCTGTCCGCCGGATCGAGGACTTGACATGATTGATGTCATCCGGCTGCCGGTGCCCGTCGTGCTCAAAGGATTGTGGTGACACTTACGCTGGCGGCGCTGTCAGTCGCGATCGGGTTCCACTTCGGGCCTGGCCTGGCCCTCATGCGCACGTCGCACCGTCGGGCGGTGTCGGATATTACCCGCGCCTGCATGATTGCCATTCGCCGCACGCCGCTGCTGGTGCAACTGTTCCTGATCTACTATAGCCTTGGCCTGATCCGGTTCACCCACGACACCCCGGCCCTGTGGAGGGTGGACAGTGAAGGGTCGCGCTGCGCCGTAATGGCGCTGGCGCTCGACACTGCCGCCTATTCCTCGGAAATCCTGTGCGACGGCCTGACCTCGGTGCCAGTGGGGCTGTTCGAGTTGGCAAAGCCTGTGGCACGCCCCGCCTGACCCGGTTCCGCTGTACTCCCTTTTGCGGGCGACGGCGAATGCCGTCCTGAAAGCTGGGTGCCCAGGAGCGGCGCATATGGCGCAAGCGGCTTCCAGCCATCGGCACCCCCTCCGCATCCGCGCTGTGGAATTCGCTGCTGCCCGTGGCGGTGGCAGAAGGACGGCGCCGCCGCCCGCGCGCGCGACGCAATCACGACCGCCGGACCGCCGGAACCCTCATCCACATTGCTCTCATCCACCACTTCAGCGCCCACGGCACAGTCGAGATCGGCCGCGTCTCATGAAATCAAAGGCCACAGCAGTTTCACGCCGCAAGGCGCCTTTCTGCGTCAAAGCCTCCCCCGTGCCAACTTTGCCCAAGGCGGTGGGCACTGCGATTGGGCGGTCCCGGGAAGGTCGGCTACGGAAAGATGATTCCGCCGTACATGACCCGGATCTCGACACATTCACATCACACCTGATTGGTTGTCAGCGGGGCTGCACCGTTGCAGACCCACCTTGGCACCTCGCGTCCGTCCGCTGGCGCTCGCAACCTCGGCGTCCGACATCCTTCGCCACTGCCATCCGCACATCGCCATAGCACAAACTTATGATGGGACACGGCCTTTCGAATTGCCCGTTGCCACGGCGGGCTTCAGTGTTTCTCTCATCGACTGCCAAGGAGAGACCACATGTTCGCCTGCCGAACCGCGCCAGTCATTTCCGCACCGGCCGCGGATATTGTCTTGTGTTGCGGCGGCGCCGTCGCGCCAGAGAGAACGGGAAACCCATGACCAGTGAACCTTGCCTTGACATCGCGCATCTCGGGCATGTCGAGATGCTGACCGACAAGTTCGAGGCAAGTCTCGACTTCTTCACCCGTGTTTACGGGTTGAAGCTGTCGGCACGCGACGAAACCTCGGCCTATTTGCGGGCCTGGGACGACTATGAATTCTGCACATTGAAGCTGACGCGTTCTGAGACGACCGGAGTCGCTCATATCGGCTATCGCGCCGCTTCGCCCGCCGCCCTGGATCGGCGGGTCAGGGCTGTCGAGGCTTCGGGGTACAAGGTGCTCGGCTGGATCGACGGCGACGAAAGTCATGGCCGCGCCTTTCGCTTCGAAGATCCTTTCGGGCATGTCTTTGAGCTGTATTACGACACCGTCTGGTACACGGCGCAGGACAACGACGATCGCGCCGCGCTGAAGAACACGGCCTCTGCCTTCACCGGGGCCGCCCCCCGCCGGCTGGATCACCTCAACCTGCTTGCCTCCGACGTCGCCGAATTCCGTCGTTTCATGGAAACCTGTCTTGGAAGCCGCGTGACCGAGCTGATCCAGCTCGACAATGGACGCATCGGCGGCTGTTGGTTCACAGTCAACAACAAGACCTATGACCTTGCCTGCACCGAAGAGCATGCCGGCGGTAGGGCGCGGCTGCATCATGTGACCTATGCCACCGACCAGCGCGAAGATATCCTGCGGGCCGCCGATATCTTTCTGCAGAATGGTGTGCATATCGAGACCGGCCCTCACAAGCACGCCATTCAGGGCACGTTCTTTCTCTATGTCTGGGAGCCCGCCGGCAACCGCGTGGAACTGGCCAACTCCGGCGCCCGGCTGATCCTGGCACCGGACTGGGAGCCTGTGTGCTGGACCGAGGCCGACCGCAAGAAGGGTCAGGCCTGGGGGCTCAAGACCATTGAAACCTTCCACACCCACGGCACGCCCCCTGTGCCAAAGGAGATTTGACCATGCATCAGGTGATCCGGAACATTCCCCGCGCCGACCGCGCTGTCATCGACGCCCTGGGGACTGCGGGCGTCGCCACGGTGCACGAGGCGCAAGGCCGGATCGGCTGCCTCGCGTCGCATCTGCGCCCGATCTACACCGGCGCGCGCACCGCCGGATCCGCCGTCACGATAAGCGCGGCCCCGGGCGACAACTGGATGATCCACGTCGCCATCGAGCAATTGCAGGACGGCGATGTCATGGTGCTTTCACCGACAGCCCCCTGTGACATGGGCTATTTCGGCGATCTTCTGGCGACCTCTGCACAGGCCCGTGGCTGCCGTGGGCTGATCATTGATGCCGGGGTGCGCGACATTCGCGATCTGACCGAGATGAATTTTCCGGTCTGGTCGCGCGCCATCAGCGCCCAGGGCACGGTCAAGGAAACGCTGGGGTCAGTCAACGTGCCCATCGTCTGTGCCGGTCAGACCATCCACGCGGGGGATGTGATCGTGGCCGACGACGACGGCGTCTGCGTCGTGCGGCAGGCCGACGCTGCCGCGGTGCTGGACAAGACCCGGGCGCGCCTGGCACTGGAAGAGTCCAAGCGCGCCCGGCTGGCGGCGGGTGAACTGGGCCTCGACATTTATGACATGCGCGCCCGGCTGGCCGAAAAGGGGCTGATATATGTCTGACGGCATCCCCTGCCTGTGGATGCGGGGCGGCACTTCCAAGGGGGCGTATTTCCTCGCCTCCGACCTGCCTGCCGAACCCGCTGCGCGGGACAGCGTGCTGCTGCGCGTCATGGGGTCGCCGGATGAAAACCAGATCGACGGAATCGGCGGGGCGGACCCGTTGACGTCCAAGGTTGCAGTGCTGGCGCCCGCCAGCCGTGCCGATGCGGATGTGGATTACCTGTTCTTGCAGGTCTTCGTCGACAAGCCGCTGGTCAGCGGCGCGCAGGGCTGCGGCAACATCCTGGCGGGGGTCGGTCCCGCAGCCATCGAACGTGGGCTGGTCGCCGTGGCGGGCGACGAGACGGCGGTGCGGATCCATATGGTGAACACCGGCGAGGTCGCGACCGCCACGATCCAGACGCAGGAGGGCCGGGTCAATTATCGCGGCACCACTCGGATAGACGGCGTGCCGGGGCAACATGCCGCCGTGCCTTTGTTGTTCGAACGTCTTGCCGGGTCGACCTGCGGTGCCTTGCTGCCCTCGGGCAGCGCCGTCGATGTCCTTGACGGCATTGACTGCACGCTGATCGACAACGGAATGCCCTGCGTCGTCATGGCCGCTGGCGACTTTGGCCTCGCGGGCGATGAGGATCGCGCAGCGCTTGACGCAAATTCGACATTGAAACAACGGCTGGAGTCGATCCGGCTGCAGTCGGGCCCGCTGATGAACCTCGGTGACGTGACCGACAAGAGCGTTCCGAAGATGACCCTCGTCAGCGCCGCCGACGGCGCTGCGATCGCCACACGGTCGTTCATCCCGCACCGCTGTCATGCAACCATCGGGGTGTTTGCCGCCGTCACGGTTGCCACCGCCTGCACCTTGGCGGGATCGCCGGCAGGCCGGCTGGCGACCCTGCCCGACGGCGACATGTTCCGCATCGCGCACCCGACCGGCACGGTGGAGGTCATTCTGCGCCGCACCGTAAGCGGCTCGGTCGCGCAGGCCGGGATAATGCGCACGGCGCGGCTTTTGTTCGACGGCCGCGTCCATCCGGGCCCGCCGACGGCACGCCGACCTTCCTAGATGCCCTCGAGCCCCGCTATCATGCGTTCAAGGTTTGCCATCGCCGTGACCCCGTCCGCGATCACCGGGGCCGCTGTCGGCTGGCCGGACAACCCTTTTGCGACATCCGCCATCAGCGCGGCATAGCCCTTGTGATCCTCGTTCGCGGCGGCGGTGAAATTCGGCTGCCAGACAAGGCTGTCAGAAGCCCCATCCAGAACCGCCAGGGGGTCTTCGGCCTTGAATTGCGGATCGCGGTGCCAGGCCACGTGGATGACGTTGTCGACCTCGATGCGGTTGTGGTCACCCATGACCGTGATCTGTTCCATCGGCGTGCCGCGCGACTGGACCGTGCCCATGACCACATTGCCGATCACGCCGTTTTCGCAACTGAACCCCATGTGAAACAGGATCCGCCCCGGCGCGGGAGTGTTGCGGCGCACCGTCATTTCGGCGATCGGACTGCCTGCGAGCCAGGGCATCAGATCCATGTAATGCACGCAATGGTGCAGGTAGAAGCCGCTGTAGTCCACTTCGCCCGCAAAATAGGTCGGAGCGGTCATATAGCTGCCTGTCAGCCCGAGAACAGGGCCAAAGTCCCGGCCGCGCAGGATGTTCTGCGCGATCCTGTTGCCGGTTGAATAGCGTTTCATGAACCCGACATAGACCGGCACACCGGTACGTTCGGAGGCTAGTTGCAACTCCTGCGCTTCGGCATGGGTGGCGGCGGGGGGTTTTTCCATGAACACCGGCAGCCCCTTGTCCAGAGCGGCAAGGGTCGCGGCATGATGCACCCCGGGGCCGACCGCCATGCAGATCGCATCCAGCCCCGGTTGCTCCAGCAGGTCGCGCCAGTCGGTATAGGTCTGCGTCACGCCATAATGCCCCGCAGTGTTGGCCAGCGCTGCCGCGTCGCGGTCACACAGGGCGGCGATGCGCATCCCCGCGCGCCCGATCTGGGGCAGCAGCATCCATGTGGCGTGACGGCCGCAGCCGATCCATCCGATGTTCAGGGTCATTGGGCATACTCCGCAAAATCCAGCGCCGAGCGGATCAGCGCAAGGCCGGCGCGCAACTTGGGCGTTTCATCCTCGGCCGGGGCGCGCCAGTGGGCGATCGGCAGGGCCAGGCGCTGATCGTCCCGCCTGAACGGCTCCAGGGACAACGGGCCGCAATAGCCGACCTGATGCAGCGCCCGCATGATCGCGGGCCAGTCCATGTTGCCGGTACCGGGAAAGCCGCGGTGGTTTTCATTGGCCTGAAAATGCACCGTGCGCCTGCCCGCCAGACGGATCGCGTCAGGGATCGACTGATCCTCCATGTTCATGTGGAAGGTGTCCAGCATCAGCCCGAGACCCGCATCATCCACCGCATCGACAAGCGCGATCCCCTGGATCGTGGTGTTGAGCATGTCCGTCTCGAAACGGTTCAGCGGCTCGACCGCAAAGACCTGACCGGCCGTGCGCGCAAGCGGCGCGACCTCGGCCAGACCGGAGATCATGCGGTCGGCGCGGGCCTTCATCTCATCGGCGCTGCGCGGCAGCGGAGGACGGCCGGCAAAGACCATCGGTTCGCCGTAAAGCGGGCCGCCAATGATCGTGGCCCCCAGTGCCGCCGCGCTGTCCACGCAGGATTTCAGGTAGTCCAGACCGCCCTGCCGCGCCGCCCTGTCCTCGGATGCGATCGAGCGCTGCGGATTGACGCGGGCCGCCAGCACGATGCCAAGACCTGCCTCTTCCAGTGCGTCACGGACGGTGGCAAGATGGATGCCGTCCTCGGGTTCGGGCACGAGCAGTTCGATGAAATCAAAGCCCATGGCCTTGATTTCCCTGAACAGATGCAAATGGGCGCCGGTGAAGGGGCGCACGAACTGCATCGAGATAATGCCGACGGGATTCTTCAAAACCTGGAGTCCTTATCCTTTGACCGCGCCCGCGGTCATGCCTGCAATCAGGCGTTTCTGTATGATGAGGAACAGCAGCGTGGCAGGCATCGCGCCAACGATCCCGCCAGCGGTCAGCAGTCCCCATTCCACCTGGTATTCGCCGATCAGGGTCTGGATCGCGACGGTGATCGGCTTGACGCTGCGCCCGCCCAGTGTCAGCGCGTACAGGTATTCGTTCCAGGCGGTGATGAAGATGTAGACACCGGTCGCGATGATCCCCGGCGTGCACAGCGGCAGCACGACCCGGAACAGCGCCCCGAACCGGGTACATCCATCGGTCATCGCCGCCTCGTCCAGCGACCTTGGAATGCCGTCGATGTAACTGGTCATCATCCAGACCGAAAACGGGATCGCGACGGTCGAATTCGCGATGATCAGCGCGGCGTAGGTGTCGACAAGGCCGAGGGTCTTCATCAGGATGAACAGCGGCAGGATCAGCAGCACCAGAGGGAACATGTTGATCACCAGAAATTGCAGCATCAACAGTCGCCGCCCCCGGAACCGGAACCGCGAAAAGGCGTAGGCCGCGGGCACGGACAGGGCCAGACCGACAATCACCGTGCCGACCGCGACGATAAAGCTGTCCAGCAGGTTCGCGCCGAAGCCGACGGTGGCGAAAAGCCTGACATAGTTTTCCAGCGTCGCGCCGACCAGCGATGGCCCGTCGGTGAACAGTCTGCTTTCCTGCGTGAGCGAGGTCAGCATCATCCACAGGTAGGGCGACAGGGTAAAGGTCAGGATCAGCACCACCGGCAGATCCACCGTCAGGATGCGGCGCAGTTTCGAAGTGTTGCGGACCATCATGCGATGGTCCTCCCGGCACGGCGCAGGTAGAGAATGACAAACCCCAGCAACAGCAGCGTGAAGCTGACGGCAAGAGCCGATCCATAGCCGTAATCCAGACCGGTGCGCGCCTTGATGAAGGCATAGAGCGGCAACGTGTAGGTCGAATACCCCGGCCCTCCCCCGGTCATGACAAAGATCACGTCGATGGAATTCGCGACCCAGATCACCCGCAGCAGCGTCGCCGTCATCAGCACGCCCGCCAGGCCCGGCAGGGTGATGTGCCAGAACTGGCGAAACTGCGAGGCACCGTCGATAGACGCAGCCTCGTAGTAGCTCTTGGGGATGGATTGCAGCCCCGCCAGGATCATCACCGCAAAGAACGGAAAGCCCTGCCAGGTCAGCGTCAGGATGATCGCGTACAGCGCTGTGTCAGGGTCGGCCAGCCAGGGGATCGAGGTCTTGATCAGGTTCACGCGCAACAGCAGATCGTTCAGCACGCCATAGTTTGAATCGTAGATCCAGACCCACATCAGCGCGATCACCACGGACGGCAGCGCCCAGGGAATGATCACCAGCGCCCGCGCCAGACCACGCCAGGGGAAATCCTGGTTCAGCAGCAGCGCCGTCGCAAGTCCGAGCAGCATCTGCGCCGGCACGGTGATGGCGATCCAGAGCACCGTGTGGCGCAGGGAGGTCCAGAACACCGGGTCGTTCCAGGCGGTGACGAAGTTCTTCAGACCGACCCAGTCAAAGTTCTTGGGCCGGAACAGCACATAGTCATGCAGGCTCATCCACAGCGCCTGCAGCATCGGCAGGAACACGATGGCCAGCGTCACCAGTACGGCGGGTGACAGCATGACAAGGGGCAACACCCGGCGCGACAATGGCACCGGCGGAGCGTTTTGGACGGACATGGGCTGACTTCCGGTTGAAGGAGCTGGCGGACCGCCGGGGCAGCCCGCCAAGGCAGGGATCAGTCGTTGTATAGCGCGTCGATCTCGGCGTTCATCTCAGCCGCGGTGATCTCGCCGATCAGCGCGCGCTGCATCGCGACCGGCCAGACGGTGTTGGTGAAATCCGCGGTCTCGCTGGTGTTGGGCAGCAGTTGCGCAAACGGCAGCGACGCCACTGTCGCATCCACGAACCGCTTTTCATGCACGTTCCAGCTGGCACTGTCGGCCTTGGTCACCGGAAGCTGGCCGGTTGCCTTGTTGAACTCGGCGTTGTTGCCCGGGCTGGACAGGAAGCTGATCCATTTCCACGCTGCCTCCTTGTCCTGCGCTGCGGAAAACACCGCCGTGCTTTCATCGCCGAAAGCGGTCCAGTGGCCGCCGCCACATTCCGGCACCGGCACCGCCGATACCTTGTCGCCCAATGCCTCGACCATGCCGGCGGACGAACCGATGTGGTGGATCGTCATCGCGGTTGTGCCACCCTGAAAGCCGCCGATCACCTCCTTGAAGCCGTCGTTCGGGGCCGATGGCGGGAACACCTTGTCCTTCTGGAACAGGTCCAGCACAAATTGCGTGCCCGCAATGCCGGCATCGGAGGTCAGTTCTTTGGGGCCAAAGCCGACGCCGTCGCGCGACAGGGTCAGGCTGGCCCAGTGATCATGCCCGCCCTTGCCGCCACGAAAGCCGAAGCCGTAGACATCGGTCTGCCCGTCGCCATCGGTGTCGCGGGTCAGGGCCGTGGCCACGTCGCGGAATTCGTCGCAGGTGGTCGGCGGGGTCAGCCCGAGTTCGTCAAACATGTCGGCCCGGTAATAGAGGTAGAGCACGACGTATTGCACCGGCAGGTAATACTGCGCGCCATCGGCCGCCGCTGTCAGCGTCAGCAGGTTGTCCTGGATCTCTGACGTGCCGTCCCAATCCTTCAGCCAGTTGTCCAGCGACTCCAGCGCCTCCATCTCGATCAGCCGGGGCTGCGCGTTCAGCTTGACCAGCGCCGCATCCGGCCCCGTCCCCGCCACGATCGAGGTGTACAGCTGGTCGTAATAGCTGTTCCACGGCACGTTTTCCGCGTTTACGGTGATGCCGGGGTTTTCTGCTTCGAACTTTTCGACCAGCGTCGACATCGGGTTGTCGGCATTGTCGAAGTGATACCAGAAATTCACCTCCTGCGCCTGCGCTCCGCTGCCAAGGGCGGTGCCTGCCAGCATGGCCGCCATCAGGGTCGGCTTGATTTTGAAATGCGTCATTGTCGTTCCTCCCAGTTAATTTCTCAGGTCCTTGTCTGTGTCGGCGTGGCTGTCAGGTCGCGAAATGCCGCCCCTGCATCCGCCAGCGCCTTGCGCGCCTCCTCAAGCGCGATGGTCATCTGCATGAAGCCGTGAACGACCCCTCCGTGCAGGCGGAATCTGTCCCGGCGGCCCAGGGCCGAAAGGCGGTGGTACATCCGCTCGGAATCCGACCGCAGCGGGTCGATTTCGGCGGCATTCAGGTACAGCGGCGGCAACGAGGCCAGCGCGGCATCCTCCGCTGCCAGCGGGGCGACCAGCGGATCGCGGCGCGTGCTCTCTGGCGTGTACCAATCCCAGTAGCGGCGCATCTTGTCCCGGGACAGGCCCGGACCGTCGGCGCAGTCGATATAAGACGGCGTTTCGAAATCCGCCCCGTAAACGCCGTAGAACAGCAGCCCGCAGTCGGGTCGCGGCGCATCCTCCAGCATCAGCGCCAGCGCGAGGTTTGCCCCCGCGCTGTCGCCGGACAATGCGAACGGGCCGGACAACTCCGCAAACGGCCCCTGCCCCGCCGCCAGCGCCTTCCAGACCGCGCGGCAATCCTCCAGCCCCGCCGGATAGGGGCATTCCGGTGCGAGCCGATAGTCGCACAGCACCACCGTGGCCTCTGCCTCCTGTGCCAGCACCCGGGCACAGCGTTCGTGCGTCGCCATGGAACAGAAGGCCCAGCCGCCGCCATGAATGAACAGGATCGTGCCGCGCGCCGCTCCCTGTGGCATCAGGATGCGGCAGGCAATCTCTCCGTCTGGACCGCTCACCGAAACGTCGCGCGCCAGTGCCAGTTCCGGCAGGTCCGCGTTCCAGCGAAGATTGCCGGCGGCGGCCTGCGCCCTGCCCTTGTCTGCAGGCAGCAGCGTGGGGTCGGGCAGGCCCGCATCCTCGGCCGCCAGACGATCCAGAATGACCTGCATCTCTGCTGACGGGCGCGGTCTGCTCATGTCCTGTCCCGCAGAATGCTGGGGCCGAAATCCACGATGGTGGTGATGTGATGTGACAACGCCTCGACTGCCTTGTCCGCATCTTCCGCTTCGAGCGCCGCCATGATCGCAAGATGCCGGTCCGCCGTTTCCCTCAGATCGCGACTCTGGTCGGGGTGCAGGATCTTGTAGCGATGGGCATGGACCAGCGCGCGGGCCAGAACCGGCTGTACCGGCGGCAGATCCGCATGGGCGAAAAGATCGGAATGAAAGGCGCGGTCATGCACCGAGAGCAGGTATTCGTCGTCTGCCTCGGCGGCCTTCTGCATCGCTTCGAGATGTCCCCGCAGCGCATCGGCAAGCGCGGCGCCATTGCGTGCAATCGCCCGCCGTACACCCCGGCACTCGATGTCGTGCCGCAACCGGATAAGTTCTTCCGCATCCTCGGCGCGGCAATCGGCGACGGTGGTGCCCCGATGTGCCTGACGATGGACCAGCCCTTCTTCCTGTAGCGAAAGCAGCGCCTCGCGGACGGTCCCCTGACTGACTTCGAACCTGTTGGCGAGCTCCAGTTCCAGGAGTGTCGACCTCGGCGCCAGCATGCCCAGAACGATTTCGCGCTGCAGCCGCGTGTAGATCGCAAACGACCGGCGCGACGCGACCGCCCGCCCCGATGCCGGTGTCGTGGGTTTGAGAAAATTCTCCAATGCCATATCGACTCGCTTGCCTTCAGCTATCATTATCAATAACGATAATATAAGAAGTTGAAACCTGGCAAGCCCAAATCGAGTGGCACCACTGAGGGAGGAAGCGGCGGATGGCCACGATCACGCTGGACAAGATCGTCAAGAACTACGGAGCTGTTCAGGCAATTCACGGTATCGACCTGGCGATAGAAGATGGTGAGTTCGTGGCTCTGGTCGGTCCCTCGGGCTGCGGAAAATCGACATTGCTGCGCATGGTCGCCGGGCTCGAAGACATCTCGGACGGGCGTCTCTACATTGGCGACAAGGTTGTGAATGCGGTCGAACCGCGCGACCGCGACATCGCAATGGTGTTTCAGGATTACGCGCTGTATCCGCACATGACCGTGGCCGACAACATCGGGTTCGGTCTCAAGATGCGCAAGACCAGCCAGACCGACCGCAAGGCGCGGATCGCCGAGGCGGCGCAAATGCTCCAGATCGAAAACCTGCTCGACCGGCGTCCCGCAGAACTGTCAGGCGGACAGCGTCAGCGCGTGGCCATGGGACGTGCCATCGTCCGCCGCCCTTCGGCGTTTCTGTTCGACGAGCCGCTGTCGAACCTGGACGCCAAGCTGCGCGTCGAAATGCGCACCGAGATCAAGCGGCTGCACGGCCTGCTGGGCCGCACCACGATCTACGTCACCCACGATCAGGTCGAAGCGCTGACGCTTGCCGACCGGGTGGTGATCCTCAAGGAGGGACGTATCCTGCAAGAAGGTCCGCCGCTCACCCTTTACCACGCGCCTGCAAATCGTTTCGTGGCGGAATTTATCGGCTCGCCCCAGATGAACATCTTCAACGGCACGGTGCGACAGTCGGAAACCGGCGCCCATGTGGACATCGACGGGATTCGCCTGCCCTTCGCGCAGATCGCCGCCCCCGACGGTGCCAGGGTGCACCTCGGCGCCCGGCCCGAAGCGCTTTCGCTCTGCGCATACGAAATGGCGGATGTGCATACCCAGGTCGACGTCTACGAACCGCTGGGGTCTGACACCATGGTTTCGGCCAGGATTGCCGGCATCACCGCGGTGATAAGACTGAGCCCTGAAACGCAGGTCACCCGCGGCATGAAGCTTTCGCTGCGTCTTGATCGCAGCAAACTGCACGTGTTTGATGCGGATAGCGGAGAAAGGATCACCTGTTCAGCCCAGGCATCTGGCGGAGCGAACTAGGACTGACTATGTCCGGGCCAGAAGGTCAGACCGCGCCGATGAGTTCATGGCGCCTGTATCTGCTGTCGGTCATGGCCCCCTTGATCGCAGGGTGAGCGGACCGGGCCGACCGCTTCAGCCGCCGGGCCGGTGCCGGAAAGTCGCGGGCGCGATCACCGCCAAGCGGTGCAGCGGCACAGTACCGGCCCTGGCGATGGCCTGACGCCGACCAGGCCACACTGACACCCCGCCATAGCCCGACATCAGACAAAGACGAAATCCTCGGTCCCCAACCCGGCTGCGGCCACGCCGATCACAGTGACGACATGCCCGCGGTACGTCATCGTGACCCCCTCCTGCCCGTCGATCACAACATCGGTGATGTTCAGCGCATCAACCCGACCTTGAAGACCCGCGCCCGGTGCACTGTCGATTCCGGTCATGCGGAAGGTGTCGATGCCATCCTCGAAATCGGTGATCAGATCCACTTCCGAGGCGACAAAGCTGTTGAAGACGAATAGATCCGCGCCGATGCCCCCGGTGAGCGTGTCGTCTCCGCTGCCACCGTTCAAGACGTCGTTGCCAGCGCCGCCGATGACAACATCGTTGCGACCACCGCCGGCAAGGAAATCGTCGCCAATGCCACCTGCCACATGGTCATCGCCCTCTCCGCCGCCGAGGTCGTCGTTGCCCGCGCTGCCCTGGAGCATGTCGCGGCCGGTGCCGCCGCCAAGGCTGTCATCGCCGTCTTCTCCTGTCACGGTGTCGTTGCCGAATGAGGCGCCCATGGTGTCGTTGCCCGCGCCGCCCGACGTGGAATCGTCCCCTGGACCACCGTTGACGATATCGTCCCCCAGGCCGCCGTCTGCGGTATCGTTGCCGCCTCCAGAACCGATAGTGTCCGCGCCGTCGCCGCCATGGATCAGATCGTCGCCCGTGCCGCCGCCGATCATGTCATCATCGTCGCCGCCGCTGATCGTATCGTTCCCGGGCCCCGCCGCGAGCACGTCCGCACCAAGGTCGCCCTCCAGCAGATCGCCGCCGTCACCGCCACTGATCACGTCATTCCCAGGCCCGCCGACCAGTCGGTCGTTCCCAGCATCGCCAATCAGCATGTCGTGACCATCACCGCCTTCCAGGTGGTCGTTGCCATGCCCGCCTGACAGCGTGTCATCGCCCGCAAAGCCGTAGAGGGAGTCGCTGCGGTCGGTCCCGGTCAGGTTGTCCGCCAGGCTTGTACCCTCGATCACCTCGCCGGGGCCAAGCAGCTCGGCCGCATCGACTGTCCGGTCCAGAAACTGGACCCGCTCCACTCCGTTCAGCCTGACCGTGCCGTCATCCAGCGCCAGCACATAGGTTTCGCCCTCCAGCGACGCTGTCACCCCCCAGGAAAACATGTTCAGCGAGGCAAGGTCGTCTCCCGCGCCGCCCGTTGCGCTGTCCCCTGCGCCGAGGCCGTGAAACCGGTCGTCGCCCCCGCTGCCGGTCAGGATGTCGCTGGATGGCTGCGCGAACAAGGCACCGCCGCCATCGGGGGCGATCTGGACCAATGCGCTTTGCACGGGGTCCCAAGTAACGTTCTGCGGCAGGTCCGGACCGTAGAGAACCCGCGTCGCCTGTATGTCGAGGGACCCCAGAGACACCGTCGAACGGGGGCGATCATAGGACATGACCGTGTAGGATCCGTTGTCGCGAAAGGGATTGATGGTCACATCGCCAGAGAAGGGATGTTTCAGCCCGATCGCATGGCCGATCTCGTGCAGCAGTATGGAATAGCCGCGCACCCCAGGAGCCATGCTGGCAGGCGAGTCGCCGTAGTATTCGGCATTCATCCAGACATCGCCGCGGGTATCCTCTTGCCGGTTGTAGCAAATCAGGCCATCGGCAGATAAAGTGGAATAGACGAGCGGTCGCGACGAATACCCGCTGGTCGGATTGCCGTTGGCATTGGTCAGTCCGGTCATGTCGCGCATGCCGAAGGTGATTTCAGCGGAGACTCCCACCGGCACTTCGACGAATGTGATCCCGCTGGCGTCGTCCCAGACGTCGAGAGCACCCCTGATGATGTCGTGATACTCCGCTCCGAAGGGTTCAAAACCGGGAATGTCCGGCGAATAGGCGGGCACGGCATCCAGAAACGAATAACTTACCACCACCGGTGTTCCATGCGGCTCGGCGCCGTTCCACCGCCGATTGACCTCGCTGTCCAGGAGCGACAGCAGATCGGTGGATAGGTCCGGAGGCGCAGGAATTGTCATTACAAATAATCTCCTCGGACTGTCAGATGAAATATCTCACGTGGAATGCCAGTCCGGGCACTCTGGCTTTGTTTCTAGTCTGGAACAAGCGTTTCTCCCATAGGTTGTTCGGGGCAAAAATGCTCCGGTTGGCGGCGTTGTTCGCGTAGCGCCGCCCGCTGATCGGCGGCCGCACCCGGATGATCCGGGGATCACACGGCGTCGACACCGCTTCCTGTGACCGCGGCAATCCCCCGTTAAGAAACCGGATCGTGGCCTTACCCGTCGGGGGGCAGCGCCCCATGGCTTCCAGACATCACGCCGGGTTCCCGAGGTCACTCGCCTCGGTGCAGTTTCGCGACAAAGCCGGGTGAGATGCCATCCGATTTCCGGTCTGTTACCTGTCCTGCGCAGTCTTCGAAGTATTCGGGCGGCCATCGGAACATTTCGCAACCGGCCTTCGGCATCTTGTGGCTCGACCGGTGTCGAGGCGACCACCGGGCGGCAGGATTCGTGCCACCGCATCCGACCTGGACGCAGCGGCGCGGGTTCCGAATGTGCGCCTGTCGGGCCCTAAAAACCGATTATAGGCGGTAAGTCGGTCGACTCGATTTCCGGCGAAACCACAACGTCCTTCAACCCCGCGACCGAGCAGGCCCTGGCCGATATCGCGCTTGGCGATGCGGCGGATGTCGATCTGGCCGTCACCGCAACGCGTCGGACCTTCGAAGACCCATCCTGGTTCAATGCGTCGCCGCATTGGCGCACAAACCTGCTGCCGAAGATCGCAGACCAGATCGAAAAACATGCGGCGGAACTGGCCGAGTTTGAGACGCTGGACATGGGCACGCCGCTGAGCGCGATTACCGGGGCAATGGCCAATGCCGTTCAGTGTTTCCGGTATTATGCGGGTTGGCCAACCAAGATTTATTGCACGACGAACCCCACCGATCCGACCCGCTTCATCTATGCCCTGCGCGAGCCGATGGGGTCTGTGGTCTGATCATCGCGTGGAATGCCCCCTTTCACGACCGCCGCGATCAGGATGGCAACTGCGCTGGCCTGCGGCAACGTCACCAACCAGATGACCGTTGCTCGCGAAGAGATCTTTGGCCCCGTGCTGTCAGTGATCCCATTCTAGGACGAGGAAGAAGCGCTCCGGCAGGGCAATGTCACGCTCTACGGCCTCGCGGCCGCGGTCGGGACCCGGGATGTCAACCGGGCCCATCGCATGGCGCGTGGTCTCAAATCCGGGCGCGTCTGGATCAACACTTATGCCGAGGCCGATCAGGTCATGCCGATGGGCGGATTCAAACAATCCGGTTTTGGCCGCAAGTTGTGCGCGGAATCGATCCAAGCGTTCACCCGGACCAAATCCGTCTGCCCTGCCCTGCCGAAGCAATTCCGGCACGGCAGGCGAATTTCCATAAGGTCGGAGCCAAGGACAGCCGACACAACGGCGCCATTCCCGTCGGCGGGGCTGAGGGTCAACCGGCGCAGAATCGGCGCGTACATCCGCACCGGAACCCCCTGCCCCCTGGTCTTGAACACCGATACGGTCGCACCGGGCCGGATATCGGCATCACCTCTGGCACTGGCAGCAAAAGACACGGCGCGGACGTTCCAGCAGGGGTTCAGAGAAGTTGGTAACATTCCGTCCGCCCGATTTTCCGGACTGCCGGGCGTCCGGTTCCCCCAGCGGACCGTCAGGCAACGGCCCGATGCCCCAAAGCCGGGTGCACCAAGTCCGGTGATCCGCTGGTTCGGGCCAGAGGCAATACAGATCCGAAACGCGTTTGTAGTTATGTGGGGACCCGGTCTCCTCGGGCCAGGACTTTAGGAATGGCAGACGGTTTCTCTGGATTTTCTGAAACGGCTCGTTGAGCAACAGGCCATCCCAATGACGCAATCGTAATGCCTACCGCCGCGCCGCATCCAGTCGGCGTCGCGGCATGTGATTTGCAAGACGACGGGAACACTTGGCCGAAAAGCCGTGGCGTGGGACGACATAGGCAGATACTGAGGATGTTCCATGACCCTTCGAAGCAAAGCAGTCATTGTCGGTGTTGGTGAGAGCGACACAGGCAAGCTGCAGCATATGACGAGACTCGGGCTGAACGCCCGGACCGTGCGCCGGGCCATTGCCGATGCCGGAATCCGCCACGCTGAAATCGACGGGTTGCTGACAGCCTGTTCCTCTACCGAACCGTATTTCATGCCGGGTTCGGTGCTGGCGGAAAATCTCGGCATCGCCCCGACGTTCGCGGCTTCGATCATCGTCGGTGGAGCCTCACCCACAGTGATGCTGCACCATGCGGCGAATGCCATCGCTGCGGATTCGACCAGGGGCGGATGTACAAACCGGTAAAGCACGGCGACACGCTGCACATGCGCTTGATCGTGCAGGAAAAGCGCCAAACGTCCAAGCCCGATCGTGACGTGGTCACTTTGAAGCGGGAATTCGTCAATCAGCACAACGACATCGTGCAAAGCATGACAGTGACTTTCATGCACCGCTGCCGCAACGCCACCTGAGCCGATTGGACCGCACAATGCCCGATGAGATCCTGTTCAGCGTCGAAAACGGCGCCGCCACTGGAAGCGGCATGGATGTGGCGCTCATGTGCGATATCCGCCTCAAGGCGGCCTCCGCCAGATTTGCAGAAACCTGTGCGCAGCTCGGGCTTGTACCTGGTCTGGGCGGGGCGTGGTACCTGCCCCGCATCGTCGGCGTGGACCGTGCCCTCGATCTGCTCTGGACCGGCCGCTGGGTCGAGGCCGCCAATGCGCAAGCGCTTGGTCTCGTCACCCATGTCTTTCCCGATGACATTTTTGCCAGGAGGTCACGGGCTACGCCGAAAAACTGGCCGCAGCGCCGTCACGGTCGGTGCGGTTCATCAAGCAATTGGGCGGGCAGTTCGAGTTCAGCGATCTGACCACCCATCTTGACGTGGTTGCCTCTGCGCTTGCGCTCGTGTGCACCTGCGACGACCCCATCGCTGCGCGTCAGAAGAACCGAAAACCGATGTTCACCGAGTGGTGGCCACCGCCATCCGGAAGGGCGCAAGGCGCCCGCTCCCTTCCGGGATCAGCGCAACCAGACGAGGCCCTGCGAAGCCCAGCGTCGCATATTGCGCCGGGCCGAAGAACGGGGCGCATCGGAGTCCGCGCATCCCATAGAAAATTCCACGCGTCCCGTAAAAATCAAAGCCGTGATTGACAACTTGTGATTTCCCCTCAGGGGTCGGGACGCACAGACCCTGTAGCCGTCAAGTCCAAGGAATCATTTGGATTCCGGCTTTGAAACAGTGATCTTTCCAGCGCAGCGCAGGGCCCGGGTTGCCAACACTCCAAATTTCCCAAGAATGGCAGGCAGCGCAGATGAATTGCTTTAATTTTTTGTTTTCAATGCCTTAACCAGATCAAGTCTCAGCAATGAGACGAGAGGCTGTGGATAACTTTTTCACCTGATCTAGATTCTTCTTGCCGGAAATGTGCGTTCGTGGCATTTCCATTCTGACGGCAAACCGCGTCAGGTGGGCTTTTGATCGTCAAAATGCAAAGAGCCTTTGAAAAGGCCACGAGAGGCGGCAGTAGATGGATGACCCTAACGCTGGAATTGCGCAAGGAATAGGTTCTTCGGACATCGGAGACTTTGCCGACAACCTGGCGGCGTCGCTCGATCGGCAGATGAAAATTGCCTTCGAGCCTGAAGAGCGCAAATCGCTCAGGCGATTCAGTTCGACCGAGGTCGCGAGCGTGCTGCGGGTCAGTACGTCAAACCTGCGCAATCGCCACAAAGACGGGAGCTTCCCCGAGGTTCATACCGACAACCGCGGCCACAGGTTCTACAGCGCCGAAGAAGTCGATACGTTGCGCGACATCCTGGGTCGCACCGGAAAGAATGCCGACGCCTACCGTCCCGGCCGCCGGGACGGTGATCGTCTCCAGGTGATCTCCGTCGTCAATTTCAAGGGTGGCTCATCCAAGACAACGGCGACAATCCACCTGGCGCAGCGTTTTGCGTTGCGTGGGTATCGGGTTCTCGTCCTTGATCTCGACCCGCAGGCCAGTCTGACCACGTTCTTCGGCTTCCGTCCCGAATTGGAGTTCGCGGACGGCGGCACCATTTACGATGCCTTGCGGTACGACGACCAGGTTCCGCTCTCGGCCGTCATCCAGAAGACCTACTTTCACAAGCTCGACATGGTTCCGGCCGGGTTGATGCTGTCGGAGTACGAAACCGAGACCGCGAATGCGCTATCGCGCAGGGCGCAGCCGATCTTTGCCGAACGTCTGGCCCTGGCTCTGGAAGAGGTCGATGCCGACTATGACATCGTTCTGATCGACTGTCCGCCGCAATTGGGCTTTTTGACCCTGACCGCGCTGTCGGCATCGACCGGCCTGCTGGTCACGGTTGTTCCCGGCATGCTCGACATCGCGTCAATGAGCCAGTTCCTCAAGCTCGCCTCCGAGACGATTAAAGCTGTTGAAGAGGCCATCGGGCGACGCGTCACCTGGGATTTTGTCAAGTTTCTGGTCACGCGGTATGAACCGTCCGACGGTCCGCAGACACAGATGGCCGGATATCTCCGCTCCATTCTCGCAGGGCAGGTGATGACGGAACCGATGCTGAAATCCACCGCCATCTCTGATGCCGGCATGACGCAACAGACCATTTACGAGGTCGATCCCAATCAGCTCATCCGCAAGACGCTTGACCGGGCATTGACGAGCGTGAACAGCGTTGCGGACGAATTGGAACAGACGATCCAGCTGGCATGGGGGCGTCGCTGATGGCCCGCAACATATTCAACCAGACCCCGAAAGTGGCCGCCGATTCCCCGGCCGCCCCCCCTGCCCCGGCGAAATCCGGCAAGCTTCCCGGCTCTGTCGGCGGATTGCGGGATTCCCTGCGCGAGATCACGGCCAATTCGATCCGCGACATCGACCCTGACCGGATCGACATGGACGGCCTGCGCGACCGCCTGGCGCTGGAAGACCACAGCATCGACGAACTGGCCGAGAGCATCCGCAAACACGGCCAGCAAGTGCCGATCATGGTCCGCCCTTCAGACAAGCCCGAGCGGTATCGTGTGGTGTACGGCCGCCGTCGGCTCGCCGCGATCCGAAAGGTCGGCGGTACCGTCAAAGCGATTGTGCGCACACTGGACGACGACGCCTCTCTGATCGCGCAAGGCCAGGAAAACAACCTGCGGCTTGACCCCTCTTTCATCGAAAAGTCTCTTTTCATCAAAGAGATGCAGGAAGCCGGCTATAAACCGGGCGTCATTCAGGACGCTTTGGGCCTGACACGTCAAGGCGTGTCGAATCACCGCGTGGTGATCGACCAGCTGCCATACGAGCTCATCCGGCTCATCGGGCCTGCACATGGCATCGGGCGACGCCAATGGGGGGATCTGGCCGCGCTGTCCGAGAAGGCGCCTCTGGTGGACGTCGCACGAGAGATACTTTCGCGCGTGAAAGACGACACGCCCAGCCCCGAGAAGTTTCAGGCCGTCTTTGATGCGGCCTCCAGCAAGGCACGCGGCGCGGTCAAGCGTACGGCTCCGGCTCAGCCCACTGTTGTCAGAGACGCAAGCGGTGCGCCGCTCGCCACGCTTGCCAGTGATGGGCGCTCGGTTGCCATCAAGATCACGCGCAAGAGCAACCCGGAATTCAGTCAGTGGGTCGAAGAGCACGCCGAGGCCATGCTTCGCCAGGTCTTTGCTCAATGGCAGGATGAAAGCGGCTCTGGGTCCTGAACCCGGCCATAACAAGAAACACGAGCAGAGGAGAGCAGCGAAGGCCAGAAAGAAAAGAGCCCCCCAAAGTTTCCCCCGGAGAGCCCTCATCATCAGTTTTGCACCTATGATGTAGCAACCTCCAGCATAGACGTCAAGAGTCACCGATTCGGTGGACATCTTTTTATGGCCTTTTCACGCGCAACGTTGCGGGAAGAGACGGGGAAGTTGTGGGCAAGGCAGCCCTCGTTCATGAAACCATGACATTCACCAAACTGACGACCAGACGCAATGCGGCCTGCCCGGCCGCTGACGATACAGCTTTGACTGCTGGAACCGACATCTGGGCCATCTTCAGGGCTCTCAGGGACTCGCACACCCAGTTCGGGTTGCGGTCCGGCCATATGCAAACGCTTCAGGCCATGATCAGCTTTCTCAAGCCAGGTCACGGCGAGACGGTATTTGCATCCAACTTCGAGATCTGCCGCCGTGTCGGCGGCATCGATGAAAGAACCCTGCGCAGGCACATTGATCGTTTTCTCGACCTTGGCTTCATGACCCGCCATGACAGTCCGAACCGCAAACGCTATCGCGTCCGCTCATCCGACGGCCAAAGCATCAGCTACGGGCTGTCTCTTTCACCATTGATCGAACGTGCGAGCGAACTGATGGCAATCGCCCAAGAGCTCGAGAACAGACGCCGTGACTGCATTTTCCTGCGCAAGCAGATTCTGACCAGCCTCGCCCACCTTGAGGAAGTCTCGCCGGAAAGCACTTTTGTACCAGAGGCCAGGAAAGCCCTCAGACGGAAGCTGTCTGAGGCTGAGTATCGCGCCTTGCTCGCCAGCGCGGAGGCTGAATGTGCCCTCATGTCCACCGCGGTGGACGCCCCGAAAGCAATCAGTTTGCCCGCCAACGACGGACAAAATGTCCGGCATCAATCTAGTTCAGAAAAAGAAGATAAAGATTTAGAAGAAAGGCCAACCCCCGACACGCCGGACGTCCGGACATTGACCACGGTCTGCGACCAGGCAACCGCATTCTCGACGAACAGGCTTGGAACCTGGAAAGACGTAGAAGATCACGCCCGGACATTGGCTCCGATGATGGGCATTCACATCACAACATTCGAAAAGGCCGCGAAAACGGTCGGTTCGCAAAAGGCGTCTTGTGCGATCTTCATACTCCTTCAACTCGGCCAGCGTATTCGAAACTTTGGCGCATACTTCCACAGCCTCACACTTGGCAGACGCGTACACCAGTTCAACCCGTCGCTCTTGCTGAAAAGGCTGGCAAGCGCAGAAGGCATCGCTTCCTAATGTCCACCGCGGTGGACATCGAATGCTTGCATTTCTGATCGGATGTTTGGGTCAGCCCCATTATCCACGATGCTCCCGGGCCGCCTCACCCATGAACGCCAACCAGTGTGGGGATACCGCTTCAGAGTCGCATGCTCAGCGTATTGGGTCCCGCCCTACCCTGCCCGGTTGGCAACAGACTTCCGTGCTGCCAGAAGCTCGTTTGAATGAAGTGCTGACAAGAAACCACATTGGCTACGTTCCCACGCTGAAAAGCGCGATGCGGCCTTCCACCCGATGCAAAACATGACGGGACGCAGGGGAGTGATACCCATTGAATTTGTGAACGCCATTCGGGGCAGGCTCTCACCACGTTGGACTGAATGACAAAGTGGTTGGTTACGCCCGTCGGGTCTGCGGGTTTTGCCATTCCAGGGGACAAGCGCACCAGACGTGAGTTGGCTCACATCACCTGCCGCTCACAGTATCCTTGATCGGTGGAGCTATCCCAGGCTCGTTCTGCGCAAACCCGGGCCGCACGCCAACGGCGCACCGCTTGTGCAATCCTCGCGAGCTTTGGACCAACTGCAAGACTTCAGGATGTGCTGATCGCTGCGGAAATGGCCTTTGACATCGGCGTCGTCGCAATAGCCATCCTGACTGCAGCGCCGCACTGCAAGAAGCAGGACCTCACGCGTCGACCCAGGCCTGTGCCCCGGAACAGCGTTCAAGGCAGACCTTTACGCTATGAAAGCCCGGTTGTTTTCGCGCACAAACCTGCAGCTGCAATCCACACAGATCGAAGGGCAGGGTGGAGATCATCGCGAAGATGACCTCGCCCAGGATCGCTTTATTCTGCTCCGGCTGGCGCGCATGCTTCCGCTGAATGGCCGCCGACACGGGTGCGATGTGTCGGATCGTGCGATCAAGCACCAAGCGATGTTGCAGGACGTTCCGCGAAAGACCTGACCAGCGGCGCCCAATTGCACTGACCGATCGGGCAGGTGGGGTGTCTTAGCGAGATGCCGGATCCGCGATGTAAAGCCCGAGCATCTCGGAGTGCCGCTCGACGCCCTTCATCCGGCACCACCGCGCAGAACGCTCTGAATCCTTCGCACCGGCCATCAGCGTGTTGGCGTAGGTTGCGGCGCGGGCGTCGCTTTTACCCTGACCTGCCTCGTCGACCGGCACAGCCTCGCTCGTATCAGAGGGGCGGGCCGTCGAACTTGCGTCCGCTGAGCCGTTATTTCCCCCGCAATTTCGCTGATTTCGAGACTGAACTGCAATCTGTCCCGATCAGTCTGTTCAGGCACACGTATTGAACACGTCGAGAACCGGCAAGGCGGGGCGGTTTGAGCAATATATTGTGGTAATAAGCGCCGCTATCGGATAGTCTTGTGGCATGACATATGCCACTGCCACCTTCAGCACCGAGTCCGAGATCATACCCCGGGCTCCTTCCTGGGTCACCACTGGCCGTGCGGAAACCCTTGAAGATGTGGCGTTTTTGTCGGGCGCGGCGCTGTCCCATCTGCATTTGGCACTGGAGCGGGAAGAGGTGCCCCGGGCCCTGTTGCGCGACAGGCTGAGCCTGGCCGCCGCGGAGGCCTGTGTCGTCGTCTCGGGGCGTCCCGAAAGGGCGGCGGATCTGCGCGATGCGGTACATCTTTTGCGTCCCGGCGATCTGCCCGGTCCGGCTGGCGAAACCTGCCTGGCCTGGCGTCATGCGGTGGAGCGACCGATCTCGGTTGCGGCGCTGCACCGGGCGCTGCCCCACCTGGATGCGGTGAGCATCGCGGGCTGGATCGACGCGGGGGAGGGCGCGCCGACGACCCGCGCCGCGAAGGTTCTGGAGGCGGTTCTGGTGCAGGTGCCGCGCGCGGAGGCGTCGGCACTGATCCTCGCGGATTCCGCCTTGGCCCAGGCACTTGGCTGGGATCACGTGGTGCCGCTTCTGGCCGCTGGCCTGAAGCGCACCGACCTGCGCAAGCGCGGCGACGATCTGCGGCTGGCCTGTCATCGTGCGCTGGCGGCCTCGGCCCTCGAAGCGGTGCGGCTTGCGGCAGATCTGGCGCGGCGCGCGGCGCACCTGAAGGCTGTCGCCCCGAAACTGCGGGCCAAGGGGGCAGGGGAGGCGGTCGAGATGTTCCTGACCCGCGATGCGGTGGCACCCTCGGCACTTCCCCTGCCGGATCGGGCGGCGCGGCGGCTCTGCGACAGGCTTGTCGATCTGGGCGCGGTGCGCGAGCTGACCGGGCGTGACAGCTTCAGGCTTTACGGAGTGTCGGCATGAGCATGGACAGCGAAAGTGGGAAACGGGCCCGAAGCTCGGGCGGGCGGCCAAATCCAAAGGCGCAAAACCGCTCCGAGCCGCAACTGGACCGCGAGCTTGCCGACCTGCCGCCGCCGCTGCGTTGGCGCGAATGGATGCGGCGGATCGAGGCAGTGCTGTTTGCGTCTTCCAAGCCGGTGCCGGGCGAAGACCTGGCGCGTGTGGTGGGGCAGGGGGCTTCTGTCGACTTGCTGGTCGCCGAGCTTTCCGCCGATCTTGAGGGCCGTTCTTTCGAGATTGCCAAGGTGACGGGGGGCTGGATGTTGCGCACCCGGTCCGCCTATGCCCCTGCGATCCGCGCCGCGGCGGATGTCCGGGACGCGATGCCGGACCTGAGAAAGTTCGACGTCGCTGTGCTGGCCGCCGTGGCCTACCACCAGCCGATCACCCGCGACGGGCTCAGGGACATCTTCGGCAAGCCGATCAGCCGCGACCTGATCGGGCGGCTGCACGCCGGCAACCTCATTGCCCCGGGTCCACGCAGCCCCCGGCGCGGCGCGCCCTACACCTTCGTCACCACCGAGCAGTTCCTAGTGGCCTTTGGATTGGAGAGCCTGCACGATCTGCCGGATCTCGAACAGTTGCAGGATGCGGGGATTGTGGCCAATGGCGATTGATCCCCGCGTTTTTGCCGGTTCGGCGCGGAACCGACGGGGCCGGGAGCAGAGCACCAACCCGCTGACCCTCGTTATGAACGAGGGACCAGCGGGGGGCAGGGCAAAGTCTCAGTTGGGTCTGTCAGACATGCAGTCGCCATTTATTGCCTTGGTATCCATCACTGCTGGGGTGCGACACCGTTCGACCTGTTCCAGCGCCTTGACGACCAGAGCGACACACCGATCAGTGCCGCGCCTCCGAGGCCGGTGACAACTTCGGGTACGTGGATGACGGACTGTGCGAACATCACGATGGAAAGGGCAATGATGGCGTAGAAGGCGCCGTGTTCGAGGAAACGATACTGGACGAGCGTGCCTTTCTCGACCAGCATGATGGTCATCGAGCGCACATACATCGCACCGATCCCGAGGCCGATCGCGATCACGAAGAGGTTCTGGCTGAGCGCGAAGGCGCCGATCACGCCGTCAAAGCTGAAGGAAGCATCCAGCACCTCGAGATAGAGGAATGCGCCGACCCCGCCCTTCGCCGCCGTCCCCAGCGTGGATTGAGCGCTGTCGAGCAAGCCGCCGATGACCTCGACCAGCAGGAAGGTCAGCAACCCCCAGACGGCGGCGGAAAAGAATACCTGCACATCTGGCCCTTCCAGCAACCTCGAGAAGCCCATGGTCACAAGCAGGACAAAGGCGACTTCGATGCCGCGAATGGTGGCGTATTTCGCCACGCCCCGCTCGAGCCACTGGATCCAGTGCACGTCTTTTTCATGATCGAAAAAGAAGCTGAGCCCGACCATCATCAGGAAGGCGCCGCCAAAGGCCGCAATGGGCAGTTGGGCCTCGTACGTGATCCGGGCGTATTCCTCGGGCCGGGCCGCGGCGAGCATCACCGCCTGCCAGGGGCCGATGTTGGCGGCGATGACAACGATCAGCAGCGGAAAGACGATCCGCATCCCGAAAACGGCGATGAGAATGCCCCAGGTCAGAAACCGCCGCTGCCATTCCGGCCGCATCCGCTTCAGCTTGTTTGCATTGACGATGGCGTTGTCGAACGACAACGAGATTTCAAGCACTGCGAGCACGGCACAGATGAAAACAATTGCCAGTGTGCCTGCCAGGGTGCCGGTGGTCACCCAGCCCAGCCAGGCTCCGAGCAGAATACCCAGTCCGGTGACGATAAAGGCCCATTTGAAGTAAGACAGCATGCTGCGACCGGTCGCATCCCTGCGATTTGCCTCCGTACGGAGGAGTGTCCCTTGTACCATGTTCTGTTTGTTCCAGGCGGCTGGAAGATTCAGGTGCCGACATCGCGAAAGCGCCGCCACTTCCGCCAGAGGGGCCCGGTCACCGGTTGATCGCGCAGATGCGCCCACGTGATATGGTGTGTCGGCCGCATCAATCAAGTTTCTTCCGAATAGCGCCTTCGATTTTTGGTTTGGTCCCGGCAAGCTGGCGCCCATGCAGGACGGCAATGTCAGGGGCCTCCATCGCGCCGGTTCGTTACAGGAAAGGTATCGGTCAATCCCTCTGTAACATTGGACCGTATCGGTGGGGCCAACTACCGGTGGCCAAGGTCACAGAGCGTGACCTGCCATCGCCCAGGTTTGGGGAGGACACTCGCATCATCCAAGGTATTTTCAGCACGGTTTTCGGCATTGCCGCCGCTTGTACAGTGACAGTGCCTGGCAGCGCGACGGCGCAGGACCAGTGGCCCAGCGGACCCATCCAGATCGTCGTGCCCTACGGCGCGGGCGGCCACACCGACTTTCACGCCCGGGTGCAGCCAAAGTGCCTTGAACCGTTCCTTGGTGTTGCCATGCCGGTGATCAATGTCACTGGCGCCGGGGGGATCGATCGGCGCCCGACAGGCAAAGGAAGCCGCTGCGGATGGTCAGACCGTGTTGCTGTTCCACACCGCGATGATGGTGAACACCGCCTCGGGCCTGACGCTTTTCTTGGCGCGATGTTGAACTTGCAGGCATTTCAGGCCGGGAGCCGGGCGGCATTCTCGTCGTCAAGGCCGATGCTCCCTGGCAGAGCATGAGCGACCTGATCGACGCCACCAAGGAGGATCCGGGTGCATTTGGCCTCACACCCAATACGGGTGCCACCACCTATCTTGTCGGCGCCCTGCTGAACAACACGGGTGCAGGGTTCAACTTTGTCGATGTCGGCGGTTCCGCCGACCGGCTCGCGGCTGTTCTGGGTGGAAACGTCGATGTTTCGCAAAACCCGCTTGGCCAGGTGAAACCCTATTTTGACAACAGAGAGCTGCGCGGCCTGGGCAGCCTGTCCGAGGCCCGCACCGCGGCACTGCCTGACGCGCCGACGATTGCCGAGCAGGGATACGACGTGGCGTTTCAGTACAGCTACTTTTACCTCTTTCCCAAAGGCACCGCGCAGGAAGTGGGCGACCAGGTGTTTGATCCCACGGCTTGATGGTGCCGATCCTTTCTCGGGAATGGAAGGAGGCATTATTGGGACAAGTTCGGCACGGCAGCGCCACGTACTGTTACCGGGCAGGCGATTTGCACGGCAAATCTGCCGAGAGGGCACGCACGCCGTCAGAGCATTGCAGCGAACCATTTCCCGGCAAGGTTATGCGAAGCATGATCCCGAGAGGGGCAAGCTGCGACCGCGGCGCTGAGCCGGGAGCTGGGCATCAATCCCAGGACCGTTGCAAAGTGGCGGAAGCGGTCAACGGTCGAAGATTTGACAACCGGGCCGAGAGAGCCGCGCTAATCGGTTCTGACCGAGGCCGAGGAAGCAGCATCGTGGCATTCCGACGCCATACGCTGCTGCCGCTCGATGACTGCCTCTACGCCTTGCAGCCGTCGATCCCACATCTGTCGCGCTCGGCGCTTCATCGGTGGCTGCAATGGCACGGCATACCGCGCCTACCAACAAGTTCACTGTGACCCAACTCGTTGAAAAGGCTGGCCGGCGCACGGCCTGGGAGTTCCTGCAGCACTTGCGCGAAGCCGTGCCTTACGAACTCCACACCACTCTCACAGATAGCGGCATCCAGTTCTCCGAGCAGCCCCAGAACCGGAACACCATTTATACTCGGCCAAAGCGCTACCAGTACGACAGCAACGATCAGCTGCGCATGCACCTCGCCGACTTCACGGCAGCCTGCAACTTCGCCCGCAGGCCCAAGACCATCGGCGGCCTCATCCCCTGCGGGTACATCTGCAAATTCCGGACTGCAGAGTCAGACCGGTTCATCCTCGACCCGATCCACCAGAGGCCGGGAGTGAACATCCCGAAGTCCCCCGCGACCGGGCAGCGGATATTGGCTGCGCGGTCGATGGCCGGGCGGCTGTCCGGCCACAGCCGGATCCGACCGCCGCAAAAGACAACACAGGCCGCGTATCGGTCGTCGGTCGCGGCGCCCATCCAGGCGACACGTCCCCCCAACAATGCCCGACGATCGCAATCCGAGCCGGATCGACCCCTTCGCTGCGTTCCGGAAGGTCGACCGTGGCCTGAAGATCGCTTTCGGTCCAGTCGTCGCGAAATCCGTCGCGCGTGCCCTCGATGCCTTCCGTCTTGGGCCACCAGCGAAAGATGAAACGCACCACCACAACATAGCCTGCGGCAGCGTAGCGCTCTGCCGTCGCCATGATGAAGACGTCCGTCTCGATCCACGCATGAGCGCCGGGAATATGCTGGCACTACACAGCCGCCGGGTGCGGGCCCGCGCCTGGCGGTCGATATAGGAAAGCCTCCATCGGGCTTTCGGCGACCGATATGCTCAAGATCTCCGGCATAAGCCGTCTCCCTCAATCAACTTTGACTTTGTCGACTGCGCAGGAGTGCGGAACTGCCGTGCCTTGGTGCCTGTCTCAGGCCGTGACGGACTGATTGTCGGCCAGAACCGGATACAGCTTTTGTGCGGTCCCGCCCAGGATTTGAACCTGGTCGTTCTTGGAAACCGCCTGCAAGCAGCCGCGCGCAAGATCGAGCAAGTCGCCAAGTGTCCCGGTGTTTGCGGGATAGTTCGACGCCCAGGCCATCCTGTCGGCGCCGAATTCCGACACCAGTTTCGGAAAGACGCTGTCGGCATTGCCCTGATCGCGGGCCTTGGTGAAGTTGCGCGACGAGACCTTGAGATACAGGTTTGGATATTTCGCCAGATCGAACAGCGCCTTTGCCGCGTCGAACCCTTCGGAAAAGTCGGCACTGCCGAGGTGATCGACGACATGGATCGTATCGGGGAACTGCTTCAGCACGTTTTCAAGCTGGCTGAACTTGTCGATGGTGACGTTCGACACGACCGGCATGGCGATCTCTGCCGCAAAGTCATAACAAGGCCCGATGGCCGGATCGTCGATGGCCAGAACCGCGCCCTTCAGCGTCGAACCACGCGAAAAGATCCGCATCCCGGTCATGTTCAGGCCGACCCATTTTTTCATCTTTTCGACGGCATCCGGAGCAAGCACATCAATCGAGAACACGCCGGTCAGCCGATCCGGATATCTTGCAATCGAATCCGCGACGTATTCGCAGTTAAAGCCATAGGTGGTCGAGGAATGCACAACTGCGGCCTTGTCCACCCCGGCCGCGTCCATGGCGGCGATCATGGTTTCCAGATCGACCGAGTGCTTGTCAGACCAGTCCGATCGTTTTCCGCCAATAGGCGTGATCGGGTAATGATCTGTATCGGGCGAGACGATGTGCGGGTGAATGTCGACGATTGTCACGTGTTGTTCTCCATGTTGCTGTCCTGCGCCCTCATCCCGTCATTGCCCTGCCGTGATCGGTCCCGGAAGGACGGCACGGTGCCGAAGCGATGCGCCATCACCCGGCCTGGGCTTTGGTGACACCCGGCCCATCAGAGATGACCGCGACAACCGCCACGATCAAATCCCATTAGGGTTCGCATCCATCATATTTTTAGAATGCCGGACCGCAGCGGTCGCGATCACGGTTCCGAAGGCAAACCTTCATCGGCCGGAGTAGCGCGCAGGGCCGCCAGAAAACTGCGCTGCAACAATGGCGGCTTCCAGTTGGCCCGCGTGGTGATGCCGATCTCCGGGGGCACGGCATCCACGGCAAACCCCAGCTCGGTCAGTTGGCCGCCAAGACGCCGGTTCAGCGCCAGTTCGGACCGGGTCATCAGCGCCATTCGGTCACTGCGTTCCAACAGCACCAGAAGCGTCAGCAAGGAATGTGTCTCGACGCCCGATTCAGGCAGTGGGCCGCCCGAGAATATCTCTTCGTAGGTGCCGCGCCGCAGCGAACTGGGCCGGGGCGAGATCCATTCGGCAGCGCGCAGATCCTCGACCCGCACCGACCCGCGCGCAACCAGCGGATGACCGTTTCGCACGCAGATCACATACGGATCCTTGGCCAGCCCTTCTTCGGCGACATCGTCGGTCGGTGGCGGATTTTTCAACAGTCCGACCAGGAAATCAATCGAACCGCCGCGCAGCTTGGCCAGCAATTCGTCGTATGATCCGTGGATCAGCTGCACCAGAACGCCGGGATGGCGGGTCACGAAATCATCCAGCCGCACCGCAACAAAGGGGTTTCCGGCCAGCAGCAGTGTGCCCACCGCGATGCGGCCGCGATAGATGCCCTGCTGCGAGCGTATTTCCTCGGCTGCCCACTCCAGTTCGCGGATCGCCAGCAGCAACTGGTTCGACAGCTTCCCGCCGACACTGTTGGTCGTGACCCCCTGCGCCGAATTGACCAGCAATTCGCGGCCAAGCTGCTTTTCCAGCGTCCGGGCCGAGCGGTGCAGCGACGTCAGCGAGACTTGCACATGCCGCGCGGCCAAAGCGAAAGAGCCGTGCTCATGCACTGCCGTCAGGGCGAGGATCTGCGCGCGGGTGATCCGCCGGGCCATTGCGTCGGCAGGGGCCGGGTCGTCGCCGTTCTCGATCAGAAGCGCCTCGACCGCAGACCGGATCCGGTCAAAGCAACGGTCGATCCTGCTTTCGAGGATGCGGCCCATATCGGTCAGGTAGGAACCCGCGCTGGTGCGATCGAACAGCGTCACACCCAGCTCGCTCTCGAGTTTCTGAACCGACTGCGTGACCGCCGATTGTGATCGCCGCAGATAGTCCGCGGCCCCCGAGATACTGGTCAGCCGCGCGACTTCGTAGAACGCACGCAACTGTGTAAGGCTCGGCAAGAAGACCTGAAGTTTTTCGCGGTCGGGATCCGTCATGGCGGTTGCAAGGTCCTCCCTTTCAACTGAGGGCGCTTCAACGCGGGAACTGCCCGCCGAAACTTTTGCTACAGTGCCTTGGTGAGTACAAGTCCCATGCCAGCGCCCCGGTCCACCATGCAGACAGACCGGGGACGTGATCCAGCCGTGAGTAAGCGGCGGCGTGCCCCCGAGCACCGTCCACGCGGACCCAACGTGGTCCGAGGGCCCTGACAATCCGCGCCCACTCTTCCGGCTTGGGGTAAAAGGATGTCCTGCCCGGGACATGGACCCAACAGGCCGGCGCGCCCATCACCGCGACCGCCCGGCGGTCATGTCCGTCCTGCCGCATCGAGCGCGGCCCAGACCCGGTGGGACGTTGCCGGCGTATCCAGCGGTCCGGCTCCGGCCCCGGCCAGCGCATCGTTGACAGCATTCATCACGGCGACCAGCGCGCCCACCGTGCCGGCTTCGCCCACGCCCTTGGCACCCAGCGGGTTCAGCGCCGTCGGCACCGGCAGGCTGTCGAGGGTCAATCCGGGCACATCTGCGGCGCGTGGCATCGCATAGTCCATGAAGCTGGCGGTCAGAAGCTGGCCGGTCTCGTCATGGACCAACCGCTCGACCAGTGCCTGCCCCATCCCCTGCACGATACCGCCATGCAGCTGGCCGTCGACCAGTGCCTGATTCAGAACCGTGCCGACATCCTCGACCGACGTATAGGCAACCGGCGTGACGGTGCCGGTCTCCGGGTCGATCTCGACCTCGGCGATATGGCAGCCGTTGGGGTAGGTGGCGCCCGGCGGCCTGAAACTGTGGTCGATCCGCAGACCCCGGACCGGGTCGGCGGCAGCGGCCACATCGCCCAGGCTGACAGTCCGGTTCGATCCGGCGTGGCGGAACAGGCCGTCAGACAGGGCGACCTCGTCTGGCGCAGCCTTCAGCAGCCGTGCTGCCAGTTCCAGTGCCCTGGTACGCGCAAGGCCCGCAGCTTGGAACATCGCGGACACGCTGACCGCCGCCCCACCGGAACCGCCCGTGCCCCGCCCGTCCGGCACTGTCGCGGTGTCGCCCTGGGAATAGCCGAGGGCCTCGGGCGGGATCCCAAGCACCTTTGCCACCATGCGCGGCATCGCGGTCTCATATCCCTGTCCGCTTGACACCGCGCCGGTGGCGATCTCGACCTGACCGTCGATCCGCAGCGTGACCAGGGCGCGATCGGGGCGCGGCCGCTTCGCAGGGCCGCCGGCCGTCTCGATCGGCATTGCGACACCGATGCCTCTCAACTGGCCCCGCGCTTCGGACTCGCGGCGCCGCGCGGCAAAGCCCGGCCAGTCGGCCAGTACCGTCGCCCGGTCGAGGGTCGCGGCGAAATCACCGCAATCATAGGTGCCGCCAAACGCCGTGTCCCAGGGCATCTGATCGCCCCGGACCAGATTTTTCTGCCGCAGCGCGACCGGATCCAGCCCCAATTCCCGCGCTGCGGTGTCCACCAGCCGTTCGATGGCATAGGTCGCCTCGGGGCGACCGTTGCCACGGTAGGGCGCGATAGGGCAGGTGTGGCTGAACATGCCCGCGACCTCGACGTCAAAGGCGGGGGTCTGGTAGACGCCTGCGATTCCGCCAATATTCCGGATCATGCCCAGGGACTTGCCTGAAAAATAGGCGCCAATGTTGACCGTCAATCGCGCCCGCAGCGCGGCAAAGCGGTGATCCTTGTCCAGCGCCAGCTCTGCCGTGATCCGGACGTCGCGCGCCTGTTCGTCGCTCAGGAACGACTCTGCCCGGTCCGCCGTCCAGCGCACCGGACGTTGCAACCGCAGCGCCGCCCAGGCGACCAGCAGATCCTCGCACAGCAATCCGGCCTTCATCCCGAATGATCCGCCCATGTCGGGTACGCGCACCCGCACCAGCGCCGGATCGAGCCGCAGCGCTTCTGCAAGGCGGGCACGGACCAAGGCCGGTTTCTGGGTCCCGGTGATCAGCTCCAAGCCTGCGCCGACCGGCAGCGCCAGCGCAGCGCGCGGCTCCAGCGGTGCGGCGCTCACCCGGCTGACATTCATCTCCAGTCTGGTGACGTGCGCCGCCGCGTCGATGGCCCGCGCCGCCGCGTCCCGGTCGCCAAAGCGCCGCAGGAACGCGATATTCTCCACAGCCCCCGGCCAGATGCGCGGAGCTTGCGGGGCCAGCGCCTGCACGGTGGTGACCACGGCAGTCTCCTCGGCAATCTCCGGCTCCAGTGCCTCGAGCCCTGCGCGACAGGCCGCCAAAGAGTCCCCCACGACCATAGCCAGCGCCTCGCCCACCATGCGGATGCGATCATCACACAGGAATGGTCTTGATGATCGCACCCCTGCAAGGCCATCGTGGCGCGGCGGGTCGGTGTCCGGCAAAAGCGCCGTTATCCCGTCCTGCGCCAGATCGGCAGCGGTCAGGACGGCAATCACACCCGGCACCGACCTGGCGTCTGTCACATCGAACGCAATCAGGCGACCCGCTGCCCTGTCCGAGCGGAGGAACATGGCATGCAGCGCCCCGTCGATCCGGATGTCGTCGGCAAACTGCCCCGTCCCGGTGAGAAATCTCGGATCCTCGATGCGCCCAGGGTCGGACTTTGTCATGGGGGCCTCATTGTTCCTGCGATCCGGCGGCGGCAAGAAGCCGTCCGCCGTGCTGTACGCGCGTTGCCTGCGCCGAACCTATGCCACCGACCCGGTGACGCCACATCATTTTCGCGGGCCGACCGATCAGATTGGCGCCCCGATCCCGGTCTGGGGGTCGCGGCGTGATCACGGAACGGGGCAGGCGAGAGAATGATGCCAGAGATTCCATCATCGGAGGCCGTCTTTGGCTGGCGGCCTTTGCAGTGACACCAAAGCCCGCGGCACCGGCTCTGAGGCATCAGATGCACCAGAGGTCCCGCAGGGTTCGCACCGGGCCGTTTCCGTCAAGAGCTCTCACCAGTTCCGCCGCCCGCCCGGCCCCCACCACGGGAGAGAGCAGATCCAGAGCCTTGGCTGCGACCTCTGCGCGTGTCATCGGATCCTGCGGCTGACCGCGGACATGGGTGGGCGCGTAGGTCATGCGGCGTCCTTTGGCGATGACCGCAAGATGCGCCAGATCGCGCCGCCCGGCACCGGGTCGTGGCGTGACCGTGATCCTGGCCGCGACCCGCCGTACCTCGGGATCAGACATCCGGGCATGATCGTGGATACTGTCGAACGACACGCCGCCATCGACCAGAAACAGCGCCAGCAGGTGCGGCAGGTTGATATTGGGCATCGCCGAGTCGACCACGCGGACCCGCTGTTCCGGCAGTGTCACCTCGATCCGGTCGATATCGGCTTCGCTCAAGCCACCGTCGGCCACCGCCTTTTGCAGGCTGTCGAGTGCCGCCTGGATCGGCATGCCGACGCTCCATTTCTTCAGGATGGTTCGGCGGATTTCCCAATGCTCGCCCAGGCCTTCGACTGCGCGGGCCGGGTCCGATGTCTCGCGAAACGCCGCCGCGAGACCGGGAGTGCCCTCAATCGGGTCCGCGACACCGGTCAGACCGGCCCCCGCCATCAGCACCGCGCGCACCCCTGAGCTGGCCGGCAGACCACCAAAGACAAAGGCCTTCTGCACGTGCTCGGGATCGCGCATCCAGCATCGGTTTCCGGCGGCGTGCTGCACTGCATAGGACAGCGCCATATGGGTCTTGGCTTCGTCCAGCCCGGCCAGAACCGCAGCGGCAGCGGTGGCTCCAAAGGTTCCGCCCCAGGACTGCGAGGCCATATGGTAATGGTCCGCCATCCGCGAGGCTCCAAGCGCAAAGGACATGCGCAACCCAACTTCGTAGCCGGTCACGACGGCGCTCAGAAGTGCGCCCAGGTCGCGGTCATGTCGCTCGGCCATTGCAAGTGCGGCGGGAACCACGGCGCATCCGGGATGGACCAGCGCGTCGGCATGGGAATCGTCGGTCTCGTCGGCGTGCCCGCACATCCCCCCGGCCAGGGCTGCGTCCATAGGTCCGGTCAGCAATCCGGTGCCCGGAACCGAACATTCGGGTCGTCCCGCCTCGGCGCGGGCATAGTCGAGCGCGCGTCTGCCCGGCACAAGGCGTGTGCCCGAAACCATCGCCGCAACGGTGTCGAGCAGGTTCAGCCGACCCTGGGCGGCAACCTCCGGCGGGAGGGCGCGCGTTGCAGTCCCCGCAATCCATGCCGCAAGTTGTGCCGTTATCATGTCACCACCGGCATCCGCGACAGCCGCGCCAAGGTGAGGGCAGAGAACAGTTTTCTGTTGGGCATCTTCGCATCACCTCAGGTGCGGCACGCAAGCGCGCGATAATCATATAAGTGTTTTCAACCGGTTAGATCTGCTTTGCCGTGGGCTTTGTGAGCCTCTGAGTGCCATGGTTCAGGCTCGCAGGCCACCGGCTTGTCGGAAATCCTATGGCTGAGCCGCGTTTAGTAATTTGCTGCAGTTCGGTCGTGGACCCAAGGTGTGATGAGAAATGAGCGGGAACCGGTCACAGAATCTCGGCCTTGATTCCGCTCGGGGAGGACACTTGAATATACAGACAGACCGGCAGAGTGCCGACGGATCAGAAGTGATCCGCCGCCTTGCAGAATGGACGCTTGCCCCGGACCCGGCATGGTCGGACCCGCGTGTTCTGCAGCAAACGAAACTGATCCTTCTGGACACTGTCGCCTGCGCCATCGCTGCGCTGGAGGTGCCGACGCCACGCAGGGTGGCGGCGCTGGTGGACATGCTTGGTGGCACGCCGATGTGCTCGATCATCGGGCGCGCCGAAAAGGCACCGATCCTGTCGGCGGTCCTGATGAATGGTGCGCTGGTGCGGTCGCTCGATTTCAACGATGTGCAGTTCTTCCTGAAGGAGGGCAAGCTGTCGGTCGCCGGGCATTGCTCGGACAATATCCCGGCCGCGCTCGCCGCCGCGGAACATCATGCCGCGCGTGGTGAGGCCACACTGTCGGCCATTGCCATGGGCTATGAGTTGTTCGGCCGGCTCCGGCGGCTGATGCCCTTTACCTCGGCTTGGGATGGCACATCGGTCTCGGGGCTTGTCGCCGCCGCGATCTATGGACGACTGGCCGGATTCGATGCCGAAACCCAGGCCAATGGCCTTGCGATGGGCGCGATCCGCTGCGCCACGCCGTCGGTGGTGCGTTGGGGCAAGCTGTCGGGGGCCAAGAACCTTGCCAATTCGCTGATCGCCCAGAGCGGCGTGCAGGGCGCAATGCTGGCCGGACTCGGCATCACCGGCCCGCTGGAGGTGCTCGACCACCGTGGCGGGTTGTTTCAGGTGTTCGACCCGGCGCTGGGGCTGGACAGCCTCTGGGCGCCGCTGGACGACGCGCCCTATATCATGACCTCGGGGATCAAGCCCTATGCCTGCATCGGAACGGCCCAGACCACCGTGGCCGCCGCGCGCAAGCTGCATCCGCTGGTCAAGGACCGGCTGGACCGGATCACCCGCATCAATGTGGTGATGGCCGACCTGCCGATGATCCGCAAACAGCAGGGCGAGGTGGCGCGCCGATATCCCATGACCCGTGAAGCGGCGGACCACAGCTTTACCTTCCTGCCGGCGGTGGCGATGGCCGAAGGGGCCATGACCGACGACCAGTTCCGCGAACGACGCTGGGAAAATCCCGATATGGTGCGTCTGATCGAAATGACCGAGCTCTCGGTCGAGCCGGGACTGGCCGAACGGGCACCCGGCAGTATGCCGAGCCGGATCGAGGTTACCTTTGACGATGGCAGTCAGGTGGCCGAGGAATGTCTGTTTCACCCCGGTCACTCTGATCCCGATCGCGGGCTGGATGCCGACGCCGTCTGCCAGAAATATGACGAGGTCGTCCGCCCGCATCTGAGCGATGCAAAGCGCGTGGCGCTGCGCGAGGCGGTGCTCGACTGTGAGCATCGCGATATCGGCGCACTCATGACGCAGCTGCGCGACCTCGGGTAGCAACGACCTTCCTATTCCCGGACCCGGGCGACCGGACCCGGGAACAACCGTCAACAAGGTCCGGATGGTCCGTTTCCCACCCCTGCGGAGACGAGGGCCACCGCGGACACGGAGGAGAAGATATGGAAGGTGAGTTTGCCCATCTCTTGGGCGCGGCAGGAGACGCATTGTTTCTGGTGCTGGAACCTGCCCGGGTCATGTATCTGGTCATCGGCGTGGTTGTCGGACTGGCAATCGGGCTGCTTCCCGGGATTGGCGGGTTGACCGGATACGCTCTTCTGGTGCCCTTCACATACTCGCTCGATGCCTATTCCGCGTTCGCGATGCTGCTCGGGATGCATGCCGTGACCTCGACCTCGGACACCATTCCGGCGGTGCTGTTCGGGGTGCCGGGGACATCGGCGTCGCAGGCAACCGTGCTCGACGGGTTGCCGATGACCCGCAGGGGAGATGCCGGTCGCGCGCTTTCTGCGGGCTTCTCTGCCAGTCTGTTCGGCGGTCTCATCGGCGCGATGATCCTGGCTGTGACCATTCCGATCATTCGGCCGCTGGTGCTGGCCATCGGGACACCGGAATTGCTGGCGCTGACGGTGTTCGGCATCGCGATGGTGTCCACCCTGTCGGGGAGCGCCCCGCTGCGCGGTATTGCGGCGGCTTGCTTTGGCATCCTGGTGGGCATGATCGGCGCCGACCACCAGTCGGGACAGATCCGCTGGGCCGGACCCATCCTGTATCTCTGGGATGGCGTGCCGATGCTGCCGGTGCTCCTGGGGATATTCGCCCTGCCCGAACTCTGCGATCTCGCCATTGCCCGCAGCGCACTCGCCGAAAAGGTTAAGTTCAAAGCCCTCGACGGCATGCTGGAAGGCTTCAAGGACACCGTCAAGAATTGGTATCTTGTGCTTCGCTGCAGCGCCATCGGCGCTGTCCTTGGCGCGATTCCGGGCATTACCGGTTCGGTCACGGACTGGATCGCCTATGCGCACGCGCTGCAATCCGAAAAAGGTGCATCCGAAACCTTTGGCAAGGGTGATGTGCGGGGGGTGATCGCACCGGAAAGCGCGAACAACTCCAAGGAGGGCGGAAGCCTCATCCCGACCATCGCCTTCGGGGTTCCCGGAAGTGCCGGACAGGCAATCCTGCTCAGCGCCCTGATGATCCACGGGTTGATCCCCGGGCCGTCCATGCTGTCGACCAATGTTGATGTCACCTATTCGCTGGTCTGGAGCATCGCGCTGGCGAATATCTTTGGCGCGGGATTGTGCTTTCTGCTTTCGGGGCAATTCGCGCGGATCTCGACCCTGCGCTATACGCTGGTGCTGCCGGGGATCATGGCAATCGTCTATGTCGGCGCGTTCCAGGGCTCGTCCAGCTGGGGGGATCTATACGCGCTGCTGATCTTTGGCGTGATTGGCTGGGCGATGAAGCGGCTGCGCTGGCCGCGTCCGCCCCTGATCCTCGGTCTCGTTCTGGGGGTGCTGATCGAACGCTACATGGCCATCTCGATCATGCGCTACGATGCGGCCTGGCTGCTGCGTCCCGGTGTGATCCTGCTGCTGGGCATGGCGCTGCTCGCGGTGCTGCGGCCGCTGATCCGGCCGGTCCTTCACGATGGCTTCGGGATCCTGATCCCGCGCGGCAAGCCGCGGTTGCGTGTCGAGGATCTTGCCTATGTTCCGGTCATCGGGGTCGCCACCTACATGCTGATCGCGGCGCAGGACTGGGCCTTCACGGCGCGGATCGGACCCACTGTGGTCGCCACGACGATGCTGCTGGCCTCTGGGCTGAGCCTGATGTTCCTGATGTTCTCGCGCCATGCGCCGGGTGAGAGGGGCACAAAGGCGGCCACAAAGCACGGCATCTACATGGACCTGGAATCCAGCAACGAACACGCCCTCGGGTTTGGCAGCATCATGCTTCGGGCCGGGATCTTCTTTGGCTGGTTCATCGGTTTTCTTGCGGTGATGTCCGTCATCGGCCTGATACCGACCGTGCCGATCCTGATCGTCGCCTTCATGCGCATCGAAGGCCGCGAGCGCTGGAAGCTGACACTGTCCTATGCGGCAATCACGACCCTGCTGATCTATATCGTGTTCGAACGGACCCTTCACATCGGTTGGCCGTCGACGTTCCTGGGCGAGATGTTTCCTGTTCTCGCCGACATGATCCCGTCGATGTAGGGATCAGGGTGCGATGTTGAAAAGTATCGACAATCCAGACCTGGCGCGGCCCGAGATCATGGGCCGCGCCAGTGACGGGCCGGGGTTTTTCCCCAGCTTGACGCGGCTGCGGGCCTTTTCGGAGGTCGCCCGCTTTGACAGTATATCGCGCGCCTCTGCCGAACTGCGCCGCTCGCAATCTGCTGTCACACAGGCTGTGCAGAACCTAGAACAAGAGGTCGGCGTCGAACTCTTTCAGCGGGCATCAACGGGATCTTACCTGACCAAGATGGGGCGGATACTGCAACGGCGGACCGACCGGTGCCTTTTGGCGATCAGAAACGCCGTGCAGACGGCGCGTCGCGATGGCAACAACGACCCCAGGGTCATTTCCAATGCCGCGCGCTGCATCACCCGGGCGCAGATCCTCGCTCTGACCGCCGTGTCCGAGCATGGCTCCTTTGCGCAGGCCGCCCGATACGCCAGCGTGTCCCTGACATCGCTGCACCGCGCCGCACGCGGGTTGGAAAAGCAGCTTGGTCGCCAGCTGTTCTTTACCACCGCGCAGGGCGTCGTCATCAATCCGGCCGGAACCCGGCTGTCGAGCGACCTGCTTCTTGCCATCCGTGAACTCGAATGGGCGCTGGAAGAGATCAACGCCGAAAAGGGCGAGTTGCGCGGACGCCTGTTGGTGGGCTCACTCCTGCTCGCCGGGAACCAGTATATCGCGGTCGCGGTTGACCGATTTGTCAGCCTTCACCCAGAGGTCAATCTGCGGCTCGACCACGGGTCTTACGGCGATCTCCTGTCAAAGCTGCGCGGCGGATCCATCGATTTCCTTGTCGGGCAGCTGAAGAACCCGGCACCGGTCGACGACGTGCGGGAACTGCCGCTGCGCAGCGAAAAATACGTCGTCGCGGTGCGTCGGGGCCATCCGCTGGCCGCAAAGCAGCGGATCACGCGGCGTGACCTGCTTGGCGCGGAATGGGTGGCGCCGCGTCCCAGCGCGCAGCGACGCCGTGTATTCGAAGATATATTCGGCCCCGGCCCCCTGCCGCGTTACGCCGTCGAAACCCATTCTCTGCTGACCATTCTGGTGATGCTGAGCGAGAGCGAAAGGCTGGCGCTGATGACCGAATCCGAACTTGGGTTGGACCGGCGGCTGGGCAATCATCTGGTGGCTCTCGATTACAAGATTGATGCCCCGCCAATCGATATCGGGGTCACCATTCGCGATCACTGGGAGCAATCCCGCCTGCAATGCAAGTTCCTGAGTTTCCTGCGAACTCAGGAGATTTGAACCACAGAAGACTCAGTCGCCAAGGCACAAAACCGATGGCGCAGGACGGCGTTGGAATTTCCGCTGTCATGCGCCCCGGGATAGCCTTTTTGAAAAGACCAGCAACCCCGCCCGGCGGAATTGCGGCATCGACCGGGGATCTGCGCGTCCAGACGCCCGGCCCGGACATGAAAGTGAGGTAAGGACATGGCCCCATCAAAGGCAAACACCGCTGCGGCGAAATTCAACGTGAGATTCCTGCTTGAGGACAAGCCCTGGGCGACGGAGTTCAAGGCGCATCCGCCAGCTTCCGAGCTGTTCGACATCGCCTTTGACCCCGCTGCGGTTGCCAGCACCCGGTTCAAGGCCTTTGTCCGCGAAGGCGCGCATGATTTCGGCGAACTGGCCATCGTCACCTTCCTGCAGGCGAAATTCTACGACAAGCCGTTCGTCCTGCTGCCGCTGGTGGTTTCGGGAAACTTTCACCACAAGTCGGTCGCTTACAACACCGACGCGGGCGAGATCACGCCCACCACGATGGAGGGGCGCAAGTTCGGTGTCCGCACCTATTCTCAGACCACCGGAGTCTGGGTCCGCGGCATCCTGCAAAACGACTACGGCACCGATTTGGACAAGGTCACCTGGGTGACCTACGAAGACGCGCATCTGGCCGAACACACCGATCCGCCGAACTGCCTGCGGGCGCAGGGCGGGCCCAAGACCCTGATCCCGATGCTTTTGAACAACGAGCTGGACGGCGGGCTGCTGGGGGGCAACATGCCCGACGATCCGCGATTGAAGCGCGTGATCGCCGATCCCGCGGGCGATGCGGAGAAATGGGAACAAGAGCACGGCTGCCGTCCGATCAACCACATGTTCGTCGTCACCAAAGAGCTGTGCAACAGCCGCCCGGACGTGGTGCGCGGAATGTATGACATGATGGTCAAGGTGCGCACCAAGGATAATTACCCGTTCCCGGTCGGCTTTGATGGCAACTGGGAAGCGCTGCGGCTGGTCAGCAAATACGCCTATCAGCAGGGCGTGGTAGGGCGCGAATACGCACCCGAAGAGCTGTTTGCCGACGCCGCCCGCGTGCTTCGGGCCTGACCCGCCATTCACAGAATACACACAGATACAGGGAGAGCATTCGATGATTATCGACTGCCACGGACATTACACCACCGCGCCCAAGGCATTGCGCGACTGGCGCGACACCCAGATGGCGGCCCTGAAGCAGCCGGGTGCGCCTGCCTGGAACGGCCCGCTCGGCATCAGCGATGACGAGATCCGCGAGTCGCTCGAAGGCGCACAGCTGAAGAAACAGCGCGAACGTGGCATCGACCTTGCGCTTTTCTCTCCCGGTGCGGGCCGGATGGCGCATCACGTCGGTACTGCGCAAACCTCCGAGGACTGGTCGCGCCAGTGCAACGACCTGATACACCGCGCCTGCCAGCTTTATCCCGACAACTTCATCGGGGTCTGCCAGTTGCCGCAGTCACCTGGCGTTGCCCCGGCCAACTGCATCCCGGAACTGGAACGCTGCATCAACGAACTCGGCTTTGTCGGCTGCAACCTGAACCCGGACCCGACCGGAGCCTACTGGACCGACCCGCCGATGACCGACCGCCACTGGTATCCGCTTTACGAAAAACTCTGCGATCTGAACGTGCCCGCGATGATCCACGTCGCCTCGTCCTGCAACCCCAATTTCCACGGCACCGGGGCGCATTACCTTGCGGCTGACACCACCGTTTTCATGCAGCTGCTGGAATCGAAACTGTTCGAGGATTTCCCCGAGCTGAAGCTGGTCATCCCGCATGGCGGCGGTGCGGTGCCCTACCACTGGGGCCGGTATCGCGGTCTGGCGCAGGACCGCAAACTGCCCCCGCTGGAGGAGCTTCTGCTCGACAACGTGTTTTTCGACACCTGCGTCTATCACCAGCCCGGCGTGTCGCTGCTGACCGAGGTGATCCCGGTCAAGAACGTGCTGTTCGCCTCGGAAATGGTGGGGGCTGTCAAAGGCATAGACCCGACCACCGGGCACTTCTTTGACGACACCCGGCGCTATATCGACGGTTCGCCCTGGCTGGATGAGCCCAAACGCCGGATGATCTTTGAGGACAACGTGCGTGCCGTCTACCCGCGCCTCGATGCCGAGCTGAAGCGGCGCGGACACTGAACTGCGCAGCCCCCCAACAAGGAGTCCAGACCGTGACAATCGTAGACATTCATCCGCACATCGTCTCGCCCGACACCGACCGTTATCCGATCACGCCGATCGGCGGCAAACGGTCCGACTGGTCCGCGGACCACGGCATCACCTTCGACCAACTGGTAGCGGCCATGGACGCCGCAGGCGTGGACAAGGCGGCCATCGTTCATTCCTCGACCACCTATGGCTTTACCTGCGACTATGTGGCGGATGCAATTGTCGGGCATGAGGACCGCTTTACCGGCGTGTTCTCGGTCAACGTTCTGGAACCGGACGGACCGAAGTGGATGCAGCACTGGGTCAACAAGGGTCTGTCGGGCATGCGGATTTTCGCCCGCGGCAGCACGATCAAGGATGCCTGGCTTGCCATCGACGATCCACGGATCTTTCCCTGCTACGAATATGCTTCGGAACACGGCATCTCGATGGCCTCCAACGTGACCGTCGACAAGTTCGACCAGCTTGAGAATGTGCTGAAGAGGTTCCCGGGGATGACCTTTATCCTCGACCATCTGGGCAAGACCGATTTCACCGATTGCGGCAATTATGACGCCGCCAGGCCGCTGTGGGATCTGGCGAAATACCCCAACCTCTATCTCAAGGTCGCGACGCGTAACTTTGAACAGTCGCTGGACCCCGAAACCCTGTTTCCCAAGCTGGTGGCGGAATTTGGCGCCAACCGGTTGGCCTGGGGGTCGAACTATCCGGCCTCCGAAGGCACCCTGCCGGAACTGCTGGCCAAGGCCCGCAACGGCCTGCGCGCCCTGTCGGACGATGATCGAGACTGGGTGCTGGGCAAGACGGCGCTGACGCTCTACCCGGCGCTGGCACAGGGCGAAGCTGTCGCCTCCTGACTTCCGGTTTTCCCCGCGTCGAACGGAGGCTGCAATGGCCAACCCGATTACGATTTCCTTGCGCAGCTATGGTCACACCGCCGACCTGAAGGCAGGCCTGATCCCGGTGGACGGTGCCGACCTCGATTTCATCGAGGTGGTGCCGCAGGTCCATGCCTTTCGCCGCATGGTCCGGGCGCAGGAATTCGCGGTCTGCGAACTGGCCCCGACCACCTATTTCATCGCCAAGTGCATCGGCCATGCGCCCTACACCGCCCTGCCAGTGTTCTTTGAACGCCGGTTCCATCACGGCGGCTTTGTCGTGCGTGAAGAGTCCGGGATCACCGAGCCCAAAGGGCTGGAGGGGCAAAGGGCCGGCGTCCGATCCTATTCCGGCACCACGGGGGTCTGGACGCGCGGCGTCTTTATGAACGAATTCGGCATGGACAATGACCGGGTGACCTGGGTGGTTTATGATGAGGAACATGTCACGCAACTGATCCTGCCCCCGAACGTCGAGCACGCGCCGCCAAGGTCGCTGTCGTCGCTGATGGCCAGTGGCGCCATTCAGGGCGGGTTTCTCAGCCGCGCCGACAAGGCGGCAAATGATGGCCACGCGGGCCTTGGCCGCGCCGGTGACGCGCCCGAAACCGCGGCCTACCGCGAGTTGGTTGATGATGCCATTGACAGAGGAGCAGAGTGGTTCGGCCGCACCGGCATCTATCCGATGCACTCTCTTCTGGTGATCCGGGACGACGTGTTGGCTGCGCGACCCGGCCTTGCCCGCGCGCTGTATGATGCGCTCTCCGAGAACAAACGCCGCCATGTCGCCGCCCTGATGGACGGAACCGCCCGGGAAAAGATCGACGACCGGTATCGCGCGCAGGCCAGGGTAGTTGGTGGCGATCCCCTGCCTTACGGGTTGGAGGCCAATCGCCCGTCGCTGGAGGCGCTGATGCGCTATGCCGTGCAGCAACGTCTGATCCCGGCCGACAAGGCGCGGCCCGTAGACGAGCTATTCGTGCCGTTCGACTGAAACAGGGCGCACTTTTTCCCAATCGGGTCTGGGGGGTGTCAAACCTTCGCCGATCTTCGCGGCGCAGCTTCGCGGACGAAAAAGCCGATCAGGCCGCTGGATCCTCGCCTGTCCGGCGCGCGCCACTGGCAAACTCGGCGATATGGTCAAACACCCGCTGCGCCAATGCCGACCCGGGCATCGAGCGCGGTGCGTCGAAATGATCGCCCTCCATCAGTTCTGTCTCGACCTGACCGCCAGCCTTGCGATAGCCCGCGATGAACCGGTCCATGTTCCTGGGCAGGTGCAGCGCGTCGCCCGCCCCCTGCACATACAGCATGTCGGGCAGGTCGATCGGATCGCCCCGTTCCAGCGCGTAGACCGGGCTGCCGTCCTGCATCGTCGCCTCGTTCAGCCAATAGGTCATCTGACCATGCCCCGCCCCGGCCCGCCCGGCCAGACTGGTGTCGCCCCGGGCTTCGCGCTCGAGGTTTTCCTGATAGCGGGTTGCCGGGCAAATTACCGGCCAGAGCGCCACCACCGACGCGACGCGGGCGTCGATCCCGGCGCCGCCCTCCAGAGGCAGGGCGGCATAGCGGGGATCGAAGGGTTTCAACGCCGTCAGTACCGCCAGATGGCCGCCCGCAGACGTGCCCATGATCCCGACCATATCGGCGCGCGTCCCGAACCGCGCGGCGTTCAGTTTCAGCCAGCGCACGGCATGGTTGGCGTCTGCAACAGAGGCCGGATAGGTGCCCTCGGGCGGCAACCGGTAGTCGGCGGCCATCACCACCACGCCGCGTGCGGCAAGCGCCCGATTGATGGGATCGTTGTTGGCATAGCCGCCTTTGAACCAGGCGCCGCCATGCAGATCGACATATGCGGGGAATGGCCCATCGCCCGCGGGGCGATAGATCCGCGCCCGCAGCGAAAGATCACCGAGGGTCAGGTGATCAAATTCTTCGGTGGTCACAGTGTACATTGGATTCTCCCTTGGTGTGCAACGCTCGGTCACGGATCGACCAGAGCGTCGCGTTTTCGGAGCTGTGGAAACATCAGGGCCCAGAGCACCGCGACCGAGATTGTGCCGATGCCGCCGAGCACAATTGCCGGCACCAGTCCGAACAGCGCTGCCGTGGCCCCGGATTCGAACTCTCCCAATTCGTTTGACGCGCCCAGGAACAGCGAATTGACCGCCGACACCCGCCCGCGGATCTCGTTCGGCGTGTCGCCCTGCACCAGTGTCTGGCGGATCACCACACTGATCACATCCGAGGCTCCGATGATCCAGAGCATCAACAGCGACAGGATGAGGTTGCTCGACAACCCGAAACAGATGGTCGCCAGCCCGAACACGATCACCGCGCCGAACAGCTTTGGCCCGGCGTGCCGGCGGATCGGCATGTAGCTGAGCCAGGCGCTGACCATGACTGCGCCGACCGCCGGCATCGACCGCAGAATGCCAAGACCGGACGGCCCGATCTCGAGCACATCGGCGGCGACAATCGGCAGAAGCGCCACCACCCCGCCGAACAACACCGACATCATGTCGAGCGAGATCGCCCCGAGGATGATCGGACGGCGGCGGATGAACACAAAACCTGCGAAAACGTCAGACAGTTTGACCGGCGCCTTGCCAGAGGCGGACCCGCGGGGCGCGATGGTCAGCAGCAGCGCGATCGCGACAAGAAATCCCATGACCGCGACCGAAAATGGTGCGATCGGGCCAAAGGTATACAGCAGCCCGCCCAGAGCCGGACCCACGATCACCGCCGTCTGCGACACCGATGCCGTCAGGCTGAGCGCCCGGCTCAGGTGATCGCGGCTGACCAGTGTCGGTGTCAGCGACTGTACCGCAGGCCCGGCAAAGCCGCGCGCGGTGCCGGAAAAGGTGAAGATCACATAGACCCACCCCAGAGGCACCGGATCACTGGTCGCGACCAGCATCAGTGCCAGTCCCGCCAAGGCATTTACGGCAAAGCACGAACAGATTACCAGCCGGCGGTCGAACCGGTCCGACACCAGGCCCGAAACGAAGACGACGACGAGTCTCGGCGCAAAGGCTGCCAGCCCGACCAGACCCAGCGCCAACGCACTTTGCGAGACATCGTAAACCAGCCAGCCGACGGCAATGTTGGTGATCTGCGTGGCCATCACCCAGATGAACCGCGCAACGATATAGCGGCGGAAATCCGGGTTGGATCCGACAGAGGTCCCGCTGGCGGGAGTGGTTTCGGCGGTATCGGAAAGGGTCATGAGCTCGACTGCACAACCCCGGCCATTGTGGCCGGGACAATAAGACCAGCGCGGCGCGCCGGGGGCCCGCTGCAAAGAAGTTCGACGCGGCCCGCAGTGCCGCGCCCGGTCGGCACGCCCGGTGTCAGGCTGTTGCCCTGATCGAATCCAGATCGAAGAACAAGTCTTCCATCGGAATCGGCCCGGATATCAGCTTCTGCTGTACCGCGTATTTCATCAGTGCCTCAATCGCCGGTCGGTTCTCTTCCAGCCCGTAGGGCAGGGGGTCGGGACCGACAATCTCGGTCAGCTTCAGCAGTTCCTTGTCCTTTTTGCCAGTTGCCTCGCCACTGCGCAGGCGCGCGAGGTAGAGGTCCTTGGCTTCCTGCAAACCCCGGAACAGTTTTCCTGCCAGTTCCGGATCTCTGGCCGCAACTTCATCCTTGATGACCAGGGTCGGATGGCAGGGATAGATTCCGGTGCGGTTGAACCACTCTTTTTCGCGCTCGAAAGCGTCTGGAATAAGTTCGTGATAGCTGTCGGTCGAGGGCTTGGACGTGTCGTTCCAGCCCGCCTTCGGCTTGCCCTGACGCCCGATCCCGGCATTGCCGTCCATGGCAATGTCCAGCTCGCCCCCGGCCATCATCGACACAAGCGACTTGCCGTCCGGCACTTTGATCACATTGTCGGGCAGTTGCAGTTCCTGAACGTGGTCCTCGTCGTCATAGTACCAGGTCACCTTGTCGGGATCGACGCCATATTCGTTCTGCAGCACGCCCCGGGTCCAGACGCCGGTGGTCACCGAATAGGCGCGGACACCGAACCGTTTGCCCTCGATGTCCTTTGGTGTCTCGATACCCGAGCCGGGGCGGACCAGAATGCTGGAATGGTGGAACCGGCGGTTGAAGAAGACAGGCAGCGCCTTGAAGGGTTTGCCCAGCGACCGGGCGATGAAGTAGGTCGTCGAGGCCAGTTCGCAGATGTCGAACTCGGTATCGCGGATCATCCGTCGAAAGGCCGCGATCTGCGGTTCAACTTCGACAAAATCGAGGTCCACGCCAGGAATTGTGACTTCGCCGGTCTTGAGCGGTGTCAAATAGCCGGCGGACCGCATCGAGATCGTATATTTTCTGTTGGCCAAGGCTCTGTCTCCTGCGTCGTATTGGCTTGGGTTTGAGGTCCGGACACGGGCAGGCCGGGCCGGATCGTCACATTTACCTAGACTGGCAGGGCGGCAAGCAACCTATCTGAATGCCTGCCCGCGGTATCAGTTTCGCGGACCCGCGCTTTCCCGAATGCCGCCGCCCCGATAGATATTAGGAACCGCGCGCCACGTGCCGAAGATCCAGTATTACCTGATCAACGAGTATCTTGAACCAAGGTTGAAATTGCGAAGATCCGCGCACGACTGACGCCGCAAGAAACGACACAACAAATGGGAGGGATTACTGATGAACCTGAAACTGGGAATTGCCTTTGGCGTGGCCGCAATTGCGGGCATGGCTCTGAGCGGGGTCGCGCAGGCGCAAGATACCGTTGCGGACTTTTACAAGGACAAGACCATCACGCTGCTGATCAGCGCATCGCCGGGTGGATCTTCGGATTTCTTCGGTCGCCAACTGGCCGAGCACATGGGCAAGTTCATTCCGGGCAATCCGACGATTGTGCCGGTGAACAAGTCCGGTGCCGGCGGCATGGTGGCTGCGGTCCAACTTCAGAATGCCGAGAAGACGGACGGAACCGTCATCGGATTTCTGCAACGCAACAACCTCTACACCTCGCTTCTGGAAGGCGATTCCGAAAACTTCGACCCGCGCGAAATGGCCTGGCTGGGGAGCATGAACCGCGTTTTCTATACTATTGTCGCCTGGAATACTTCGCCGGTGCAAAGTTTCGAAGAAATGTTTTCGAAGACGATGATCCTTGGCGCGACTGGGTTCTCCAACGAAAACCGGACGCTGCCTGCGCTGATCAACGAATATCTGGGCGGCAAATTCAAGATCATCCACGGATACACCGGCTCGGAAGAAGTCGGCATCGCCATGGAGCGTGGCGAGGTCGATGGCAAAGCCGCGACAGCCAACAACCTCACCGCCGGAAACGAGGCCGAGTGGATCGCCGACGGCAGGCTCAAAGTCATCTTTAACATGGCTTGGGAGAACCCGCCGGAATTCCCCGATCTGAAGAACTTTAACGACACGCCGATGGAGGACGAGGTCAAAAGCCTGATCAACTTCCTCATCCTGCCCTTCGACTCGGGCCGCCCGATTGCCGTCTCGAACAAGGTTCCGGCCGACCGGATCGCCGCGTTGCGCAAGGCCTTTGACGATACCATGGCCGATCCCGAGTTCATCGCGCGCATGAAAGAGCTGAATTCGTCGCTGGAACCGATCAGCGGCCAGCGGGTCGATGATATCGTCAAGGATTTGTATGCGACCCCCGAACCGGTCCTCGACAAGGTACGCAAACTGGTCAAAGCCCAGGACTGATGTCCGGAGCGTAAGTTTCACCACCTCAATCGGGCGGAGATTGTGCTCCGCCCGCTGCACGTCAGGGAACAGTCCAGGGCTCCCGGGTAGCTGACCGCGACCTGGGAGCGCGCCCGCGAACAAGGATGCGACAGCCCGGATGCAGATGCCTGCCAAACTCCAGATCCCACCGCCGACCTTGCTTCAACTGTTCATGGCCTTCGCGCGAATTGGCCTGACCAGTTTTGGCGGCGGCCTCAGCGGCTGGCTGCTGCGCGAGTTTGTCGAAACCCGCCAGTGGATCGGACGCGAAGAATTCCTGAACGGCCTTGCGGTGGCGCAGGCCCTGCCCGGGATCAACGTCACCAACATGTCGATCTGGATCGGCTATCGCCTGCACGGCACGATCGGCTCGGTTATCGGAGTGCTGGGGATTCTGCTGCCCGCGACCACGCTGATCATCCTGCTGGGTATCCTGTTCGGGACACTGACAGATGTCGGCCCGGTGCAGGTCGCGCTTGTCGGCGCGGCGGCGGCTGCGGTCGGCCTGCCCATGCATCTGGGCGTGACGATGGTTCTTCACCTGCGCCGGCAGGTGCTGCCCGTTGCGATCATGGTGATCAGTTTCCTTGCCGTCGTCTGGCTGCACGTTCCGCTGCTATGGGTTGTGATCGGCCTTGGCAGCGTCAGTGTGACGCTTGAATGGGTCCGCCTGCGGCGCGGCAAACCATGAAGGATGTTCTTTGGGATCTGGCCGCAGTCTTTGGGCCATTGTCGTTCGGCACCATCGGGGGCGGGTCCAGCGCCATTGCCGACATACATTATCAGGTGGTCGAGGTGCACAGCTGGCTGGACGAGACACAATTCGTCGAGGCCTTTGCCGTGTCGCGACTTGCGCCTGGGCCGGGGTCGCTGTTCGTGGCTCTGCTCGGCTGGGAAATTGCCGGCCTTCCCGGTGCGCTGGTCGCAACGCTTGCGCTTTTTCTGCCCACCGCACTGATGATGTACGGTGTCGCCGCGATCTGGTCCCGCTACCGGGGGGCGACTTTTCTCAACGCCATGGAACTGGGCCTGCGCCCCATTGCCGCCGGACTGATCCTCGCCGCGGTGTTCGTGTTGCTTCAGTCACTGAATGGCGGCTGGGCGGCGCGCGGGCTGGCCTTCGTCTCTGCTGCCGTGTTGATGCGCACCCGGATCAATCCGATCCTGCTGATCCTGTCCGGCGCGGGCCTGTTCCTGATCTACGATACGGTCCTGGCCTGACGACGCTACCGGGTCACCCCTGCGGGCAAGAGCTTGCCTGCGGTTTCGTATCTGTGTTGTCTGTCCGCGCCGATGCTGGGCGCAGCACATTCGTGCCCGATCCGGCGCAACACTGACATGTCGCGCCGGGTGGCGTTGCCCGCCGGGTCACTCCGGGCGAGTGAAGTCAGCCCCGTCCGGTCAGCTTGCGGCCATTTTCGAGTGTGCCAAAGCTGCGAACCGGGGACGCAAGCATCAGGTCAAAGCCCCATTCCACCACCTTTTCAAGGTTCTTTGCACCGGTATGCGGATGCCCCACCTTGACGCCATGCGCCTTGCAGGTCTGGACGATGTAATCCATCGCCTTGACCACGTCGGGGTGGTCGAAGTCGCGTGGGTGGCCCAGTTCCTGGCTCAGATCACCCTCGCCGATAAGCACGGCCCCGACGCCGGGCACCTTCAGGATTTCTTCGAGGTTGTCGATCCCACCGGAATCCTCGATCATCAGGATCGTCAGGATTTCGCCCTCGGGGTCGAGCGGCCAGACGTCGGCTTTTTTATAATATTCCTTGTTGGTGATCCCCCAGTACCGCGCCGCCGTGCCCGGGCTGTCGCCGCGGATGCCCGGAGGCTCGTACAGCGGCGCCGACTTCAGGCGCGGATACCGGCAGGCGCTGACTGCATTGGCGGCCTGTTCCGCGTCCGAGACATGCGGCCAGACGACACCGAACACACCCATGTCGAGCGCCTGCTTGGCCAGGAACTGGTTCATTTCGCCACCGTTGGCCGGAATCCGGCAGATCGGCGTGACACCGGGTGCGGCAGTGCCGCGTTCCAGGATCTGCCGGCGGTTCAGCATCCATTGCAGCGTGTCGCGCAGCCCCGACGGATCCCAGGGCCGGTGCTCCATTTCGTAGATCACGCCATCATAGGGCGCGCCGGTCACCCAGAGGGCCGATTCCATGCTTGCCGGTGCAAAGGTGCCAAAGGCGCGCTCGCCCCGCTCGAATGCGCCGATCACTGCGTTAAGTCTGGTCATGTCTACTCTCCCTCAGGCCGTCAGGACCTTGTTCCGCCGCGGATAGACCCGCCGCGCGTTGTCTTTGAATAGCTGCTGTCTGTCCTTTGCAGACAGTGGGCCAGCCCGTCGGCACCAGCTTTGATGGCGGGTGTCCGGTCGATGATGCGTTGTTCGACCGCATGGGATCCGGGCATGTTTGCGTCTTTCGTTCGGGAAAGGTCCGGCCGCCAGGAACGCGTCAGAGCCTTTCCTATGACCTACATGGGGGGATCGCCGGGGCGATAGTTCAAACCCCGTCGGAACCCATAGGAAAAGTGAAAAGCGCTTGCAGTGGCCAAGGGGCGGAGAAGCCGTAGGGATCAGGACCTTGGCGGGGTGCTGCCCGGGCATTTGCGCGACCGCCGTGACCATGGGCGGCGCCGAGGTATTCGACGCGCTCGACAAGGACGTGGTGGGGCATTGCCAACTTGATTGCATGTTCTGAACTGGTTACCGCTCACGCATGAAGATACCGCCCAAAATGCCGCGCCTG
>NZ_VOJI01000079.1 GCF_007923445.1 Puniceibacterium confluentis | reverse complement strand
TGACCTGCTGCCCTGAGAGTCCTCGTTTATGAGTTGGCTCTGTTCAGGTTTTGGTCTTCTTTTGACCGGTTGGCATATTCCTGCGGTGTCAGGCCAGCGAGGCCTGAATGCGGGCGGTGAAGGTTGAAGTCGTCGCGCCATGCCGCCACCAGATTGCGGGCATGGCGCAGGCTATCGAACAGGTGCTCGTTCAAGAGTTCATCGCGCATGCGGCCGCTGAAGCTTTCGACGAAGCCGTTTTGCATGGGCTTGCCTGGCGCGATATAGTGCCACTCGGCCTTGCGGTCCTCCTGCCATTTCAGGATGGCATTCGAGGTCAGTTCGGTCCCATTGTCAGGGACCACCATGCAGGGGTATCCCCGCATCTCGGCGATCCGGTCCAGTTCCCGGCCGACCCGGATACCTGACAGAGAAGTATCGACAACGGCCGCCAAGCACTCTCGGCTGAAGTCGTCGATCACGTTCAGCATCCGGAACCGGCGACCGCAGGACAAGCTGTCGGAGACGAAGCCGAGGCTCCACCGCTGGTTTGGCCCCCGCGGGATTGCCATCGGCGCTCTGGTGCCCAACGCACGTTTTCTGCCACCACGCTTGCGCACGGTCAGCCCCTCCTCCTTGCAGATCCGGTAGAGTTTCTTCCAGTTCACAGACCAGCCGTCGCGCCGCAGCAGGACATGCGGTCGCCGATTGCCGAACCGCCGACGTTCCGACGACAGGTCCCTGAGGCGTGTCCGCAGGTCAACGTCTTCCGATCGCAGCGGTGGTCGGCGATAGACGCGCGGATCGATGCCTGCCGAAGCACAAGCCCGCCGCTGCCGGTATCCCTTCTGTGTCATGGCCCGATCCACGGCGCGACGCCGCGCACCGGGCCTCGGAAGTTTTTTCCCGGCATCTCCTTCAGCGTCGACACATCCATCATCTGCTCGGCCCGCAACTTCCCGAGCTTGGCGTTCTCAACCCCAAGCGCCTTCAGATTCTTCGCGTCCGACACCTCCATCCCGCCATACCTGGCGCGCCATTTTTGGAAGGTCGCATCGCTGACGCCGTGCTTGCGACACAGATCCTTCGCCCCAAGCCCAGCCTGGTGCTCCTTCAAAATGCCGGTGATCCGTTCTTACGTGAACCTTGATCGCTTCATCGTCTGTCTCCTTTGCAAAGAACAGACGAACCCCGAATCGCGGACGTTTCAGGGGAGCAGGTCAC
>NZ_VOJI01000078.1 GCF_007923445.1 Puniceibacterium confluentis | reverse complement strand
CGGCGTCCCTTGCGGGTCGCCGGGGGGTGCCTTGCGGCGCCTTACTCGAGGACTTTGGAAACCACGCCCGAGCCGACGGTGCGGCCGCCTTCGCGGATGGCGAAGCGCAGCTTGTCTTCCATCGCGATCGGCGCGATCAGTTCGACTTCGAACTTCAGGTTGTCACCCGGCATCACCATCTCGGTGCCCTCGGGCAGGTTGACGGTGCCGGTGACGTCCGTGGTGCGGAAGTAGAACTGCGGACGGTAGTTGGCGAAGAACGGCGTGTGACGGCCACCCTCTTCCTTGGTCAGGATGTAGGCCTCGGCCTCGAACTTGGTGTGCGGGGTCACCGACTTCGGCTTGCACAGCACCTGGCCGCGCTCGACGCCCTCACGCTCGATGCCGCGCAGCAGCGCGCCGATGTTGTCACCCGCCTCACCGCGATCCAGCAGCTTGCGGAACATCTCGACACCGGTGCAGGTGGTCTTCTTGGTGTCGCGGATGCCGACGATTTCCAGTTCGTCGCCGACGTTGACAACGCCACGCTCGATGCGGCCGGTCACAACCGTGCCGCGGCCCGAGATCGAGAACACGTCTTCGACCGGCATCAGGAAGGGCTGGTCGACGGCGCGGGCCGGCTGCGGGATATAGGCATCCACGGCCGCCATCAGTTCCCTGATCTTGTTCTCGCCGATGGCCTCGTCGCGGCCTTCCAGAGCGGCCAGAGCCGAGCCCGCGATGATCGGAATGTCGTCACCCGGGTAGTCGTAGGTCGACAGCAGTTCGCGGATTTCCATCTCGACCAGCTCGAGCAGTTCCTCGTCGTCCACCTGGTCGACCTTGTTCATGAACACCACCATCGACGGGATGCCGACCTGACGGCCGAGCAGGATGTGCTCGCGGGTCTGCGGCATCGGGCCGTCGGCGGCGTTCACAACCAGGATCGCGCCGTCCATCTGCGCCGCACCGGTGATCATGTTCTTGACGTAGTCGGCGTGGCCGGGGCAGTCGACGTGGGCGTAGTGACGCGCCTCGGTCTCGTACTCGACATGCGCGGTCGAGATGGTGATGCCGCGGGCCTTCTCTTCGGGCGCGCCGTCGATCTGGTCATATGCCTTGAATTCACCGAAATACTTGGTGATCGCCGCCGTCAGCGTCGTCTTGCCGTGGTCAACGTGACCGATCGTGCCGATGTTGCAGTGCGGCTTGTTACGTTCAAACTTTGCCTTTGCCAT
>NZ_VOJI01000077.1 GCF_007923445.1 Puniceibacterium confluentis | reverse complement strand
CACATGTCAGCACCCGGTGACGCGCTGAAGCCAGCTCTAAAATTACCTCTTGCGCATGGGGCGGTTACACATGTTGCACAAATCGGGGTTTGAGCAAGGTTCCCCATTCCCCGGACGGACGTGTCCTGTGGCCTCGGTGACGGGTATTCCAACGGCAGTGTAGCGGTTTGACACAGCGATGCGGATCTGGATTTCCAGCGACCTGTCGGTCGAAGTCCCGCGCCATCAGCCTTTGGCCCCGAAGTTTCACACAATGCATCCTGGTCTCGACGCGGCTTCGGCGGTGGTATCCACTCCGTCGTCGCCAGAGTGCGCGCCCCGGGTATCGTGAGGCATTGATCGCTTCGTTTCGGGCGATCACGCCCGCGCTCCTGGGCTTGCACGGCTTGGCATTCCTGCGCGGCGGGATGACAGATGCGCGCCGCGTGCTGCAATTGCATCATGGCATTTGCGAGTGTCGTATGCCCCGTCTGCCGTCACTGATTCGATGTCCTGATGGGGGGGATTTGGCTCGGCAACGCGGGTAGCATCGCGGCGTCACCAACGTTGCTCGTTGTGACTTCGACAGCCCGAACCTCAGGCGTTTCTTCATCGATTCCCATCTGTATCCTTCGCCAGATGCGCCGTTTGGAGCTGCCCATTGCCCGGCGGTCGAAACGCAGTTTCGATGATAGGGATGCTTGCGGGCATTCCACTCGCCTTCACCCTCCGCCTCGATGCCCGTGCTATCGATGAGCAAGTTCAGTGGGCCGTTTCCACCGCGATACGGCAGGCTGACATCCAGGGTCTTCCGGCGGCGGCAAAGGGCGCCGAAATCCGGCACCGCCCGGTTCAATCCCACCAACTTCAGCAAGCTTTCAACAAAGCCTGTCGTCTGTCCGGGCGGCATGCCGAACAAGACCCTCGGCGTCAGACAGGCCTGGATCGCAGCGTCACCGAAGTGGTGCTGTCGGCCACGTTTGCCTGTCGGGGGCGGTGTCCAAACCATCTGCGGGCCGAACCGGATCGACAGCGACCCGCGTCGCTTCAAGCTGTCATTGTAGGACGACCAGTTTGTGGTCTTGTATTTCGTAGGGGCCCAACTGCTCATGCACTCCAGCTATCATGCTGGATTCGCGCCATGAATCCCCTCGGCGCATTTGTGCAACATGTGTAACCGCCCCATGCGCAAGAGGTAATTTTAGAGCTGGCTTCAGCGCGTCACCGGGTGCTGACATGTG
>NZ_VOJI01000076.1 GCF_007923445.1 Puniceibacterium confluentis | reverse complement strand
TGACCTGAGACCTTAAAACTCCTCCACTTTTGAGTAGGATCCGTCCCAAGCATTGGAGATGGAATATGAAGAAGTCACGGTTCTCAGAAGAACAGATCATCGGGATGATTAAGGAGCAGGAGGGAGGCGTGCCAACGGCTGAGGTTTGCCGGAAGCACGGCATCAGCACAGCGTCGTTCTACAAGTACAAATCGAAGTTCGGCGGGCTGGATGTGTCAGATGCTCGTAAGCTGAAAGCGCTGGAAGATGAGAACGCCAAACTCAAGAAGCTGCTCGCAGAGCAGATGTTAGACAATGCCATGCTGAAGGATGTCGCCTCGCGAAAGTGGTAACGCCCGCCGAAAGACGGAAAGCGGTGGGTCATCTGTGTGATCAACACGGGGTGAGCCAGCGGCGGGCGTGTGATGTGTTAGAAGTTGACCGATCGAGCGTGCGGTATCGCAGCATTCGGCCAGATGATGCTGACGTGCGCAAAGCCATGAAGGAGGTCGCTGCTGAGCGTCGGCGCTTTGGCTACCGGCGCATTCACATCATGCTGGAGCGTCAGGGCATCTACATGAACCAGAAGAAGCTGCGGCGTTTGTATCGGGAAGAAGGGCTTCAGGTGCGCAAGCGTGGAGGTAGGAAGCGCGCATTGGGCACACGCCGTCCGATGGAAGTGCCGCAGAATGTCAACGTGCGTTGGAGCCTGGACTTCGTATCAGACGCATTTACGGACGGGCGTCGCTTCCGCGTACTGGCCGTGGTCGATGATTTCAGCCGGGAATGTTTGACGCTTGTTCCCGATACGTCACTATCGGGCGCGCGGCTGACCCGTGAACTGGACGCGATCATTCAGATGCGCGGGATGCCTACGACAATCGTCAGCGATAATGGGACAGAAATGACCAGTTCAGCGGTGCTCGAATGGTGCCAAAAAACGAAGATCGACTGGCACTACATCGCTCCCGGAAAGCCAACACAAAACGCCTTCATCGAAAGTTTCAACGGCAGTTTCCGGGACGAATGCCTGAACGAGACCCTGTTCTCGTCCCTCGCAGACGCCAGATCAGAGGTCACAAAATGGAAGGAGGACTACAATCGAAACCGGCCGCATTCGTCGCTGGGAAATCTCACGCCCAACGAGTTCGTAGCCAAAATGACGTTGCAACAGCAGGCCGCATGAGGTCAGAAATCAATACACGGATTCTTCCAAAGACTGGAGGAGAGCTGGGTCGCAGGTCA
>NZ_VOJI01000075.1 GCF_007923445.1 Puniceibacterium confluentis | reverse complement strand
TGACCGTTCTGGATGCGCGACACCGACCCGCGCGACACCGAATGCCCCAGCGCCGCCTCGATCACCGCACAGGCGGCGTCGACGCCGCCCAACTGTTTGACCAGCCCGCGAAACAGGCTGGCATAAAGTGGGCTACACATCGGAAACCTCTTTTCCTTGGCCAGCAGCCCCTGCGGGCGCAGCATGGCGGCATGAGATTTGAACAAGGTGATTTTCAGACATCAGGCAGCGCCCCCGCCGGTATTGCGCGGCACCGGGACGCTGCCGGAAAGGGCAGCCAGAGACGAGCTGGCCCCGCTCATGCAGCGCTCCGTGTCTCGGCGTGAATTTCCAATATGAGAGGCGCCGATACGGGCAATGCCCGAGCTGAAGCCGAGTCTAAAACGTACTTCTGGTATTTCGCAGGGATTGAGTTTGCGGTGATCCATTTGTGAACACGCACCACCGGCACATCGAGATCTTGCGCGAAGATCTGACGGGAAGGCCACAAGGCGACAAGGTCACGAATGGTGGAGATTTTGTCCATAGCTCAAATCGGTAATGGAAATTAGTTCCACTAGTCAAGGTGGGAATGTGTTCGATAGAAAAAACTTCTGCTTATGCCACAAGCACAGCTATGAAAAAGCTTGTTAACGCCCTAGTCCCCAACGAAAGCCGCCCCGAAAGAGTTGGCCCTCGAATTTCGGCGCTTCGCGAAAGCATGTCTGTGACCAAAGCCCAACTGGCAGACAGCATCGGCTTGGACCGGAGCACCTTGACCAAAGTTGAGAAGGGTCAGATCGGCCTCGACATCGCGAAAGGTGAGGCTATCGCAGCCATATACGGCTTTGGACTTGACTTCATCTACCGTGGCGACTTGTCAGACGTTCCTGATCGGTATCGCGAAAAACTGCTAATACAAATGATCGAGTATCGCGCTACATGACGCAGACGCGCCAGGCTAACGCCAGTCCAAGAAGCTACAATCAACAAAATTAAGTCCCTAAAACGGTAGTGCATGGCCGAATCCTTCGCCGATGGTTGCACACTTACGTTCCCTATCCGTTCTTTCAATAGAATATTTTTCCACTTTCGTCTTGACGATGGAACTTTTCTCCACAATCCTGCCTCCACACACCCGATGGAGGCCCCCATGCACCAGACCCCCGATCTCATCACCGCCGCGCGCAGGCTGCTGACCGATCCCGCGCTGGTCGCGGCGCTGCCGCTGGCCACCACGCAGGACGCGTGGTGGCTGCT
>NZ_VOJI01000074.1 GCF_007923445.1 Puniceibacterium confluentis | reverse complement strand
TGACCTTCCCCCGCGGTTAGGGCCGGTTTGATCTGGAATCTTCCGGTTGGGTTTGAGTGTTGAGCGGCAGCGTGGAGACCGCAAGAGTCTCGAGCGCTGGCGCGGTGGTTTTCATCAGGAACTCCATAGGGGATAGGTATCCGAGCGCCGAATGTGGGCGCTTGGTGTTGTAGTGGCTGCGCCATCGTTCGATTTCCTCGCGGGCATGGCGCAGGGATCGGAACCAATGCAAGTTCAGGCACTCGTCCCGAAACTTGCCGTTGAAACTCTCCACGAAGGCGTTCTGCACCGGCTTGCCTGGCTCGATAAACCGCAGGCGCACGCCGGTCCGCTCGGACCAGTCGAACATCGCCTTGCTGGTGCCCTCGGGCCCGTTGTCGAGGATGATCTCTTCGGGCAGCCCAACGCGCAAAGCCAGGTCATCGAGGAACCGAGCAACGCGAGCCCCGGGGATCGACACATCGACGATCTGGCCGGGACAGAACCGGCTGTGATCGTCCACGATGTTCAACACACGAAACCGGCGGCAGTCAGCCAACTGGTCGCTGACAAAGTCCAATGACCATCTTTGCATCGGCCTGTCGGGCACCTGAGGCTCGACGCGATCCCGCCTGGGCAGTTTGCGCCGCTTCTTCGTGCGAACCTGTAAGCCTTGCTCGGTATAGAGCCGGTACGTGCGCTTGTGGTTCACGACGAGACCTTCCCGACGCAGCATCGCGTGCAGGCGCAGATAGCCATAGCGCCGGTTCTCCGACGCCAGCTCCTTCATGCGTTTGATTGCGGCCTCGTCGCCTTTCGGCTGCGGTCGGTATTGCTGCACCGACCGCGCCAGGTCAACGATCCGGCAGGCGCGCCGCTCGCTGAACCCACGCTCGGCCATCAGAAAGCCCACAGCTCGTCGCTTCGCCATGGGCTTACCAATGTTTTTGCAGCAGATCCTTCATCGCGGACATGTCGAGCATCTGGTCCGCGACGATCCGCTTCAGCTTGGCGTTTTCCGCTTCCAAGGCCCTCAGACGCTTGGCGTCGCCAGCCTCCAGGCCACCGTACTTCTTGCGCCAACTGTAGAAGGTCGCCGAGCTGATGCCGTGACGCCGACAAACGTCGTCCGTCTTCGCGCCTGCCTCGCTCTCCTTCAGCACACTGATGATTTGCTCTTCTGTGAAACGCTTCCGCTTCATGGGTCTTCCTCCTTCGTCCATTCAAAGGTGGAAAATTCCAGTTCGCAATGGCCCGGATACCGGGGGGAAGGTCA
>NZ_VOJI01000073.1 GCF_007923445.1 Puniceibacterium confluentis | reverse complement strand
TCACCGCGCGAAATGGTGCTGACCGAGGGCGGGCGCGCTGTCTCGCGCCGGGCGGGGTACCTCGGCCGGGATGCGGCGCGGGTGGCGGACGCCTTTGACCTGATGACGGCCAATGCCGTCCGTGCCCACCCGGCGACGATCGAGGCGGCCCGGCGCGCCCATCCTGCCCGTATCGCCACTCTTCGCGCCTGGCATGACGAGCGGGTGGCTAGGATGAAGGCGGTGCATGACGAGCTGGCACGGGAGGCGACAGAGGATGGCCGCAAGCCGCCGAAGTTCAGGGCACCGAAGTTCCGCGAGCCCGAGTTCGTCGCGCCCGCCTTTGTGCCGCCCTTCACCCACGGGCAGGTCGAGATGGCCCGGGACTATGCCGCGCTGGCCGAGCGCTGTGCCAGTTCCGGCCTGAAGTGTTCCTCGATCGAGGCATCGACGGGCGGGACCGGCAATGGTGACCGCGAAGAGGCGATGCTGTCCGACTTCCAGCGGTTGCGCGTCCTGCAACGCCGGATCGGCGATGGGTTGGCGAAGGAAGTGCGGCGGAACCGGCCCTCGGCCACGGGCGGCAAGCGCCATGCGATCCGGGTGCGGACCCTTGTGGACCAGATCTGCATTGGTGGGCTGTCAATCGATGCCGTTCTGAAATCGCACGGTTGGACAGGGCGAAATGATGGACCGCGACGTGCTTTGCTGGAGGCCCTGGGGGCAGCACTGGACCGCATGCAGGGCTACGGATGCGTAAAACCGCAAAATATGGATTGACGCTTAAGGGAACCGCTGGCATCACTTGTGACATCATCACCAAATGCGCCCGGAGTGGATCCCCCACTGCCGGGCGTTTCTGTTTCCGCCGCTCTTGCAGGCGCCCGGATCAAAGTCCGTCGCGCAGTCGGTCAGGACAGGGTTGCCGCTGGCCGGGCTGCGAGAGGGGATGGGCACAACCGCAAGGATGGGCAAGGATCTGGAATGTTCGACATCTCGGCGGACTTCGCGCGGGCGGAGCGCATTCTCTCCGATCTCGGGCGCAGGCAGCTGCCCTTTGCCATGGCGCTGGCGATCAACGACACGGCGGTCGACGTCAAGCAGGCCGAAGAGCGCGATATCGTGCGAAGCTTCGACCGGCCCACGCCCTTCACCCAGCGCGGGATCTATGTGCGCCGCGCCAACAAATCGCGGCTGAGCGCCGAGGTCGGCATGAAGCCGGTGCAGGCCGGATATCTGGAGCTTCAGGCAAAGGGGGGCGCGCGCAAACCGAAGGGGCGTGCCCTGGTGGTTCCGGTCTCGGCGCGGCTGAACAAATACGGCAACCTGCCGAA
>NZ_VOJI01000072.1 GCF_007923445.1 Puniceibacterium confluentis | reverse complement strand
CAGGTCGCTGAAAAAGTCGGCTGCCAAGAACGTTGTTCTGGTCAGGCGCGAGGGACTCTTTTCCAAGCGCGAGTCTCAGGGCGCATTTTGCCGATCTTCCTCGTTTTCCTTGGTCATGTTGCCAGCAACTTCGGCAGCCTCGCCAGATTGCAGGCGGCCATGGTCATCGTGAACTGCGCGCCGAGCCTTTCGGTGCCGCGCAGCATTGTCTGGGCCATTGAGCCGACGGTTTTGGCCCACCCGAAGGGCTCTTCGATCTTCTTGCGCCGTTTTTGCGACACGGCGTAGCCTGAATGACGGGTCGTTCGCCCGTCGATTGCGGAATGGCGCGACTTGCGGGCGACGTGCGGCGTGACGCACATCTGACGAAGGTCGGAGATGAAGTCTGCGCTGTCATATCCCTTGTCGGCGCCGAGAGTGAGACGTCGGGTTGAGCCCGGGGAGTGACGGTTGACCATTTCCAATGCTGCCTTTCGCTCCGCATGGCCATCGGCCTGCGTGACCTCCGCCTGCACGATCAGGCCGTTGCGGTTTTCCATCAGCGTGTGGCCCATGAAGCAAAGGATGGCCCCGGCGCCGGGCGACTTCTTGTAGAGACGCGCCTGGGGGTCGGTCACCGAGGCATGCGTCGCGTTCGACCGTTTCTGCCCGCGAAAGTCGGCTTCGGCATTTCGGTTGCGGCTGGTCTTGCGGGGCATCGGCTCGATCTCGGTGTGGCTGGGTTCGGGGGCGGCGGTGCTGGAGGATGGCGATGGCGGTGGTGGCGGATCGTCTGGTCCATCCGCCCGGTCCGGCGGTGCGGCATCAGCTTTCGGCTGAAAACTTTTCATGGAAGCCCACGCCTTGATCAGCGTGCCGTCGACCGAGAAGTGCTCGTCCGACAGCAGCGGCTTCACCTCCGAGTGAGCAAGAATGGCGGTCATGAACTTGCGCGACATCTCTGTCGTCAGTAGCCGGTCACGGTTCTTCGTGAACACCGTCGGAACCCAGACCGGATCGTCGATGCCAAGGCCCACGAACCAGCGGAACAAGAGGTTATACTCCATCTGTTCCATGAGCTGCCGCTCAGAGCGAACCGAGAACAGTATCTGGATCAGGCTCGCGCGGATCAGCCGCTCAGGCGCGATGGAGGGGCGGCCATCAACCGAGTAGAGCCGGTCGAACTCGGGATCGAGGCTGAACAAGGCGTCGTTGACGACCTGACGGATCTTGCGAAGCGGGTGCTTGGCGGGAATGCGATCCTCAAGGTCGACATAGCTGAAGAGTGACCCGCTTGTCTCGTCCGTTCCACGCATGATCACCTCCGGCAAACCATCAGGAAAAGTGAATCATGTCCTAAATCCCGCGTCCAGCGCGGGGTTTTTCAGCAGCGTGTTA
>NZ_VOJI01000071.1 GCF_007923445.1 Puniceibacterium confluentis | reverse complement strand
GCGGGATGGAGCAGCCCGGTAGCTCGTCAGGCTCATAACCTGAAGGTCGTAGGTTCAAATCCTACTCCCGCAACCAAAAATACCAATAACCACAATGCATTACGCCCCGTCTTCCGCGGGGCTTTTTGCTGTCCAAATTCCAGGTCAACAATAGGTCAACATTTGGCGAGTCTGACGTTGCCACCAAGTGGTAATCCTCCCGTTTTTGACGGGGTGCCGCCGTAGAACTTATGCGGCCATTTTCAGTTTCATTGCGGGCGTGATGCCACCGATGCCCATGTTCGGACGGTCGTTGTTGTAAGTCCAGAGCCACTGCGTGGCGAAGTGCTGGGCCTCCTCGATGCTGTTTATGATGTATTGGTCCAGCCATTCATGCCGGACCGTGCGATTGTAGCGCTCGATGCAGGCGTTCTGTTGCGGCTGGCCCGGCTGGATGTGCGCCAGGACGATGCCTTGTTTCTCAGCCCATTCCAGCAGCGCATGACTGATGTATTCGGGGCCGTTGTCGACCCGTATGGTGCTGGGCTTGCCGCGCCATTCGATGATGTTGTTCAGGCTGCGGATGACCCGCTCTGCCGGCAGGGAAAAATCCACCTCGATCCCCAGACCTTCCCGGTTGAAGTCGTCCAGCACGTTCAAAAGCCGGAACGCGCGGCCATCCCCCAGCCGATCCGCCATGAAATCCATCGACCAGGTCACATTTGGCGCGTCCGGGACTGCCAGCGCATCAGGTTTGTCCCGCTTCAACCGCTTGCGGGGCTTGATCCGCAGGTTAAGTTCCAGCTCGCAGTAGATGCGATAGACACGTTTATGGTTCCACGGATGGCCCTTCACGTTGCGCAGATGCAGAAAGCACAGCCCGAAGCCCCACGTCTTGCGGTCGTCGGTCAGGCCGACCAGCAGGTCAGCGATCAGCTCGTTCTCATCGCTGAGCAACGGACTGTAGCGATAGCACGTCTCGCTCACCCCGAACGCCCGACAGGCGAGTGCGATGCTGACCCCTCGATGGTTTACGGCCTTGGCGGCCATCTCGCGACGATGAGATGGCCCTGTCACTTTTTTCCAAGGGCTTCCTTCAGCAGATCGGCCTGCATGCTCAGGTCCGCAAACATGCGCTTCAATCGCCTGTTCTCATCCTCCAGGCTCTTCATCTGGCTGATCATCGACGCATCCATGCCGCCATACTTCGCGCGCCATTTATAGAAGGACGCCGTGCTCATGCCATGCTCACGGCAAAGCTCGGCCACTGGCACACCGCCTTCAGCCTGGCGCAGGATCGCAAGGATCTGGGGTTCGTTAAATCTCGTCATCTTCATCAGAATCTCCTCAGATATCTTGCCGAGAAAATTCTACGTCCTGACCTGAGACCTTAAAACTCCTCCACTTTTGAGTAGGATCCGTCCCAAGCATTGGAGATGGAATATGAAGAAGTCA
>NZ_VOJI01000070.1 GCF_007923445.1 Puniceibacterium confluentis | reverse complement strand
TGACTTCTTCATATTCCATCTCCAATGCTTGGGACGGATCCTACTCAAAAGTGGAGGAGTTTTAAGGTCTCAGGTCATCCCCTGTGATTAATTATATATTTCAGTAACTTAGAGGGTATTTTTTAACATTTTTCCGTGCGGGGGCTTTTTGAAGTTTGACTTATTTGCGGCTTTTCGACGGAGGCAACCCAGGCTATTCCGCATCTCGTCGGTACTGATAGTTTCTTGGGTCAGCATCGGACGCGCGGAAAAACACGCAGATCAACCTTTCATTTTCGTAACTGATGAAAAGCCGCCTTCGATTTCGCAGTGCAAGTCGTCGCCGTGCCGTAGCCAGTTTGTCAGCTGCTCGGTTGCTACTGGCAACGACTGTCTTATTGCGCATTCCCAGACAACCGCAACGCGCCAGCCGGCGGCCAGCAAGGCGTGTCGGTTTCTTTCATCTCGTGTGATGTTGGCTGCAAATTTCGCCTGCCAGAATTCGGTGCGTGTCGCCGGTGTTGAAGCCATGCGGCAGCCCTTATGCTGATGCCAGAAGCAGCCGTGGACAAAGCAGACGGCTTTATAGAGCGGCAGGACAATGTCAGGACGCCCCGGAAGATCTTTCCTGTGCAGCCGAAACCGGAAACCTTTCGCGTGGAGAGCCTTGCGCAGCAATAGTTCCGGTTTTGTGTTCATGGACCGTATTCCGGCCATCATCCTCGAGCGCGTCGCAGTATCGACGGTATCAGTCATCGGTTCTCCATCCACCTTCCGGCCAATCCTGGAACAAGTGGCCTTGAAAATCAAAGAAGGCTACGGCATCGCATGGAAGTTGGCATAGTCGATCTCTTTTCGGGTCCGGGTGGTCTCGGAGAAGGGTTCGCGTGTGAACAGGCGTGCAATTTTGATCCCGTAGAGGGGTGAACGGCATCCAAACATGACACCCTTGCACTGATGTGGATGATGCCCCCGAGGTCATCGGGGAGCACAGTGAGGGATGTTGGTCGTGGAGACGGTAGAGAAGATCCGGCGGACGTGTTTTCAGGACAAGAAGTCGATCAAGCAGATCTGCCGGGAGCTGCGGGTATCGCGGAACACGGTGCGCAAGGTGATCCGATCCGGCGCAACGGAGTTTACTTACGAGCGGACCATTCGGCCGTTGCCGGAGATCGGGCCTTGGAAAGACAAGGCGCGCAGACGTCGCAGCGGTTCGCCGATGGACTGGCGCGAGGTTTGGCGCGGGTTCAGGCTGTCGGTGGCATCCCGAAACACCATCTGTATGTCGGCGCGGCGCGGCTTTGCGCGAATGCTTTCACCTGACCGGGCGGCACCTGTCGGGCGACGACGCCTTCTGCCTCAAGCTTTTCCCAGAGCTGCCGTTCCTGGCCGCCAGTCGACTCGAAACAGACGACTGCATCGCGGTCGCGGGCAAGCTCTGCGCCTAGCTGTTCAGTCCCGGCATCTGGTGGATCGGGTTGACGATGAATCTTTCCGGTTCTGAAGTCCAGATC
>NZ_VOJI01000007.1 GCF_007923445.1 Puniceibacterium confluentis | reverse complement strand
GTGTCGCGCTGAGTTCGACGACCAGCTTTCAATGTTTCCAAACACTTACGAAGGGGGTGCATAATGAGCAACCAACGGCAAAGGCGCGGATCTGGTCGGCGTAGCTCTTGATATAGTCGGTGGCTGCGATGACCGGCCCCTTCACCCCGTCAAGCAGTTGCGTGACATAGGGAACCTTCTCGGCACCCAGCGGGTCCAGGCGGTTCTGACGCAGACAGTCCTGACCTTCGCGCGCCAGTTCGTTGAACGACGTGGCGGACCAGATGTCGGACGTCACCCCAAAGTCCTCGCGCAGCATTTCCGCCGCCTTGATCGCCTGCACCAGGATCGTGCCCGACCCGATCAGATTCACATGCTTCTTGGCCGGCTTGCCGGTCTTGGACAGGCGGTACATGCCCTTGATGATGCCCTCTTCGGCGCCCATCGGCATATCGGGGTGCTGGTAGTTCTCGTTCATCAGGGTGAGATAGTAGAACACGTCTTCCTGATCGACGAACATCCGCTTCATGCCGTTCTGCACAATCACCGCAACTTCGTAAGAGAAGGTCGGATCATAGCTGATGCAGTTCGGGATGGTCCCGGCAAAGACATGGCTGTGGCCGTCCTCGTGCTGCAGACCCTCGCCGTTCAGCGTCGTGCGTCCGGCGGTGCCCCCCAGCATGAAGCCGCGCGCACGGCTGTCGCCCGCCGCCCAGGCCAGATCGCCGATCCGCTGGAACCCGAACATCGAATAATAGATGTAGAACGGGATCATCGGAACGCCGTGGGTGGAATAGGAGGTCGAGGCGGCAATCCAGTCGGCCATGGCCCCGGCCTCGTTGATGCCTTCCTGAAGCACCTGACCGTCCTTGCTCTCCTTGTAGAACATCATCTGGTCGGCGTCCTGCGGGGTATAGTTCTGCCCCAGCGGGTTGTAGATGCCGACGGACCGGAACAGCCCTTCCATGCCGAAGGTGCGGCTTTCGTCGGGGACGATCGGCACCACGAACTTGCCGACCTTCTTGTCCCGCAGCAGCGTGGTCAGAATTCGGACAAACGCCATGGTGGTGGAAATCTCGCGATCTCCGGTTGATTCCAGCTGTCCCTTGAACGCGGTCAGCGCCGGGATTTCCAACTTGGGCGCGTCGCGCCAGTCGCGCTTCGGGAACGATCCGCCCAGGTCGCGCCGACGCTCGGTCATATAGGCTTTCTGGGCGTTGTTCAGGCTGACAAACGGTGCCTTGGCCAGATCGGCGTCATCGACCGGAATCTTGAACCGGTCGCGCATGGCGCGCATCTGGTCCTCTTGCATCTTTTTCTGCTGGTGGCTGGTGTTCTGACCTTCGCCGGCCGTCCCCATGCCATAGCCCTTGACCGTCTTGACCAGCAGACAGACCGGCTGTCCCTTGGTCTTGGTCGCGCGCAGGAAGGCGTTGTAGACCTTTTTCGGGTCGTGCCCACCCCGGCGCAGCGCCCAGATCTGATCGTCGCTCCAGTCTTCGACCAGTGCCGCCGTCTCGGGATACTTGCCGAAGAAATGCTTGCGGATATAGGCACCGTCCTTGGATTTGAACGTCTGGTAATCGCCGTCGATGGTTTCATCCATCAGCTGGCGCAGCTTGCCGCTGGCATCCTTTTCCAGCAGTTCGTCCCAGCCCCTGCCCCAAAGCAGTTTGATGACATCCCAGCCAGACCCGCGGAAGTTGCCCTCGAGTTCCTGCACGATCTTGCCGTTGCCGCGCACCGGCCCGTCGAGACGTTGCAGGTTGCAGTTGACGACAAAAATCAGGTTGTCCAGCTTTTCGCGCGCCGCCAGAGAGATCGCTCCGAGCGATTCCGGCTCGTCCATCTCGCCGTCGCCGAGGAAGCACCAGACCTTGCGGTCCGCCATGTCGATGTGGCCGCGGTTGTGCATGTATTTCATGAACCGCGCCTGGTAGATTGCCATGAGCGGCCCCAGGCCCATCGAAACCGTCGGGAATTGCCAGTAATCCGGCATCAGCCAGGGGTGGGGATAGGAACTCAGGCCGCCACCGGAAACTTCGGACCGGAATGATTCAAGCTGGTCCTGCGTCAAACGGCCTTCCATGAAGGACCGGGCGTAGATGCCGGGGACAACATGGCCCTGAAAGAACACCAGATCGCCGCCGTGGATCGCCGACTTGGCGCGCCAGAAGTGGTTCAGCCCGACGTCATACAGCGCGGCGGACGAGGCGAAAGAGGCGATATGCCCGCCGTATTCCGATGATTCCTTGTTGCGGCGCACCACGGTCGCCATCGCGTTCCAGCGGTTGATGGTGCGAATGCGCCATTCCATCTCGGTGTCGCCGGGCATGTCGACTTCATCATCCGGCGAGATCGTGTTCTGATACGGCGTGGTCGCGGAAAACGGCAGGGTCGCTCCTGCCGCACGCGCCTGCTGAACTGCCTTGTCGAGCAGGAAATGCGCACGGTCCGGACCGTCGCGCAGGATCACGTCTTCGATCGCCTCCTGCCATTCCTGGGATTCGACTGCGTCAATGTCGTTTCGGCTGTCTGTCATTTGCCCTCTTCCCTTGGTCATCATATTCGCCTGTCCTGGCGCTTATCTTTGGTTCAAACCTAAACCATCTTTCGTCCGGTCATGAATTCCTGCCAATCCGGCAGGTCTTCCCGGGTCGGCGCCGGAGTAGCACAGGAGGTTTCCTTAGGGCAGGTATGCTGACGCATAACATCCTTGCAGCACGCGCATGGCAATTGGTTTAATGGTAAACTAATTTGACCGGAGCGTTGTCTTCTGCCCTTTTGATCCTCCCGAAAACGAGCAGACCAAGGCCCCGGACAAATTGCAAGGGGTTAGCGCTAAACCGAAGCAGTCACGCGTCGGATTTTGCCAGACCAACGACCGGTGACGGCCCCCCGGAGGCCAACTCCTCAAAATCGAAGTTGTCCAGCCGCCGCGCCCGGCGTCCAGCCTTGTCGGCGCTGATCTTGATGTCGGCAATATCCTTGGCCGCCTGACCAAAATGCCGATCCAGATTTTCGACCCGGCTGCCCAGGCGATCCACATCCGCATAAAGCAGCCCCAGTTCCTTGCGGATGGCGCCGGCCTGCTCCTGCATCCGGGCATCCTTGAGAATCGCCCGCATGGTGTTCAGCGTCGCCATGCAGGTGGTGGGTGAAACGATCCAGACGCGTGCGGCAAACCCATCGCGCACCAGTTCCGGGAAATTCCCGTGCAGCTCGGCATAGACCGCCTCGGATGGCAGGAACATCAGCGCACCATCCGCGGTTTCACCTTCGATGATGTATTTCTCGGAGATGTCCTTGATGTGCTTGCGCACCGACAGCCGCAGCATCTGGGCGGCACGGCCCAGCTGATCCGGGGTTTCGGCGCGGCGCAGCTGTTCGTAGGCCTCAAGCGGAAACTTGCTGTCGATGCAGATCGGCCCCGGTGGATTGGGCAGATGAATGAGGCAATCCGCGCGCCGCCCGTTGGACAGCGTCGCCTGCAACGTAAAGCTGTCCTTTGGCAGGGCCTTGCCGACGATATCGGTCAGCTGGATCTCGCCAAAGGCGCCGCGGGTCTGCTTGTTGCTCAGGATGTCCTGCAGCGACAGCACGTCGCCGGACAGTTTGGTGATGTTCTCCTGCGCCTTGTCGATGCTCTGCAACCGCTGTTGCAGGTCGCCCAGGCTCTGCGCCGTTCTGCGCGCCGAACCGTGCAGGTTTTCGTTCATTTGTACCTGCACCGCCGCCAGGCGCTGTTCCATCAGTTGCAGCATGGCCGTCTGGCTGCTGGCCTGGGCCTCGCTGACATGATGCAATCCGCCCGCAAGCCGCTCCTGTCCTTCGCCCAGCGCCTGCACCCGGCTGCCCAACTGCCCCATCTGCTGCGCCAGCGGTTCCGCCAGGCGCGCCGACCGCCCCGCCGCACGCACCGAGACGATCAAAAGCAGCAGGATCAGAAGCCCGAGCGCCGCGCCCGCCAGCACCAGAAGCACCCGGGGATCGTCCAGTGCATACGTGTTTGTCCCAAGGGTGATCATGTGCGTCCGAACAGCCGTTCGATATCGGCCAGCTTGAGTTCCACATACGTCGGGCGACCGTGGTTGCACTGTCCCGAGTGTGGGGTTGCTTCCATTTCACGCAACAGGGCATTCATCTCTTCGCCGCGCATGATGCGGCCGGAACGGATCGAGCCGTGGCACGCGACGCGGGACAGGATAGCTTCGATCTTGTCCTGCAACAGTGCCGAACTGCCCTGATCCGCCAGTTCGTCCAGGATGTCGCGCAACAAGGCCTCGGCGTTGACCTCGCCCAGAATTGCCGGGGTTTCGCGCACCGCCACGGCGCCGCCGCCAAAGGGCTCGATCGCAAGGCCCATGCGGTGCAGGTCGTCGGCAATGTCCAGCAAGCGTCCGGCATCGTCTGCGGAAAGCTCGACCACTTCGGGGATCAGCAGCGCCTGTGCGGCGACCCCGCTGTCCGCCATCTGATGCTTGAGTCGTTCATAGACCAGACGCTCGTGTGCGGCGTGCTGGTCGACAATGACAATTCCGTCCGCCGTCTGAGAGATGATGTAGTTTTCATGCACCTGCCCCCGAGCCGCCCCCAGAGGCCGGTCCGTTGCGGGCATGCCCTGTGACGGGTCGGGCCGCTGCGGGCCGTGCTCGATCCCGGGCTCGACCGTCCGACCGCTAAAAGCCCCCGCCAGATCGGCAAAGCCAGGCGCCTGTGCGGCGTAAGACGCCTGCCGGGCCGCTGGTGACGGACGGTCCATCTGGTAAACCCGCGCGCCGACCGGGGCCGGTGTCATGGCCCCCAATGTGGCGCTGGCCACGGTCGACGACGCCCGGTGCCCGGCCTCGGCCAGCGCATGGCGCAGGGCCGAAACGATCAGCCCGCGCACCACCCCGGGGTCGCGAAAGCGGACTTCGGACTTTGCCGGATGCACATTGACGTCCACCTTGTGCGGATCGCAGTCAACAAAGAGCGCCACCGCCGGATGCCGGTCCCGGCTCAGGAAATCCGCGTAGGCGCCGCGCAGGGCGCCGATCAGCAGCTTGTCCCGCACCGGCCGCCCGTTGACAAACAGGTGTTGCGCCACCGCAGACCCCCGCGAATAGGTCGGCAGCGCCGCATAGCCGGTGAGACGGAAGCCGTCGCGGGTCGCGTCGATGGCCAGAGCATTTTCCACGAATTCCGCGCCCATCACCTGCGCCAGCCGCCCGCGCAGGGCGTCGAACAGATCGCCGGTCACCGGGTCTGCGCGAAAGCTCACGCGGCCGGCTCCGCCCCCCGAGACATCACGCAGAGTGAACCCGACCGATGGTTCGGCCATTGCCAGACGCCGGATCACCTCGCCCACGGCCTGGGATTCGGCGCGATCGGTGCGCAGGAACTTGAGCCGGGCCGGCGTCGCAAAGAACAGGTCGCGCAGGGTGACAACCGTGCCGCCATTCAGCGCCGTCGGCCGCAGCGGCCCCTGTGCGCCGCCATTGACGGCGATCTCGGCCGCGTCGTGATTCACGGCCCGGCTGGCGATGGTCAGCCGCCCGACGGCGCCCAGACTGGGCAGTGCCTCGCCGCGAAACCCGAAGGACTGAATGTTCAGGAGGTCCGAGCCGTCGATCTTCGAGGTCGCATGACGGCTCAGCGCCAGCGGCAACTCGTCGGGCGACATGCCGCAACCGTCGTCCGTCACGCGGATCAGGGTCTTGCCGCCGTCCGCCAGATCAACGGAGACCCGCCGCGCCCCCGCGTCGATAGCGTTTTCGACCAGTTCCTTGACCGCGGACGCAGGGCGTTCCACCACCTCGCCAGCGGCGATCCGGTTGATGGCCGTTTCATCCAACTGTCGGATCACGGGGCGCATATTGGGGGCATGGGTGTTCATGCCACTAGACTTAGCAAGGTGGCCGCGATTCTGGAACGGGTGTTTTCTGCGGGTGTGGTGCGCCGGCTACATCCGCGCAGCCAAATTCAAACCCTGACGGAACAATAGTGCGAATGTCGATGTTTCAGAGTCAGATCATTACGTTAACCATGCCGGAACAACACATTCCACAAAGGAGGCACCGATGCCGATCCCACTGATCACGTACGAAACCATCATCGCTCTCTATGGCAAAGCTTTTGCCAGCACCTGGTTCTCGCCCATCTCCCTGACCACCAAGGCCCGCTGAGTTCCCCCACCGGAGGCGACGACACATCAGGTGCGGATCTGCGCCCGCTCTGACTCTGATATCATCGCAAGGTTTGCGGGTGGCATGGCATGGGTCAGCCTGACATGCAGCAAGATCGCCCCGGCCTGTCGCGCGATCTGCGCCTCGGTTTCCAGTTTGACACCCTTGGGTGGCCGCAGCAGCCCTAGCCGGACCGGCTTGGCGACGTGACACATCCAACAGCGGCCCAAGACGATGTAACGCCCCTGTGCAAGACCCTCGGCCTCGGCACGCCGCAGTGCGGTGCTCAGCCACATGATCAGAATGAACAGCACAGCCGTCGCAAGGCAGTTCGAACATGCCTGCCTCCTGTGCGGTACAGTCCCCACGCTATACGGCGGCTGACTTGTTCGTTAATCTTTCAAATCACAACACGGGTTCAAACAAGTCCGAAAAATAGAAATGGCCTATGCAAACAGCATCCGTAAGTTCGTGCGTGTCTGCGAATTGGGCGACAGGTCGATCAGCGCACCACGCCCGCGGTTGCCTCATTGCGGATCGCCGAACTTGAACGTCCCTTGGCGTGCGGCTGTTCGCTCGCACCACGCGCGCTGTGCATGCCACCGAACACGGGCGACTGTTTTACGACGACGCACTTGGCATTCTGGACGCCATCGGAACCGCCGAGGCCACGGTGAAGGAGGCGACGCAATCCCTGACAGGCACATTGTGCATCTCGGCGCCACTGGGTCTTGGCCACCGGATCGCTGCGCCCGCCGTGCCGCGGTTCAAGCAGATGTACCCCGAATTCGTCATCCGGCTGCGGCATCGTGCTGAATCATGAATTCTTGATCGCATGCACCTGCGGTCCGGGGCGCTGGTGCCCGGGGCCACCGCACGCCGCCCTGCCCGACACAACTTGCCTGCTTCAGTCCGTCACGTCGCTTTCGCGACCCCAAAATACCGCTTTTTTCAGGCTTCATCATTTCCAATTGCCACGAAAGACTGGACGAAGCGCAAACCTTGACATCCCATCACATTCACTTACTTGAATATTTGACGCAGATATCAAAACAGGAGCCACGCATGTTCACCCGTACCAGCCCCTCCACCGGACCGAACTCGCCGCGCGTTGACGGGTTTTACGAATCCGACACCGGATCCGTACAGTACGTCGTCTCCGACCCGGAGACGAAACAGGCCGCACTGATCGACATAGTCCAGGATTTTGACCCGGCAAGTGGTCGCACGGCTTACCGTTCGGCACAGACCGCGCTGGACTTTGTGCGTGACAACGGCCTGGAGGTGGTCTGGATCCTCGACACGCACCCCCACGCCGACCACCTGATGGCCCAGTCCTGGCTGAAGCAGCAGACCGGCGCCCCCACCGGTATCGGGGAAAAGGTCCACGAGATCGCAGGGCTCTGGTCGGACATCTACAATATGCCGAACGGATTTGATCCCGACCGCGATTTCGACCACCTGTTTTCCGATGGCGCGAAGTTCAAACTCGGCAACCTTGATGTGCGGGTCATCCTGTCTCCGGGGCATACGCTGGGGTCAATCACCTATGTGATCGGCGACGCGGCTCTGGTGCACGATACCTTCATGCATGTCGATGCGGGGACCACCCGCGCCGATTTCCCAGGCGGCTCTTCGAGCGAACTCTATGCGTCCCTGCAGCGGATTCTGGACCTGCCGGATGACACCCGGCTGTTTGTCGGACATGACTACCCGCCCGTGGGTGACCGCAAGGATCCGGCATGGGAAGCAACGGTGGCTGACCACCGTGCCAACAACAAACATATTGGCGGCGGCGTTTCCGAATCCGAATTCCGCAAGCTGCGCGATGCCCGGGATGCGACGCTGGATCTGCCCGACCGGATGCTGCACGCGCTGCAGGTCAACCTGCGCGGCGGACGTTTGCCTGAACCAGAAGGGGACGGCCGGAGTTACTTCAAGATACCGGCCAACCACTTCACCGAAAGGAACACATGATGAAAACCGAGATGCACGACAGCGCCGCGCTCGAAACCTGGAGCCCGGACGAGGTGCAGACCGCCCTTGCGGCCAATGAAATCGTCCTGATCGACGTGCGAACGCCGCAGGAATACATGTTCGAACACATCGAAGGCGCGCTGCTGATGCCGATGGCATTCTTCGACGCGACCAAGCTGCCGGGACAAAGCGAGAAGCGTCTGGTTCTGCACTGTGGCTCTGGCATGCGGTCGGAAAAGATGGCCAAGGCAGCAATTGCCGCCGGCTTTGACCGCATCGCTCACCTGGATGGCGGCTTTGGCGCGTGGAAGTCGGCGAAAAAGCCCTATATCGGCACCGACATGGCAAGCGGGGCCCCTCAGCGCGTCACACCCTGATCCGCGCCCGCCAAGGTCCCGTCCGCCACCGGGGCGGCGCCGGAGCGGTTTGATCCTGTTCCCATGGTTCACGACAACAAAAAACCCGGGCGCGAGCGCCCGGGCAGTTGGTCACAAAAGCTGATGGAAGGAGGAGATCAGCCTTTGGAGAACTCGGGATAGGCTTCCATGCCCAGCTCGGCCATATCGAGACCGTTGATCTCGTCTTCCTCGCTGACACGGATTCCCATGGTCACCTTGAGGATGAACCAGATCACCGCCGACACGACGAATGTGAAGATGCCGACAACGATGATGGAATAAAGCTGTGTGCCCAGGCTTGCGTCACCGTTGGTGATGACCACGGCGATGGTGCCCCAGATGCCGCAGACGAGGTGCACCGGAATGGCGCCGACCACGTCATCGACCTTGAGCTTGTCCAGCATCGGCACAGCCAGCACGACCAGGATACCGCCCACGGCACCAATCAGTGTCGCAGAACCCAGACCGGGGGTCAGCGGCTCGGCCGTGATCGAGACCAGACCGGCCAGCGCGCCGTTCAGCACCATGGTGAGGTCAGGCTTCTTGTACAGGACTTGCGTCAGGAGCAGGGCCGCGATGGCACCGCCGGCTGCTGCCGTATTGGTGTTGGCGAAGATGCGGCTGATGTCTGCCACGTTGCCCGCGGTGTCCATGTACAGCTGCGAACCGCCGTTGAAACCGAACCAGCCCAGCCACAGGATGAACGTGCCCAGCGTGGCGAGGGTCAGGTTCGAACCCGGCATCGGCACGGTGCGGCCATCCTTGTACTTGCCGATACGCGGCCCGAGGATCAGAGCGCCCGCCAGAGCAGCCCAGCCACCGACCGAGTGCACAACGGTCGAACCGGCGAAATCCAGGAAGCCCATTTCGTTCAGGAAACCGCCGCCCCATTTCCAGGATGCCTGGATCGGGTAGATGAACGCGGTCAGGATCACGGTAAAGATCAGGAACGGCCACAGCTTGATACGCTCGGCCAGGGTGCCGGACACGATCGACGCAGTGGTGGCGCAGAACATCAGCTGAAAGAAGAAGTCCGAACCGACCGACGCATAGGTCAGGTCCGTGTCCGGGCTGCCGCCGACCGGCTCCATCTGCGCCATCGAGAAGGCGCCGATCACGTTCTGAACCGTCCAGCCGTCGCCGGGGTACATCAGGTTGTAGCCGACGACGTAATACATGATGGCCGCAATCGAGAAGAGCGCGATGTTCTTCATCAGCTGCATCGTGACGTTTTTCTGACGCACCAGACCCGCCTCGAGCATCGAGAAGCCTGCCCCCATCCACATGACCAGGAAACCGGTCACGAGGAACATGAAAGTCGTGAAGATATAGCCGATTTCGCCATTCGGCGGGGTGACATCCGCCTCTTGTGCGAAGCCGAGGCTGGGCAGCGCGATCAGCGCGGCAGCCGGGGCAAGTGTCTTGAGAAGTTTCATTCGTCCGTTTCCCTTTGTCTCTCGTCGCCGCGTTATCAGAGCGCGTCTGCGTTGGTCTCGCCGGTGCGCACGCGCACGGCCTGCAACACGTCCAGCACGAAAATCTTGCCGTCGCCGATCTTGCCGGTCTGTGCCGTTTTCGCGATCGTCTCGAGCACCTGGTCCGCCATTGCGGCAGCCACGACGATCTCAAGCTTGATTTTCGGTACGAAATTCACCGCGTATTCCGCGCCGCGATAGATCTCTGTGTGTCCCGATTGCGAGCCGAAGCCCTTGATTTCTGTCACCATCATGCCGCGAACACCGATGGCGGTCAGCGCCTCGCGAACCTCCTCCAGCTTGAACGGCTTGATCGTCGCAATGATGAGTTTCACCTTGGTCCCTTTCGGTTTGGCAGGTCGGGGCCTGCTATGTGCACCAGCAGAAAGAGGTTTGCGCACGCGTTTTGAAAGACCTCAACGCTGGTTTTCCGACCACCGGGGGTGCGAATTTGCACAAATTTTGCACAAATTATGATTTGCGCCTGCTTTTTGGGCGCAATAAAAACCTTTGACCGGCTGCAGTATCGGTCCACATCCCATGTCAAAGCGGGTAGATTGCCCGAAAAGCGCAGTAGTCAGGCAGAGAACATGAGTGATTCAGGTCGGGGTAAGGGGCGTCTCGTTGCTGACCGCCGCTATCCCGGGAAAAAGACGCCAGCCAAGACCCCGGCCGCGGCTGCGAAGCCCAAGAAGACGACAACGTCGCGCCGCAAGGCAGCCGCGCCGCGTCGGGCGCGCAATCCGGTTGTGGCGTTCGTTCTGGGAATCTTCGGATTCGTCTTCGGGCTGATCTGGCGCATCCTTTGGCGTGTCACGGCGGTGGTCGCCATCGTTCTGGCTCTGGCGATCGCCTATACCTATCAGACCGTGCCAGATCTCCAGCACCTGCTGGATGGCCGGGCGCAGGGATCGGTCACGCTGCATGACCGCGACGGCAAGGTCTTTGCCTGGCGCGGTGACCAGTTCGGCGGCACCGTCACTGCGGACAGCGTTTCCCCATATCTCCGCGATGCCGTGATCGCGACCGAAGACCGCCGGTTCTTCCTGCACCCCGGGGTCGACCCTATCGGTATCGCCTCGGCAATCCGGATCAACCTGCGTGAAGGCCGCGGCCCGTTGCAGGGCCACGGCGGCTCGACCATATCGCAGCAGACGGCCAAGCTCTTGTGTCTGGGTGTCGAATATGTGCCGACCGACTGGAAGAACGAGGCGGAATATGTTGCCGATTGCCGCCAGGGATCACTGGTACGCAAGGCCAAGGAAGCACTTTACGCGCTGGCAATGGAAATCAAGTTCAGCAAGAAAGACATTCTGTCGATCTATCTGAACCGCGCCTATCTCGGAGGCGGTGCCTATGGCGCCGAAGCCGCGGCGCAGCGCTATTTCTCGAAACCTGCCGCCGCGCTCAATGCTGCGGAATCCGCGATGATCGCCGGGCTGCTGACCGCGCCCTCCTCGCTTGCCCCGACCTCGGATCTCGACCGGTCGCGGGAACGCGCGTCGACCGTGCTGGGACTGATGCAGGATCAGGGTTACATCACGAAGGCCCAGGCCGACGAAGCACGGGCTAATCCCGCTGTGCTTTCCGAGGCCGCCGAAGCGCGGGCCGGTGGCTATTTCGCCGACTGGGTGATGGACACGATCCCGGACTTTGCATCGGTCGAATCCCGTCAGGATGTCGAGATCCGCACCACGCTGGATCAGCGCCTGCAACGTGCCGCCGAAGACGCGATGAATGTGATCTTTGACGAAAAGGTGCGCGACGGATCCAAGGCACAGGCCGCGATTGTGGTCATGTCCGCAGACGGCGCGGTACGGGCCATGGTCGGTGGCCGCAAGACCGGGGTCTCCGGCGTCTTCAACCGCGCAACCCAGGCCAAGCGGCAGACCGGATCTTCGTTCAAACCTTTCATCTACGCCGCTGCCCTCGAACTCGGGTACGGTCCGTTCGATACAGTGATCGACGAACCGTTCTGCATGAACATTCCGGGGTCCGGGGAGTGGTGCCCCAAGAACTACACCAACAAGTTCAAGGGCCGCGTGACCCTGACCGAGGCGCTGAAGGAATCGCTGAACATTCCGGCGGTCAAGATCTCGGAATCGGTGGGGCGCGATCTGGTGCAGAAGGTGGCCGACCAGTTCGGCATCCGCTCGGAAATGTCCGATACCCCGGCCATGGCGCTCGGCACCTCCGAGGCATCCTTGCTGGAAATGACGGGCGCCTATGCCGGCATTCTGAATGGCGGCTCGTCCGTGCGCCCCTACGGGCTGATCGAATTGAGGATCATGGGCGACCCCGATCCGATGATTGGCACCGGCGGCGGCATCGGAGAACGCGTGATCAACGAAAAAGCCGCCAAAGAGCTGATCTACATGATGGAAAAGGTCATTTCCGAAGGCACGGGCCGACGCGCGCAACTGGATGGCCGCGAAGCCGCCGGCAAGACCGGCACCACTCAGGCGGCGCGGGATGCCTGGTTCGTGGGCTTCACCGCCGACTATGTAGCCGGTGTCTGGATGGGCAACGACGACAACACCCCGTTGACCGGCGTGACCGGCGGCGGTCTGCCGGCTGACATCTGGCGCGAAGTCATGGTACGGGTCAACCAGGGGATCGAGCCGAAGCCGCTGCCGATGATCGTTCCCGAACGCCCCGCGCCGCAGGTTGTGGCGCAACCGCAGCAACAACAGCAGGCACAGCCGCGCCAGCAACAGAAGCAACAGCCGCAACAACGCCAGCGCAAGCCCGATCCGGTTGAGAGTTTCGTCAACCAGTTGCTGCGCGACATCCTTGGGGGCAACTGACCGGCACTGGCCGTGCCGCCTTGGCAGGGAACCTCTGCCGGTCCTTCCCGGAGACTGATCCGGGAGGACTTCCAAAGCCAGGTCCGCACCTGCTGCGAGACTTGGCCCACAAACGATTTGTTACAGGTCGCTGATATGCTCTTTCGCTCGCGACAAATTGGGAAAATACTAACTGCCTTCCGCATTCAAGGGGCGCGAACTCACATATGACACCAAACCGCAAAGACTTGGGACGGGATGAACTGCGCGCCGCGCGGCGTGAAAGCCGACCCTATTACTGGTTCGTCGGCATCTTCAGTTTTTTCGTTAATCTTCTGATGCTTACCGGCCCTCTGTACATGTTGCAGGTCTATGACCGCGTGCTTGGGTCGCGGTCCGAGGCAACGCTGATCGCGCTGTCGCTGCTGGTGGTGTTCCTCTACGGCATGATGGGGATGCTGGACTATGTGCGCGGCCGCGTGATGGGCCGGGTCGCCGCGCGATTCCAGTCGCGGCTGGATCTGCGGGTGTTCGATGCCGTGGTGCGCCGCGCGTCGACTCAGCCGGACGAGCTGTCCGCAACCGGTCTGCGCGACCTTGAATCGGTGCAGCGGCTGATGTCTTCGCCGGTGCTCATGGCCTTGTTCGACATGCCCTGGACGCCGTTTTTCTTGTTCGGGATCATGCTGTTCCACCCCTGGCTCGGCTACCTCGCCCTGGCGGGCGGCGGCACCCTGATTGCCATCGCCCTGGTGAACCAGTTCGTGACCCGCAACCCGTCGCTGAAATCCAATACGGCGACGTTCCAGTCGGAGAAAATTTCGGACCAGATTCGCGGCGAATCAGAAATGGTGCAGGCGATGGGGATGCGCGGCGACGCTTTCCGCCGCTGGCAGACGGCACGCGACGCCTCGCTCAAGGGCCAGATTGCCTCGGCCGACCTGCTCGGCAGCTTCTCGACGCTGACGCGCACCCTGCGCCTGCTGCTACAGTCGGCCATGCTGGGTCTTGGCGCCTATCTGGTGCTGCAGAATGAACTGACCCCGGGGGCGATGATCGCCGGGTCGATCCTGATGGGCCGGGCACTGGCCCCGATCGAGCTTGCCATCGGCCAGTGGGCAGTGATCGAGAGGGCTCGCAAGGGCTGGGAGAACCTCGCGCGTCTGCTGAGCGAAGTGCCCCCCGAAACGCCGCGCACCGACCTGCCGGTGCCGCAGGCCAAGCTTGACATCATGCAACTGACGATCGTGCCGCCGGGGGAACAACAGGCCTCGTTGCGACTGCTCAGCTTTACCGTGCACCCTGGTCAGGCTGTTGGCGTCATCGGGTCGTCGGGTGCCGGAAAATCGACCCTCGCCCGGGCGCTGACCGGCGTCTGGCGCCCTGCTGGCGGCAAGATCCGCCTCGACGGTGCCTCGATTGACCAGTACGGCACCGACGTTCTGGGCCGCTATATCGGCTATCTGCCGCAGCGCGTGACCCTGTTCGACGGCACGATTGCCGAGAATATCGCCCGCCTGTCATCGGCCCCGGACGCGGCCAAGGTCGTCGAGGCCGCCAAGAAAGCGGCGGCCCACGAGATGATTCTCAGGTTGCCGGATGGCTATGACACCCGGGTTTCCTCGACCGGCGGCCGGCTGTCCGGCGGGCAGATGCAGCGCATCGGCCTGGCCCGCGCCATGTATGGCAACCCGATGATCCTGGTGCTGGACGAACCGAATTCGAACCTGGACAACGAAGGCTCCGAAGCGGTCAACCAGGCAATCCGCGTGATGAAATCCGAAGGAAAATCGGTGCTGATCATGGCGCACCGCCCGGCCGCGATCAAAGAATGCGATATGCTGCTGATGCTCGAAGGCGGCAGCCGCGCGGCCTTTGGCCCCAAGGATGAGGTCCTGAAACAAATGGTGCAGAATCACCAGCAAATTGCCAAGGCCGTCGGCCCGGGAGGTGTGCGATGAGTACGGCCAAGGATTTCCCGCTCCGCACCCCGATGCTGCTGGGTCTGCTGTCGCTGGTGGTGCTGGTGGGCGGATTCGGCACATGGGCGGCAACGACGAACATTTCCGGGGCCATCATCGCCTCGGGGCAGATCGAGGTCGACCAGAACCGCCAGGTGGTGCAGCATCCTGACGGCGGTGTGGTCGCCGAAATTCTGGTGGACGAAGGCGACACCGTGGACGCCGGTGCGCCGCTTATTCGCCTGGATCCCAGCCGCATTCAGTCGGACCTGACCATTGTCGAAGGCCAGTATTTCGAACTGGCGGCCCGGCGCGCCCGACTGCAGGCAGAGCGCGACGGGCGCGATTCGGTGACCTTTGACGCCCTGGTGCTGGCCCGCGCCGCTGACGACGCCGAAGTCGCGGAACTGGTCGAAGGCCAGCGCAACCTGTTCTCGGCCCGGCGCGATTCGATCAACCGTGAGATCGAACAGCTGTCCAAGCGCCGCGACCAGATCGCCGACCAGATCATCGGCATCGACGCCCAGCAATCGGCGCTGCTGCGGCAGAGCGAACTCATTCAGCAGGAACTGGCGGATCAGCAGTCGCTGCTGGACCGCGGGCTTGCCCAGGCCAGCCGCGTGCTCAACCTGCAGCGCGAAGAGGCGCGGCTTTCGGGAACCGTGGGCGAACTGACAGCGCAGAAGGCGCAGGCGCAGGGCCGCAGCACCGAGATCGACATTCAAATTCTGCAACTCGACACCCAGAGGCGCGAAGAGGCGATCACCACGCTGCGCGATTCGCAATTCCGCGAACGTGAACTGGCCGAACAGCGCCGCGCCCTGCTGGAAAGGCTGGACCGCATGGTGATCACCGCGCCGGTGTCCGGGGTGATCTACGGCCTGCGGGTCTATGCCCCGCGTTCCGTGATCCGTCCGGCGGATCCGGTGATGTACATCGTGCCGCAGGACCGGCCTCTGGTCATCGCCGCCCAGGTCCTGCCCATTCACATCGACCAGCTGTTCACCGACCAGACCGTCTCGTTGCGGTTTCCGGCGCTGAACCAGCGTCAGACCCCGGAACTCTTCGGGCGGGTGGTGCAGATCTCGGCGGATGCGTTTCAGGACGAAGGCTCTCAGGTCAGCTATTACCGCGCCGAAATCGTGCTGTCCGAAGGAGAGATCGACCGCCTGCCCGAAGGCAGCACGCTGATCCCGGGCATGCCGGTCGAGGCGTTCATCCGCACGGCGGACCGCACGCCGCTGGCCTATCTGGTGAAACCGTTCACCGACTACTTTGCCAAGGCTTTCCGCGAAAGCTGACAGCCTGCAGGGATCACAGGCGGCGGCGGGGAATTTGGGCCTCTCGCCGCCGTGACTCCTGTGGCGATCCGAGACCGGGCTTTTCAATCCCGCACGGCTCGCCTAGCCTGCGGGCAAACCTGACCTCAGAAAGGCCCGACATGACCAATCCGATCGAAGACCGCCTTGCCGAGCTTGGCCTCACTCTGCCCGCAGCCCCTGCGCCGGCCGCCAATTACGTGCCCTTCGTGCGCAGCGGCAACACGCTTTATGTCTCGGGTCAGATATCGAACGGCCCCGACGGACTGATCACTGGCAAGCTGGGCGCGGGCATGTCCGTCGAAGAAGGCGCAGCGGCAGCCAGATCCTGCGCGCTGAGCTTGCTGGCGCAGGCCAAGGCAGCACTGGACGGCGACCTGACCCGGCTCAAGCGGGTGGTCAAACTGACCGGTTTCGTCAATTCCACCGCTGAATTTACCGACCAACCCAAGGTGATCAATGGCGCGTCGGACACCTTTGTCGAGATCCTGGGGGATGCAGGCCGCCACGCCCGCTCGGCTGTCTCTGCAGCCGCGCTGCCGCTGGGGGTCGCCGTGGAAATCGAAGGTATCTTCGAAATCGAATGACCGCCCTGCCCGCTGCCTTTCTGACCCGGGCCATCGCGCACCGTGCCCTGCACGGCTCGGGTGCCCCCGAAAATTCGCGCGCTGCCGTCCGGCGGGCCGTGGCGGCGGGCTATGGCATCGAAATCGACCTGCAGCTGTCAGCAGACGGCGTCGCGATGGTGTTTCATGACTACGCTCTGTCGCGGCTGACTGCGGCCACGGGACCGGTACGGCAACACAGTGCCGCAGAGCTTGCCAAGATCCAGCTGACCGGGGGCGTGGACGGCATTCCGACTCTGGCAGAGGTCCTGGAAATCGTGGCAGGTCAGGTGCCCCTGCTGATCGAGATCAAAGATCAGGACGGTGCGCTGGGTCCTCGCGTCGGCCCACTCGAGCAGGCCGCAGCCCGTGACCTTGCCGGCTATTCCGGCCCGGTTGCGGTGATGTCGTTCAATCCGCATTCGATGACCAGCATGGCGGCGCTGGCCCCGCACCTGCCGCGCGGCCTCATCACTTGCGCCTTTGACGCCGAGGACTGGCCGACGGTCCCTGCCCCCAGACGCGACGCGTTGCGCGACATTCCGGATTACGCTGATGTGGGCGCCTGTTTCATCAGTCACGAGGCTGCCGACCTTGACCGCCCACGGGTTGCAGAGCTCAAGGCCACCGGCGCCACCATCCTGTGCTGGACCATCCGGTCGCATCCTGCCGAAATCGCGGCGCGCAAAGTCGCCGACAATATAACCTTCGAGGGCTACACCGCTTGAAGCTGGCCTGGAAAGGCACAGATACAGGGTCAACAAGGGGGCGCCCATGACCGAGCACAGCCCGGCCCAGACCATCGCCATCAACGTCCTGACCTCGCTGCGCCAGATCGAAGCCGCCGACTGGGATGCCTGCGCCTGTCCCGAAGCGGCCGACGGGGGACGGCCGCTGGATCCGTTCACCACCCACCGCTTTCTTCTGGCGCTGGAAGAGTCGGGCTCCGTCGGTCCCGGCACCGGGTGGGATCCGCGCTATCTTGTGGCCGAACTGGATGGCATGACCATCGCCGCTGCGCCGCTGTATGCCAAGGGCCACAGCCAGGGCGAATATATCTTCGATCACAACTGGGCGCAGGCTTACGAACGGGCCGGTGGGCAGTATTACCCCAAACTTCAGATCGCGGTGCCGTTCACGCCAGCCACCGGACGGCGGTTTCTCACCAGACCGGGGTTCGAAGCGATGGGCATGTCCGCCCTGCTGCAGGGCGCTGTCCAGCTGGCCTCGGAAAATGGCCTGTCTTCACTGCATGCCACGTTCTGCACCGAAGCCGAGGCAATTGCCGGTGCCAGCATGGGGCTGATGCCGCGCAGGACACAGCAGTTCCACTGGGTCAACGACGGCTATGCGACGTTCTCCGATTTCCTTGCCTCTCTGAGCTCGCGCAAGCGCAAGACCATCCGCAAGGAGCGCGAAAAGGCCCAGGACTTTGGCGGCACCATCCAGTGTTTCACTGGCGACCAGATCCAGCCGGAACACTGGGATGCCTTCTGGATTTTTTATCAGGACACCGGCGCGCGCAAGTGGGGCAGCCCGTATCTCAGTCGCCAATTCTTTGACATTGCTCAGGAAACTCTGCGTGACGACATGATGATGGTCATGGCGTCCCGGGACGGGCAACATGTGGCCGGGGCGCTGAATTTCATCGGTCGCACGGCGCTATATGGCCGCTACTGGGGATGTGTCGAAGATCACCCCTGCCTGCACTTCGAGGCGTGCTATTATCAGGCCATCGACTTTGCCATCGCTCACGGGCTGGCCCGTGTCGAAGCCGGCGCACAGGGCGAACACAAGCTGGCGCGCGGCTATCTGCCGGTGCCGACTCATTCGCTTCACTGGATTAGCGACAAAGGCTTCGCACGGGCGGTCGAGAGGTACCTTGAGGCCGAAGCCGCGGCGGTGAACGAAGAGATGGAAATCCTGACGTCCTACGGGCCGTTCAGGAAAGAGCACAGAGAGGAACGCCAATGACTGAGCTGCTGTCAGACACCGCCCGTGAAACCATCCTGCAACCGCTGTTCGATTGCGGCTGGAAAATGGTCGACGGACGGGATGCGATCCACAAGACCTATGAGTTCAACAATTTCATCGAAGCGTTCAGCTGGATGACCCGCGCGGCGATCTGGGCGGAAAAATGGAACCACCATCCCGAATGGTCCAACGTCTACAAAACGGTCGAGGTCACCCTGACGACCCACGACGTTGGCGGCGTATCGTCGCTCGACGCCAAGATGGCCCGCAAGCTCGACACCCTTTGACGCCCGCATCGGGCAACCCATCCACCAAGGCTTTCGGTTGCTTCCGGACCCGGTCAGCGCCGGGTCCGGAGCCTGTCGCTCAGAGTGCGGCGAGCAGCGATTCACCGCCGGAAATTTCGCAGGTGCCGGGGCTTTCCTCGGGCATGAACTGCGTGACGACACCATCCTCGACCAGCATCGCATAACGCTTTGACCGTTTGATCAGCCCGGCAGGCGGCGCATCAAAGGCCATGCCGATCGAATCGGTAAAGGCGCTTGAGGCGTCGGCCAGCATGGTGATCCCGGCGGCCGTCGCGCCTGTCACGTCACCCCATGCCTTCATCACAAACGGATCGTTGACCGAGATGCACAGGATCTCGTCCACGCCCTTGGCGGAAAAATCATCCTTGGTGCGGATGAAGCTGGGCACATGCGCCGAATGGCAGGTCGGTGTAAAGGCGCCGGGCACGGCAAAGACCACCACCTTGCGGCCCTTCAGCTTGGCGGCCAGATCCACCGCCTCGGGTCCGCTGTCGCCCATTTGCACGAGCGTCGCGCCGGGCAGGCTGTCGCCTGTCGAAATCGTCATGTTCCATGTCCCCTGAATTGTGTTCCGTCACCACCCGCATATAGAGTATGCGCAGCAAACTCCAATAAACGAAATCAACGAGAGGTGAGCAAATGGGCAATGTCGTCGTGATCGGAGCAGGGCAGGCCGGATCCGCGCTTGTGGCCCGTCTGCGCAAGCAGGGGTATGATGGATCCGTCACCCTGATCGGTGACGAACCGGTGCCGCCCTACCAGCGCCCGCCGCTGTCCAAGGCCTACCTCCTGGGAGAGATGGATGCCCAGCGGCTGTACCTGCGGCCCACCAGCTTTTACGCGGATCAGGACATCGACCTGCGCACCGGCGCCCGGGCAGCCCGGGTAGACGCCGCCGCCAGAACGGTGATTCTGCCCGATGGCAGCGTCCTGCCCTACGACCACCTGGCCATGACCACCGGGTCACTGCCACGCCGCCTGCCCGGGGCCATCGGCGGGGATCTGGACGGTGTGTTCACCGTACGCACCCTGGCCGATGTCGACGCCATGGCACCGCGCTTTGTTCCCGGCGCCCGGGTGCTGATCGTCGGAGGCGGCTATATCGGCCTCGAGGCAGCGGCGGTAGCCCGCAAACTGGGGCTCGAGGTCACGCTGATCGAAATGGCCGACCGTATACTCCAGCGTGTCGCCGCTCCGGAAACTTCGGACTATTTCCGCGCGCTGCACCGCCACCACGGAGTCACCCTGCGTGAAGGTGTCGGCCTCACGCGCCTGCTGGGCAAGGAGCGGGTCACCGGGGCCGAGCTGAGTACCGGCGAGACGATCGAAACCGATTTTGTGATCGTCGGTGTCGGGATCACACCGGTCACCGACCTTGCCGAAATGGCCGGCGTGACGCTGGAGAACGGCATCCGCACCGACGCCTACGGAAAGACCTCCGACCCGGCGATCTGGGCGGCGGGGGACTGTGCATCCTTCCCGTGGAAGGGCGGACAGATCCGGCTGGAAAGCGTCGGAAACGCCATTGATCAGGCCGAATGCGTGGCTGACAACATCTCTGGCGCCAACACGCCCTACGCGGCCAAGCCCTGGTTCTGGTCTGATCAGTTCGATGTCAAACTGCAGATTGCCGGGCTCAACACCGGCTATGACACCATCATCACCCGCCGTGACGCGGCGGCTGAACCGGTCGGCGGGACAGTGTCATACTGGTACTATCAGGGCGAGACCCTGCTGGCACTGGACGCGATGAACGACCCGCGCGCGTACATGGTCGGCAAACGCCTGATCGAGATGGGGAAATCCCCCGCCCCGGCGGTCATTTCCGACACCGAGACCGATCTCAAGGCGCTGTTGCGGGGATGAGGATCATTGCCGGCAGCCTGCGCGGGCGCGCCCTGACCGCTGTCGGCAAGGGCGATCCCGCTGCACATCTGCGCCCCACCACGGACCGGGTGCGGGAAAGCCTGTTCAACATGCTGGCGGGCGGGCGGTTCGGCGCGCCTTTCGAATCGGCAACCGTGCTCGACCTGTTCGCGGGCACCGGCGCGCTCGGTCTCGAAGCGGTATCGCGCGGCGCGGCGCAGGTGACCTTTGTCGACGACGGTCGCAAGGCGCTGTCGCTGCTGCGCGACAACATCCGCCTTCTGGATGCCGCAGGTCAGTGCAAGATCATCGCCCGCGACGCCACCCGTCTGCCGCCTTGTGACGGCCCGGCCGCGACCCTGATCTTCCTCGACCCGCCTTATGGCCAAGGCCTGGGCCTGCGCGCCTTGCAAGCCGCTGTCGCGGGCGGTTGGGTCGCACCTGACGCGCTGGTCGTCTGGGAGGAGAATGCCCCACAACCGCCGCTGACCGGGTTCCACCTGCTGGATTCCCGGCGCTATGGCGAGACCCATGTGACTATGCTTCGAGCATCTGCCTGAGCCCGGCGGCGTCAGTGTCGCCCGGCCGGAAACGTCTGGAAAACACCACCCGAGTGCGTGTGGGTGTTGTCACTTTGCACAAGTCCTACGCCATCGGTCTCAATAGATGAGCACCCGCAAGAGTTGCGGTGCCTGACCGCCCGGATTGATTGCCCCTACGGAAACACCATGTTAGCCACCGGACTCTGGGGGCGTGATCCGCAGCGCGCCGCCGCTTTGAATGCCGATGAAACCCGAGCCCGCCACAGGACAACGCTCGCTGAATTTCGCCCGTCGGGCGGACCCCGTGATCGGCTGGCCCGGTCCAAACGGTTGGCACCTGCGTTTCGCAAACCGGCGCGCACCGCTCTCCGTCCGGTCTGACGGTTTTCGGGCGACTTCCCATGTTGGGAAGAGACAGCCCCGGCAGACATAGCACATTTTCCTGCGGAGATTTTAAACAGGATGATGGTACATGAGTGAGCAAACAAAGCATAAGAAATCCGCGATCCGCGTGTTTGTCTGTTCAAGCTGTGGACACCACCTGCGATTGGGACGCGCGTATTGCGGCGACTGCTATCAACCGACGCCAGTCTATAATCGCCTGTGGGCGATATGTTCGGTTGCGGCTGCCGTGACCATTGCGGTGGTTGCCGGTCTGCTCAGGTCGCTGCTGTAAGCCCCGGGGCACAGCCCCGCAAAGCGACGTCCCCTGATCGGGCGTGTTGGAGGAGCCGCGCTTTTCGGGAAAACTTCTGGCAATGGCGGCCGCAGCGTCCTAACATCGTATTCATATGATTGAATAGAACGAGGCCGAACATGCCCCTTTGCCGCCCGACCCGCCGCGCCTTCCTGACGGGCGCTGCCGCCGCGCCTGCACTGGCACTGTCCACCCAAGCATTGCCCGCCGCCGAGTTCGGGCCGGTCGGCCCCGCCAATCCCAGTCATGTCCGCTTTGCTCTGGGACAGATGACCCTGACGCTTCTGTCGGACGGCTTTTTCAGTCGCCCGCTGTCGACCATCGCCGTCAACGCAGATCCCGCCGCCCGTGATGACTTTCTGCAGCAGCACTTTTTGCCGACGGACAGCGGTTACTCTCACACCAACCACATCGTGATCGACAGTGGTTCCGCCCGTGTGCTGGTGGATGTCGGCTCGGGGGACCGGTTCCTGCCGACCACCGGACGGTTGATGGCCAACCTGACAGCGGCCGGAATCGATCCCGGTTCGATCACCCATGTGATCATCACCCATGCCCACCCGGACCACATCTGGGGAATCCGCGACGGCTTTGACGAAGCGATCCTGCCGGACATCCCGTATTTCATCGGAGAGGCCGAACACACCTTCTGGCTGCAGGATGATCTGGTCACCAAGGTGTCGCCCGAGTTGCAGCAATTTGTCCTCGGGGCGCAGAATTCGCTGAGCGTCGATGGCGCGGACTGGACGCTGCTGTCCGCGGATCAAGAGGTCGCTGCGGGGATCCGCGTGATCGCAACCCCGGGTCACACGCCGGGGCATATGTCAGTGGCCCTCGAAAGTGAGGGCCAGCAGCTGATCGTTCTGGGCGACGCCCTCACCAGCCCCTATCTCGACTTTGCGCATCCTGATTGGGTCAACAGCGCCGACATGGACGCCGCGCAGACCGTGGCCACCCGCCGCCGCCTGCTGGACATGGCCGCCACCGACCGGATCGCCGTGCTGGGGTATCACTTTCCCTTCCCGGGACTCGGCAACGTCCAGCGCAGCGGCGACAGCTACCGGTTCATCCCGGCACTGTGGCGATTCGATTGAGCCTGGCGGTGCAGGCAGCGCATCCGGCCTAGTATGTCGGGTGAAAGATTCCGCCGGGCGATTGCGTAAAGATCTCGACCCCGTCCGAGGTCACCCCCACCGAATGTTCAAACTGTGCGGACAACGACTTGTCGCGCGTCACGGCAGTCCAGTCATCCGCCAGCACCTTGGTTTCCGGCCGCCCCAGGTTCACCATCGGCTCGATGGTGAAGAACATGCCCTCTTCCAGAATTGGTCCCGTGCCCGGGCGGCCGTAATGCAACACGTTTGGCGGCGCGTGGAACACCCGCCCCAAGCCGTGACCACAGAAATCGCGCACCACCGACATCCGGTTCGCCTCGACAAACGACTGGATCGCGTGGCCGACGTCACCAAAGGTGTTGCCCGGCTTCACCGCCTCGATGCCCTTCATCAGGCTGTCATGGGTGACCTGGATCAGCCGCTCGGCCTTGCGCGGCAGCTTGCCGGCCACGTACATCCGGCTGGTGTCGCCGAACCAGCCATCCAGAATGACCGTCACGTCAATATTCAGGATGTCGCCATCCTTGAGCTTTTTCTCGCCCGGGATGCCGTGGCAGACCACGTGGTTCACGCTGATGCAACTGGCGTGCTGATAGCCCTTGTACCCGATGGTCGCGGACACGGCACCGGCGGCTTCGACCTGTGCCTGAATAAAGGCATCCAAATCACCGGTACTCACCCCGACGTCGACCTTGGCGGCCACGTCGTCCAGAATGCGCGCAGCCAGTTCGCCGGCTTTCAGCATGCCTGCGAAATCAGACTGGTCGTAAATGCGTATGCCGTCTCGGGTCAGACGTCCGCGCGTTTCTTCATTCACCGGCTGCGGCTCCGTTTTCAAAATTTTTCGATACATAATTCAGCTTTCCCCAAAGTTCCAGAGGCATGCTGCACGGCAGCAATATGGCAGATTTCGGGGTCCGTCGCCACGGCAGCTTATCCCCACGACCCCCAGCTGACGGGACGGAGTGTTCAATGCGCCGATCCTACCAGAAATTCCCCATAATTTCAATGCCATCTGCACGTCAACGCACGGATCATTGGGCGATGTCAGGTAGGGTAAAGGGCAGCTGCACACCCGGGTGGATCCCCTCGGGCGAGAGTTCACAGGCGAAACACAATACCTCGACCCCGGCAGTCACAGCCGCGGCACAGGCCCCCGCATAGGCCGGATCCAGATCCGGTGCCAGTGTCACCGAGGCGCAATCCGACCGCTGTACAAGATACAGCATCACCGCCCGGTGACCGGCCGCCGCCATCGCCGCAAGCTCGCCCAGATGCTTGGTGCCCCGGTCGGTGACGCTGTCGGGAAACTCGGCCAGGCCCGGCTGGCGCGACAGGGTCACGGATTTCACCTCGACATAGGCGTCGCGCCGCCCCGCGCCCCTGAGCAGAAAATCAATGCGGCTGCCGGTGCCGTATTTCTGCTCTGGCATCACCCGGTCATAGCCCTCCAGCCCGGGAACCTGACCGGCCTTCAGCGCCGCCCGCAGCACCTAGTTTGCCGCGCCGGTATCCACCCCGATCAGCGCGCCGCCGACTTCGACCAGCCGCAGACCGTATTTCAGCTTTTTCTTCGGATCGTCGTTCGGCTCGATCCAGACCGTCAGACCCGGCATCGCCAGCCCCAGCATCGAACCGGGATTGGGGCAATGTGCCGTCACTTCCTGTCCGTCCGGCAGCCGCACATCCGCCAGAAACCGCTTGTAGCGGCGGATCAGCACTGCCCGGATGAGAGGGGTTTGAAACCGCATGACCCGGGCCTATACCTGAGCCGACGACCAAGGCAAGGAGTCCACGATGCCAAACCCCACGGCCGCCATGCTGGTGATCGGAGACGAGATCCTCTCGGGCCGCACCCGCGACGCCAACATGCACTATCTGGCCGGCGAACTGACCAAGGTCGGCATCGACCTGTGCGAAGTCCGCATCGTGTCGGACAATCGCCCGGCCATCGTCTCGGCGCTCAACGATCTGCGCGCGGCGTTCGATTACGTGGTCACATCCGGCGGCATCGGGCCGACCCATGATGACATCACCGCCGACTGCATTGCCGAAGCCTTTGGCGTGAACATCGACGTGCGTGACGATGCCCGCGCCCTGCTTCAGGCGCATTATGACCGGCAGGGCAGCGAATTGAACGCGGCCCGGCTGCGCATGGCCCGCATTCCCGACGGGGCTGCGCTGATCGAAAACCCGGTGTCCGTGGCGCCCGGCTTCACCATCGGCAACGTGCACGTCATGGCCGGGGTGCCGATGGTGTTTCAGGCCATGGTCGCTTCGGTCCTGCCGACACTGACCGGCGGCGCGCCGCTGTTGTCGCAGACGCTGAAAATCCAGCGCGGCGAAGGTGACATTGCCGGCCCGCTGGGCGAGTTGGCCAAGGAATTCGACGACCTGCAAATCGGGTCTTATCCGTTCCAGAAGGATGGCGTCTACGGCGCCAATATCGTGGTTCGCGGCACCGACAACGGGCGGGTCAGCGCTGCCATGACAAAGCTGGCCGGGCTGTTTCCGGCATGACACCCACCCTTGCAGAGCTCTACGACGTGACCGAGGCCACCTGGCCCCCCGCCGACTGCCGCCAGATTGGGCCGGTCACCCTGCGTGACGGCGCGGGGGGCGGCAAGCGCGTGTCGGCGGCCACGGCGGGCGCGGGCTGGAGCACGGCCAGTCTGGCCGAGTCCGAAGGCGCGATGATGGCCCGGGGTCAGACGCCGCTGTTCATGATCCGTGCGGGCGAGGAGGCGCTGGACTCCGCGCTGGACGCGCGGGGGTATGGCATCATCGACCCGGTGAATCTCTGGCTCTGCCCGCTTGGCCGGTTGACCGACACGCCCGTGCCCCGTGTCACCGCCTTTGCCATCTGGGAGCCACTGGCGATCATGCGCGAGATCTGGGCACGCGGCGGCATCGGCCCTGACCGCGTGGCGGTGATGGAGCGCGCCGCCATGCCGAAAACCGGACTGTTCGGACGTGCGGACGACAAGGCCGCCGGCGCGGGCTACTGCGGGTTGTCCGGCGGCACGGCCATGGTGCATGCTCTTGAAATCCAGCCCGAACATCGCGGCAAGGGGTTGGGAAAATGGATGATGCGCTGTGCCGCCTTCTGGGCGCAGGCGCAGGGCGGCACCCACATGGCGGTGCTGTGCACGCAGGCGAACGCCGCGGCCAACGGGCTATATGCTTCCCTCGGGATGGAGGTTGTGGGACAGTATCATTACCGCATCAAAACCAAGGACACCGCCCCGTGACCGCACAACAGCCGACCGCGCTCGACCTGCCGATGGTCGACCCCCTGCCTGCCGACACGCAGAAATATTTCGACATCTGTCAGGACAAGCTGGGGATGATCCCCAACGTCCTGAAGGCGTATGCCTTTGACATCGACAAGCTCAACGCCTTTGCCGCGATGTACAATGACCTGATGCTGGCGGATTCGGTGCTGAGCAAGCTTGAACGCGAGATGATCGCGGTTGTCGTCTCGTCGGTGAACAAATGTTACTACTGCCTGACTGCGCACGGCGCCGCCGTGCGCCAGTTGTCGGGCAACCCCAAGCTGGGCGAGATGCTGGTGATGAACTGGCGTGCGGCGCGGCTGGAGCCCAGCCAGGCCGCGATGCTGGCCTTCGCCGAAAAGCTGACCCGTGCCAGCGCCGAGATCACCGAGGCCGACCGCCAGGCGCTGCGCGATGCCGGGTTCAACGACCGCGGCATCTGGGACATCGCCAGCGTTGCCGCCTTCTTCAACATGACCAACCGCGTGGCCAGCGCCACCGACATGCGGCCGAATGACGAATACCACGCACAGGCGCGTTGACTGGGTGCGGCTGATCTGGCTGGCGCTGCTCGGCCTGCCTGCCGCCCCTGCCGCCGCGCTTGACCTCGCCCTGCCGCTCAGTGCCCGGATGACGGCCGAGACCTCGACCGGTGCCGGCAGCTACCGGCTGCCCACCGGCCCCTGGCGCGACGGCGGCCTGCCCTCCCTGCGCATCGAGGGCCCGATCTCCCGGCAGGCCTGGCGCCTGGACGGTCAGAGCGCCACCACCCAGCAGATCATGGCGCGTCTGCGCGATCAGATCACCGCCGCCGGATACGAAATCGCACTGGACTGCGCCGCGCGGCTGTGCGGCGGCTTCGATTTCCGGTTCAACACCGAAGTGCTGCCCGGCCCCGAGATGTATGTCGACCTGACCGATTTTCGGTTCCTGTCCGCCCGGGCGCCCGGCGGGGACAGCATCAGCCTGCTGGTGAGCCGTTCCTCGGCCGCCGGTTTCATCCAGATCATCCGCGCGGGAGAATCCGTGGCGCCGCTCGAGGTTACCCCGTCTGCGCCCCCTCTTCAGACCGACGAGTCCGAAGCACTGTCGGCGCAGCTTGAGAGGGAAGGCCACGTCGTCCTGCGCGATCTTCTGTTTCCCAGCGGCGTCGCAGAGCTTGGCAGCGGCCCTGTGGCCTCGCTTGATGCGCTTGCGGTCTATCTGCAAACCCACCCAACGACACGGATCGCCTTTGTCGGTCACACCGACGCCACCGGATCGCTTGAGGCCAATGTCGCGCTGTCACGCCGTCGCGCCCAGTCAGCCGTGACCTATCTGCGCACACGCCACGACATTCCCGCCGCGCGGATCAATGCGGAAGGCGTCGGATACCTGTCGCCCCTTTCGACGAACCTCACCGAAGAGGGGCGCCTGTTGAACCGGCGGATCGAGGCGGTGCTGATCCCCGGCGAATAGCCGCGCTCAGCCGTCCAGATCCTGCAGATACAGGCGGACCGCCTCCTGCACGTGGCGAAACCTGTCACCACCCAGATGTTTGCCGCCGTACCAGCGCGTCACAACCACCAGATGGTCCTGCAACTCTGCGCGTTCCAGCATCCGCAGGATGACCATTCCGGCGCCGCTCTCGCCGTCGTCGTTCTTGATGGGCACCCCGGCGGCGATCAGCCCCCAGGTGTTGTGCGTCGCCTTGGCGAATTTCTTGCGCCGGGTGAGTTCCCGGATCAGCGCTTTCGCCTCGGACTCCGACCCGCAGGGCGCACCGGAAACCGCGTATTTAGATCCCCGGTCGCTGATGATGTTTTCGATCACGCGCATGGTGCCGGTTTAGGCCGCAACGCGATGCGGCGCAATCGCGGCGACGCACCCCTGTCGGCGGGGCTGGCGGCACCACGATGTCGACAAAAAAACGCCCCGGAAACGAACCGGGGCGCGAGGCTGCCTGAACAGGCTGGGGAAATACATTACCAGTCGACGGGGCCCTTTTCGGCAAAGGCCTGAACCAGAAAATCGATAAAGGCACGCACCTTGGGCTGGGTGAACCGGCCCGGCGGGTACACTGCATAGATGCCCTGCGTCTCGGTCGGCAGGTCGGGAATCGCGTCCTGGACCAGTCCCTTTTCCATGGCATCGGCATAGAGAAAGGACGGAAGGTAAGCGATGCCAAGCCCGGCGACGCAGGCATTCAGCAGTGATTGCCCGTCATTGACCGACAGCCAGCCGGCAGTGCGGATCTGGCGCTTTTCGCCCGAGGGTGCGGTCACCTTCCAGACGTTGCCGCTGGCCTGATTGGAATAATGCAGCAGTTTGTGTTCGTTGAGATCGTCGATCTTTTGCGGTCGGCCGAATTTCTCGAAATACCCCGGCGAGGCGATCATCCGCTTGGTTGTTTCGGTCAGCTTGCGGGCCCGCAGCGTGCTGTCTTCCAGCTCGCCGATGCGCACGGCCATGTCGAAGCCTTCGGAAATCAGCTCTACATAGCGATTGTTCAACACCATGTTCACGGTGATGTCCTGAAACTCGGCGAGGAAATCGCCCAGGACAGGGCTCAGGTGGTTCACGCCGAAATCCGTTGCCACGGAAATCCGCAGCAGCCCCGATGGCGCGGACTGCATGGACGTGACCAGTGCGTCGGCTTCGCCGGCATCGTTGAGCACCCGACGGGCGCGGTCGTAATAGGCCAGTCCGATCTCGGTCGGGCTGACACGGCGGGTGGTGCGGTTCAGCAGCCGGGCACCAAGACGGGCCTCAAGCGAGGAGACATGCTTGGACACGGCGGACTTCGAGATACCCATCTTTTTGGCGGCGTCAGTGAAGCCGCCCTGGTCAACGACCGTGGCAAAGGCTTCCATTTCCGTCAGGCGATCCATAGGCAACTCCTTAAGCACTCTGTTCCAGGATCTCTATGATCCGGAATGAAGGCACAAAAGCGGCGCAGGGGGGACAATACAGCGGTCATTGCCTCCAGTGTCTGGCATTGCGAAACAGCCGACAGGCCCACCCGCTCCAGGAGACCGGGGAACTGGATGTGGCATTTCTGTCGGCAGAGGTTACAAGCACGCCTGCAACCTTGCGATTCCGGATCAGGTGCCGTGCGCGACATCCCTCGGATCATCGCGTCCGTCACCACGGGTGACGGGTGCCGCGTCCTCGTAGGACATTGCCGACGGTGCGGGCCTGCCGGTTACAGGGACGCCGCCAGTCGGGTGCCCTGATCAATGGCGCGCTTGGCGTCAAGTTCGGCAGCCACGTCCGCGCCGCCAATCACGTGGCACACGACCCCCCTGGCCTGCAACGCGTCGGCCAGACTGCGCTCGGGCAACTGCCCCGCACACAGCACCACAGTGTCACAGGCGATCAGTTCCGGCCGTTCGCGGGCTGCGCCGTAAGAGATATGCAGTCCGGCGGCATCAATGCCTTCGTAATTCACCCCGGCTATCATCCTGACATCTTTCATCTGCAGCGCCGCCCGGTGGATCCAGCCGGTGCTCTTGCCCAGCCGCTTGCCCGGTTTCTCGGCCTTGCGCTGCAACAGCGTCACGGCACGCGCCGGGGCCTCGGGCTGCGGCCCCTCGGGGGCTAGACCGGACCGTGAGATCGCCGGGTCGGTCACACCCCATTCGCGCAGCCATTCGGGCAGGTTCACGGTCGGGCTCTCGCCCTCCTGCACCAGAAACTCGGCGACATCAAAACCGATGCCGCCGGCCCCGACCACCGCGACCCGCGCGCCCACCGGGGCCTTGCCGCGCAACACCTCGATGTAGCTCAGCACATTCGGCCCGTCCTGTCCCGGAATGCCCGGATCGCGTGGCACCACGCCCGTGGCGACGATCACCTCGTCGAACCCGGTCAGATCCTCTGCCGCGACCTCGCGGCCCAGCCGCAGGGTTACGCCCCATTTGGCCACCATCGTTTCATACCAGGTGACGAGACCATGAAATTCTTCCTTTCCCGGCACCTGTTTCGCCATGTTCAACTGGCCACCGATCTCGGTCGCGCGATCAAACAGTGTCACCCTGTGCCCACGCTCGGCGGCTGTCAGCGCCGCGGACAGGCCGGCCGGCCCCGCCCCCACCACCGCCACGGATTTCACCGGTGAGGCAGGCGTCACCCTCAGTTCCGTCTCGTGGCAGGCGCGGGGATTGACCAGGCACGACGACAGTTTGCCGCTGAACGTGTGGTCCAGACAGGCCTGATTGCAGGCGATGCAGGGCGCGATCTGCGCCGACCGCCCGCTGGCCGCCTTGCTGACGAACTCCGGATCCGCAAGAAACGGCCGCGCCATGCTCACCATGTCGGCGCAGCCATCGGCCAGCACCTGCTCGGCCACTTCGGGCGTGTTGATCCGGTTCGAGGTGATGATCGGAATGTTCACCTTGCCCATGAGCTTTTGCGTGACCCAGGCAAAGGCGGCCCGGGGCACCGAAGTGGCAATCGTCGGCACCCGCGCCTCGTGCCAGCCGATACCGGTGTTCAGGATCGTCGCCCCCGCCGCTTCGACCGCCAGGGCAAGCTGCACCACTTCTTCATGAGTCGACCCGTTGGGAATCAGGTCGATCATGCTGAGCCGATAGATCAGAATGAAGTCCGGCCCCACCGCGTCGCGCACCCGGGCCACCACTTCGACGGGCAACCTCATCCGGTTCTCGTAAGACCCGCCCCAGCGGTCGTCACGCCGGTTGGTGTGGGTCACCAGAAACTGGTTCAGGAAATAGCCCTCGGACCCCATGATCTCGACCCCGTCATAGCCCGCTTCACGGGCGCGCACGGCGGCGGTGGCAATGTCGGCAATCTGCTTTTCGATCCCCGCTTCGTCCAGCGCCCTGGGTGGAAACGGCGAGATCGGAGATTTCAGGGCCGAGGCGCTGACACATTCCGGCCCATAGGCATAGCGTCCCGCATGCAGGATCTGCATCGCGATCTTGCCGCCGCCATCATGCACCCGGTCTGTCACCATCCGGTGGCGGGCGATATCCTCGGCTGTGAACAGGCCGGCAGCCCCTGGGAACACGCCGCCCTCGCGATTGGGCGCCATCCCCCCGGTCACCATCAGCGCGACATCCGCCCGCGCCCGGGTGGCATAGAACTCTGCCACCCGGTTCCAGTCTCCGGCTTCCTCGAGGTTGGTGTGCATCGAGCCCATCAGCACGCGGTTCTTCAGCGTGGTAAAGCCAAGATCCAGCGGTGCCAGAAGCTTTGGAAACTGTGTCATGTGAAAGATCTCCCCTTTGGGGAGGCACAACACAGCATCCCGGCAGAACTGTCACCGCCAAACGTGGCGTCAGAGCCCCTGCCGAACCTTTGACCCCCGCCGTCCCGAACCGCGTTCAGGCAGATCAATGGCGCGATATGCAGCCGCCACACGGGTGACAGGCCGCGTCACGACGGGTGCCGAAAAAAAATCCCCCTGAAAAATCAGGGGGATTTTCAATCAACCCGGACGGCGACTTGCGTCAAAGCGCCGGGTGCAACGTAGGATATGCTGTCCCGGGGCCTGGAGCCGCCGGAACGCGCCCGCAGGCTTAGCGGCGGATGCCGAGACGGGTGATCAGGTCCTGATACCGGGCCTCGTCCTTGGACTTGGTGTAGTCCAGCAGCTTGCGGCGCTGCGCAACCATCATCAGAAGGCCACGACGAGAGTGGTTGTCCTTCTTGTGGGTCTTGAAGTGCTCGGTCAAAGTCGAGATACGCGAGGTCAGAATGGCGACCTGGACTTCGGACGAACCGGTGTCGCCTTCTTTGGTCGCGAATTCCTTGATCAGGCGGGCTTTTTCTTCGGCAGTGATCGACATCGGGATCTCCTTTGAAAGGTTAGGGGTGATGGCGCAGGCCGGGATGTCGTCCAGCAGGGCCCGTGGAGTCCACCTGTATTGGGTGAATGCGCGCGTATAGGGTGATTCCGCGCGCAGGGAAAGGCAAAAGATTGGTGTCGGGTGCAGGTCGCGCCCGCCGGATACCGGCGCTCTACCGGGCACTTGCCCAGGCCCGCACCGAACGGCGACAGATACAGCGCAATGAGTCCGCCTGCTCGCTTGACCTCGCCCCGGGGATCGCTAAGGCTCGGAGGACCGTCGACACCAGCGGAAAGGAATGCCCATGCAGCGGCTGCATCTCGTGTTTGGGGGCGAACTTGTGAGCCCGGACAAAAATCAGTTCAGGAACGTCGAAGACATTCACATTGTTGGCATTTTCCCAAGCTACGACACCGCATACGCCGCCTGGAAGTCCGAGGCGCAGCGCACCGTGGACAATGCACATATGCGGTATTTCATTGCGCACCTTCACCGGCTGCGCGACGAGGAAACCGCGGTCTCCGGGACCGAGGAACTGGGATAGGCCTTGCCCCGCAAACGCATTAGCTTACAGGCGTATCTGGCTCTGAACCGGGACCGCGCCACCAGCACTCCGCTGGCGCGGAACCGGGGCGCACGCCCGCCCGGGCGATTGCTGTGGGTGCATGCCGACAGCTTGCCGCGCCAGCGGGCCCTGATCTCGATCTGTCAACGGATCCGCCAGCAGCGCCCGGACCTTGCGGTGCTGACCACCGGCCCGGACCCGACCACGGAACCGGGCATGATCTCTGACGCGCTGCCGCAGGAAAACGTCAGCGACATCACCGCCTTTCTTGAACACTGGACGCCCGACCTCGGGCTTTGGACCAGCCACGCCCTGCGCCCCGCGCTGTTGCACATGGCCGCAGAGCGCGGCTGCCGACTGACCCTGATCGACGCCGATGACCGTGACTGGACCACCCCGGCGATGCGCTGGATGCCCGACCTTGCGCCGGTAACCCTGAGTCTGTTCGACACCATCCTCGCCACCGACGAGCCCGCTGAACGCCGCCTGCGCCGCATGGGGCTTGCTGCCGAAAACATTGTCACCGCCGGCCCCCTGACCGAAGCCGCGGTGCCGCTCGACTGCTCGCTCCGCCTGCACGAGGAGCTGGCGGCATTGCTGGTCGGGCGCCCGGTCTGGCTGGCTGCCCGCGCACATCCCGACGAAGTCGGGGTGATCCTGCGCACCCATGGCCGCGCCTCGCGTCTGGCGCACCGACTCCTGCTGGTGCTGGTGCCGGGCAGTGCCGCCGAAAACAGCTCCATCCTGGCCCAGGTCGGTGCCGCAGGTTTCCGCGTCTGCCATTGGGATGCCGGCGAGATGCCGGACGAGAACACCCAGATCGTGCTGACTTCAGGCCCCGAGGAACTGGGCCTGTGGTATCGCCTGTCCCCGCTCGCCTACATGGGCGGATCGCTGGTGTCGGGCCATCAGGGCCACGACCCGCTCGAGGCTGCCGCCCTTGGCTCGGCCATCCTGTATGGCCCCGCGGTCGGACGCCACCTTGCCAGCTACTCGCGCCTGGCCGAAGCCGGTGCCGCGCGGATCGTCAATGACGTGGATTCCCTGACGGCCGCGGTGTCGCAACTGATCGCCCCGGACAGGGCAGCGGCGATGGCGCATGCCGGTTGGGACATTATCTCGGCCGGGGCGGCGATGACCGACCGGGTGGTCGATCTTGTCACGGACCGGCTCGACCGGCTGGAGGCGCGCTGATGCAGGCTCCGCAATTCTGGAACACCGGCCCCCGGGCGCTGGACTGGAGGGCGCGGCTGCTGGCCCCTCTGGGGCGCCTCACCGCCGCCGCGACGGCGCGGCGACTGCGCCAGCCCGGGGTGCGGATGCCGGTCCCGGTAATCTGCGTCGGCAACCTGAACGCGGGCGGCACCGGCAAGACCCCCACGGTCATCGCCCTGTTGCAGATGCTGGCCGCGCGCGGGGTTGCGGCACATGTCGTCTCGCGCGGGCACGGCGGGCGGCTGGCGGGGCCGGTGCAGGTCGACGCCGCGCGGCACGATGCGGGCGATGTCGGGGACGAACCGTTGCTGCTGGCGGCGTTTGCCCCGACCTGGATCTCGCGCGACCGCGCTGCCGGCGCGCGCGCGGCGGTGGCTGCGGGTGCCGGGCTGATCGTGATGGACGACGGCTTTCAGAACCCGTCGCTGCACCAGGATCTTTCGGTGATCGTGGTCGACGCGGCAGTGGGCTTTGGAAACGGGCTGTGCCTGCCGGCCGGGCCGCTGCGCGAACCCATCGGACCCGGGCTGGCCCGCGCCGACCTGCTGCTGTCGGTCGGCCCCGCCCCGGCGCAGGCCAATTTCAGGGCCACCTGGGGGGACCGGGTGACAGTGCCGCACCTGACCGGCCACCTGGCCCCGCTGCGCACCGGGATGGACTGGCAGGGCCTGCGCGCACTGGCCTTTGCCGGCATCGGCCACCCGGCGAAATTTTTTGCGACATTGCAGGATCTCGGCGCGGTTCTGGTCCGGGCCGAGCCGCTGGAGGATCACCAGCCGCTGACCTCGGCGCTGATGACCCGGCTGGAAACCGAGGCCAAGGCGCTGGGGGCACAAATGGTCACCACCGAGAAAGACGCCGTGCGCCTGCCCGACTCCTTCCGCATGAAGGTTCTTACCCTGCCTGTGCGGCTCCAGATCGACGACCCGGAACCCCTTGACAGGGCGTTGCAGAAATTGGGCCTCTAGGCCGGACCCCGCGCAGCGAACCGCCGGGCTCGATCCGGCCACCAAGTGGCCTGTCGAAAGGACACTGGCGGCAGGTCCTGCCGGTCTATTCCGCCGCCAGCCGCTGTTCGCGGTGGCCAATGGCGGCAATCTCGGCAATGACGCCGCGCAACAGCCGCCGGAAGGCGTGGAAATGTGCGTTTGGCCGAATCAGTTCCTCGTCCATGTAGATCGCCCGGTCGATCTCGATCTGGATGGCATGCTGGTTGCGTGACGGACGGCCATAGGCCTGCGCGATATAGGCACCGGCAAAGGGCGCGTTGCGCGCCACAACCAGTCCGGCACCGGCAAAGGCCGCCTCGATCCGGTCAACAATCGCCCCATCCGCCGAGGCCCCAAAGCGGTCACCGATCACGATGTCGGGACGCTGGGCGCCGCCGCGGACGATGCCGTCGACCGCTTCGTGCGGCATCGAATGGCAATCCACCAGAATCGCCTCGCCGAACTGCTGATGCGCACAGTCCAGCAAATGCTGCACTTCCCGATGATAAGGGCGCCAATATTGCTCGATCCGCCGGTCCGCCTCGGCCATCGCCAGTTTTCCGCGGTAGATTGCGCGGCCATTGGCCACCACCCGGGGCACCACCCCCAGACCGCTGGCCACACGTGGATTGTGCCCGGACCGGCGCAAGCCTTCGATCAATGCCGGGTCCAGTTCGTCGCAACTGCGGTTGAGATCAACAAAGGCCCGCGGCGCCCCGGCCTTGAGAAACGGCGCTCCGAACTGCGGCGCACAGTCGAACAGCCGGTCGACATAGGCATCCTCGGAGGAGCGAATCGCATGTTCGTCCAGCAGGGTATGCCGCAGGAAGGACCACGGATAATCCCGCCCGCTGTGCGGCGAGGCAAAGACCACGCAGGAGGTGTTGACCTCCGGGCGGTAGAGATGAAAGGCGACCTTCGGCATCACAGCTCCTTTGAGCACAACATAAACCGATTTTTTCCGATGCCAAAAGCCCTTGATCCTGCCTGCGACTCCTTTTATAGGACCCGAACCGGCGCGGATTTACGCGCTCCATTCGACGATGGGGCGTATGTTCACGGCGGTCATGGGCGGTTAGCTCAGCGGTAGAGCACTTCGTTGACATCGAAGGGGTCACAAGTTCGATCCTTGTACCGCCCACCATGAGATCACCTGCTCTGGCCCGTCGGGTCAGAGTGCCCGCAACCTGCAAGGCGCTCGCGCGCCGCGAAAGAGGAGAGACCGACATGAAGGTCAAGAACTCGCTCCGCTCTCTCAAGAGCCGCCACCGCGACTGCCGCGTTGTGCGCCGCAAGGGCCGTGTCTATGTCATCAACAAGACACAGCCGCGGTTCAAGGCCCGCCAGGGCTGAACCGGTCCAGACGACTGGAATTTGATCAAGCCACCCTGCCGGGGTGGCTTTTTCTTTGCGCAGACCGCCAATTTGTCCAAGTGTGCGGCCTCTCGGGGACCCTCCGCCTGGGACCCCCGGCCTGTCGCAGTCGTAGACGAAGCCGGGGGTCCGGGGTCCTGCCCGGCGATCCCTAGCGCAGCAGCGAATCCGCCAGCAGGCGCACAACCGTCACCTGATCCAGATACCCGGTGACATCCAGACTGCGCGCGTCCTGATAGCGGCGGATGGCGCGGCGGGTCTTTTCGTCGAACACCCCGTCGACCTCGCCCGGCTTCAGCCCCAGCGATTCCAGCCGGTTTTCGGCCAGCCGCCGCGCCACGACATTGAGGTTCAGCGCCGCCTCGGAGGCTTCGGCGCGGGCCTGCGCCTGCGATTTGGCAGAGGGAACCTGCCGGGCGTCGATTTCGACTTTTGCCTGCTCGGCAAAGGCGCCGTTCGGGAACGCGTTGAGATAGCTGTCATAGGCCGCCACCGACCCATTGGCGCGCGCCTGATCCCAGGCCTCGCGGTCCCGGGCCGCGGCCTGACGGCGCTGTTCGTCCTCGAACCCCCGCAACCGTTCCTGTGCCAGTTCGGCGAAAACCCCGTCCGGATACCGCTTGAGATAGGCACGCAGGCCGGTCGCATCGCCGCGCGCCCCGGTCTCGTTCCAATAAGCGCGGTCCAGCCGTTCCTGTTCGATCTGACGCGCCCGCGCCTCGGCCTCAAGCTCGCCCGCGCGGCGTTCGGCCTGTCCGTCCAGCCGGGCGATTTGTTCGCGGTTGAGAAACCCCGAGGCGGCAAAGCCGTTCTGCGCCTGCCATTTCTGCACAGCCGCGCGGCTGCCCGGACCAAAGATGCCGTCAATGCCCCGGGTATTGAAGTCGAGCAGCGACAGATCGCGCTGAATTTCGCGCCGCGCATCCCGATCGAGGTTCAGCGCCTCTTCGCCAAGACGCGCATCGCGGAACGGTTCGGCTTCGATGGCGGAAATCCGGGCGCGTGCATCGCTGGCGTGGGCGCCGCGCGGGAAAGCCGCCAGATAGTTGCGATACCCGGCCACATCATCGCGTTGCCGCACCGAATTCCACAGCGCATCGTCCGAAGCCCCCAACGCCGCAGGTGCCGGGGTGATGACCGGCTGCGGCGCAGGCCGCGCCGAGGGCACCGCCGCCGAGTTGTTCACAAACACATAGTCCCGGGGCGCATAGCCGCTCAGCTTCAATCCCGCGGCCACGCCCGACTCGAGCACGCGCTCGCCACGTGCCCCCAGATCATTGCGCACGAACCGGGCCACATCCGCCGCCGGCCCCTGCAACACGCTCACCCCCTGCGGCACCACCAGATCGCCGAGGCCACCGGTCACAAAGCGCCCGCTGAATCGCCCCGAATCGCCGATGCCCAGCAGCAGCAGCGCCTGTCCGGGGTAGCTGCCCAGCACCGCCATGACCTGGCTCAGTGGCAGGCCGTCACGCAGCACCGCAGCATCGTCCAGAGGAGCGGACATTTCGACCGGCAGAAGATAACTGTCGGTGCTCGTGTGCACAAATCGTCCTGACAACACGACGGCCACCCGGTCGGTGCGCGGCGACAACCCGGACAGGAATCGGTCAAAGCCGTTCTGCATCTGGTTGGCCGTTGCCTGCCCGATCGCGACCACCTGAAAGCCCTCGCGCTCGAGCGGCGCGGTTGCCGACAGCACGCCATCGGCGCCGGTCAGCCGCTCCAGCACCGAATAATCGGAGTTCCCGATGATCAGCGCATCACTTTCGGCCCAGGCGGTTCCGGCCAGGGCCAATGCGGCAACCGAACCCAGCAGCAAACGTTTCATCGCGAGACTCCTTTCAAGTGATCAGTGTCACAGGGCAGACATGTCCTGCCGCCTTTCGACTACCGCGCGCGGGCGCGACGCGGGCGATTCTCCAGGCGCCAGCCGGGCCCCATGATCATCCCGTTCTGGCCGGCGTTGCCCTGCTATCCAATAACAGCGACGGTCAGTCGTAGTTCCGGGCATCCTCGATCACCACCCCATCGCGCGGCAACCCGCCGGGCGACACCAGTTCGACCCGGCCTTTCAGCTTGAGCACCGCGGAAATGCTGGCGTCATAAGCATCGGCATCCGTGGCACTGGTTTCAAGCCGCACCACCATCACGTCCTGGTCATCCTCGCGTCGGGCAACCACCCGGGCGCGGTCAATCTCGGGATGCCGGGCGACCAGCGCCGCCACCTGTTCCGGGCGCACGAACATGCCCTTGATCTTGGTCGTCTGATCCGCCCGGCCCATCCAGCCCTTGATCCGCAGGTTGGTACGGCCGCAGGGACTGCTGCCCGCCATCACCGCGCTCATGTCACCGGTGGCAAAACGGATCAGGGGATAGTCCGGGTTCAGCGTGGTCACCACGACCTCGCCCACTTCGCCCTCCGGCACCGGATCACCGGTCCCCGGCGTGACGATCTCGACAAGGACGTGCTCGTCGACGATCATACCCTCCATCGCAGCCGATTCATACGCGATGTTGCCCAGATCCGCCGTTGCATAACATTGCAGACAGGAAATCCCCCGCCCGGCATAATAGTCCCGCAGGGACGGGAACAGGGCGCCACCGCTCACCGCCGCCTTGGTGATGCCCAGAACCACCCCCATCTCGTCGGCTTTTTCGAGGATCACCTTGAGGTAATCCGGCGTCCCGGCATATCCCGTCACCCCGATGTCGCGGGCCGCAGTCACCTGCAGTTCGGTCTGTCCGGTCCCGGCCGGCAACACCGCCGCACCGACCGCCCGCGCCCCGGACTCAAAGATCATCCCCGCAGGCGTGAGATGGTAGCCAAAGCAATTCTGCACGATGTCCCCGGGCCCGAAGCCGCAGGCATTCAGGAACCGCCCCATGCGCCACCAGTCATGGCCCGCGCCGCCCGGCTCATACAGCGGCCCCGGACTCTGGAACACATGGGCAAAGCCCGCCGCCGCCCGGGTCGTGAACCCACCGAACGGCGGCTGGGACGCCTGCGCCGCGCCAAGCGCTGATTTGCGCAGCACCGGCAATGCCGCCAGATCCGCAACCGAGGTCACATCGCTTGCCGACACCCCGCCCAGCGCGCCATCATATCCCGCCAGCCCCTGGGCCCGGCGGATCTGCTCCGGCAGGGCCGTCGCCAGCCAGGCGGCGCGCGCCGCGGCGCTGCGGGTCTCAAGCGCGTCAAAATAGCTGCTCATCTCATCCTCCTGGCCGCCGCGCGCCGTTCACTCGGCAAGCACCTGAAACGGCTTGGTCTTGTCGACGACATGGGTCGTGTAGATCACCAGCGCCGTCTCTCCGGCCACGGTTATGCCGCCATGCACCACGCCTGCGGCGTAATTCAGCGGCGTGTCGGTTGCCAAAGGCACCTCCTTGCCATCGGGCAGGACCACCCGGCCGCCCACGGCGACAACCGAGTTTTCATCGCCGGGATGCGTGTGTTTCGGAATGTAGGCGCCCGGTTGCAGCACCAGCCTGGACACCACCACTTCCATCACCTCCGAACCACTCAGCGCCGTACGGCTCAACTCGGTACGCGCGATCCACTCCTGCGCCTGTGCAGGCAGTGCCAACAGCATCCCGAGTGCCACAAAAACTCTGCAATATGTCATCTCAAATCCCTTTCCCGGGCAACAAGTCCCGTCACGCCAGCCAGCGCTTGCGCCGCCGGTAGCTGCGCACGTCGCGGAAGGATTTGCGCCCCTCGTCCGACATGCCCAGGTAGAATTCCTTCACGTCCGGGTTTTCCCGCAGGTCCGCGGCCTGGCCCTCCATCACCACCCGGCCCGATTCCAGAATGTATCCGGTGTGGGCAAACCGCAGCGCCACATTGGTGTTCTGCTCGGCCAGCAGGAACGACAGCCCCTCGTTCTCGTTCACCGATTTCACGATTTCAAAGATCTGCTCGACCAGTTGCGGCGCCAGACCCATGCTCGGCTCGTCCAGCAGAACCATCTGCGGCCGCGACATCAGCGCCCGGCCTATGGCACACATCTGCTGCTCCCCGCCCGAGGTGTAGCCCGCCTGCGACCGGCGCCGTTCCTTCAGGCGCGGGAAATAGTCATAGACCATCTGCAGGTCCGCCTCGACCGCGCCCTTGCCATCACGCCGCGTATAGGCCCCGGTCAGCAGGTTCTCTTCCACCGTCAGATGCTGAAAGCAATGCCGCCCCTCCATCACCTGGATCACACCCTTTTTCACCAGTTCCGCCGGATCGCGGCCCTGAATCACCTCGCCCCTGTACTTGATCGCGCCTTTGGTGACCGCGCCGCGTTCCGAATGCAGCAGGTTGGAGATCGCCTTGAGGGTGGTCGTCTTGCCCGCTCCGTTGCCGCCGAGAAGCGCGGTGATCCCCCCCTTTTGCACCGCCAGCGACACACCTTTCAGCACGAGGATCACGTGGTTGTAGATCACCTCGATGTTGTTGACCTCAAGCAGCGTTTCCCGGGCCGGCGCGGTCTCGTCCATTTTCTTCTCTTTCCAAATACTCAAGATCCCGGCGGCGGCATGCGCGCCGCCGCCGGGCAGACTCGTCAGCTCGGGGCGTCGCAGGTCTCGGACATCGCCCAGGGCGCATTCGCCTCGGCGTATTCCGCGGCCTTCGCGGCTTCCAGCGGCTGGATCGCGTCGGCCTCGGCCTGCAGCAGATCACTGGTCTTGATGAACTTCTCACCGTCCCATTCCAGCATCCATCCGCCGGAATGGCCGGTGTGGTTGGCGCAGGTGGTCTGGAACGGCGGCACCATGCCGGTCATGCCCAGCTCGGCCAGCCGCGCGTCGGTCACATTCAGGTTCTCAAGTCCCCAGCGCAGGTCGGATGCGGTGATCTGGGCGTTGCCGGTGTGCTCCTGCGCCGCCCTGATCCCCTCGGCCAGGATCATCGAGATCACCAGACCGCGGTTGTAGAACACGCCCTGCATCTCTTCCTCGTTGGACAGGGAATTGCCCGCATCCACCACATGAGTCTTGATGTCCGCCAGCACCGCCGCGTCCAGCGCCGGGTAGGACCAGCTGATCGACTTGTAGCCCTTGCCCTCCGCGCCGACGATCTTGAGGTCAGCATCGTGCCCGGCCCACCAGACACCAATCATGTTGTCCATCGGAAACTTGGTTTTCACCGCTTCGGTGATCGCGCCGGCGTTCATCGCGCCCCACCCCCACATCACGACATAATCAGGCCGCTCACGACGGATCTGCAACCACTGCGCCGACTGGTTCTGCATTTCCTTCAGGCCGACCGGGATCGGCAGCAGCTCGAACCCGTCTTCGGCGGCCTTCAGTTCCAGGAACGGCAGCGGCTCCTTGCCATAGGGGTGGTCCAGATGCAGGAACGCGATCTTCTTGCCGCTCAGGTCGCCCTGGGCCTCCAGGTACTGCAGGATCATGCTCGCCGCATCCCAGTAGGACGCCGGAGTGTTGAACGCCCACTGGAACACCTTGCCGTCCGCCATCGGCGAAAAGCCGTAGCCGGGGGCCAGGATCGGGATTTCATCGACATTGGTCTTGGGCAGCACCTGCAGGGTGATCCCGGTCGACCAGGGTTGCGTCACGATCGCCTGCCCCTTGGTCTTTTCATAACATTCCACGCCCTTTTCCGTGGAATAGCCGGTCTCGCATTCCTCGAAATTCACCGGCAGGCCGCCGATGCCGCCGTCGCGGGCGTTGAGCATCAGCATATAGTCGCGCTGCCCGTTCATCAGCGGAATGCCGGTCGCCGCGAACGGCCCGGTGCGATAGCTGAGGTTGGGCGCAAAAAGCTCCTGCGCCACAACGCCGGTGCCCATCACGGCACCCAGCGCCGCAACCGCCGCCAGTCTGGTAATGTGTTTCATCAAAGTTCCTCCCATTGATTGCTCACGCTTTGGTTTGTTGGGCCGCCCTAATGCGGGAACGGCCAGATGATCAGCTTTTCGCGGATCAGCCGCCACAGCTGTGCCAGGCCGTGCGGTTCGATGATCAGAAAGAACACGATCAGCCCGCCCACCATCATCACGTTGATGTGCTCGACCATGGATGATGAGATGGGTATGCCCAGAGCGGCAGGCAAGGTGCCCAGCACCACCGGCAAGCCGACGATCAGGATGGCGCCCAGGTAATTCCCGAGGATCGAGCCCAGCCCGCCGATGATCGCGATGAACAGGATCCGAAAGCTCAGCGGAATGTCGAACAGGTTCGGTTCGGCCGCGCCGCGCCACATGAACACAAACAGCGCCCCGGCGACGCCGACTACATAGGACGACACCATAAAGGCGGTGAGCTTGCTCTTCATCAGGTTTATGCCGATCAGTTCCGCGGCAATGTCCACATCCCGGGTCGCCTTCCAGGTCCGCCCCAGATTGCCGCGGGTCAGATTGATGCACAGCACCGTCATCACCGACACGATCGCCAGCACCAGATAATACTGCACCCAGGAATCCGCCTGCGGCCCGGCCACATAGACTCCGAACATGGTCAGGTTCGGCACCTGGATGGCGCCGCTGGCGTTGTAATTGTACAGCCAGGCCCATTTCTCGAACAACCATACCAGGAAAAACTGCGCCGCCAGTGTGGCAATGGCGAGGTAAAATCCCTTGATCCGCAGGCTCGGAATGCCGAAGGCAACCCCGACCCCGGCGCTGAAGACGCCGGACAGCAGGATCGCCACCACCGGGTTCAGCCAGGGCATCAGCGTCACCATCTTGTAGCAGGCATAGGCGCCCACCCCCATGAAGGCGGCCGTGCCGAGGCTCAACTGGCCAGCATATCCGGTCAGAATGTTCAGCCCCATCGCCGCCAGCGCATAGATCAGGATCGGGATCAAAAGCGTCTGGAAGGTGAACTCGCTCGCCGTCAGCGGAAAGATCACCCAGGCAAAGACCAGGATGACCGCCAGCAGAATGGCATCCTGGCGCACCGGAAACAGCGCCTGATCCGACTCGTAGCTGGTCTTGAACTGTCCGGCCGTTCTGTAAAACATGTCTGCCTGTCTTCCTCACCGCCCGTCGGGCCTGCTGAACCTTATCTCTTCCGAATTGCGATCCTGCCGCAGGCGCCCCACCCGCTCAGCGGCTGCGCTTTGTCACACACGTTCAATGATCTTTTCCCCGAACAGCCCCTGCGGGCGGAACAGCAGCACGATCAGTGCCAGCACAAAGGCGAACCAGGTCTCGGTATTGCCTCCGAGAAGCGGCTGACCCCAGTAGATCTCGAACAGCTTTTCCAGCATCCCGATCATCAGCCCGCCAATGATCGCGCCGCTGATGCTTTCGAGCCCTCCGAGCATCAGCACCGGCAAGGCCTTGTAGGCGATGACTTCCAGCGCAAAGCTGACCCCGGCCCGTGCGCCCCAGGCGATGCCGGTGACCAGGGCGATGATCCCGGCAATGAACCAGACCAGCACCCAGATCGTCTGCAGGCTGATACCCACGGACAGGGCCGCCTGATGATCGTCCCCCAGTGCCCGGATCGCCCGGCCCATCCGCGTCTTGTTCAGGAACAGCAGCAGGGCAACCACCAGCAGCGCCGCGACGATCACCGCCGTGATGTCCTTTTGTTCAAGGATCAGCAGCCCGCCCCAGGGTTCGAACAGGATTGAACCGGTCGGAATGCCCAATTCTTCGGTGATCATCACCTTGTTCTCGCCGCCAAAGATGATCTCTCCCAGTCCGATCAGGAACAGCGTGACGCCGATTGTCGCCATGAACAGGATGATGTCCGGCTGCCCCACCAGCGGTCGCAGGACCACCCGTTCGATCGCCACGGCGAGACCGAACATAACCAGCAATGTCAGTCCGACCGACACCCAGGCGGGCACGCCCATCGCGTGCAACCCGACCAGCGTCAGCGCGGCAAAGACCACCATGATTCCCTGGGCAAAGTTGAAGATCCGGCTCGAGCGGTAGATCAGCACAAAGCCCAGCGCAATCAGCGCATACAGAATACCCGATACCAGCCCTTCCCACAGCACCTGCAACAGGAAATCGGGGGCCTCGACCATATCGGCGAACGGCTTGATAAAGATCTCGGTCAGCATGACGTCGTCCCGCCCCCTGCACCGCCCCTGCCACAGGTCCTCTTTCCAGTGTCCATGCGCCCTCCTGCCCCCGTTTTCCTCAATGCGCCACACCCAGATAGGCGTCGATCACATCCTGATTGCCGCGCACCTCGTCCGGCGTGCCGTCGCCGATCTTCTTGCCGTAATCCATCACCACCACCCGGTCCGACAGGTCCATGACGACCCCCATGTCATGCTCGATCAGCGCGATGGTGGTGCCGAATTCGTCGTTCACATCGAGGATGAAGCGGCTCATGTCCTCCTTTTCCTCGACGTTCATACCCGCCATCGGTTCGTCCAGCAGCAGGAGGCTCGGCTCCGCCGCCAGCGCCCGGGCCAGCTCGACGCGCTTTTTCAATCCGTAGGGAAGCCGACCCACCGGGGTCTTGCGGATGTTCTGGATTTCCAGAAAATCGATGACCTTTTCCACCACTTCGCGGTTGGCGATCTCCTCGTCCCGGGCGCGGCCCCACCACAGCGCCTGGCTCAGAAGACCGGCATGCATATGTGTCAACCGACCGGTCATCACGTTGTCCAGTACCGTCATTCCCTCGAACAGTGCGATGTTCTGAAAGGTGCGCGCCACCCCCATCCGCGCCACTTCGTAGGGCTTCATCAGCGGCCGGGGGGCGCCCTTGTACCAGACCTCGCCATTACTGGGCGTATAAAACCCCGAAATGATGTTGAGCATCGACGATTTTCCAGCACCGTTCGGTCCGATGATTGCCCGGATCTCACCCTCGCGAATGTCGAAAGAGATGTCCTCGATCGCCACGACTCCGCCAAATCGCAGGGTGATATTGCGCATCTCCATCAGCACCCCGCCGATCTGGCGGCCATCCGCAGTCAGGTATCCCTGGGTATCCTTCACACAATCCCTCCCCTCTGGGCGCCAGAATTTTCGCACGAAAATTCTTTGCAGGAAAATCTTCGTACGAAGATTTTTCCCGCGCTCATTCCGCGGCCAATGTCGCAGGCCGGACCGGTACGACCCTGGCGTCCCGGATCTCCAGCGTCGCCTTGATCCTGCCCTTGCGCCCGTCCTCATAGGTCACTTCGGTTTCGGTATAGACGCTGCCTGCACCGCCATAGAGCGCCTCGACCAGATCGACGAACTTTTCACCGATGATCTTGCGGCGCACCTTGCGGGTGCGGGTCAATTCGCCGTCGTCGGCGTCCAGCTCCTTGTGCAGCACCAGAAAGCGATGCACCTGGCAGCCCGACAACATGTCGTCCCGCGCCACACTCTCGTTGACCTCCTCGACATGGCTCTGGATCATGTCCAGCACCTGCGGATGTCCCGCCAACTCCTGGTAGGAGGCATAGGCGATATTGTTGCGCTCGGCCCAGTTGCCGACGGCTGTGAGGTCGATGTTGATAAAGGCACAGCATTTGTCCCGCCCCGCCCCCATCACCACCGCCTCGAGGATGTTGGGATAGAACTTGAGCTTGTTCTCGACGTATTTCGGCGCGAACAGCGCGCCATCCGCCATCGTGCCGACATCTTTTGCCCGGTCGATGATCCGCAGATGGCCTGATCCCTCTTCTATGAAACCGGCATCGCCAGTGGCCACCCAGCCCTCGCCGTCCTTGGTGTCTCGCGTGCTTTCGGCGTTCTTGTAATACTCGACGAAGACCCCGGGCGAGCGGTAGAAGACCTCGCCGTTCTCGGCGATGCGGATCTCGACGCCAGGCGACGGCACCCCCACCGTGTCCGAGCGGACCTCGCCATCCGGTTGCTGGGTGATAAACACCGAGGCCTCGGTCTGGCCGTAGAGCTGCTTGAGATTGATGCCCAGCGCCCGGTAAAAGTCGAATATCTCCGGACCGATCGCCTCGCCGGCCGTATAGCCGACCCGGACCCGGCTCAGACCCAGCGTGTTCTTCAACGGCCCGTAAACCAGAAACTCTCCCAGCCGGTAACGCAGCCGGTCCAGTGCCGACACCGGCTTGCCATCGAGTATCCGGGGGCCGACCCGTCGCGCCACCTCCATGAAGTGATGGAACAGCCGCTGCTTCAGAGCACTGGCGTCCTCCATCCGGATCATGATCTGCGTCAGCTGGGACTCGAACACCCGGGGCGGGGCAAAGTAATAGGACGGCGCGATCTCGCGCAGATCCGTCATCATCGTCTCGGGGCTTTCGGGGCAGTTCACGCAGAAGCCGGCCCAATAGGCCTGACCGATGGAAAAGATGAAATCCCCCACCCAGGCCATCGGCAGATAGGCCAGAACCTCCTCGCCGACCGTCAGGTGATCGAACGCCGCGCTTGATTTCGCCGTTTCTATGATGTTGCGGTTGGACAAGACCACACCCTTCGGCTTGCCCGTGGTTCCGCTGGTGTAGAGCATCACACAGATGTCGTCATACCCCAGCAGGGCCCGACGCCGCGCCAGTTCCTCCCCCAGGTCACCGCGCCGCGCACGTCCTTTTTCCTGCACCGCCTGAAAGGCACGCAGATGGGCATGGTCGTATTTGCGCAACCCCTTGGGATCCAGATAGATCAGCTCTTCGAATTGCGGGCAGGCGTCCTGCACGCCGATCACCTTGTCGACCTGTTCCTGATCTGCGGCGATCACAAGGCGCGCTCCGCAGTGGATCAGCACATATTCCATCTCTTCGGCTGCCGCGTCCTGATACAGCGGCACCGGCACGGCACCGATCATCTGCACCGCAACCATGGACCAGTAGAGATACGGCCGGTTGTGCCCGATGACGGCAACGAATTCACCCGGAGCAACCCCCAGGTCCAGCAGACCCAGCGCCAGCGCCTCGATCTGTTCTTCGGTCTGGGCCCAGGTCCAGCTTTGCCAGATACCGTATTCTTTCTCGCGATATGCGGGCGCCGCGCCATGCAATTCAGCATTGCGTCGCAACAGCGCCGGAATCGAGCGCAGACCCTCTGCGCCCTTGGACATATACGCCAAGTCTTTCCTCCCACACACCGGGTTACCGGTGCTTTCGACCGCTTGTGCGGCTCGTTTGTGCGGCCTGTGGCCGTTGCCATCAATCCTTGCGATCTGCACTCACAGGTCAAGAATTAGTTTGTCGGTCGGCTCCGACTTTGGTCCCATTCCGGCAGACCCGGACCAGTGGCCCAGACAACGGCGCGACACGGGCGGCGCATACGGCAAGGCGCTGCGCCCGCCTGCCGGTGCGATCGGCCGGGGCCGAACCCGGAAAACGTGCCGCGACTGGCACAGCCACTGTTTACGCGACGTTATCCTGTGGTAGCCTGACGCATGGACCCGATCACGCTCGGCTTTTATGCCACCGTCTGTGCCTGCCTCAGTGCCGTCGCCCCGGGATTCCCGGGCCTGATGGCACGTCTGGTCATCGGTGCCCTTGTCGGGATCGCCGCCGCCGCGCTTCTGCCGCTGCTGCGGGCAACGATGGGTTACTGAAGCGCCGCGACAGCCCGTGCCAGCAACGTCAGCCCGGTGACCAGATCCGTTTCATCGGTGTCCTCGGCAAAGTCGTGGCTGATGCCGCCGATGGACGGGACGAACAGCATCGCCACCGGCATCAGGCGCGCCACGTTGGTCGCATCGTGCAGCGCACCCGAAGGCATCACCCGCCAGTTGCCCGGCACCTCGGCTTCGGCTGCCGCTTCAAGTCCTGCGCGCAGGCGGCCATCCATCGCCACAGGCTCCAGGCCCAGCATCGGGCCGTAGTCCAGTGACAGCCCCATCTCGGCGGCCACCTCGGCGGCGGTGTCGCGGATGACTTCTTCCATCCGGCGCAGCCGGTCACTGTCACCGTCGCGCCACTGCATCGAGAATGTCACCCGCCCCGGCACGATGGACGCGGCGTTGGGATGCAGCGCCACCTGCCCGATCGTCCAGACGGTTGCCGGGGTCACAACAGGGCGCAATCGGTCGTTGATCCGCGCGTTGAACGCGGACAGAGCCTGAAAGGCATCACGGCGCAGGCCCATCGGTGTGGTACCCGCATGGTTCTGCTGTCCGCCGAAGGTAATCTTGACATCCCGGATTCCGACGATGGCCGACACCACGCCAGCCTTTTCGCCGCTCGTGATCAGCGTCGGGCCCTGTTCGATATGCATCTCGATGAAGCCGGTGAATTGCGCCGGATCGACAAAGGCACCGCAGCGTGCGCCCATCCGCGCCCGGGCCTCGGCAAAGGTCACACCATCGCGATCCAGCAAGGCGTCCGCTGCGTCCAATGTCAGAGCGCCGCCCCAGACCGAACTGCCGGTGGTGACGCCAAACCGGCCCTCTTCGTCCTGGAACGACACCACGGACACCGGCGGGCCGCCTGCTTCGCGGCTTGCCCGCGCGATTTCCAATGCCGCGATCACACCCAGAGCGCCGTCAAGCCAGCCGCCCTCGGGCTGGCTGTCGCTGTGCGAGCCCAGCAGCAGCGACGGCCCGCGCGCCACACCGAACAGCGAACCGACCGGATCAAAGGACACGTCCAGCCCGGCCGCCTGCATCCTGGCCGCCAGCCAGTCCCGCGCCGCCATGTCCGCATCGGAATAGGCCGGGCGCACGACACCTCGTCCCACACCCGAGGCGCCAAAGCTCCGCAGGGTGTGAAGGTCGGCCAGAAACCGTTCAGGATTGGGTTGCATCGGTGGACCTGCTCAGAAAATGTTGGAGTGAATGCGCGGCCTGCCGAGGATCGACCGAACCGCACTGTGTGCCGACACCTATACAGATTCAAGAAGGGCGGCACAGTCGTCGATGGTATGCCCTGGGCAGAGGGCTGCGGCGACAGTCCGCATGCCCGGCCCCTGAACCAGGGGCGCAGGCATTGTTCTACAGATTCAAGATGCCGGGATCGGCAAGGTCCGCGCGGCCGCAGGTGCGGTGGCGGCGCGGATCCGATTCTCTCATTCCGCCGCGACCGGATCGGCTTTGTCCACCTTCTCGACTTTCACCGCCGAGTATTTGAATTCCGGAATCTTGCCGAACGGGTCCAGCGCCGGGTTGGTCAGGATGTTGGCCGCCGCCTCGACATAGGCGAACGGCAGGAACACCATGTCCTCGGCGACCTGACGATCGGCGCGGGCCATCACGTCCAGGGTGCCGCGCCGCGTTGTCAGCCGCACCAGTCCGCCCGGAGTCACCCCCAGCTTGCGCAAGGTCTTGGGGTTCAGCGAACAGTTCGCCTCGGGCTCGACCGCGTCGAGCACAGTTGACCGCCGGGTCATCGACCCGGTGTGCCAATGCTCGAGTTGTCGCCCCGTGGTCAGGATCATCGGAAATTTGTCATCCGGCATCTCTGCCGGCGGCGTCACCCGCGCCGGAGTGAACTTGGCCCGGCCCGCGCGGCGCGGAAAGCCGTCACCGAACACCACCGCCTGTCCGGGATCGTTCGGACCCAGGCAGGGATAGGTCACGGCCCCTTCGTTTTCGAGCCGTTTCCAGGTGATGTTCTGCAGGCTGCGCATCGACATCTTCATCTCGTCAAAGATCTCACGCGGATCGTCATAATCCCATTCCAGCCCGATGCGCCGCGCCAGGTCGACCAGGATGATCCAGTCCTCCCGCGCCTCTCCGGGGGTTGGCACGGCCTTGCGCACCATCTGCACCTGACGGTTGGTGTTGGTCACCGTGCCGGTCTTTTCCGGCAGCGCCGAGGCAGGCAGGATCACGTCGGCGTACATCGCCGTCTCGGTCAGGAAGATATCCTGCACCACCAGATGGTCGAGCTTGGCCAGCGCCCGGCGGGCGTGTTCCACATCCGGGTCCGACATCGCCGGGTTCTCGCCCTGCACGTACATGCCCTTGATTTCGCCCCGGTAGACCCGGTCCATGATCTCGACCACCGTCAGGCCGGGCTTGGCGTCGATCTCGGTCCCGCGCCAGATGTGGCGGAACAGGTCACGCACTTCCGGGTCGGTGACCAACTGGTAATCCGGCATCACGTTGGGGATCAGCCCGGCATCGGATGCGCCCTGGACGTTGTTCTGGCCGCGCAGCGGATGCAACCCGGTGCCGGGCCGTCCGACATGGCCACAGAGCAGCGCCAGAGAGATCAGGCAGCGCGAGTTGTCGGTGCCGTGGATGTGCTGGCTGACCCCCATGCCCCAGAAGATCATTCCGGCACGGGCGCGGGAAAAGTCGCGCGCAACGGTGCGAATGGTGTCGGCGTCGATGCCGCAGAGTTCGGACATGCGGTCCGGGGTGAAGGCCCGGATATGGTCGCGGAATTCAAAGAATCCTTCGGTAAAGCCCTCAATATACTGCCTGTCGTACAGCTTTTCCTCGACGATGACGTTCATGATCGCATTCAGCAGCGCCACATCGGTGCCGGGGCGGAACTGCAGCAGATGCTTGGCGTGCCGCTTCAGGCCGGTCTGCCCGCGCGGATCCATCACGATCAGTTCGCCGCCGCGCTTTGCGAACTGCTTGAAGAACGTCGCGGCCACGGGATGGTTTTCGGTCGGGTTGGCGCCGATGACAATGGCGACATCAGCGTTTTCGATCTCGTTGAAGGTGGCCGTCACCGCGCCCGATCCGACGTTTTCCATCAGGGCCGCAACGGACGACGCATGGCACAGCCGGGTGCAGTGATCGACGTTGTTGTGCTTGAACCCCTGACGGATCAGCTTTTGGAACAGGTAGGCTTCTTCGTTGGTGCATTTGGCGCTGCCAAAACCCGCCACCGATGCCCCGCCCCAGAGCGAGCGCAGGTCGACCAGTCCCTTGGCGGCAAATTCCATCGCCTCGTCCCAGCTGGCCTCGCGGAAATGGGTGAAAGGGTTGTCCGGGTCGACATTCAGACCCTTTTCCGGCGCGTCGTCACGACGGATCAACGGTTTCGTCAGCCGGTGAGGATGGTGGATGTAGTCAAAGCCAAAGCGCCCCTTGACACAGAGCCGGCCTTCGTTGGCCGGGCCGTTGATGCCCTCGACATATTTGACCTTGTTGTCCTTGATTTTGAGGCTGACCTGACAACCGACTCCGCAGAACGGGCAGACCGATTTCACCTCCGTGTCGAAATCCTTGCTGTCGCCCTGCTGCTGGTCGTCCATCACCGAGGAGGGCATCAGCGCACCCGTCGGGCAGGCCTGAACACATTCGCCGCAGGCGACGCAGGTCGACTGCCCCATCGGATCATCCAGATCAAACACCGGATAGGCGTCATGCCCGCGCCCGGCCATGCCGATCACATCGTTGACCTGCACCTCGCGGCAGGCACGCACGCACAACCCGCACTGGATGCAGGCATCCAGATTGACCTTCATCGCCACATGGCTGTCATCCAGCAGCGGAATGCGCTCTGCCTCGACCGTGGGCAGACGGCTGGTGGTCACGCCATTCAGGTCGGCCATGTCCCAGAGGTGGCTCGATTTGTCATGCGCCGCGTCGCGCTCGGGCTGATCGGCCAGCAACATCTCGACCACCATCTTGCGGGCGGTCCGGGCGCGGCCCGACTCGGTGCTGACCACCATGCCCTCGACGGGTTCGCGGATGCACGAGGCGGCCAGAGTGCGCTCGCCCTCGATCTCGACCATGCAGGCACGGCAGTTGCCGTCCGGACGATACCCCGGCGCCGGTTTGTGGCACAGATGCGGGATTACCAGACCACGCCCGTTGGCGACCTCCCAGATCGTTGCGCCCTTCGGGGCCTCGACCTGCTGGCCGTCAAGGGTGAACAGGATGGTATCGGACATGGAGGCGCCTTTCCGTGCTTTGGTGCATTCTAGACCATGACCGCTGACACGGGGGGGCGTCAATTCCGACTCCTAGCCTAGCAAAGGCGGCCTTGGTGTTTCCGATAGGCGTCACGCGATCTGCGTTGCCGCGACCACTTTCCGATCGCGGCCTGGTCGGGGCGGTGGTTTCGGGGGGTGATTTCGGCGGCGCCGCCCCCCGTCCTGCGGACCGCCCCGGGCTATTCCGGCCCCGAGAAGGTGCGCCGACGGCGCAGGCCCGCGGGAGAAGCTGGTATCTTTATGCCCGGCGCAATCCGCGCTAGTGTCGCCGCAAACAGGGGATTTCATACATGGTACATCTGTGGGTGCGCGCGGAACAGCGCCCGAACGAAGAGCGCGTCGGAATCACGCCGGAGGGTGTTCGCGCGCTGATCGACAAGGGATTTCGCGTGACCTTCGAAGAGAGCTCGCAACGCGCGGTGCCGGTCACGGGCTATGTCCAGGCGGGCGCGCAGATTGCGCCAGAGGGCAGCTGGGTCAACGCACCGACCGAAGCCGTCATCTTCGGGCTCAAGGAATTGCCCGACGACGGCACGCCCCTGCGTCACCGCCACATCATGTTCGGCCATGCCTACAAGGGGCAGCCGGATGGTCAGCGTCTGCTGCGCCGGTTCAGGGCCGGCGGCGGCGCCCTGTACGACCTCGAGTACCTGACAGACGGCAACGGACGGCGGGTGGCGGCCTTCGGCTACTGGGCAGGCTACGCCGGTGCGGCGGTCGCCCTGATGTGCTGGATCGCGCAGCAGCGGGGCAAAACTTGCGGCAGCGTCCAGACCTATGGCTCTGCCGAGGCACTGCAGGCCGAATTGCGCAACGCCATGGCCAGCGTCGAGACAGCGCCGCCCTCGGTGCTGGTGATCGGCGCTCTGGGCCGCGTGGGCAGCGGGGCAACCGATCTTTGTACGGCGATGGGTCTTCCGGTCACCGGCTGGGATCTGGCCCAGACAGCCCATGGCGGCCCCTTCCCCGAGGTTTTGCAGCATGAGATATTCCTCAACTGCATCCTGGCCCAGCCCGGCGCCCCGGTCTTTGTGCCTGCGGATACCGGTGCCGCGCCGCGCCGCCTGACGGTGATCGGCGATATCGCCTGTGACCCGACCAGCGATTTTTCTCCGGTCAAGGTCTATGACCGCACCACCACCTGGGACACTCCGGCGCTGCGTGTGCATGACTCGCCGCCGCTGGACGTGACGGCCATCGACAACCTGCCTTCGATGTTGCCGGTGGAATCCTCGCGGGATTACGCAGGCCAGCTGCTGCCATCCCTCATGACACTGGACGATCTGCGGGCTGGTGTCTGGGGCCGGGCGTTTCAGCATTTTGAAGATCACAGCAAAAAGGTGACAGCATGACGATTCACTGGTGCGGCACCGGCCTGTCGGCGGTGCCCGGACTGCGGCGGCTGATCACGGCGGGCCATGAGGTGACGGTCTGGAACCGCACCATCGACAAGGCCGAGGATGCCGTCGGCGACCTGACCCAGCGCATCCACGAGTTCGAGCTGGACGCGCTGGAGGCCGAACTCCAGCCGGGTGACGTGGTGGTCTCGATGCTGCCCGCCGACTGGCACGTGCCACTCGCGGAACTGGCCATCGCCAAGGCAGCACACTTTGTCAGCTCATCCTATATCGCGCCCGAAATGCGTTCGCTGCATGCCAAGGCACAATTGAAGGGGGTGGCACTGGTGAACGAGGTCGGGCTGGACCCCGGCATCGACCATCTGATGGCGCATCACCTGGTGGCGGACTACCGGCGCTCGGACGCCTATGAGCCGGGCAACGTGCTGTCCTTTACCTCCTATTGCGGCGGTGTGCCGAAACACGCCAACGCCTTTCGCTACAAGTTCAGCTGGTCGCCGCTGGGTGTGCTCAAGGCGCTGCGTTCGCCGTCGCGCTCTGTCCGTGCCTTCAGCGAACTGCGGGTCGCGCGGCCCTGGGATGCGCTGGGCAGCTATGACGCGCCGCTGGCGGTGCCCGAGACCTTTGAGGTCTATCCCAACCGCGATTCACTGCCGTTCATGGATGCCTACAACTTCGATCCGACATGGAAGGTCAAGGAATTCGTGCGTGGCACCCTCCGGCTGAATGGCTGGGCCGAGGCCTGGGCTCCGGTGTTCCGCGAGGTCGAGACCTTGCAGGGCCCGGAGGGCGAGGCGCGGCTGAAGGAAATGTCGGATCAGTTCTGGACCGAACACGCCTATGGCGAGAACGATCCCGACCGGGTGGTGATGTGCGTGGCGCTGAAAGCCGAGGCCGAGGGTGTGCCGGTCTGGCACCGGACCTATGTCATGGACGCCTGGGGCGATGCGCGCGGCACGGCGATGGCGCGGCTGGTGTCGGTGCCGGTGTCGCTGGCGGTCGAGGCCGTCATGGCCCGAGAGATACCAGCAGGGGTTTCGGCGGCGCCCGGCGATCCAAAGCTGGTGGCGCGCTGGCTGGAAGAGGTCGACGTGCTGGCGCAGGATCTGCGGGTGGTGGATCACCTGGCCTGAGGCCGGGTGGGTTTTGCGGGCGACGGGACCGGGGGACCAGCCCCCCGGCCCCCCCGGGATATTTGGCCACGGGGACCGGGCGCGCGCGCCTGGCGACGACCGCGTTGAGGCGTGTCAGCTTCGGCCCAGCCGGGGCGAGGCCCTGTCCAGCACAAGATCAGCATCCGAGAACCGGAACGGCGCACGCAGGCCGGGGACACCTTCGGGGGCAATCTGCATACCGCGGGCCTGGACATGCGGGTCCGCCAGGACCTCGGCCATGTTGTTGATCGGTCCGGCCGGAACTCCCGCGCCTTCGCAGGCGGCCAGCAGGTCCGCCTTGGTCATCCGCAGCGTTGCCCCGGTCAGCCGGCGGGTCATCTCGGAGCGGTTTGCGATCCGGTCGGCATTGGTCAGGTAGGCCGGATCGGCCGCCATGTCGTCGAGCCCCAGCAACCCGCACAGCCGCTGGTACTGGGAATCGTTGCCGGTGGCGATGATGATGAAACCATCGCTGCAGTCGAACACCTGATAGGGGGTGAGGTTCGGGTGATAGTTGCCGATCCGCCCCGGCGGCGTTCCGGTGGCCAGGTAGTTCATCGCCTGATTGGCGGTGACCGACACCGCCACGTCCAGCAGCGCCATGTCGATCTGCTGGCCCTTGCCCGTCACCGAACGCTGGTACAGGGCGGCCAGAATGCCGGCCACTGAATAGACGCCGGTAAAGATGTCTGTCACCGCCACCCCGGCGCGCTGCGGCTGCCCCCCGGGATCACCGGTGATCGACATCAGGCCCGACATGCCCTGGATGATGTAGTCATACCCGGCGCGGTGCGCATAGGGGCCGTCCTGGCCGAAGCCGGTGATCGAACAATAGATCAGCCGGGGATTGATCTGTGACAGGCTGGCATAATCCATGCCGTATTTCTGCAGTCCGCCGACCTTGAAATTCTCGATCAGGATATCGGCGTCGCGGACCAGATCGCGCATCGTCTCCTGCCCCTCGGGGCTGGCCAGATCGACGGTGACCGAGGTCTTGCCCCGGTTGCAGGAATGGAAATAGGCCGCGGTGTGGTCGTCGTCGCGGTCGATGAAGGGCGGGCCCCACCTGCGGGTGTCGTCCCCCTGCGGCGCCTCGACCTTGATCACCTCGGCGCCCAGGTCCGACAGGGTCTGACCGGCCCAGGGGCCGGCCAGGATGCGGGCAAGCTCAATCACCTTGAGACCGGCCAACGGGCCGTTGGGCGCCGCTGTCATCCGCCGAGTTTCTCGTCCAGAATGGCCGAGAAGTCGGCATAGTTCATGTTCGAGTACTTCTTGCCGTCGATCAGGAACGAAGGCGTCGATTCGATGCCGTCGCGGGTGGCGTTTTCCTGATACCAGGCCACCAGAGAGCGCAGTTTGTCGCCGTCGCTCAGGCAGGCATCGAGCTGATCCTTGCCGATGCCGGCCAGCAGGCCGATCTTGCGCAGGCCATCGGCGATGGCGCCATCCGAGCCGGCGCGGGCCCAGTCGTTCTGGCCATCATAGAGCAGGTCGGTGATGCCGAAGAACTTGGTCGGCTCACAGCGCGCGATCATCGACCCCCACATGCCGTATTTGTCGAAATAGACCTCGCGGTAGATGAACTTGATCTTGCCGGTGTCGATGTAGTTTTCCTTGAGCTGGTCATAGACCGTGGCGTGGAAATTGGCACAATGCGGGCAGGTGAACGAGGCGTATTCGATCACCTCGACCGGGGCATCGGCCTCGCCCTGATACATCTCGATGATTTCGACAGCGGCTCCGGCCTCCTGTGCCACGGCAGCGCCCGGCAGGCTGATCTCCTGGCCAGTGGCGGTGGTGGTGGTGCGCGGCTGCGTCAGCAGCCAGCCGCCGCCTGCGATCAGGCCAAGCGCCAGCACCGTGATGGGGATCATCCGTTTCATGAGCAGTTCCTTTTTTGTCAGAGAGGGCCTCAGGCCCGGTCTTTCGATCTGATTATGATGTTTGTGGCCAGTCGTTCAAGCGCGGAACGCAGCCCGGCGTCCGCGACACCGCCGGTGGTGGCGCGGGCATGTTCGACCGTGGCGGCGTCCGGCTCTGCCGCGGCCTGCACCTTGGGGCGGTGGTCGAAGGACACCTGTCCTTCGGCAAACCCTGTGGCCGCGGTCTGGGTGATGCGGATGCGCGCGATGGCATTGTAGCCGTAGACCGCATTGACCTTTTCCCGCAGTTTCAGCTTCTGCATCTCGAGCATCGGCGCATTGGACCCCGTGGTCAGAAGCGTCAGCGTCGCCCCCATTCCGCCGCGCCCGTAGCCCACCTCGACCGGGCGCGAGATGGCGGCGATGTCCTCGCCGGCGATTTCGGCCCAGTGGGTCAGCAATCTGGACTGGGCAAAGCCGCGCGCCTCGCTCGTGCGCCGGATCTGCCCCTGCAGCAGGGATGACGTGCGGGCGAATCCGCGGGTGCTTGACGGGCGTCGGGCCATGGGTTGAATCCCCTCTCAAGGTGCTATTCTAGTGACCCGTGCCACAGACGCCAGTCCGGATGATGCGCCGACCCATGGGACGTGTTCAAACTTATGTCAAAGCCACGTGAACCTGCCGACCCCCTGGCGCTGCTTGAATGGTACGACCGCCATGCCCGCGCCATGCCCTGGCGTGTCGGTCCGGCAGCGCGGGCGGCGGGGCAGCGTCCCGATCCCTACCGCATCTGGCTGTCGGAAATCATGTTGCAGCAGACCACGGTCGCAGCCGTGAAAAGCTATTTCGAGGCCTTCACCGACCGCTGGCCGCGCGTCACCGACCTGGCCGCCGCCGAAGACGCGGAGGTGATGGCCGCCTGGGCCGGGCTTGGCTATTACGCCCGGGCCCGCAACCTGCTGAAATGTGCCCGCGCCGTGACCCTGGACCACAATGGCGTGTTTCCGGACGATCCGGCCGTGCTGCTGAGCCTGCCCGGTGTCGGCCCCTACACCGCCGCCGCGATTTCCGCCATCGCCCATGATCTGCCCGAGACGGTGGTGGACGGCAATGTCGAACGCGTCATGGCGCGGCTTTACGACGAACACACTCCGCTGCCCTCGGCAAAACCGATTCTGACCGAACGCGCCCGCGCACTGACGCCGGTGCTGCGCCCCGGCGACTATGCCCAGGCGGTGATGGACCTTGGTGCGACGATCTGCACGCCACGCAATCCGGCCTGCGGACTCTGCCCGTGGCGGCGCTCTTGCATGGCCTGGGCCGCAGGCACGCAAAGCGAGCTGCCGAAAAAATCGCCCAAGGCACGCAAACCCACTCGGCTGGGCGTGGCCTACCTTGTCCGCCGCGTCGACGGCGCCTGGCTGCTCGAGCGCCGCCCCGACAAGGGCCTGCTGGGCGGGATGCTGGGCTGGCCGGGATCCGAGTGGAACGAAGCGCCGCAAGAGGCGCCGCCGATCCGCGCCGAGTGGAAGACCGTGGCCGGAGAGGCGCGCCACACCTTCACCCATTTCCATCTGCGCCTGACGGTCAGGACGGCGCTGGTGCCGATGGAACGCCGCCCCGAGCGCGGCGATTTCATTGAATCGCCCGATTTCAGCCCCGAGGATCTGCCAACCGTCATGCGCAAGGCACTGGCGTTGGCGCAGGGAACGTGACGTTGTCCTTTGGCAATGCGCTGCCGCATCCTATAACCGGGCAGGAGGCCTGTGATGACCGACCAGAACACCGCCCAGGACCAACCAAAGGGTCGCCTGCCGGCCGCGCTGCCGTTCTGGATCTCGCTCGCCCTGATTCCGCTGGTCTGGCTTGGCGCCGCAAAAGGCGGTGCCTGGATCCTGCTAACGCCCGTCCTCACCTGGTATCTGTTTTCGCTGCTTGACGCGCTGCTCGGGCTGGACCTCGACAATCCCGACCCGCAGACCGACGCCGCGCTGCTGGTCTGGCACCGCGCCATCACCCTGATCTGGACACCGCTGCAATTTCTAAGCCTGTTTGCGCTGATCTGGTACGTGGCCCGCGCGACACACCTGTCGGGGCTCGAGACCTTCGGCGTGTTCTTCGGCTGCGGTGTGATGACCGGCACGATCGGCATCAACTATGCGCACGAGCTCATGCACCAGAAGAACCGGTTCGAGCGGTGGATGGCCGACCTGCTGCTGGCCATGGTGCTCTATTCGCATTTCCGCTCGGAACATCTTCTGGTGCACCACCGCTATGTCGGCACACCACGCGACCCGGTGACAGCGCGCTACAACGAAGGGTTCTACCGGTTTTTCCCGCGTGTCCTGCGCCAGTCGCTGATCTCGTCCTTCCGGGCCGAGCGCGACATGCTCGACCGCAGGGGCCTGCCATGGACACACCGAAGCAACCCGTTCTGGCGTTACTTGGGGCTTCAGGCGGCGATGCTGGTGCTGTCGCTCCTGCTCGGCGGCACCACCGGCCTGCTTTGCTTTGTCGCGCAGGCATTTGTCGCGATCTGGCAGCTCGAACTGGTGAACTACGTCGAACACTATGGGCTGACCCGCAGGCACCTGGGCAACGGTCGGTATGAACACGTCCTGCCGCGGCATTCCTGGAACGCCTGCCAGCGCGCCACGAACTGGCTTCTGATCAACCTCCAGCGCCATTCGGATCACCACTACAAGCCTGATCGCCGCTTTCCGCTGTTGCAGACCTATGCAGCCGACGACGCCCCGCAGCTGCCTTACGGCTATCCGGTGATGACGGTTGCCGCGCTGGTCCCGCCGCTGTGGCGCCGGGTGATGAACCCCCGCGTACGTCAGTGGCGCGACAGGTATTATCCCGACATCACCGACTGGACGCCATACAACCGCGCCGACCCCCCCGCCCCCCGCTGACCGCGCCACGCCGCGCCAGCGGTTGTGGCCCGGTCCCTCCGCACAAGGCCCGCAATTGCCGCAGTGCCGCAGCGGCAGGTGACAAGCCGCAACCGCCCCCATATAACGCCCGCGAAACAGCTTTCCGCAATCGCGAGGACCCCCGATGACAACGCAAGTCTTTGGCCATAAATCCCCTGACACAGACAGCACCGGCAGTGCGATCATCTGGGCCTGGTATCTGACGCAGATCCGTGGCGAAGCGGCAACACCGGTCCTGCTTGGCGAACCCAACACCGAAGCCGCCTTCATGCTGCGCCACTGGTCCCTGGACAAGCCGGCGATCATCGCCGATGTCGAAGCCGGGGCGCCGGTGGTGATTGTCGACACCAACAATCCGGCAGAACTGCCTGCCTCGATCAACAAGGCCGATATCCGCGGCATCATCGACCATCACAAGCTCGTCGGCGGGCTGGAAACAAAAGGCCCGATCGAGATCCGCATCGAGCCGCTGGCCTGCACCGCGACCCTGATGCACAAGATGATCGGCGAAGACATGGCCAAGGCCCCCCGGGCCATCAAGGGCGCCATGCTGACCTGCATCCTGTCCGACACGCTGGAGTTCCGCAGCCCCACCACCACCCCCGAGGACACCGCCGTGGCGCAAGCTCTGGCCGGTGAACTGGGCGTGGACATCCCGGCCTATGCCGCCGAGATGTTTGCTGCAAAATCGGATGTCTCGTCCTTTTCGGATGCCGAACTGCTGCGGATGGATTCCAAGGAATACACCGTCGACGGCCACGACTTCCGGGTTTCGGTGCTGGAAACCACCGCGCCGAAAATCGTGCTGGACCGCAAGGACAGCCTGATGGCTTCGATGGTGGATGTCGCCAAAGAGGACGGCGCCGATCAGGTGCTGCTTTTCGTGATCGACATCCTCAACGAAGAGGCAACATTGCTGGTGCCCAACGACCTGGTGAAATCCGTGGCCGAGAAAAGCTTTGGCGCAACTGTTTCCGGTGACACCGTGGTGCTGCCCGGCGTGATGAGCCGCAAGAAGCAGATCATCCCGAGCCTCAAGGTCTGAGCCCCGGGCCCGGACCGCAAGACCAGGGGCTGCCACGGCAGCCCTTTTTGCACCGGCGCGCCGCAACCGGAACCGGACGCAGCCGATGGTGGTCAAGACGGGCCTGCGGGTGCATATGTTCCGCAAGCCCCTTCCCATGTCAGGACCCTGCCCGATGACCCAGTTGATCCAGTCCCTTTCCGAGATTTCAGACCGCTACGACGCGCTGTTCGTCGACCTCTGGGGTTGTGTCCACGACGGTGTCCGGGCCATTCCATCGGCCGTGGCCGCGCTTCAGACCTATCGCAAGGGTGGCGGAGCAGTGGTGCTGGTCACCAATTCGCCACAGCCCCGGGTGAATGTTGAAAAGCAGATCGCCCGGTTCGGCGTTCCTGACGATGCCTGGGACACCATTGCCACCAGCGGCGATTCAGCCCGCGCCGCAATGTTCACCGGCGTGGTCGGCCAGAAGGTGTGGTTCATCGGCCAGCCGCACGAACAGGGCTTTTTCATGCCCCTGAAGGTGGTCAGCGACCCGGTCGAGATCACCCAGGTGCCGCTGGAGCAGGCCGAAGGCATCGTCTGCTGCGGCCCCGTAGATCCGCTGGCCGATCCGGCCATCTACCGCCCGCAGTTCCTGCTGGCCAAGCAGAACGGCCTGAAACTGCTCTGTGCCAACCCCGACATTGTCGTTGACCGTGGCGACTCGCGCGAATGGTGTGCCGGTGCGCTGGCGCAGCTTTATACCGAGATGGGCGGAGAGAGCCTTTATTTCGGCAAACCGCATCCGCCGATCTATGACCTTGCCCGCCGCCGCCTCGCCGAACTGGGTCGCGCTGTGGCAAACAGCGGCATCCTTGCCATCGGCGATGGCATCCACACCGACATTTCCGGTGCAATGGGCGAAGACATCGATTCGCTGTTCATCACCGGCGGCCTCGCGGCGGCCGAGACCAAGACCAGGGAACAGCCCGACCCGGACGCCCTTGCCACGTATCTGCAAACTGCCGAAACCACCCCGAGCTTTGCCATCGGCTTTCTGCGCTGAAGCGCGCGGAATTCGGGCACAGGGCAGAAAACGCCCACAATTGCGTCTGCCAAGACCTGACCCGAGCCCTGCGCCGGGCCTTCGGGCGTCGTTCACCTGCGCCGAGGATCTGCGACAAAACCGCCACCGGCGGGCAAAGCGCCCTGTCGCGCCAAAGGTATTGCTTGATTTTCTGCGCTTGCGAAGTAATAAAGTTGCTTGAGGAGAGTGACATCTCGCCTATTTATTACCGGGCCAACGAAAATGGAGTCAGACATGTTCGATAACCTGCCGCGTGGAACCATCTGCATCGAAGACATCGAGATGGGCATGTCCCGGTACCTGCGCAAACAGGTGACAGACCGTGACATCGAGCTCTTTGCCGAAGTTTCGACAGACCGGAACCCGGTGCATCTCGATGATGATTACGCCAATGACACGATTTTCGAGGGCCGCATTGCCCACGGGATGCTGACTGCCGGCCTGATTTCGGCCGTCATCGGCGAACAATTGCCCGGCCATGGCACGGTGTACATGGGCCAGACGCTGAAATTCCTCGCCCCGGTGCGCCCCGGCGACACGGTCTATGCCGAGGTCAAGGTGATCGACATCGACCTGACCAAGCGGCGGGTGAAACTGGAATGCCATTGCTCTGTCGATGGCAAGAAAGTCCTGATCGGCGAAGCCACGGTGCTGGCACCGAGCCGAAAATTCGACTGAACACTGCCCAGGGCAACGGCAGTCGCGCGGCGGGACAGACGTCACCGCCGCAGCGGCGGCAATACCGCAGTGTCGCGTCTTGCGTTGCCGGTGATGCCCGGCTAACCCTCGCCCCATGCGGATTATCCGGGATCATCAGTTCGTCGCAGCCAGCGACCGCGGCGCCAGCGCCGCGATCGGCAATTTCGACGGCGTGCATCTGGGCCATCAGTCGGTGATCGACCTGGCCCGTCGGGCGGTGCCCGATGCCCCGCTGGGCGTTGTGACCTTCGAGCCGCATCCACGCGAGTATTTCGCACCCGAGGCACCGCCCTTTCGGCTGATGGGCCCCACGGCGCGCGCCTCGCGGCTTGCCAAACTGGGCGTCGACCGGCTCTACGAGCTGAAGTTCAACGCCGCCCTTGCCGCGCTGTCGCCAGAGACCTTTGCCCACAAGGTGCTGGCCGAGGGGCTGGGCCTGCGTCATGTGGTTGTTGGTGCGGACTTTTGCTTTGGCCACCGGCGCGCCGGCAAGGCCGCGGACCTCGTCCGCTTTGGCGCGGAAATGGGCTTTGGCGTCACCATCGCAAATTTGCTGGAAAACAGTGCCGGAGAAGTCAGTTCGACCTCGATACGTGCCGCATTGAGCGACGGCCGCCCGCGCGACGCCGCCGCGCAGCTGGGCCATTGGCACCGGATCCAGGGGACAGTGATTGGCGGCGAACAGCGCGGCCGCGAGCTGGGCTACCCAACCGCAAACATGAGCATAGACGGGCTGCACCCGCCCCGGTTCGGGGTTTATGCCGTGCTGGTCGATGTGACCGACGGCCCGCACCAGGGTCAGTATCAGGGGGCGGCCTCGATCGGGGTGCGGCCGATGTTCGGCACCAACCATGCCAACCTCGAAACCTACCTGCTCGATTTCAAGGGCGACCTCTATGGCGCCACCCTGTCTGTGGCCCTTGTCGACTTTCTGCGGCCGGAAGAAAAGTTCGACAGCCTTGAGGCCCTGACCCGCCAGATGGCGGCCGACGTCGTCCGCACCCGCCAGATCCTGGCCACGTTATGAGCGATCCGATTCCGCGCAAAGGGCTGAAAAAGCGTTTCTGGGAAAAGAAGAAACTCACCCAGATGTCCGCCGAGGAATGGGAGGCGCTGTGTGACGGCTGCGGCAAATGCTGTCTCAACAAGCTGGAAGACGAAGACACCGGCCAGGTCGAGCTGACCCGTGTGGCCTGCCGCCTGTTCGATGACACCACCTGTCGCTGCGCACAGTACCCGATCCGTCACCAGTTCGTGCCGGAATGCATCGTGCTCAAGCCCGGCAACATCGACACCCACGCCTACTGGATGCCGCAGACCTGTGCCTACCGGTTGCTGTGGGAGGGAAAGCCGCTGTTCGACTGGCACCCGCTGATTTCGGGCACCCCCGAGTCGGTGCACGCGGCCGGGGTGTCGATGCAGCACCGCACCGTTGCCGAATTCGAGGTCAATGAAGACGACTGGGAAGACCACATCATCGAGGAGCCGACCTGAATGTTCTTTGCATCGGACAATTCCGGCCCGGTTCCGCCGCAGGTTCTGGCCGCGCTGACCGAGGCCAACAGCGGCCATGTGATGTCCTATGGCAGCGACGCGCTGACCACCGAGGTCTGCGACCGTCTGCGCGAATTGTTCGAAGCGCCGGACGCGGCGGTGCATCTGGTCGCCACCGGCACTGCCGCGAACTCACTGGCGCTGGCGACGCTGTGCCAGCCGTTTGACACGGTGTTCTGCTCTCCGGTCGCCCATATCCACGAAGACGAATGCAACGCACCGGAGTTCTACACCGGCGGTGCCAAGCTGACCCTTGTGCCCGGCTCCGACCGCATGACCCCGGACGCGCTGCGCCGCGCGATCAAGGGGCAGGGCAACCGCGGCGTGCATGGCCCCCAGCGCGGCCCGGTGTCCATCACCCAGGTGACCGAACAGGGCAATGTCTACAGCCTTGACCAGTTGCGCGCCCTCGCCACCGTTGCCGCAAACCACGGCGTGCCGGTGCATCTCGATGGGGCGCGTTTCGCCAATGCCTGCGTCGCGCTGAACTGCACCCCGGCGGAAATGAGCTGGAAAGCCGGGATCGACGTCGCGGTCTTTGGCGGCACCAAGAACGGCCTGATGGGGGTCGAGGCGGTGATTTTTTTTGACCCCGCCCATGCCCGCGCCTTCGAGCTGCGGCGCAAGCGCGGCGCGCACCTGTTTTCCAAGCACCGCTACCTCGCCGCCCAGATGGCGGCCTATCTGCGCGACGATCTCTGGCAGGAACTGGCGACAACCGCCAACGCCCGCGCGGCGCAGCTTCTGGGCGGCCTGCAATCCGTCGCCAGGATCCAGAACGAACCGACAGCGAACATGATCTTTGCCGCCCTGCCCCGCGCGGTTCACAAGCGGTTGAAGGCAGCGGGTGCGCAGTACCACATCAGCGGCAAGCTGGACGGGACCGACCCGGACCGGATGCTCTCCGCCCGCTTTGTCTGCGACTGGTCGCTTAACCCGGCCGACATCGACAGCTTCCTCGACCTCGTCCGCAGCGCCTGACAGCAGGTCAGCCGGACGGCGCAAGCCGCCCAAGCGTGTTGCGGAAGTTCCTGCACCGGCGGCGGTGACGGGCGCGGCCCGATCAGTTCATCTGAAAGTGAAGCTCGTAGCTGCCGTCGTGAAACGCGCCGAAAAGGTCGGGCACATCGGGGTGGTCGACCGGCTCACCGGAATAATCCGCAATCAGGTTCTGCTCGGACACGTAGGCGACATAGAAACTCTGATCATTTTCGGCCAGCAGGTGATAATAGGGCTGATCCTTGATCGGTCGGCTGTCCTCGGGAATCGCCTCGTACCACTCGTCGGTGTTGCTGAATTCCGGATCAACATCGAACACGACGCCCCGAAAGGGGTGTTTGCGGTGGCGGACGACTTGTCCGAGATGATATTTCGCGCGCTGGGTATTCATGATCACTCGCCTCTACAGAGGACTTTTAGACCTTTCAATGGCAAGTTGTCCAACTTTTGAACACATTCCGGCGGAAACACACTGTGGCCTGCACCAACACAGTCTTCGCATGCACGGCCGGTCCGGAACCTTGAGCCGGATATCCATCATGAACCTGCCCGCAAAGAATGCAAGGACTCTGTCATCGGGCACAGCCGAGAAATCCGCATAATGGATTTGTGATTTCCCACAGAGTGACAATCGGGTACAGTCTTACAAAATAAAAAACCAAAAAAAGCGAGAGGCAGATGAGCAGAACTCTTCGCGCACTGGTGATTATGCTGTTGACGGCGTCCTGTGGCGGCGGCGGCGGAAACTACTCCGCGCCCCGCGATCTCGACAACGCCTGCGCCATCGTCCAGGAGCGCCCGCAATACACCCGCGCCTTCCGCTCGGCGGAACGCAAATGGGGCGTGCCGATGCACGTTCAGATGGCAACCATCTATCAGGAAAGCAAATTCATCGGCGATGCCCGCACGCCGTTCAAGTATTCCCTCGGGGTGATACCCATCGGGCGCCAAAGCTCGGCCTTTGGCTATTCACAGGCTCTGGACGGCACCTGGGACGAATATGTCGCCGCCACCGGCAAACACCGGGCCCGGCGCGACAGCATCGACGATGCCACCGATTTCATGGGCTGGTACATGGCGCAGTCGCGCAACTCGCTGGGAATCCAGATGTCCGATGCCCGCAACCATTACCTTGCGTACCACGAGGGGCGCACCGGTTTCTCGCGGGGGTCCTACAATCAGAAGGCCTGGCTGGTGCGGGTCGCCAGCGAGGTCGGGCAGCGCGCGACAATCTACGAGGCGCAACTGTCCGGCTGTCGCGCCGCCCGCTAGGGCAACGGGGTCCGCGGATCTTTTCCGCGGACCGGCTCTGCCGCCGGAAGCAGACCGTTACCGGTTGCTTTTCGCCAGTTCGCTGCGCACGTCGAACAACGCGTTGCTGACCTCGGTCTGGCTCAGCTCGCGCAGCACCACCGTGGTGCTGGCGCCGTTGGAATCCTTGATAACCCACTGCCGCAGCTCGACCGGAGACCCGGTGAACTTCAACTCGATGGTGCCGTATTCCGGGCGTTTGGGATCCTGCGCCAGCACCGTGGTCGCGGTGCCGTCATAGCTGTGGCCGCGCACCATGTTCGCCTGCCCCAGGTTGACGTTGCGCGCGAGGATGATGCTCAGCGGGGTCTGGCTGAGCGGATAACTTTCCGGGGCGCCGCCCAACTTCCTGTCGAGAATCACCACCTGGCCCGAGTTTGCCAGCACCAGAGCCTGTTCCGGCGGGTTGTATTCAAACCGCACCCGGCCCGGACGTTTGATGTAAATCGTACCGGTCGAGATGGTGCCATCCGCATTGATCTGGGTAAACGCCCCCTTGGCGGACTGCAGTTGGTTCAGATAGCCCGAGATCTGGTTCAGCGACAATTTCTCGGCAGCGGCCGGGAGGGCCGTTGCCAGCGTCACGAGGGCGGCGGTCATAAGGGCGGCAAGTTTCATGGTCTGTCCTGTTTGCTCGTCTCAGTGAAGGCCCGGATGCCAGACTCCGCGTGGATATGCGATATCAGCGGCCTGATGTTGGATAAAGGCATCCTGGGAGCAACGATCAAGAGGGCAGGCTGGTTCCCGCCGTAGAACAGGGGACAGTGCAACCGGCGCGGCGGCAGCTGCCAGGCGTCACGGTGCCGCTGGCGCGAAGGCGACGGGCCTGGCCCGTCGCCGGAGGGGCGCAGCGCGCGCGGAACGCGCGCCCGACCGGATCAGTTCTGTTCCGGGACCAGGATTTCGCGTTTGCCGACATGGTTTGCAGAGCTTACCACGCCTTCGTCCTCCATCTGCTCAACCAGCCGCGCGGCCTTGTTGTAGCCGATGGCCAGCTTGCGCTGGATGTAGGAGGTCGAGCACTTCCGGTCCTTGATCACGATCGCGACAGCAGTGTCATACAGCGCATCCTCGCCGTCGGTGTTTCCGCCGGTCCCGAGGCCGAGCACTGCGTCAATATCCGCCTCGCGGTCATCGTCCGGACCTTCGACAACCCCGCCGATGTAGTCGGGCGGGCCAAAGGCCTTGAGGTGGTTCACCACCTCCTCGACCTCTTCATCGGACACGAAGGGACCGTGGCAGCGGATGATCTTGGACCCGCCCGCCATGTAAAGCATGTCACCCATGCCAAGCAGCTGCTCGGCCCCCATTTCGCCAAGAATGGTGCGCGAATCGATTTTCGAGGTCACCTGGAACGAGATGCGGGTGGGGAAGTTGGCCTTGATGGTGCCGGTGATCACATCGACCGACGGCCGCTGCGTCGCCATGATCAGGTGGATGCCGCTGGCCCGCGCCATCTGCGCCAGACGCTGGATGCAGGCTTCGATCTCCTTGCCCGCGACCATCATCAGGTCGGCCATTTCGTCGACGACAACGACGATATAGGGCATCTTCCGGGGCTCGAACTCTTCGCTCTCGAAAATCGGCTCACCGGTGTCGTCATCAAAGCCGGTCTGCACCGTCCGTTCGAACATCTCGTTTCGGCCCAGGGCGTCGGCCACCCGGCCGTTGTAGCCGTCGATGTTGCGCACGCCCATCTTCGACATCTTGCGATAGCGTTCCTCCATCTCGCCCACGACCCATTTCAACGCCACGACGGCCTTTTTCGGATCGGTGACCACCGGCGACAGCAGGTGCGGAATGCCGTCATAGACCGACAGTTCCAGCATCTTCGGGTCGATCATGATCAGCCGACAGTCTTCGGGCGTCAGTTTGTAGAGCAGGGACAGGATCATCGTGTTGATGGCAACCGATTTACCCGAACCGGTCGTGCCCGCGATCAGCAGGTGGGGCATCTTGGCAAGGTTGGCGACAATCGGATCGCCACCGATGTCCTTGCCCAGGGCCAGTGGCAGTTTCTGGGTGCCGTCGCCGTAGTCGCGCGACGACAGGATTTCGCGGAAGCCCACCATTTCGCGGTTGTCATTGGGCAGTTCGATGCCGATCACCGAGCGGCCCGGAACCGTGGACACCCGCGCCGACAGGGCCGACATCGAACGGGCGATGTCATCGGCCAGGCCGATGACCCGGCTCGCCTTGAGGCCCGGTGCGGGTTCGAGTTCATACATGGTGACTACAGGTCCGGGCCGGACCGACACGATCTCGCCCTTCACGCCGTAGTCGTCGAGCACCGATTCCAGCATCCGGGCGTTTTCTTCCAGCGATTCGTCGGACAGGTGGTGACGCTGGATGGTGTCGGGGTTGAGCAGCAGGCTCAGCGGCGGCAGTTCATACGCCACCTCGGCCTTTTCCTCGAACTTCAGGCGTGGCTGCGATTCCTCGACCGCGCGGCGCGAGGGCTGGATCGCCTTGCGGATCGGCTGCTGCACGACCTTTTTCGGGGCGGCCACCGGAATCGCCGGGCGGGCAATCTCCGCCTGATAGGACAGGGCGTCATATTCGTCCGCGTCGTCCTCATCGTCCGCAGGTGCGGCGCCATAGGTCAGCGCATCGGTTTCGTCGATCGGCTCGAACCGCGTCTGGTCGCGGCCGTAGTCGTCGTCGTCGTCTTCGACCTCATCCACATAGATTGGCGCCGGGGGCACGGCACCGCCCCGGCGGGCGATCACCGTTGCCCCGGCGGCGGGCGGCACAGAGGTCGCGCGCGACGCGACCAACCCCGACGCGGCGACCGGAGGCTGTGGCTTCGGGGCGGTGACCGGCGGTTCCGGCGGCATGGCCGAAACCCGTGGCGCCATCGACACGATCAGCGGCTCGGGGCGGCGGCCACGGCCCTTGGTCAGCGGCATCTCTTCGGCGATCCGCACCTCGGGAGCCGCGCGGACGCGGGACTTGATCACGTCGGCGATCTTGGCGCGGATGCGGTCGTCCCCCGGCATCTCGGTGACCTCGGCCACGGATTCCACCTCGATCAGCTCGGGTTCCGGCAAGGCGTCATGGCGTTTGATCAATTGCGGCATGCGCGACAGGAAGCTGGGCTTTTCTGCGCTCAGCGCTGCCGGTGCGGCGCCGTAAGGCTCGGTGTGGCTCGTGGGGGGCGCCACGCGGCGGCGCACCGGCGGCGCCTGGACGGCCTCCTGTGCGGCGGCCCAGGCCGCAGTTTCGGCCTCTTCCTGGCGGCGGCGTTCGCGGCGTTCGTAATGCGCCATCTGCATCGACTGCGCTGCCTGCACCCCGGCGCTGGCGCTGCGCCCGAGGATGGTCAGCAGGGTGGCATAGGACATCACCAGGCTCATCATCAGAAAGCGCGCCATGCCGCGCAGTTCCGGCGCGGTAAAGCCCAGCACAAAGGCGCCCATGGTCACGATCACCGCCCCCAGCACCAGCATCAGCAGCTTGAGCCCGAAGCTGGCCCCCACCGGCAGGATATTGAGCAGCGTCCCCATCATCATGTCGCCGAACAGGCCGCCCAGACCAAAGCTGTGGTTCCACTCCGGTCCCACAGGCTGGCCGGCGGCATAGACCGCAGCAACCGCCACCCAGATCGGCGCGAAGATCAGGCAGGAAATGGCGCGTTCTTCCCCCCGGTGCAACACCATGCGCAGGCCCCAGACGAACAGCGACAGCGCCAGTCCCCAGCTGCCCCAGCCGACGATCATGAACAGTGGCGCCGCGATCGACGCGCCGATCCGCCCCATCAGGTTCTGCACCGGTGCATCGGTGGCGGACAGAAAGCTCGGGTCGTCGGGCGTATAGGACGCGATCATCATCGCTGCCATCACCCCGAGAACCATCAGCGCAAGGCCGACCAGTTCCTTGCCGCGTTTCTCGATTGCCGCCTGCATGTCACTGTCGAAAAGGGGGTCGCGCCCCCGTGCCTGATACGCCATCTTCTGCCTCGCCTTGGTTTTCGGTTTTTTTGCTCTTGTTGCGGCCTTAGTCGCCATACAGACAATCCCGCAGCCGCCCGAGCCCGTCCTTCAATTCATCCATCGGTGCCACCATCGCGACGCGGATATGCCCTGCGCCGGGGGTGCCGTCTTGCGTTGCGCGGGACAGATAGGCGCCGGGCAGTACCCGGACGCCGGTCTCGGTCCACAGTTTCAGCGCCGCCGCCTCGCCGTCTTTCACCGGAAGCCACAGGAAAAACCCGGCCTCCGGCGGCAGGTATCCGGGCACATCGCCAAAGATCCGGTCCGCGACCGCGTACTTGTCCTGATAGAGCCGACGGTTTTCCACCACATGCGTCTCGTCGGCCCAGACCTTCTCGGCCACCCGCTGCAAGGGCAGCGGCAGCGGCGCACCGGCATAGGCCCGCAGCTGACGGATGCGCGCGATGCTCTGCGGACCGCCTGCCACGAATCCGGAACGCAGCCCCGGCAGGTTCGAGCGCTTGGAGAGCGAATGGAAGATCACCACACGCTCGGGGTCGGCGCCCGTCTCGCGCGCCACCTGCAAGGCGCCGACCGGCGCGGCATCGCGGTAGATTTCGGAATAACATTCATCCGCGAGAATCCGGAAATCGTGCTTTTCGGCCAGCGCGATCAGGTGCTGCCAATAGCTCCGGTCCGCCACCGCGCCCTGTGGATTGGCTGGCGAACAGATATAGGCCAGCGCCGTGCGGTCCAGCACCTCGGCCGGAAGACGGGTGTAGTCCGGCAGATGCCCCGTTGCGGCCGTGGCAGGCACAAACACCGGTTCCGCGCCGACCGAAATCGCCGCGACCATGTAGACCTGGTAAAACGGGTTCGGCATCAGGATGACGGGCTTTTTGCCGGCCTTCTCTTCGGGGCACAACGCCATGGCCGCATTGTACAGCCCTTCGCGCGTGCCGTTCAGGGTCATCACGTCGGTGTCCGGGTTCAAAGCCACGCCATAGCGTTGCCGCACCCAGGCAGCGATGGCGGCGCAAAGCTCGGGCGAACCCTCGTTCGGGGGATATTTGCCGAATTCGTGGGCGTTGCCGACAATGATCTCGGTTATCCAGTCGGGAAAGGCATGCTTCGGCTCGCCGATGGTCATATGCGCAACCGGGCCGCCCGGGGAATGGGCGTCCAAAAGGCTCCGCAAGCGCGGGAACGCATAGGCCGGAAGGTTCGAAAACCGCTCGGGAAACATATTCGACTGCCTCTGAATGCGGGATCGTGTTCGCCCCGCTTTGGATCAGGATACGGAAAGCCCGCGCCTTCGTCCAGAAAAAGCCGGGGGCTTTACAGACCTGTGGCAGGAAAATCGCATCCGCGATGCCACATCCGATCGCGGCGAATTTCGGGCGGCCTGATTCGCCCCCCGGGCCCCTCCCCTGCCGAGGCGCCCCGGTCCTTTTGCGGTCTGGCTTCTGCGGCACCGGCCCCCCTGCCCCACCGCCGCCCGGGAACGTTCGGGGAAAAAATCAAGGGAAATCATGTCACTGTCGACAGACTTTTTTTTGGGATTGGCTCCAGCCGCCGGACTTAATAAGCTTGCCTTATTATACATGACCCTTAACAGGAACGATTCGCCGATGCCCCGAAATATCGACCCGGATACGCTTGGCTTTCTGCTCAACGATCTCGCCCGGCTGATGCGCAGCACCTTCGAACACGAGATCGAAGCTGCCGCGATCCCGGTAACCCCGTCCGAGGCCCGTGTGCTGGCCCACATGTCGCGTTGCGGCGCGGTGCAGCAGACCCAGCTGGCCTGCATCCTCGGGGTCGCCCCGATGAGCCTCAGCGCGTTCATCGACCGGCTCGAAGCCGGCGGTCTGGTCGCGCGCAGACCGGATCCTTCGGACCGGCGCGCCAAGCTTGTCACCCTGACACCGGCGGCCGAGCCGGTGCTGGACCAGATCGCGCAGGCCGGAGCACGGGCCCGGGCCTGCGCCACCTCCGGCATCGACGCGGCAGAGCTTGATCGTTTCCGCAAAACCGCCTGCCGGATCCGCGACAGTCTTGACCTGGCCCGCGCCGGGCGCGCCGCCAGAAGCCGGAAGCTCACCGCATGACCGCCCCGGTCACCGCCGTCGTGACGCCGCTGATGTCCGCCCGCCGCGTCAGCCTGATCGGCGCGCTGCTGGTCGCGATCGGCCCGGTGTCGATGGCGATCTACACCCCGGCAATGACCGAAATCGTCCAGGCCTTCGGCGTGACGGAATCGGCGGTGAAGATGACCCTGACGCTTTATTTCGGCGGCTTTGCCCTGGCGCAACTGGTCGCCGGACCGCTGTCCGACGCGCTGGGCCGTCGTCCCATCATCATCGCCTTCATGGCGATCTACTGCGCGGCCAGCCTGTTTGCCCTGTTCGCCCCGACGGTCGAGGCGCTGATGGCCGCCCGCTTTCTGCAGGGCATCGGCGCCTCTGCCGGGGTGGCGATCTCGCGCGCACTGGTGCGCGACCTGTTCCGCGGCGAGGAGTCCAGCCGCATCATGAACCTGATCGGCATCATCCTCGCGCTGGGCCCGGCACTGGCCCCCACCCTTGGCGGGCTGCTGCTGGCTGGCTTTGGCTGGCGCGCGACCTTTGTGGCGATGCTGGCGATGGGTCTGCTGATCATCGTTGTGGCGGTGTTTGCCCTGCGCGAAACCGTGGTCGCCGACCGCTCGCGGCTCAACATCCGCTATCTGGGCGGAACCTACCTCATGCTGCTGCGGCACAGGCACTTCATGGCGGCCGCCACGGTGATGGCCGGCGCGCTGGGGGCACTCTATGCGCAGGCCACGTTTCTGCCATTCATCCTGATGGACGAGGTCGGCCTGACCGCGACACAGTTCGGGCTTGGGATGCTGATGCAGTCGGGGTTCTTCTTCGCCAGCTCTGTCGCCGTGCGCCTGCTCCTGTCCCGCGTCGCCGCCGATCGTCTGGTTGCTCCCGGTCTCGGCTTTATCCTGCTGGGCAGCCTGGGCACCATGACACTGGCCTTTGGCACGCTCAGCTTTCTGCATGTGATGGTGCCGGTGGCGGTCTATGCCATTGGCATCGCCTTCATCATGCCCGCCATGTCCACCGCCGCCCTTGCGCCGTTTGGCCGCGAGGCCGGCGCCGCCGCGTCCATGATGGGGTTCCTGCAGATGGGCTCGGGCCTGTTGATCGGCTCGCTCGGCGCGCTGATGGGCAATGCGGTACTGGCGATGGCGCTGCTGATCCCGCTGATGGGCGCCGCTGCCTGCATTGCCTTTGTGCTGTACCGCACCGGCCCGCAGCCGTCCGAGCCCGCCCCGCGCGGCGCCTTTCACGCGCCGCCGGGCTGACCGCCCGGCGCCGACAGCCGCCAGAACGTGCGGGGAACCGCCCGGGGCGACCGGGGGCCCGCGATCTCAGTGCAGCGCTGCCTCGACCGACAGCGCCAGCCGCAGCAGCGCCGCCTCGCCGCCCGACTGCCCGAGCAACTGCAGGCCGCAGCTTGGCACCCCGGTCGGCAGCGACATTGCGGCCACCCCCATAAGGTTGCCGACGCGGGTGTTGCGCAGCGTCAGCAGGTTCTCGGTCACGTAATAGTCGCCCTGCTCCATCAGCCGGTCGCGCTTGGGTGGCAGGTTGGGCGCCGTTGGCGACAGCACGGCGTCATAGCTGGCCGTGCGGTCGCTCCAGACCGCCCTCGCGGCATCCAGCCGCTGCCAGGCGGCAACGTATTCCGCGCCGGAAAAGGCGCGCCCGCCCTCGAACCGCTCGCGGATCGGCGCGAACATCAGGTCTGGCTGTGCCTCGATCTGCGTGTGCCAGGTGCCCCAGGCCTCGGTGGTGTAGAGCACCGGCGCATCCCCCATCGGACCGATGATCTCGGGTGCCGCGATCTCGTCGATCACCGCACCCGCCGCGCGCAGACGCTCCAGCGCGCCCGAATAGGCGGCGGCAGGCCCGGCGCGCAGATCATCCATGACAATGGTCTGAAGGGCCGCGAACCGCCGCCCGCGCAGGTCCGGCACACCTGCGGTGTCCATCGCCGGAACCCCCAGCAGCGCCGCCAGCATCTGTGCCGCATCCTCGACGCTGCGGGTCAGCGGCCCCACCGTGTCGAACCGTGCCGCCAGCGGCACCACACCGTTCAGCGACAACAGCCCCGAGGTGGTCTTGAGCCCGACCAGATCGTTCCAGCCCGCCGGGATCCGTACCGAGCCGCCGGTGTCCGACCCCACCGCCGCCGCAGCCAGTCCGAAGGCGACCGAGGCCGCCGCCCCCGAGGACGACCCGCCCGAGACAGCTTCCGGATCATTGACACAGGGGGGCGAGGCGGTGACCGGGTTCAGCCCCAGACCGGAAAACGCCAGCTCGGACATATGGGTTTTGCCCAGACAGACCAGCCCCATGGCCGTGGCGGTCCGCAGCACGGCACAGTCAGCCTGCGGCACGCGCCCCTTCAACAGGGCCGAACCGGCCTCGGTGGCCACATCCGCCGTATCGAACAGGTCCTTCCAGCTGACCGGCACCCCGTCCAGCAGCGACAGCCGCCGACCTGCCCGCGCCCGCGCCCCCGCCGCCCGCGCCTCGGACAGCGCCCGTTCGGGCGTCAGCCGGGCATAGATCCGGTCGCTGTCGGGATGCGCCGCGATGGCGTCCAGAAAAACCTGTGCCAGCGCCTCGGGGTCGATTTCGCCCCGCCCGATTCCGCGCCCCAGATCCGAAGCGCTCCATCCTGTCCAACCCTGCATGCCGTCACCCCTTGTCTGCTGTTTCGGCGACGGTAACCCCCGCACTGGGCATGGACAATCCCGCCCGCACCGCCATATTGCGACGCATGAGCACAGACATACGGTTCGACAGCGACATCCTCGTCATCGGCGGCGGCCTCAATGGCAGCTGCATGGCGCTGGCCGCCGCGCAAAGTGGTCTCAGCGTCACCGTCATCGACGCCCAAAAACCGGGCATCCATGCCGACCCTGCCTTTGACGGAAGGTCTTACGCGCTGGCGCTGACCTCGCAGCGGATGCTGGCGGCGCTGGGTCTCTGGGACGCCCTTGCGCCGGACGCGCAGCCGATGCTCGAGGTCAAGGTGACCGACGGGCGGGTCGGTGATGGTGCCGCCTTTCTGGGCCTGTCCTTTGACGCCGCCGAGATCACCGATGGTCCCCTGGGGTACATGATCGAAGACCGGCACCTGCGCCGTCACCTGCTCGCGGCCCTCGCCGCCGTTCCCGGACTGAGCCACCGCACCGGCGAAACCGTGGTGGCGCAGGCCACCGAAGCAGGCCTGGCCAGCGTCACCCTGTCCAGCGGCGAGGTGTTGCGCGCCCGCCTGCTGGTTGGTGCCGACGGCAAGCAGAGCGGCACCGCGACCCGGGCCGGCATCCGCCGCACCGGCTGGACCTACCGCCAGAGCGCGCTGGTCTGCGCTATCGGCCATGAAAAGCCGCATCATGGCACCGCGCACCAGCTGTTCCTGCCGCCCGGTCCTCTGGCGATCCTGCCCCTGACCGGCAACCGCAGCGCCATCGTCTGGACCGAGACCGCCGACATGGCACGGCGCATCAACGCCCTGCCCGAGACCGCGTACCTGCAGGTCCTGCGGCCCCGTGTCGGCGACTTTCTGGGTGACATCCACCTCGAAGGCGCGCGCTACAGCTATCCGCTGGGGCTTTCGCTGGCCAACAGCCTGACGGCGCGGCGCCTGGCGCTGGTCGGCGACGCGGCCCACAGCGTGCACCCGCTGGCCGGGCAGGGCCTGAACGCCGGCCTGCGCGACATCGCTGCCCTCGCCCATGTGATCAGCCATGCCACCCGGCGCGGCGAAGACTTTGCCAGCCCGCAGGTGCTTGACCGTTACGCCGCCTGGCGCCGGTTCGACACCGCGACGCTGGCGCTGGCAACGGATGTGTTCAACCGGCTGTTTTCCAGCGACAATCCCTTGCTGCGCGGTGCCCGCGATCTTGGGATGGCTCTGGTCAACGCCACCCCCGACCTGCGCCGCGGCGTGATGCGCGAGGCGGCGGGACTCTCCGGTGAACTGCCCGATCTCATGCGCGGCTAGTTTCTGCTATCCGGACGCCCCTGCCCTGTGCCACAACCCGGGCACATCGGGAGGAGAGTCGACATGGATCAGAAAACCGCATTGGTCACAGGTGCTGCCCGCGGCATCGGCCTTGCCACCACCGACCTGTTTCTCGAGCAGGGATGGCGCGTGGTCATGGTGGACCGCGACGAGAGTGAACTCGTGCAGGCGGCCGCCGGACGCAGGGATGTCTACGCCGTGGCCCGTGACGTCTCGCAGCCCGAAGAGGTCACCTCGATGATCCGCGATGCGCTGGCCTGGGGCGGGCGCATCGACGCGCTGGTGAACAATGCCGGGGTCGCCGATTTCGGCCCGATCGAAGACACCGACTTCCCCCGCTGGCGCCGGGTGATGGAAACCAACCTCGACGGCGTCTTTCTGTGCTCGCAGGCGGCGCTTCCGGCGCTGAAGCAAAGCCGCGGCGCGATCCTCAACATCGCCTCGATCTCGGGCCTGCGCGCCTCGACACTGCGGGTGGCCTATGGCACCTCAAAGGCCGCAGTGATCCAGCTGACCCGGCAACAGGCGGCAGAGCTGGGCGAATACGGCATCCGCGCCAACTGCGTCTGCCCGGGTCCGGTGCGCACCAAACTGGCACTGGCCGTGCACAGCCAGGCGATCATCGACGCCTATCACGACGCCATCCCGCTGAACCGGTACGGCACCGAACGCGAAATCGCCGAAGTCATCACCTTTCTCTGTTCCGAGCGGGCATCCTACGTCACCGGCCAGATCATCGCCGCCGATGGCGGTTTCGAGGCGACCGGCGTCGGCCTGCCGGCGCTGCGCGGCCAATAGCGGCGCTGCCGCCGCGCCCGGGACGTCTGCCAGGTGCGGCAGCCGACACTTCGCCACACCCGCAACCGGCGCTGTGCCCGGTTCAGTCCGTCACACCGGCCACAGGCGCCGAGGCAGCGGGCCGGACGGCCCGCTGCCGAGACATCTGTGCCCGCGGCACGCGGGCGCCGCGGGATCAGGGGCGCGTCACTTGATCCGCTGGCCGTTGGCCAGAACCTGGCCGTTGCCACGCACCTCGATCGTCGATTTCAGACTGTCCTCACCCTCGCCCGGCACCGAAAACATGCTCAGCATCATCCGCGCGCCCATCGCGTCCTGTTCGGCCAGCAGCCCCATCGCAATCAGCCGGTCGATCAGGGCATTGCCCCCCACGAGGCTCAGCATCACCGATCCGGTCGGTGCGGGCATACCTTCGAAGGTTTCAAGATCGTCGTTGTCAAAGGTGAAATCGCCATGGCCTTCCAGCCTGGCGCCGACCGCCGCGACCGTGAGCTCGCGCAGGCTCAGACTGTTCAGGGCCCCCGGCACCCCGCCGGTCTTTTCCAGCGTCGCCACCGCCTCGGGATCGAACAGGTTCACAAACGGTGTCACCGTTCCCACCAGATCGACCGAAACCGTCGCCGCCTCGCGCGGCAATGTCTTGGCCGGGTCAAAGATGTTCCACAGAATGTCCGACATGGTGAACCCGCCCAGCGTCAGGCCAAAGGCCATGTCCTGCGGTGTCTCTGCCGCGGCCAGCGGCAAGGTCATGTTGAACCCCGCTTCGGCCATCTTTGCCGAAACCGGGAAGGGCAGATCCGGGGCCGACAGGTTCAGCGCCATGTCCGTCGCGCTGACCCCATAGGACACCATGTCCCCCGACAGGGACACGCCGATTTCTCCAGAGCTGCTGCTGGTTTCGCCGGTGGTGGTCTTGCCGTCCTCGGTCACCGCAAAGGCCATGGAACCGCCGGAATGGGTGAACAGGCCCTCGCCGCCGAGACCCGCGGCAAACAGCTGCGCCGGATCCTCGGCATCCATGTCCAGCGGCAGCGTCGTCGAGCCCTCGAAGGTCAGGTCCAGCATGCGCCCGGAAAACTGGCCGGATCCGGGAACATCCGGGTTGTTGAACGCAAAGTCATAGCTCAGCTGCCCCATGCTCATGCCCTGCGAAATCTCGCGCAACGCGCCCTGCATGATGGTCGAGGCACCCTCGACATCGGACATCGCGATGTCAAAGCGGGCCATCTCGCGGCCCACCGGCACACCATCGACCACCAGTTCCGACAATTCCATACCCAGCCTGTCGGCGTTGTAATCCCAGACCATGTCCCCCGGCACCCCCGAGACCAGCATATCCAGCCCGGTCTGCGTGTAATCCACCCTCAGATCGACGGCTTCCTCGTCTTTCGGAGCCACTTTCAGGGTGATCGGCATCACTGCCGGGAATTCGACGGCCACCGATCCGTCGCCCCTGTCCGTCAGCACGATCTCGTCGGCGGCAAAGGCAAATGTGCCCTCGCCCTCGGGCAGGTCCATGCTGATGGCGAAGCCGCTGATCGTCAGTGCGCCGCCGCGTTCCGTCCCGGCCCCTGAAACGGTGTATCCGAACCCGCGCAGATAGGTCCCGAGATCATCCCAGACCTGCTGCGGCGTAACGTCGGCACCCGCCGACGCCGAAAGGAACATGGTTGCGACGGCACTGCTGCCAATAGTCTGTGTCAATCGGTTCATGAAAGGGCCCTCTCTGTTCGCAAATCAATGCCGCCAGCTTCGGCTTCGGAACATCCCCGGTCAAGGGGCTGGACGGTGACATAAGCAGCGATTACCAAGTTTGCGAGAGAGCAAGAGGAGCAGGCCATGGAAATGACTGGGAAAACCGTGATGATCACCGGTGCAAGCCGCGGGATCGGTGCCGAAACGGCACGGGTCTTTGCCAGGGCCGGTGCAAATGTCGCGCTGGTCGCGCGCAGTGCCGATGCCATCGCCGAACTGGCCGGTGAAATCGGCCCCCGGGCGATCGCGATCCCCTGCGATATCTCGCGTTACTGGGAGGTCGCGCAGGCGGTCGAAAACTGCGAGACGGCCTTTGGCGGCCTTGATGTGCTGATCAACAACGCCGGGGTGATCGAGCCGATCTCGCACCTGACCACGGCCAGTCCCGAGGCCTGGCGGCAGGTCATCGACATCAACCTCAACGGCGTGTTTCACGGCATGCGCGCCGCGGTGCCGCTGATGAAGGCGACCGGCGGCGGTTCGGTGCTGACCATCAGTTCGGGCGCGGCGCATGGCCCGGTCGAGGGCTGGTCGCACTACTGCGCCTCGAAGGCGGCGGTAAACATGCTGACCCGTTGTCTGGATCATGAAGAACGTGCCAACGGCATCCGCGCCATCGGCCTGTCCCCCGGCACCGTCGCCACCCGGATGCAGCGCGAGATCAAGGCCAGCGGGGTGAACCCTGTCAGCCAGCTGGACTGGGACGTGCACATCCCCGCGGACTGGCCCGCCCGCGCATTGCTCTGGATGTGTTCGCCGGAAGCGGACGGCTGGCTGGGCGATGAAATTTCCCTGCGCGACGAAGACATCCGCAAGCGGGTCGGGCTGATATGATAAGCCTGACGCAGGACGGCGGCCTCTGGACCGTCACCATTGACCGTCCGGACAAGGCAAATTCGCTGACCCCCGAGATGCTGGAGGACCTGTGCCGCATTGCCGAATCCGCGCAAGATGCGCGGGCACTGGTGCTGACCGGTACGGGCCGCGTGTTCAGTGCCGGCGCCGATCTGGAGGCCGCCCGCACCGGTCTGGCGCTGTCGCCGCTCTGGGAGCGGCTCTCGGGCGCGCTGGTGCGGCTGAACGGACTGACCATCGCCGCTTTGAACGGCACGGCCGCCGGCGGCGCGCTGGGAATGGTTCTGGCCTGTGATCTGCGCATCGCCGTGCCCGCGACCAAGATCTTCTATCCGGTGATGAAGCTTGGCTTTTTGCCCCAGCCCTCGGATCCGGCGCGCCTGGTCGCTCTCGTCGGGCCATCACGCGCCAAGTTGATCCTGATGGCCGGTCAGAAAATTCCGGCGGAGGAGGCCCTGGCCTGGGGGCTGATAGACCGGATCGTGCCGCCCGGCGACGTGCTGTCCGAAGCGCAGGCGCTTGCTGCGGATTCTATGGGCGCCACGCCTGAACATGCGGCGGCGATCAAGGCGCTGATCCGCTAGCTTTCGGCACCCGCCGGGCCTGACGCCCGCGGGTCGCGTTTCACCCGGCAGCGGCGCGCGGCGCTCAGGACCGCGGCGCGTCGTCCCAGCGATCGTCCAGCACCCGGGCCCGGCTGCCTTCGGGGTCTTCGTACTGGCGGCTGCGCAGGGTCCAGACAAAGCCGCCCAGCCCCAGCAGGCCGAGCGTGACCGACACCGGAATGAGATAGACCAGAACGTTCATGATGTGCTCCGCATGGCATTGGCCGACACCGTCAGCGACGAGGTCGACATCGCAATCGCCGCAATGAGCGGCGTTGCCAGACCGGCCAGCGCCAGGGGCACCGAGACCAGGTTGTAGCCCAGCGCCAGCGCCATGTTCTGCCCCATCCGGCGGCGTGCGCGCCGGGACTGTGCCAGCGCCCCGGGAATTGGCAGCAGACTGTCGGACAGCAGCACCACGTCCGCCAGCGACCGTGCGGCATCCAGTGCCGTCGACGGCGCCAGCGACGCATGCGCCACCGCCAGCGCCCCGGTGTCGTTGAGCCCGTCCCCGACCATCAGAACCCGTCTGCCGGCGGCGGCACGCGCCTGCAACCAGGCCACCTTGCCTTCGGGTGTCACCCGGGCCTGCGCCTCGTTCAGGTCCAGCGCCCGGGCAATCCGCGCGACAGCCGCAGGAGCATCACCGGACAGCAGCGCCACGCCGATGCCGTCCGCGCGCAGCGCCGCGACACATGCCGCCGCATCCGGGCGCAGCTGTTCCGAGAACGCAAAGACGACGGGCGCATCCGTGCCACGTTGCAGCCAGACCTCGGAGCGGTCCGACGCCGTGCGGTCCGGTGCCACCCATTCCGGCCGACCCAGCCGCAGCGACACGCGGTCCAGCGAAGCCGTGACCCCGCAGCCCGCGACCTCGGCCACATCCTGAACCGCCACGGGCGCCAGCCCGCGTTCTGCCGCCGCGGCGCAGAGCGCCCGGGACAAGGGGTGCGACGAGCCCGCCGCCAGACCCGCCGCCAGCATCAGATCGTGGTCGGATGGCACCGTTTCCAATACCGCCAAGCCGGTTGTCAGCGTCCCGGTCTTGTCGAACACCACCTCGTCAATCTCGGCCAGCCGCTCCAGCGCGGTGCGGGACTTCACCAGCAGCCCCAACCGGAACAGCCGCGCCGTGGTGACGGTGGACACCGCCGGAACCGCAAGGCCCAGCGCGCAGGGGCAGGTGATCACCAGAACCGATACCGCCACCTCGATGGCGCGGCCTGCGTCACCGGTTGCCCCCCACCAGCCGGCAAAGGCCGCCAGCCCCAGCAGATGCACCACCGGCGCGTAAAGGCGCGCCGCCCGGTCGGCAAGGCCGCTGTAACGCGACTTCTGCATCTCGGCCTGGGCGATCAGATCGGCCAGGCGCCGCAGGGTCGTATCGGTTCCGGCGCGGGTGCAGCGCACCAGCAGCGGCGCGATGAGGTTCATCTCGCCCGCCGCCACATCCTGACCGCGCTGGCGTGGATCCGGTGCGGTTTCGCCGGTCAGGGCGGCACAATCCAGCTCGCTGCTGCCTTCAAGGATCACACCATCGGCGGGAATGCGGCTGCCCGGCGTCACCCGCACCACATCGCCCGGCAGCAGGGTGTCGGCGCGCACGACATGTTCGCGGCCATCGCGCATCAGCAGCGCCTGCGGCGTGGCCAGTGCAGCAAGATCCGCCGCCGCCGACCGCGCCGCGTACCGGCCCAGATGGTCCAGGTAACGGCCAAGCAGCAGAAAGAAGGTCAGCGCCAGCGCGGCGTCAAACCAGCTTGCCCGGTCCGAGCCGCTCAGCGCCCCGACCAGGGACACCAGCGCCGAAAGGCCGATGGCCAGCGCAATCGGAACGTCCATGTTCAGCCGACCGGCCGCCAGCGCCCGGTACGCCGAGGCAAAGAACGGCCGCGCCGAAAACGCCACCGCCGGCAGGGAAATGGCGGCAGCGACCAGATGAAAGACCTGGCGGGTGGACTCTGCGGCGCCTGCCCAGACCGCAACCGAGAGCAGCATGACGTTCATCATCGCAAACCCCGCGACACCGATGCGCATCAGCAGATCCTGCCCCACGGCGCCCTGCCCGGCGACCTGAGTGCCGTCCAGCAACTGCGCCCGGTGCCCGAGCGCGGCCAGCCTGCCGATCAGAACATCGCTGTTCACCTCGGGTGCGGCGGCGACAAAGGCCCGTTTCTGGCTGAGGTTGACCCGCACGTCCCGCACCCCCTGCACCCGCGCCAATCCATCCTCGACCGCGCCAATGCAGGCGGCGCAGTGGATGTCGGGCAGATGCAGCACGATATCGCTGGCCACCGGCGCGACATCGCGCCGGGACGGGGTGGCCACACATCCGGCACAGGCCATCGTCATGGCGCGACACTCAACGAGAGTTGCTGCTCGAACAATGTGCCGTCCGGGGCACGGGCCGTCACATCCACCCGCCACAGGCCAGGCCGCAGGTCCAGCGGCGCAGCGAGATCGCGGTCGAGATGCGGGGTGATGTCCTCGGCCGACTCGGTCGGTCGGCCCACGGTCACACTCAGACCTTCGGGCCGCAGCGGCTGACCGTCCCGGTCCCGCATCGTCAGCAGTAGACGCCCCTCGCGATGCTGCGCCTGGGCGGTCCATCCCAGGGCCTCCTGTGCCGCGCGGCGGGCGTCGAACGACTGGCTCGCGACATAGCTGTTTGCCACCTCCAGCCCGGGAAAGGTGCGCACGGCATGAATGGCCAGTGCGAGGTTCACCGCGATGATGATGCCGAACCCGGTCACGAACATCGCCATGACCGTCCAGCCGGTCAGCGGGCGGCCTTTGTTTTCTACCGTCATTTCCAGTCCTCTCCGGTAAAGTTCGTGTCCACCACGGCTCTTTCGCCGGTGGCGGGGTCAGTGACCCAGAGCCGCAGGTCGCCGCGGGCGTTTGTGGCGAATGCCGACCCAGCGGGGGCATCGACATAGACCCGGACCTGCGCCTGCGCATCGGCCGGCACTGCGATCCGGTCGCCGGCGCTGCCCTCGACGGTGATCCGCAGCCCGTCTTGATCCAGCGACAGGTCAAAGGTACGGTCTTCGCCGCGTTTGTTGCGCACGCGCACTTCATAGGCGTTCCGGATGGTGCCATCCGCCAGCGTCACATGCGTCGGGTTGCGGACAGGGGCCACGGTCATCTCGACCATGGGGCGCAGAAACAGGGCAAAGACCAGGGCCAGTCCGATACCCGTCCAGAGCACGGCATAGACCAGATTCCGCACCCGCAGCACATGCCGCCAGACCGAACGGGGCGGCTCTCCGGCTGCCTCTTTCGGGGCATCAGAGAGGGCGATATAGTCAATCAACCCGCGCGGTTGGCCGGTTTTTTGCATCACCTCGTCACAGGCATCAATGCACAGCGCACAGGTGATACAGGCCATCTGCTGACCGTCGCGGATGTCGATGCCCATGGGGCAGACATTCACGCAGGCGTTGCAGTCGATGCAGTCCCCCTTGACCTGTGACGGCGCAGGCGCAGTCAGGCCAGACGGCCTGCCAGGCATCGGGATCACCGGCGAACGCTTGCCGATCTGCGGCCCGGCGGCCCGCACCGTGACGTCGGCCCCGGCCGCAGCCGCGCGGCGGCGCAGGCCCTTGCCGCGGGGCTCGCCGCGCCAGTCACGATAGGCGACAGTCAGGGTGTCCTCGTCCATCATGGCGGCCTGAATACGGGGCCAGGGACACATGTAGATGCAGACCTGTTCGCGCATGAAACCGCCAAACACAAAGGTCGTCGCGGTGAGGATGGCAATGGTGATCCAGGCCACCGGCGGCGCGCTGAAGGTGGCGAGATCCGCCAGCAGGCCCGGTGCGTCGGTGAAATAGAACACCCAGGCGCCGCCGGTCAGCAGGCCGATCACCAGCCAGGCAAGCCACTTGGTGATCCGCAGCCGCCATTTGTGCGCATCCCAGGGCGCCTGGTGCAGCCGGACCCGGGCATTGCGGTCACCTTCGATCCAGCGTTCGACAAGGATGAACAGGTCGGTCCAGACGGTCTGCGGGCAGGCATAACCGCACCAGACCCGGCCCAGCGCCGCGGTGAACAGGAACAGCGCAAGTCCGGCCATCACCAGCATCCCGGCGACGAAATAGAATTCGTGTGGCCAGATCTCGATCATGAAAAAATAGAAACGCCGGTTGGCCATGTCGATCAGAACCGCCTGATCCGGCATGTCGGGCCCGCGGTTCCAGCGCAGCCAGGGCGTGACGTAATAGATGCCCAGCATCACGAACATCAACGCCCATTTCAACCGGCGGAAATACCCCGAGACGCGCCGGGGAAAGATCGGCAGGCGCGCCGCATAGAGCGAAGGAGTCGGGTTGGTCATGCTTGCAGTTCCATATGATCCGTCGCCTGATGCCCCGGGCGCGCCGCGCCGACATTGACCTGCGTCAAAACCGGAGGCGAATGTGGCTGGCGCCCGGCGCTCTTTTTGTCCGGCGGCGCTATTCAGCGCCGGTTGCCTCTCCGCCGCCGAGCTGGTGCACGTAGGCAGCCAGTGCCCGGACGTCTGCCTCGCCCAGCCGCGCGCCCCAGGCCGGCATGACACCGAACCGCGCCTGACGGATCGTCCGGGTCAGCGCCGCCGTGTCGCGGCCATAGAGCCAGATCGCGTCGCCCAGATCCGGCGCGCCGATTTCCGGGTCCCCCCGCGCATCGGTGCCATGGCAGGCGGCGCAGTTGTCTGAAAACAGCTGTCCGCCCGGGCCTGCCAAAGGATCCGCACCGGTTGACAGCAACCGCAAGTGGCCGACAAGGGTGTCGATCTCGGCACCGGTCAGAATGTCGCCAAAGGCGGGCATCTCGCTGTAATGCGCGTCGGGGTCTTCGGAGTTGCGGATGCCATGGCGGATCGTCGCCGCGATCTGTCCGATCTGCCCGCCCCAGAGCCAGTCATCGTCCAGCAGGTTGGGATAGCCCACCGATCCGGCGGCACCGGCGCCGTGGCACTGGGCACAGTTGTTTGCAAACAGCGATGCCCCGGCCTGAACCGCAAAGCCGTGCAGCGCCGCATCCGCAGGCAAGGCTGTCAGCTCGGTGGCCACCAGGTCCGCGCGCAGATCCGACTGCGCGGCCTCGACGGCGGCGATCTCTTCCGCCACGGCGCCCCGCGTGGACCAGCCCAGCAGCCCCGAGGTTGCGCCGCTGACCAGCGGCCATGCCGGAAACAGGACGGTGTACACCACGCCCCAAGCAATGGTGGCATAGAGCGTCCACAGCCACCAGCGCGGCAACGGATTGTTCAACTCCTGGATGCCATCCCAGTTGTGGCCAGTGGTTCCCACCTCGGTGTCATCATCATGCGTTGTCATGGGGCATATCCAGCTTGGGTTTGCAGTCGCAGGTCGCGCACTCCCTGGCACAACCGGTTTTCTCATCCCTGAAGATCAGCGCCGAAGCTTCTTGATGCTGGGCTCTGCTGCCAGGCCGCCAGGCCCACAGAATGCAGCTGATGAAGAAGACGAACAGCGCAAGCAGCACCCAGCTGTCTGCGATCTGGCGAAAGAGCGAATAGGTGTCCATCGGGACTCTCCTTTGTATCTCAGCGGCTGGAATCGGGGATGAAGGTCGAGAAATCGACCAGCGTGCCCAGCATCTGCATGTAAGCCACCAGCGCATCCATTTCGGACAGGCCCGGTTGCCCGTCGAAATTGCGCACCTGCGCACCCGGGTAGCGCGCCAGCAGCCCGTCGTAATCCTCGTCCGGGGTTACCTGCACCCGCGCGTCCTGCACGGCGTTGGCGATCATCTCGTCGGTGTAGGGCACACCGACGAGGCGATGGGTCTTCAGCAGCGCTGTCAGACCCTCGGGTTCGAACCGGGAGCGGGTGAGGTAGCCATATTTCGGCATCACGCTTTCGGGCACCAGTGATTGCGGATCCGACAGATGCGCCACGTGCCAGTCATCGGAATAGCGCCCGCCGACCCGGGCCAGATCCGGCCCGGTGCGTTTGCTGCCCCACTGGAAGGGATGGTCGTACATCGATTCGGCCGCCAGCGAGTAATGGCCGTAACGCTCGTTCTCGTCGCGCATCGGGCGGATCATCTGGCTATGGCAGGTATAACAGCCTTCGCGCACGTAGATGTCACGCCCGGCCAGTTCCAGCGGCGAATAGGGGCGCACGCCCTCGACCTCTTCGATCGTGTTTTCCAGCCAGAACAGCGGCGCGATCTCGATGATGCCGCCGATCGTGACCGCGAGGAAGGAAAAGACCAGCAACAGCGTTGCGTTGCGCTCGATCTTGCCGTGGCGGTCAAGAATGGTGGGTTTGGAGGTGTCACGCATCGTCATTACTCCGCTGGAATGGCGTCATTGGGGGCGCCCTCACGGGCGGGGGCAGCGCGGACGGTCATCCACATGTTCCAGACCATGAGCAGCGCCCCGGCGAGGTAGAGACCGCCTCCGGCAGCGCGGACGACGTACATCGGGAACTTGGCGGCCACGGTGTCGGCAAAGGAGTTCACCAGGAACCCGTTGGCATCGACCTCGCGCCACATCAGCCCCTCCATGATGCCGGTGACCCACATCGACGCGGCGTAGAGCACGATCCCGATGGTCGCGAGCCAGAAGTGCCAGTTGATTGCTGCCTCCGAGTACATCTTGGCCCGGCCCCAGAGCCTGGGCGTCAGGAAGTAGAGGCAGCCAAAGGTGATCAGCCCGTTCCAGCCAAGGGCACCGGAATGCACGTGACCGATGGTCCAGTCGGTGTAATGGCTCAGGGAATTGACCGCGCGGATCGACATCACCGGGCCCTCGAAGGTGGACATGCCGTAAAAGGCCAGGCTGGCAACGAATATCCGGATGATCGGATCAGTGCGGATCTTGTCCCAGGCGCCTTCCAGCGTCATCAGCCCGTTGATCATGCCGCCCCAGCTGGGCATCCACAGGACAATCGAAAACACCATGCCCAGCGTACCGGCCCAGTCGGGCAGCGCGGTGTAGTGCAGGTGGTGCGGACCGGCCCAGATATAGAGAAAGATCAGCGCCCAGAAGTGAATGATCGACAGCTTGTAGGAATAGACCGGGCGGCCGGCCTGCTTGGGCACGAAATAATACATCATCCCCAGGAATCCGGCGGTGAGAAAGAACCCGACGGCGTTGTGGCCATACCACCACTGCACCATGGCATCCTGCACGCCGGCGAAGACCTGCACCGACTTCGAGCCAAGCAGCGACACGGGAATCGAGATGTTGTTGACCACATGCAGCATCGCCACGGTGACGATGAAGGCCAGGAAAAACCAGTTGGCGACATAGATGTGCGGTTCGCGGCGTCTGATGATCGTGCCGAGAAAGACCGCGAGATAGGCCAGCCAGACCACGGTCAGCCAGATGTCCACATACCACTCGGGCTCGGCGTATTCCTTGGACTGGGTGCTGCCCAGAAGATAGCCCGTCGCCGCCAGCACGATGAAAAGCTGGTAGCCCCAGAACACGAACCACGCCATGTTCCCGCCCCAGAGCCGGGCGGCGCTGGTGCGCTGAACCACATAGAACGACGTCGCAATGAGCGCGTTGCCGCCAAAGGCAAAGACCACCGCCGAGGTGTGCAGCGGGCGCAGGCGGCCAAAGTTCGCCATCCCTTCGGACCAGTCGAAGTTCAGTACCGGAAAGGCCAGTTGCAGGGCGATGAACACCCCCACCAGAAACCCGGTCACCCCCCAGAAGGCGGTGGCGACCACGCCGTAACGCACCGGCCCGTCCATGTATCCGCTGGTGTCCGGCACTGCGTGGACCTCGTCCACGCGCCGCACCTGCCAAAGGAACAGCCCCCCGGCCACCAGCATGATGATCAGGGCGTGGACCGAGTAGGCCAGATCATGCCCCAGATTGGCGGCGATCGCCGCCAATAGCGCGACCGCCGCCAAGATCGCGAGCTTCACATAATCCATTTCAATTGTTCCTGTCGCTGTGCCGCCCCCGCGCAAGGCGTGAAGGCCGATGTCAGCCGACCCATACCGTGACGGGGCGCTGCACTGCCTTGATCTGAATCAAGGTTGCACCGGGAATTCTGGTCCAGACTGGACGAAGTTCACCACTCTTGCCTGTAAGGACAACCGCCATGGAATACCCGACAGTCTGCACTCTGCTTGCTGACTCGCGCGCCTCGGAAACGCTGGAGACCGCCATCGCCTGCGCCCGTCAGCTGAACTCGCATCTTGATGTGCTCTGCATCGCCCCGCCGATGATGGACACCACGGCCTTTCTGCCACCTTTGGGCAGCGGCATGATTGCCGACACGCTTGAACAGTGCCGCGCGCAAGTGCAGGAGACGGAAAACATGGCACGCGCACGTCTGCGCCGCGAAGACTTTGCCTGGTCCTGTGAGTCGCTCATGGCCGGCCCCGAGGGGCTGACGCGGACGGTCGCCGGCGCCAGCCGCTTTTCCGATCTGGCCATCCTGACACGGCCGGCCGCGGATGATGTCGATGCCGAAACTTTGTTCGACGCGATCCTTTTCAGCACCGCGTTGCCGATCCTGCTGTGTGATGTTGCGGCCGAACCGGCGTTCGAGCGGATCACCATCGCCTGGGACGGCTCGGATCAGGCGCTGGCCGCGGCCCGCGCCGCCTTGCCGCTGCTGCACAAAGCCCGGGTTGTGACGGTTCTCATGGTAGATCCGCCGCAGTCACCAAAGGGCCGCTTTGCTCCGGGTGAGTGCCTGGCCACCTTCCTGTCGCGCCACGGCGTCGAATGTGACATCGACCTGCTGCCACGGCTGCGCGCCCGGATCTCGGACGTTCTGAAACAGCATGTGAACGACACGCAGGCAGATCTGCTGGTGATGGGGGCCTACGGCCATTCCAAGCTGCGCGAAAAACTTCTGGGCGGGGTCACCCGCGATCTGATCCAGTCCTCCGACGTGCCACTGTTTCTGGCCCGTTAACCGGTCATGGGGCGTCAGTCGCGTCGTCGTCTCCGGCCTCGAGCTGCAAACTCTCGAAATCCGGGATTGTGATGTCGCGGCTGTCGATCACCGAGATAAGCCCCGATTTGCGCAGCTGTGTCAGCTGGCGGCTGACCGTTTCGATGGTCAGTCCCAGATGATCCGCAATCGCCTGACGGGACAGCGGCAGATGCAGCAGCACCGGCGAGACCGGCACCGCGCGTTTGGTCACCGCCGTCTGCCGCCGCGCCATCGACACCAGGAACGACGCGATCTTTTCCCGCGCCGTCCGGCGCCCGAGCGTCACGGCCATCTCGCGGGCCGCGTCCAGTTCATCCAGCGTCATCGTCAGCAGACGTGCGGCGATGTGCGGCGTTTCCCGGACCAGCCGCTCGAACTGCACCCGCTCGAACCGGCACAACGTCACCTCGCTCACCGCCTCGATGTCATACAGCGATATCGCGCGCCCCGGTCGTCCGATGAAATCGGCGGGCAGCAGCAACCCCACGGCCTGACGGCGCCCGTCCTCCAGGGTGCGGGACATGGTGGCGCAGCCGGTCACCAGTGACGACAGATGGTCCAGCTTTTCCCCCGCCGAGGCCAGAGATTCGCCCGGCGCGTAGGTCCGATAGCTTTTGACCTGTTCCAGAATGGCAAGCTCGTCCGTATCACATTCCGCACAGACGGCGGAGTGACGAATGGGACAGGCTTTGCAGCTGTCCTTCAGGCGGGCCATGTTCATGGTGCCATTATGCCAACATCTGCGCGGCCACACAATCGGGGCAAATGGCTTCTCCGGCTTGCCGCAAAGGCAAGGAGACGCAGCGGGGAATCGCGCCCCGCGCCTTTTCAGCCCCCAATGAGCGACCTATATGCAAGCGGAAAGCTGAGCGGAGGTGCACAGATGGGATACGTCAAGACAGCGATGCTGATGGCGGCGATGACGGCGCTGTTCATGGGGTTGGGCTATCTTCTGGGCGGTGCCACGGGCACGGTGATAGCCCTTGGCGTCGCGGCGGCAATGAACGTCTTTACCTGGTGGTCATCGGACAAGCTGGTGCTGAAGATGCACAACGCCCGCCCGGTCGGGGCGCGCGATCCCAGCGGCCTGTCGCAGATGGTGGCCGAACTGGCCCGGAACGCCGGACTGCCGATGCCGGCCGTCTATGTGATCGACACGCCGCAGCCGAACGCCTTTGCCACCGGACGCAATCCCGCAAATGCCGCCGTCGCGGTGACCACCGGCCTGATGCAGACCCTCAGCCGCGAAGAGCTGGCAGGTGTGGTGGCGCATGAACTGGCACATATCCGCAACCACGACACCGCGATCATGACGGTGACCGCGACCTTTGCCGGCGCAATATCCATGCTGGCGAACTTTGCACTGATCTTTGGCGGCAGCCGCGAACGCATGGGCATCGTCGGTACCCTGGCCATGATGTTCCTGGCGCCGTTGGCCGCGGCGCTGGTGCAGATGGCGATCAGCCGCACCCGCGAATATGCCGCCGACAAGGCCGGTGCCGAAATCTGCGGCCAACCCCTGTGGCTCGCCTCTGCGCTCGAGAGGATCCAGGCCGGCGCCTCGCGGATCGACAACGACGCGGCGGAACGCCATCCGGCCACAGCACATATGTTCATCATCAACCCGCTGCACGCCCACAAGCGGGACGCCCTGTTTTCCACGCATCCGGCGACGGAAAACCGCGTTGCCGCGCTGCGCCAGATGGCCGGAGCCGCCTCCGGACCTGCATCGCATCAGCCGAGGGTCGGCGCATCGCGCGTCCCGAATGTGCGCCGGGGCGGAAGACCACAGGGGCCGTGGACCTGAACGCCCGGCAGATGTGACGGATTGCAATTCGCGCGCACGCGTGCCCGTCCAAATTTCGCGCGCCCGCGCCCCCGCAAGTTGCACAGCATCTGAATTTCACCACAAATGCCGAACGCCTCCGGTGGACCGCACCTTGTAGACTGCGGGCTGACGACGCATGCTGGCTGAAAGCCTGAACAGGGAGCTGTCGGCCATGAAAGTGATTGTGATGGGTGCGGGCGTGATCGGCGTCACCACCGCCTACTACCTTGCCAAAGCCGGAGCCGAGGTGGTTGTGCTGGACCGGCAGGCCGGTCCGGGCCTGGAAACCAGTTATGCCAATGCGGGCGAGCTCAGCTATGGCATGACCTCGCCCTGGGCCGCGCCCGGTATCCCTGTGAAGGCACTGAAGTGGCTGTTCATGAAGCGCCGTCCGCTGTTCATCTGGCCGCTGATCAGCCCGACGATGTGGATGTGGAGCCTGCAGATGATCCGCAACTGCAACGAGTCGAGCTACCGCACCAACAAGAGCCGGATGGTACGGATCTCGAACTATTCCCGGGATGTGATGCCCGACCTGATCGACGAGACGGGCATTGAATACGACGGTCGCGCGCAGGGCACGTTGCAGCTGTTCCGGACCGCCAAGCAGATGAAGGGCTCCAAGGCCGATCAGGACATCCTGGCCGAATACGACAGCCCCTTCGAGGTGCTGGGCCGCGATGCCTGCATCGCCGTGGAACCTGCGCTGGCCGAAGTCCGCAACAAATTCGTCGGCGGGCTGCGCCTGACCGCCGACCGGACCGGCGACTGCCGGATGTTCACCATCGCGCTGGCCGAGAAATGTGCCGAGATGGGCGTCGAGTTCCAGTTCGGTCAGTCGATCCGCGCCATTGCAGTGGAAAATGGCCGCGTCGCCGGTGTCGACACCGAAGTCGCAGGCCGCGTCACCGGCGACGCCTATGTCTGCGCTCTGGGAAGCTATGGCCCGCGTGTGCTCAACCCCATCGGGGTCAAGCTTCCGGTCTACCCGGTCAAGGGCTATTCGGTCACCCTGCCGGTCACCGACGATTCCTATGCCCCGCAATCCACACTGATGGACGAAACTCACAAGGTGGCCATCACCCGGCTGGGCGACCGCATCCGCGTCGCCGGCACGGCCGAGATCGCGGGGTATTCGAACCGGCTGGGGCCACACGCCACCGATACGGTGAAACACGTGATCAATGACCTGTTCCCGAAAGGCGGCGACATCACCAAGGCCGAGGGCTGGACCGGCCTGCGCCCGATGACCCCCGACGGCACACCGGTGCTGGGCGGGTCGCGGTACGACAACCTGTTCCTCAACACCGGGCACGGTACGTTGGGCTGGACCATGGCCTGCGGATCGGCCCGGGTTGTGGCGGACGTTGTACTGGGCCGCTCCCCCGAGATCGCGATGGACGGTCTGACGGCGGACCGCTACGCCTGATGCTGCGCGCGGCGGCATCGGTGTTTCTGGCCTGCGCCCTCGCAGCTCCGGCCACGGCTGAGGGCCTGCCCGAGCCTGTGACCGACGCCGCCTATGCGCCGGTGAACCCGGCCGAGGCCGCACTGGGCCAGTTGCTGTTCTACGATCCGATCCTGTCGGGCAACCGCGAAGTGTCCTGCGCCACCTGCCATCATCCGCGCCTTGGCACCTCTGACGGGCTGTCGCTGTCGCTGGGCGATGGCGGTATCGGTCTGGGACCGGACCGTGTTGCCGACCCGCAGAATCCGCCCGAAGCCCGGGTGCCGCGCAATGCGCCTGCGCTGTTCAATCTCGGGGCCCATGAATTCACCCGGCTGTTCCACGATGGCCGGATCGAAGTCGATGCCACCCGCGCAACCGGATTCCGCACACCGCTCGAGGACGACATGGTGTCGGGATTTGCTTCGCTTCTGTCGGCGCAAACCATGTTTCCGGTGCTGAGCGCCGATGAAATGGCCGGGCATCTGCAGGAAAACGAGGTGTCGCGCGCGGTCCGCCAGGGCTTGCTGACCGGCCCCGGCGGCGCCTGGGACCTGATCGCACGCAGAGTGGCGGCTGTGCCGGGCTACGCGACGCAATTCGCGCGGACCTATCCGCGGATCCAGACCCCGGAGGACATTGGCTTTACCGACATCTCAAACGCCATCGCCGCCTTCATGGCGCTGGAATGGCGTTCGGACCAGGCGCCGTTCGACGCCTGGCTGCGCGGCACCGGCACGCTGTCCGAACAGGCGCTGGCGGGCAGCGCGCTGTTTTACGGTCGCGCCGAATGTCACACCTGCCATTCCGGCCCGTTCCAGACCGACCACGGGTTTCACGCCATGGGCGCCCCGCAGATCGGCCCGGGCAAGGCCGCAAAGTTTGAACAGCACAGCCGCGACGAGGGCCGTTTTCGCGTTACCGGCCGGGCCGAAGATCTGTTTGCCTTCCGGACCCCGTCGCTGCGCAATGTCGCGCAAACCGCACCCTACGGCCATGCCGGCGGACATGCGGATCTGGCGGGGTTCATTGCCGATCACGCGGCTCCGGCGCAGGGGCTGGCCGGATATGACATCTCGCAGGCCGTGCTCCCCGAGCTGCCGGTGAAGGATGCGCAGATCATGTCCGACCCGGATGAGGTTGCCGCGATTGCTGCGGCCGCCACATGGTCGGTCAACCTGAGCGAGGCTGACATTGCCGCGCTTGTGGCCTTTCTCGACAGCCTCACCGATCCCGCCGCGGCCACAGGCCGGCTGGGCGTGCCGTCAACCGTGCCGAGCGGATTACAGGTGGCCCGCTGACCTCAGGGGTGAAACAGGGTGATGACCTGCCCCGCCTGCACCTGTTCGGCGCTGCCCGTCCCGTCCGGCCAGATCACTGACACCTCGGCATGTGTCGCCGCCCCCAGGCCGAAATGCAGTGGCACGGCCTGACCGCCGGCATGGCCCCCGCCCACGGTGATCTCCTGCACCTGGCCGTTCACGGTGACCAGCGCGCCGACGGCATTGCGGTTTCCACCGGGCTGGACCAGCGCCACCTGCAGCCAGTTGCCGGTGTCCGCCGTGACGTTGCGGTAAAGCTCCAGAGGCGCGCGCCGGTTCGACACCAGCAGATCCAGCCGCCCGTCTCCGTCGAAATCCACCAGTGCCGCGCCGCGCGACCGGGCCACGCTGCCCACCCCGGCCGTGCCTGCCATTTCCACAAAGCGCCCGTCGGGCTGCTGCATCAGCAGGTTGTTGGGGTCCTGCATCGCCATCCCGGGCATCTGATCCACGTTGCCCTTGGCGATAAACAGATCCGCCCTGCCGTCGTTGTCCACATCGCCGAACTGCGCGTGCCAGCCGGTCGAGGGGCGACCGTCGTCACCGGTATGCGGCCGCGTCGCGTAAGTCCCGAGCGCATAGGGCGCCCCGGAATAGCTGCCGTCGGCCTGTGCCACCTGCAGCAACTGATCGCCCATGGAGGTCAGCATGACCTCGGGGCGGCCGTCCCCGGTCAGATCCCGGCTGGCAATGCCCATGCCCCAGAGCGAAACCTTTTCCCAGCCATCGCGAGGCTCCAGAAACCGGCCAAGACCGATGTCCCACATCTGCTCGTACCCGCCGGTGACATAATAATGCCGGTCGTTGGAAATGCGCAGCGTCGCCCGGCCGCGTGCGTCCCGGGCGGCGAGCATGGACAGGCTGCAAAACCCAGGTGCCAGTATTTCAGCGCGGTAGCCGGTGGCGTCGGGGATCAACAACGCGTTGCTGTCGCAGGCGCCGAACGGGCCATCCGGGTTTGTGCGGTCGACATAATGTCCGACGGCCATGTGCGTGCGTCCGTCATCGACCCACCAGGCGGAAAAGGCGGTGCTCCACTGGTCGCTGTGCGGCAGACCCCAATCCGCGCCGCCATCGGCAAACCGACAATCCGGCCCGCCGCGCAGAATCCTGTCCGGCCCGACGCGCAGCACATAGAGATCCATCCATCCGTCGGCATCCAGGTCCAGAGGATAGGCGCCGGTCACCCCGGTCAGCGACTCCAGCGGCACGGGCGCAAACCGGAACCCACCCAGATTGCGCAGAAGGACCGCAGGCGAGTCCCCTCCGGCGGCAAAGATGTCCGGGCGTGCATCGCCGTCACAGTCGAACACCGCCACGCCGCCGCCGACAAAATGCTCCCATCCGCCGGAGTAGACATGGCGCGGCAAGTCCTCGGAGTGGTTCTGAAACTGCGGTTGCGCATCGGCCCCGGCAGCGATCAGACACAGGACCGCGCCCCGGATCATGCTACCCAGCCATCGCCCAGGGCCTGATCCGTGACCGCGCCCAGCGCCAGGGCAGAGGCGCCGCGGGCCCAGACCAGATCACCCCACGCGTGGATCTCGACCGGGCAGGGAACACGGCCATCCTCCAGTGTCAGGGCGCGCATCTCGGCGATGACCTCATCAGCATAAAGATAGTCATACTGCATCCGCTCGCCTGAAAGGATGATCAGTTCCGGATCGAACAGTTGCACGACATTGGCCAATCCCAACGACAGATAGCGTCCGGCGCGGCGAAAAATCGTGCGCGCCGACTCGTTGCCCGCCTTGGCCTGCTCGAACAGGGTTTCCAGCATCACCTTCGGGCTTTGCGGATTGTTGTGGTTCCGATCCAGCGCTGTCGCCGCCTCGCGGGCGAGGGCATAATCGGCGACGTAGGCCTCGAGACAGCCGCGTTTGCCACAGCGGCACAGCGCCCCATCCAACTGCACCTTGGTATGACCCAGTTCCAGTCCAATGCCACGGCTGCCACGGAACAGGCGGTTGCCCAGAACCAGCCCCATGCCGACGCCTTCCTCGATTGTGACCACCGCGAAATCCGAGCGCGCCCGCCCGGCGCCGAACCATAATTCGGCAAGGGTCAGGTTGTTGGCATCGTTGTCCAGAAACACCGGCAGACCAAAGCGACGCGAGAGTGCCGGACCGAGGGCCAGGTCGCGCTGACTCAGCAGCGGCGACCAGAGAACCATTCCGCTCTCGTGATTGACCAGACCTGACAGTCCCGCACCCACGGCGCTGATCCGGGACAGGTCGCACTGCGCGCCGCTCAGCAGTGTGGCGACGAGTTCGGCCACCTCGGTGACCGTCTGCTCCAGCGTCTTGCGATGCGGCTGGGTCGGCTGCGAAGCATTGGCCAGCACATTGCCGGCAAAATCCGTCAACACGGCCGTATGCGCCCTGTCGGACAGCTTGATTCCAACGACAAGCCGCGCATCGGGCACCACCTCGAGCGCGACCGGAGGGCGTCCGCGCCCGGCCTCGCGCGGCAGCCCCTCGACCTCGCGCAGAAACCCGGCGGCGATCAGCTCGGCGCTCAGCGTGGTTGCAGATCCCGGGCTGATCCCAAGCGACCGGGTGACATCCGCCCGCGCGGTTCGTCCGGCGGCACGGACGGTTTCAAAGATTTGCTGGCGAAGGGGGCGCAGAGGTGTGGCCGACACGGACAGAATCGGCCCACAGCCGGTGACGGGCACATCGGCATCGTTGCGGCGGCCTTCGCTGTCATACATTATTTTTCGTCCAAACAAATTTCTGCATCCGCAAAGGTGAAAGTGACCTTCTCCGCTGAGATTGTCGGATTAATGCTGTCATGAGAAGTAAAAAAATGGCCCGGAAGCATGTTTTCGTCATTTTTATTTTGACAGATGAAATAAATATGGCATTTTGCGGGTGTCGGGCCAAAAGGCTCACACCCCCCCCGAAACTTTGGGGACAGTCTGGGAGGACCACATGCATAAATCCATTATCGCAGCGGCGATTGCCGTCGCTGGCTTCAGTTCGGCTGCACTGGCCGAAAGCCACGCCATGACCATAGGCGTCAGTTGGTCGAACTTTCAGGAAGAGCGCTGGAAGACCGACGAAGCGGCGATCAAGAGCGCACTGGAGGCGGCCGGAGCGACCTATGTGTCGGCAGATGCCCAGTCGTCGTCGGCCAAGCAGCTTTCCGATGTCGAATCCCTGATCGCGCAGGGCGTTGACGCGCTGATCATCCTTGCGCAGGACACAGCGGCCATCGGCCCGGCGGTCGATGCCGCCGCCAATGAGGGTATTCCGGTTGTCGCCTATGACCGCCTGATCGAGGATCCGCGCGCCTTTTACCTGACCTTTGACAACGTCGAAGTCGGGCGGATGCAGGCCCGTGCGGTGCTCGCGGCACAGCCCGAAGGCAATTACGTGATGATCAAGGGCTCGCCCACTGATCCGAATGCCGATTTCCTGCGCGGCGGACAACAGGAAGTGCTGCAGGAGGCGATCGATTCCGGCGCGATCAAGATCGTGGACGAAGCCTATACCGATGGCTGGCTGCCCGCGAACGCCCAGCGCAACATGGAGCAGATCCTGACCGCAAATGACAACATGGTCGATGCGGTTGTCGCCTCGAACGACGGAACCGCAGGCGGTGTGGTTGCGGCGCTGACAGCACAGGGGATGGAGGGCATTCCCGTATCCGGACAGGACGGGGACCATGCCGCGCTGAACCGGGTGGCTTTGGGCACTCAGACCGTTTCGGTCTGGAAGGATGCCCGCGATCTCGGCAAGGCGGCGGCAGAGATCGCCGTGGACATGGCAAGCGCCGAGGACGGCATGGCCGCGGTCGAGGGTGCAGCCAAGTGGACTTCGCCCGCAGGAACCGAGATGGACGCGAAGTTCCTTACACCGGTGCCGATCACCAAGGACAACCTGTCCGTGGTCGTGGACGCCGGCTGGATCACCCAGGAGGCGCTGTGCCAAGGTGTAACCGACGGTCCCGCTCCCTGCAACTGAGCTGACATTTCCCGGCCTGCAGTTCTGCGGGCCGGGTTCCGCCTTGCCGCAGGCTCCGCCACCCAGGGCTTTGCGCTGCCATCCCGTCCTGTGTTTGAATCCCGGAGCCAGAATGTCTGACAAGACAGAATCCCCGTCGCACCTTGCCCCCCGGCGCAGCCTGATCAGACAGCTCGAGCTCGACACCCGGTTGCTGGGAATGATCGGAGCCTTCGTCGTGGTCTGCCTCGTGTTCAATTTCTGGACCGATGGCCGGTTCCTGACCCCGCGCAACATCTTCAACCTGACGATCCAGACGGTCAGTGTCGCCATCATGGCGACCGGCATGGTGTTTGTGATCGTCACCCGCCACATCGACCTGTCGGTCGGTGCCCTGCTCGCCACCTGCACCGCCGTGATGGGGATGTTGCAGACCCGCTGGCTGCCGGGCCACCTCGGGCTCGAGATCGGCTCGCCCCTGATCCCCTGGATCACCATCGGCCTTGGCCTGCTGGTGGGGGCCCTGATCGGCGGGATGCAGGGTTGGCTGGTGGGCTACCGCGCCATTCCGGCATTCATCGTGACGCTGGGCGGGCTGCTGATCTGGCGCAACGTCGGCTGGTATCTGACAAGCGGACAAACCATCGGCCCGCTGGACGAGACCTATATCCTGTTCGGCGGCATCACGGGAACCCTGGGCTGGTTCTGGAGCTGGGTCGTGGGGATCGTTGCGGCGCTGGCTGCGGCTGTCGGCCTGTGGGCGGCACGGCGCAACAAGATCAGCCACGAATTCCCGGTCAAACCGGTCTGGGCCGAAATCGCGGTGATTGCCATCACTGTTGGCGCGATCCTCGGGTTCGTTGCCATCCTCAATGCCTACGAATTGCCGGACCGGGTGGTGGCGCGGGACTTTGCCGCCTATGGCTGCGCACAGGCCGAAGGCTGCACCGTCGCCTATGGCATTCCGTTTTCCGTGCTGCTGCTGATCTTTGTCGCCGTGGTGATGACGGTGATCGCCACACGTACACGGCTCGGGCGTTATATCTTTGCCACCGGCGGCAACCCCGACGCCGCCAGCCTGTCGGGCATCAACACCCGGCTGCTGACGGTCAAGATCTTTGCCATTGTCGGCGTGCTCTCTGCCCTGGGCGGCGTTGTCGCCTCGGCCCGGCTTGGCTACCACACCAACGACATCGGCACCCTGGACGAACTGCGGGTCATCGCGGCGGCGGTGATCGGCGGCACCGCCCTGTCCGGCGGAATCGGCACCATCTACGGCGCGGTCTTTGGCGCGCTGATCATGCAGTCCCTGCAATCGGGCATGGCGATGGTCGGGGTCGATGCCCCCTACCAGAACATCGTGGTCGGCGCCGTGCTGGTGTTCGCCGTCTGGGTCGACATCGAGTATCGCAAGCGGACAGGAGCCAGGTAAATGACCACACCCCTAGTTCAGATGAAGAACATCTCCATCGCGTTTGGCGGCGTACACGCGGTCGACGATGTCAGCCTTGACCTCTATCCCGGCGAAGTCGTGGGGTTGCTGGGGCACAATGGCGCCGGCAAATCGACGCTGATCAAGATCCTGTCCGGGGCCTACAGGATGGATTCCGGCGAAATCTGGATCAATGGCGCCAAGGTGGACATCCATTCGCCCCGCGATGCCCGCAACAACAGCATCGAGACAATTTACCAGACGCTGGCGCTGGCCGACAATCTGGACGCCGCGTCGAACCTGTTTCTCGGGCGCGAACTGACCACCCGGCTGGGCTTTGTCGATGACTCGCGGCAAGAGGCCGAGACGCGCCGGATCATGGCCCGCCTGAACCCGAACTTCAAGAAACTGAAGGAACCGGTGTCCGCCCTGTCCGGCGGTCAGCGCCAGTCGGTCGCCATCGCCCGCGCGGTGTATTTCAAGGCCCGGATCCTGATCATGGACGAACCCACCGCCGCGCTCGGGGTGCATGAAACCAAGATGGTCGCGGATCTGATCACCGAGCTCAAGAAACAGGGGCTTGGCATCTTCCTGATCAGCCACGACACCCGCGAGATGATGGCGTTGTGTGACCGGGTATCGGTGATGAAGAACGGCCAGGTTGTCGGAACCGAGCGGGTCGAAGATGTCACCGAAGATGACATCCTGTCGATGATCATCCTTGGCAAGAACCCGAAAGCGGCGGCATGAGCGGACAGTTTATCGGGCTGGATCTGGGCACGTCGTCGCTCAAGGCTGTGGTGATGGATGGCGATCAGGCCATCCTCGCCGAGGCGACGGCGCCGCTGAGTGTGCAGCGCCCGCACGACGGCTGGTCAGAGCAGGACCCGGCAAGCTGGCTGACCGCAGCAGATGCGGTACTGCGGGAATTGGCCTCCCGGGTGGCACTGAACGCCGTGCGGGGTATCGGACTGTCGGGCCATATGCACGGCGCGACCCTGCTGGGGGCCGACGATGCGGTTCTGCGGCCATGCATCCTGTGGAACGACACCCGCGCGGCGGATGAGGCTGCAACACTGGACTCGGACCCGCGGTTCCGGGCGCTGACCGGGAACATCGTGTTTCCCGGCTTCACCGCGCCCAAGCTGGTCTGGGTCCGCAGGAACGAACCCGCGGTGTTCGCCCGGGTCACCAAGGTGTTGTTGCCAAAGGACTATCTGCGGCTTTGGCTGAGTGGCGAACACGTCGCGGACATGTCGGACGCCGCGGGCACCAGCTGGCTCGATACCGGCAACCGCGACTGGTCCGACGCGCTGCTCGGGGCCACGGGACTCGGGCGTGAACACATGCCGCGGCTGGTCGAAGGATCCGCGGTTTCCGGCACGTTGCGCGATACGCTGGCCGACCGGTGGGGTCTGCCCAGGGGGGTCGTGATTGCCGGTGGCGGCGGTGACAATGCCGCCAGCGCGGTGGGTGTCGGGGTGGTGAAACCGGGCGAAGCCTTTGTCTCGCTCGGCACGTCGGGGGTGCTGTTTGCCGCGTCTGCCGCCTATCAGCCCGATGCCGCCAGTGCAGTGCACACCTTTTGCCACGCCCTGCCCGGCACCTGGCACCAGATGGGTGTCATCCTTGCCGCCGCAGACGCATTGAACTGGTTCGCCGGGTCCATCGGACAGAAACCTGACGCCCTGACGGCGGACCTTGGCCCGTTGCAGCCCCCGGGACGCACCCTGTTCCTGCCGTATCTGGGCGGCGAGAGGACGCCGCACAACGACGCACGGATCCGCGGCGCGTTCCTGCATCTGGATCACGGCAACGACACCGCCGCCCTGACCCGCGCGGTGCTGGAGGGCGTCACCCACGCCTTTCGCGACAGCTTTGACGCGCTCAGCGGGACCGGCACCGCGATCACCCGACTGATCGGCGTCGGCGGCGGCACCCGGTCCGACTACTGGGTCAAGGCGATTGCAACCTCTCTGGGCATGCCGATCGACCTGCCGGTCTCGGGTGATTTCGGCGGCGCCTTCGGGGCGGCGCGGCTGGGCATGATGGCGGCGACCGGCGCCGGAGCCGAGATCGCCACCGCTCCGCCGATTGCCCGCAGCATCGACCCGGACATTGCCCTGACTCCGGATTTTGCCGAGGCACATGCCCGGTACCGCGCCAGCTATTCGGCCCTGAAGGGCCTGACCTGAAGGAAACCGACATGAGCGAATTTTTCCGGGACATTCCGAAGATCACTTTCGAAGGCCCCGACAGCGACAACGACTTTGCCTTTCGCCACTACAACCCGGACGAAATGATCCTGGGCAAGAGCCTGAAGGACCATCTGCGTTTTTCTGCGGCCTACTGGCACAGTTTTGCCTGGCCCGGGGGCGATCCTTTCGGCGGACAGACCTTCGATCGGCCCTGGTTCGGAGACACCATGGCGCTGGCCCGGCTGAAAGCGGATGTCGCCTTTGAGATGTTCCAGATTCTCGACGTGCCGTTCTACTGCTTCCACGATGCGGATGTCCGCCCCGAAGGCGCCAATTTCGCCGAAAACACCCGCAATCTGCGCGAGATCGTCGATTATTTCGAGGAAAAGCAGGCAGACACCGGCGTCAAGCTGCTCTGGGGCACGGCCAATCTGTTCTCGAACCGCCGCTTCATGTCGGGCGCGGCCACCAACCCCGACCCGGATGTCTTTGCGTTTTCCGCAGCGACGGTCAAAACCTGTCTGGATGCGACCAAGCAGCTAGGCGGCGCGAACTATGTCCTGTGGGGCGGGCGTGAAGGCTATGAAACGCTGCTCAACACCGACCTTTCCCGCGAACGGGCCCAGGCGGGCCGGTTCCTGCACATGGTGGTCGAGTACAAGCACAAGATCGGCTTTGACGGTCCGATCCTGATCGAACCCAAACCACAGGAGCCGACCAAGCATCAGTACGACTATGATGTCGCCACGGTTTACGGGTTCCTGAAAGAGTTCGGTCTCGAGCAGGAAGTGAAGATGAACATCGAACAGGGGCACGCCATCCTTGCGGGCCATTCCTTCGAACACGAACTGGCCATGGCCCGGTCTCTGGGCATCTTCGGTTCCATCGACATGAACCGCAACGATTACCAGTCCGGCTGGGACACCGACCAGTTTCCCAACAACATCCCCGAGATGACGCTGGCCTATTACGAAGTCCTGCGCGCAGGCGGGTTCACCACCGGTGGCACCAATTTCGATGCCAAACTGCGGCGCCAGTCTCTGGACCCCGAGGATCTCATTCTGGCACATGTGGGCGGCATGGACGCCTGTGCCGCCGGGCTCAGGGCCGCCGCCGCAATGTTGCAGGACGGCAAGCTGGAAGCGGCGCGCGACGCCCGCTATGCGGGTTGGGACACGCCCCGGGCCCGCGACATGCTGGCCGGCACCCTGGACAGCATCACCGACCGTGTGCTGGCAGAGGACATCAACCCGCAGCCCCGCTCAGGCCGTCAGGAACGGCTGGAGAATCTGGTGAACCGGTATCTGTGATGTCCGGTGGCCGCGGGTTGTGCCGACGGTCCACGCAGAACGCGGGTCCGGCGCACAGCGCGCGACCGGAACCCGCGCCAATCGGGCCCGGAGGGAATTCGGGTCCGGTTGCTGACAGGAACATGCCGTCGACAGCGCCACAAAAAAGGGCCGCCATCTGGCGACCCTTCTGAAAACTCGGTAATCCGCGACGTTAGCCGTTCACACTGTCTTTCAAGGCTTTCGCGATGGTCATCTTCACCACCTTGTCGGCCTCTTTCTTGAACTGCTCGCCAGTGGCGGGGTTGCGTACCATCCGCTCGGGACGTTCGCGGCAGTAGATCTTGCCCACACCGGGAAGAGTCACGGCACCGCCGTCGGCCACTTCCTTGGTGATCAGGTTGCAAACCGCGTCCAGCGCCGCGCCTGCCGCTTTCTTGTCGCTGCCCATTTCTTCGGCCAGAGCTGCCACAAGTTGCGTCTTGGTCATTGGTTTCGCCATTTCATGGTCTCCTTCTCTGCCCATCTCCTAGGGCCTCATTCGGTGAACTAAACCGTATGTAGCAATCAAACACAACGGTTAGTGTATATTTGCAAGGGAAAAACGCGCATATAGCGGTGCTTTCCCCAGGGTCACAGGAAAGCTGTCTCATCAAAGCTACGCAATTTCCGGCTGTGGATCCGCTCCAGCGGCATGTCGCGCAACTGCTCCATCGCGCGGATGCCGATCATCAGATGCCGGGCCACCTGCGTCCGGTAGAAATCGGACGCCATGCCGGGCAGCTTCAACTCGCCGTGCAGCGGCTTGTCACTGACACAGAGCAGCGTGCCGTAGGGCACCCGGAACCGGAACCCGTTGGCGGCGATGGTGGCGGATTCCATGTCCAGCGCCACGGCCCGTGACTGCGACAGACGCTGCACCGGGCCCCGTTTGTCGCGCAACTCCCAATTGCGGTTGTCCACACTCGCGACGGTGCCGGTGCGCATGATCCGCTTGAGATCGTAGCCTTCCAATTGGGTTTCCTCGGCCACCGCGCGTTCCAGCGCGATCTGGATTTCCGCCAGCGCCGGGATCGGCACCCAGACCGGCAGATCATCGTCCAGCACCCGGTCTTCGCGCAGATAGGCATGCGCCAGAACAAAATCGCCCAGACTTTGCGAATTGCGCAGTCCGGCGCAGTGACCGACCATCAGCCAGGCATGTGGGCGCAGCACGGCGATGTGGTCGGTCGCGGTCTTGGCGTTGCTGGGCCCGACCCCGATGTTGACCAGGGTAATGCCCGATCCATCCGCCCGCTTGAGGTGATAGGTCGGCATCTGCGGCATCTTCCCGCTGGACGCGATGGCCTGATCCGGGCCGGTGATCTCGGCGTTGTCGGTAGAGACAAAGCTGATGTAGCCGCTGTCCGGGTCGGCCAGCATGGCGCGCCCATAGGCCTCGAACTCGCTCACGTAGAACTGGTAGTTTGTGAACAGCACGTGGTTCTGGAAATGCTCGGGGTCGGTCGCGGTGTAATGGGCCAGCCGCGCCAGCGAATAGTCGACGCGCTGCGCGGTGAACGGCGCCAGCGCCTCGGCGCCGTCGGCGGCGGGTTTGGCCAGGCCGTTGACGATGTCGTCGTTGGTCGTGGCAAGGTCCGGCACGTCGAACACATCCCGCAGGGTGAACTGCGCCGCACCTTCCTGCGGCACGGTCACGCCGGCCCGGGTGGCCACCGCAAAATGCACCGGCATCGGGGTATCCGACAGCCCGACCTGAACCGGCACCCCGTGATTGGCGAGCAACAGGCCGATCTGCTGGCACAGGTACTTGCGAAACAGGTCCGGGCGCGTGACGCTGGTGGCGTGGGTGCCGGGCGCGGAGACATGGCCAAAACTCAGCCGACTGTCGACTTTGGCAAACGACGCGGTGGTGATCCGCAATTCGGGATAATAGGCGCGGTAACGCACGCCGGGGTGGCCCTCGGCCATCGCCTTGTCAAAGCGGTCACACAGAAAACCGACGGCGGACTCGTAGAGCGCGCACAGGCGGTCGACAGCGGCTGTCGCATCGTCGAACATCTCGGGTGGAGACATCTCCGGCGTAACGATGTCGAGTGTGACTGACTGATCCTGCATCCGCGCCTCGTTGCATAATTTCGCGGCAAGGTGACATCATCGCGTCAGTGGCGCAAGCGCGGCAGTCGGCCCCCGGTGCACCCTCTCTGGCCTTTCCCTCCGCGGCACAGCAGACTTGCCACGGCTGGATTACAGGAGACCCCACCATGTCTGTCACACATCTCAAACCCAACATGGACCACTGGGCCGAGCGCGTGGACCTCGCCGCCGCCTTCCGCTGGACCGCACGGCTCAACATGCACGAAGGGGTGGCCAACCACTTTTCGCTGTCAGTCAATGATGACGGCACCAGGTTCCTGATGAACCCGAACCAGAAACATTTTTCCCGGATCAAGGCGTCGGACCTGTTGCTGGTTGACGCCAACGACCCCGACACCCTGTCCGGCCCCGACGCGCCCGACCCCACCGCCTGGGGTCTGCACGGCGGGCTGCACCGCCATTGTGCCCATGCCCGCTGTGCCATGCACGTGCATTCGATCCATGCCACGGTGCTCGCCTGCCTTGCCGACCCGACGCTGCCGCCGATTGATCAGAACTGTGCGACGTTTTACAACCGCATCGCCTATGACGGCGCCTATGGCGGTCTGGCGTTCGAAGACGAGGGCATCCGCTGTGCGCAGCTGTTCACCGATCCCAGGCAAAAGGTGATGGTGATGGGCAACCACGGCGTCATGGTGATCGGCGACACCGTGGCCGAAACCTTCAACCGGCTGTACTATTTCGAACGCGCGGCTGAAACCTATATCCGGGCGTTGCAGACCGGTCGGCCGCTCAAGGTGCTGAGTGACGAAATCGCGGAAAAGACAGCGCGCGAACTGGAGAGCTATCCCGAGCAGGACGTCCGCCACCTTGCGGAACTCAAGGCAATCCTGGACGGCGAAGGATCGGACTATGCCCAGTGACCCCGCCCGATAGCCCGGGGCGGGGCATCGGACTGCACAGGATCAGCCGCTGCGCAGGCCGGTTTCGACCAGCATGCCGCGGCGCTTGGCCTCGTAGTAATACCCCTGGGAGTACCACTTGACCGCGGTATCATAGCTGCCGTTCGCCAGCAGCCAGGCACCGCGCAGATACTTCACCGCGAACTTCAGGTTGGTCTCTGCGTCCAGAAGCTCCGACGCCTTGCCGCGGTGGCCCATGCCGCGCGCGGTGGCGGGCAGGATCTGCATCAGGCCGTAGTACGGGCCATTGCGGGCGCCGGGGCGGTGGGTGCTCTCGCGGATCACCACCCGGTGCACCAGCGGACGCGGCACACCGTAGAGATCGGCGTAGGTGTTGATCAGCTTGCGCAGTTCCCGCGTCTCGTTGGGGTAAAGCGCCGGTTCGAGCGGGGCCGAACGGGTCGAAATCTCGGGAACATTCCGGCTGGCGCAGGCGGCCAGCGACATCACGAGGGTGCCAAGAAGGGCACGGCGGGTATATGACTGCATCTCTGCTCCGGTGTTGACCACGGTTCGGGTCTACACAGTCACGGCCGTCCTGCCACCGTCAGCTTTTCTGATGAGCCATTCTTTGCCCACCCCCGGAGCAACCTTCGGCGGCCCTGCCCCCGGATCTCCGGGCTATTTTGGCCCCGGAAATGCCCGGAGTGGCGGCGATACGATGGCGCCCCGAAACCGCCGGCCCGCTGGCAAATGTCTTGTCGGCAAAAGACTTTTTGCCGCCCGCGAACCGTGGCAACCGCGGCGATGGCAACGGCGGATCCCCGGGATCTGCGGCGGCGGCGCGACGTGTGGTCGACAGGACCGGGCGGCGCCGGGGGCACGCATCGACTGCCCACGAATTGGGCAGCGGCCGATCGCGGAGTTGGCGAGGCGTCGGCCGCAAAGGTCCGGATCCGGGCAGCGGCGACGGCGATTCGGTCATCGGTCGCACGACAGGTCGGGTTCGAGGCTTGCAGAATCCCCGTCTTCAGAGCATTTTTCGCCGCATGACACATACCTTACTCTCGCTTGGTCACGGCTATTCTGCCCGTGCCCTGTCCCGCCTGCTGTTGCCGCAGGGCTGGCGCATCTTCGGGACCACCCGCAGCGCCGACTCCGCGGGCGCCCTGGCCGAAACCGGAATTGAACCGGTGCTGTGGGAGGCAGGGGCGGTTCGCGACGCACTGGCGCAGGCGACCCATCTGCTGATTTCCGCCGGGCCCGACTCTGCCGGCGACCCGAGCCTGCGGCTGATCGGCGATGCCATTACCGCCCGTGCGCCCGAGCTTTACTGGGCGGGTTATCTGTCGACAACCGGGGTCTACGGCGATCATCACGGCGCCTGGGTGGACGAAACGACGCCACTGACCCCGGGCACCGAGCGCGGTCTGCTGCGCGTCGAGGCCGAGGCGGCCTGGGGGGCAATCCCGGGCCTGCCGCTGCATGTCTTCCGGCTGGCCGGGATTTACGGACCCGGGCGCGGCCCGTTCGCCAAGGTGCGCGCCGGCAAGGCACGCCAGATCATCAAGCGCGGCCAGGTGTTCAGCCGGATCCATGTCGACGATATCGCCCGGGTGCTGGCGGCCTCGATCGAGCGGCCCAATCCGGGTGCGGTCTACAACGTCTGCGACAATGACCCGGCGCCGCCACAGGACGTGATTTCCCATGCCGCAGAACTTCTCAACCTGCCGGAACCGCCCAAGGTCGATTTCCGCAAGGCCGAGCTCTCGGACATGGCGCGCAGTTTCTATGCCGAGAGCAAGCGTGTCTCGAACGACCGGATCAAGAACGAGCTTGGCGTCGAACTGCTGTACCCCGATTACCGCAGCGGCTTGCAGTCCTTGCTCGAGGCGGAAACCGCCTGATCGGGATCAGGCGCGTTTGCCCAACTGGGCGACCCCGAGCGTGGCAAGCACCTTGGCCTCGATGTCTCTGGCACCCAGTTCGGCCACGGCATACATGTCCGCCGGGCTGGCCTGATCAATGAAGATATCCGGCAGCACCATCGAGCGGTACTTCAGACCGGTGTCAAAGATGCCGTCTTCGGCCAGCAGTTGTGCCACATGGCTGCCGAACCCACCGATGGCGCCTTCCTCGATGGTGATCAGCGCCTCGTGTGTCCGGGCCAGCGTCAGGATCAGGTCGCGATCAAGCGGCTTGGCAAAGCGGGCATCGGCAATCGTCGGGGTGATGCCGCGCGCGGCCAGCGCCTCGGCAGCGCGGCGCACCTCGCCCAGACGCGTGCCAAAGGACAGCAGCGCGACGCGTGCGCCCTCTTGCACGATGCGCCCCTTGCCGATCTCCAGCAGCGTGCCGCGCTCCGGCAGTTCGACACCTTCGCCCTCGCCGCGTGGATAGCGGAACGCGATGGGGCCTGAATCATGCGCCGCGGCGGTGGCGATCATATGCTTGAGCTCGGCTTCGTCGGCGGCGGCCATCACGACAAACCCCGGCAGGTTCGCCAGAAAGGCGATGTCATAGCTGCCCGCATGGGTGGCGCCGTCGGCTCCGACCAGCCCGGCCCGGTCGATGGCAAAGCGCACCGGCAGGCGCTGGATCGCCACATCATGGACCACCTGATCGTAACCACGTTGCAGAAACGTCGAGTAGAGCGCGCAGAACGGCCGCATGCCGCCCGCCGCGAGGCCCGCCGCAAAGGTCACGCCATGCTGTTCCGCGATGCCGACATCAAAGCAGCGGCTGGGAAAGCGTTCGGCAAAGAGGTTGAGGCCGGTGCCGTCGGGCATTGCCGCCGTCACCGCACAGATACGCGGGTCGTCTGCCGCGAGATCCACCAGCGTCTTGCCGAAGACCGATGTATAGGACGGCGCGTTCGATGCGGCCTTCTTCTGCTCGCCCGTCAGGACATTGAAGGTGGCGGTGGCATGGCCCTTGTCCAGCGCCGCTTCGGCCGGGGCATAACCCTTGCCCTTTTTTGTCAGCACATGAAGCAGGATCGGCCCGGTGGCGCGCGCCCTGACCGTGCGCAGCACCGGCAGCAACTGGTCCAGGTCGTGGCCGTCGATCGGGCCGAGATAGGAAAAGCCGAGCTGTTCGAACAGGGTGCCGCCGACGGCCATGCCCTTGAGCATCTCCTTGGCGCGCTTGGCGCCTTCGCGGAGGGGTTCGGGCAGAAAGCTGACCGCGCCCTTGGCGGCGGCCTTGAGGTCATGGAACGGCGCTTCGGCATAGAGCCGCGAGAGGTACGACGACATCGCCCCCACCGGCGGCGCAATTGACATCTCGTTGTCGTTCAGGATCACGATCAGGCGTTTTTTCAGATGGCCTGCGTTGTTCATTGCCTCATACGCCATGCCCGCCGACATGGCGCCGTCGCCGATCACCGCGATGGCATCGCCATGGCCGGTGTCGCAGGCCCCTCCCAGATCGCGCGCGACGGCGAACCCCAGGGCGGCGGAAATCGAGGTCGAGGAATGTGCCGCTCCGAACGGGTCATACTGCGATTCCGACCGTTTGGTGAAGCCGCTGAGGCCATTTTTCATCCGCAGCGTCCGGATCCGGTCGCGGCGCCCTGTAAGGATCTTGTGCGGATAACACTGGTGGCTGACGTCCCAGATGATCTTGTCGCGCGGGGCGTCGAACACCGCATGCAGCGCCACGGTCAGTTCGACAACGCCCAGACCCGCGCCCAGATGGCCACCGGTTTCCGACACTGCCGCGATGGTTTCAGCCCGCAATTCGTCCGCCAGCCGCCGCAGATCGCCATCCGAGAGGTGCGACAGGTCCGACGGAGAGTGGACCTTGTCCAGCAGCGGTGTGTTGGGTTGCGACGACATGGCGTCTCCTTCTGGCGGCGGACCTGTGAGCCTAGCTTTGGCGGGAGATAGCGAAGCGCGCCGCCTGCTTCAAGTTTTCCGCCCCGTCCGGGTACACAGATAGCGCATCACAGGCCATTTCCACCAGTTCCTGTGCCCGGTTCCGGGCGCCCGCCAGTCCCAGCAGCGAGACAAAGGTCGCCTTGCCCGCGGCGGCATCCTTGCCCACGGCCTTGCCGACGCGGGTCGCATCGCCGGTCACGTCGAGCACGTCGTCGGTGATCTGGAACGCCAGACCGAAAGCCTGGGCATAGGCCCGCAGCGGAGCGGTGTCGGCCTGCGCCAGTCGCGCCCCTGCCTCGGCCGCCCAGGAAAAGAGCGCCCCCGTCTTGCCCTGCTGGAGGGCGGTTATTTCGGGCAGGCTCAGCGGTGACTGCGCGGATTCCGCGGCGATGTCCAGCGCCTGGCCCAACACCATGCCCCGCGCGCCGCTGGCCTGCGCCAGTGACAGCGCCAGGTCCGCGCGCACCTCTGCGGGCCCGACCTCGGTTCGCGCGACCCATTCAAAGCCCAGCGCCTGCAGCGCGTCCCCCACCAGCAATGCCGTGCCTTCGTCCCACTGCACATGCACCGTCGGCTGGCCCCGCCGCAACGCATCGTTGTCCATGCAGGGCATGTCGTCATGTACTAGGCTGTAGGCGTGGATCGCTTCGATCGCCAGCGCGGGCCAGAGGGCCCGGCCCGGGTCGACCCCGTGCAACCGGGCCGTTTCCAGCACCAGAAAGCCGCGCAACCGCTTGCCGCCACGGGTCGCATAGCGCATGCCATGCACCACCGGCAGATCGGGCCAATCAGCGAAAAGTTGGTCGAATCCGGCCTGAAGCGTGGTGCCAGCCGTCAGCAGGTCGTGGTGGAACACCTGTCAGAGGCCGGTCACGGGGGTCACACCTTTGGGGTTGCCATCACCATCCAGGGTGATTGCGGCGACCTTTTCCTCGGCTTCCTTCAGCTTGGCCTCGCAGCGCTTTTTCAGCGCCGCGCCGCGCTCGTAGAGCTTGATCGAATCTTCCAGCGCCACATCGCCGCGCTCAAGCTGACCGACCACCTGTTCGAGTTCGGCCATGGCCTGCTCAAAGCTCATTTCTTCCACCGGTGTCTGGCTCATTTCGCCGCCTCCAACAATTCCTCGACATGGGCCTTCGCGGCCGCGCTCAGCGCCTCAAGATCATAGCCGCCTTCGAGTGTCGAGACCACGCGACCGCCACACAACTCGCGCGCCAGCTGGCACAGGGTCTTTGTGAGCCAGCGAAAATCGGCGGTGGTCCAGTTGAGCTGCGCCAGCGGGTCGTCCTGATGGGCATCAAAACCGGCCGACAGGATAAGTAGGTCAGGCCTGAAATCACGCAGGCGCGGGAACACCTGCGCCTCATAGACCTGCCGCATGTCCGCACCAGTGCTTTCGGGCGGCAGCGGCAGGTTCATCACGTTGTCGTGCGCCCCCCTCTCGTCGGCCCGGCCCGACCCGGGCCAGAGCGGCATCTGCTGGCTGGTGATGGTCAGCGCGCGGGGTTCGTCCCACAGCAGATCCTGGGTGCCGTTGCCGTGGTGCACATCGAAATCCACCACTGCGACGCGCTCCAGGCCGTGGTGGTCCAGCGCATGCTTGGCCGCCAGCGCGGCATTGCCGAACAGGCAGAACCCCATGGCGGTGCTGCGCTCCGCGTGATGCCCCGGCGGGCGGATGGCGCAAAAGGCGTTCGGCGCGTCCCCGGCCAGAACCATATCCACCGCCTGAATCACCGCACCGGCGCCGCGCAGGGCGGCGTTCAGGGAACCGGGCGACAGCCAGGTGTCGCCGTCGATCTGGTGAAACCCGCGATTCGGCAGGCTGACGCGCAGGCGATCAATATACGCTTGCGGATGGATGCGCAGCAGGTCGTCATCGCTGGCCAGCGGCGCGGTCACCCGGGTCAGCGGCAGTGGCTCCAGCGCGTGCAGCAGATGCTCGAGACGCGCCACCCGTTCCGGATGGCCGTCCGGCGTCACATGGCTCAGACAGTCGGCGTGGGTGATCAATGCAGTCATGAAGTCCTGTCCTTGGCACGGTCAAAGTCGCGGTCTGCCGATCGGCGTGAAGCCAAAGCAAAACCCGAAAGCCTGAGGGGAGCAACCCCTCCGACCGGGTCAGTCCGGGGCGAGCATATAGCCGGAGCCGCGCACCGTCTGCAGGTAGCGCGGCTGCTTGGGGTCGCTTTCGATCTTGCGGCGCAGCCGGGTGATCTGGACATCCACCGCCCGCTCCTGGCTTTGGCTGCGATCACGGCCGAGATCCTCGACCAGGCTCGAACGGCTCACCGCCTCTCCGGGCCGGGCGGCGAATATCCGCATCAACTGGCTTTCGGTCGCGGTCAGCCGCACCAGGTCTTCGCCGCGCCACATCTCGCCACGTTCGATGTCATAGCGCACCGGTCCCAGCGTCAGCAGCTTGGGCGCGACCTCTCTGGTTGTCACCTCCGGCATCCGCCGCAGGATCGCGTTGATCCGCAACAGCAGCTCTTTCGGCTCGAACGGCTTGGCAAGGTAATCGTCGGCGCCGGCCTCGAGCCCGGCGATCCGGTCCTCGGTTCCAGACTTGGCCGTCAACAGCAGGATCGGAGTGTTGCTGGTCTTGCGGATGGCGGCGGTCAGACTGACGCCGTCCTCTCCCGGCATCATCACATCCAGGACGATCAGGTCGAAATCCAGGCCCAGGAGAATCCGTCTGGCATGACCGGCATCACGGGCGGCGGTCACCAGAAACCCCTGGCGGATCAGGAATTTCTGCAGCAATCCGCGGATGCGTTCATCGTCGTCGACGATCAGAAGGTGGGCGTCGGTCTCACTCATCCCCGCCCCTCCCGAAGACTCTTGTACTGGCGCCGCATCTCGGAATCCATCATCGCCTCCAGAACCCTGCGAAACCCGGCCACCGCATCGGGACCTGCCTGGCGGTAGGCCGCGCGCATGCGTGACCGTTGCGCATCCGACAGCCGCTGCTCAAGCCCCTGCCCCGTCTCGGTCAGGAACAGGTGGCGTTCCCGTTTGTCCATTCGCCCGACGCGGCTTTCGACCAACCCGTCTTCGATCAGCGTCCGCAGCACGCGGTTCAAGGATTGCTTGGTCACACCCAGAATGGCCAGCAAATTGTTGACCGTCGTGCCCGGTGCGCAGTGGATGAAATGGATCGCCCGGTGATGCGCGCGCCCATAAGACATTTCCTGCAGGATCAGATCCGGGTCGGCCGTGAACCCGCGATAGGCAAAAAACATCGCTTCGATGCCCTGCCGCAGCTGTTCGTCGGTGAGAAACAGAAGCGTTTCGCCCCCGTGTATCTGTGCGCTTTGCACCTCTGCCATGGTCACCCCGGTCCGCAGTTCAAATATTCAGCACTCTGTATCCTGTGCGCACTTTAAGTCAGCCTTGTTGACATTCCAACCCCGAACTGGTAGCGAATCGCAGTTTTGGCGCAATTTTATGTCCGACTCGGACGTATGTAGCGCAACAAATGCAAAATTGCGAGCAAGGAGAGAGCGCTATGACCGGGGCTTATGATGACCGCGACGGCAAGATCTGGATGGACGGCGAACTGGTGGACTGGCGCTCGGCCAAGGTGCATGTGCTGACCCACGGTCTGCACTACGCGAGTTCCGTGTTTGAAGGCGAGCGCGCCTACAACGGCAAGATCTTCAAATCCCGCGCACATTCCGAACGGCTGCACTTTTCCGCCAGCTGCCTCGACTTCAAGATCCCCTATTCCGTGGACGAGATCGAAGCCGCCAAGACCGCCGTTCTGGAGGCCAATGGCTTTACCGACGCCTATGTGCGGGCCGTGGCATGGCGCGGCGCCGGAGAAGACATGGGCGTCTCATCGGCGCGCAACCCGGTCCGGCTGGCCATCGCGACATGGGCCTGGGGCAACTACTATGGCGATGCCAAGATGAAGGGCGCCAAGCTCGACATTTCGAAATGGAAACGCCCGTCGCCCGAAACCATCCCCGTGCATGCCAAGGCCGCCGGCCTCTACATGATCTGCACCACCTCCAAACACGCCGCCGAGGCCAAGGGCTGCTCGGATGCGCTGTTCATGGATTACCGCGGCTATGTGGCCGAGGCGACCGGTGCCAACATCTTTTTCGTCAAGGATGGCGAGGTGCACACGCCGCTGCCCGACTGCTTCCTCAACGGCCTGACCCGGCAGACGGTGATCGGGTTGCTGAAAGAGCGCAACATCACGGTGCACGAACGTCACATCATGCCCGAAGAGATGGAAGGCTTTGAGCAGTGCTGGCTGACCGGCACCGCTGCCGAGGTCACCCCCGTCGGACAGATCGGCGATTTCACCTTTGAGGTCGGCGCGATCACCCGCGAGATTTCCGAAGCCTACGAAAAGCTCGTGCGCAGCTGACAGGACGCCTTCCTCAGCGCCAGAACGCCATACGGCCCCGGGTTTTCCCCGGGGCCGTTTTCATTCCGCCTTTCGAGGCGGGTCAGCCCGGGCTGAGGCCGCGCAGGCGCTCGGACCGGCGGCGCAGGATTTCGACCACTGTCAGCAGGCAGATCGACACGGCCACCAGGATCGTTGCCACGGCCAGGATGGTCGGGCTGATCTGTTCGCGCAGGCCGGTGAACATCTGCCAGGGCAGCGTCTGTTGATTGGCCGAGCCGACGAACAGCACCACGACCACCTCATCGAACGAGGTGATAAAGGCGAACAACCCGCCGGAAATCACCCCCGGCAGGATCAGCGGCATCTGCACCCGGAAGAAGGTGGTGACCGGGTTCGCACCCATGTTGGCCGCCGCACGGGTCAGCGAGCGGTCAAAGCCAACCAGCGTGGCCGTCACGGTGATGATCACAAAGGGAATGCCCAGGGCGGCATGCGCCAGCACCACGCCCAGGTAGGTGCCCTGCAATCCGACGCGCGAGTAGAAAAAGTACATGCCCGCAGCCGAGATGATCAGCGGCACGATCATCGGCGAGATCAGGATGGCCATGATCGCCCGGCGGAACGGCACATGCGGCTGGCTGAGACCGATGGCCGCCAGCGTGCCGAACGTCACCGACAGGATCGTCGCCGCCGGTGCGATCAGCAGCGAATTGCGCAATGCCGACTGCCACTCGTTCGAGGTGAAGAAGTCGCGGTAATGCTTGAGACTGTAGCCCGCAGGATCAAATCGCAGCATTTCCGGCGTGAAGGTAAAGAAGTTCTCGGCGTTGAAGGACAGCGGCATCACCACGATGATCGGCGTGATCAGAAACACAAAGATCGCGCCGCAGATCACCCGGAAGGCATAGTGCCACAGCACCTGTCCGGCGGTCAGGTAAGGGGGCAGTTTGGCACGGTAGCGCCCCTCGCCGACCCAATAGACAAACCAGCCGAAGAACCAGCCGAACAGGCCACCGACAACCAGTCCCGGCAGCCCGCCCAACAGGAAGCCCGCGACAAGAAACAGGGCCGCGATGCCATAGCGGACCATTTTTTCCTGCGAGCGATCCAGCAGTTCAAGTGCGGCATAGGCCAGACCGGCCATCAGCAGAGCGCCGATCACGATGCCAAGCAGGCCCGACCCCTGCGCCGTTCCGATGAACAGGCCGGCAAAGGCACCCGCGGCAGCCACGACAGGCAGGGTAAAGGACAGCGGCTGTTTCTTGATGTCTGTGAGTATGAGTTTGGCCATGTCGTTACCCCAGCTTCACGTTGTCGATGCCGACAATCTTGTCATAGGCCCAATACAGCCCCAGAACCACGGCCAGCAGGATCGTCCCCAGTGCCGCCGCGAGACCCCAGTTGAGCGAGCTGGAGATGTGATAGGCGATCCGGTTCGAAATGAACGTCCCGGTGGTGCCGCCGACAATCTCGGGCGTGATGTAATAGCCGATGGACAGGATGAACACGAGGATGCTGCCCGCCCCTATGCCCGGCACCGACTGCGGGAAATAAACCCGCCAGAACGCCGTCCAGTTGGTCGCGCCCAGGGACTTGGCCGCCCGAAGATAGCTCGGCGGAATGGTCTGCATCACCGAGTAGAGCGGCAGGATCATGAACGGCAGCAGGATATGCGTCATCGCCACAATCGTGCCGAACTGGTTGTTGATCATCACAAGTCGGTCGGCATCATTCACCAACCCCAACCAGACAAGGACATCGTTTATCACCCCCTGCTGTTGCAGCATCACCTTCCAGGCCGATGTCCGCACCAGCAGCGAGGTCCAGAACGGCAGCAGCACCAGAATCATCAGCAGGTTCGCGGTGCGCATCGGCAAGTTTGCCAGCAGCCAGGCCACCGGATACCCCAGAAGGATGCAGCTGCCGGTGATCATCAGAGACATGAACATCGTCCGCTTGAACAACAGCCCGTAGATGCGCTGGTTTTCGCTACGGAACTCGGGGCCGTCCGGAGTCTTCTGCATGTCGACGGCGTTCAGGAAATAGCCGTTGGTAAATTCCGGGCTGTAGGTCTTGATCGTCTGCCAGACCGTATGGCTGAGCCAATCGTCGTCGATTGCATTCATGCCGTCCTTGAATGTCACCGACTCGAACCCGCTGACCGCGGCATCCGCAGCCTTCAGCATCTCGGCCTGCGGCCCGCTGTAGCCCGAGACATCCTTGGCCATCAGATCCTGATACAACGCGGTGTGCACCAGAACCCAGGGTTCTTCCTTGAGCAGGCTCTTGCCCTCGTCCACCTGGGCGAATACTGCAAAGGCGGCGTAGGTTTCGGCGGTGCGCGGCAGCAGCTTTTCCATGCCGTCGGCCAGTTCGAATTCCGGCATCTCGCCGTCGGCCTTCTTCCAGGCCTGCATCTCTTGCAGCCAGTCGGCATCGCCCATCAGGGCGGCCCAGGGTTCCGCCTCGTCCCAGTTCTTGTCCAGATCCTTGAACTGGTCGAAATAGACATCCCCGATGTCGTCCAGCGACCGGCCGGACTGCCGGAACAGCGACGACATGCCGGTCATCTCATAATTCAGCCGCGATCCCAGCCGCGTGTGCAGCTTGCGCTCGGCGGCAATGAACAGATCGTAATACAGACCCTCATAGACACTTTCATCCGGCAGATCGCCGGTTGTCGCATCCCAGTCCGACAGGCCGGCGGTCGCACGTGGAAGGGTTTCCGAGACGATGCCGTTCTGCACCGAACGGAACAGCATATCGGCAATCGGCGCGATGAACGTCAGCAGGACAAACAGCAACAGCGGTGCGATGAGCATCAGCGCCCGCATCTTCTGCAGGCGCAGCGCGCGGTTCAGGCTTTCCTTGAGCGGGCGCCCGTCAGCGGCCACCATCTGGCCCGGCTTCGCGTCCTTGCTGGCGGGTACGGCTCCGGCTGTTGCGTCGGTCATTTACACCCCCTCGACAGGATTGATTGTGCTGCTTGCGGTTTTGCGACGGATTTCGGCGACCACCAGACAGGCGGGGTCGGCGCAGGCGCGCTGCGCGCCTTCGAGATCCGGGAATTCGATGGCGACGTGACGATCGTGCGCCACATCTTCGGGGACTTCGGACCGGCCACCACGTCCTTGCCGCCACAACCGTCGAGTGTCGGCGTGTCACGCCGGACAAACTCTGCGTATGCGTCGGGATTGTTCACCGTGATATGGCCGATGATATCGCCTTTTGGCATTATCCGTCCCCAGCTTATTCTTTTTGTGGTCCGGCGGCCCCGTGAAAGAGCCGCCGGAAAGAGCTTTGGCAGGGCGGGATCACCCCGCCGCCGCGTGCCTCACTTGGCCAGCCAGGACTGGAACTTCGCGTCGATGTCGTCGCGGTAGTCAGCCCAGAAGCTGTAGTTGTAGAGGAACGTGTTGCCTGCGTTGGCCGGATCGGTCGGCATGTGCTGCTTCATGTCCTCGGGCACCAGCGGCGCCGAAGAGGCACGGGCCGGACCGTACGAGATGTACTTGGCCTGATCCGCAAGGCGCTGGGTGTCGGTCGCGAACTTCACGAAATCCTGGACCCGGGCCAGACGGTCTGCGGGCAGACCGGTCGGGATGATCCAGCCGTCCAGGTCGAACACCTGAGCGTCCCACATCATGCCGACGGGCTGGTTCTGCTCGACGATGACCGAATAGAGGCGGCCGTTGTAGGTCGAACCCATGAAGATCTCGCCATCGGCCAGCAGCTGCGGCGTGTCGGCACCTGCGGACCACCAGATCACTTCGTCCTTGATGGTGCCCAGCTTGGCCAGTGCCTGGTCCTGACCTTCCGCGGTTTCCAGAACGTCATAGACGTCTTCCTTGGCCACGCCGTCACAGAGCAGCGCCCATTCCATGTTGTTGATCGGACGCTTTTCCAGCGAACGCTTGCCCGGATACTTTTCCAGGTCGAACACGTCGCAGATCTGGCTGGGGGCGTCGACGCCTTCGGGCACCATGTCAGTGCGATAGCCGAATGTGGTCGAATAGACGATCTGCGGAATATAGCAATCCGAGACGATCAGATCACCAAAGTCATCCTCGGCCGAAGAGCCGTCATCGCCCGCAGCGAGCAGTTCCTCGGGATCGTATTCCATTGCCAGGCCTTCGTCACACAGACGGATGGCGTCTGCCGCAACGACGTCGACCAGATCCCAGGTGATGTTGCCAGCTTCGTTCATGGCGCGCAGCTTGGCCACCGCCTCTGCCGAGGATTCGTCCCAGGTCACGGAAACTTCGGGGTGCATCGCCACGTACGGTTCGGAATAGGCCTTCTGCTGGCTCGACTGATAGGCGCCCCCCCAGCTGACAATGGTCATGCTGTCGGCCATGTCGCTGTGCGACGCCGCGAATGCAGCACCGGCAGCCACGGTAAGAGCCGAAGTCGCCATAAGTGTCTTTTTGAATTTCATTGCAGTCTCCCTACACTGCCCGTCTGCAGTTAGGGGTCCGGGTGACGGGCACACACGGCCGGACCCTCTTGTTCACCGTGCCGCCGCACCCACAGGGGCAGAGCCGCGCGATATTCGGTGAAGTCTATGGCGCATCCAGTGCGCGGCAATCTTCGGGCAACCAGCCGATCCTGACCTTCTCGCCCGGGGCGCAGCGCACCTGGTCGGCACGGTTTCGGGTCTTGACGACAAAGTCATCCCGCCCCGCCACTCTGAGCCGCGTGCGGAACACGTCACCCATGTAAACGAATTCCAGAACTTCGGCCTCGAGCGTGTGCGCATCCGGGCCCAGCTGAGGATTGAATTCGACCCGCTCGGGACGAATCGAAACCCGGGTCTTTTCGCCCGACTTCGAGACGTTGACCGGCAGCGCATCAATCAAATCGCCACTGTCGAGCCGCACGGTGCAGCGATCGCCGCTGATGTCCTGAACGGTGCCGTCCAGCGCGTTGTTCTCACCGATGAACTGCGCGACAAAGCTGTTCTGCGGCTTTTCGTACAGTTCGTCGGGCGGGGCCAGCTGCTGAATGCGGCCGTCATCGAACACCGCGACGCGGTCGGACATGGTCAGCGCTTCGGTCTGGTCATGCGTCACGTAGACCACGGTGATACCCAGATCATGCGCCAGGTTGGTGATCTCGAACTGCAGCGTCTCGCGAAGCTGCTTGTCGAGCGCGCCCAGTGGTTCATCCATCAGCACCAGCTCGGGTTCGAACACCAGTGCCCGGGCCAGGGCAATCCGCTGCTGCTGACCACCCGACAGTTGAGTCGGACGACGGCCTGCAAAAGCGCCCATCTGCACCATGTCCAGGGCCCGCTTGATCTTGGCCTCCCGGTCCGACTTGCCCATCTTGCGCACTTCCAGCGGGAAGGACAGGTTTTCGGCCACAGTCATATGCGGGAACAGCGCGTAGTTCTGGAACACCATGCCGATGCCACGCTTGTGCGGCGAGATGTCGTTGATCGACACCCCGTCCAGCTTGATCGCGCCGTGGGTCGCGGTCTCGAATCCGGCCAGCATCATCAGGCAGGTCGTCTTGCCAGACCCCGACGGCCCAAGCATGGTCAGGAACTCACCCTTGGGCATGCTCAGGTTGAGATCCTTGACGACCAGCGTTTCGCCGTCATAGCTCTTTTGAACGCGTTCGAAGGCAACGAACGCATCTTGATTTGCCATATCTGTCAAAGACTGGCTCCCTGTTTGTTCCGCGGATTTTTTCCGCTGTCATACTCATGACTAAACCCCGTGACAGGCCGCGTTGCAACTGCCTTGCGAAAATTCTGTCGGAATTGCGGGCACAACAGGTCATTTGATCAGATTCCTGGCGTCCCGCAGCCAAATCGCCCGGAACATTTGGCAAAATGCCCCCTTCAGCCTGCCCCGCACCCTTCCGCCCCCGGCTGAGTGCCGACAAATCATGCGCCCGCCGATCCAGAATCATTGCCCCCGGGTGGCAAAACCGGGACGAAAGTTGTGCACAACCAGGACGGCATCAACCACACAACACAGGCTTTTTGCCAGCAAAATAGGCGACTGTCCCACAAGCGTCAGGGCCATGTCGCTTTTCTTGCGGCCAAGTTGTGCACATTCAGGCACCAAAGGAACAGCCGCGTCACAAATTCTTCAAGGATGCCAGATGCTCAACCACCGCTTTGCCAAAGACCTGCCCTTCAGCGAAGGCGAATACAAACGCCGACTCGCCAAGACCCGCGCCGCCATGGACCGGGCGGGCGTCGATCTGCTGTGGGTCACCGACCCTTCGAACATGGCCTGGCTCACCGGCTACGATGGCTGGTCGTTCTACGTGCATCAGGGGGTTCTGGTGCTGCCCGACGCCGATCCGGTGTGGTGGGGACGCAACCAAGACAGCAACGGCGCGATCCGCACCGTGTGGATGGGCGATGACCGCTGCATCGGCTATGCCGACAACTACGTGCAATCCACGGAGCGCCACCCGATGCAGGATCTGGCGCAACGGCTGATCGGCATGGGACTGGACAAGCAGCGCATCGGCGTCGAACTCGACAATTACTATTTCTCCGCCAAGGCGTACATGACGCTCGCCGCCGAACTGCCGAATGCGACACTGATTGACGCCACCGCGCTGGTGAACTGGCAGCGTGGCGTGAAATCCGAGGAAGAGCTGGTGTTCATGCGCCGTGCCGCCAGGATCTCGGAAAAGATCGTCGACGGTCTGCTGGAACGGGTCGAACCGGGCGTCGCCAAGAACGCGGTGGTGGCCGAGGTCCAGCGCGACGCGATCATGGGTGCCGACGGACACTGGGGCGACTATGCCGCCATCGTGCCGCTGCTGCCGTCGGGGTCGGATGCCGCAGCGCCGCACCTGACCTGGGACGGTCGGCCGTTCAACAAGGGCGAGGCGACGTTCTTCGAGATTTCAGGCTGTTACCGGCGCTATCACGTACCGTTCTGCCGCACGATCTTTCTTGGTCAGCCATCGGATATCTTTGTGCGTGCCGAGGCCGCACTGGTCGAGGGGCTGGAAGCCGGGCTCGAGGTCGCCCGCGCCGGCAACCGCGCCTGCGACATCGCCAACGCCCTTGCGGCACCGCTGGAATCGGCCGGGATCGAACGCGGCGCGCGCTGTGGCTACCCCATCGGCCTCAGCTATCCGCCGGACTGGGGCGAAAGGACCATCTCGCTGCGGGCCGAGGACGAAACCGTTCTCGAACCCGGCATGACCTTTCATTTCATGCCAGGGCTGTGGATGGCCGACTGGGGTCTGGAAATCACCGAATCCATCGTCATCAAGGACGACGGCCCGGCAGAAACCTTCTGTGACCGACCCCGCAAGATGTTTATCAAGGACTGACCGCCCCGCCCCTCCGCCACATCTTTTTCCAGACACAGGTAGACATGCGCCTTTCCGACACCAGCCTCCTGACCCGGACCGAAGCGATCCTCGCCGATCTCATCGCTTACCCCACTGTCTCGGTCGATCCGAACATCGAAATGATGGCGCATATGGCCACCCTTCTCGAAGACGCGGGCGCACGGGTGGAACTGTTCCATGACACCACCGGCAAAAAGGCCAACCTGTTTGGCACCCTGGGGCCCGACTGCGACGGTGGCATCCTGTTGTCAGGCCATTCCGACGTGGTGCCGGTGACCGATCAGGACTGGTCTTCGGACCCGTTCGAACTGCTCACGCGCGGCGATTTCCTGATGGGGCGCGGCACATGCGACATGAAAGGCTTCATCGCTGCCGCCCTCGCCATGGCCGGCCCCTTCAGCACCCACAACCTGCGGCGGCCGATACACTTCTGCTTCACCCATGACGAGGAAACCGGCTGCATCGGCGCGAAATCCCTTGTTCCCGAGCTGAAAAAGCGCGGTTTCCGTCCCTCGATTGCCATCATCGGCGAGCCGACCGAAATGCGCATCATCGAAGGGCACAAGGGGTGCTGCGAATATACCACCCGCTTCACCGGGCTCGAAGGCCATGGATCCAACCCCGACCGTGGCGTGAACGCCGTGGCCTATGCGGTGAAATACGCCACCCGCCTGATGGAACTGGCCGAGGAACTCAAGGGCCGCGCCCCCCGCGAATCGCGGTTCGATCCGGCCTGGACAACGGTGAACATCGGCAGGCTGCACGGCGGGCACGCGCACAACGTCATTCCCGGCAAGGCCGAACTCGAATGGGAAATGCGCCCGGTCCAGTATGGCGATTCGGAATTCGTCAAGGAAATGCTCGAAGCCTACATCGAAACCGAATTGCTGCCCGCCATGCGCGCCGTCAGTCCGCGCGCCGACATCTCGACCCAGGTGATCGGCGAGGTGATCGGGCTGGAACCGATGGAGGTCAACATGGCCCGCACGCTGGTCGCGGCCCTCACAGGCTGCGAGACCGCCGATGTGGTGCCCTTCAACACCGAGGCCGGGCTGTTCCAGCAACTGGGCATGTCCGCCGTGGTCTGCGGCCCCGGCTCGATCGCGCAGGCACACAAGCCGGACGAATACGTCAGCAGGGCGCAACTCTCGGACTGCCTCTCCATGCTTCGGGGTCTCGGAGAAAGCTGCGCGGCATGAGTGAGGCCACCAGCCGCCACCTGCGTCTTTACGTCGAACTGCGCAGCCGCATCTGCCTGCTCGACTACCCGCCCGGCACCCGCCTGTCCGAAGAGGCGTTGGCGTCGGAATTCGGGACGTCACGCACACCGCTGCGCCGGGCACTTGCCCGCCTCGAAGACGAGGGGTTGGTGGTGTCGCGCCACGGCGTCGGAACACTGGTGACCGACGTCGAGATCGGTGAGCTGGCGCAGACCTACGCCCTGCGGCTGGAACTGGCGCAGTTGACCGGACACCTGTCGCCGCGCCCCGCAACCGCGGCGACGCTTGACGAGATAAAAGACTTCGTCGCGCGCGGCCATGCACTGGTCGCCTGTCCCGATCCGCGTGTCTTTGCCGGACTCAACATGGACTATCATCGCTTCGGTCTGTCGCTCAGCGGCAACGATGCCCTGCGCGACGTTGCCGAACGGCTCTATTTCCGCACTGCCAGAATCTGGCTCAAGGCAATTCCCCGCCTCGATCTGGCCGAAGAATGCGCCATCTTTCTGGAGGAAATGCAACAGACAGAGACGGCACTCAGAGCGCACGACCTGCACGCCGCGGCCCTGATCCGCCGCGCCCATATTTCAATGAGCTTTCAACGACTGTCCACATTCTAGACCCAGGCGAAGAGGTTTGCAGCCGGGACGCCTCCGGCGGGAGTATTTGAAAAGAGAAGAATTGCAGGGCAGGTCCACTGTTTCTTCTCTTTTCAAATACTCCGGGGGAGGCGCCAAAGGCGCCGGGGGCGGAGCCCCCGACAGGTATGGAACCGTTTTCGGGCAGACAAGGACTCCAGGTCAGCCGAGCCCGTTCGGATACCAGTTCGCGATCTTCACCTCGACCGCGTCGCTCACCAGCCCGGCGAAGACGGCCGGATCCTGGGTGCCGCCGTCGCGACCCCGGAAATGGTAGGGGTAGACATAGTCCGGCCGGAAATCAGCCACCGCCGAGGCGGCGGCCTGAGCATCCATCGTGAACGGCAAATTCATGCAGAGGAACGCGATGTCTATGTCTGCAAGCGCACGCATTTCCGGGGTATCTTCGGTATCACCCGAGATGTAGACCCGAAAGCCATCGAAGCTCAGGACATAGCCGTTGTCGCGGCCTTTCGGGTGGAAATTGGTGCGCCCTTCGGTGAAATTGTATGCCGGCACGGCGTCAATCTTCAGGCCCGCCATTTCAATGCTTTCGCCGTTGCCGATACGGCTGGCTCTGGATTTGAGGGTCTCGGGCAGCAGGTCATGGACGGCAGGGTTTGTCAGGAGAGCGGTCTGCCCGCCCATCAACGCGGTCAGGGTGTCCGCATTGTAGTGATCCCCGTGTTCATGCGTCACCAGGATGATGTCCGCCGCCGGCAGGCCTTCGTAGAGCGATGCGGCACCGACCGGATCGCAGCAGATCACTCCTGCCGGTGTCTCCATCACGAAGGACGCATGTTCCACCGGATGGACGGTGATCTCCCCCGCCGGTGTGGGGAACATGTCGCTGGCGTGGGCCGCGGCACGGGCGGAATAGGGCAGGACGGTCACAGCTCCCGCGCTCATCGCGGCGGCCTGCAGGAATGTGCGGCGCGTATGTGTCATGGATCCACTCCCATGGTTGCATCTGCAGGAAAGGTAACCTGCGGTCGCCGGACTTCAAAGCATTCTTGCATCCAAGCGACACGGGAGGCGGGCGTACACTGCGAACCTGACCCTGCGAAATCAGCTGTGCGGCCCGTGGCGAAGGTCAGTTTGCCCGAGCGGCCCGTCACAGAGAGATGATTGCCATTTCCTTGAAAAAACAGTCATATTATCAACAAATTTTACCATTAAGACGGCCGCAAACCAGCTCGGATAAGAGCGCGGCAGAGCAGTGCCAGGACCAGTGAATGTTAGAGTTCGACAATGTGAGCAAGTCTTTCTGGACGGGATCTCAGCGCAAGGTCATCCTGGACCGGGCGTCGTTCCGTGTCGATCTCGGCGAATCTCTTGGAATTCTCGCGCCCAACGGCACCGGCAAGACCACGATGATCCGCATGATGGCAGGGCTTGAAAAGCCGGACGAAGGCGAAATCCGCCGCACATGCCGGGTATCCTTTCCGCTGGGGTTCATGGGTGGAGTGATTTCCAAACACTCGGCGATGGAAAACTCCCGCTTCATAGCCCGGCTCTATGGTCTGGATCCGGATTATGTCGAATCCTTCTGCCGCTGGCTCTGCGGGTTGGGGGAATACTTTGACCAGCCGCTTGGCACCTACTCCTCTGGGATGCGCTCGCGGTTCACTTTTTCGCTGATGTTGGCGCTGGATTTCGATATTTATCTGATCGACGAAGGCATGCCGAATTCGACGGATGTGGAGTTCAACCGCAAAGCGGGCGATATTCTGGCGGAACGGCTGCGCACCACGACGATCATCATCGTATCGCACCAGCCCGCGATTCTGGAAAAATTTGCCCGCAAGGCGGCCGTTCTGATGGATGGCAGGCTGCACATGTTTGAAACCTTGGAAGAAGCGAAACAGCTCTATGACTATGAAACCCAAGGCTAAGAAATTTCGCATCCGCCGCTCGACGGCGTCTGACGGCACCGGCAAGCCCGAGGCGGTGCAACCGCCAGCGCCGGTCGAGACCGCGTCGGCTGTCGCGGCCACTCCGCCTGCGGGTCCCGCGCCTGTGACGGGGGGGCCGGCGCAACCGGAACCCGAGGCCCGCACGCCGCTGGCGGGCGACGTTTCCTCTGCCAAACAGGTGGCTGGCGAGACGGACATGCAGGCGATCCGCCAGGAGGGGCTCACCGGGCGCCAGTTGCGCATGGCGCGACGTGTGGCGCAGAAACACGGGCTGGCGCCGACATCGGATTTTGATGCAGTGCGGCTTCTGCGCAGCCGTGGAATTGATCCGTTTCAGCGCTCCAACATGCTGGAACTCGTTGTCCCGCAGGACGAAAGCACCGCACCGGGCAGCGAACCGGGATTGCCCGCGCGCTCCGACGGGCGCGTGCAGTTGCCGCAGACCATTCAGACCGCCAAACAGACCCTGCCGTCGACCGAAGTCGGCAGCCCGGCCGAACGGCGGATGGCGGAAATTGGCCGGATCCAGCAGGATCTGGCCCGCCGCCGCCGCCGCAAGTCGCTGTTGCTGCTGACCCGGCTGGCATTTTTCGTGTTTCTGCCGACGATTCTGGCGGGGTATTATTTCTATGCCGTGGCGACGCCGATGTACGCCACCAAATCCGAATTCCTGATCCTCAAGGCCGAGAGTGGTGGCGGCGGCATGAGCAGCCTTTTTTCCGGCACCCAGTTCGCCACCAATCAGGACGCCATCGCCGTGCAGAGCTATCTGACCTCCAAGGACGCCATGCTGCGGCTGGACGAGGACGAAGGTTTCAAGGCGCACTTCACGCAGGACTGGATCGACCCGATTCAGCGGCTGGGCAAAGACCCCTCGAACGAAGAAGCCTACAAGCTGTACAAGCGCAACATCGAGATCGGGTATGATCCGACCGAAGGTGTGATCAAGATGGAGATCGCCGCCGCCGACCCCGAAACCGCTGCGGAATTTTCCCGCGCCCTGATCAGTTATGCCGAGGACCGGGTCGACAACCTGTCGCTGCGCAAGCGCTCGAATGCGGTGATTGATGCCGAGGCCGGACTGGCCGACGCGGAGGTCAACCGCATGGAGGCGCAGGAGCGGCTTGTACGGTTGCAGCAGGAAGGGTCAATCGTGGACCCCGAAGGCCGGATCGCGGCGCTGCGGGGACAGGTCAACAACATCGAAGTGCAATTGCAGGAAAAACAATTGCAGCTCGCGGCCTTGCTCGACAACGCGCGCCCCAACGCGTCGCGGGTCGAGGGCGCGCGGGGGGATGTGCGACGGCTCGAGACGCTGCTGGCAGAGCTCAACGCCGAAATGACCTCGGCCGCGACGGGTGAAAACTCGCTGGGTGAACTGGCGATTCAGATCCAGTTGTCGCAGGCCGACCTGGCAACGCGGGACATGATGCTGCAGACCGCACTGGAACGTCTGGAACAGGCGCGCCGGGATGCTGACAGCCAGGCGCGGTATCTGACGACATCGGTGGTTCCGGTGGCCTCCGAAGATGCGAGCTATCCGCGCAAATTCGAGAATACCATGCTGGCGTTCCTGATCTTTTCCGGCATTTACCTGATGATCTCTCTCACCGCTTCGATCCTGCGCGAACAGGTCTCGTCCTGAGCTGAACCAGAGTCGGCGCGGGCGCACAGGCCGTTTCACGCCCCGGCACATGCCAGCGACGCCTCTTTCCCGCGGCACCGCCGCTGCGGCCTCCGAAGTGCTTGCTTTTTAAGCAGATATCATGGCACGCTGGGGTGGGGGAATGCGTGATGTCGGTAGGGAGCTTGTTCGAACGCAAAAAGCTTGATGCCGCCGAGATCGGTGCCATCGCGCACCTCTACCGTGGCGAAGTATATCGCTCGACGATCTGGCGGACCCGGCTGGACACGACGACCAACTGGGCGGTCGTGACGCTTGGCATCGCCCTGTCGATTGCGTTTTCCTCGCCCCAGGCCTCGCCCTTGCCGCTGGTTCTGGTCGGCATCCTGATCATCTTTTTCCTGATGCTCGAAGCCAGGCGCTACCGCTATTTCAATGTGTGGCGCGCCCGCTGCCGGTGGATGGAGATCCATTTTTTCGCCCCAATGCTGCACGATGGCGATCTGCACATGGAAGACGGCTGGCAGCGCCAGCTGGCTGACGATTACTGGGCGCCGCGCTATCACGTCTCGATGGCGGTCGCGATTGGCCGCCGGATCCGTCGCAGCTATTTCTGGATCCTGCTGATCCAGACCACCGCCTATGTCGGCAAACTGATCGTGCATCCAACTCCGCTGACCACGCTGCCGCAACTGGCCGAGCGCGCGGCAATCGGACCGATACCCGGCATCTATGTTCTGGGGATCGGGACGTTCTACTGCGTGGCCTGGGGAACAATCGCGCTGTGGAGCCTGCGCGACGATGCCCGCCGCGCCCTGGCCCGCAAGGACCACACCAGCATGGGCTGAGACGGCGGAGAAGGCCGGGGTCTGAGGAGGCCGACGCGCTCCGCCGCGCATCGGTCCAGATTGCGCAGATCTTAAGACCAGACTATCGTCAGAGGGATGTCCATCCCGGTCGAAACCTTTTTCCTTAGCGCCCAGTCCCAGGGCACCTTGCAGGCGCGCATTCAGCAGATGGTCGCCGAAGGGATTTTGTCGGGCCGCTTCCGGTGTGGTGAAAAGCTGCCCTCGACCCGACGGCTGGCCGCCCATTTGGGGGTCAGCCGGATCACCGTGACACTGGCCTACACCGAACTCCTGGCCAACGACTACCTGGCCTCGCGGGGGCGTTCGGGCTATTTTGTGTCGGTCAATGCGCCCGAGCCACCACGGTTTCCCGCCCCGCCCCGTCGCGAGGAACGTGTCGACTGGTCGCGCGCCATCGCCACGCGGTTTACCGGCGGCGCCACCCCCGTCAAACCGCAGGACTGGGCGCGATACCGCTATCCGTTCATCTATGGGCAGACCGATCCGGCCCTGTTTGACCACGCCAACTGGCGTCTCTGCGCGATGCAGGCGCTGGGGGCACGGGATTTCAACGCGCTGACGCGGGATTACTATGACCAGGATGATCCCGATCTCGTCGCCTTCATCGCGCGCCACACCCTGCCGCGCCGCGGAATCGTCGCCGCACCGTCCGAGATCCTGATCACGCTGGGCGCGCAGAATGCGCTGTGGCTGACCACCCAGGTGCTGCTGGGCCAGCGTCGGCTGGCCGCGATCGAGAACCCCTGTTACCACGCGCTGCGCGATATCCTGACCCAGTCACGGTGCCGGCTGGCTCCAGTGGATGTCGACGCGCATGGTCTGCCGCCAGAGGCCTTGCCCGACGAAACCGATGTGATCTTTACCACCCCCAGCCACCAGTGTCCGACTTCGGCCACAATGCCGCTGCCGCGCCGCAATGCCCTGCTGGCGCGGGCGCGCGAACTGGACGCGCTGATTGTCGAGGACGATTACGAATTCGAGATGTCCTATCTCCAGCCACCGATGCCTGCCCTCAAGAGTCTGGATGAGGATGGCCGCGTGATTTATGTCGGCAGCTTTTCCAAGTCGCTGTTTCCCGGATTGCGGCTGGGCTATCTGGTCGGCAGCGCCGAATTCATTGCCGAAGCCCGGGCGCTGCGTGCGTCGGTCCTGCGTCACCCGCCGGGACATATCCAGCGGACCGCCGCCCACTTCCTGCGGCTGGGGCATTACGATGCCCTGATCCGGCGTTCCGCCCGGGCGCTGACAGAGCGGCGGCAGGTGATGGAGAGCGCCATCGCCCGGCACGGGCTCGAGATTGCCGGACGGGGGGCGCATGGCGGCTCCAGCTTCTGGATGCAGGCACCACCGCATGTCGACACCACGGTGCTGGCGGCAGAGCTTGACAGACGCGAAGTGCTGATCGAACCCGGCGCTCCCTTCTTCAACGGGGCAGAGGCGCCGAGGAATTATTTCCGGCTGGCGTACAGCTCGATTCCGGTCAGTCGCATTCCAGACGGCATTGCCCTGATCGCCCAGGCCCTGAGCGACACCGGGCGGAGCGCGCCGCGTCCCGAGGATGCAGCCTCGGCCCCCTAGAACGACGCCTCGACCCGAAATCCCTCGGGCACGGCATCGCGCCCTTCCAGCACCAGATCGGCCATCACCTCGGCCACTTTCGGCGCCATGCCGAAGCCAATCTTGAAACCGCCGTTGGCGACGAAATGCCCCGGCCGTCCCGGCCAGTGGCCCAGCATCGGTGCGCGGCTGCGGGCGCGGGGACGCACGCCGGCCCAGCGTTCGACAACCTCGGCGCCTGCCAGAACCGGCAATGCCGCGACAGCGCGGGCAAGCAAGGCGTCACACTGCGCGTCCACCGTGTCCGCTGCGTCAAACTCGCGTTCGCTGGTCGACCCGACGGCCACGGTGCCGTCCAGATGCGGGATCACATGCAGCCCGTCGACAAACAACTGAGGCTGACCCGCCGCCGCATGGCGCAACAGAACCGCCTGCCCCTTTACCCCGACACCCAAGGGGCGCGCCCGTCCCTGTGACAGGGCATCAAATCCGCGCCAGCCCGTTGCCCAGACCACGGCCCCCGCATCCGCACCGTCAGCCGCGACGGAAACGCCGCGCGCCATCAGGGCGGCAACCAGAGCCGACACCGCCCGGCGCGGATGCAGATGTGCCGACAGGGTGTCGTGGATCAGCAGGCCGGTCGGCGACATCGGAGCCCAGCCCCCGACCGCCGGGACCACCCGCCAGTCCGCCTGACCCAGCCAGAGCTGCTGCGCCCCGACCGCGCGGTCGTGGGCCAGCGCCAGCGTTCGTGCATCCGACACCGGCTGCAATCGACCCAGCCGCCCGTAACCCGCCGAAGTTCCGCCCGCCGTCTCGACCCGGGACCAGAACTCTTCGGCCATCAGCAGTGAATCGCGCTGGAACGCCTTCTTGTCATTCCAGTTTTCGGGGACATGCGGTGACAGCGCGCCGACGATGCCGCCGCTGGCCCCGGACCCGGCACCGAAGGGATCCACCAGCCGGACCCGGGCGCCGCGGGCAACACAGGCCCAGGCCACCGACAGGCCAAAGATCCCGGCCCCGCGAACGGTCACGTCGATGCTTGCCATTGTGCGCTGTCCTCTGCATATCCCGGGCAGACACCTAGAGTATTCCCAGATGCCCGACCAGAACCCGCTGAACTGGCGCGATGGCTGCGTGCCGGTCTCGACCCGCTTTGACGATCCATATTATTCGCTCGACAACGGGCTGGCGGAAACACGTCATGTGTTCCTGGCCGGGAACGCCCTGCCCGACCGGTTCCGGGACGGTTTCCACATCGCCGAGCTGGGGTTCGGCACCGGTCTCAACCTGCTGGCCGCGCTGCACCTGTGGCGCAGCAGCGGACAGACCGGCACCCTGCATTTCACCACTTTCGAAGCGTTTCCGCTGCCCGCGGCCGATATGATCCGGGCGCAGTCGGCGTTTCCCGAGGTTGTGCAGATCGCCGCCGAACTGGCGCCTTACTGGCGCGACGGGTCAACGGACGTCAGCCTGGCTGATCTGCGGTTCCGCCTGATCCCCGGCGATGCCCGCACCAGCTTGCCAGCATGGACCCAGAAGGCCGACGCCTGGTTTCTGGACGGGTTTTCCCCGGCGAAAAATCCCGAGCTCTGGGAACCGGATCTGCTGAAACAAGTGGCAGAACACACCTGTCCGGGCGGGACCGCCGCCACCTATTCCGCCGCGGGCCATGTCCGCCGCGCGCTGCAGGCCGCAGGGCTTGAGGTCACCCGGATCCCGGGATACGGACGCAAGCGTCACATGACCGCAGCGCGCAAAGGCGCCGCCGACCTTCTCCCACACGGAAAGCCCTGCCCGGATGACCAGTAACGACACGAAACGCGGCGTCCTGCTGATGGTCGCAACCACATTGGTGTTCGCCGTGCAGGACGCGATTTCGCGCCATCTGGCCGGACAGTACAATGTCTACATGGTGGTGATGATCCGCTACTGGTTCTTCGCGGCCTTCGTGCTGACGCTCGCGGCGCGCCAGGCAGGCGGGCTGCGCAATGCCGCACGCACCGATCAGCCCCTGGTCCAGGCCTTTCGCGGGGTCCTGCTGACCACCGAGATTCTGGTGATGATCACCGCCTTTGTCTACCTCGGGCTGGTCGAAAGCCATGCGGTGTTTGCCTGCTATCCCCTGCTGATTGCCGCGCTGTCGGGGCCGGTGCTGGGCGAGCATGTGGGCTGGCGGCGGTGGTCTGCCATCGGCATCGGATTTGTCGGGGTGATGATCATTCTGCAACCGGACGGCGGCGTGTTCTCGCCCTACGCCATCATTCCGCTGGTCGCCGCGCTGATGTTCGCACTCTATGGCCTGCTCACGCGCTACGTGGCACGCAAGGACACCGCCGCCACCAGCTTTTTCTGGACCGGGACGGTCGGGTCGGTTCTGGCCACCGCCATCGGCGTGTTTTACTGGCAGAGCATGAGCGGCCCGGACTGGGTCTGGATGTCCGTGCTGTGTCTGACCGGGGCGGGCGGGCATTTCCTGCTGATCAAGGCGTATGAGGCCGCCGAGGCCAGCGCAGTGCAGCCGTTTGCCTATCTCCAGCTGCCGTTCACCGCCGGGATCGGCATGCTGGTGTTTCAGGAAACGCTGCGACCGAACGTGGCGCTGGGTGCGGCCATCATTGTCGGCGCTGGCCTGTTCACTCTGGCGCGGGCACGCAAGAAAAAGCAGGTGCTCTAAAGGCGCGCACGTCCCGAGACGCCGCTGGCGATGTCGCAGGGACAGCAGCCCCTAACGCTTGCCGTAGTACAGCCCCACGACATGCTCGGCCTCTGCAAAGAACAGCCAGCGCGAGATGAGCACGCCGGCGATGTGGCACAGCACAGCCAGGGCAGCCGAGATGTGGTGGAACGGCAAAAGCAGCAGCGCGACCGGCAGTACCAGCATCAGGATCAGCGCCAGTCCCCGCAGTTTCAGCACGTGGCGGCGGGCGACGACATAGACCATTTCGCGCAGCAGATAATTGGTGCCGGTGTGGGGCGGCTCGAAGGCACGCACTTCGCCTCTTCCGCCCAGTCCGGTGGCTGTGCCCAAAGTTGTCCCCGAGGCGCGCAGGGCGCCGTCCCCCCGGTGCCACCACCAGATCTGGACGCCTCCTGCGATCAGCATCAGCACCATGGCCATGATCACCCGGCCTGACAGCAGCGCCCCCCCTGCCAGCGACAGGCTGAGAAACAGCACCGGGGTCCAGCGGCTGTACCAGCGCGGCACGCTCTTGAGCTGGGCGTAGATCATCGAGGTGGTGAAGACGGTCAGCAGCGACAACGCCGCACCCAGCCACCCCAGCGGCGCGATATTGAGCCCGGCAAAGATCAGACAGGCCCCATACCCCCCCATGGCGCCAAGCGCCGCAACCGCACAGCAGCCCTCGCGCGACAGCCAGCTGCTGCGCCATTGGCTGAAGGCCTTGAGCGCGCGCTCGGGGCGGCCCAGATGCAGTGTCGAAGCGGCAAGGCCACCGACGGCCAGCGCAAACCCGATGCAGAAAAACGCGAAGGCGACCCAGCCTTTCGGCGGCGTCGGGTCGACTCCAAGCCAGAACAGCAATCCGAAGCCAAGGCCGGAAAACGTGGTAAATGCGATGATCGACGGAGCCGGATGCATGTCAGAGTTTGTCCAGAGCCTTGTCCAGCCAGCCCAGGAACCCGCGCGGCTCCTCTGCCACCGGGGTCAGAAAGGGGGCAAGGACCGACGTGTCGGCCCAGGCGTCCCTCTGGCGCGGCGGCAGATACTTGTTCACCGGCCGGGTGCCCTGCTCGGGCATCAGATCCATCCCACCCCGCGCGACCACCAGCCGGGAAACGGCGCTGTCCGGATCGGCCAGATCACCGAAATGGCGGGCGTTGGCCGGGCAGGTCCGCACGCAGGCGGGTTCGCGGTCCACTTCGGGCAGGTTCTGATTGTAGATCCGGTCGACGCAGAGGGTGCATTTTTTCATCACACCTTCGGCGGCGTCGAGTTCGCGCGCGCCGTAAGGACAGGCCCAGGCGCAGAGGCCACAGCCGATACAGTCCGTTTCGTTGACCAGAACGATGCCGTCCTCGACCCGCTTGTAACTCGCGCCGGTGGGACAGACCGTGACGCAGGGGGCGTCTTCACAGTGCAGACAGGATTTTGGGACATGGACGAGCTGCGCAGGGCCGGTGTCCGGCAGAACTTCGTACGAATGAACGCGGTTCAGGAAAGTGCCGGATGGGTCGCCGCCGTAGGGATCCTGATCCGACAGCGGTGCGCCATAGTTTTCAGTGTTCCAGCCCTTGCAGGAAATGACGCAGGCGTGACAGCCGACACAGGTGTCGAGGTCGATCACAAGCCCGAGCTTTCGGGTCGAGGTGGCGGGCAACTCGGTCATTTTTCCCCGATTGTGCAGAGTTTGCGTTGCGTTTTGTCGACGTGGGGCCGACACCGTGCACATGGCGCCGCCGCGCAAAAGTCTTGAAAAGACTTTTGGCAAAACTTTTGCGAAAAGTTTTGGCGCGCCGTCATTGGCCGACTTTCCAGCGGAGGCCGCGGGCGGCCGGGGGCACGGGCGAGACCTGTGCTGCAAAGACCGGCTGGGATTCCTCCGGAGGGGCGGATTTCTCGATCCGAACCCGCAGGTCGAACCAGGCGGCCTGACCCGTGATCGGATCCGAGTTGGCCCAGCGCAGCCCATCGCCTTTCGGGGGCAGCAGTTCGTGAATCAGATGGTTCAACAGGAAACCTCTGGTCGCTTCGGGCGCATCCCTGTCAAGCGCCCAGGCGCCCTTGCGCTTGCCGATCGCATTCCAGGTCCAGACCGTGTTTTCATTGAGCGCAGCCATATGTGCGCAGGGCACGGTGATCGCGCCGTGACTCGAAATGACGCGCACCCAGTCGCCATCCCGCAGCCGGTGCTGTTTCATCAGGTTGGTGGGCAGGTACAACGGGTTGTGACCGTGCAGTTGCCGCAACCAGGCATTCTGCGACCCCCACGAATGATACATGGCCATGGGTCGCTGGGTCAGAGCATGGATGGGGTACTCGACCGGATCCTCGTGCCCGTCCGACAGTGGCGGATACCATATCGGCAGGGGATTGAAGGTGTGGGCGATGCGGCCACGCAGGTGCTCGGGCGGCTGCCGTGCCCCGTGCCCTTCGGCAGCGAGCTGAAATTTGCGCAGCGGTTCAACATAAATCTGAAACAGATAGGGTTGCGGGCTGTCGTAAAATCCCATGGACACCGCCCAGTCCTGATACGCGGAATTCCAGGGTTTGAAATAGCTTGCCTCTTGCGGAACATGCGCGACGAAAAACCCGCCGTTGCCGATGTAGCTGTCGATCTGGGCATCGTTCGGCTCGCCGCGTCCGTGTGTCAGACCGCTCGGCCCCATGCGAAAGCCGGTCAGCGGGCCGATTCCGGGCTTGCGCATGTGATTGGTGATGTAATCGGCGTAATCCGCATATTTTGCCGATCCGTCGTCCCTGACAAAGCCGGGCAGGCCGAGACGATGGCCCAGGTCGCAGAGCACCGACTGAAAGGCGCGCACCCCAACATGACCGGGGCGGTCCGGTTCCACCACCGGCCAGCGAATGGCATCAGCCGCGGCATCGGGCTCGGAGATCGGGCGATCGAGGAGCGAGATGCAGTCGTGCCGCTCAAGATAGGTGGTGTCGGGCAGGATGAGGTCGGCATAGGCCACCATTTCCGAGGAATACGCGTCGGAATAGATGATGTTGGGAATCCTGTAGCTCCCGTCCGCGTCGGTATCGGTGAGCATCTCGATCACGCCGCGCGTGTTCATCGAGGAATTCCAGGCCATGTTCGCCATGTAAAGAAACAGCGTGTCGATCCGGTACGGGTCGCCCGCGTGCGCGTTGGAGATGACCATGTGCATCAGGCCATGCGCGGACATCGGGTTATCCCAGGTAAACGCCTTGTCGATGCGCGCCGGGCTGCCGTCTTCAAGCAGGGCCAGATCCTCGGGTCCGCGCACGAAGCCAAGGTGCGGACCGTCCAGCGGGCAATTCGGCTTCGCATGGCAATGCGGCGTCGGGTGCGCCTCGGGGGGTTTGGGATAAGGCGGTTTGAAGCGGAACCCGCCGGGGGTTTCGACGCTGCCCAGCAGGATCTGGAGAACGTGCAGGGCCCGGGCGGTCTGGAATCCGTTGGAGTGGGCCGATACCCCGCGCATGGCGTGAAAGCTGACCGGGCGGCCCACCATCTGTTGGTGCCGCTCGCCGCGAAAGTCAGTCCAGGGGCGGTCCAGGATCACCGGCTCGCCGAACGCCGTCTGGGCCAGCTCGGCGGCGATGCGGCGAATGCGGGCGGCGGGAATGCCGCAACGGGTTTCCACTGCTTCGGGGCTGTATTTGTTGTCGAGATAGCGTTCGGCTAGCAGGTGCATCACCGGACGGTGGGTGATGCCTGCATGGCGGTGTTTGGCCGCAAGGTCGGGGCGCACACCTTTCTGGTCGAACGGCGCCAGTTTGCCGGTCGTGCGGTCGATGACCTGCGGCTTGCCCGCCGCGTCCCGTAGGAACAGGCCATAATCCGGCGATTTGGCGTCGCCGTTCAGCAGCACCGGAGCATTGGTGTACCGCGACAGGTAGTCCAGGTCGATCTGGCCGGCCTTCAGCAACTCGTGAATCAGCGACAGGATGAAAAGCCCGTCGGTGCCTGGCGTGATGCCGACCCATTCATCGGCAATGGCGTTATAGCCGGTGCGGATCGGGTTCACGCCGATGATCTTGGCGCCCCGTGCCTTGAGTCGGCCCAGGCCCATCTTGATCGGGTTGGAATCGTGATCCTCGGCCACGCCGAACAACATGAACAGCTTGGTATATTCCCAGTCGGCCTGACCGAATTCCCAGAACGCGCCGCCCATGGTGTAGATTCCGGCGGTTGCCATGTTGACCGAGCAGAACCCGCCGTGTGCGGCATAATTGGGGGTGCCAAAGTTCTGCGCCCAGAAGCTGGTAAAGCTTTGTGACTGGTCGCGCCCGGTAAAGAAGGCCAGCTTTTCCGGCGCGGATTCGCGCAGCGGTTTCAGCCAGCTCACCGCGGTTTCCAGCGCTTCGTCCCAGGTGATCTCTTCGAATTCGCCGGATCCGCGCGGGCCGGTCCGCCGCAGCGGCGCGCGCAGCCGCGAGGGCGCGTTGTGCTGCATGATGCCGGCAGAGCCCTTGGCGCAGAGCACGCCCTTGTTCACCGGGTGATCGCGGTTGCCTTCGATGTAGGCGACATGTTTCTTGCCATCGACCCCCTGCTTGAGGTGCACATCAATGCCGCAGCGGCAGGCGCACATGTAACACGTGGTCTTGCGGACCTCGTCCGAGACCTTGGGTGATGTGTCGATGCGGGGCTGCTTCAGGGCCATGCCTTACCTTCGTGATGCCTGTTCCGGGACGCTAGGGGATCGCGATCGACGGGACCAGAATTTTCTACTGAACCAGCCTCATGGCGTACACCTGTTCCGGATTTCGGGATGCGGGAGGACATGTGTTCGCTCATCCGGCATTCAGCAATGTCAGGGTATCGGCGGCGATCTGGCGTTCTTCGGCGGCGGGGACGCACCAGGCGCTGACGGCAGACTCCGGCTGATGCAGTGCCGGGCCGGTGGCGCCATCCGCAGGGCGGACCCCGGTCCAGTGCAGACCCTCGAGGATCCGCTGGCGCAGGGCGGCGGCATGTTCACCGATTCCCCCGGTGAAGGCGATGGCGTCTACGCCTTCCATCGCCGCGATCATCGAACCGGCGTGGCGCAGGATCCAGTAGACAAAGTGCTCGACCGCGAACCGCGCCTCGGGTGACGGGTCCGCCAGCAGCGCCCGCATGTCCGCCGTGCCGCCCGACAACCCACGCAATCCGCTGTCAAAGTTCAGCAGGCGGCGGGTGGCTTCGATACCGTCGCGCGCAGCCAGATCCAGAACCGCGTTGGCGTCAAGCGTGCCGACCCGCGTGCCCATGGTCAGCCCCTCGAGCGGCGAATACCCCATTGTGGTGGCCACCGACCGACCGCCGCGTATGGCACAGAGGCTGGCGCCGTTGCCCAGGTGACAGGCCAGCAGCCGACGCGGCAAAGGCGCCCCGCTGAGGGCCGGCAATGCCTCGCACAGCGCCGCATAGCTGAGCCCGTGAAATCCGTACCGGCGCAGGCCCTGTGCCGCAAAGGCGGCGGGCAGCGCATAGCGCTGTGCCACCTCGGGATTGGTGGCATGGAACGCCGTGTCGAAACTGGCGCATTGCACCAGTGCCGGTGCGCGGAGCGACAGTGCCTCGATGCCGGCCAGATGGTGCGGATTGTGCAGCGGCGCCAGCGGGATGTAGGCGCGGATCTGCGCCATCACCGTTGCAGTGACGACCGCCGGCGCGGTCAACGCTGCACCGCCATGCACCACCCGGTGCCCGGCAGCGGCAAAATCGGACAGCGCATAGCCCTGACCGGCCAGTGCCTCGAGCAGCGCGCCCAGGGCGGCGGCATGGTCCGGCAGGTCGCGCACGGCCCGCGTCGACCCACAGCGCAGATTGCCCTGTCCCGGTGCCCCGATGCCGTCGGCCATGGCGCCAAGCCGTTCGGTCAGCGTGCCATCGAACACGGCCGCCTTGATCGACGACGACCCGGCGTTGAGCACAAGGACGGCCCTGCGGCTCACCGGTTCATACGGTCTGCGGGCGCATGTCCGACGCCGAGATACCGGCCACCGAGACCGGCTTCTTCATCGCGTCGCGGCGGAACGGCTCGCCCAGCTCCTGATTGATCAGCGCCTCGATGAGCGTGGTCTTGCCGTGCTGCATCTGATCGGTGATCGCGGTGGCGAGCGCCTGTTTCAGCCCCTCCATGGTCTTGGCCTGCACCCCCTTCAGCCCACAGGCTTGGGCGATTCCGGCATAGCTCACCCCGTCGTCCAGTTCGGTGCCGACAAAGTTGTCATCGTACCACAGGGTCGAGTTGCGCTTTTCCGCACCCCACTGGTAGTTGCGGAACACCACCATGGTGATCGCGGGCCATTCCGACCGGCCAATGGCGGTGAGTTCCGTCACCGCGATGCCGAAGGCGCCGTCGCCGGCAAAGCCGACCACCGGCACGTCCGGGCAGCCGATCTTGGCGCCGACGATGGCGGGCAGGCCATAGCCGCAGGGGCCGAACAGACCCGGCGCAAGGTATTTGCGGCCCTCGTCAAAGCTGGGGTAGGCATTGCCGATGGCGCAGTTGTTGCCGATGTCCGAACTGATGATCGCCTCGCGCGGGAGCGCCGATTGAATGGCGCGCCAGGCCATGCGGGGGCTCATCCAGTCGGGCTTGTCGTCGCGGGCCCGCTGGTTCCAGGTGGTGCCGGGATCGTCGTCCTCGTGATCCATGCTCGAAAGCTGCTGCGCCCATTGCGACCTGGTCTTGCCGATCAGGTCGAGACGGTCGCGTTTCGCGTCATCCGCCGGATCCTCGATCCGCGAGAGCAGCGCCTCGGCCACCTTCTTCGCATCGCCGACGATGCCGACGCTGACCTTCTTGGTGAGGCCGATGCGGTCGGGGTTCAGATCGACCTGAATGATCGCGGCATCCTTGGGCCAGTAGTCGATGCCATAGCCCGGCAGGGTCGAAAACGGGTTGAGCCGGGTGCCGAGACAGAGCACGACGTCGGCCTTGGCGATGAGCTCCATGCCCGCCTTGGACCCGTTATAGCCCAGCGGACCGGCAAATTGCGGATGGCCGCCGGGGAAGGCGTCGTTGTGCTGATAGCCGACACAGACCGGCGCGGCGAGCTTTTCCGCCAGCTTGATGGTTGCGGGGATCGCACCGGCCAGCACCACGCCCGCGCCGTTGAGGATCACCGGGAACCTGGCCTTGGAGAGCAGGTCGGCCGCCCTGGCGATGGCGGCATCGCCACCGGACGGGCGCTCGAATTCCACCACTTCGGGGATCTCGATGTCGATCACCTGGGTCCAGTAGTCGCGCGGCATGTTGATCTGCGCCGGGGCCGAAGCCCGTTTCGCCTGAAGGATCACCCGGTTCAGCACCTCGGCGACACGGGACGGGTCGCGCACCTCTTCCTGATAGGCCACCATGTCCTCGAACAGCTTCATCTGCTCGACCTCCTGAAACCCGCCCATGCCGATGGTCTTGTTCGCGGCCTGCGGCGTCACCAGCAGCAGCGGCGTGTGGTTCCAGTAGGCGGTTTTCACGGCAGTGACGAAGTTGGTGATGCCGGGGCCGTTCTGGGCGATCATCATCGACATCTTGCCCGAGGCGCGGGTGTAGCCGTCGGCCATCATCCCGCCGGACCCTTCGTGGGCGCAGTCCCAGAACTGGATGCCGGCCCGCGGGAACAGGTCCGAAATCGGCATGAAGGCCGATCCGATGATGCCAAAGGCATGTTCGATGCCGTGGCGCTGGAGCGTTTTGACGAAGGCTTCTTCGGTGGTCATTTTCATGCTCGGTGTCCCCATAAGCGGCGGGCGGCGCGAAATGGCGGCGCATTGGATCGCAGGGTAGTCGGGCAGCAGGGCGGCGGATAGGGCCAGTGTCGATGCCAGCTTAAGACCAGTTCAGGCGGCGTCCGCAGACGGCAGGCCACGGGCGGCGCGCGCCTCGTGAATCAGGGTGGCGGTGCGCTTGCCCCAGGCATCCCAGTTCAGCGAGGTCTCGAACTCCTGGCGGGTGCTTTGACTGATGGCCCAGTAGGCATCGGGGTTGTCGAGGTAGAATTCGATGCGGCGGGCAAAATCTTCCACCGTGGCAGTTACCGGCAGGGCATGGCCATTGATGCCGTCCCGGATCGGCACGCCGCCCACCCGCAGGCACAGCGACGGAACGCCATAGGCCGAGGCCTCGCAAAAGGCGAACCCGTAGGATTCATACGACGGCATCACCATGAAATGGGCGCGGTCGAGGGTTTTTTCGAACAGGGCGAGCTGGTCCGGAACCCCCTTGTCGAGCTGTCGGTGCACAGTGACGAATTCGTTCAGATGAAAATCGGGCGGCTGGCAGCCGATCACAGTCAGCCGGGCATCAATGTTGCGGGCGCGCAGCGCCTTCATCGTCTCGAACGCGACCGGCCCGCCCTTGGCCCACCAGTTGCGGCCGATCAGGATCAGCCGCAGCGGTGCGTTGCGCGCAATGGGCGTCGGCGTGATTCGTGGCGCGGGGGTGGCAAGGTTGGCGCCCCAGGGCACATGTTTGGACGTCGTGTCGCCCAGCCCGTACAGCTTGTCCGCCGCGGATTTCAGCCAGGTCGAGGGCCAGAGCTGCAGGTCGGTGTTGCGCAACACGTGTTTTTCCGCGCCCTGAATCATCGGGTCCAGAAGGCGCGACGCGCGGATCGCGGATTTGTGGAACGAACCGATTTCGGAATTGCGGTACGTGGTCTGGGTGGCATCCGAGGTAAAGACCTTGAGGATCGGATAAGGCGGTTCGACCCGGAACATCGACTGGATCGAGTAGGCACAGAACAGCACGTCATAGCGCCCCTGCGCCAGTTCGCGCTGCACCCCGCGCGAAATCAGCCGGGCCAGCGCCAGATGCGTGCGCCAGCGGGCCCGGATGTTGATCGCTTCGGGCAGGGCATGCATCAGACGGCGGACCGGTTCGGCACTGTGCCAGCTGTTCGACAATATCGAGACATCGCCGACATGTTTCTGCAGCGCATCGTACAACCGCGCGTTGCCGCCTGAATAGAGGTTGCGGTTCAGCGGAGTGATGTCACACAGATAGGCGATGCGCAGGCGGTCGGCTTTTGTCATGGGCACCCTTCAACTGGCAACACATCGCTGGGCCGGACGTGTGGCATCACAATCGGGCAGAAGCGTGGCACGGACAGACCGGTCCGGTCCGAACGCGGCTATAATGTCATCATATAATGCCCCTGAACGCATGTTTCCAAGAAACCCGGGACATATGCGGCAATGCCGGATAGGGTGGACACAGCGATCCGGGGTCTTGGGGGGCCTGCGGAGCGTGGTGGACAAAAGGTTTTCTGCGTCGGGATGCCAAACCCCTTTGCTTTTCTCATGCTGGCGCTCTGGCCACTGGTGACGGTTGCTCTGTTCAACCGCCTGTCGGCACAGCGGGCTCTGATCGCGTCGCTGCTGGGGGCTTATCTGTTCCTGCCCGAAAGCCCGGCGGTGTTCGACCTGCCGCTGCTGCCGCCGTTGAACAAGCACAACATTCCGGCGCTGACGGCCTTTCTCGTGTCGCTGTGGATTTATGGCCGACCCGCCTCGCTGCTGCCGCAGACGCTGGTGGGCCGCGCGCTGGTGCTGATCTTTGTCTTTTCGCCAATGCTGACTGTGGCCACCAATGGCGAACCGGTGTTTTACGGCAATATCGGTCTGCCCGGGCTGGGCCCCAAGGATGCCGTCGCTCTGGCGTTGCAGCAGTTCCTGCTGATCCTGCCGTTTCTGCTGGCGCGGCAGCATCTGGCGAATGGCGGCGCGCAAAAGGATCTGATGCTGGCGCTGATGATCGGCGGACTGGTCTATTCGGTTCCCATGCTGATCGAAATCAGGCTGTCACCGCAGCTCAACAACTGGATTTACGGCTACTACCAACACTTCTTTGGCCAATCGATCCGCGCGGGCGGCTTCCGACCGGTGGTGTTTCTGTATCACGGGCTGTGGGTCGCATTCTTTGCCATGACGGCGGCGGTCAGCGCCTTTGCGCTGTGGCGCAACGACAAGTCGCACAACATTTCCCTGCTGCTGGCGGCAGCCTATCTTTCGGTGGTGCTGGTCCTGGCCAAGTCGCTGGGGGCCCTGATCTTTGCGGTGGCGCTGGTGCCCTGCGTCGTGCTTCTGGGCACGGTGATGCAGATTCGCGTGGCGATCCTGATCGGGGCGCTGGCGGTGGCCTATCCCGTCCTCAAGGGCGCCGATCTGGTGCCGCAGGACAAGCTTCTGGCGCAGGCTGCGGCGATCGATCCCGAAAGGGCGGCGTCGCTGGAGTTCCGTTTCGACAACGAAAACACGCTGCTGGAACGCGCCTATCTCAAGCCGGTGTTCGGCTGGGGCAGCTGGGGGCGCAACCATATCCTCGACCCCAACACGGGCAACATCCTGACGGTGACCGACGGGCGCTGGATCATCCTGATCGGGATCTATGGCTGGGTCGGCTATCTGGCCGAGTTCGGGCTGCTTCTGCTGCCGCTGCTGTTGTTGTGGCGCGAAGCGGTGGCGATGCGAGAAGACGTCGTCTCACCGTTCATCGCGCCGCTGTCGCTGATCCTGGCGGTCAACATCTTCGACATGCTGCCGAATGCGACCCTGACGCCGCTGACCTGGCTGGTGGTCGGGGCATTGACCGGCTATGCCGAAGTGCTCAAGTCCCAGCGGCTGAAGCAGGCCGATACCGATGCGCTGAAATGGCAGTCAATCCTGTGAGATCCGATGCCTGACGCCCGCCCCAAGGTGCTTGTGATCGCCGAAGCCGCCAATCCGGAATGGGTCAGCGTCCCGCTGGTCGGCTGGTCGATGGCCCGGGCGCTGCGCGACGTCGCGGATGTGCATGTGGTCACGCAGGTGCGCAATCGCGACGCATTCCTGCGGGCAGGCTGGATCGAAGGTCAGGATTTCACCGCCATCGATTCCGAAGCCTTGGCGCGACCGATGTGGAAGATCGCGGAAAAGCTGCGGATGGGCGAGGGCAAGGGCTGGACCATGGTCCAGGCAATCAACGCGCTGAGCTATCCGTGGTTCGAACATCTGGTCTGGCGTCACTTCGGCGCCAAGATCCAGGGCGGCGCCTGGGACATCGTGCACCGGGTGACCCCGTTGAGCCCGACGATATCGTCACCGCTGGCGGGCAAATGCGCCCGCGCCGGGGTGCCGTTTGTTCTCGGACCGCTGAATGGCGGCGTGCCCTGGCCGCCGGGCTTTGACGCCGAGCGGCGGCGCGAACGCGAATGGCTGAGCTATCTGCGCGGCGCCTACAAGGCCCTGCCCGGCCGCGACGCCACTCTGCGCCATGCCTCGGCCATTCTGGCAGGGTCGCGCCACACCGCCGGCGAAGTCCCCGGACAGCATGCGGACAAGGTGATCTACCTGCCCGAGAACGGCATTGATCCCCTGCGGTTCTCGCAGGTGGCAAGACCTGCAACCGGGCCGCTGCGCGCCTGCTTTGTCGGCAGGCTGGTGCCCTACAAGGGGGCGGACATGCTGCTGGAGGCCGCCGGGCTTCTGCTGGCACAGGAACGCATGACGCTCGATATCATCGGCGACGGCCCGATGATGCCCGCGCTGCGTCGGCAGGCAGAGCGCTACGGCGCGGCGGTCACCTTTCACGGCTGGATGCCGCACGAGTCGGTGCAGAATGTGATGGCCTCGTGCCATTTGCTGGCGTTTCCGTCGATCCGCGAATTTGGCGGCGGCGTCGTGCTCGAAGCGATGGCACTGGGGGTGGCGCCGCTGATCGTGGACTACGCCGGTCCCGGCGAACTGGTGGTGCCGGGCACCGGCTACAAGGTTGCCTGCGGCAGCCGGGCCGACATCGTCCGGGGGTTCCAGGCCGAACTGACCGGCCTGGCCAGCAATCCCGCAGCCATCCAGCCGGTGGCCGCTGCCGCCCGGGCACGGGTACAAAGCCATTTCCTGTGGTCGCGCAAGGCCGCTCAGGTGGCCCGGGTGTACGACTGGGTGCTGGACCGCGGGCCCAGGCCAGACTTTTTCTGACATCGCCCCGACCCTCTGGCAGCCGCGGCAGCGGCCCTGGCGCGTCACAATTGCGCTGCAACTGTGTGGTATGTGCCTTTGTACGGTCGTCACGCGGGTTCCTGACCTTTGGGCGCTTGACAGCAAAGCGTCTGTTATTCTTAAAGAACGCACTGCGCAAAACCCGGGGGCGAGTGGCGCATCGTTGCGAAATGGAAGATCAGTGACCAGTGTATTGCCCCCAGAGTGCGCCCGAGCGACGGCCTGAGATGCAAAGGCCCGCCCCCAGCCCCCTGCCCTATCACCCCGAAATTGACGGGTTGCGCGCTGTCGCGGTTCTGGCGGTCGTGCTGTATCACTTCGGGCTGCCGATACTCGACGGCGGCTTTGTCGGCGTCGACATCTTCTTTGTCATTTCGGGATATCTGATCGGCGGCATCCTGTGGCGGGAATACTGGGATCGCGGCACGCTGAACCTGTGGCGTTTCTACATCCGCCGGTTCCGGCGGCTCGCGCCCGCCTTCTTTGTGATGGCGCTGGTGACAACGCTGGTGGGCTGGGCGCTGATGTTGCCCTTCGAGTTCCGCGAATACGGCAAGACCCTGATCGCCTCGGTTGTCTACCTGTCCAACGTCTACTTTTACCGCGGCGCGGGATATTTCGACTCCGCCTCGGATCAGAAACCGTTGCTCCACACCTGGTCGCTGTCGGTCGAAGAGCAGTTCTATGTCTTTCTGCCGCTGGTCATCCTGTTGCTGGCGCGCCACGGCGCCCTGCTACTGCCGGTTCTGACCGCCGTCTGCGCCGCTTCCTTTGCCGCATCGGCGCTGTTCAGCGACACGATGCCGGTTGCCGCCTTTTACCTGTTCCCGTTCCGGGCATGGGAGCTGTTGTCGGGTGTGGTGCTGGCGATCTGGATGCAGCGACGCGAACGTCCCGCACTGCGGTCTGTCCCAATGTCCTGGCTGGGGCTGTTGTTTGTCTTTGCCGCCGTGGTCGCGATCCAGCCCGGACCCGGGTTTCCCGGAGTGCAGGCGCTGCTGCCGGTGGCGGGGACGCTGCTGATCCTTGCCAACCTGAGCGCGCCCAGTGCCGTCAACCGTTGGCTGCGACACCCCGTGCCCGTGTTCTTCGGGCTGATTTCGTATTCGCTCTACCTGTGGCACTGGCCGGTGCTGGTGCTGTCGCTGTACCTGCGCGGACAGTATGCCAACCCGGTGGAACCGGCCGTCTGGATGGCCCTCTCAGTCGGGCTGGCCTATCTGTCCTGGCGCTATGTCGAACAGCCTGTGCGCCAGGCGTCGCGGTTGTCGGGGGTCAGTGTGCTTGGCACGGCGGCGCTGGCTTCCGCTGTGCTGCTGGCACTGGGATCGCTGGTTTATCTGCGCGACGGCCTGCCCGGGCGGTTCCGGCCCGAGGCGCGGGTGCAGATCACTGCCGCCGGGGACTTTCTGCAGGACTGGAGCCGCTGCCGTGTGGCCGACAAGGGCCCGCTCAGCGGACTCGAAGTTTGCCCGATCGGCCCCGAGGGCGCACCGCAGGTTCTGGTCTGGGGGGACAGCCATGTGCGGGCCTTCAAGGAAGGTCTGGATCAGGCGGCCTGGCAGGCCGGGACCCCCGGCCTCATCCTTTGGCACGCAGGCTGCCCGCCGGTTTTTGACCTGCGCAAGGTCGAAAACGCTGCCACCCTGGCTCAGGACACCGCCTGCACCCAGGCCAATCTGCAGATCAAGCAGGCGTTTGGGCGGATGGACGAACTGCGCCGCGTGCTGCTGATCGCGCGCTGGAGCTATTATGCCACCGGCAGAGGTGTCGGACTGGACGCGGCGAACAGGATCGCCCTGTACCCGACGACCGGCCCGCTGAACCTTGACCTGACGCAAAGCGAGTTGTTGGCCCGGGCCCTGCGCAATACGGTCGCACATCTGCACCAGCATTTTGACGAAGTGGACGTGCTGCGCCAGGTGCCCGAAATCCCCGGATACGATTCCCGGCTGGCCGCGCGCGAGGCGGCTCACACCGGCTGGCCGCTGGCCGCTCCGGTGGTGACGGTCCCTACGGTCGCGCGCGCCGAGGTCGAGTCGCGGGTGGCGGTCGCCGAAGCCCCGTTCCGCGCACTGGCTGACGAAGGCAAGATCCGCTGGATCGACACCTGGGGGCCGCTCTGTTCCGACGACCTCTGTTCGGCGGTGCACGGCGGCTCCGGGTTCTACTTTGACAACAATCACCTGACCAACGCGGGCTCAAGGGCCCTCAGCGACCTGTTTCGGCCTGTCTTCGGCCCGAGGGGGGACACATGAGCCATCCGCTGACCGAGACCAGGTGGGACGTGATCGTCATCGGCACCGGGATCGGCGGCGGCACACTGGGCCGGGCATTGGCAGAGGCCGGGCAGAGGGTGCTGTTTCTGGAAAAGGGCCCCACAGGCTACCGGACCGAAGCCCAGGGTCTGAGCGATGCGATCTTTGTCCCCGAAGCCCGGTTGGCGCGCGGCTACTGGCCCGACCCGGTGCATGCGACGATCAATGGACGTGAGGCGTCGTTCTACGCCCCGCTGGGATCGGGCGTCGGCGGGTCGTCCGTGTTCTACGCCGCGACGCTGGAGCGCCCCGAGCGGCACGATCTGGATACCTCCGAACCGCGCCCGCACCCGACCGGAGGCTGGCCGGTGGGCTATGACGCCATGTTGCCCTGGTACGATCGCGCGGCGTTGCTCTACCGCCTGTCGGGCACGCCCGATCCCCTGTCCGCAGAGCCGCCCGGGCCATTGCGGGCACCGCCCGAGATGTCGCCCGCCGACCGGTCGCTGTTCATGGCGTTTCAGACCGGCGGGCTGCATCCCTATCACCTGCATGCCGCCATCGAACGGCTGCCCGGTTGCCAAAGCTGTCTCGGGCGCAAATGCCCGTTGCCCTGCAAGATGGACGGCCGCTCTGCCGGGGTGGAACCGGCGCTGGCTGCGGGCGCAACCCTGCTGGACAACTGCGAAGTCCGCCGCCTGCTCGGGGCCGGGCATCAGATCGACGGGGTCGAGGCCGTCCACGACGGCAAGGTCCTGACCTTTCGTGCGCACCGCTATGTCCTCGCTGCCGGTGCGCTGAATTCGCCGCGCCTGCTGCTGGCGTCGGCCACCGAGGTCTGGCCCGAAGGCGCCGGCAATGGCAGCGGCATGGTGGGGCGGAACCTGATGTTCCACCTGAACGAGATGCTGGCCATCTGGCCGAAACGCGGCACTCCGGCGGGCGGTCCGTCCAAGGCGATTTCGCTGCGTGACCTCTATCACCAGAAAGGACAGAGGTTCGGCACGGTACAGGCGATGGGTATCGACGCCGCCTATGGAGAGATCGTGTTCTATCTCAACAACATGCTCGAACGGTCCGCCCTGCGCCGGGTCCGGGCGCTGCGCCCGTTGACGCGCATTCCGGCAGCCATGGCCGCCCGGTTCTTTGGTCAGGCCAAGATCTTTGTCGGCCTGATGGAGGACCTGCCCTATCGCGACAACCGCGTCACCTGGGACCGCGATCACCCCGACCGGCTGAGCTTTGCCTATGATTTCCACCCCGAACTTCTGCGGCGGCGCCGCGCCTTCCGCCGGGCGATCAAACGGGCGTTCCGGGGCAGCCGGACGGCGTTCCTCGGGGTTGGGCCCGAGCTGAACTATGGCCACCCCTGCGGGACGCTGCGCTTTGGGCAGGATCCGCGCACTTCGGTGCTCGACCGCGACTGCCGCAGCCATGAGATCGACAATCTTTTTGTCGTTGACGCCTCTTTCATGCCAACTTCGATGGGTGTGAACCCAAGCCTGACCATCGCCGCCAACGCACTGCGGGTGGCCGACGTGATACTGGAAGAGGGACGATGAGCAGACTGACCCCGGACGATGGCGTGGCGGTTGTCACCGGCGCAGGCTCGGGTCTGGGGCGCGCCCTGGCGCTGCGGCTGGTGGCGCTGGGCTTTGACGTGGTGGGTCTGGGACGGCGCAGCGCCGCGCTCGAGGAAACCCAGGCGCTGACCCGGAAGCGGCGGTTTCACCCGATGGCACTGGATGTGGGCAGATCCGGCCAGGTGCGCAGCACCTTTGCGCAGATTGCCGAGGCGCACGGCCCGGTGGCGCTGCTGTTCAACAATGCGGCCGTCTATCCGCGCCGGGACTTTCTCGCCGAGACGCCGGAAAGCTTTATGGCGACGGTCGAAAGCAATCTCGGCGGGATGGTCGCCTGTTCACACGCCGCGCTGGCGGGCATGGTCGAACGCGGGCGCGGGCGCATCGTCAATGTCGCGACATTTGCGGATATTGCACCGCTGCCGACCTCATCCGCCTATGCGGTGTCCAAGGGCGCGGCACGGGTTCTGACCCGGGCGTTGGTGGCGGATCTGGGTGACAGGTTTCCCGGCATCGTGATCGGCGACTGGATGCCCGGAATGCTGCGCACCCGCATGGGCATCAGCGACGGGCTGGACCCGGCGCTGGCCGCGCGCTGGGGCGTCGAACTGGGGCTGCGCTGCGAGGCCGGACTGAACGGCGCCGTGTTCGAACAGGACCGCGAAATCCTGCCGCCCCGGGGCCTGAAAGGACGCCTGCGCGATCTGGTCCTGCTGCGTGCCGGGCCAAGGCCGCGGCTGCTGCGCCCCGAGGAATAAGCCGCACACCGCCCCGGGGCGGCATCGTGACGGCAGTGCCCGGGGTCAGGTGTGTCTTGCCGACAGCCGCTGCATCAGCGCATTGGCCATTTCCCGCGGCAGGATCGCCATGCAGCGCAGGTAACGCGGCCCGAGCCGACGCGGGCTGGACAGGGCCCGCCAGAGCCATTCCATGGCCAGCTGCCGCGCCCAGAGCGGCGCCCGCGCCTGTGTTCCGGCAAAGAAATCGAGACCGGCGCCGATCGAGGCATAGCCGACGCCCGGCGTGATCTCGCGGCCCAGCGCCGCCAGCATTTCCTGCTTGGGGGCACCCAGGGCGATAAAGCACAGACCGGCGCCCGACTCCTCGACCTGGCGCAGCACATCGCGGGCCGCGGCGCCCTGCGGGTCAAACCCGAAGGGCGGCGACACCCGCACGGCGATCTTCAGTCCCGGCACCTTGTCCGTCAGATAGTCGGACGAGGCGGAGAGCGACTCTTCGGTGCTGCCGACCAACGCCAGTGAGACCCCCTGACGGGCCGCAATCCGCGCCAGCGGCAGGATCGCGTCGGAACCGGGTATCAGCTCGACCGGCTTGCCGGCCAGTTCGGACATCCAGACGATCGGATTGCCGTCCGCAACAACGAGATCGTGGCGGGCATAGGCGGCGCGGAACGTGTCCGAGGTGCGCAGCTTGACCAGATGATCGAGGTTGATGGTGGCAAGGGCAAAGCCTTCGCGGCGGGCGAGCCTGTCGGCCACGCGTTCCTCAAGAGCGGCCCAGCTGGGCACGTTGATGTGGATGCGCTGAGATTTGATAAAAAGATCCATGGTCCCTCTCTTGCCACATTTCTACCGCAAAGATGCCCGCGCACAGAAGCGAAATGCGTTATTGCGCGCGAAACTGTGTACGATCCCCGGCAACAGTCTTGCATTGTCTACCGGATCGGCCAGAAACCAAGGTGTTTCTAATGTTCTGACAAATTCGCGCCACGTTTTTGCGTCTAAAACAGGCCTTGCAGGAGCGCGCGATTCTGAGAAACCGAGGCAGGATGACGAACATTCATGGCATCCCTTTGTACCGCAGGAACCCGGGCCCGCGGGCCCGTCCCTGCACCGTGCACCGGTGTCGCCCGCATCGGACCCGGACGCGCGCATGAAGCAGATATCCCTGATCGGCTGCGGCTTTGTCGCGGATCTCTACATGCGCTCGCTGGCGGTGATGCCGGGGATCAGGGTCTGTGGTGTCTACGACCAGGACAGCGCGCGGCTCGCGACCTTCTGCCGCCACTGGAAACTTCCTGCCAAGGCCAGTCTGGACGCCGTGCTGGCGGACCAGCCGCGTGACGGCATTGTGTTGAACCTGACCAACCCGGCGGCGCATTACGCCATCAACCGCGCCTGTCTGATGGCCGGCCTGTCGGTCTATTCGGAAAAGCCGCTGGCCATGGACCTGGGGCAGGCACGCGCGTTGCACGCCCTGGCGGCGGACCGCGGGCTGATGCTTGCCTCCGCCCCCTGCTCGGTTCTGGGCGAAGCCGCGCAGACATTGGGCCATGCATTGCGCCACGGGATCGCCGGCACGCCGCGACTGGTCTATGCCGAACTCGACGACGGGTTCATCCCGCAGGCGGCCTACCGCAAATGGCTGTCGGAAACCGGGGCGCCCTGGCCCTATGTCGATGAATTCCGGGTCGGCTGCACGCTGGAACATGCGGGATACTACCTCGGGTGGCTGATCGCCTGGTTCGGATCGGTCCGCACCGTTGTTGCTGCCTCGGCCGAAGTGGTGCCGCGCAAGTGTGACGCCGCCGAAGGCGTGATGGCGCCCGACTTTTCCGTCGCGACACTGTTTTTTGAAAACGGCCCGGTGACGCGCCTGACCTGCTCGATCGTCGCGCCGCACAATCACCAGATCCGCATCACCGGCGACGCAGGCGTGCTCAGCGTCGATGCGGCCTGGGACAATGCGGCAAGGGTGCGCTTTGCCCGGCGGCTGACCCTGCGGCGACGGCTGCTGGAACACCCCTTTCCGCGTCGGCTGCGGCTGAAGGGACCAACCCATCCCAAAGTCGGACGCTGGGGCGCGGCGGCGATGAATTTCATGCTGGGACCGGCCGAAATGCTGGACGCACAGTCAGAGGGTCGCCCCTGTCGGCTGTCCAACGACATGGCGCTGCACCTGACAGAAGTGACCCTGGCGATCCAGAACGCCGGAGACCATGCCGGGGCACAGGCCATGACCACCCGCTGCGATCCGATGGAGCCGATGCCATGGGCGAAATGAACCGGATTCTGATCACCGGGGCGGCCGGGTTCATCGGCCAGGCCACGGTGCGCGAAGCGCGGGAAAAAGGCCTGCCGGTGGTCGCCGTGGTCCGGTCTTCGCCCCCCCGGATCTGGGCGCGGGACAGCGGGATCACCGTACTGCGCTGCGATCTTTCGGCGCCCGATGCCGTCACCATCCTGCGGGACGCCATGACCGGCGTCGACGCGGTGGTCCATGCCGCAGCGCACCTGGGCGGCGACGCCGCCGCACACACCGCCGATTCCGTGGGCGGCACCAGCGCGGTGCTGGCCGCGATGAAGGGCAGCAAGGTGCGGCGGCTGGTGCTGGTCAGCTCGATCGCGGTCTATGACACCATGACGCTGGCGCCCGGCGCGACCCTGACCGAGGACTGCCCGCCCGAGACCACCCCGCGCGACGCCTATGTCGCGGGCAAGCTGGCGCAGGAGGATCTGTGCCGGGCGGCGGCGGCGCAGGACGGCTTTGGCCTCTGGCTGATGCGGCCCGGCGCGGTCTTCGGGCCCGACCGGTTGTGGAATGCGCATCTTGGCGTCGGGCTCGGGCCGCTGCTGGTGAGAATCGGCACCAGCGGTGCTGTTCCGGTGGTGCATGTGAACCGGGTCGGCTGGGCACTGGTTCTGGGCGCGAACACCGATCCGGGCGGCGTGCAGGCGCTGAACATTCTGGACGACGATCTGCCCGACCGCTCCCGGTTCCTGATGGCAATGCGCCGCTCGGGCTGGCCACGGCGGATGATCCCCCTGCCCTGGAAACTGCTGGTTCCCGTCGCACGGGCGCTGGCGCCAATGGCGGACCGGCTGCCGGGTCTGTTGCGCGAACCGGTGCTGCGGGCGCGGATGATGCCGCTGGAATACTCGAACCGCCGGATGCGCCGGACCCTGGGCGGGCGACAGGCACGGTCCTTCGAGGTTCTTTTCGCCAAGGCAATTGCCGAGGGCGAGCGATGAACCTGCCAAAGATCGCCTACCTGACCGGCGAGTATCCGCGCGCCTCGGACACCTTCATCCAGCGCGAGGTGGCCTGCCTGCGCGCTCTTGGGCACGAGGTGCTGACCTGTTCGATCCGCCGCACCGGGCCGGAACATCTGGTCGGCCCGGAACAACGCAGCGAGCAGGCCGGCACCTTTCATGTGCTCGAGGCGCTGAAGGACGCGCGACGGGCCCTGCGGGCACATGGCCGCTGGCTGCGCGATCCCGGGCGGTATTTCCGCGCGCTGGCGCTGGCCTGGCGCACCGCCCCCAGGGGGCTGCGCGGACGGGTCTATCAGCTGATCTATTTCGCCGAAGCCGGGGTGCTGGCCGACGAACTCGCGCGACAGGGCATAGACCATCTGCACAACCACATCGCCAAGGCCTCCTGCACCGTGGCGATGCTGGCCGGTGCACTGTCGGGCATCCGCTATTCCTTTACCATCCACGGGCCGGACATCTTTTTCGAACCGCACCACTGGCGCATCGATGAAAAGGCGGCGCGGGCCAGCTTTGTCGCCTGCATCAGCGACTTTGCCCGTGCCCAGCTGATGTGTTTTGCCGCCCCCGCGCACTGGGACCGGTTCGCCGTGGTGCATTGCGCCGTGTCCCCCGCCCGCTATGGCGCCGGTGCCCGCGACGGCACCCGGCTGCTGTTTGTCGGGCGGCTGGCCGGGGTCAAGGGCGTGCCGGTGCTGCTCGAAGCCCTGGCCGGGCTGACGGCGGCCTGTCCCGACCTGCGGCTGACCCTGATCGGCGACGGACCCGAGCGGGCGGCACTGGAACAGCATGCACAGGCACTTGGGGTGGCGGAGCGGACCGCATTTCTGGGATACAGGTCGCAGGCGGAAGTGACCGAAGCCCTGCGCAGCACCGACATCTTTGTGCTGCCCAGCTTTGCCGAAGGGGTGCCGGTGGTGCTGATGGAGGCGATGGCCGCCGAAGTGACGGTGGTCACCACCCGCATCGCCGGGGTGCCGGAACTGGTGCGCGACGGTGAAAGCGGCCTGCTGGTGGCGCCCGGCGATGCTGCCGCGCTGCGCGACGCACTGCTCCGGGTGCTGGGTGACGCGGACCTGCGCCGACGCATGGGGCAGATGGGCCGGGCGCGGGTCGCCACGGACTATGATTCCGAAACCGAGGCAGCCTGGCTGTCGGAGCTGTTCCGCGCCGCTGCGGCCGGGCGCAAGCCACCGGGCAAACGCCCCGTGCGGGCAGCGCCATGAGCACGGTCGACGTGGTTCTGATCGGACGGAACGAGGGCGCCCGGCTGGTTGCGGCGCTTGGCGCGGTGCAGGGTCAGGCCCGGCGGATGATTTACGTGGATTCAGGGTCCGGGGATGGCAGCGTCGATGCCGCCCGGGCCGCCGGGGCCGAGGTGGTGCTGCTCGACCTGTCGCAGCCCTTTACCGCCGCGCGGGCGCGCAACGCCGGTTTCGCGGCGCTCGAAGGCGACAGTCCCGATCTGGTGCAGTTCATCGACGGCGATTGCGTGCTGGAACCGGGCTGGATCCACGCCGGGCGCGCGCATCTCGAGGCACATCCGCAGGTCGGCATGGTCACCGGCTGGCGAAGCGAGATCAACCCGGGGGCGACCCCCTACAACCGCATCTGCGACTGGGAATGGCACCGCCCGGCAGGCGAGATCCTGGCCTGTGGCGGCGACATGCTGGTGCGCACCGCAGCGTTCCGGCAGGTGGGCGGGTTCGACCCCACGGTGATCGCCGCCGAAGACGATGAATTCTGCACCCGTCTGCGCAAGGCGGGCTGGCGGCTGGAACGGCTGCCGCTGGCGATGACCCGGCATGATGCCGACATGCAGAGCTTTGGGCAGTGGTGGCAGCGCGCGGTGCGCACCGGCCACGGCTTTGCCCAGGTCGGCTATCTGCATCCCGAGTATTTTGTCACGGAACGCCGCCGCGTACTGTTCTATGGCTTTGCCCTGCCACTGGCCGTCCTGTTGTCCGGTGTGCTGGTCTGGTGGCTGCCACTGCTGGTGCTGGGGCTGTACGAGCTGAACTATGTCCGCTCGGTACAGGGGCTGCGCCGTGACGGCGTGCCGCCGGGCGACGCACTGAAGCTGGGCGTACTGCTGGTGCTGTCGAAATTTCCCAATCTGCTGGGCATGGCGCGGTTTCACCTGCGCCGTCTGGCCCGTGCGCCGATGCGCATCATCGAATACAAATAAGAGGGGACATCATGTCCAGTGACACCATACGCGTCGGCCTGATCGGCGCCGGCTATATCGCGACCTGGCATGCCGATGCGCTGAAGGCGACTCCGGGCGTGACCTTGACCGCCGTCTGCGATGTCTCGACCGGGGCGGCGCAGGGGCTGGCCGAGGCCTGTGGCGCGCAGGCATTCGGTTCGGTCGAGGATCTTGTGGCCGCCGGGGTCTGCGATGCGGTGCATATCCTGACCCCGCCACACCTGCACCACGGACTGGCGCTCCGGTGCCTGGCGGGCGGGCTGCACGTATTGGTCGAAAAGCCTGTGGCCGAAAGCGCCGGACAGACCCGCGAGATCGAAGCCGCCGCACAGGCGGCGGGCAAGCGGTTTCACGCCGGGCACAACTTTCTGGGCATGCCGTCCTATCTGCGGCTGAAAGAGAAAATCGCCAGCGGCGAGCTGGGCCGGATCTCGGGGGCGGAAATCAACTGGTGTTTCCCGCTGGCGCCGCTGCGATCGGGGCCGTTCGGACTGTGGCTGCTGCGCGAACCCAAAAACCTGCTGCTGGAACTGGGTCCGCACCTCATGGGCTTTGCCGTCGATCTGTTCGGGCCGCCCGAAATCACCCGGGTCGAGTTTTCCAAACCCGTCGCCTTGCCGGGAAACGACCTGCGGCCGCAGGGCTGGCGCATCCTGGCACGGGCGGGCGCTGTGGATCTGGTGTTCACCCTGTCGCTGGTCGAGACGATGGATGACCGCTCGGTCACGGTGCGCGGCTCGACCGCGCGGGCGCGGCTGGACTATGCCAGTGACACGCTGATCCTGGACCGCGAGAACGCCTCGGACCTGGTGGTGAATCCGCTGCGGCGGCAGCTGGACCACAGCTGGCAGCATTTGCGCGAGGGGCTGCGCAACGCCCGGGTGCAGGCCCTGTCCCTGAACACGAAATCGCCCTACGGCCTGAGCTTTCGCGGCATGAACAGCGGTGTCTATGCCCCGCTGCGCAACGGGCAGGAGGCAGACCCGCGTTTCTCGGGCAGCCGGGCCGTGACGGTGATGCAGGCACTGGACGACGCGCTGGCGCTGGCCCCGCAGGACGCGCTGAGCGTCGCCGCACCGGCAGTACAGACCCGGCAGCCGAAACCGACGGCGATGGTGATCGGCGGCACCGGCTTTATCGGTCGCGCGCTGACCCGGCGACTGGTGGCCGAGGGCCGCGACGTGCGGGTGCTGAGCCGCGGGCGCAGCGGTCCCTTTCCCGATTTGCCCGACAGCGTCGAAACCCTGGGCGTGTCGCTTTACGACGGCGACGCACTGCGCCGGGCAATGCAGGGCATCGACGTGGTGTTCAACCTCGCCAAATCCATGGACAAGACCTGGGACGGCGCGCTGAAAAATGACGTCGGCGTCGCGGTTGGCATCGCCGAGGCGGCGCAGGCGGCAGGGGTACGGCGCCTGATCTACACCGGCACGATTGCCAGCTACGACATGTCCGACCCGGCCCGCAGCATCACCGAGACCACCGGGTTTCCCGACGACATGCGCGACCGCAACCTTTACGCCCGCTCCAAGGCCGAATGCGAACGGCAACTGACCGAAATGCACCGCAAAGGCGACCTGCCTCTGGTGATCGCCCGCCCGGGCATCGTCGTCGGGGCCGGCGGGCCGCTGCAACACTGGGGAATCGGGCGCTGGCATGGCGCCGGGGCGGTGCGGATCTGGGGCCGCGGGACCAATATCCTGCCCTTCGTCCTGATTGACGACGTGGCCGACGGGTTGGTGCGGATGATCGAACCCGACGCCGCACTGGGTCAGAGTTTCAACCTGATCGGCGAACCGATGCTGTCGGCGCGGGATTACTTCGACGCCATCCACCAGACGCTGGGCGCAAAGCTGCGGGTGAGTTCCGGCAACCTTCATGCCTTTTATGCGTCGGACGCGGTCAAGTATCTGCTCAAGACCCGGGTGCTGCGCCGAAGCGGCGAAGTGCGCCCGTCGCTTGCCGACTGGAAGAGCCGCGCGCATTTTTCGCCCTTCGTGAATGCCCACCCCAAGGCACTTTTGGGCTGGCAGCCGGAAAGTGACCGCGCCGCCTTCATTGACAAGGCGATCACGCGCGCCAATCTCTTCGGCTACTGAGGGTTTGGGCGATGGTTTGGGGTCGTTCTGTCAACAATCCCCCCGGCAGCGACTTATTCCTGCCCAAGTTCTCTGCTGTAACTCGGTCGGCAGAGCAGGAAACAGGACCGTCCCAAGACGGCGCATGTTCAAGGCGATCGTGATATGAACGAACTGATGCAGAGGGATGGCCCAGTGCCTCAACGGGTCCGGGGCGTGTGTCCGGCGCGCACGTCGGTCCCCCTGCGCACCCGGAGCACGGAAGCATGACCATGATCGAACGCCGCAAATTCCGTCGCAAACGGCGACCCTACGACGAGAGTGCCGGTCCGACGACCGCCGCACCCGACTCCGAGTCTTCCGCAATCCGTGCCGAGGCCGAGCGCACCGAGGCCGCGGCAGAGGCAAAGCGCAAGGCCGAAGAACTTGCCGCCCGCGAAAAGGCACAGCGCGAGGCAGAGGCCGAAGCCCGGCGTCGCGCCGAGGCCCAGCGCATCGAGGCCGAGCGTGCCGAGGCCACCGCAGCGGCAGAGGCAAAGCGCAGGGCCGAGGAACGTGCCGCCCGCGAAACGGCACAGCGCGAGGCGGAGGCCGAAGCCCGGCGTCGCGCCGAGGCCCAGCGCATCGAGGCCGAGCGTGCCGAGCGTGCCGAGGCTGCCGCAGCGGCAGAGGCAAAGCGCAAGGCCGAGGAACGTGCCGCCCGCGAAAAGGCCCAGCGCGAGGCAGAGGCAAAGGCCCAGGCGCAACGGGCGGCGGCCCGGGTTCAAATTGAGGCCGACCGCCAAGCTGCCCGCGCACAGGCCGAGTTGGTGGCGGACCAGCAACGGCAGGCGCAGGCGAAGGCCCGGCATGCGGCAGAGTTGGCGTCAGAGGCCGAGGCGCAGGCCCGGAGAGAGGCCGAGAAACACGCACAACAGCAGACTTCGGACCAGGTCCGGCGCCTTGAGGCCGAACACAAGGCCGCAGCGGAAAGATCCCTCGAGGCCAAGCCGAAGTCGAAACCGCACACGCGTCGCCCGCTTCCGCTGGGCGCACGGCAGGCTGCGCCTGTCACAGCGGCACCGTCTCTAGACGACATCTGGGCCAGCATGGACGAGTTCCAGGTCAACGAACGGCTGCTCGACCGCAACCGCATCATCACGGCAAGCCGCCACGATCCGGCGCATGCAAGCTTTGACGTGCTGCGCACCCGCTTGTTGCAGGCACTGGCGGACAATGGGTGGCGCCGCGTTGCGATCACCTCGCCGACCAAGGATTGCGGCAAGACATTCACCGCCGCGAACCTCGCGATCAGCCTGTCGCGGCAAGAGAACTGCCGCACCTTGCTGGTCGATATGGATCTGCGAAACCCAAGTCTGCACAAGGTTTTCGGGGTGAAGGATCCCGGCGTGATGGGGGACCTGCTGCGCGGCGACATCACGCCGGAGCGACATTTCCAGCGTCTTGGCGCCAATAGCTTCCACGGCGGGCGCACCATCGCCTTTGGTTTCAACGGCGCCACGGAATCCTATGCGTCAGAATTGCTGCAGGATCCGCGCACGGCCGCCGCGCTCCGCGAGACCGAAGCCAGGCTGCGGCCGGATGTGGTTCTCTTCGACCTCCCGCCGGCGCTATACTTCGACGATGTCATCGCGTTCCGGGCCCAATATGACGGCGTGCTTCTGGTTGTGGGCGGAGGTCTGACCACGAAGGCCGAGATCAAGGAAGTCGAGCGTCGCCTTGGTGACTCCACGCCGCTGCTGGGGGTGATCCTGAACAAGGCCGAAGGCACGACAGTGCGCAAATACAAATACTGACACCGGACCAGACCCTGATCGGACCGTTTCGCCTGCGCGGGTTGTCGGCGCGGGCGGATTACAGCTGTGTGCTGCGCGGCAGAAAGCGGTCGAACATCCCGAGGTGGGGAACAAGACTTGCTCCATATTTCACAGCCGCATAAAGGCCGGCCAGGAGTGCCAGAATTCCGGTCAGCCACAATGCGCGCAGGCGGCCCCGCTCGCGACGGCTCTGCACGTAGGGGATGGAAACAACCGGCTGGATGCCCAGCATACGCTCCATCTGTGCCGCCGTACGGATCGCCGGGTTCAGCAGTTCGGCCACGAACCCAGCCGCGATGGCGACGAGCACGCTGGCCACAGCCCCCATCAGCGCTGTCTTCTTTCGGCTGCGTGACACCGGGAATTCCGGCACCAGCGCGGTTTCGAGAACCTCGAACCGGTCCGACTGCTGGCGGTCTTCAAGCAGCTGGCCCATCTCCGCTTCGGCCTGACGCCGTGTGATCACCGAATACTGGTCGCGCAGGCGGGTCAGCTCGCGTTCCATCGTCGACAGCTCGCGTTCGACCTCCGGGCCGGCCGCAATGGTTGCGTCCATCTCTGACAGACGCTGCGCGATCAGGGCCTTTTGTTCCTGCAGCAATGCGATCTGGCGGTCGAGCACCTCTTCGCGCTGGCGCGCGGCATTGCTCTGGATGGTGATGATTTCCTGGTCGAGGTTCAGGTCAGCCTCTTGCAGTGTCCGCATCTGATCGCGCAGCATGGCGATGCCGGCCGGCAGACTGTCCGAGTTGGCTTCCTTGAACGTCGCAAGCCGGCTTTCCATCGCGGTGATGTCGCCTTCGATGCGGCGGGCTTCGAGCGCGAAGAAGTCGTTGGTGTCGCGTGCCCGGTTGGCACCGCGCTGGCGCGACTGCTCTACCACCGAATACATCAGTTCATTCGCCAGATCCGCCGCCTTTTGCGCATCGTCGAGACGGACCTTGATGATCAGACCGGTGGGCGTCACGCCAGGCTGCCAGCTCTGGGCGCCGTTCACGATTTCCTGCACCGACGCGGCCTGACGCATCTGGTAGACCCGTTCGTTGATGCCAAGGCTGGGATCCTTGTTGAACAGGTCGTGCTCTTCCATGATGCGGACGAGGTTGTCGCGGGCCATCAGACGCTGTTCGATCAGGCGCACACGCTGGGCGGAACCCGTGGTCTGGGCCGCCGGGCCGGCCAGGCTGTCGGGAATCCGCGACTCTTCGATCTGTACGACGGCAGCGGCTTCGTACAACTTGTCCTGCGACAGCGCGAATTTCAGCGACAGCACACAGCCAAGGGCCACAATGACGAGCATCAGCAAGAAGCGACGGCGGAACGCGGCCAGGACCTCGCCCAAAGATTGAAACTGGTTCATTCACTTGCTCCCGCAAAGGCCCCCCGATGCGTCAGAAAGCGGCTGGTTCCGATATTCCCGGGTCTGGACCGGGAGATGCCGCAACCGCGCCTCTTTCATGACACAATGTAGTCCGCCTGCCTTATTTTTGCCATGACCCTTCCGGCATCTTACTGGAAACAGTTCATTTCCAGAACCGGGACCGGGAACACATTTGCGCCACAATCGGACGCGCAGGTCGCTGCAATCGGCAGTGTATGGCGCGATTGTCTGCGGACCGGGGAAAACACGTCCGGAACGGCTGTCACCGGTGCACGGGCCGTGCCGGAAACCGGCGCCGAGCAGCGTGATGCATGAACGCGATGCAGCGATTCGCAGGCGGGAAATTGGGGCACAACAGCGGCGCGCGGCGCCGACCGGGTCGCACTCTAGCGATAGAAGGACACCTTTGGAATCGCGTTGTGCAGCACCGGAAGCGTGACCAGCGACAGGATCAGGCCGTGACCAACCCACTGCCGCAGGCGCAGCAGGTCACCCTTGCGGAATGGCGGTGCGTCATTGGTGAATTTCAGAGCCAGATCCCCGCGCGGTGAACGGCACAGGGCCAGACGGTCAAAGCCGAACACGGTGCGACTGAGCGCATATTGCGCCTTGTAGCCGGCCTCCTTGGCGGAAAAGATCCGGCGGACGGCAATCAGTTTCGGATCGTCGAACAGCGCGGTTTCCCGGGGTTTGGCGACCTCGGGCACGGTTTCCGGCGGAAAATCCTGGTAAACTTCCAGATCGACGCCGATTGCGCGGGCCTGGTCGGTCCGCGCGCTCATCGCGATGCAGGCCGTAGAGATATGGCTGATGCTTCCGGTCAGCCCGGCCGGCCAGACAGGTGCGCGGTCTTCGCCCATCGGCAGCGGCTCTGGCGGGTGGCCAAGGTCGGACATCGCGCGGCGTGCGGCGTGCCGTCCGGCGGCGAACTCCGACCGCCGCGTGACAATCGCCCGGGCAACGGCGGCCTCTTCGATCGGGTAAAGCGGCGCCTGCGGTTCGGCAGGGTCGGCGAGGGCAATCGAGATCCAGGCCGGGATGTCGCCCCGCGCTTCGTCCAGCAAGGCCTGCAAAGCATCCAGCGGCATAGCTCAGGCGCTCCGCCGCGCGCGCATGGCGCGCCGCCGGGCCATTGCGTCGTTGCGGCTGGCAGCCCGGTCGTTCGCGGCGGCGGGCTCAGCGGCGGGGGCCTTGCCGGTTTCGGGCCCTGCAGTCAGCGTCGCAACACGTGCGGCCAGCGCCGAAAGCTGCGGGAACCGGAAGATGTCGGTGATCGACAGCTGCGCCGCCCCCAGTCTGTCGCGGATCATCCGGTGCGCCTGAACCGCCAGCAGGGAATGCCCGCCAAGGTCAAAGAAGCTGTCGCGCCCGGTGATGCCCTGCACCCCCAGAACGTCAGACCAGATGGCGGCAATACGCACTTCGGTGTCGGGCGACCCCTTGCCCGCAGCGGGGTGCGGCACTGCCGTTTCGGCGACCTTGACCAGCGGCGCCGCGGCGGCCTTGGCTGGCAGCGGCTTTGGCAGGTTGCCACGGTCGACCTTCTTGTTCGGCGTCAGCGGAAAGGCATCGAGGCGCATCAGCCGTTGCGGCACCATGTACTCCGGCATCCCCTGCCCCAGCGCCGCGCGCAAAGCCGTCTCGTCGACCGGCGCGTCCGATGTGTAATAGCCGACCAGCCGCATGTCGCCGGGCGTATCCTCGCGGGCCGAAACCACCGCCTGGCGGATCGCGGAACGGGACTCCATCGCGGCCTCGATTTCGCCCAGCTCGATCCGGTGGCCGCGCAGCTTGATCTGAAAATCGACGCGCCCGACAAAGTCTATGCGGCCGTCGGCGCGACGGCGGACCAGATCGCCGGTGCGGTACATCCGCCCGGAATGAAACGGATTGGGCAAAAAGCGTTCCGCGGTCAGTTCGTCCCGGTTCCAGTAGCCGCGCGTCACACCGTCACCGCCGATCCAAAGCTCGCCGGGGGTGCCGACGGCCACGGGGTTCCGCGCCGCATCGAGCACGTAAAGCTGTGTATTGGCTATGGGGCGGCCGATGTTGACCACGCCGTCCTGCGGTGCTGCCGGTTCCACCGAGGACCAGATTGTCGTCTCGGTCGGGCCGTACATGTTCGTCATGCTGGCATCGGTGAGTTTGGCGAATTCCGCCACCAGCGCGCCGGGAAGCGGTTCGCCGCCCAGAAACAGGTGCCTGACCCGGCCCAGCGCGAAACGCGCCTCGTCATTCATCGCGATCATCCGGGCCATCGACGGCGTGCATTGCAGATGCGTCACCTCATGCCGCAGGATCTGCGCCGCGATCGAATGGTCGTCGTCGGGCAGCGAGCGGTTCAGGTTGGCACGGCGCAGCACCTCCGCCAGCGGCTTCAGCCCCTCAAGCACGGTGTCGGTGGCAATGCCGTAGTCAATCAGGCAGGCGATCTCGGTCACACCGATCTTTTTCAACGCTTCTGTGCGCTCCAGCGCATCCTCGACAGTGCCGAACAGGCCGGAGTCGTTGAAATAGCGTTCGAAGGCAAAATCCAGAATACCGTCCATCTCCTCCGGTTCCAGCGATCCAAGGTCAAGCTGGAACGGGTTTGTCACCCCTTCGGGTTTCTTGAACGCCGGGAAGGCCCAGGCATATTGCTTGATCAGACCGGCCGCCGAGCGCAGGTAATTCTTCATCGGCTCGCGGGCGATCTCTTTGGCCTCCTCGCGTGTCCCGGCAAGATAGCTGTGCAGCATCAGGGTGACGCTGTGGTCCTTTGGGTCGTGGCCTGCCGCGCGCAGCGCAGCGTGATAGAGTGTGATCTTGCCCGCGACCTCCTCAACCGTCTGGCCCAGCAGGTGGGTGAGAACATTGCACCCCAGATTACCGGCCTCTTTCCAGGTGTCGGGATTGCCGGCAGTGGTCACCCAGACCGGCAGTTCCCTGGACACCGGACGCGGCTGTGTCACCACTTCGTGCAGGGTGCCATCCTGCTTGGGAAAGGCCACCGCCTCGCCCCGCCACAGCTTGCGCACGGTCTCGATTGACTCGATCATCGCGGCCTTGTTTTCCGGCGGCGTGTTCTCGGGGCGCAGGACAAAATCGTCGGGCTGCCAGCCCGAGGCAATGGCCATGCCGGCCCGACCGCCGGTCAGGTTGTCGATGACGGCCCATTCCTCGGCAATCCGGGCCGGGTGGTGCAACGGCGCGACACAGCTGCCGCCGCGCACACCGATGTTCCGGGTCACGGCAGCCACGGCGGCGCCGGTGACGGACGGATTGGGATAGAGACCGCCAAAGGCATGAAAGTGGCGTTCCGGCGTCCAGACGGCACAGAACCCGTTCTGGTCGCCGAACTTCGACCCTTCCAGCAGCAGGCGGTACTTGTCACGTCCGGGGCCGTCGTCGCTGCCCCAGTAGTACAGCGAAAATTCCATGCCGCCGGATGTCGGCAGCGGCCCGTTCGAGATCAGCCCGCGATCTTCATCCGAGGTCAGCACGACCTTGAACCCACGTGCGGTGGTGTAGAACAGTTCCAGCACCGAGATGTCGAAGGACAGGCTGGTGACCGCCAGCCAGGTGCCGCCGGGCTCGGCCACGCAGGCATCCATCCCGGCATAGAAATTGGCAACATTGCGGTGCTCGATCATCACGCCCTTGGGCGTGCCGGTCGAGCCGGAGGTATAGATCAGGTAGGCCAGGTGGTCCGGGGTGCTGGTCTCTGGCAGGTTGGTCTCGGGCGCTGTGTCCAGACGCGGATCGCGGTCGATCAGCAAGTGCTGCGCGTCCTGCGGCGGCAATTGGGCGACCAGCGCGGACTGCGTGACGATGACCGGTGCGCCGCTGTCGGCGATGAAATGCGCCAGGCGGTCGGCCGGATAGGATGGATCCATCGGCAGATAGGCCCCCCCGGCCTTGAGGATCGCCAGAGCGGCAACCATCAGGTCGATGGAGCGGCGGCAGCAGAGGCCGACAACGGTGTCGGGTGTCACACCCATCTGCATCAGCACATGCGCGGCCCGGTTGGCGCGGGCGTTGAGCTGTGCATAGCTCAGCGTCGTGCCCTCGAACACCAGGGCCGGAGCCTCGGGGGTGCGGGCGACCTGGGCTTCGAACAGGCGGTGCATGGTCTGCGGCGCAACCTCGGTGTCGGTCACGTTCCAGCGGTTGAGCACCAGATCCCGTTCGGCCTCGGGCAGCAGGCTCAGGGTCGCAAGATCAGTGTCCGAGCAAAGCTGCGCCGCAAGGAATTCGAGCCGCGCGGCAACTAGCGCGGCGTGGTCCGGCGCCAGTCTGGCCGCGTCGAACCAGAGCAGGCCCGTGTCCGGCGCGATGGTCACAACCGTGCCCGCGATCATTCCGCCGCCCTCGGACAGGCCGATGTCCGGGGTCGCGGGCCAGCCCAGCGCCGGGTCGCGCAGCGGCAGATCCGCGGCAATGCCCGCGCGTCGTTTCACGCCGTCAATCGCCTGTGTCAGCCCCTCGCGGAAATCCGTGACTGTGGCGGCCCCGGGCAGGCGCACCGGCACCCAGGGCAGGACCAGGCCGGAGCGCGACAGGTCTGACAGCGCGGCGTCCGCGTAGGCGATGGCGCAGCCGACGCTGTCACCCTGCCGCGCGGCCCAGATCGCCACCACCTCGGCGCTGACACCCGAAAGCCGCAGGCTCTGGGGTCGGGCCGGGGCATCGGTTGTCGCCGCGCCGGCGAGTTCGACCGGCAGCAGGTCCGCCAGCCCGGCGCGCCAGAACCTGTCGTTCTGCGCCACCGCGCGCAGGTCGCCTGTTTCCGGCAGGCCGGCCAGATCACCGACGGCGCAGACCTGCGCCGGATCGGCGGGCGTGCCATCCCGGTGCCGCAGGTCGCTTAGGATCAGGGATCCCGTGCCACAGGCCAGTGTCAGCCGGTCCGAAGTGACGGCAAGCACCGTGCCGGGCGCGCCGATTTCGGTGCCGGTCTGCGCCGCGCCGACATGCCAGAACCTGCCGTCGATCCAGAACTTGGCGGTACAGAGCGGGTTCCAGTAACGTCCGTGATCCAGCGCCCGTACCAGGCGTTCGAGTTCGCGGGCGGGGCGGGTGAAGTCAAGGCAGCCGCCATGCGCCGGACGGTCGGCCAATGCGTGCAGGCGGCGCTGGCTCGGATCCTGCGGACACCGCTGGGGGTTGCCGGTTTCAAGCTGGTCGATCAGCTCGCCGAAAGAGTCGATCGCAGCCTCGAAACACTTGGCGTTCAGGGTCAGCGCGGTGTCGGTATCCGCAATGTCAAAGCCGCGCCGGGTCAGGACATCGCCCTCGTCCACGCCGCCGCTGATCATGTGCCAGGTGATGCCGTGACGTGTTTCGCCTTCGATCAGTGCCCACAGCGGCGCATTGAGCCCGGCATGGCGCGGCAGCGGACCATCGTGAAAGTTGACCGCTCCGCGCACCGGGCGGCTCAGAACATCGGCGGGCAGGATATCAAGGTTGGCGATGCTGAGCAGCCAGTCGAACGGCGCATCCGGCAGGCGCCGGGCCAGACCGGGACCGGGCGCGACGCTGCGCAGATCGCGGCCCTGCGCCCAGAGGGCGATTTCCGGGTTGCGGGTCACCACGGCGGCGATTGCGTGGCCACGCTCCAGCAGCTTTTCGCAACACTGCACCAGCAGGGATTCATTGCCGATCACAACACAGGTCATGGGGGTCATGGTTATCACTCCGCTTTGGCCCCGATCACCGTCCGGGCCGCAGGGCCTTGGAACTTCCCGGTCGCGGCGGGGCGCCGCAACAGAAATGCGAGGTCATGGATCAACAGGCTGCGCAAGAATTTTGGCGGATCGGCGGCGGGCTTCTGCTGGACCAGCCGCCGCACCCGCCAGAGCAGACCACCGCCGAGATGGGCGAGCGTCGCCAGTGCGGCATAGCCGCGGCCGTGGTTCTTCGAGAAATAGTGCCAGCGGCTGTCGAACCAGTAGCCGGGCATCCGGGTCCAGGTCTTCATCCCGGTCGAGACCGAACCGATATGTGCGACGTGGCTGTCGCGGACATAATGCGTCTGAAATCCGGCGCGGGCGGCCCGCAGACACAGGTCGGTTTCCTCGAAATACAGAAAGAAGCACTCGTCAAACAGCCCGATCCGGTCGAGCACGTCGTGGCGCATCAGCAACGACGCCCCGGCGAGCCAGTCGACCCGCCGCGTGGTGTCCGGCACCCCCAGCGGCACCTTGTGACGCTCCAGCAGACGCGAGACCGGACCAAGGCGGGCGGCACCTTCCAGCTCGGACAGGATCGAGGGAAAGCGGAAGGCGGTCACATGCGCATCGCCTTCGGGGCCGTGGATGTAGCTGCCGGCAAACCCGGCCTCCGGGTGGGTTTCGAGATGGTCGATCAGCCGCCGGATCGCACCGGGACCGGGAAAGGCGTCGGAGTTCAGGATATAGACATAATCCGGGTGGCTGCCGTCACCGAGACCTGCACGAATCCCCACATTGTTGCCCGCACCGAAGCCGCCGTTGACAGCGGATGCGACCAGGCGGATCGGAGCGCCCTGCGCCCAGGGGGCGCGCAGACCGGATTGCAGCGTTTCAAAGGAACCGTCCTGCGAGTCGTTGTCGACGACGATGATCTCGCCGTCGAGCCCTGCCATTTCCCGCCAGGCGGCCTGAACCGACCGCAGTGTCATCTCTGCGGTGCGGTAATTCAGCACGATGGTCAGGACACGGGGCTTTGACATGGGCTATTCTGCCGCGCGGGCGGGGAATTGCAATACCTCACCCTTGTGGTCAAACGCGGCCTCGGCCGTCAGGATCGCCTCTTTCATCAGGCTTGCCAGCACCCGGACGTTGGGCTCCAGCACCATGCTGTCATGATCGCCGGGCACTTCGTGCACATCAACGCCGGGCACATACTGGCCCCAGTCGTTGTCCGACAGCACATAGGCGCGCTGACTGTCGACAAGCCGGCCTCCGGACACGGTCCAGGTGCCGTGCTGCGGTGGACGGAACAGCACCAGCCGGCCATCCCACGGGCGCATCCTGTACTGCGCCACGGCAGAAAGGAACGCAGCCTCGATTTCGGCATTGTGAAAGCTGTGCTGGGTGTCGGTCTGGCCGGGGGTGCCGCGCCGTTTGGCAATTTCCCAGCGAATCCGGTTGCGGGCCCAGACAAAGGGGTAGGTCACGCCCTTGCGGCGAATTTCGTGCAGCTGGATCAGCATCCTGTCCCTGCGGCTCAGCGGGCGGCGTTGCGGCAGCGGCGTGTCCAGCAGCACGACCAGCGACACGGCGTCGCCCATCGCTTCCAGCTGCTGAGCGATTTCATAGGCAGTGATGCCGCCGCCCGAGAAGCCGCCCAGAAGATACGGGCCCTGAGGCTGCACCTGCTTCATTTCGGCGATGTAGTCGCGCGCGGCCGCGGCCAGGCTCTGATGCGGGGCCTCATCCCCATAGAGCCCACGCGCCTGCAGACCATAGAACGGCCGGTCGGCGCCCAGCAGATGCGCCAGGTGCCGCAGGTTCAGAACATTACCGAACATCCCCGCGACCAGGAAGAACGGCGTCCGCGCCCCGCCTTCGCCGTCATGCATCGCCACAAGATGTTTGTACCGGCGTTCCGGCCCGGTGGCCCTGGGCGCTGCTCCCGCGTCATTGCTTGCCCCTGTCCGCTCGGCGATCAGCGCAGCGCATTTGCGGATGGTCGGCGCCTCGAACAGGATCGAGATCGGAAATTCGATGCGATAGGCCTTTTTCACCATGGAAAACAGCCGCACGGCGATCAGGGAGTGACCCCCGAGGTCAAAAAAGCTGTCCTCGACCCCTGGGTCCGACACCCCGAGCAGGTCTTGCCAGAAGCCTGCCAACTGGCGCTCGATGTCCGTCTCCGGGGCCGCATAATCGCCGTCCAGCTGCGGGCGGTCAAACTTTTGCGTGGCGCCCGTTGCCTCGGTGGACTTCGCGGTCTGGCGGGTCAGCGCATCGATATCCATCGACGATACCACGACCTGCGGCAGGCCCAGCGACAGAGCGCGGGCAAAAGCCTCGGCACCCTCTGCCGGCAGGATCCCCTGTGACAGGTTGTGTTGCAGCCGCTCCTCGGCCGGGGACAGCGGCTGGCTCTGGCCATTCACCGGAGTGTCGAATTCGACCTCGGCACTGGTCAGGCGCGGCGCGGCGCGCAGGATGCTGCTGTCGGCCAGTCGGCGGATGGAAAACCCCAGGATCTCGACACAGACGGTGCCGTCGGGGGTGGCAAGAGTGATGTCGAAGCTGGCGCTCTCGCCATCGCTGCGGTTCTCGGCGGCGCTGCGCACCCAGCTGACGATGCGCGCGGGCAGCGGGTGATGGACCCGGACCCGGGTATAGGACACCGGCACCCAGAGATGAGTCGGCGTGTAATCCGGGATCAGTTCCATCGCCCAGCCGGTGGCGATGTCCATCAGCGCCGGGTGCAGCAGGTAATCCGTGTCGTCCTGCGCCGCCAGGGGCAGCGACAGATCGACGATACCTTCGCCCTGCCCCAGTGCGCGGGTGTCCAGAACCCGCCAGCGCGGACCGAATTTCAGATGCACTTCCTGCGCGGTCCGCAACTTGCCGCCGTCGGCGGCGTGCTGGGCGGACCCGCAACGTTTGCGGATGCCGGGCAGGTCCAGCCGCGCGGGCTGTGGCAGCGGCACAAGAGCCAGCGTCGCCTCGGCGGTCAGGACATGGCCGGGCCGTCCCTGATGGACGACGTCGCCCAGCACCTCGAACCCGTAACCGGCGTCACCGCGTTTCAGCCGCAGCCGGATGTCACGGGTCCCGTCGCCGGGCACCATCAGCGGGCGCAGAAAGGTCAGATCCCGGATTTCGAACGCGCCGGTTTCCCGCTGCGCCTTCAACGCGTGGGCGGCCAGCGTCAGATAACCGGTGCCGGGCAGCAGGGCATCGCCCTGGGCGGTGCGGTGTTCGTCGATGATCCAGTCGTCAGCACTGTAGCGCGCAGTGAACAGCCGGTGCCCCGCATCGTCAAAGGTCGCCTGATCAAGCAGCGGCACACCGGCGTCGGCCACCGGTGCCTTCGGGATTTCACCGGAACGGGCCGCAACCGCTTCTGCGGCCATGCCGACCTCGTTCCAGATGCCCCAGTTGATCGCCGTGACCCGGGTCCGGCCGCCGGCCCGTGCCCGGGCGAAGGCATTGAGATATTCGTTGGCGGCGACGTAATCCACCTGTCCGGCAGGCGCGGTCACGGTCGAGGACGAGGCGAACAGCGCCATCCACTCCAGCGTGCCGTCGGGGAACAGCTGATCCAGCACTTCGACGCCGTGGATCTTGGGTGTGAACACATCCTCGACCGAAGCCGGGGATTTGGTCAGCAGCGGTGCATCCGCGATCACCCCGGCGCCGTGAATGACGCCGGTGATCGGCCCGAAACGCCTGGTCCCGTCGTCCAGGACGCGCCGCATCTGGTCGAGGTTGCAGACATCGGCCGCCGCCGACATCACCGTGGCGCCGGCCTCTTCCAGCATCTGCACCGCCCGGATGCGGCGGGCGATGGTATCCTGCGGCGCGTGCCGGGAAAGGTAGTCGGGCCAGAGCCTGCGCGCGGGCAGGTCATGGCGCGCGACCAGGATCAGGTTGGCCCCGGCCCGGGCAAAGTTCTTGGCCAGTGTCAGGCCGATTCCGCCGAATCCGCCGGTGATGAGGTAGGTGCCCTGCACGAACACCGGCATCTGTGTCGCGCTCAGACGCAGCGGGCGCATGACACATTCGAACCGGCGGTCGCGCTGCGCGGCGATCCGGTCCGCCGGTGCCGAGAGCAGATCTTCGAGAACCTGATGGCAGAGTGCCCGCCGCGCGGTCTCCAGCGCCCGCATTGCGCCGTCGGCGTTCCAGAACCGCGCCTGTTTCCGTTGTGGCAGGACGACATCAAGCGTGGAGACAGTGAGCCCCGGCAGCTCCCGCGGGATCACCCGGGCCGGGCCCGCGATGGTGGACTTCGACGGATACGGCAGCGGTTCATCCCGAACCTGCGCGGCGCCGTTAGTGATCACTGACAGATGCAGCGGACGCGGCAGGTTTTCGTCGGCGACGGCCTGCGCCAGAAACAGCAGGGAATAGAACCCCTGCTCCTGCACCCGGTGGAAAAAGCTGGAGCCCGGGCGATGGGATTCGTCGCGGGTGACCATCCAGAAATGCGCGATCCGCGTCGGCACGTGGCCGCGCGCCTGCATGTCCTGCACCAGCAGGTCATACCCCTCGCGCCCACGCTCGGGCGCGATCACATAGGACTCGTCATCGAGGCAGGAAAACGTGTCTCCGGGCCGCACCTCGACCACCGAATGGCCCGCACCGCGCAACAGCGCTGCACAGTCCTGCGCGATGCCCGCATCATCCATGAACATCAGCCAAGTCTGCGGCTCTGCATCCGCCAGATTGTGCGCGACATCGACGTCGATCTCGGCGCTGCGGGGGCGCCAGACCGGCTGCCAGCCCCACCCGGCGACATCGTCGCTGCGCATCAGGTATTGCGGCGCGGCTTCGGTCTGCGCCGTGCCGGGTTCGATGAAATAGGGGGCCCGCTGAAAGGCATAGGTCGGCAGCGGCACACGGTTCCGCCGCGCCGTACCCCAGATCTGTGTCCAGTCGACATCGGCGCCCAGTGCCCAGAGGCGGCCAAGGGTTTCAAGGTGATACCGGTCGTCGCTGATATCCTCGTCCGGGTGGCGCAGCGACGACAGCACCTGCTGCCCCGGCACCGCACCGTGCTGGCGGGCCAGCGCGGACAGCGCCTTGCCCGGTCCCACCTCGAGAAAGATGCGGTTGTCCTGCGCAAGTGCGCCGATGCAGTCGGCAAAATGCACCGTGCCGCGCAGGTGTTCGACCCAGTAGTCCGGGCTGGTGGCCTGGGCGTCGGTCATCATCAGTCCGGTGCGGTTGGATGTCAGCGGGATCCTTGGCGGGCTCAGGTCGATGGACAGAAGATAGGCCCGGAATTCATGCAGGATCGGGGCCAGCATCCGCGAATGCGCGGCAATGTCGATGGGGATACGCCGACACTCGATATCCTGCGCCTTCAGCTGTTCCTCAAGCGCGTCCAGCGCGGCCTGAGGCCCCGATGCGACACTGAGCTCGGGCGCATTGACGGCCCCGAGGTCCAGATCGTCCCCGAGCATCGGGCGCAGCCGGTCCGCCGGAAGTCCGACCGAAAGCATGCCACCCGCAGGCACGGTATCAAACAGCCGTCCGCGCAGGTGGACAAGGCCGATGCAATCCTCGAACGACAGCACGCCGGCCACGCAGGCGGCGGTGTTTTCGCCCATGGAATGCCCGGCAAGAGCGGCCGGCTGAACGCCCCAGCTCATCCAGAGCCGGGCCAGCGCATATTCGACGATCATGATCAGCGGCAGTTGCAGCGAGGGCCGCGTCAGGGCGGCATCCGCCTGCTGGCGGTCCTCTTCTGCGGGCAGCCAGAGGCCGCGGATATCGGCGTCGTCAATCTCGGCCAGAACCTCGAGACCGCGATCCATCCAATCGGCAAAGACCGGCTCGGTTTCATACAGATCCCGGGCCATGCCGACGTATTGCGCCCCCCCGCCGGGAAACAGGAAGGCGACGTCAGGCGCATCCAGCGCGCTGTGGCTGTGAACCCGGCGCGGGGTGTCCTCATCCAGCAGGCGCGCGGCCTCCTGCGCCGTTTCCGCGACGATGATCCGGCGCTTTTCAAAGGCGCGGCGCCCTTCCTTGAGCGTAAAGGCCACATCGGCCAGCGGCTGGTCCGGGTTGGCGCGCAGATGCGCCGAAAGACGGCGGGCATTGTCGTCCAGCGCCTGCTTGCTGCGCCCCGACAGGGTCAGGATCTGAAAGGGCCAGTCGCTGGCCTCTGACGCGGCGCGGTCGGGCGCCTCTTGCAGCACGGCATGGGCGTTGGTGCCGCCAACCCCGAGACTGTTGACGCCGGCGCGGCGCGGACCGCCGCGGCGCGGCCAGTCGGACAGCCGGTCGTTGACGCGAAACGGCGATCCGTCAAAGGCAATCGCCGGGTTCGGCGCCTCATAGCCCAGCGAGGGTGGCATCTGGCGGTTGTGCAGCGCCAGACTGGTCTTGATCAACGAGGCCACGCCGGCGGCCGTGTCAAGGTGACCGATGTTGGTCTTGACCGAGCCAAGGCGGCAGAAATCCGCAGCGTCGGTGGTTTCGCGGAAGGCCTGGGTCAGGGCGGCCACCTCGATCGGGTCGCCGAGATAGGTGCCGGTGCCATGGCATTCGACATAATCCACCGTGTCGGCACTCACCCCCGCCACGGCCTGCGCCTCGGCAATCGCCTGCGCCTGACCGTCGACCGACGGCGCAAGGTAACCCGCCTTGGCCGCGCCGTCATTGTTGACCGCCGTCCCCTTGATCACCGCCCAGATGTGGTCGCCGTCGGCCACGGCGTCGGCCAGTCGGCGCAACACCACCACACCCGCACCCGACCCAAAGACCGTGCCCTGCGCCCGATGGTCAAAGGCGTGGCAGGCGCCGTCCGGCGACAGAATCTCGTTTTCCTTGTAGAGATAACCGCGGCCCTGTGGCAGTTCGATGGTCACGCCCCCCGCCAGTGCCATGTCACATTCGCCGTTCAGCAGCGCCTGCGCAGCGTAATGGGTGGCCACCAGCGAGGTCGAACAGGCGGTCTGAAGGTTGATCGACGGGCCGTGCAGGTCGAACACATGACTGGCCCGGGTGGTCATGAAATCCTTGTCATTGCCGGTGTGGCGCAGCAGGAACATCCCGGTGTTGTCCACCAGATCCGGGTTCGAGCAGACATTGAAGTAGAAGTAGCTGCCCATGCCGCAGCCGGCAAAGACGCCCACCGAGCCGTCGAAATTGTCCGGCACATGCCCGGCGTTTTCCAGCGCCTCCCAGGCGGTTTCCAGAAACTGGCGGTGCTGCGGGTCCATGATAGCCGCTTCTTTCGGACTGAAGCCGAAGAACTCGGCATCAAACAGCTCGAACCCGTCCAGCGGCGCCGCAAAGGGGACATAATTCTTGTGTCGGATCAGCCCGGGCGATTCCCCGGCGTCGCGCAGGTCCTCTTCGGAAAGGCGCCGGATCGACGAGACTCCGTCGCGCAGATTGCGCCAGTATTCGGCGATGTTGGCGGCGCCTGGCAGGTGGGCGGCCATGCCGACGATAGCGATGTCCGTATCACCTGAAGTCGCCTGTTCCAGATCTGCCGACATATACACAATCCCGCCTCGTAAACACTGCCCGGATAGTCCGGAAATGGGGATGAATTGCGGCAGATTTTAGACATCCCCGCAATAAAGCCCGATTTTCGCGGCATTCGCGCTGCCGCTGTTTCCCGCGCCCCGACAATACCGCCGAACGGCGGCATTGTCGGGGCCACCCGGTCTGGCCCTGCTCAGGCCGCCGCCCCGGCCAATGCGATGACTGCGGACCAGTTCCACCACAGCGCCCCGGCCGCCAGTGCCGCGCCGGCCACGGCAAATCCCAGATCATGCAGCGGGTCCCAGGCGCCGGTGCGCAGTGACAGCCAGACCACCACCGGGTACGCCAGCACCGTGGCCACCCCCTGCGCGACCACGGCACCGATCAGCCCGGCGAACTCGAGTCCGACCAGCAGGCAGGCGACCATCAGCGTCGCGCGGGCCAGCGCCAGCACAAAGAACCGCCGTGAATCCCCCGCCGCCAGCGCCGCCTGATCATAGGTCAGGACAAGGATCTGCGGCATCTGCATGCAGGCCAGCACCACCACGATGGCCCCGGCTGCGGCATAGCGGGCATCATACATGACCTCGACCAGCCAGACCCCCAGCGTGGCAAACACCGCGACCAGCAGCAGCAGCGCACCGGTGACCACACAGCGCATCTTGCGCAGCTCGATGAAGTTGCGGCGGCTGTCGCGCGGCGGGCGTTCGCGGTAAATCGGGATCAGAACCTTGCGGGTCATCATGCCCCCGAGAAGCAGCGGAAAGCTCGCCAGGAAATAGCCGATGTTATAGACCCCGAAGAGGTCGAGCGGCAGGTATTTTCCGACGATGATCTTGTCACCCTGGCTGATGAAAAAGCCGCAGACGGTGGACAGAAAGATCCACTTGCCGAAATTGATCAACTCGTCCGCCGCCGCACGTTCCCAGCGCAGGCGGTTGTGATCGCCGGGCAGGAACCGGGTATAAAGCACCAGCTGAACCGTCTGGCTGATGAGGCCGCTGATCACCAGTGCCCAGACCGATCCGGTGGTCCAGGCCAGCAGCACCGCGCTGACCACGCCGGACAGCTGGACAAACACGTCCAGGAACGTCACCCGGCCCAGCATCAGGTGCCGGTTGGCGGTGTCCAGCCGCGTCGGGTTGAACCCGGCGATGATCAGCGTCACCGCCGACACCGGCACGATCCACATCAGCAGCGGTTCGTCGTAAAACAGCGACATCGGCCAGGCCAGCAGACAGGCAACCGCCCAGAGGCAGAAACCGCGCACCACCTGAATGGTCCAGGCGGTGTCAAGAAAATCCCTGTCGTCGCCCCGCTTGCTCTGCATGATGGCGGGGGTGACACCGACGTCCGAGAAATTCATCAGTCCCTGCATCACCACCATCACCAGCGCCATCATCCCGAAGGCCTCGGGAAACAGCAGCCGCGTGAGGATCAGGTTCGAGGCCAGCCGCACGATCTGGCTGAAGCCAAAGCCGCCCAGCGTCAGAAACGAACTGCGCAGCGCGCGGGCCGTCAGGGACGTGCCGCTGAACTTGGCAAACAGGACTGCGCTCATCTTCCTCGGCTCCAATCGGCGGCCTGCCCAGGGGTCAGCCGCACCAGAAGGGCGACACCCGCATAGACGGCAAACCCCAGGGGATCGCGCAGGGCAAGCGCAATCTTGCGCCGGATCGGAAACGCCGGCTTGTCGTCGTTGCGCATCAGCTCGGGATAGAGCTTTGCCACCTCCCGAACTCCGATGTCCTGACGGCGCCGGACCCGCACCAGATTGGACCAGCCCTCTACCAGCGGCCAGTCGTATGCGGCCGCCACTTCGTGCCGTTCGCCGGGCGCAAAGTTCAACCGCACAAAGGTGTCGTCCGAGATGATGTCGGGCCAGTCACCCCAGCGGGCCCGACCCGCCGCGTTTGTCGCGAACAACCCGCAGCCCGGAACGCCATGAGTCATGAAGGGCACCTGGGTATAGATCCGTGCATAGGCGCGGCTGGCCAGTGTCTCTGGCCGCGGAATGCGGACCGTGCCGCTGGCATAACGCGGCGCCGCCGCGTCCAAAGCGGCATGCAGCTCGGGCAGAACCCGCCGCCCCAGGATCACGTCGGCATCCAGATAGACCCTGACATCGGCGCGCGCGGCGGCGTCACCGGCATTGAGCGCACCAAGTTTGCCACCCGCTGCCAGGTCGAGCACCCGAAGCGCGCACCCGCGTGCGGCAAAGTCCGACGCCATCGCCCGCGCCACGGAAACCGTGCGATCCCGGCAGCCGTTGGCGACCACGACCACCTCGAACGGGGCGCTCCAGTCCGTGGCCAGGACCGCCCCGAGACAGGCCCCGATCAGGGCTTCTTCGTTGCTGGCAGGCAGGATGACGGACAGCAACGGGACTCTGTCGGCAAGGGGATCATTCATGGATCGTACCAAACGGGCCACACATTCTAAAAATTCACTGCCTCCCGCGCATCGCCATGACTGCTAACTATGGCCAAATGATGAAAACGTCTAAAATTTGTCACCAGATGTCGCGCTGCTGCGGCGGGAAATCATCAGAGGCCGACGGTTTGGGACATCCTTTGCGGATCGGGTATCTTGTGCCGCAATTTCCGGGACAGACCCACATCTTTTTTTGGCGTGAAATTCAGGCGCTCCAGGCTCTGGGTCACCACGTCGACATTCTGTCGACGACGCTGCCGCCGCACAAGCTGATTTCGCATGGCTGGTCACAAGAGGCGATCGCGCGCACGACCTATCTGGGCAAGCCCGACGTGTCGGCCATGTTCGCCGCGATCGGTCGCCTGACACCGCGCGGCCTGCCGCTCTGGATGGCGCAGGGGGGGGCGACATTCGCCAGGGACGTGACGCTGACCCTGTCGGCAGCCCAGCAACTGCTGCACCACGCGCGGGCGCAGGAGCTCGACCACGTCCATGTGCACTCCTGCGGCCGGGCGGCGATCATCGCGGCCCTGGCACAGCGCATGGGGGGGCCGTCCTATTCGCTGACCCTGCACGGTCCGCTGTCGGATTACGGCCCCGGCCAGCGCTTCAAATGGCAGCGCGCCGCCTTTGCCACCATCATCACCGAGCAGCTTCTGGCAGAGGTGCAGGAGTCGCTTGCCGGGTATTTGCCCGACCGGCTGGTGGTGCAGCCGATGGGGGTGGACATCGACGTTCTGCGCCGTCCCGCGCCTTATGTGCCGCCCGTGCACGGCAAGCCGGTCAAGGTGTTCAGCTGCGGGCGGCTGAATGTGGTCAAGGGGCATCAGGACCTGATGCAGGCCATGCGGCTGCTGCTGGATCAGGGCGTGGACGTGCGGCTTGAAATTGCCGGCGAGGATGATGCCGGCGGCACGGGGTATCGCCCGGTGCTGGAAAAGACGCTCAAGGATCTGCATCTGCGCGACCATGTCAAACTGCTGGGCGCCGTCAGCGCCGACACAGTGCGTGACAAGCTTTTCGAAGCCCATGTCTTTGCGCTTGCCAGCTGGCACGAACCTTTGGGTGTCGCCTACATGGAGGCAATGGCCTGCGCTGTGCCCACCATCGGCACCGAGGCCGGCGGCGTGCCGGAACTGATCGTCGATGCGGTGTCGGGAAAACTCGTGCCGCCGCGCAATCCCCGCGCCATGGCCCAGGCGATCCGCGATCTGGCCAACGACCCCGACTCTGCGGTGCGCCTGTCGGCAGGCGGCCGGGCGCGGATCGAGGCCCGATTTACCACAAAGGCCGGCGCGGCGGCGCTTGCGGCCGAAATCGCCCGGGTGGCCGCTCCCGTCCCGAATGGCGCCTCCGGCGGCATCACTGCCCGTCAGGCTTAGCTCCTGCAAACTGCACGGCTTCGATATGCATCAGGGTGGTCACGCCGTCCGGGCCGCGGGCCAGCGTACGTGCACCGTCCGTGGTGATCTCGTAATCAGACGGCTGCCCCGGCAGGATCGCCAGATCCTGCCCCTCGGCGCCGTTCAGGTGATCCGCACCGCCCCCCGAGACCAGCGTATCCGCACCAGGTCCGCCGATCAGGATATCCTCTTGCGCGGTGCCCTCCAGCCGAGCGGCAACCGCGCCGGAATACAGCAGCACACCGTCCGCGAAAGCAGCGGCGTCCCGGTGTTCCCAACCATCCGGCGCGGCGACGTCAAAGGCCATCAGCGCGTCCCAGCGCGGATTGGCATCGCTCAAGTGCCGCAGCGCCCCCCAGCTGCCCCATTTGCCGGGGGCCGCGACATCGACAAAGGCGTTGAAAAGGTGCCCACCCGCCGCGCTCCAGCCGGTCAACAGGTCGCCGTACAGCGCCGCCATCTGTGGTGTGTAGTTGAGCATGGTGAAAAACCCGGTCAGCCGGTCGTCGTTCACCGTATCGCCATGGGCGGTGACATGACTGCCGCCCTCATACATGATCAGCTCCAGTCCGGACTTGCGGGCGACGTCGGCATGATAGGGCCAGATCTCGGTCAGGATTTCCCGCACCGATCCGTCGCGCAGCGCCCCGATGACCGGTTCGATGGCACCGTCGAACCGGTGCGCGCTGACATACTCGCGCAAGGCAACCCGGCGCAGGCCCTGCGCTGCGCCATCCTGCCGCGCCTGCGCTTCCGAAGCGTCCAGCCAGCCGCCAAGCTGCGCCGCCATGTCCGGCCCGCCGATCTCATGGCCAAAGTATCCGCTGACGGCGTAGGCATCAAAGCTGTCCTGCGGCATGTGCCCCAGTTCCAGAAACCCGAGCGGCGATTGCAGAACCGACTCCTCCAGCCCCGGCCAGCCGGTGTGGGTCGAAATCACCCGCACCAGCCGATCCTCGGCTTCGGCTCCGAACACCCCGGTCCAGATGTCCATCACCTGTGCGGCGCGCAGACCATAGAACTGCATCCAGCCGGTTTCACTCTCGCCCCAGCGCGCGACGGCCTGCTCTCCGGCCCAATGGGCCTGTGGAAACAGGAAATTCCAAACCTCGTTGGAGTATTCCACATAGACCTTGAGCCGCGGATCCAGGGTGTCGCGCACCTGCGTCGCGAAGGCGCGGACATAAGCGTCATCCGCCATGTGCGGTACGGAAAACCAGGGATCGGCGCCGATCTGGTTGGCCAGTGCCAGCATCACCGACACCGGCACGCCGCGCGCGGCATAGGTGTAATCGCTGACTCTGGGACGGTCCTCCCAGGATTTGGCCGAGGCGCCGTTGGTGAACATCCAGTCCATGAAGCGCACGGCGCGCAGGTCCCTGATGCGGGCGATCCAGTCGGGATTGAAGAGCACGCCCGTTTCCCACAGCGGCAGCATGTCCTGCCGCAGGATGCGGATGTTGCGGATCGGGTCGGCCTCGTTGACCGCACTCAGCGAGACACCCACCAGACCTTCGCCGGGTTCGTAGTGAAAGCTGATCTGCCCCGGAGTCCTGTGGACCCGGCTGGCCCGACCGGTCAGGCTGATCTGCGCCTCTCCGTCGTACCGCAGCACATAATCCCCGCGCAGATGCACCGCCTCGACCGGTTGATCGGTCAACAGGACCGCTTCGAGCCGGTCGACACCCGGAGGCATGCGCAGCGGCCAGCCTTCGGGCGACAGATGGCCCCCGGCGCGCAGCTCCTCCGCGCCCACGCCCCCCCACTGCCCGGGCAGGTGCCCGACCCAGGGCCGGGCGGTTTTCATCAGATCCAGAAACGGATGTTGCGTCGACCAATCCGAAATGCCGTTCAACCCCATCGCAAGCGCCGGAATATCCCGGCGGCTGTCGGGCCCGGCGACGGGCATCACCGCCGCTGTTTCCGCGCCGGGCGCGCCGGTGTCCGTGGCCGCAGGCTGTAGCGCCGCCCTGTCCACCGATGTGGCGCTGTCGCGCGGCGTCGGCGCGAAGGCCTGCGTCAGGCCCGGGCTGATGCGGTCCCAGATATGCTGGCGCAGTGCGCCGTAGTGCGCCGCGATCCGAGGGTGAAGGGTGTCGGGGACCTCAAAATCGGCGGGTGGCGGCGCGTGATAAAGCCCGGCATAGGTCACGAGGGCAGCAAGGAAATACAGGTTGGCGGTGCCATGCGGGGCGTCATCGGAATAAAACACCGTGGCATCCAGATCCGCCAGCGGCCCGTCCTGCATCAGAGACGACAGGGTCGACGAGACGGGCAACAGGGAAATGTCCTGTCCGGGCCGCTGCTCGCGCAGATGCGCGACATAGTCGACGTACCAGTCCTGATACGCGCCCTGGTTGAAGGTGTGGTAATCGGCAAGCTCCGACCGGGACGGGGGAAAGCGGCGGATCCGCCCGGCCATGTCTGACCACCCCTCGTAGACGATCACCCGGGCCTGCGGCGCGGCACCGGCGATCCAGTCCAGCAGCCCAAGCGTGGCCGTCACCGGTGTGGCGCCCGCAGGATTGTCGCCGTCATAGGGCCGGTCCGCCGACTGATACTGGATGAAATTCGTCGGGTTGATCAGAACCGTGTCGATCCCGGCACTGGCAAAGTCTCGGCCGCGGGGGATTGCCGCTGGCACACCGGCGATGCTCCAGTTCGGCGCGGGCGGCAGGGTGCGGGTAAAGTCGCGCAGCGTGCCCCACTGGCCATCCACGGCCAGAACCCGGCCATCGGCCCGGGCCAGCCGCTGCAACCAGACCGGAACGTTGGTGTCTGCCCCACCCTCGAGGTAGTGCACCAGACTGTTGGCAAACATGTAAACACGAACCGCGTCACGCTCTTCGGCGCGGCCGGCGGTGACACTCAGCAGGACCAGCGCCACTGCGCCAATGAACGAAGGACCCAGGCGCATCGGCAGACCTTTCTCAAGTGCTTTGCCTCAGCATATGGGATCGCGGCGCCCGCGCTCAATGATTTCTCGGTGAACGGCGCCCGGAGAGCGACAGTCCGGCGCCCTGCACCGGACTGTCGCTTTCAAATCGGCGTGCAGTCACCGGTCATCAAAGCTGTCGCCATCATCCGCATCTGTGGCCAGCCGTGTCTCGACCTTGTTCTGCGACGACTCCGCGGATGTTTCCGGCGCTTCGGCCGCCGCTGTCCCTGCCTTGGGCGAACCCGGCTCGGCCAGCCGGATGGGCTGGGTGCTGCCGTCCTTGGCCTCGCCAAAGTAGATGGTCTGATGCGGGAACGGGATTTCGATGCCGCGCTCGTCGAAGACCCGCTTGAGAATCTCGTTATAGGCGCGTCCCACCCCCCACTGACTGCCCGGAAGCGTCTTGATCCGCGCCCGGCAGATCACCGCACTGTCACCAAAGGCGTTCAGCCCGAACCATTCAAGATCCGCCGTGATCAGCGCACCCTGCTCGGGATCGCTGCGCAGTTCGTCAAAGCAGTCCAGCATTGCCTGCTTCACCTCGCTGACATTCTCGCGGTAGGCGACGCCCATGTCGCAGACAAAATACGAAAAATCGCGGGTGTAGTTGCTGACCATATCCACGGACGAGAACGGGATGATGTGGAAGACACCGTTCACATCCCGCAGCGACACCGACCGCACCGTCAGCTTTTCGACACCGCCGGTGGTGCCGCCGACGGTGATCACATCGCCGACATTGATTGCATTCTCGAACTGGATGAAGACCCCGGTGATGATGTCCTGCACCATCTTCTGCGCGCCAAAGCCGATGGCCAGACCCAGCACCCCCGCGGATGCCAGGAGCGGCCCGATGTTCAGCCCGATTTCCGACAGGCAGAACATCAGCGTCAAGACGAAGATCGCAATCGTCGCTGCGTTGCGCAGCAGGGTCAGCAGGGTTCTTTCCCGCGCCGTCGGAATCGATCCGTAGTCGGGGTTCAGCCGGAAATCGACCCAGGAGGTCATCGCCAGCCAGATCGCATAGGCAACCAGCAACACCAGAAACACCGAAACTGCCGTGCCGGTCAGCGTGAGGCCGATCTGGCTTTCCATCCAGCCGCGCAGCCCGATCAGACCGATGATGTTGAAGATATACAGCACCACCAGCGCCGCCACGAAATACCGCAGCAGCAGCAGTACGCGCGGAATGAAGCGGTTCAGCCGGGGTTGCAGCAGCGGAAGCTTCCGGCTCAGGTCTTCGGGCAGGTAGATGCCGTTCGAAATGGTTTTGGACAGCGCGCCGGTGATCATCGACGCCAGCAGCACCGCCAGCGCGATCTTGCCCGAGGCGGCAAGATATGCGGTCACAACGTCTGTGGGCTGGCTCATCACCACGATGAACATGAACCCGAGATAAGCCAGTGCGAACCAGTGCCAGTGCCGCGCCAACGGTCCGATCGCACCTTGAATCCGCCGCTCGGTTTCGTCGAGCATGTCCGGGCCGGTATCGGTCGGGTCCTCCGGACCGGTGTCGGCCACGACGGGCGGCGGCGCCATGCGGTCGCGCAACCAGCCGGCCACCGCCTGACGATGCATGATCACCGAGGTGATCAGGCACAGCAGCACGATCACCGACAACAGCGCCGAAATCGCCAGTCCGGCCGCAAACGACGCGTTCTGATTGATGAGCGGCACGACAAGCAGCTGCCCATAGCCCAGAATGCTGACCACCACGTTGACCAGCCGGTTCAGGTGCCGCGCGGCGCGGTTGCTGATCGGGATCAGCCGCAGCCCGCCAGAGGAGGGCGACAGCACTGCGCGCATCGCCACCTTGACCAGTTCGACCAGCAGGAAGGCGTTGAGATAGAGCGTCTGGCGAAATCCGATCTGACCGAATTCCCCCAGAGCAAGGAGGGTGACCGCATAGCCGATGGCCCAGGCCACCACCACGGTCAGGGCATCAATCAGAACCGAGCCGGCAAAACGCAGAGCATTGCCGATGAATGTCCCGTCCTGCGCCCGATTGCCAAACGATTTGAACAGCGGAATCGTCAATGTCCTCAGCGTCAGGAACACCGCCACCGTCAGGACGATGACCAGCAGCAGGCTTTGCCCGGCTTCCAGCAGCACCGCAAATTCTCCGCCCTGAAAGCCGTCAAACACGCTGCCGGTGCCCTGCAGGCTGTTCCAGGCCGAAATCGCCTGTGACGCGATCTTTTCCGCGATGGTCTGGGTGATCACCGCAATCCGCCCGCCCAGCGAGACGATGCTGTCTTCGATCGAATTGCCCGCATCCGCGCCCGCTGAAGAGTCGCTGGATGCGGGAACGGCCTCGGGCAACTGTCTTTCCAGCTCGGAGATCAGTTTCTCACGGGCGGTATCGTCCTTGAGCACCTCGAGAAGGCTCTGCAGCGGATCGGGTTCTGCCGTGGCTTCGGCGCCGGTGTCGGCACTGTCGGAAACGGCCGTCGAAGGCAGCAGCCCCTGTGCCAGAACCGGCGCGGTTGCCGCGACCCAAAGTCCCAGGACGAGCATGAGGCCAAACAAGCTGCGAAGAAAATGACATGGCAAACGGTGTGGAAACTGCACGAATTGGGCCTCATTTTTTTTGCGCTTATAACATGCGCAACGCATTCTGGTCCTGTGGGTTGCAATTATTCTGGCTATTTTCCCACATGGGCCGGGATTTCAGACCGGGCCTAACCCGCCTTACCCTTGACGGCAACCCGTGCTAGGACTCGGGCACAAAGCGCTTTCGCATAGGTTCCGCGTTTCCCGATGTCCCCAGTTTCCGACGAGTCAATCGAAATCACCTCTTCGGAACACATGACCCGGGTGGTGCTGCGCGGTGCTTTCCTGATTGCGAATGTGACCAAGCTCGAGCAACGCCTTGGCGCAATCGCCGCAACATCCCCGGTGCAGGCAGACCTGTCCGCTGTCGGCCGGATCGACACCTCGGCGGCCTGGGCACTGGCAACACTGCAACTGAGGATCGAACAGGCCGGGCAGAGTTTCGAAGTCTGTGGCGCATCCGACAAGGTGGCCAGCTTGCTGCGCACGGTCACCGACGCCCTGCCCCGGATCGAGAGCCAACCGCCGGTGCGGACATCGCTGCGCGACAGGATTGAAACCGTGGGTCGCGCGGTCACCCAGGCGGCGCAATTCGTTCTGGATCTGATCCGCTACTACGGCCTGTTTCTGTCCCGGCTCGGGCGCGCCCTGCGCCACCCGTCCGAATTCCGCCTGACCGCCCTCGTGCACCACTGCGAGGATGTCGGTCTGCGCGCGGTGCCGATCGTGGCGCTGATGTCCTTTCTGATCGGGGTTGTGCTGGCCTTTCAGGGGGCGACCCAGCTGCGCCAGTTCGGCGCCGAGGTCTTTGTGGTTGACCTGCTGGCCATCTCGATCCTGCGCGAACTGGGCATCCTGCTGACATCAATTGTCGTCGCCGGACGCACGGCTTCGGCCTATACCGCCGCGATCGGGTCGATGAAGATGCGCGAAGAGATCGACGCCATGCGCACGCTGGGTCTGGATCCGGCGATGACGCTGTTTGTGCCGCGCATTCTGGCACTGGTCCTGATGCTGCCGATCCTGGGCCTTGTCGCTGATCTGATGGGGCTGTTCGGCGGAGGGCTGATGGCCTGGATCGACCTTGGCATTTCACCGGCGATGTTCACCACCCGGCTGGTGGAAGGCACCGATGTCAGCCATGTGTTCGTCGGCATGATCAAGGCGCCGTTCTTTGCGGTGATCATCGGCATTGTCGGCTGTCACGCGGGAATGCAGGTGAAAAGCAATGCGGAATCGCTGGGCCGCATGACCTCGAACGCGGTTGTGACGGCGATCTTCGCGGTGATTGTCGCGGATGCGGTGTTTTCCATTGTCTTTGGACAGATCGGGATCTGAGGATGGACAGCCCCCCGAACAGTGACGTGATCATCCGCCTGCGCGGCATCCGCAACCAGTTCGGCAGGCATGTGGTCCACGACGGGCTGGATCTGGATGTCCACCGGGGCGAGATTCTGGGCGTGGTCGGCGGTTCGGGCACCGGAAAATCCGTGCTTTTGCGCACCATCACCGGGTTGCAGACACCGGTGGCGGGCAGAATCGAGGTGCTGGGCACCGACGTGCGCACAGCGGACGAGGACACCCGCGTTGCGCTGGAACGGCGCTGGGGGGTGATGTTTCAGGACGGGGCGCTGTTTTCCTCGCTGAACGTGCGCGAAAACGTCGAGGTGCCGATGCGCGCCGTTCCGGGGCTGGACCCCGGGCTGCGCGGTCGGCTGGCCGATCTCAAGGTGTCGATGGTCGGCCTGCCCTATCTCGCAGGAGACAAGTTTCCGTCGGAACTGTCGGGCGGCATGCGCAAACGCGCCGGGCTGGCGCGGGCGCTGGCACTGGATCCTGAACTGCTGTTCCTGGACGAACCGACGGCGGGGCTTGACCCCATCGGTGCCGCGGATTTCGACACGCTGATCCATGGACTGAGCCGGTCACTGGGGTTAACTGTGTTTCTGGTCACCCATGACCTTGACACCCTGCACGCCACCTGCGACCGCATTGCGGTACTTGCGGAAAACAAAGTGCTGGTTACAGGAACCATGAAGGACATGCTGCGAGTGGATCATCCCTGGGTACACGAGTATTTTCATGGTCCAAGGGCGCGTGCGGCGGATGCGTCCGCCAAGGGTCCGGGGGACCGCTGAGAGATGGAAACCCGCGCCAATTATCTGCTGATCGGCCTCTTTACCCTTGTCGGCCTGACCGGCATCGCCGCCTTCTTCCTGTGGTTTGCACAGGTCAAACTGGACCAGCAGTTCTCTTACTACGACGTCTCCTTCACCTCTGTGTCCGGGCTGTCCAACGCTTCGGACGTGCGGTTCAGCGGCCTGCCGGTGGGTCAGGTGGTCGATGTGCGCCTGTCCCCCGAGCGCGACGGTACAATCACCGTGCGGCTCGAGGTCGATGCCGCGACCCCGGTGCGGGCCGACAGCGTCGCGACCATCGAATCCCAGGGCGTGACCGGAGTGTCCTATGTCGGCATCAGCGCCGGCACCCCCGGTGCGGCGCTGATTGATCCCGAACCCGGCCTCATACCCCATATCGCGCCGGGCCGGTCCGTATTGCAGACACTGTCCGAGGATGCGCCGCAGATCCTGACGGAAACACTTCGGGTGGTGCAGGGCCTGGGCGCGATCCTCACCGATGAAAACCTGGGCCGCATTGATCACATCCTGCGGAATGTCGAAGCCGCGTCAGCCGATTTCTCGACGACGCTGCGCAGCTTTTCCGATGTGACCGCATCGGTTTCCGGGTTTGCCGAACAGATTGACCGGTTCAACAGCACGCTGGAAACCCTGACCAGCGACGCCTCCCAGGTTCTCAACACCGCAGACACCACGCTGGGCTCGATCGCGCAGTTGGCTGAACAGGCCAAGGGGCTTCTGGCCGACGGGTCGATGACGCTGACGGCAGCGACGGGCACTCTGAACACGGCGGATGCGTTCCTCGCCAATGACCTGCCGCAGCTTGCCTCCGAGCTGCAACAGACGGCGGGTGACCTGCGCCTTCAGGTGACACGGATCGGCGAGGATGCCAGCCGGACACTGGACACCTTCAACGCCACCGGACTTGCCGCCACCGCCCGCCTGACCGAGGCGCAAAAGATTCTGGCGGATACCGAAGTCATGATCGCCAATCTGGAAAACACCCTGGTGACCATGGACAGTGCCGCCATCAGTTTCGAGGACCTGGTGGAACAGGACGGCGCCGAACTCGTCGCCGAGGCGCGGGTGATGATTGACGATGCCACGCGCGCCATGCGGTCGGTCAACGCGGTGACAGAAAACGACATGCCGGCCATCGTCGCTGACATCCGTGCCGCCACGGCGACCGCCAACCGGGTGATCGCCAAGGTCGGCGAAGACCTTTCCGGCGCCTCGGGCCGGATCGAGATGCTGAGCGCCACGGCCGAAGTCACTCTGAACACCGTGACCGAAACCTTTGCCAACGCCAATGACACCCTGACCGCCGTCAATTCGGCCCTTGTGGTCGGCGAGGATGCCCTGGGCGCCGCCCGGCGGGCGTTTGACGGCGCGGACCGGGTGATCAATGACGATGTATCCGCCATCACCGCCGACCTGCGCGACGCCATCTCCAACCTGAACGGCGCCATCAGCCTGGTCGCCGCCGACATCCCCGCGGTGTCCGCGGACCTGCGATCCGCCGCCCGCGCCGCCGAACAGACCTTTGCCGAACTGCAGCGGGTGGTCGGCGCCTCGGGCAGTGCGGTGACAGATTTTGCCACCGTGGGTCTGCCGCAATACAGTCGGCTGGCGCAGGAAACGCGGACCCTGATCGACAATCTTGACCGGTTGACCACCAGCATCCAGCGCGACCCGGCGCGGTTCTTTCTGAACAAGTCGACTCCGGAATTCAGACGATGAGACATTTCATGATATATTCCTCCTGCGGCCTGCGCAGCGCCGCGATCTGCCTGGCCCTGCTGACGCTGAACGGCTGCTCCGCCCTCTCGGCGCTGACAGATGCCACCACGCCGCTGAATGTCTACGAGCTGCGCGCTCCGGGCGACATTCCGGTGGCACGCGGGGCAGCGCTGCCGGTGTCGGTGACAATCGAGACCCCGACCACCGGCGGCGCGCTTCAGACCGACCGCATCATGATCCGTCCCGACCCCTATCAGGCCCAGTACCTGCCCGAAGTCCGCTGGAGCGAAGAGCTGCCGGTGATGGTACAGACATTGATGTTGCGGTCGCTCGAAGCGACGCAGGCGCTGCGTTATGTCAGTCGCCGACCCCTGGGTGCAGGTGGCGATTATGCCATTGTCACCGAGGTGACGGATTTCCAGGCCGAGATTGCGGAGCCGGATCAGCCGGTGACGGTGCGGCTGCGGATGACGGTCAGCCTTGTGCGGGAAAGCGATGTACAGATTGTGGCAGCCCGCAGTTTTGCCGCCTCGGCGCAGTCACCGACCAGCGACATCACGGACCTGATCGGCGCCTTTGACGCCGCCAGCGACACCATGCTGCGCGATTTTGTCAGCTGGGCAGTCGGCGCGCTGGGCCGACGTCTCTAGTCGCGCCCGCCCGCAGGAAAGGTAGATCAGGCCATCAGCCGCAGGGGGGCCTGCGCCACGGCCGCCACCGATTTCGGCCAGGAGATCATGATGACCGCGCAGCCGCGGATGCCTTCGCACGTCAGTGTTTTCACGAGGTTTCCGACGGTCGTGTCGACAAAGCGTTCACCCTCCTGCGTCACCTTGACGGCGATGGTGACCGGCAGGCTTGCAGGCATGCCGGTGTTCATCAGCGATGCCGTGATCTCGGCCGCATGGCCGACGGACATGTAGAACGCCAGCGCCGTGCCCGGCCGGGCATGTTGGTGCCAGTCAGGAGCGGCATCACCGTCGCGGCACTGCCCCGTGGTCAGGATCAGGGTGTCGGTCTCGCCGCGATGGGTCAGCGAACGGCCCATCGCCGCCGCCGCCCCGGACACGGCGGTGACGCCGGGCACCAGTTCGATCGGAATCCCGGCGTCGCGGGCGGCGTCCAGTTCCTCGGTCGCGCGGCCAAAGATCGCCGGGTCGCCGGATTTCAGCCGCACCACACGCCGCCCCTTCAGCGCCTCGGCAACGATCAGCGCGTTGATCCGCTCCTGCGGCCAGGCGGTGGCGCCGACAACCTTGCCGACAAACACCCGTTCTGCATCGCGCCGCGCCAGTTCCAGCACCGCCGGATCGACCAGCCGGTCGTAAAAGATCACATCCGCCTCCTGCAGGCGTTCGACCGCGCGCAGGGTCAGCAGGTCACGCGCACCGGGGCCGGCACCAACCAGCGCGATCTGTCCGCCGTGGGACGCCGACACCGCGCCGCCCTGTTCGATGGCGTCCTTCAGCATCTGCGCCGCCTCGCGCTCGGCCCCCCGCTTGTGACTTTGCCAGGGCGCCTCGAGCAACGCCCAGCGCCAGAAGGCGCGGCGCCCCTCGCGTGGCACCCGGGCTGCAACCCGGTCGCGCAGACGGCCCGCCAAGGCGGCAAAGCTGCCCAGGCGCGGGTCAAGCTGTTCTTCGATCCGGGTTTTGATCGCGCGGGCCAGAACCGGCGCGGTGCCTTCGGTGCCGATGGCCACCACCACCGGATCGCGGTCGACGATGGACGGTGTGGTGATGTCGCACAGCGCCGGCTGGTCGACCACGTTCACCGGCACGCCGGCCTGTTGCGCCAGTGCATGCAGCGCCGCGTCCATGCCCGGGCAGCCGGTGGCGACAAAGACAATCGCCGCGCCCCGGAAACTCGCGGGGGCAATCGGGCCCGGCTGATGGCGGGCACGGCCCTCGGCCACCAAAGCCTGCAACTCCGGCTCGAGTGTCGTGGCCAGCAGCACCAGTGTCGCATCCGTCTTCAGCATCAACCGCGCCTTTTGCGCCGCCTGCTCTCCTCCGCCCGCAATGACAACCCGTCGGCCGGTGGTACGGATGAACATGGGAAAGCTTTTCATGGCAGAGTCTCCTTCAGGCCGCTTTGCTGCGGCAGCGATCGGCCCAGAGGGCCTGCGCGGTGGTGTCGGCCTCCGGCACCCCGAGAGTGTGCAGCGCCAGTGCCGCAGTTCCGGTGACGACCCGTTCGGCAAAGCTGTCGTCCAGGGTGCCGTTCCACAATGCCGCCAGGCGGGCGGGGTCGTCGGCCCCGTCGTTCAGCCTGCGGGTTTCCGGCAATAGCGCGTCAAACGCTGCTTCCCACCGGGTCGCGTCGCGCAGACCATAGGCCTGCACCGCCTTGCAGGGGTGGCGCTCGAATTCGCCGCCGCCGCCCTTGATGATGGTCAGCGATTGCTGGCCCAGAAGCACCCCGGCATCGGCCTGAAGTTCGCGGTACGGCGGATGAAACACCCCCTGCACTCCGGCGGCGGCCTGCGCGGGGTTGAGCACGCGGAGCACGGTGTTGATGCAGGATCGCAGGCCCAGTACGTCGCGCAGTTGCAACAGGCCCAGCAGTTGCGGTGCAAAACTTTCCAGCGGCAGGTAAGAGATCCTGTCGCGTTGCAGCGTTTCCGACAACGTCGCGGGCGTGGCTGCGACGATCCCGGCATGCCCCAGCACGCCCCGCACGCAGGCATGACCCTGCTGGTGCGAGTTCCAGCCGTGCAGCAGCACCGGATACCCCGCCTGCGCCACCAGACGGGCCGCCAGCAGAAACCACGGCAGGCCGCGTGTGCGCCCGGCGGCATAGCTGGGCCAATCCAGCGCGGGCCGCGGCAGACTTGGGATGGTCGCGCGCGCCGCGGTCACGAAGCCCGCGATCTCGTCCGGGGTTTCCCCCTTCATCCGCAGCAGCATCAGCATCGCGCCGGTCGCCTCTGGTGCGGCCTTGCCTTCAAGCACAACCGTCATCGCCTCTGCCGCCTCGTCACGGCTCAGCCCGCGCGACCGCCCCGGGCCACGGCCCAGAATGCGCACATATGGCGCGAGGCTCATTCGGCGGCCTCGCGCACCTGGCCACGGGCGAGCAGGGCGGTCAGCTCAGGGCGACAGGAGCCGCAGTTGGTGCCCGCCTGCAACGCCACGCCGATCTGGTCGACAGTGGTCAGTACCTGCGACTCGATCGCGGTGAGGATCGTGTTCATGCCGACGCCGAAACACGAGCAGACGATGGGGCCGGGATCGGGCATGTCTGCCGGGCTCTGGCCGGTGAGGACGGCCTCGGCCGCATTGCCCGGCAGGGTCACCAGGTAGTCGCGCATCACCGCCACCGGCTCCGGGGCGACAAAAAGCGCCGCCAGCAACCGGCCGTCGTGATGGAAGGCAAGGCGCGCCAGACCGCGACCGGCATCCTCGACGATCTGAACGGCAGCCTCCGGCAGGTCAAAGAGGACGCGGGCGTAGGTTTCCCAGTCCTGCGGCGCGCCGCTGGCCGCCAGTTCGGCACGCCAGCCGCCGGGGGTGCGCGCCAGTGCCCAGTAGTCCGAGGACGGCGACATTGGCGCTGCGGACACCGCAAATCCGTACCAGCCCGCCAGAAACGGCGCGAGCGCGACCACGGCTGCCTTGCTTTCGGGTTGACCGGACACCGGGTCGACAACGTCGGGAACCACAGCGTCGATGCGGGCCGAGGGGGCGGTGTCGCTGGTCCAGTGTATCGGAGCAAAGACTTCACCCGGGCGGACCCGGTCGGTGATCAGGGTGCGCAGAATGGCCGATCCCACAGGGCTGGTGACCTGAACCAGCGAGGCCGGGCCCAATCCGGTGCGGGCGGCATCATCGGGATGAATTTCCAGAAACGGTTCCGCCAGATGCGCCGAGAGTCGCGGCGACAGGGCGGTGCGTGTCATCGTGTGCCATTGGTCGCGAATGCGGCCGGTGTTCAGCCGGAACGGAAAGCGCGGACCGGTGCGCGCCGCCGGCGGGCGGTATTGCAGCGCCAGCATCTGCGCCTTGCCGTTCGGTGAATAAAAGCTGCCGTCGGCAAAAAAACGTCCGCCCTGGCGGGTCTTGGTCACTGGCCAGCGGGTGGGGGCGAGCGCCTCGTAATCCTGGTCGGAAATGCCGGACAGGCCTGAAATGTCGAAATCACGGTCGAATTGCCCGGCGATATGCGACAGGGCGGCGTATTCGCGAAAGATTTCGGCGGGGGTTTCAAAGTCGAACGCCTTGTGCCAGCCCATGCGGCGGCCCACTTCGGCCAGAATGCTCCAGTCGGCGCGGGCCTGTCCGGGTGCCGGCATCACGGCGCGCTGGCGGCTGATGGTGCGGTCGGAATTGGTGACGGTGCCGTCCTTTTCACCCCAGGCGGCGGCGGGCAGCAGCACATGCGCCAGCCGCGCGGTGTCGGTCGCCCCGGTGATATCGCTGACCACGGTAAACGCGCAGCCCTTGATCGCCGCGCGCACCGCGTCCGCATCGGGCATGGTCACGGCGGGGTTGGTATGAATGACCCACAGCGCCTTGATTTCGCCGCGTCCGACAGCGCGGAACATGTCCACGGCCTTGAGACCGGCATGATCGGCGATGGCCGGGGAATCCCAGAAACCGCGCACGGCCTGGCGGTGATCGGCATTCTCGATATCCAGATGGCAGGCCAGCATGTTGGCCAGCCCGCCAACCTCGCGCCCGCCCATGGCGTTGGGCTGGCCGGTCACGGAAAACGGCCCCATGCCGGGCAGACCGATGCGCCCCGTCGCCAGATGACAGTTCAGGATGGCGTTGACCTTGTCGGCCCCGGCCGAGCTCTGATTGACCCCCTGGCTGAACACCGTCACGGTGCGGTCGGTGCGCAGGAACAGGTCAAAGAAGGCGCGGATATCGCGGCGGTTCAACCCGGTTTCGTCCATGTGGTCAATGCTCGCCGCCGCCAGTGCCGCGTCAAAGCCGTCGACGTTGGCAACATAGGCCTTGTCGACCACGCCGCCGTGGTAAATCGCCGACAGCAGACCGTTGAACAGCGCCACGTCGGTGCCGGCCCTCAGCTGCAGATGCAGGTCGGCGAGATCACAGGTCGCGGTGCGGCGCGGGTCGACCACGACGACCTTCATTTCGGGGCGCTGCTGTTTCGCTGCCGCAAGCCGCTGGTACAGTACCGGGTGGCACCAGGCGAGGTTCGAGCCGACTAGGACGACCAGATCGGCCTCTTCCAGATCCTCATAGGTTCCGGGCACGGTATCGGTGCCAAAGGCGCGGCGGTGACCGGCGACGGTCGAGGCCATGCACAGCCGCGAGTTGGTGTCGATGTTCGCCGAGCCGATAAAGCCTTTCATCAGCTTGTTGGCGACATAATAATCCTCGGTCAGCATCTGGCCCGAGACATAGAAGGCGACGGAATCCGGTCCGTGGTCGCGGATGGTGGCAGAAAACCTCTCCGCCACCGTTTGCAGCGCGGTGTCCCAGTCTGCGGCCTGACCGTTGATGCTGGGCGACAGCAACCGGCCCCGGGTGCTGACGGTTTCCCCCAGCGCCAGCCCCTTGGAACACAACCGACCCTTGTTGGCCGGGTGGTCGGGATCGCCCCGCACCATCAGCCCCCCCTGCCCGTCGGCACGCAGAAGCACACCGCAACCGACCCCGCAATAGGGACAGGTCGACCGGGTTTCGGGAAGGCCCGCGCCATCCATCACGCCGCGCTCCGCTTGGCCAGCGTCGTGGCGTCCAGAAGAATCCGGCCCGCCTCGACCTGAACCGGATAGGTCGGGATGCTGCCACTGTCGGCGCCCTGCGCCTCGCCGGTTTCCAGCGAGAACACCCAGTTGTGCAACGGGCAGGTGACCTTGTGTCCATGCACGATGCCTTCGGACAGCGGCCCCCCCTTGTGCGGGCAGGTGTCCGACACGGCAAAGACCTGATCGTCGCCGGTGCGGAACAGGGCGACACAGCCGACCTGAGTCTTGATCACCCGCGCACCGCGCTGCGGGATGTCGTCCAGAGCGCCAATATCGATCCAGCTCATTCCGCAGCCTCCAGGGTAAGGTCAGCAAGGGGGGCAAAGCTTTCCGCCTTTGCAGCCAGCGGCGCCCAGGGATCCTTGCGGTAGACGGTTTGGGACAGTTCGAACCGTGCGGCGAGCGCGCGGCGGTTCTCGAGGTCATCGACAACCTGGGCTTTGACCCAGTCGAGGCCGACTTTCGCGAGCCACTTGTAGGGCCGGTCGAGGTATTTGGCATTCTCGCGGTAGATCTGGACAAAGGCCGCGGTGACCTCGAGCGCCTCTTCCTCGGTCGGCACGTCGCACAGACGTTCGGTTTCCTTCAGATCCATGCCCGCCGCGCCGCCGACGCCAACCTGATAGCCCGAATCCACGCAGATGATCCCGACATCCTTGCAGGTTGCCTCGGCACAGTTGCGCGGGCATCCCGACACGGCCAGCTTGACCTTGTGCGGCGTCCACGACCCCCAGAGCAGTTTTTCCAGCTTGATCCCCAACCCGGTGCTGTCCTGGGTGCCAAAGCGGCAGTGATCGGTGCCGACACAGGTCTTCACCGTGCGCAGCCCCTTGGAATAGGCATGTCCCGAGACCATGCCGGCCGCGTTGAGGTCGTACCAGATGCCCGGCAGGTCCTCTTTCTTGACGCCCAGAAGGTCGATGCGCTGGCCACCGGTGACCTTGACCGTGGGCACGTTGTACTTGTCCGCCGCATCGGCGATGGCGCGCAGTTCGGCCGCGGTGGTGATGCCGCCGAACATCCGCGGCATGACGGAATAGGTGCCGTCCTTCTGGATGTTGGCGTGGTTGCGTTCGTTGACAAAACGGCTTTGCGGGTCGTCCTGGTATTCCAGCGGCCAGTCGGCCAGCAGATAGAAGTTGATCGCCGGGCGGCAGACATGGCAGCCGTTGGGCGTGGACCAGCCCAGTTCCTGCCAGACGGCGGGCTGGGATTTCAACGCCTGCGACTTGATCAACCGGCGCACGTCCTCGTGGGTGAGGTCGGTGCAGCCACAGACCGACTGCGCTGCGGGCAGGACAAAGTCGTCGCCCAGCGTGACGGCCAGAACCTGCTCGACCAGGCCGGTGCAGGTGCCACAGGAGGCAGACGCCTTTGTGGTCGCCCTGATCATCCCGAGATCGGTGGCGCCGCCTTCGATGGCGGTGACGATCTGACCTTTGCACACGCCGTTGCAGCCGCAGATTTCTGCGTCAGCCGGTAAGGCTGCAACGGCCGACAAAGGGTCCACTGCGGCCCCCCCCTGGTAGGCAGGTCCGAAGATCAGCGTGTCGCGCATCTCCGAGACATCGGTGCCGTCCTTGATCAGACCAAAGAACCAGCTGCCGTCAGCGGTGTCGCCGTACATCACAGCGCCGATCAGACGGTCCTCTTTCAGCACCAGGCGCTTGTAGACGCCCCGGGCCGGATCGCGAAAGACGATGTCCTCGCGATCCTCGGCCTCGGCAAAATCCCCGGCCGAAAACAGGTCGCAGCCGGTGACCTTGAGCTTGGTTGAAAGCTCTTTGGTCACAAAGGCTGCAGGCTCGGCCAGCAGCGTGCTGGCGACCACCTTGGCCTGATCGTAGAGCGGCGCGACAAGACCGAAGAGCTGGCCATTGAATTCGACACATTCGCCCAGTGCCAGAACATCCGGGTCAGAAGTCTGCATCTGCGCGTTGACCTCGACCCCGCGGCCCACAGCCAGCGCCGCGTCTTTGGCAAGACGGGTCTCGGGGCGGATGCCGACGGCCATCACCACCAGATCCGCCTCCAGCACGGTCTCGTCCTCGAGCAGCACGGCCTCGACCTTGCCGTCGCCGAGGATCGCCTTGGTCGATGCCCGGGTCAGCACGGTGATGCCGCGGTCTTCGAGGTCCTTCTTGAGCAGATAGCCCGCCGCCTCATCAAGCTGGCGTTCCATCAGGTGCCCCATCAGGTGCAGCACGGTGACTTCCATGCCGCGCATCCGCAGACCGGCCGCGGCCTCGAGCCCGAGCAGACCACCACCGATCACCACCGCCCGGCTGCCGGGTCTGGCCGCGGCCTCGATCATCGCGTTGGTGTCATCCAGGTCGCGGTAGGTGATCACTTCGGGCAGATCCTTGCCCGGCAGCGGGATGATGAACGGCGCGGATCCGGTGCCGATGACCAGCTTGTCATAAGGCACTTCGCCGTTCTGGCCGACCACCACCTTGCGGTCGCGGTCGATCTTGACCACGGCTTCGCCAAAGCGGCAGGTGACGCCGTTTGCGCTGTACCAGTCGTCGTCATGGGTGACGATCTCGGCATAGCTTTTCTCGCCGGACAGGACCGGCGACAGCATCAGGCGGTTGTAGTTGCCGCGCGGTTCAGCGTTGAACAGGGTGACGTCATAGGCGTCGGGGGCGGTTTCGAACAGGTGTTCCAGCACACGACCAGAGGCCATTCCTGCGCCGATCACAACGAGTTTCTGCATGTTCATACTCCTCAGCAATACCAGGCGACGATATGCGCCAGCTCGCCGCCGCGATGGATCGGCAATGCGACCACCGAGGCGTAGCCGGCCGCTCCGGCACCAGTGTCAATCACCGGCAGACCGCTGCCCAGGGCGCGGCCCACCGGCCCCTGCCAGGCAGCGACCATCCGGTCGGTTTCAAAGTCCCAGAGCGGGCCGGTCCGGTCGCAGATCCCGTCCGTCAGGACGGCCTTGCCGGGTGCGCCGACCTTGGCGGCGCGGGCGTCCCAGATTTCAAAGCGCCGGGCGATGGGTGTGCCGCTGGCGGTCAGCAGCGTCAGGGCGTAAATCGTGCCATCCGGCGTCGGGACCGGCAGCCCCAGCCCGGTGTTCAGCCCGACACGTCCGGCACTTTCCGAGCGCATGAAGCCATAGCCCTGCCCCAGATCCCGCATCAGTATCGGTGTTTTCGAAGACCAGACACTGCCGGGAAGCCCCTGCCCGCGCTTGAAGGTCGTGCGCTGCGATATTTCCTCGAACTGCCGTGCGGCGCCGTAATACCCGTCGTCCAGCGTCAGGGTCCCGGCGTTTTCCGCCCAGACTTCGATCGCGCCGAACCGGTCGGCGTCGTCGCTGCACAGCACCACCAGCACCGCCTTGAGCGTGCGACCGGCGAAGACCGGAATCGCGACCGCACTGGTCAGCCCGGCCTCCGCGGCCGCTTCGGTGCGCTGGAAATACGACCCTTCGAAGGTTTTCAGCACGATGGGGCGTTCTTCTGCCCAGGCCTTGCCGGGCAACCCCTCGCCTCGGGCAAAGCTGGTTTTGCGCGACGCCTCGGCAAAGGCGCTGCGGCTGCCGTAGTGACCGCCACCGGGGACCAGACGATCACCTTCGGGCACCCAGATCTCCATCACTTCGACAAAGGTTCTGACAGCGGGGTCCATAAGCGTGTCCATCAGGCTGCTTCCTGGTTGCCGGGCTTGGTGCCCTTGGGCTTGTGCCCGTGTTCGTATTCCTCAAGGAAATCCAGCACTTCCTGGCGGTATTCGTAATAATCCGGATGCTCGAGCAGTGCCTTGCGGGTGCGCGGGCGCGGCAGGTTCACTTCGGTGATCTTGCCGATGGTGGCCTGCGGTCCGTTGGTCATCATCACCACGCGATCGGCCAGCAGGATCGCCTCGTCCACGTCATGGGTGACGCAGATCGCGGTGACCTTGGTGCGCGACCAGACCTCCATCAACACTTCCTGAAGCTCCCACCGGGTGAGGCTGTCGAGCATTCCGAAGGGTTCATCGAGCAGCAGCAGTTTCGGCGACAGGGCAAAGGCGCGGGCGATGCCGACGCGCTGCTTCATGCCGTTGGACATCGAGGCGGCGTTGCGGTCCATGGCATCGCCAAGACCCACGCGTTCGAGATAGTATTCGACCACATCCTGCCGCTCGGCCTGACTGGCACGCGGGTAGACCTTGTCGACGCCGATGGCGACGTTCTCCTTGGCCGACAGCCAGGGGAACAGGTTGGGCGACTGGAACACCACGGCGCGTTCGGGATCGGCGCCTTCGACGTGGCGACCATCCAGACGGATACCACCCTTGGAGATGCTGTTGAGCCCGGCGGCCATGGTCAGCACGGTGGATTTGCCACAGCCCGAGTGACCGATCAGGCTGATGAATTCGCCGCGGTTCACCTTCAGGTCAAAATTCTCGACCACGGTGAGCGGGCCCTTGGGCGTCGGGTAGATCTTGTGCAGCTGGCTGAAGTCGAGAAAGCGGTCGTCGATCATGCCTTCCTGCGCCTCTTTCACCGCCGCGGGCACACCGTGGATCGGCGTCACGTTGGGCAGCAGGCGGGTGCCTTCGACCTTGGCCTCGATGCCGACGTCCATCAGGTACTTGGTGACCTCGGCGCGCAGTGCCTTGAAGGTGTCGTTGTGGTTCATCGCCGTCCGCTCGCGCGGGCGCGGGATGGTCACCCGGAACTCTGCGCCCAGGGTGCCGTCCGGGTTCAGCGCAATGATCCGGTCCGCCAGCACGATGGCCTCGTCCACATCATTGGTGATCAGCACGCAGGTCTTCTTGTCGGCCTCCCAGATGTGTTCGATCTCATCCGCCAGGTTGGCCCGGGTCAACGCGTCCAGCGCCGACAGCGGTTCGTCCAGCAACAGCATTTCGGGGCTCATGGCCAGTGCCCGGGCGACGTTCACCCGCTGACGCATACCGCCTGACAGTTCGGCCGGGCGGCGGTGCATGGCATGGCCCAGGCCGACCATCTTGACATAGTGTTCGACCTTGGCGGCCTTGTCGGCGCGCGACATGTCCGGAAAGATCGTGTCCACGGCCAGACCGACATTGCCGGCCACCGTCAGCCAGGGCATCAGTGAATAGTTCTGAAAGATCACGCCGCGCTCGGGTCCCGGACCGGTGATCGGCTTGCCCTTGAACGACAGGCTGCCCTTGGTCGGCGCCTCGAGGCCGGCCATCAGGTTGATCAGCGTGGTCTTGCCGGTGCCGGAAAAGCCGAGCAGGACCAGGAATTCGCCTTCCTGCACCTCGAGGTCGATATTGTTGAGCACGTCCTCGCGGTGGATACCCTCACCGAAGCTTTTGGAGACGTTGGAGAATTTGAGAATGCTCATGAGATCACCGGTTGTTCGAGAAGGTGAAGAGCGATTGCAGCGCGAACATCACCCGGTCCAGCAGGAAGCCGATGATGCCGATGGTCAGCACCGCAACGATGATCTTGGCCAGCGACTGCGACGATCCGTTCTGGAATTCGTCCCAGACAAATTTGCCAAGCCCGGGGTTCTGCGCCAGCATCTCGGCGGCGATCAGCACCATCCAGCCCACACCAAGCGACAACCGCAGCCCGGTGAAGATCAGCGGCAGCGCCGAGGGCAGCACCAGCTTGGTGATCTTGGTGTAGGTGTTCATCTTCAGCACCTTGGAGACGTTCACCAGATCCTTGTCGATGCTGGCAACGCCCAGCGCGGTGTTGATCAGCGTCGGCCAGAGCGAACAGAGCGTCACCGTGATCGCCGAGACCAGGAAGGATTTCGAGAACAACCCGTCATTGGTGGCATAGGCGGCCGAGACGATCATCGTGACGATCGGCAGCCACGCCAGCGGCGACACCGGCTTGAAGATCTGGATCAGCGGGTTCAGGGCGGCGTTTGCCGTGGGCGAGAGGCCTGCAGCGATGCCCAGCGGGATGGCGACGGCGGATGCGATCAGGAACCCGAAGAACACGGTTTTGATCGAGGTCCAGATTTGCTGATAATATGACGGCGCGCCGGTATAGGCGATGTCCTTGACGTCGTCGGCGCGGCCCGCGGCGATCAGCTTTTCGTTGCGCTGTTCGAGACGGTCATAGAACTGTGCCTCCTTCTCGCCCTTGCGCAGAGCGTCCTCGTGCAGGTTCACCGCCTCTTCCCAGACGGCGGCAGGTCCGGGGATCGCCCCGAGCGAGGTCTGCACCGTCGGCGCCAGCGTCGACCAGGCCATCAGGAACAGCACGATGGCCAAAAGCGGAACCCCGAGCAGGCGCCAGATCTCGGACATCTGACCCTTTGGGTTGTCGCCGGCGGCGGCCTTGAGAACCGGGGTGATCCAGGCCAGTCCAAGGACCTGAAACCAGGCGTCGGCCTTGTTGATACGGGTAAACAGGCGGGCGCGGCGGGCCTCTTTGGCCTCGGACGCGGCGAAGTCCGGATCGACGGTTGTCATTTCTCTGGTCCTCTGAAATCGGGGTCTGGGTCGTGGGTGGTCGGGACGGGCTGTCCTTTGGTTCGGCGCGGTGGCGCGGAGACAACGCCCCCCGGGGGTCGGCGGGTGGGGTGCACGCTCAGGATGCACCCCGGCGGGACATCAGCCCTGCACTTCGTTGCCGACGACGATCTGCTCACCTTTGAGACCGATTGGCAGGCTTTCGAGATAGGCGTTGGGGGTGCGGCCATCATAGCCAATGCCGTCGATGACATCCGCAGCGGGTGTTGGCGCCTTGTAGCCGTCGGTCTCCCAGGGGAAGTCGGCCTCGTTCGCCAGACCTTCGTCCACCAGCATCCGGGCCGCTTCGAGATAGATTTCGGGCTTGTAGACCGACTTCGCCACCTCGTCGTACCAGCTGTCGGGCTTGGCCTCGCTGATCTGACCCCAGCGCCGCATCTGCGTCAGATACCAGACCGCGTCAGAGTAGAAGGGGTAGGTCGCGTGGTGCCGGAAAAAGACGTTGAAGTCGGGAACGTCGCGGGTGTCGCCCTTTTCATACTCGAACGTGCCGGTCATCGAGTTTGCGATGACCTCGCGGTCCGCGCCGACGTATTCCGGGCGGGACAGCAGGTCGACGGCCTCTTCCCGGTTGGCGTTGTCGTTTTCATCCAGCCACATCGCGGCGCGGATCAGCGCCTTGGTCACGGCCAGCGTGGTGTTGGGGTTGGCTTCGGTGAATTCGGCGGACATGCCGAACACCTTTTCCGGGTTGTTCTTCCACAGCTCGTAGTCGGTGATCACCGGCACGCCGATGCCCTTGAATACAGCCTGCTGGTTCCAGGGCTCACCCACCGAATACCCGTTGATGGTTCCGGCTTCCATTGTCGCCGGCATCTGCGGCGGCGGCGTCACCGACAGGAAAACGTCAGCCGAGATCTGGCCGGTCACGTTCTCGTCCGAATAGTAGCCGGGTGCGATGCCACCGGCGGCCAGCCAATAGCGCAGCTCGTAGTTGTGCGTCGACACCGGAAACACCATGCCCATGTTGAACGGCTTGCCTTCCGAGCGGAACGTCTCGATCACCGGCTTGAGCACCGAGGCCGAAATCGGGTGCTGCGGGCGGCCATCGTCCATCGTGGGGATGTTCGGCTTCATCATTTCCCAGACCTCGTTGGAAACGGTGATGCCGTTGCCGTTGAGGTCCATCGAGAACGGCGTCACGATATGCGCCTCGGTGCCATAACCGATGGTTGCGGCCAGCGGCTGGCCGGCCAGCATGTGCGCGCCGTCCAGCTGACCGCCGATCACGCCATCCAGAAGCACCTTCCAGTTGGCCTGGGCCTCGAGGGTGACAAACAGGCCCTCGTCAAAGAAATAGCCCTGTTCATATGCGACGGCGAGCGGCGCCATGTCGGTGAGCTTGATGAAGCCAAACTTCAGTTCGTCCTTTTCCAGCTCCAGCATCTCGGCAAAGGCCGGGCTGGCCAGGGCGGTAGTGGCCGCAAGCGTGAGAAAGATCTTCTTCATGGGTATGTTCCCTCGTTTCAGACGACCGGGCACCTCAGAGAGGCGGAGACCCGGGCAAAACAAAAAAGCCGCTGACTCACCACGACAGAAGTCGCGGAGGTCGAGCGGCTTTGCTCAGATAACCCCAAATCTCTGGGAGAATTCCGTGGCGGACGCCATTGCCTGCCTACACGACCCTGATGCCCGAGAGCGGCGCGGATTGGCAAATGCAAATTTTGTCTGAGCGGCAATTTTGCGGCGGTGCAGCATTTTCCCGGCAAAACTGCCTAATTTTTCATCGCTCGATTTGCGCCGGGTCAAAAATGCGGCCATCGAAGAACACGTCGCGATTGAGCGTTATCCGGCCCGATTCTGCGTGCAGGGTGGTGCGGGCGCCCAGCGCGCCTTCGATCTTGGACGAGGCGGCGGGAAGTTCGGCACTGGTCTGGCGCAGGGCATTTCGGTGCAGATTGCTGCGAAACACCCCCTCTGCGGTCTTGACCGAGGCAACCCGGTCCAGCCCGGTGCGCGAGGCCAGTTGCAACCCGATCCACTGCGCCTGCGACCGCCAGGGGAAACTGGCGGCGCCGGAATGGAATTCGATGAACCCCGGCGTCTGCCGCTGTTCGCCCCGCGGAGAGATCACCAGCCCGCCGGTCAGCGACCGGTCCAGAATCTCGGCGGGCAGGTCAAGGTAAAGCGGCCGCGCCAGCAGTTCGGCGGCCAGAGTGTGCGACGCCGGATCCCCCAGCCAGCGCCCCGCCCGCCAGACCGCGCGGATCAACCGGCCAAGCAACGCCGGTTCGGTGTCCGCCCAGTCGCTGCGCACGGCCAGCACCTTTTCCGGCGCGCAGGCCCAGATCGCGGCCCCCGGCAGCAGCAGCGAGCCGACGCCGTTTTCCACCGCGATCGACCCCCAGGGTTCACCAACACAGAAAGCGTCGATTTCGCCCGCGTCAATCGCCTGCGCCATGAGTGACGGCGGCACCGTGCGGATATCGACATTCTGCGGCGCGGGCAGTCCCAGCGCCGACAGCCAGTAATACAGCAACTCCGCGTGCATCGAGAAGGGAAACGGCACCCCGATGCGCAGGGTGGGCACGGCGGCCCGGATCAAGGCATTGCCTGCGCCGCGGGCATCGTCAAAGGCAAAGTTGTGCCCGCCGTCGCGCAGCCGTTCCGCCAGCGCATTGCTGACACCGATAACCGTGCCGTTGACCGACAGAACCGACACCGCCGCCAGCGGCGCCTGCGTTCCGCCCAGCCCGAGGGCCGCGGCAACCGGCACCGGCGAGAGCATATGCGCCGCCTCGACACGGCCATAGCTCAGCATGTCGCGCAAACTTGACCAGGACGGGGCGCGCACAAGATCGAGCGTGATCCCCTCTTCTGCGGCAAAGCCCATCTCCTGCGCCACGATCAGCGGGGCGGCGTCCAGAAGCGGTATGAACCCGACGGAAAGCACGGCGTTCTTCATCCCAGCAGGCCCGCAGCGGTGACCAGAGCCTGGGCAACGTCCGCCACCCGCTTGCCCTGATCCATCGCAGCCTTGCGCAACAGGGCGTAGGCCTGTTCCTCGTCGATGCCGCGGGCCCGCATCAGCATGCCCTTGGCGCGGTCAATCACCTTGCGCTCTTCCAGTGCGCGCTTTGTCTCGATCAGTTCGGTACGCATGCGCTGGAACAGATGGAAGCGGGCGATGGCGGCGTCGAGCACCGGCTTCAGCCGTTTCGGGTTCAGCCCGTCGACCACATATGCCGACACGCCTGCCTCGATCGCCGCCTTGGTCATGCCGTCATCCGAGCGGTCCACGAACATCGCCACCGGGCGTTCCATCGGACCCGAGGCAAGCGCGAGTTCCTCGAGCATGTCCCGCGAGGGATTGGAAATGTCGATCAGCACGATGTCCGGCGACAGCGCCTTGACCCTGCGCCCAAGACCGGTGGCTTCTCCGATGACATGGATGTCGAAATCACCGGCCTCGCGCAAGCTGTCCACAATGAGCAGCGCGCGGTCTCTGTCGTTTTCGACCACGATTACGGAAAGACGGTCAGCCATGCCCCAGCGGTGCTGACTCGCGGCGAAATGTAAATGTGACACAGTGTGTTTCGCCACACCCCGGCAACTGCTTGATTAAAAAATTGGCATATTTTTGCCCGTATTTGCATCGCGGGAGTCGTTCCCTGCTTTGTGGTTCAGAGCCGCGTTGAAGAGTCCTGGCGGTTGATTTCGGTGATCAGAACATCGCTGACAATGCCGCCAAGAGTGTCCTTCGCCGTTGCCAACAAAATGCGGCGCAAGGGATCAAGCTTGTTGGACTCGGTGAAAGCGCCTTCGAATCCACCGACATTGGCGTGATCGAACAGGACCTGCAAAAAGCTGTCCCGGATCTTGGGTTCACGCTGATAGACCACGTCGGAACTGCCATTTTCGATTTCAAGGCTGAGCGCCAGGACCACCAGCGCCGCAATCCGGCCATCGGCGATGACGGGCACCACAAACTGATTGTTCAGCTTGACGTAATCCCGGGTCGCGGTGTCCACTGCGTCCGGCGCGGTTTCGGCATTTGGGTCGGCCTCGGGGACAATGCAGTTATCGGCCAGCGCCGCCGCTTCAGGCGCGGCGGGTTTGAGCAGGATGCCCGCCCCGACGCCGCCGCCGATACCGATCAGGGCAAGGATTATCGGCAACAGCTTTTGCATCTTTGAACTCCTTCAGAAGGGCAGGATGGCATCAAGAACCTGCTGGCCGATCCGCGGCTGCTGCATGTCCGAAATCTGCCCGCGCCCGCCGTAGGAAATGCGGGCGGAAGCGATCTTGTCATAGGTGATCTCGTTCTGCCGCGAGATGTCCGCAGGTCGCACGAAGCCGGTCACCAACAGTTCGCGCAGTTCGAAATTTACCCGCACTTCTTGTGATCCCTGGATGGCCAGCACGCCGTTCGGTAGCACTTCGGTGATGGTCGCCGCGACGCGCAGTGTCAGCTTTTCGTTGCGTTTGACCGATCCGTCGCCGCGGGACTGGCTGGCGCTGTCCAGCGCGACCGCCGAATCCAGCGATGCCCCGTCGGTGATGGACTGGTTGACACGTTCCGGCACGCCGAACAGATCAGGTATCCCCAGGCTTTCGGACCCGGATCGCGAGCGTGCGGTGGTGTTGGAAATCTCGGCCTTGTCGTCAATCTCGATCACCACCGTCAGGATATCGCCCCGGTTCATCGCACGCCGGTCCCCCAGAAGCGACTGACGCCCGCCGTCCCAAAGACTGGCCCGGTTGATGCCGTTCTCTCCCGGCAGACTGCGAGGCAGACTGGCATAGACCATGGCATCATGCTGCGCACCTGCGGTAACGGGCGTGAATTTCGGTTCACGGCCGATATGCCCGAAGCGGCTGCATCCGGAAAATAGCAGAACCGCCGCGACAAGGGCGATCAGGGGCTTGGGCATCATGGTCTGTGCTTTCACTGTTGGGGTCATTGCGAAATCTGGACCGCGCCATCTGGCCGGACGGCGCCGAACAAGGTGGTGTGCGAGGCCAGATTCATCACCCGGATTCGTTCCCCGAGGCCGCCGCGGTCCAAGGCGCGGCCCTCGGAAGTGATGCGCAGGCCGCCTTCCTCGAAGATCAGGGGGATGATCTGGTTGCGCTCGACCAGCGCCGCGGGGCCGACATGGGCCTGCAGAACAGGGCGTCCGGCGTAAAGCGACACGCGCGCCTCCAGCCCCACCACGTCCAGGGGATCCGAAAATCCGGCGGCCAGAGACCCCTGGATGAGTCCCAGAGCGTCGGCTGTCACGATCTCCTGCGCCCGGACGGTGCGGTTCGTGACAACGACGTCCGCCTGCGCCGCCCCCGCAAGCAACAAGGCCAGAGCCAGAGCGCGGCCGGTCATCGGATCTGCGTCGTTGCGCCCAACATCTGGTCGGCGGCGGAAATGACCTTGGCGTTCAGTTCATAGCCGCGTTGCGCTTCGATCAGTTCGGTCACCTCGCGCACGGCGTCGACCGAGCTGTCCTCGAGGTAGCCCTGCCGCAACGTGCCAAGCCCGTCGAGACCGGGCGTTGTCACCAGGGCCGGTCCCGACGCCTCGGTCTCGGTGAACAGGTTCGAGCCGATTGCCTCCAGCCCCTTGGCATTTGTGAAACCGGCCATGGTGAACTGCCCCAGCAATTGGGCCTCGGCAGCTCCGGAGAAATAGGCATAGACCTCACCCGAACCGTTGATCGAGATGCTGCGCGCATCGTTGGGAATGGTGATTTCCGGTGCCACCGCAAAGCCGTCTGACGTGACAATCAATCCCTCGGCGCTGCGTTTCAGCCCGCCATCGCGGGTAAATGCCGCCTGCCCCGATGGCAGGGTCACCTCCAGATATCCCGAGCCCTCGATCGCCACGTCCAGGTCGCCGCCTGTCGCAGACAGTGAGCCCTGCGCGAGCTGCATCGACACGGCAGCGGGCCGCACCCCCAGCCCAAGTTGTACGCCGGTGGGCAGGGCGGTGCCATCATTGGCGTTCACCGTCCCGGCCCGCATCAGCTGTTGGTAATGCAGATCCGAAAACTCGGCGCGCCGCGCGTTGTAGCCGGTCGTGCTCATGTTCGAGAGGTTGTTCGAGATGACCTCGACCCGCATCTGCTGGGCGCTCATGCCCGTCGCGGCAATTTTCAGTGCTCGCATGTCACGGCTCCTTGTGGGTTCACTTTATGAAGGTCTTGATCGCATCCGTGATGCGCTGGTTCTCTGACTCGAGAAAGCTCTGCCCCATCTCGTAGGCGCGCTGCACCTCGATCATCCGGGCAATCTGGCCGACCGCATTCACGTTCGAGGCTTCGAGAAATCCCTGCATCACTTTGGGTTGCACCACCGGATCGAAGCCGTCCGTGCTTTCGAACAGGGTCCCGTCCTGACGCACCATGCCGTTGAAATCGACCGGCTGTACCACGCCGATCTGGCCGAGCGGCCTGCCCCGCGAACTGAGGGTGCCGTCTTGGGCAATGGCAAGGTCTGTGGCGTCCGGCGGGATGAAAATCGGCGCGCCCCCGGGGTCCAGCACCGGATGCCCGTCCGGGGTGACCAGGTCGCCGTCGGCATTGGGGCTGAACGCCCCGGCCCGTGTCAGCCTTTCTCCCTGCGGCGTCTGGACCAGAAAGAAGCCCTCGCCCTGAATGCCGATGTCGAACTGCCCGCCTGTCTGCGTCAGCGTGCCCTGAAGTGTCGAGGTGTTGTGGATCTGCGCCGTGGCCATCGAGATACTGCCAAGATCGGTTCGCGCCACATGCTCGGAAAAGATCACCCCCTCCTGGCGGAAACCCGTGGTTGCGGTGTTGGCAATGTTATTGGCGATCACCTGCATTTCACGCATCAGGCCCGACTGTCGGGTCAGCGTGGTATAACCTGCGGTTTCCATGTTCAGCCTCCGGCAATAATCGGGATGATCTGGTCCTGGAAAAAGGCGACCAGGGTTTCGGTCATGAAGCTCATCGAGACCCAGAAAACACCAACGATACAGGCCAGTTTCGGCACAAAGGTCAGCGTCATTTCCTGGATCGAGGTCAGAGCCTGGAACAGGCCCACGGTCACGCCCGCGACCAGCGCCGCCGACAGGATCGGAACCGACGTGATCGTGGCGATCCACAGCCCCTGACGCAGGGTGTCGAAAAATATTGCTTCGGTCAGCATGTCAGACCGGCATCCTGAGGATTTCCTGGTACGCCTCGACAACCTTGTTGCGCACGGTCACCGCGGCCTCTACCGCGATTTCGGACTGCGCCAGCGCCTGCACCAGCGCGTGTGGGTCTGCATCACCGGTCATCGCCGCCAGCGCGGCTTCTTCCCCGTTGCGCAGGGTCTGCGCGAATTCAGTGGCAATGTGCCCGATGGAACCTTCGGGCTTCGGCGGCGCCGTGTCGGGCTGTGCTTCCGTGGCGGGGCGGGATGCCGCGTAGGTCTGTGCGGCGAAAAGGGAACGAACGTCCATGCTGGTCTCCATTCAGGTTCATGTCAGCGGCGCAGCAGATCAAGCAGGCTCGACGACATCTGCCGGGCCTGATCGAACATCTTCAGATTTGCCTCGTAGCTGCGCTGCGCCTCGCGGGCATCGGCGATTTCGATCATGAGATCGACGTTGGACCCGTGGTAATTTCCGCTCTCATCCGACATGGGGTGTGCCGGATCATGGATCTTCTCCAGGTCGGATCGGTCGAGATTGACTCGCCCGGTTTCAACCACTGCGGCGCCCGTGCGCGCATCGACCTCGGAATTGAAGGGAACCGTCTTGCGATGGTAGCCGGGCGTGTCGGCGTTGGCGATGTTCTCCGACGTCAGACGCAAGCGCAGTGCCTGCGCACGCAATCCGCTTGCAGAGGTGGATAAGGCATTTGAAAAATCGGACATGGGCCCCCCGGCATTCAGCCGCGACCAAGACTGGTGCGCAGGATGTTGAGGTTGGAGCGGTAGATTGCCAGCGACATGTCATGTGCGCGCTTGGCATCCACGGCCATCAGCATCTCTGTCTCCAAAGAGACGCTGTTGCCGTTCGGATCCGCGGACTGGCGGCGTTCTGTGGTTGGAACGACGGTCTCGGTCTGCCCCGCCAAATGACCCGGGCGCGTTGCCCGCTGCAGGTCCGGCCCCGACCGCTGCCGCATCATCTCGGCAAATCCCAGGACATCGCGGGCACGATAACCCGGTGTGTCGGAATGGGCCATATTCTGCGCGCTGGCCGCCTGTTGCGTGCCCGAATGGCGGGCCAGGGCCATGGCGGTTTTCAAGACTGTCAAATTCTGAAACACCGGGGCTTCTCCCTCGATTTTGCTCATCTTCAACCAAGGCTTAACTCTGATTCCTTTAAAAACTGTGTTCAGGAGATGAAGGGATCGGACGATGGAGCGACTCGAGATAGCGGACCTGCGCCGGCAACTGGACGCATTGCAAAGTGTGCGGGCCGTGGGCCGGGTGCTCTCGGTGGACGGTACGGTGATCTGGGTGCGGGGTCTGGCGCATCTCGCGTCAATCGGTGACCGCGTGCGGCTGTTGCGGCGCACAGGCGACTCTCTGAGCGGCGAAATCCTGCGTATCCGGGAGGATCTGGTGGGAATGCTGCCCGATTCCGGGATCGAAGGCGTCTCGCAGGGCGATCGGGTTGCGGTGCTGGGGCCGCCGACGCTCGCCCCGTGCGACGCCTGGATCGGGCGGGTGATCGACCCCTACGGCGTGCCCCTCGACGGGCCGCCACTGGCTGTCGGCGTGCAGCGGCGCCCGTTTCGCGCGACCCCTCCTCCGGCCGCAAGACGTCGTGGGCTTGGCGCGCGGCTTGAAACCGGGCTGTCGGCCTTCAACACCTTGCTGCCGGTGGCGCAGGGGCAGCGTATCGGTCTGTTTGCCGGTTCGGGTGTGGGCAAATCCCGTTTGCTGGCGCAGTTCGCCCGTGGGATGCAGGCCGATCTGGTGGTGCTCGCTCTGGTCGGCGAGCGCGGACGGGAGGTGCGCGATTTTGTGACCAACGTTCTCGGACCCGAGGGAATGGCGCGGGCGGTGGTCGTGGCCGCCACTTCGGACCGCTCGCCGCTGGAAAGACGGCGCTGCCCGCAGGCGGCCATGACCATTGCCGAGCATTTTCGCGACACCGGCAAACACGTGCTCTACCTAGTGGATTCCATAACGCGCTTTGCCGAAGCGCACCGCGAGGTCGCCATCGCGTCAGGGGAAATACCGGCCCTGCGTGGCTATCCGCCCTCAACCGCGCACCAGATCATGGCGCTTGCCGAAAGGGCCGGGCCAGGCATCGCCGGGATGGGTGATATCACCGCTATTTTCAGTGTTCTGGTGGCCGGATCAGATATGGAAGAGCCGGTTGCCGATATCCTGCGCGGTGTCCTGGACGGGCATGTGGTTCTGGATCGGCAGATCGCGGAACGCGGGCGGTTTCCGGCTGTGGATGTTCTCCGGTCCGTGTCTCGCAGCCTTCCCGAAGCGGCAAACGAGGACGAAAACAAGCAGATCGCTTTGGCCCGGCACCTGTTGGGCGCTTATTCCAGGTCCGAAAAAATGATACGGGCAGGCCTGTATCGCGAGGGGAGTGACCCGCTACTGGATCAGGCGATCAAGGCCTGGCCGGAGTTGGAGGCATTTCTGGCCGAGGCGGAAGGAACAAGCACAGCCAACAGTTTTGCCCGCCTGAGGCTGCTGCTCCGGCGGGCGACGACGGGCACCGGCACTCCGGCTTCGTCCACATCCGCCCGACCATCGACCAGGGCCGCTGCAGGCCGACGTTGATCACCCCTGTTCCCACCCCGTCCGCAGGAACATTTGCAGGCCATCGGTCGCTCCGGCGAAAGCCGGGCCATGGCGGTCCCCTCCCTGCCCATCAATGGCGCGACCCCGGCCATACGCGCGGTGTGTTGACTGGACACATGGTGCCCGCCCCGCTGGCCGACAGTGCCTGCCTGCGCGCACGAGAGCAGAAGCAGCCGACGCGCGGCGGAAAGCTTCATTGACCCGTCGCACTTCCCGGTTTCCCCGGTCGAGCAGCTTGACCCGGTCCGGTTCTAGGATTGTCCCGGTTGACGGACCAAACTTCGGCCGCGATGAGCGATGCCCTGAATTCACATCAAGCAGCGGCTTTCAGGCCCGGGCCGTGGGTCTCCCAAGCCGCTTCCGGAGTCAGCCCGCCATGCAATGGAGGCGTCCGCGTTGTCGGACCCCCTGGCCAGCTTTCGGCGGAGCAGGTGACCGCCAGCGTCACCGCCGATGGCACGAGCGATATCCGTAATGCCGCCCTGCACTGCCCCGCTCGCTGTTGTCCCTTCTTGGGCGTTGACCACGCCCCGGATCAGAGGAGGTCCACTGTGAAATCCTGGGTGATCGGGAGAAAGCGATCTTCGCCCAGATCCACGTCTTCGACCCGGAACAGGAACACGTCACCGTCACCCAGGTCCAGATCCGTGGGCACCAGCGTGCCCAGGCTGGCTGCGAATGCGTCTTCGACGGCCTGTGTGACCGCTGCGGTGAAGTTGAACTGCAGATCGACAAGGCGTTCCTCGCCATCGTCCGGCAGATCCGCCGACGTTTCCTTGTCGCGCACTTCGATCAGGGTGAGATCTTCGCTGAAGCTTTCGTTGATGCTGTCACCGACCAGAAGCTGACCCAGAATTGTGGTCTCGAGGAACTGGAAGTGAGGATCGAGATCGAGCTTGAGAGAATATTCGTAATCCACATTCCCGGAGAAATTGTAGGTCGCGGTGCCGGTGATCTGATCGCCGGCCCCACCCAATGCATAAAGGCCAACGGCCTTATCCAGATCGGTGCCGATCTCGAACCCGCCGATGGCATAGTCAACGGTCACTTCGTTGGGATCGAAGGTTGCCTCCTGCACCACACTCAGGCTGGCATCCATCGTCGCTTCGAGAATGTCAGCCTGCAACTCCGCCCCCAGATAGGCGCCGCGTGTCAGATCCTTGAGGAAATCGGCGAATTCTTCCAGGCCTCGCTGCACCTCGTCACCCATTTCAAAGTCGGTAAGCGAATTGGCAGCCGTCTGGATTTCATCCGCGAAATCTCCGATGGCATCGACACCCCGGTTGGCCGCGTCCACCCCTGACTTCAGGCCATTCAGCAGGTCGATTGGCACCTGGACGATGTCCCTGAAGGGATAGATCTCGATTTCGGTAACGAGCAGCGGAATGGTGATGCCGAAATCGGCAACGCTGTTCAGAGTGTTGATCGCGCCCTGTATCGCATCACCGACAAGACCGGTGGCCACGCCAAGTATATCCGCGATTGCATTCAGCGTCATGGCACCGCCGGACAGGAATTGGCCCAGGAAATCGGCCACGCCCTCAATGAGATCCGACACCATGTCAAAGGCGCGGGTGAAGGCCCCCACGGTCGTGTCGATAAAGGCGTCGATCGCCTCGAGCGTGTCCGCCTCGCCGATGCTCGGGATATCTCCAAAGGTATCGCCACCCGGAATGATCGAGTCGATGGCGTCGCCAGCGGCGTTCAGTGCGTCCACGGCACCGTTCACTGCCGTCTGCACCAGTTTCGCCGGATCCAGTTCCAGCTCTGCGATGATCCCCTGTTCAGCCGCCGCCGCCAGTTGCGTGGCGACGCCGAGATAGGTTTGCAGCGCTCTGGCCTGCGGACTGGAGTCCGCCGTGGCGTCCAGCAGGGCATCCACCAGGCTCAGTGCCACGGCTTCAAAGTCGATCGAGGTCGAGACCAGCGCGGTTTCCTGCGTGACGGTGATACTGTGGGTGCCGGTCTGCGGTGCGGTGATCGGCACTCCGGCGCTGTCCTCGCCAAAACCGTCAATGATGTCGAGGTTGCCGACCGGCATGGCAAAGGTGACCTCAATTCCGTCGAACGGGCTGAAAGTGGCCCCGCCCAGCGCATCCACCGCGGATTCGATCCGGTCCGGAATGCCCAGCAGATCCATGGTGTCGATCACCTGCTGCGCGCTGACCTCGACCGTCGCGCCCGTGGGGGCACCGGCATCATCGACAACCGGAAGCGTGAAGAGACCGACGTTGTTTTCATCAAAGCGGTCGAATTCGTTGAACAGACCGCGCCGGAACAGATCGTAGAGCTCGACTGCCGTGGCCGCACCTTCGACTCCGTCCACGTCGATCTTGGCCAGCGGTGCCGGATCCTCGGGCTCCTGCAACAGTGCCGAAACCAGATCCCCCACCGCCGTCAGCGCCGTCGCAGCGTCCGACGATTGCACCCGCTCGATCAATGCTTCGAAATCCACCACCCCGGTGATGATGTTGCTCACAACCTTGGTCACGTCCAGGGACATCAGGGTGTCGAATACCTCTTCGGGATCGAAGGGCAACACCTGGCCGAAGACGCCGGTGACATCCTCGACGATGGCGCGGACGAACTCCTTGGTTTGTTCGACGATATCGCCCAGCCGCAGCTCGGCATTGAAGGTGAGCGATTGCCCGGCCAGCCCATCCAGTTCCAGGCCGATGGCGTCGACATTGCTGCTGGCCACTTCATAGCCCAGCTGGCTGATCGTGCTGTCGGCGATGGAAAACGCGCTGTTGATGGCAAAGGAGCCAAGTCCGATGGTTTCCATCACGGTTTCCGGACTCAGGCTGGTCAGATCGCCCGAGGTCAGAATGAACGCCTGGTTTGCCGCAACTTCGCTCGGCGCGAGAAGGGTCAGCTGTATTGGCTGGAAAAACGCGGTTTTGCCAAGGGTGGGCAGGTCCACGTCAATTCCGAAGTTGATGTCCAGCTCGATATCTAGATCGAAGGTCGGCTTGACCGTCACCGGCCCCAGATCAAGCGGCAGGAACCGTCCGGCGACGCCTTCGAGGCTTTCGATGGCGCTGTCAAAGCCGGGCAGCGGGGTTTCGGATCCGTTGTCGGTCACGGTCACGTCAAAGGCATTGCCGGGCAGCGAGACAAAGCTGATGGTCTTGTCGACGTTCAGGAAGGTGAAGTCGAAGATCGTCGCCAGATCGACCTCGGCCCCGACAAGGTCCGAGAACAGTTCGGTCGCGACATCGACGCCGCCAAGCTGTTCAAAGGTGCCTTCCACCAGGATCGGTTGCAGTGCGGCCCAGTCGTCGGGGCCGAATTCCTCGTCGAACCGCGGCTCGTCCTCGGTGAAGGGGTCAAAGCGCGATCCGGTCACGACAAGGCTGAGGGTCGAGGTGTCAAAGCTGCCGTTGCCGTCCGTCACCCTGTAGGTGACCGAGGTGGTCAGCGTTGCTCCCCGGTCCAGACCGTTGAAATCGGTTCCCGTGTCTATGCTGAAAGACCCGTCAGCATTGATGTAGAAGGTGCCGCCGTTGTCGCCCAGAAACGGCGTCACCCCGTCGGCATCCACGATCCGCAGCACGTCGTGGGCGTCGATGTCAAATGCGTTGCCCGGCGCAAGCAATCCTTCGGCGGCAGAAACCGTCAGAGCGCCCGCGGCTTCGACCGCGTAGCTTTCATCGCTGTCGCTGACCGGATCGTTGTCACCGTGGATGACGATCGAGACCGTCGCCTCGGACTCGGCATCGTGTTCGTCGCGCAGGGTGTAGACAAAGCTGTCGGTTGTCGTGCGGCCCAGCGAGACGCTGGCAAAATTGTCGCCCGGATCATAGGCGAAATCGCCCTTGGAGGTCATCACCACAATCGCACCGGAGGCCAGTGTGATCGGTGTTGTGATCGGCTGTCCGTTGACCGCGGTGATCCGCAGCGTTGCGCCATCGTCCACATCGGTGTCATTGCCCAGCACATTGCCGGTCGCGATGATCTGTTCGGTAGTTTCGCCGGAATCGCTGTTGGCCACAGGTGCGTCGTTCACACCGGTGATCACGAGGCTGATCTTGCCCGAACCGACGGCCCCGTGGGCATCCGCAGTGGTGTAGGTCGCGGTGACGTCTTGATATGCCCCCTGGGCCAGGGTGTCGTAGAGGCCGCGCGGATCCAGCGTGATCCCGCCTGCCGCGTCGAAGAGAACCGCGACGTCGGCACTGCTGACCGAGGTGATCCCGAAGGGGTCGCCATCGGGGTCGTAATCATTGGCCAGCAGATCGGCATAGGTCAGCAGCAAGGCGGTGTCTTCGTCGGTACCGAAGGCATCGGCGCGGATGATCGGAGCGTTGTTCCGGCCGTCAAGGTAAAGCGTGTAGTCGTCAAACACGATTTGCTCGATGTCCAGCAGGGTGTCGGTTCCGGTATCCGGGCCAGAAACGATGACATGGGTGTCGTCGTGACGATGACCGTTGCCATGATCATGGTCGTGCCGCGTGTCCAGAACCTCGATATCGAAATCGACCACCGACCCAGGAACGATCACCGTGTCGAACCCGTTTTCACCGTCGATGACCTCATCACCCTGAGAGCCGGTGAGCGTTTCATTCCCCGAGTTGCCGCGGATGCCCGCGACATCGGTCAGAACGGCCACGGTTGACAGATCCAGCACGCCGTCCCGGCCCACCCGGATCTCGCCGCCATTGCCATTGATCTCTTCAATGCCGTCAAAAACCGCTCCGGTCAGGTGGAAGGACTGGTCCTGCTTGGTATTGCGGATCACGTCCTGGCCATCGCCGCCGACAAAGGTGTCCCCGACGCCATGCTTGCCGCCAATCGTGAACACGTCGTCGCCGTCACCACCCTCCATCCGGTCGGCGTGGTAGCCACCGTCGATCGTGTCGTTGCCCGCGCCACCGCCAAGCACATCCGCGCCGCGGTCGCCGAGTATCAGGTCGTCGCCATCCGTGCCGATGATCGTCTCGTCCCCGGAAGCGCCCCGGATCCTCTCGACGTCGGTCAGTGTCCCGACCGAGGACAAGTCCAGCACGCCGTCGCGGCCCACCCGGATCTCGCCGCCGTTGCCGTCGATCACTTCGACCCCGTGGAACTGCGCATTCGCAAGGTCGAAATCATGGCGGGCATCGGTGTTGACGATGGTGTCCGTTCCCGCTCCGCCCACAAAGGTGTCGCCCGCGCCGTCGTCATCCTCGATTTCGAACAGGTCGTCTCCGTCGCCACCGTCGATCAGATCGGCATCCTCGCCGCCGGTCATGGTGTCGTTGCCGCCGACGCCGAACAGCGAATCCTCGCCTTTGCGGCCCAGGATCCGGTCATCGTCCTGCGAACCGGTGATCGTCTCGTTCCCGTCCCGGCCCAGTATCCGCGCCACGTTTGTCAGAGTCGCGACCATGGACAGATCCAGCCACCCGCCGGAATCGACGGTGATGTCGCCGCCGTTACCGTCAATCTCTTCGATGCTTTCAAAGCTGGCGTCGGTGAGATTGGTGTCGCGGCGTACCCTGGTATTGCGGACGACATCATAGCCCGCCATGCCGTCAAAGGCGTGATCGCGGCCCGAATCGTAGTGGATATCAAAGACGTTGTTGTCGCCATTGCCCAGCACCGGGATTTCACCCTGCGCCCAGATCAACATCGAGACGGTGCCCGTATCCGCGCCACCTTGGTCGTCGCTGACGGTATAGGCAAAGGCATCGTCGCCGAAATAATCCCGATCCGGCGTATAGCGGACCGTGCCATCGGTCAGAAGCTCGACCAGACCGTGCTCAGCAGTGCCGACAGATGTGATGCGCAGGGCATCACCGTTGTCGACGTCGGAATCATTGCCGGCAAGTTCGAAGATGACCGGCCTGTCCTCCCAGGTTGCCGCCTGATCGTCGACGGCGACAGGCGCGTCGTTGGCCCCCTGCACATTGATGGTCAGGGTTTCGGTGGACTGCCCGTCAGTATCCGCGACCGTGACTGTCACGACCTGCGTGGCAACCTCGCCCACGGCGAGGGTTTCAAACAGCCCTTCAGGATCAAACGCCAGCGCGCCGTCCGTTGTCAGGCTGAGTGTGCCCTGCGTCGGCTGGTCAAACCCCACGATACGCACCACATCACCATCGGGCTCGTAATCGTTCGCTGTGACGTCGATGACCGATATGCCGTTCTCCGCCGCATCCAGAACGTCGGCGACGGCGGTGACCGGGTCAGGCGTTCCCGACACCGAAACCGTGACGCGGCCGGTCGCCGGGGCGTCATGTTCGTCGTGCACCACGTAGTCGATTGTGGCGTCGCCGAAGAAATCCACCTCGGGCGTGAACTGAAGCAGACCATCCACCACCGCGGCAGCGCCATGTTCGCTGCTGGCCGCGACCAGGCGCAGAATGGCGCCGTTGTCGACATCCGTGACATTGGCCAGCGGATCGAAGGTCAGCGTGCCGCCTTCGGTCATCACCTGTTCGCCCGGCAGCGCCACAGGCGCATCGTTTTCGCCGTTGACCACGATTGTCGCGATATAGACTTTCTGCAGTCCGTCCGGGGCATCGACCGAGAATTCGACATCCGTGGATGCCACATCGCCCAGCGCCAGCGCTTCGTAGTCGCCGCCAGCGTCAAAGACCACGTGACCGGCCCGGTTTACAAAGACCTGACCGCCGGTTTCGAGGCTGATGAAGCTGTCGATGTTGAGCGCCGATCCCGCGACCTGCGACAGGGTGCCGTCGACACCGTCGATGTCCAGAAGGTTGATGTCGGACAGTTCGGCGGTCGCATCTTCCGAGAAATTCAGATTGCCGATGGACGTCGGGGCAATGCCTCCGATCTGGACATTGAAGGTGTCGGTGATCGTGGTGAACTGTTCGGCGGGCACATCGACCCCGTCGACCGTGAACAGGCGGATTTCGTTGAAGTCCAGACCCGCGCTGTCACCCGCAAGGCTGCCAAGCCCCGCCCGAAGCTGATCGGACAGGAACGCGGCCACATCTTCGGCCAGCCCGAAGGGCAGCTCGATCAGCGCATCGTCAAAGAGCTCGGTGATTGGCAGGCTGCCCAGTTCATCAAAGCCGAAGTCATCGGTGATCTTCACTCCGGCATAGTCAAAGGACACCGTGTTGTTGGTGCTCTGGCGTGGGTCTTCGGGATCGCCCAGCGTGAGCGCGCCATCGACGGAAAAGCCGTACATCGTCAGGTCCGGAGTTACCTCGAGCCGCAGGATGTAGTCGTAATCGACCTCGCCGCCGAACGCATATGTGACCTGACCTTCCAGAGTTTCGCCTGCGCCGCCGGCCGCCGTAAAGGTGGCCGCGCGGCCAAGACCTGTCTCGACCTCGAAGCCGCCGACATTGTAGGTGGTGGTCACGTCATAGGGATTGAAGGTTGCGATCTGGACCAGATCGACCCCTGCATCGACGGTAAAATCGAACAGGTTGAATTCGGCCGCGATGTTCAGTTCCACGCCCTTTGCGATGTTCTTGATGGTATCGACAAAGGTATCGACGCCGGTTTCAAGGAAATCCGCAAAATCCGCGACCGAGCCTGCCAGCTCGGAAAACAGGCTGTTCAGAATGTTGTCGAATTCGGCAACGGCGGTCACGCCCGAGTTGGCCACCTCTATGATCTTGTTGAGAAAGTTCAGCGCCCCGCCCAAACCGAGGGAACTTCCCACAGTGTCGATGGCATCGCCCAAGGCGTTCAATGCGCCACCGACACCGCCGGTCACAATGCCCTTTACCACGTTCAGCGCCGCGTCAATGGCTTCTGTCAGCGGATTGTTGGCCAGAAAGTCCAGCACATCCTCGGCCACCGAAGCAAACCCGGTCAACGCCCCCACGATGGCATTGCCCAGGCTGTCCATCACGGTATCGAAGGCGCTTTCGAGATTGTTTTCGGTCAGCTCGGGGATCAGCGGAATGGTGGGCAGACCCACAGCGGACAGGATCTCGTTCACCAAGTCGCTGATGCCGTTAAGCAGCTTTATCAGCGGGTTGAAGGTTGCCGCCACCAGAGCCAGCGGCTTGATGTGTGAATTTGAATTGAACCCGTCTTCGACAAAGTCCCGAAGCTCGGGACCGAGCAGAAGCGCGACTTTGGCCCCCAGCCCGGCGCCGATCACCATTGGCGTGGATGCGTTCGGCGCGACAAGCGCCTTTTCGATCGCCTGATCAATCGCGCGTTCGGCCAAAGCCGGACCCAGAGCCTCGAAATCCAGTTCGACACCGACAAGCCGCGTGACCTGTTCGACGGCAATCGTCTGCTCGCCCTGCGCCCCGGCCACGACCGGTAGGCCAGCGCCATCGGTGGTGCCGAAACCTTCGATCTCTTCGATGTTGCCGATGGGCAGGGTCGCCTTGATCACCAGCCCGTCCATGACGGTGAACCCGTCTTCCCCCAGCAGCTGGCTCAGGTCTTCGATGATGTCGTCGATGCCGTTGAAGTCGATGACCGATTCCACCTCTGAACGGGTGATTTCGATCAGTTCGTCGTCAGTGTCGGTCACTTCGAAGAAGCCGGTGCCGTCGTCGAAGTATCCGTCGTATTCGTTGAATTTTGCCCGGTCGACCAGTGTCAGCAGTTCCGAGGCGCGCAGCTCTGCGCTGTAAATTGGGTAAGTGGTCGACGCGACCTCGCCAATGGCGGTGACCGCGCGCTGGACGACCTGTGCAATCTCTTTTGCGTCGCCTGATGCGATGGCGGTCGTGAACTCGCTCACGCCGATGGTGGCGATGCCGTCGATCACATCCCGGGCCGAAAACGAGATGGTTCCGGCCAGTGGCACCGGCGACAGGTCTCCGGCCGCTTCCAGCAGGTCGATTTCGCCAGCCAGACCCAGAAAGCCGGTAAAGATGCCGTCAAGGTCGAGACCGAGGAAATCCTGCGTGCCGATGGTGAAACCGACGTCGCTGACCTGAAGTTCGGCCAGCGCGAATCCGGCGTCTACCCGGATATCGCCCAGGCCGACGGTCTGCACCGCCGAAGTCGGCGTGCCGTTGGTGATATCGCCGGTGTAGATCTGGAACTGGCCGTTTTCTTCCACGGCATCCTGCGGAATGAAGAGATCAAAGGCGGCAGGTTGGAACACCGCCGTCTTGCCCAGGGTCGAGGCCGAGATGTCCCAGCCAAGTTGCGCCTGGATCGTCGCCAGCAGATCAAACGTCGGGCCAAAGAACACCGGGCTTGTCGGCGAGGTGATGAACGGATTGACCTTGCCGAGGACATAATCGGCGCCGGTCTGAAGTTCATCGCCGAAATTGGTCAGGATCGCATCGGATCCGGGATTGTTGTCGGTCGCGGTAAAGGCCACTCCCGTTGTCGGGTCAAAGGCGACTTCGAGCGTCGTATCAATGTCAACGAGATTGAGGTCGAACAACGTGTCGAGGTCGATGCTTTCGTCACCGCTCAACCGTCGGGCCAGCTCCTCAAGGACATCGACACCGCCCAACTGGTCAAAGTCTCCCTCGACCGTCAGGATCCGGCTGCCATCGGGCGGGCCGGAGGGCGGCGCGGTTGACGGATCGGGCGGTGCCAGTTCGCTGGCATGGACCGTCACCGTCAGCGTCGACGAATCCTGCGCGCCGTTTCCGTCGCTGGCGAAATAGGTCACGGATGTGGTGCGCGACTGCCCCTGAAACAGGTCGTCAAAGTCGGTTCCGGCGTCAAAGACATACGCCCCGTCCGCCTGGATCGCAAATTCGCCGCCGGTATCCCCGGCCGCCGCGAACCGCGTGACTTGCTCGAACGCGCCGTCCCGGAAAACGTAGCCCGGGCGGTCTGATCCGCCCGCGATTCCCGAAACCTGAAGGGTGTCGCCGATGTCGATATCGCTGTCATTGGCCAGCACGCCGCTTGCCGCATCCTGGAACAGGACCCGCCGGGCGGTGCCTTCGTTGCTGTCGGGCAGCGCGGTGACGGCGTCGTTGTCGCCGTGGATGGCAAGGGTGACGGTCGCGGTCGAGGTGGCGTTGAATTCGTCGGTCAGCGTATAGGAAAAGCTGTCGGTTGCGGTGTCGCCCAGCGCAACGCTGGCAAAGTTGTCGCCGGGATCATAGATAAAATCGCCCTCGGGCGTCATTGTCACGGTGGCGCCAGAGGCGAGCGTGATCGCACTGGTGATCGGCTGGCCATTCACCTGAACCACGCGCAGCACCGCGTTGTCGTCAGCATCGGTGTCATTGACCAGCACATTGGCACTGACCACGATCTGCTCGGACGTCTCGGCCTGATCGTCGTCGGCGTCCGGGGCGTCATTGACCCCTGTGATTTCGAGCAGGATGGTTCCCGTGCCCACGGCGCCGTGGGCATCTTCGATGGTATACTGCGCGGTAACGGTTGTGGTCGCGCCCTGAGCGAGGTGTTCGTAACCACCGGCCGGATCCAGCGTGATGTCACCCGTCGCCGTGCGGGTCACCTCGACAGCGTCGCTCGTGATGGATGTGACGGCAAAGGTGTCACCGTCCGGGTCGTAGTCGTTCAGCAGCAGGTCCGCATCGGTGAGGCCAAAGCCGGAGTCCTCATCGGTCACAAAGACATCCGGCCGGGTGATCGGGAGGTTGTTGCGCCCGTCGAGGAAGAGTGTGTAGTCGTCGAAAACCACAACTTCGATGTCCTGCAGATCGTCGGTGCCGGTGTCCGGCCCGGAAACGATCACGCGGGTGTCGTCATGCGAGTGCCCCTTGCCGTGGTAATGGTCGGGTCCATGGCCGGAATTCAGGATCTCGATCTCGAAATCCGCCACAACCCCGGGCAGGATCACGGTGTCATGCCCCTGCTCGCCATCTATGAGGTCGTCCCCCTGCGATCCGGTGATCGTTTCATCGCCCTGTGCGCCGAGAATCTGCTCCACATCGGTCAATGCGGTGACCTCACGCAGATCCAGCGTGCCGTCGCGCGCCACCCTGATCGCCGCGCCATTGGCGTCGATTTCCTCGATGCCGTCAAAGGTCGCACCGGTCAGATACAGATCGCGGCCGCGATGCGTGTTGCGGACAACATCATTTCCATCGCCGCCGACAAAGCTGTCGCCCTGCCCCTCGCTGCCGTCGACCTCGAAGAGGTCGTCGCCCGTGCCGCCGTCCAGAACATCCGCGCCGTCTCCGCCCACGACGGTGTCATTCCCGTCGCCGCCGGACAGCATGTCATCGCCCCGGTAACCGTCAATCCGGTCGGCAAGGGCGGTTCCGGTGATGGTCTCGTTGCCTGAGCTGCCACGGATCTGCGGCACGCCCACCAATGTGCCGACCGCCGACAGATCAAGTGTGCCATCCTGGCCAACCCGGATGTCTCCGCCGTTGCCGTCGAGCACCTCGATCCCGTCGAACTGTGCGCCGGTCAGATAAAGGTAGTGGTTCCGGTCGGTGTTGCGGATCGTATCCGTGCCCGCCCCGCCGACAAAGGTGTCACCTTCGCCGTCGCGGCCCGCGATCTCGAAGGAATCGTCGCCCTCGCCGCCCTCCATCAGGTCGGCCCCGTCGCCGCCGACGACGGTGTCATCGCCGCCTTCGCCGTACAACGCGTCCTGGCCATCCTTGCCTTCGATACGGTCATCGTCCTGCGACCCAAAGATCGTCTCGTTGCCACCGCGCCCCTGGAGTTGCGGAACATCGGTCACGCGCGACACCAGCGACAGGTCGAGCCGCCCGTCTTCGTCTACAACAATGGCGCCACCGTTGCCGTCGAGCTCTTCGATGCTGTCAAAGCTGGCTTCGGTGAGATTGAAGTCACGTCCACGCCGGGTGTTTTGCACCGTGTCGTAGCCATCCATCCCGTCAAACGCCCGGTCGCGTCCCAGGGAATCGCGGACCTCAAACACATCGTCGTTGTCGGTGCCAAGCACCGGAATTTCACCCTGCGACTGCACAAAGACGCGAACCGAACCTGCAGCGGTGCCGCCGTTGCCGTCACTCAGACGGTAGGTGAAGGTGTCGATACCGAAGAAATCCGCGTCCGGTGTGTAAAGCACCGTGCCGTCGCCCTGTAGCAAGGTCACACCGTTGTCCGCGGGTCCGACCGACAAGACGCTCAGTAGATCAGTGCCATCTACATCGGTGTCATTGTCGATCAGGCTCAGAACGGCACTCTGATCCTCGCGCGTGACAACAGAGTCGTCGGTGGCCTCGGGCGCATCGTTGACCGGCAGGATCTCGACGCTGATATCCGCCGTGGTCACATCCGTTCCGTCAGAGGCCGTCAGCGTAAAGCTGTCGCTGCCGTTCTGGTTCTCGAACGGGGTGTAGGAATAGGTGTTGTCGTCATTGATCGTGACCGCACCACGGGTCGGCGCCGTGCCCAGGGCAAAGCCGAGCACATCGCCGTCAATGTCCGAAGCGATGATGGCGCGGGTGACCGTGCCGTCCTCGTCCATCTCGAAGCTGTCATTCGCGACAACAGGCGCATCGTTCACCGGGTTGACGGTAATGGTCACCTGTTCGGTCGCAGTGTCGATTCCGTCTGTCACCGTGAATGTGAACCTGTCCTCGCCAAAGAAATTCGGGTTCGGTGTGTAGGAGTACGTCCCGTCCGCCAGAATCGTGACCGACCCCGATGCAGGCTCGCCCCCCGCGGCAAGGGCAAACGTCAGGGTTTCGCCATCGACGTCCGTGCCGGTCAACTGGCCGGTGAAGAACACGTCTTCGTCGGCGACGGCAGTGCCTGCAAACGCGACCGGCGCGTCCTGCTGCGGGATGATGGTGATGATGGCTGTGGCCGTGGTCGTGCCCGAGGGGCCCGTGACCACGTAACGGAAGGAATCGGTGCCATTGGCATCGGCAAACGGGATGTATTGATATGCCCCGTCAGCCGCCAGCGTCACCGTGCCCTTGGTCGGTCCACCGACCGCATCCAGCGCAAAGCCCAGCGTCGCACCGCCGGGGACAAAGGCCTGCAAGGTGTCGGCAAGCGTCCCGTCTTCCTTCACCCGGGCATTCTCGGCATAGACGCGCGGCGCGCCGGGATCGGCGGCAGTGATGTTCAGGGTGATGCGCCCGATGTCAAAGGCCCCGCCGCCCGAGACCTTGAAGTCGAAGAAATCGTCGCCGATGTAGCCAGGGTCCGGGATGTAGGTAAACTTGCCATCCGCTTTGATTTTCAGTGTGCCATTAGCCGGTCCCTGACCGGTCACCAGTGCAAAGGTCAGCGGATCGCCATCCGGATCCATGCCGGGCAGATCCCCTGCGATCTGCAGGTCTTCGGTGACGGACAGGGTGTCATCCCCTGCCACGGGTGCGGAATCGAGCGTGATGATGACCGTGCCAAGCGGCGTCACCAGCGGTCCCGGCGTGCCGGTGGCACCGTTGTCGCTCACCGAGACATTGATCACCGTCTCGGTGGCCGAGGTGTCCTGATAGCTGGCCGCGGCCCCGACGCGTGCGAAATAGGCGTTGAGCGCCGCAGGGGCTCCGGTCAGCGTTGCAACGCCCGCGACCTCGTTCACCATGATGCTCGGATCGGTCAGGCCCACAAAGGTGAAGGTTCCGGCTCCGGCGGAATCAAAGATCACTGTCAGCGTGGCGGGGGCGTCCGGGTCGGACAGCTTCAGCGCGGCAAGCGGGATCCGCACGGATCCGTTCACGTTCAGTTCGGCCGCCTGAGCGATGTCGCGGTCAAACAGGTTCAACGGCGCATCGTTGACCGCCGACACATTGACGGTGAAATCCCGTTCGATACGGGCGCCGTGACTGTCGGTCACGCTGTAGGTGAAGGTATCGACGCCATTGGCATTGGTCTTGGGCGTGTAGGTATAGGTGCCGTTGGCGGCGACCGTGACCGTTGCATCCCTGGAGGCATCGACCAGAGCAAAGGTCAGGGCATCACCATCGACGTCAGAGGCCACAAGCGTTCCGGTGATCGCGACATCTTCGGCGGTATCGCGGGGGGCGGATGTCGACTCGGGCGCCTGATTGCTGCCGACAATGGTCAGCGGCACAACCTCTTCGACGAACACGCCGTCCTCGTCTTCGAGACGTACGGTGTATTCCAGAACCACGGACTGCCCGAGCGGCACAAAATCAAAAAGGCCGGTGGGCGCGGAGAAATTCCAGGAAAATCGCCCGGCAGACGCATCCAGGAGGTGCACTGCAAAGGCTGCAAGTGCCTCGGTCGAAATGGCTGCCGTTCCCGCACCCTGCTGGGATACGGCGATCTCGGACACGCGCACGGTGCCGGTCAAACCGCTGGCGTCGAAAGTCTCTGATCCGATCTCTTCGATCTGGGCGAAAGTCGCACCGGCCACCGCGAAATTGTCCAGCCGCACGGCGTTGGCGGCATCGTTGTTGGTCACCCGCAAGCTGACAGGCGTGACACCGACCGTGTAGGTGGAAAGGTCCAGAAGCGACAGATCGAACACGGCGCTTGCGGCGGTTTCGGCCCCGGCTTCGTAGGTGGCGGCACGGGCCTGCACGACCACGCCGTCGACGAGCAGTTCCAGTGTCAGGTCGGCATTCGGTGCACTGGCTTCCAGCCCGATCTCGTAGCTCTCGGTCACATCCGGGTTCAGAACCCCGATGGCATGTACCGCGCTTCCGGTCGCCAGCAACTCAAGCTCGAAATCGCCCGGCGTTGCGGCATTGGCGGCAAGACTGCCGGCGGAAGGCGCCACCCGCCACAGCGAAAAGCCATCGAATGCCGGGTCGTCCGCTGCCGCAACCAACGCGGCATTGTCCAGAGTGGCAAGGCTCGGCCAGCTGCGATCGGACAGGTCGAAGAAATGTTCGTAAAAGGCGGCAGTGCGTTCGACCGACGCACCGTTGGCATCGGTCACCCGAAACGTAATTCTGTCGAAATTTGAAAATCCGCCCCCCGGCGTGAAGACAAAGCTGCCGTCGGGGTTGACGGTGGCCGTTCCATCCGTGGCGTCTGTCACCAGCGCAAATGTCAGCGTGTCGCCATCAACATCCGCGCCGTCGAGTTGCCCGTGAAACGGGGTTTTGGCAACGCCGGTAAAGTTCTGGTTGTCGGCATCTGGCGGGTCGTTGCGGCCTGTGACTCCGATGGTGACGGTCCGTTCGATCGGCGGGCCACTGGCCGTTGGAAAGGTGATAAGGATGTCCAGTTGCAGAATGTCGCCCTGAGGCACAAAGTCGAACAGGAATGGCGGCGCCTGGAATGTCCAGAAATACGCGCCGCTCACCGCATCGACATCACCGACCACAAATGTCAATCCACCGAGAGCTGCCTGAACCTCCTCGGGATGCGTGGCAAAATCCGCGGTCGTGACGCTGACGGTCGGCGCACCGGGGGCATCCGCCAGCGGGATCTCATCCTCGCCGATGGCCTCGAGCGTGTCGAGAGTTGCCCCGGTTACGGCAAAGTTGTCCAGCAGGACGGCGGTCAGGTCGGCGTTGGTGATTTTCAGACTGACCGGAGAGACACCGGGACGGAAGGCAGACAGGTTCACGCCTGAGATGTCAAATGACGCCATGGCCGCATTGGGCGTCGCAGGGTCATAGGTCACGGACGCTAACTGTACCGTCGTGCCGTTGATCAGCAGCGCGACTGTCAGAGGGGCGTTGGCCACCGAGGTGTCGAAAGTGAAGTCATAGGTGAACTGATCTGTCCTGCTGAGCACACCGATATCGTGGACGGCCATGTCATCCGGATCGAGGCGCAGTTCGTAATCACCGGTGGCCGGGTCAACCTCTACGAAATTGGACACTCCGGCGGAGGACGGCGTGACCGACCAAAGCGAAAAGGCGCTGAACGTGCCGTTGTCCGTAGCAGCGACCAGAGCCGCACTGTCAAGAGAACCAAGCGAGGCCCAGACGCGATTCTCAAGGTCGAACAGATAATCGAACGGCGCAATAATCCCGTCGGCCATTGAGAAATCCTTTTAATGATTAAACTTTACTAGAAACAGAATCTGTTCGAACACAGCTGGACAAACTTCGTAAGACCTTAGGCGGCATCCTTCCTCGATAGCGAGGATTAACCGTGTCGCGATCGGAAACGGTTTGTCCCGGCGCCGCGGGAAGCAATCAGGTTGACAGCCGCTAAAAGCGCGAAAAACCTCTTGTAATATGGCATTTTCGTCGCAGATGGCCCGACGAAACGACCAGATGCGGCGATCTGAAAAGACATTTCCACGCTTCGCGAGACCCGGGCGAAGTCACAAGGAGCTTGGAAATTTACCCTTTAGCGAGATACATTTACGCACACCGCAACCCTTACATGCACCTCCGTCGCAGCGGTCGCCTTCATCCGACCGGCGAGTAGAGCATGTCGGTTCACGGTATTCGACCATCTTTCCCAGCGCCCAAACCTGTTGAGCGGCCTTGAGTTTGATGAATGCCTGACGTCAGCGCCCACGGGACAGATACGAGACCTGATCGCCGGACTGGGTCAGGTGCATTCAACCTGTGACCTGCTCCCCTGGAAAGTCCGGCGTTCAGGATCAGCCTGTTCTCGAACCGAGCAGACAGACGATGAAGAGAAACCTTTTCAACGAAGAACAAATCTTTGCGATTTTGAAAAGCATCTAGCTGGCCCTGGTGCAAAGGAGTGCGCCACATGCACGGTGTCAGCGATGCGACCATCTACAAATGGCGGTCCGCATTCGGCGGGATGGAAGTGTCTGATGCCAAGAGTCTTAAGGCGCCTGTGAATCGCCCCGGGTCTGCAGGAGACCGTCAAGTTACGCAAGGATGACGGTTAGGAAAAAAAGTGAATTGGCAAATCGGTACGCGCCTGATTTTTGCACCCGTGCGGTCCGGATGGTGTTCGATGGGTGTTGTTGCGCAAGTCGCGCTTGAGGGGTGACAGCCCCTTAGCCCACTGACGTCATGCCACAGGGACGGTCTCGGCGCTGCCGAGGGCGTTGAAGTGGTTATAAGGGCGATGCGGATGTGGATTTCGGCGGTCTGGCGGTCGGGGTCTCTTGCCATGACGCGCTCGCCGATGGCTTTCAGGCAGCGCATCCTCGCCTCGGTGCGGCTGCGGGCGTGGTATCCCGTCCAGCGTTTCCGGAAAGCCCTGCCGTAATATCGCGTCGCGCGCAGGGTTTCGTTTCGGGCGCGTGCCGCCGGGCAGTCCTCCTTCCATAGCCGCCCGTTCCTGCGGATCGGAATGATCGGAATGGCCTGCCGTTCGATGATGGCCTTGTGGCAGCGGCGCGTGTCGCAGGCGCCGTCGGCGGTGACGCTGGCGATCTGCCCTGCCTCTGGGATCTGGCCGGGCAGATCGGGCAGCACGGGACTGTCGCCGTCGCGGCCGGGGGTGAACTCCACGGCACGGATGCCGGATGTGGCCGGGTCCATGGCCAGATGGACCTTGCGCCATTGGCGTCGGC
>NZ_VOJI01000069.1 GCF_007923445.1 Puniceibacterium confluentis | reverse complement strand
GAGACTCGCGCTTGGAAAAGAGTCCCTCGCGCCTGACCAGAACAACGTTCTTGGCAGCCGACTTTTTCAGCGACCTGTTAAACTCACTTCTTAGTAAGGAGAGCTTTATGAACATCAATTTATATCTCCCGCGCCAAGGGTTTACCGCTAAAAATACTATCAGGGCAACATAACACCTAGCGCTCAAATGTCCAATGAGGCGTAGCCAGAGACCGGCCCAGAATCTTCTATCTATGGAAATCCGATCCACAATAAAGCGCCTGATCGAAAAGCGTTTCGTAAGCGGAGCAAGGATCTATGAGAATTACTTATCTGTCCCCTTACTTTTGGCCAGAAGAGATTGGATCGGCGCCATACTGTACAGAATTAGCATTATTCCTGAGCGGCAAGGGGCACTCGGTTTCCACCTTGGCGTTTCGCCCTCATTATCCGAGCGTTGAAGGTTTCAGTGCGTGGTCTGACGGTGCTCGGGACTATGATACGCTTGATAAGGTCGAGGTGGTTCGCGTTCCGGTTCGCGAGCGAGGATCTGGCGGCTTCATAGATCGAATCCGCAACGATATCCGTTATCTTTGGACCGTGTGCACGCATAGCATACGGGGCAGGTTTCGCTCTACGGACACAGTTGTCGCCTATGTTCCGAGCATTCTCACGCTCTACGGGGCTAAAGTCATAAAACTGCTGACGGGTGCGCGCACAGTCGCGGTCGTGCACGATATCGAAAGCGGGCTAGCCAGCTCTCTGGGGATCACCAGGAGCCGTGGCATGCTGCGTATCATGCAGTTTGTGGAACGGGTTGGCCTGAATCTAACGGACCAAGTCGTTGTGCTGACTGATGGCATGAAACGAGAACTCGAGACACTTGGATGCCGCAGACCAATCACCGTTTTGCCAATCTGGGCGAGCGTCGGCCCAAACACACCCATTCAGCTGACTGCCAGGCCAAAGCTGATGTATTCGGGGAATTTCGGCAAGAAGCAGAACCTCGATCAACTGCTGCCGCTTCTAAAGCGCTTGTCTGATGAAGAAGTGGCGGTGGATGTCATCCTGCGTGGTGACGGCTCCGAGAAAAGCCGTATCGAGGCAGAGATTCAAAATCTTGGAATCGGCAATGTCCGTTTTCTGCCACTTGCCCCGTCTGACCAGTTCATGGACTCGTTGCAGAGCGCCAATATCCATCTGGTGCCGCAGGCTCTGAATGTGGCCAACTATGCCCTGCCATCAAAACTGGTTTCCATCATGTCATCCGGCCGCCCATTTATTTGCATCGCAGAGAAAGACAGCCCGCTTGATCAGTTGTCGCTCTCCTCTGGTGCCGCGTTGTGCATTCCGCCAGGCCAGAATGACCTGCTTTTTGCGGCGGTGACTGATTTGCTCAAAAATCCACCACGTCAGGAAAAAATGGGCCAGAACGGTCAGGCCTTTGTCAGGAAGCACATGGACAAGGATGCCATCCTATCGGAATACGAACGCATCATTGTCGCTGTCAAATAACTTGCACGAATAACCCAAAGTAAACTGATCCCAGAAAGCAATTGTATGCGCAAAAAGGCCCTTATCACAGGTATCACGGGGCAGGACGGCTCCTATCTGGCGGAATTCCTTCTGGAAAAG
>NZ_VOJI01000068.1 GCF_007923445.1 Puniceibacterium confluentis | reverse complement strand
CCTCCGGCAAACCATCAGGAAAAGTGAATCATGTCCTAAATCCCGCGTCCAGCGCGGGGTTTTTCAGCAGCGTGTTAAATATCGTCATCTTCATCAGAATCTCCTCAGATATCTTGCCGAGAAAATTCTACTTACGCAGCCCCTTAGTTTTGGGGAGGATTACCTAGCAGAGGAACCTCAGCGCCAACCTTGCGCAGCTGGCAACTCCTTCCGCGCACCGGCTGCCAATCCATTTCAAATTTTGCTTGCTTTTCGAGGGGAAACGGGTTGCGAACCTACCCAAGCAATCCGCCGATTTACGCTGCCTTCCCGAGCAACGCGCCTACCGCGTGTTCCGTCTATGTAGCTATCGATGTCGTTCGGATCGCGCGCTTGGGTTTTGGCGGAGTTCGGTAGCAGGGCATTGAAAGGTAACGAGAAAACGAGACCGAACCGAAACGGGTGAGGTTCGCCCAAACTGAGACTGAGGGCCATTCTGAGCCCAACTTTGGAGTGGTGGCGCATCTATGAGGTTCAGTCGGTTCCCGCAAACCCCTTGGATAACACGGAAAAATATGTGTTCGTCAGGGCGGAGTCACTGGTTCGCAATGGGGATAATGGCGGAGAGAACAAGATTCGAACCCGCAGTGCTATTAGATACAATGATCGGGCTGTGTAGCTTTGGGTCCTTCCTCCCAATACTGCAACTCTCTCGCGCAGGCTGCGCGGACCAATGTTCAGGCGGGCACTTTCGTGGCTATCGAATACACCATGCGTTGAAAGTCCGCCGGAGATCGGCGGCAGGTGGGGGCATGGAACCCCCTTCCTCGCGCAATCAAAATTTTGTCGCAGTAAGACTGGAGAAGATCTGCAGGATGCGATGATCGCCTACAGCCCAGCGCCTGCACCTAACAGGAAATGGGCAGTAGTCCATCTTGTGGGCAGGCAAACCAGTTGCGGCGCGGCAACAGAGGCGAAAATAGCATAGGTCCCATCGGGAATGTGGGTACTTTCGTGGGCAGACGTGTCGGATTTCCATTTGAAATCAATGTTATATGGTAGCGGTACCCGCCTCCAATCTCCAAGCAAGATCTTGTATATCAAGAACAAAAGCGGCGGATCATTGAATGACACGCCCAAAAGTCACACCTTCGTCAAAACACTGGATGTCGACATCTCCCGTGCCTCATGGTCACAATGAACCGCATCACACCGCCGGGGCCGCGTTGGGAGCAAACCGGAGTTTGTGACGCCGCCGGAACCGCGCCGGATGCAAACGGACCGCGACCGGCAGTGGCGCAATTCCTGATCCGCATTTCGGCGTGACACCGCTGCTGGCAACACCGCCCCAGAACCTGGAGAAAATATCCCCCGGGGACACCTGAAGCCAATGTTGACCCAGTTTGCGCATCAAAGCCCCTTCACGGGCAGGATATCCGGGAACCTGGATTGGGCGGAGGGAATCGAACCCGCGTCTCCTGCTTGGAAGGCTTGCGTCGAAATCAGTTTTTCTGTCAAATTATCAGAGGCTTACCCCACTGTTGGTCTATTCTTTGTAGGCCATTTGTCGGGGGAAGTTTTTGGAGCGGGCGGCGGGAATCGAACCCGCGTCTCTTGCTTGGAAGGCAAGGGTCTTACCATTACACAACGCCCGCTCGGCTCGACCTTCTTTATTTCAGCGCAGTTCTGACGTCAAGCGGTGGCTGATTGTGCCAAGTGAAAACCGAGTTACCAAGTCCTTCACAGGGTAGCGAACAGCCGAAACGTAGTGTTCGGTCCGGGTTCCAGCCTCGATCTGTCAGCGTGCCGAAGGACGGGAGGAGCCCTTCGCTGCGCCCTGCACGAAAGTCGGCTTCACGCCTATTCCGTTGAAAAACTCGGCCGGTTCGCGGCGTTGAATACCTCGCGAGATTTGGCGCGCGTAGGCC
>NZ_VOJI01000067.1 GCF_007923445.1 Puniceibacterium confluentis | reverse complement strand
TCGGACTCAAACCGATACATCGCGGGATGCTGCACGGCAATCAGGGCGGCCTTGCTGAAGGTTCTGTTGCCCATTCCGACTGATGATTTGCCCCACATTCTCCAAGTAAGTCGCTGATTTCGCTGTCGTAATCGTGATATTTCGCATATAAATCATGGCGTTGACGGCTGCGAGGGGCGCGTTTCATGGATCACCTGGAGGGTGCGGGCTTGGCGCGGGGAGATCGGGTTGATTTCGACCGCCGTGTGCGTCTGGAGTTCCGTGGTGCGCAGATCAGTTCAGACGGTGGCCTGCTGGTGATGCGCGAGCTTGATGACGTGCTCGGCCTGTCCAATCAGGCGTCGGAGGCGCTGCGAGACAGCCGCACCGGGAAGAACACGCTCCATCGGCTTGACGGATTGTTCCGGCAATCGGTGTTCGGACGACTGGCCGGATACGAGGATGTGAACGATGCCGACCGCTTGGCCCTCGATCCCGTGATGCGTCAGGTCGTTGGCGGCAGGGCCGTCGAGGCGCAAGCTGCTTCGGCATCGCAGATGGGACGGTTCGAGACCGAGACGCTGGCTCTGGCCGCGAACCGGGCGGCGCTGGCCGATCTGAACGGCCAATGGATCGACCGGTTTCATGACCGCAACGGGTTGAAATACATCGTGCTGGACATGGACAGCTCGGTCAGCCCCACCCACGGCGATCAGGAAGGTGCTGCCTGGAACGGGCATTTCGACTGCACCTGCTATCACCCCATCTTCTTGTTCAACCAGTTTGGCATGCTGGAGCGCTGCGCCCTGCGTAACGGCAATGTCCACAGCGCCGATGGCTGGCGGGATGTCCTTGATCCCGTCATTGCCCGATATGCTGGCCGCGACCTTGGTGGACGCTTCTTCCGGGCCGACGCTGCCTACGCGATCCCCGCGATCTATATGCGGCTGGAAGAAGCCAGGTTCTTCTACGCCATCCGTCTGCCCGCCAACGCCGTCTTGCGCGAGAAGATCGCGCATCGGCTGACACGGCCCGTGGGACGGCCTTCGCTGACCAAGGTCAAACGGTTCTTCGAGGACTTCGAGTATCAGGCGGCGTCCTGGGACAAGCCGCGCCGCGTCATCGCCAAGATCGAATGGCATCCGGGCGAGCTGTTCCCCAAAGTCGGCTTCATCGTCACCAACCTGCCGATGGAGCCAGACTGGGTGGTGAGGTTCTACAACCAGCGCGGCACCGCAGAGCAGCACATCAAGGAAGGCAAATATGCCTTTCGCTGGACGCGGCTGTCATGCCGGAAGTTCCGGCACAACGAGGTGCGGCTGCAACTGCACGCGCTGGCCTACAACCTGGCAACCTTCCTGCGCTGCATCGAACTGCCCGAGGCCATGGCGGACTGGTCGTTGACCAGCCTGCAACTCAAGCTGATCAAGATCGGCGCCCGCGTCGTCCGCCACGCCCGCGCCATTACCTTCCAGTTGGCCGAGGTCGCCGTCACCGGCCCGATGGTGCGGGCCGTCCTTGCCGCCATCCGCCGTCTTCGAACGCCTCCGTCATGCGCATGACCACGATCCATGCCCAAGCTGAACGAAAGCGGCAGGACAGGTCCGTCTGCCGCGCGGGAAAGCGGCTCTGCCGGGCCAGAATGCTGCGGGTTCGAGGCTTGATCCACCCGACTTCGGCCGTTTGCGCGACGACAGACACCGCTCGGGGCGAAGAACGCTTGCCCAGCGAGCAAAATCAGGCGATCTTGAAGTCAAGCGGCAGGCCACTTGGGGAATGTCGGATTCCCCCGCGCGCATTTGACCCTTGCCCCCGCCGCAGCAGAGGTTAAGCCTAGCAGCCATGATCGCATCCAGCCCCGCCTCCGACAGAACCGCCCGCCGGAACGTCCTCGTCCTCGTCGCAGCCCAGGCCATCCTCGGCGCGCAGATGCCGATGATCTTCACCGTGGCGGGCCTCGCCGGGCAGAGCCTTGCCCCCAATGCCTGCTGGGCCACCCTCCCGATCAGCGCCGCCGTCATCGGCTCCATGCTGACCGCCACCCCGATCTCGGCCTTCATGCAGCGCCATGGCCGCCGCGCGGGCTTTGCCATCGGCGCGCTGGGCGGCGGGATCGGCGGGGT
>NZ_VOJI01000066.1 GCF_007923445.1 Puniceibacterium confluentis | reverse complement strand
TGACCGTTCTGGATGCGCGACACCGACCCGCGCGACACCGAATGCCCCAGCGCCGCCTCGATCACCGCACAGGCGGCATCGACGCCGCCCAGCTGCTTGACCAGCCCGCGAAACAGGCTGGCATAAAGCGGACTACACATCGGAAACCTCTTTTCCTTGGCCAGCGGCCCCGGCGGGCGCAGCATGGCGGCATGAGACTTGAACAAGGTGATTTTCAGACATCAGGCAGCGCCCCCGCCGGTATCGCGCGGCACCGGGGCGCTGCCGGAAAGGGATTTCCCAAATTTTGGGACACAACTTTTAATTGCGCGAATCAGAAAAAGGGAAACTACTTTCCGCATTGTATTTGCGAGGAATTTCCGATGAGTAGTTTGAACGACTGGCTTTTTGACAAGACACCCGGCATCGACGATGCACCACCACCTCATCCTCAAATGGATGGGCAACCTATTATTTCGGAAGATGATGAATGGCTGGAAACGCCCACCGACAGTTACGATCTTGAGGAGGTCTACACACTGATCGACTATCGTGACAGCAAAGGAAATCAGACACGCCGCAGAATCACGCTGCGTAAAGTTGCGCGCGGTCCGCACGCGCCAATTCTGACGGCGATTTGCCACGAAAGGCGGGCGGTTCGTGCTTTCCGGTGTGACCGGATTGAAGGCTTCATAGAAGACGACGGCGAAGTCATCGACTGTAATCGGTTCTTCCGCGATATGATGATGATCGACCTCAACTACCTTTCCCATAGGGAAAAAGCGGCCCCCACCATCCCGACAGCGCTGTCCGTTGCCCGCCAGATCCGAAACGACTTTCGCGCACCTCTGTCCATTCTCGTAGCCCTTGCCAGGTCGGACGAAAGCTTCATCAGCGAGGAACTGGATGTGATCTGCGGCTTTGCGGAAACCATGGCTCCGACACTGCACTCGTCCGCTCATCCCGGCGAAGTCAGCGCCATGACCGAACTCCGGCCCTTGATCCGGCGCATGCGACCTTCCCGCGAGTCTCTGGACGGCTACCTGCACAAAGTCCGTTCGGTGACAAGTAACGACCCGAGCTTTCGGGAGGCCTTCGAGGACGCAATGAATGATGTGCTCTGGGCGGACGGGCGTGTTGCAGAAGGGGAACGACGCCTGATCAACGAACTTGGGCTGGCAGGCGACAGGTGAGCACACACTTTGATTCATGCTGCGGCATCCTGTCGGGAAGTTCTGTCGTGCAGGTTGACCAGCAAATCAGCGGTAACAGGAAACCCCCTATTCATGCCCGCCTGAATTACCGCCCGGTGATACATCGCAGGGATGGAGTTCTTTCGGGCCCATTTGTGGACCTGGTCAGCGCTGACCGGTCGGCCGAAGTGACAGCCGACATCCGAAGCAACGTCAGCGCGACGTGGCCACAGGTTGATCAAGTCAGTGACAGAAGGAATTGTGTCCATCCGCCTTCAGTAATGGACGAATCGTCCAAACGTCAAGCGTGGACGAAACTTTTATGGAAGTTTCATCCAGTTGGCGCTCAATGCATTCATGGCGAAGCGAATGAACCTTCCGAAGATTGACCTTGATGGCGTTGGCATCCGGGTAGAGGCCGTTTCGATTTCGAGCGGCCTAAAAGACGGCGAGTTTGCAAGCACTGTCGGCATCGACCCATCGAGTTTTTCAAAGATTATCCAAGGCAAAAAACCTCTCAACGCGGACATGGGCTTCAGGATATCAGAGCGTTGGGATGTTTCGATGGACTTTCTTTACCGGGGCCGACTAACTGGCATTCCAGAAAAAGTTGCTTCAGCCCTGCGCAACCTGGAAAACAGCCGCCGGTGAAATGCTGCATCGACACTCTCGCCCCAAAAATCGCACCAAAAAAATAATAGTCGGTCGCTGACGCTGTAGCGCGGCATGTTCGAATCCTTCACCCTTTCAAATGTTCCCTTATTGTTCGCAGTATCCAATCAGCGTCAACAGCTATCGTATGGACAAAATGTCCATTTATAAATTGACAATGGACGTTTCGTCCATAATTGTCATTTCCATCACAACCGATGGAGGCCCTCATGCACCAGACCCCCGATCTCATCACCGCGGCGCGCAGGCTGCTGACCGATCCCGCGCTGGTCGCGGCCCTGCCGCTGGCCACCACGCAGGACGCGTGGTGGCTGCTGAAAGAGGCGCAGGGCCAGCCGATAACCGCCCGCGCTGCCGCGCGCCTGATGAAACAGCCCTGCGACACCCGCCCGGCGATCCACCCGCGCAACCATGTGCTGGCCGATCTGGCCGCCGCCCGCGCCGAAGCTCCGGCGGCCGCGAACCCGGTGCTCGCCGCCACCCGCGCCGCCCTGGCCCCGACCC
>NZ_VOJI01000065.1 GCF_007923445.1 Puniceibacterium confluentis | reverse complement strand
AGAACTGGATAGCCGCATCGGAAAACACCGCTGGCCGTCCGGGTCGCCAGTCACGTGGCGCGCGCCAGGTCATGTCCCTGTCGACCCGGATCAGCAGCGATCCCCGCTTCCGCAGCGATGCGTTGTAGCTGGACCAGGTCGTCGTGCGACAGCGGATGGGAGATGGCTTGCTCATACCGCGCGTCTAACGGCATGGATTCACAAAGTGAATCCTCCGTCGTCAGACTGGTGCAACAACGCCGTCAGGCACTGAAAATCACGCAAAGCAAGACCGGCAAGGCTCTCCACCTCCCGTGCACCACAGAGTTAACGACCATTCTTGAGTCGACACCCAAAGCCGGGCTGACCATTCTAACGAGCAAAACCGGCGAGCCTCTTGCCTACCGTGCGATGGCACAGATCATGCGGGATGAACGCAAACGGCTCGGGCTACTGGACTACGATCTGCACGCCCTGAGGTATCGGGGGGTCATGGAACTTGCTTGGGCAGGCTGCACTGACGACGAAATCTCAAGTTACAGCGGACATGCATCGAAAGAGATGATCCGCAAATACGCGGGGGAAGCACGGCAGGTCATGCGGGCCCAGCAGGCGGCCACCAAACGGACGTGAACAGAACGGAAACGGAACGGGAAACCGATAACTGGAGTGATAACTCCTTGACGACCCCGCTGCGAAACCCTAGTAAAACCAAGCTTTCGGCGGGTTGGCGGAGAGGTTACGCAGCGGATTGCAAATCCGTGTAGACCGGTTCGATTCCGGTACCCGCCTCCATAACCCCTTTTCCGATAGATTGCCTGCGATCTGCGCCAAACCGGGCCACTGATTTCATTGGAAAATAGGCTACAGCCCATCTTCTGGGACAAGATCGGCTGTGGGCACGGGACTTGTACGGGTATCGAATGCGGGTATTCTCGAAAACGTCGATACCCGCACATTCACAGGATAGATTCGTAAGCCTCTCACAGACGCAGCGTGCCGTGGCGCAAAGCCCGATCCTACGGGAAAATCAAAGAAAATGGCGGATGGCGGCGGCTTACTTCGGTTCGTCTCTCCATCCGGCGGGAAGCTTTGGAGACTGCGCTATCGCTCCGAAGGCCGGGAAAAGGTTCTGTCCTTCGGCGCGTACCCACAAATCACCTTGGCCGATGCTCGCTCCTTGCGGGACAAAGCCAAACGCGCCTTGAAAGAAGGGTTGGACCCTGGAGCCAATTCCAAGGCGGCACTCACCGCACCCTCGGGGGACACTTTCGAAGCTGTGGCACGCGAATGGATCAAGGCACAGTCGGTCAATTGGTCCTCTGCCCACACTGCACGCATCCTGTCCCGGTTCGAGCGCGATGCCTTCCCCGCTATCGGGTCAGCCCCAGTGGCGGAACTCAGCGCCACGGAAATCCTTGCTATGTTGCGTCCGGTAGAGGACCGCGCCCCGGACGTGGCAGGCCGCAAACGAATGACCACCGGGGCAATCATGCGCTACGCCATCGCCACGGGGCGTGCGTCCCGCGATCCTGCGGCAGACCTGAGAGGGGCTTTGAAGCCGACCCCTCGCGTCAAGCACATGGCCCGGATCGAAGCGGGCGAATTGTCGGACTTCCTCATCAAGCTGCACCGCTATGACGGCGATCCGCAGACACGCTACGCCATCGAATTCGTGATGCACCCTTTCGTAAGAACCAATGAACTGCGGTTCGGCAAATGGCGCGAGATAGACGGGAATGTGTGGCGCATACCAGCTTCGCGGATGAAGATGAACAGAGACCATATCGTGCCGCTTACACCGCACAGTCTAGCCATACTCACCCAACTAAGAGCACTCGCAGGCGGCTCGGAATGGATCGTGCGGGGTCAGTATGGCAAACCCATCAGCGAGAATACCATGCTCTTTGGGCTGTACCGTTTGGGCTACCACGGTCGCGCCACGATACACGGTTTCAGGGGGTTGGCATCTACGGTTCTGAATGAAAGCGGCCTGTGGTCGGTCGACGCCATCGAAAAGCAGCTTGCCCATGAGCCGAAGGCCAGGGTGCGACGCGCCTACAATGCGGCGCAGTTGTTGCCGGAACGAAAAAGAATGCTCGAATGGTGGAGCGAATACATCGAGGCAGCGGTGAAAAAGTCAGCGGATGACTTTTTTGTCAGCTAGGTTAATGTTTTCATATTTATTGTAAATATTCATATAGTTGAAAGTACCCCTAGTGATGTGTATATTCGTAATGTGTTCCTGTTCAATTCTGCCGCCATATCAAATGAACAGGGCCACCGGGCTGCAACCCGATGACCCTTTTTGGAGTTTCACGTGGCCAAATATATCAGCCGTTCTGACCTTTTCAAGGCGAACTTGACACCATCCTTGGCGAACTGCTCGGGTAATCCCCCCATTTTTAACGGGGTGCGGTCGTAGAACTTATGCGGCCATTTTCAGTTTCATAGCGGGTGTGATGC
>NZ_VOJI01000064.1 GCF_007923445.1 Puniceibacterium confluentis | reverse complement strand
TGTCAATCGGCAGGCAATCTTGACCCCCTATCGGCATCCAAAAATGACCCCCTTGGGGCGCTCGGGTAGCTGGCCCGATGCGGTGTAGCCCTCACACAGCGCAGCCGTATCGGGCCAGTGGGGCCTTGGTCATTCGCGGGTCTTGAGGCGCCAGCTCTCGTTGCCGGTTTCGACGATGTCGCAGTGGTGGGTAAGGCGATCGAGTAGCGCTGTCGTCATCTTGGCGTCTCCGAAGACCGATGGCCACTCACCGAAGTCGAGGTTGGTCGTCACGATGATGGACGTGCGCTCGTAGAGGCGACTGACGAGGTGGAACAGCAGCTGGCCGCCGGTCTGTGCGAAGGGGAGATAGCCGAGCTCGTCGAGGATTAGGAAGTCGAGGCGGCACAAGAGATCCGCAGTGCGCCCCTGGCGATCAGCGCGGGCTTCGGCGTCGAGTTTGTTCACGAGGTCGACGACGTTGAAGAAGCGGCCGCGCTTGCCACGGCGGATGCAGGCCCTGGCGATGCTCACGGCAAGATGGGATTTGCCGGTCCCGGTGCCGCCGATCAGCACGACGTTGCGTTGATGCTCAAGGAACTCTCCGGAGGCCAGATCGCGCACCAGCGTCTCGTTGACCGGCGTGTTCTCGAAGCTGAATTCATCGACCTCCTTGGCCAGTGGCAGCTTGGCAATCGTCATCTGGTATTTGATCGAGCGCGCCTGCTTCTCGCTGATCTCGGCGGTCAGCAGATCGCCGACGATCTGTTGCGGTTCGTGCTGGCGCTTCACCGCTGTGGCGATGATCTCATCGTAGGCGGCCTTCATGCCGTAGAGCTTCAGCTGGCTCATCGCGTCCAGCACCTGTGATCTTTCCATGGTTGGGTCTCCTTAGGCTGTCATAGCGTTTGCAGTCGGCCACGGGCTCGCAGGTCAGCCGCAACGCGTCCGGCGTATCGATGGTCAGCGGCGGCGGCGGCTCACGATGCCGGGCCAGGATATTGATGACGACCGAGGCGGCGGGGGCTCCTTCGTTAAGCGCTTCGGCACAGGCAGCCTCCACTGCATCCACCCCATCGGTTGGGATCATGCTCAGAATCTGGACCATCTGCCGGTCACCATTCGGCGCCTTGCCAAGCTTGCGCTGCACACGCCTGATCGCTGGCGGCAGTTCCCAGTCCTTGAAGGGCGCGCCATTCCTGAGCGCGCCCGGTTTGCGAGCCAGAACAGGGATGTAGTGCAGCGGGTCGTAAATCGCCTTGTCGCGGCCGAAGACTCGGTCGTGCTGCCCCACAATCTTGCCGTCCTGCCAGAACTCGACCCGCTCGGCATAAGCACGGATCTCAACTGGGCGACCGACGGCCCGACCATCCACCGAGTAGCGGTTCTTGTCGAACCGAACGAGGCAGGTTTTGGACACCGAGGCAGGCAGCGCGTGGAAGCCATTGAAGGGGCCGACATACGGCACCAGGCTGGCGCGTTCTTGCTCGAACACCTCCCAAGTTGTCCGATCCCGGAGCTCGGGGTGCGGGTTGGACTTGGCCCAGGCAACGCACCGGTCTTCAAGCCAAGCGTTGAGTTCGGCATAGCTCTTGAACTTCGGTCGCGGCACGAAGAACCGCCGCCGGATAACGCCGACCTGGTTCTCGACCTGTCCCTTCTCCCAGCCCGAGGCGGGGGTGCAGGCGACGGGATCGACCAGGTAATGCCCGCACATCTGCTGGAACCGGCGATTGTAGGCGCGGTCGCGACCGACAAAGATCGTATCCACCGCCGTCTTCATGTTGTCGTAAATCCCCCGAGCGCAGGCTCCGCCGAAGAAGGCAAAGGCCTTGTCGTGGGCGTCGAAGACCATCTCCTGTGTCTCGCGCGGGTAGGCTCGCACGAACAGCATTCGGCTGTGGCAAAGGCGGACGTGCGCCACCTTCACTGTCGTCGTCGCGCCATCGATCACCACGATCTCATGGCTCCAGTCAAACTGATAGGCCTCACCGGGATCGAAGGTCAGCGGCACATAGGCAGGGCCCGATGCCTCCTGTTCCTCCTTGGACCATGAGGCCGCGTAGCGCCGGACAGCATCGTAGCCGCCGTCATATCCGAGGGCTCTGAGTTCCTCGAAGATCCTGATCCGGGTTAGCCTCTCGCGCTTGGGCTTGCGCGCGTTCACTGCCAGCATCTCGTCGAGATTGTCTTTCCAGGGCCCAATCTTCGGCTGTGGCTGGACCGTCCGCTCATAGGTGAGCTCCGTCACACCGGATCGGATCACCTTGCGCACCGTGTTCCGCGATACCCGCAACTCCCGGCAAATCTGCTTGATCGGCTTCTTGTCCTGAAAATACGCCCGACGGATCTTCGCAATCGTCTCCACAACCAACATCCCACACTGTGCTCCCCGATAGCCTCGGGGGCATTATCCAAATCAGTATAAGGGGGTCACTTTTGGACGCCGATCACCCCGCCACGGGGTCAAAATTGCATGCTTGTTCACA
>NZ_VOJI01000063.1 GCF_007923445.1 Puniceibacterium confluentis | reverse complement strand
CGTTGGTTGCTCATTATGCACCCCCTTCGTAAGTGTTTGGAAACATTGAAAGCTGGTCGTCGAACTCAGCGCGACACGGGCGTCCTTTTCGTTCGAGAGCGGTTTTAACGTTATCCGAATGCAGGTCAGTTGTCCGTATTTGGTATGGTGCGCCATCGACCACCTGATTTGCAGGCAGAATACCGTCCTTTATCAGCTTGCGGATGACGTGATTGGTAACACCGAGCTCTTTCGCAGCCTCGGTCATAGTGCGCCACGGGCCGTCCTTATCTGCAGACATGTATCCGTGAATGTCATTCACACGCCGGATGGATGAAACGCGTTTCGCATTCCAGGTCTTGCCCTGACCGGTCGGCATGCCCATGCGGTTGAGACAGGCCGCGATCGCCTCATCAGACCAGCGTCCCGCCATCTCGCGGATGATCCCCAAAGCCTCGGCACTGGTTCGAGCATTGTGTTCTCCGGTCTTCGGCTTCTTGACGCGCAATTCGGTATGCCGGCCGCCTTTCCAATGGACGACCAAAACGATTTCCCCTGTATCGTCGTCGATGCCCGCTACAATGTCTTCGATCAGTGTCCTGATCAATCGTTGCTTGTCGCGCATGGATGTCGCCGGAGCTGTCCAGGCGGTCTCAAGGTCCTGCGCCAGCCCTTCAAGGCGCGTGACATCTACCTCTGGTGCAGCTGCGATATCCGTATCGAGACGCTGCTCGAAACTGCGAACGCGCCCCAAGGCTTCTTCCCATCGTTTCTCCAGCTCTGATGCGATTAGGCGGTTATCCGGGTCACAGGCGGCATAGCGTCGTTCCGCCAGGGATGCATCGTACCGGGCTTGCTGCAACTCCATCTCGAGCACCAATCGCCTGTCTTCGGTAGCTTGGTTCAACATGGCACGTGCCTCGATGGCGGCATCGATGGCAAATGGCGCCACAGCCTCAAGAACGGCATCTGCAATGAGCTTGTCGGGCCGGAACCCACCAAAGGTGATGCAGCGTTTCTGCCCGAGTAGGAGGTTTGGATTGTCGCAGCGGTAGACGGGGCGTGGAGTGCGGCCTGTATAGACCACATGCAACCGCCGTCCGCATCTCGCACAACAGAGGAGACCGGCAAGGAGCGCACCACCGCCGCGACCAGACTTGACCCCGCCAGCACGTCCGAAAGCATTCTTGGCCAGCTGCGCTTGATTGCGTTCATAGTCCTCCCAATCGATGTAACCGACATGGTGGTCTCTGATGACCACATCCCAGTCTTCGGGGGACTTGCGGTTCTTGTAGGTGACATGCGCGCGACCGTCCCGGATTTTTGCTTGCCGCCCGGTTTTACCATAGGCGTAGACCCCGGCATAAAACATGTTCTTCAACACGCTGATCACGTTACGGTAGCGAATGGGTTGCCATTCGAAACTTGTCAGCCGAATGCCATCTGAGGGTCTGGGAAAATGAATACCTTCGCTCGACATGGATAGAAGAACCTGCCGAGCGCTTCCAAGCTCGCGGAACCGGCAGAAGATCTGCCGGATGACCTCCTGGATGCGGAGATCGGGATCGAACATTACCCCGGCGTCGCGATCCCACAGGTAGCCGATCGGCGGCGTATACCGCAGTTCGCCTCGGCGCGCTTTTGCTCTTGCGGCTTCAACCATCCGCGTGCGCAGAACGCCGAGTTCGAACTCGCTGATGCTGCCCTTCATGCCAAGAAGCAGCCGGTCATTCGGATGGCGCGGGTCGTAGACGCCGTCATGGTCCACGACACGCGCATCTACCAGGCCGCAAAGCTCCAGCATGTGGTGCCAGTCCCGCCCATTGCGGGCCAGGCGCGACACTTCCAGGCAGAATACCGCGCCGATCGACCCCGAACACAGCATGGCGACAAGCCGTTCGAAACCGGGCCGGGCCTGGCAGCCGCTGGCCGATACGCCAAGATCGTCGTCGATGACATCGATCCCGGCAAAGCCATACCCGCGGGCCATCTCAACAAGATCGTATTGTCGGCGCTGGCTCTCGAGGTTCGTCATGACCTGACTCTGCGTCGACTGACGCACATAGATCACCGCCTGACGCTTGAGCAGCTCGGGCGGAAAGGTGAGGGCCATGTCATTCATCGCGGCACCCTCCCGGATCGGATTTTGCTGCGGTCAGGAGCACTTGCGCCAGCGCAGTCACGATCGCCCGGTATTCTGGTTCCGTCAGCAATGGTGCCGGTGCCAACGGCAGTGGCAATTGGGTTGGTGTCGGGGATCTGTGATGCGTCATTCGGGGCCTCCATGGGTGAGTCGTCACCCTTGAACCCTCGCCGGAAACCGAGGTGCTGGAGAACCGAATGAAGTTCGAAAAGCGCCTCCGTGGACACTACGGGTTCGCCAAGCTCGAAACTCTGACATACTGAAGCATCCAGAATCCAGGCGGGTGCAAGGATCGCAATACCTGGATCGCGCTCGAGACCGACATGTTGGCCATCACCGCGATTGAGGGTCCTGAAAACCTTCACGTCCGCGCCAAAATAGGCATGCCATCGATAATGAACCCGATAAACCTGCCCGACATGGGCAGAATGAATGGGAACTG
>NZ_VOJI01000062.1 GCF_007923445.1 Puniceibacterium confluentis | reverse complement strand
CCGAGATCGTCCGTGTGGCATGACGCCAGTGGGCTAAGGGGCAGTCACCCCTCAAGCGCGAGTTGCGCAACAACGCCTATCGGCGCGCAAAATTGTCCCCCCTGTTGCTGAGCTGGGCCGGGGTTGTGTCGTCTCCAATTGACGCGGCGGCTCCGGACCAGCATGGTGCGAACCAAAATCCGGTCCCTTCGGGCTAACCCTATCTGATGTCGATGGGCCTACTCGGTCACGCGTGTCCTATCCAGGGAACCTGCGCGTTCGACAGTCTCGCCACGGGCGAGATCATTGAGGGTTTCACGGATGAGCATATCGGCCTCTTTCTCGGCGGCGTTCCGGATAAGCGCATCGGCGTGAATGTTGTTCGTTCGCAAGAGGCTGCGCGCTGCTTCGATACGAACGGCTGCGTCGCGATCACGCAATCCATGTGTTACGAATACCTCGCCGCTGTACGCCTCCGAAAGCCCCGCCAGCGCGCTGAGCGCCGCCTTGCGTTCGGCCGGGTCCTTTGCATCTTTCGCAATATCCTCTAGCCGACGAATGGAACGCGCATCGGCATTGTAACTCAGCTTTACAAGGTCGCGCAGAGCAACCGCGCGGTCGTCGCGACTAAGCTCTTCGGCGGGTGCTTCGGTCTGAGCCACCGGTGACGGAGAGGAAGCCTGCGCGACCGGATTGGGCGGCAAGCCGTCAGCAACGACCCAGATTTTTCGAAGCACCGTACCCTTGTCATTCACGTCGTCATAAAGGAACACCACCGATTCCCTTGATAAGAGCTGTCGCACGGAATGTTCGGCAGACACATGATCGAAGACGACGGCTTTGCTCAACACGCCCAGCTTCACGCCGATTTCGACATCGGCACCTGCAAGTTCGCCGATCCGTCTTACGACCTCGGCCCGGTCGGCACCTTGCGGCACCCAGCCAGTCAGGACGCCTTTTCTTGCATCGTATGCAAGGGCCTCGACCAGCGTGCGTTCCGTTTCAACGTCGGCAACTGATTGAGGCGATGCAACTGCCGCCGCGCAAGAAAGCGCGGCGGCGAGGAGAGCGCGGGCCACCTGGTGATTGCAGCCCGATGGTCTCATTTCAGCAAGCGGGACCCGCGATAGATCATCGACTTCGCACTCGCCACCGTGGCGTTGGGGTTGGCTTTGGCCGTACCGTTCACCGCCGATGTCGTGAGAGCGAAGGTCAGGACGGCATGCGCGGCGGCATCGCTCATCTGATCGAGCGCCACCAGGCTGATGTTATCGAATGTATCGCAGGCCAGATGATAGCACGGGTCGTATTGCTCACCTGCCACGCCGCCGTAGACGGTGACCTCTTGGTCGGTCTTGATACCTTCGGCACCGGTGAACAATCCACCTGCGGGAATGCCGACCTCGATGAAGGGACCGTAGTCCGAGCGTCCGTCAAAGGCAGTCGCCTCGACAGGCAGGCTTTGCTGGGCGAAATAGTCGAGGAAGACCTTTTCCGTGTTGGCTGAACCATTCGGCCCGGCCGTCCCTGTCGCATCGCCGTCACCGTCGTAGACGAAGCGAACAAAGTTCGGTGACCCGATCATGTCGAAGTTGAGATTGACGGCGATGTTTTTGATGTCACGCTTTGAAAGCTGCCTCACGTAGAATTCCGAGCCCAGAAGCCCGGATTCCTCTGCGCCCCACCATGCAAACCTAACCATGTTGCGCGGCTCGATCTCGAGTGCGGCCATCTGCAGAGCAATCTCGAGGATTGCGGCTGATCCCGATCCGTTGTCCTGAATGCCTGGCCCTTCTGAAACGGAGTCGAGATGCGCGCCGACCACAACGACGCGATCGTCCCGACCGAGCGTGCTGTCTGCGATGACATTCGCCGAAGTCCTGGTTTCCGACGTCGCATCGACCGCCAGACGGACGGTGACATCGTCGGCTTCCTCATCTTCGTAGGCCGCGGCAAGTTCTACGCCAACGGCAAAAGACGCTCCCACGATCGGAATATCAAAATCCGGACCGCCAAGAGTTCCTAGGAAATTTACGTCTCGCCCCGGCTGGCCTTCGTTGAAGATGACGACACCGACAGCGCCAGCAGCCTTAGCATTTGCGGCCTTCTGCGCGAAAGAACAACTCCCGCGCTGAATGATCGCGATATTGCCCGGGATGAAGACCGCGAAGTCAGAAGCTTCGCATCCGCTGGTCGATGTATTTGCGACCGGATCCGGCGGCAGGATGAGGTCGACGCCCTGTGCCACCCCTGTTACATCGCCCGAACCCGAATATGACATCGTCGCAAAGCCGGGTTCACCGAAATAGGCGTACGCGGTCGGTGTCGGAGCGATCTGTTCGAGGATCGCTGGTGTCAGCTCTTCGAAGAAAGGATAGTTGAAAGGCTGCACTGTCACATTGTACCCGGCAGCCTGCATCTGCTCTGCGACATACGCCACAGATGCAAGGTAACCCGGGCTCGACGCTTCCCGCGTCCCGTCGTTTGCATTGGCAAACCCTTGGAAGGCCGCCTGATGTGCGCGTACGGCCTCAACTGTCACTGCGTCCCGAAGGTCGGTCGTATCCGCGCTCGTGGCAGCGATTGCTGACCCGGTGAGGCCCGACGACAACATCAAGACGCCCGAACCAAGTATGGATGTTCTGAAATTCATTGTCCCATATCCCTTGAAAAACGTTTTGATTAAGTGCTGCGACAGACTACCCGATTTTTACGAATTCAGGAACTGTTTCCGAGGGTGTGCCAGATCCATCGAATACGTCCTTGCCAGGAGAGTGACGCTGTCCGATCTGCTGCGCAGAGACCGCGCCATTCAGCGAGAGCGGCGGCTCGGTTGGGCGTGAACTGAATAGCTCAGTGGATCGTGGACGCCTCCTTCCCTTATTTTTAGGGTCCAGACTCATTGAGTTTCACAGCCAGAAGAGGATCGTCGCTGCGAGAGCAATTGCGGAGAGGAAGGTCTCGGGGCATCGGTCATATCGTGGTGCGACGCGTCTCCAGTCCTTGAGGCGGCCGAACATGATCTCGATCACTGCCCGGCAGTGCATTGCGCAGCAATGTCACGAGAGGGGCGGTT
>NZ_VOJI01000061.1 GCF_007923445.1 Puniceibacterium confluentis | reverse complement strand
CAGGCGCGGCATTTTGGGCGGTATCTTCATGCGTGAGCGGTAACCAGTTCAGAACATGCAATCAAGTTGGCAATGCCAGCCAGGCACAAGTAGCAACCCCGCTCCGAACGCGGTTGACGTCAGAAGGGATCTTCGGGAGATTTCCATGGTCTTTTCTTATGGAAGTTTGGTTCAGTCGTGTTCTGATCAGCTTTCAGGCCGGTTCAGCAGCTTTGCGTATTTCTTGAGAAACAGGTCCGCGCCCTTCACCTTGCTGGTCAGGAAGTCTCCAGCGGTGAAGAAACCAAGGAAGGAATTCCCCTGTTTGGGGCCAAGCGGCACAAGGATCGGCGCCTTGCTGCCCCATGGCTTGTAAGGCTTCATGTCTTCGACGGTTTTGCCCTGCCCCAATCCGGACAGCGTCGCCTTGAGCCAAGGCAGTTGGCGGCTTGTGGCGACGATGGTCATCCCGTCGCCTGCATCCGCGACATCGCCAGCCGCGAAAACATTGGGCAGCGAGGATGGGCGCATCCACGGGTCGACCTTGATCCGGTTTGCCGTCGTTTTCTGGACACCGGAAAGCGTATCAAGCACCTCGGAATTCGCGCGCGATCCGATGACCGGAAAGATCAGGTCGAAGTCGTGCTGCGACCCATCGGCGAGTTGCAGGGTTCCCGCATAAGGCTCGGTCAAGCTTTTCAGGTTCTCCGCCATCTGGCCAAGAATGAGCTTGACGCCAGTCTTGCGCAGTTTCGCAGCCAAAGAGGTGCCCAGCTTTGACGGCATCGTCGGGAACATCGCCTCGTCGCTTGAGATCAACGTCACCTTCTTGTCCGGCATGGCATAGGCGATTTCGCCCGCAAGCTCGGTGCCAACGGCACCAGCCCCGACAATGCCGATGCTCCGCGCCGCTTTGAGTTGCTGGTGGCTGCGCTGGTTGTCCGCCTTGAGGCCCGCGATATCGGCGCCTTGAGGCTTGAAGGGCATGGCGTTGCCAGATCCGGTGGCAACAACGATTTGATCCGCCTCTACCCGAGTGCCGTCCTCCAACGTGACACCCTTCGCGTCTATGGCTTTTGCCTTGGACGCGATGACCCTGCCGTTCGTGAGCAGCCGATCATAGGGAATAAGCGCGCGATCCAGCAGCGAAGGGTCGACAACCGCGCGGATCATGGCCGGCGCGTGAACGAAGTGACTGCGCGGCTCGATCAATGTGACTTCCGCGGTGTCGTCGAGAGACTTCGCGAGTTCGGCGCCTATGTAACCGCCGCCGACAATGGCAATTTTCTGTGACATGATTTCTAACCTTCTTGGGGGCCTTGCGGCGTAATTCTATGATTTGTGGGCGGCGTGATCGGCGGGATAGGTGATCTGTCCGAATTTCCCGGCGCGATACTCGCGGAACGCTTCGGTCAGCTCGCCGTCGCTGTTCATGACAAACGGGCCGCGCATGGCGATGGGGTCGGTGATCGCCTTACCGCCAAACAGCAGCAGATCGAGCGGTTCAACAGCCGGGTTGGTTATCTCCAACGTCCCACCCCGGGCGTCCAATCCGATGAGGGTATGAGCGTCGATCTTGGCATCACCGACCACGGCCCCATGCGTCGGCAGGAATCCCGCTACAGGCAGACCGACGTGCAAGGCGATATCGACCGTCGCAAGCGGCTCGATCCTGACGTGCCAGATAAATTCGTCCGCATAGGTGGGGATGGGCGAGGATTGCCCATCATAGCCGCCAAGCAGAACTTTGACCTCCCCACGCCCATCAGCGAGAATTACAACGGGCAGGTCCGGGGATGAGACGGGCATGTATTGCGCAGGCTCGATCTTGTTCGGCGCGGGCAGGTTGATCCAGAATTGAAAGGAATGCAGCACTCCGCCATCACGGCGCACGGGCGTCGCAAGCATTTCGTCATGGATGATGCCGTTGCCCGCGTTCATCCATTGCACGCCTCCCGCCGTGACGGTGCTGTTGTTTCCCAGGCTGTCGAAATGGGTCATGGCGCCTTCCATGACATAGGTGAAGGTCACGATACCCCGATGGGGATGGGCGAAGCTGCCATCGGGCTCGGGCAACTCACCGGCAGCAATTTCGCGCCTGGGCAGATGATCGAGAAGCAGGAACGGGCCGACCGCGTTCACAGCCCGGTTCGGAAGGGCACGTGCGATGGCAAATGTACCGACCCGACCGGGCTGCGCCGGCTCTTGGAAAGAAACTTGTTTCATTGGATTGCTCCGGTTGTTGATCCGGTGATAGGCGAAGCGGAACTTGATTGATATTTATACTTTCTTAGTATCTACATAAGTAGTTCTTAACTTGTGGTGTCTGGTGAAACTCGATCAACTGAACGTCTTGCGCGCCGTTGTTGAAACCGGCTCGGTCAAAGCGGCCGCCGAACGCCTCAACCGGACGCAGCCAGCGATCAGCCAGGCGTTGAAGGCCCTGGAATTCCAGACCGGAACTGAATTGTTTGACCGGTCGGGGTATCGGCTTGAACTCACACCCGTCGGCAAACGGGTCTATCTTCAATCCTTGCGCGTTTTGACGGAGGCGGAGGATCTGGGTCAGTTGATCCAGCATTTCGAGAAAGGGCAGGAAGAAACGATCACGATTGCGGTGGATACCAGCACCAACCTCAACGCGCTGACCCCCGTCTTATGCAAACTGCAAACGGACTTTCCCGAGACCCGCGTGGTCTTGCGCCCCGAGGTTCTGTCCGGCGCCATCGAGGCCGTAAAAACGGAAACCGCGGCAATCGCGATTTCGCCAATGTCCTCGATCATGCTCGAGGAAGAGGGTTTCGACTACATCCCCCTCGGGACATCGACGTTGCGCAATGTTACGTCACCATCCCTTTGGGCTGAGATGGACAATCCCAAGCGGCTCTCGGACATGCGGCGCTTCCATCAGGTCATCGCAAGCGACAGCGGGCAAGCCGGAGGGCTGTTCGACCGCGAAATCGGCGTCCAGAAAGGCCAGCGCCGCTGGTACGTCAGCGACCTCCACACAAAGAAGCACCTTCTGATCGCGGGCCTCGGGTGGGGCCGCCTGCCGGAACACATGATCGCGGAAGAGTTGAAGCAAGGGCAGCTGTGCGAGATAGACTTGCCACACACGCATCTTGCCTTCGACGTGACCATCTATGCGTTTCGCCAGTCCAAACCAATCGTCCGCGCCGTAGCGGAATTGCTTTGGAGAGAATTTGAAGCCCATGCTGCGTAAGGGCATTGCCAACTTGATTGCATGTTCTGAACTGGTTACCGCTCACGCATGAAGATACCGCCCAAAATGCCGCGCCTG
>NZ_VOJI01000060.1 GCF_007923445.1 Puniceibacterium confluentis | reverse complement strand
CAACAGCAGGCCGCATGAGGTCAGAAATCAATACACGGATTCTTCCAAAGACTGGAGGAGAGCTGGGTCGCAGGTCAGGCGGGAAGCGGAAGTTCGCTGCACAAGCTTCTGTGCCAAGATGATTTGCTGAAAGCGGACATCTGATTTGCGGTAAAAAATTTAGCGAAGCCCTCTACAGCCCAGATCATCGACCAGAGTAAGTATCAGATTAAACGGTATACTCTGTAGCTGGGCGCGCCCAGTATCTCCCCGTCGAATTGAACAAGTGAACTGCGCTCTAGCCAGCCAACATGAAGCAACTCATAGAGCGCTTGCCCAATGAGGAATTGCCCCGTTTGAGCGAATTCTTGAATCTTGACTGCGCGATTTAACGCTTCGCTGCCGATGTCATAAGATTGAAAGCCTGTGGCCGGAACACTTACAACTCGTTTGCTGGCTTTTCCTGCATCTGCACCGACCCTTATTTGTAACAACGGAAGGTCAGCTTCTTCGAGTGCTGGATTGATCGCTTCTCGAAGAACGCGAAGCAGAGTGAGACCAAGGTCTACCGTATTGTCACACTGGGTAGTAAAACCCGGCATATTGATGTACGCGAGGAATCCATCTCCAGTCACATTCAGAACTGCACCATGGAAATGACCGACACTTGTTAGCAACTCTCTGAGAAAGTACTCATAAGACCTGTCAAATTTTTCGCCATGTTTCTGACGAAGTGAGGTGCTGCCGACAATATCGACTGATATGAAACTTACAAAGTCAGCAATAGGTTCGACAAATAGATCCTTTTGAGGATGTGCTTTCTCTTCCGGCGGAGAGTGCGGCTCTCCTCTTAACTCTCGCTTTAGTGTGGCTCGCCGTGATTTGGAGTAGTCGGAGGCAGACGAAATTGAGGGTGGGCCAAAAGAAATAGGCAAACCACCAAGATGCTGCTCCATCATTTCGTGAACAACCTCTTCCGGGATAGCAATATTCAGGAACTTATCTATGTAAAGCCGACTCTCACCAGAGTCTTTGATAGTGTATCGCCTGGGGTCCGGCTTGAGCCTGATCTTTGCCGTTTGTGTAGCATCATCTGTGGACAATACTTCAATTACAAAGTCGAATCTATGTCGTTCACGTCCTTCTGCATCCAACTCTGCCCAGTCCCTAGTCTTCGTCTTTGACATGCGAAGCTTCCAAGTTGTTCAGAGTTGCACCTTTGGCGGAAGAAGCTCTCAGTTTGAGAGAAGTAGTTGGCGGTACTCGCATCATGAAATGTTCCATTTGTAGGTTGAACGATATATTCGGCGATTGTTTTGCGCCGTCCATTTCCGTTCATCCCACATATTTGTTCCTTTACTATACTTTGCTTCGTCTTCGATGACGTCGTAGACTTTATCGGTGATCCAAGTTGGGTATGCGTCCGAAAGTGACGTGAGTTTTGCGGCATGGTTCGCCGCTCGTCCGATCCAAGCCAGATCATTGGAGTTGCGAATACCAGCTTTGATTGCCATGACATTGCTTCGATCAATTCCGGTAACGTGTTTCATAACGTATTTTGTATTTGGTCGCTGCTTCTTTAGGGCGGGCATGATGATGTCTTTAACTGCCCAGTTGATCTTCAACCCTGCCCTTACCGCAGAAGTGCATTTGTTATCGCCGACAAAAATTCCCATAACCCGGTCGCCATCGAATGACCTTATCTGGCCGCCTTCCTGTCGGATTACTTTGGAGGCACATCGCAAGAACGTCTTATAGTTCTCTGCCGCAAACCAGTCTTTATAGTTGTCTACAAGTTTGGTGGACTCTGACAAATCTGTGTACAAAATAGCTGCATCCAGATCCACTGCGCTATTGCCTGCGGTTACATCAGTATCTTCGGGAACTTTACGACCGTCCCGCCGGTTCCATTGATCTGCGTATATTTTCTTTACCTCAGCATCGAGGTCAGTTTTCAAACTCATGGTTTAATTTACCTATTAATTACCTAGGCCCAAGAACAGAGATACGCTCTTCAATCTGTGAGCAAGCTTCCGAAACGTCGGGTTTATCGTCCGGTTCTTGCGCAGGGCCAAAGCGTAGTGACGTTATCCCTGCCAGATCAGAAGGGACCTTTAGATCGATATGTTTCTGGATTGCAAAAAACGACCTTTCACGTCCAATGGCTCCTGCAAACAAACCCAATTCAAAAACTGTGTTGTCTCTAGGAGCTAACCTTTCCACCCCACGACTTTTGACCGTATCATCAGCGCTAAAAATCGCCACGGTGAAATCTGCGGTCTCAAGCTTACTTTCTAAGCTTTCCATGGTGCCATGAGATGGCTTGAAAACATTGTCCGTCCAGACTTCTACCACAACTTCGCGACCTTCAAAGTAGGCCTGTAGCGCCATTGCTACCGGCAAAGATTCAGAAGCACATGCAACGAACATGAAAGGGACGGGATTGGTGGGCCTAATGAATTTCTTACGCTGTCGAAGCCTATCTGAAATCTCCTTTGCCAGCTCTCTCCACATGTTAGGGTGATTAGAAGCGACCGAGGTAAAGGCTTCTTCTGATACAACCAATCCGACGGTTGGCTCAACGGCAACAACTGATGCAGAGCGTGGCTGAGAAGGGTCAATCAGAGCCATCTCGCCAACGTGTTGACCCGCTTGGCGTTCGGCAACTTTGAAGCCCTTGATACGAACTTCTGCCTTACCAGCAACCAAGAATGTTATCGAATTTGCCCAATCACCTTCCTGGGCAAGAAATTCTCCCTTACCAAAAAACGTAAGTTGTCCACGTGAGCAAAGCTCTTGGGCGGCTTCGACGTTGCCAAGGGTGACTTTCTGATTTTTGATAGCATCAATGGCGAGATCAAATCCCCGCTCTCCAGAAAATCGCTGAAATATTTTAGGTTGCATGGTTTGCTCGCGATAATGCTGCACAGATACAAAATGGTGATAAGGGCGCTCTGCCTACCACAAGATGTCAGGTTAGATAAGATTAATTTTCCCCTCTAGATGCGAGGCGTACGAACGGCAGCAATGCGAAAGCTGCATCGCGGCGTTGGGAAGACCGGCAAGTGTCCGCAATGGGTCGGTCGCCTCATCACGGGCGACCACGGTTCGCAACTTTGCAGCGACCGCTTCCTGCGCGTTGTTGACGGTCGAACAGCCTGTAGCATCTTCGAGCGCCTCAGCAGCGCTGCGGGAGTCCGCTTCCGGGAATCTGCCCGCAGGATTGCGCACCTGCAGCACAGCGGTTGATGTGCTAAGCGCGAAAGGCAAGATAGGGCTGGTTGTAGCCCCCTCTGCCCTCTGCCCTAGTTGTTTGATCCCAGGGTTTGATGGTGTGATCCTTTCGAAGGAATGGAAGGATGCCCTATGGGACAAGTTCGTCACGGAAGCGCCACGACCACGTACGCCGTCAGAGCAGCGATACAGCGATCGCAAGCTTCGCTCGCGACGTTGAGCCGGGAGCTCGGGATCAATCCCAAAACGGTTGCGAAATGGCGCAAACGACAGACTGTTGATGATCTCAAGACCGGCCCAAAGGAGCCACGTTCGACGGTCCTCACGGAGGCTGAGGAGGCGGCCATCGTCGCGTTTCGGCGCC
>NZ_VOJI01000006.1 GCF_007923445.1 Puniceibacterium confluentis | reverse complement strand
CCGGAGCCCTTGGTGCCGCCGCTGCCGGAGCCCTTGGTGCCGCCGCTGCCGGAGCCCTTGGTGCCACCGCTGCCGGAGCCCTTGGTGCCGCCGCTGCCGGAGCCCTTGGTGCCGCCGCTGCCGGAGCCCTTGGTGCCACCGCTGCCGGAACCCTTGGTGCCACCGTCCGGATCCACCGTGGTTACGCTCTCGGATGTCGTTGCGTACTTGCCAGCGAGGTTCTGATCATACCATTCGCTGTGCGAGTCGCCTTCGACGCCGCCGTTGTGATACGAGGTGCTGGTGCTTCCGGATGAAGTCCAACTGCTGTAAAAATATGACATTTCAATTTCCTTCTAACGTTCCCCCGGCAGCAGCCTCCGCGGAAGCGCCTGGCCCTCAATGTGGCGGGATTGGACAGGAGGACGCAAAACTTTCGTCTGAAAAGTGTTTTAAATCTGTCCGTTGTCGTTGGTCTGGACTGCAATGTCCGGCGCGTTCGGAAACTGTTTCCTCGACGGCGTCAGTGCCGATGACGGCACAGGGCTGACAAGGCCGAATCAAGGCGGCGCCCTTGCAACGCTGATCTTGAAAATCCGTCGCGGTTTTTGCGGTTCAGCGCGCCGCCATGCGGATGGCGCCGTCGAGCCGGATAACCTCGCCGTTCAGCATCGGGTTGTCGACGATGTGGCACACAAGTGCGGCATACTCTTCGGGTTTTCCCAGACGCGGCGGGAACGGCACCTGCTGGCCAAGCGATGCCTGTACCTCTTGCGGCAACCCCTCGAGCAGCGGCGTCAGAAACAGCCCCGGAGCGATGGTACAGACCCGGATTCCCGACGGCGCCAGATCACGGGCCATCGGCAGGGTCATGCCGACGACTCCGCCTTTGGAGGCCGCATACGCCACCTGACCCACCTGCCCCTCATAAGCTGCGACACTTGCGGTCAGCAGGATCACCCCACGCTCGCCGTCCGTGCCCTGTGGCGGGTTCCGCGCCATGTAGGCCGCCGCCTGCGAGGCAAGGTTGAAGGTTCCGATCAGATTGATCCCGACCACCCTGGCAAAGACCGTCGGATCATGGGCCGCGCCGCGCGAAACCGTCTTGGCCGCCGGGGCGATCCCGGCGCAGTTCACCACCACATGCAGGGCGCCGTGCACCTGCCACACCTGATCCAAGGCCGCCGCCACAGAGTCAGGATCGCTGACATCCACCAGCGCAAACTGCGCGCCCAGTGACGCGGCCTGCGCCGCACCCCGGTCCGCGTCCAGATCAAACAGGATGACCTGTGCCCCCGCCTGCGCCAGCGCCCGCGCCGATGCGGCCCCGAGACCGGAGGCCGCGCCACTGACCACCACCACTGTATTTCTGTCGACCCGCATCAGACCCCCGCATGTCCGTCACTTGCCTGCGCAGGCCCGGTTCCGGCTGCCACCAGCCGGGCGTGTCGCTCCGCAGCATCCCTGTCTTGCACGGTTATCACACAACCGGAACCGGGATGCCTGTGATCTGGACAGCGCTAAAAATTCTCGCTTCGGGACGTACCCTCTCCGGACGACAGCCGCGCACCCCTTGGATCCCAACAAGAAACGCCTGCCGGGCGCTGACCCGGCAGGCGTCGATCCGTCAACCGTGACGTCACTTAGCGGCGGCGACCGCCCGCTTGGTCAACACACCCACCAGATGCGCCCGATAGGCAGCCGATCCGTGCAGGTCGGCAATCATGTCATCGGCGGACGCAGACAGCCCCTCCAGCGCACTGGGCGAAAAGTTCGACGCCAGTGCGGCTTCGGCTTCGGTCCAGCGGAATACGCCGTTGTTGGAGGCGCCGGTCACCGCGACGCGGACGCCATCGGCAAACTTGGCAACGAACACGCCCACCAGCGCAAAGCGCGATGCGGGCTGCTCGAACTTGATGTAGCAGGATGCCTGCGGGACCGGGAATTTCACCTCGGTGATGATCTCGCCCTCCTCCAGAGCAGTGGTGAACATACCCTGAAAGAAGTCATCCGCCGCAATCTCGCGCGTGTTGGTGACAATGGTGGCCTTCGACGCCAGGGCCGCCGCCGGATAGCAGGCCGAGGGGTCATTGTTGGCCAGACTGCCGCCAATGGTGCCACGATTGCGCACCGCCGGATCTCCGATGTGGGCGGCCAGCCCTGCCAACCCGGGATAGTTTGCCGCCACCTCTTTGGCGACCACACCATGCCGGGAGCCACCGCCGATGCACAGCAGACCCGCGTCGTCGGTGCGGATTCCCTGCATCTCGGCAATGCCGGTCAGACTGACCAGAACCGAGGGTGACGCCAGCCGCTGCTTCAGCGTCGGGATCAGTGTCTGCCCCCCTCCCAGCGCCTGGGCGTCTTCGCGCCCCAGGGCCGCAACCGCATCGGCGATGGATGTGGGCCGTTCAACTTCAAATGCATACATGTCTTTGTCCTCCAGTACAGAGATGGCCCGTGGCCTTCCTCTGCCCTAAAATTTCCTGAACGGGACCTGGGGGTAAACCCCCAGGTCCCGCCCTGTCCGTCAGCCCTGCATCGCGGCCCAAACGCGGCTTGGCGTGGCCGGCATGTTGATATGCTCGACCTTGTGCCCGCCCGAGTTCAGCGCGTCCAGCACCGCGTTGATCACTGCCGGCGGCGATCCGATGGCCCCGGCTTCGCCGCAGCCCTTCACCCCCAGCGGGTTGTGCGTGCAGGGTGTCTGGCACGAATGATCCACCGCATAGAACGGCACGTCGTCGGCGCGCGGCATCGCGTAATCCATATAGGACGCGCTCAGCAGCTGACCGGTTTCCGGGTCGTAGGCGCAATTCTCGAGCAGCGCCTGCCCGATGCCCTGGGCAATGCCGCCGTGCACCTGACCGGACACGATCATCGGGTTGATGATGTTGCCAAAGTCATCCGCTGCCGAGAAACGCTCGATCGTCACCTTGCCGGTTTCGGGATCAAGCTCGAGCTCGCAGCAGTAAGCCCCCGAAGGATAGGTGAAGTTGCTCGGATCGTAGAACGCCGTCTCTTCCAGGCCCGGCTCGATGTCCTCGAGCGGATAGTTGTGCGGCACGTAGGCCGCGAGGGTCACATCCCCCCAGGCCACCGACTTGTCCGTGCCCGCAACGGTGAACTGCCCGTTCTTGAGCTCGATGTCGGCTTCGGACGCTTCCATCAGATGCGCCGCGATCTTCTTGGCCTTGTTGATGATCTTTTCGGTCGCCCGCACCATCGCCGAACCACAGACCGCAAGGCTGCGCGAACCATAGGTGCCCATGCCGAACGGGATTTTGGAGGTATCGCCATGCACGATGTCGATCTGGTCCTCGGGAATCCCGAGCATTTCGGCGACCACCTGCGGGAATGCCGTCTCGTGACCCTGACCGTGGCTGTGCGCCCCGACCATGACCGAGATCGATCCCGTGGCGTTCACCCGCACCGTCGCCGCGTCGTAGAGACCGGCGCGCGCGCCCAACTGGCCGACAAGTTTCGACGGTGCGATGCCGCAGGCCTCGATATAGCAGTTCACACCCAGACCGCGCAGCTTGCCGTTCTTTTCGCTCTCGGCGCGGCGGGCGGCAAACCCGGCGATGTCGGCAATCTCTTCGAGCTTGTCCATCGTCGCCACGTAATCGCCGGTGTCGTATTCCACCGCCACAGGCGTGGCATAGGGGAACTCGGTGATAAAGTTCTGGCGCCGCAGCTTGATCGGATCCACACCCAGTTCACGCGCCGCCTTGTCGATGACACGCTCGATCTGGAATGTCGCCTCGGGACGTCCCGCGCCGCGATAGGCATCGACCGGCACCGTGTTGGTGAACACCGCCTTGACGTTGGTGTAGATAAGCGGAGTCTTGTAGTTCCCGGCCAAAAGCGTGCCGTGCAGCCAGGTCGGCGTGCAGGAGGCGAAGGTCGACAGATATGCGCCCATGTTCGCATAGGTCAGGCAGCGCAGCGCGGTAAAGTTGTTGTCCGCATCCAGCCCCAGTTCGATCTTGGTGACGTGATCGCGGCCTTGCGCATCCGACATGAACGCTTCGGAGCGCGTCGATGTCCATTTAACCGGCCGCTGCACCTGGCGCGACGCAAAGGTGCAGAACGCCTCTTCGGCATAATGGAAGATCTTGGTGCCGAAACCGCCCCCGACGTCCGGAGCGACGACACGCAGCTTGTGCTCGGGGATGCCCAGAACAAAGGCGCCCATCAGCAGGCGGATCACATGCGGGTTCTGGCTGGTTGTGTGCAACGTGGACATGTCGTCCGAGCGGTTGTATTCGCCCACGGCAACCCGCGGTTCCATCGGGTTGGCCACCAGACGGTTGTTGACCAGTTCCAGCGTGGTCACATGCGCAGAGTTGGCAATCGCATTGTCCACCGCTTCGCGGTTCTCTTCGACAAAGCCCCAGTCAAAGCACAGGTTGTCAGCCAGATCGTCGTGTACCTTGGACGCGCCGGACTCCAGCGCCTTTTTCATGTCCACTACGGCGGGCAGTTCCTCGATGTCGACCATGATCGCTTCGGCCGCATCGCGCGCCTCGGCCAGCGACTCGGCCACGACGGCGGCGATCGGGTCGCCAACGTGACGGACCTTGCCCTGTGCCAGAACCGGGTGGGCCGGCTCTTTCATCGGCTGACCATGTTTGTCGGTCACCAGCCAGCCGCAGGGCAGACCGCCGATGCCTTCGAAATCCTTGCCGGTGAACACCCGCACCACGCCCGGCATGGACTCGGCCGCGGACGTGTCGATGCTGGTGATCCGCCCGTGCGCCACATCCGAGCGCAGGAAATGCACATAGGTCTGGCCATAGATGTTGATGTCGTCGGTATATCGTCCATTGCCGGTCAGGAAACGGACGTCCTCGCGCCGCTTCGAGCTGGCACCAATGCCGGTATCTTTTGGCATGTTATTCCTCCCTTTTGGCGGGCCGGACCCGCCGTGATCCCTGAATTATTCCGCCGCGACGGACGCGACGTCCTGGCCGCTGGCCGCCATGATCGCCTTGATGATGTTGTGGTATCCGGTGCAGCGGCAGATATTGCCCTGCAAATACTCGCGGATTTCCCGCTCGCTCGGCTTGGGGTTGTCCTTGAGCAGCGCCGTGGCGCTCATCACCATCCCAGGTGTGCAGAACCCGCACTGCAGGCCATGATAGTCCTGAAACGCCTGCTGCACGGTGTTGAGCGAACCATCATCGTTGGCCATCGCCTCGATGGTCGTGACCTCGGCGCCATCGGCCTCGGCGGCGAACATCGTGCAGGATTTCACCGCCTCGCCGTTCACATGCACCAGGCACGCGCCGCACTGGCTGGTGTCACAGCCCACATGCGTGCCGGTCAGCCGCAGATCTTCGCGCAGGAACTGCACCAGAAGCGTGCGCCCCTCAACCTCGCGGCTCACGGATTTGCCGTTCACCTTCATCGCTACTTTCGCCATGAATCCCTCCCGTTGGATTGTCTGTCTCTGTTTTCAATCAATTCGTATGCAGCGTGCAAAATCCTGTCGCCGCTTCCTGGCCGTGCCCGGACCCGGCTCAGGACACCAGCCGCTTGAACCAGCCTTTTTTCTTGCCGTCGTCGGTTTCCGGCGCGGCGTCCGGATCTGCAGGACCTTCCACGGCCTCCTGAAAGTTCTGGAAAAACTTGTCGGCCATGTTCTTGGCAAAACCGTCGATGATGCGGCTGCCCAGTTGCGCAAGCTTGCCGCCGACGCTGGCCTCGACGTCATAGGTCAGCAGAGTGCCGGTTTCAGACGGTGCCATCGTCACGACCGCGCCGCCCTTGGCAAACCCCGCAGCGCCGCCCTTGCCTTCACCGCTCAACTTCAGGCTGTGCGGCTCGTTCATGTCGGAAATGTTCACCTGACCTTTGAAGGTCGCCTTAACCGGCCCCACCTTCTGGGTCACGGTAGCCTCGAAGCCCTCTTCGGCGTTACCGGTCATGTCCGTGCAGCCGGGCACGCAGGCCTTCAGCACTTCGGGGTTCAGAATTGCCGCCCAGACCACCTCTGGCGCGGCCTTGATCTCTCGGGAATCGCTCATCTTCATGGGTGTGGTCCTTTTCTCTGGTCGCAGCCTATGCAGTCTGACACATCGGTTGTATTAGACCAATGGCCTACGACCATGGCCCCACAGGACACCGCCCCCCACAGGAGATTGCCCGCATGTCACTGCAGTCGGATTCAGACCGCAAACCGGTTGTCGCCGTCACCGGCGCCAGCCGTGGCATCGGCCATGCCATCGTGCGGCATTTCTACCGCAATGGCTGGGACGTGATCACCCTGGCACGCACCCCGTTTTCCGAGATCTGCCCCTGGGCCGACGGCATCGTCCAACACCTCAAGGTCGATCTGGCCGATACCCAGTCGGTGCTGAATGCTGCCGCCGATCTCAAGAAGCTACTGAACGGGCGTGGGCTGAATGCGCTGGTGAACAACGCCGGCATCTCGCCCAAAGGGCCGGACGGTGCGCGAATGAGTGCGATCGACACCCCCATCGCCACCTTTCTTGACGTCCAGCACGTCAACCTGGTGGCGCCTTTCATCCTGTGCCAGGAGTTGCTGGCGCCACTGCGTCAGGCCGGTGGTTCGGTGGTGAACATCTCGTCCATCGCGGCGGCCCGGGTGCATCCCTTCGCCGGTGCGGCCTATGCCATTTCCAAGGCCGGCCTCTCGGCCTTTACCCGCGAACTGGCGCATGAGCTGGGCAACTCCGGCGTGCGGGTCAACACCGTGGCACCGGGGGAGATCCAGACATCCATCCTGTCCCCCGGGACGGACGAGCTGGTCGAGAGCCAGGTGCCGATGAAACGTCTGGGCCGACCAGAAGAAGTCGCCGAAGTGGTGTATTTCCTCGCCAGTCCGCTGTCGTCCTACGTGACTGGCACCGAGATCCCGATCAATGGCGGCCAGCACACCTGACTCGGTTTCGGGCCTGCTCGACGCGGCACCGTCGCGGCGCGGCGCGCCGGTCGTTGTCGCTGCGCCGAAAGTCGCGGTTCCGGCAGCGGATTTCAGGTTTGCCAAACGCCAGCCCACCACTATGCTCTGTCTCAGCGAGCGGGTCGCGGATGAATGCAAGAACGCGTGCAACCCCCTGACCTCACATGGGAATGCGTGATGAGCACAGGTCTTTCGGTCACTTCGGTCAGCTACAGCTACGGGGCAAAACAAGCGCTGCGGGATGTTTCGTTCGACGTCGCCCCGGGGCAGTTCGCCGCTCTGCTCGGCCCGAACGGCGCCGGAAAATCAACGCTGTTCTCACTGCTAACCCGGCTGTTCACCACCCGTGAGGGCAGCATCCGGATCGCCGGTTTCGACATGTCCCGCACCCCCCGGCAGGCGCTGCAGAAAATGGGCGTGGTGTTCCAGTCGCAGACCCTCGACCTCGATCTCACCATCCGCCAGAACCTCAGCTATTTCGCGGCTCTGCACGGCCTCTCGGGGCGCGAGGCGCAACAGCGCATCAACAGCTCCCTCGACCGCCTGCAGATTCTGGAGCGGGCCGGAGAAAAGACCCGCGACCTGAACGGTGGTCACCGGCGCCGGACCGAAATCGCCCGAGCCCTGATCCACGCCCCCTCGGTGCTGTTGCTGGACGAACCCACGGTCGGCCTTGATGCGGCCGCCCGCCAGTCGATCACCGACCATGTGCACAGGCTCTGCGCCGACGAAGGGCTTACCGTGCTCTGGGCCACCCATCTCACCGACGAGGTGTTTGACACCGATCAGCTGGTCGTGCTGCATCAGGGCCGTATCCTTGCGCAGGGACCGAGCGCCACATTGCGCGGGGATACGCCCCTGAAACAGTATTTCCTGCAGACAACCGGTATTGCCGCGTGATGCGTATCCCGTTCCTGGCCCCGCGATGACAGCCTATCTCACCGCCCTGCGCGCCATCGTCCTGCGCGAAGCCCTGCGGTTCGTGCACCAGCGCGAACGGTTTGTCGCCGCCCTGGTGCGCCCGCTGGTCTGGCTGCTGGTCTTTGCCGCCGGTTTTCGCGCCGCCCTCGGATTGTCGATCCTGCCGCCCTATCAGACCTATATCACCTACGAGACCTACATCGTCCCCGGTCTCTGCGGCATGATCCTGCTGTTCAACGGCATGCAAAGCTCGCTCAGCCTGGTCTATGACCGCGAAACCGGCTCGATGCGGCTGTTGCTGACCGCCCCCCTGCCGCGTGGCTGGCTGCTGTTCTGCAAACTGCTGGGCAGCACGATGATCTCGATCCTGCAGGTCTACGCCTTTCTGCTGATCGCCGCCCTGTTCGACATCACGATGGAACCGCTGGGCTACCTTGCGGCACTGCCGGCACTGCTGATTTCGGGCCTGATGCTCGGCACCCTCGGCCTCGCGCTCTCGAGCTTCATCAAACAGCTGGAAAACTTTGCCGGCGTGATGAACTTTGTCATCTTCCCGATGTTCTTCCTCAGCTCGGCACTCTATCCGCTGTGGAAAATGGCCGAAAGCAGCGCACTGCTGCGCGACATCTGCGCCGCCAATCCCTTTACCCACGCGGTCGAACTGATCCGTTTCGCGCTTTACACCCAATTCAATGGCTGGGCGCTGCTCTGGACCCTGCTGGCCACCGTCCTCTTCATGGCGCTGGCGCTCTGGGGTTACGATCCGGCGCGCGGCCTGATCAACCGCAAGGGCTGAACCGAGCGCCACACTGCCCGGCCCGCATCATCTTCGGGAAATAATATCCTCGGGGGGTCTGGCCTCTGGCCAGGCGGGGGCAGACTGCCCCCTCGACAGCGGTCAAAGTCACCGCGCCCTGAACAATCCGCCCAGAATACCGCGCACAATCCGCCGCCCGGTGGTGCCGGACAATTCCTTCATCACCATCCGCCCCATCGCCTCGCCAAAACTGTCATCCTCGGCGCGCCGGGAAGGCGCTGTCCGCTTTGGCTGTGACGTCGAGCGCCCCACACGTGTGCCGGAATACCGGCGCCCGGCGCTGTACTCGCGCTCTGTCGCCGACACGTCGTCCTGCCGCGCCTCGGCCGCCTCGGCCGCCTGCGCCGCCGTGTCGGCCCGCGCCTTCAGCATCTCGTAGGCCGAGACCCGGTCCACAGGCTGCGCATACCTCGCCCCCAGATCCGACGCCGCAATCAGGGCCGCCCGCGCCGCGGCCTCCAGCGGTCCGAGCTGCGAGGACGGCGGCCGGATCAAGGTCCGCTGGACCACCCCCGGCACGCCCTTCTTCTGCAGCATCGACGTCACCGCCTCGCCGACACCCACCTCGCGAATCGCCGCCTCGGTGTCAAAATCCGGGTTCTCGCGATAGGTCTCGGCGGCCATGCGCAATGCCTTGCGGTCCCGCGCGGTAAAGGCGCGCAACGCGTGCTGCACCCGGTTGCCCAGCTGGCCCAGGATATCCTCGGGGATGTCGTCGGGATTCTGGGTCACGAAATACACCCCCACCCCCTTGGAGCGGATCAGCCGCGCCACCTGCTCGACCTTGTCGACCAGCGCCTTGGGCGCGTCGTCAAACAACAGGTGCGCCTCGTCAAAGAAGAACACCAGCCTTGGCTTGTCCGGATCGCCGACCTCGGGCAGTTCCTCGAACAGTTCGGACAGGAGCCACAACAGGAAGGTCGCATACAGCCGCGGCGAGGCCATCAGCGTATCCGCCGCCAGGATGTTGATCTGGCCGCGCCCGTCCGCGCCGGTGCGCATCAGGTCGGCCAGCGCCAGCGCCGGTTCTCCGAACAACTGCGCCCCGCCCTGATTCTCCAGCACCAGCAGCCGCCGCTGGATCGCCCCCACGGACTGCACGGAAATATTGCCATAGCGCAGGGACAGGTCGGCGCGGTTTTCGCCGACCCAGACCAGCAGCGCCTGCAGATCCTTGAGATCCAGAAGCGGCAGCCCCTGTTCGTCCGCCAGCCGGAACGCAATGTTGAGTATGCCCTCCTGCGCCTCGGACAGCTCCAGCAACCGCGAGATCAGCAACGGGCCCATTTCGGCCACGGTGGTGCGCACCGGATGACCCTGCTGACCATAGAGATCCCAGAAGGTCACCGGAAATGCAGCGTAGGTATAGTCGTCAAATCCGATTTTCGCAGCGCGTTCGGTGAACGGCGCGTGCAGCTTGGCCGCAGCAGATCCCGCAGCGGCAAGACCGGACAGGTCGCCTTTGACGTCCGACAGGAACACCGGGACGCCAGCGGCAGAAAACCCCTCGGCCAGGATTTGCAGGGTCACCGTCTTGCCTGTGCCAGTGGCGCCAGCGATCAGTCCGTGGCGATTGGCGTATTTCAAGCTCAGATATTGCTTTTCCGCGTATTGCGCGCCACCGCCACCAACAAATATCGCCTCATCCATGGCCCGTGTATCCCTTTCGTTCTGAATGTACGGCGCGAACATACTCTTTTAACCGGGTTCTGTCAGAGTGAAATGCGTCCGGTGCCACATGTCCTCTTTGACGCCGGGCAAATGACCTCCCTGTCAGACTGCCGCGCCTCTGGGCGCGGCCTTTTTCGGCTTGCCGGATAAACACGCCCGACAAAATTGACAGGATGTATAACGGGTTAACGGGATCTATTTCGTCCTTTTTCACCCATTGGATGAGTCACCTGCCGCCCGAACCTCTGTTTCTATACATCCAAGGCTGTTCTGACCGTCAAGCAGACCAAATTCTTGAAAATACCCTGTTGACCGTTTCAATCAGTTCTCGTAGCGTCCGGTTCATAAAATAGTCGGCCGGTCCGACAGGGAGAGAAAATGGGGAAGGGGCCGAAAGGCCCCTTTCCTTATTTTACAGAGCTGTATCGCGCAGAATTCCGCCGCCGCCCCGGCAAGGTTGCGCAATTTGCGCCTGACACCGCATCCCTCTCATGGTAACCGCCTGACATAATGCTGACCGGGCTCGAGGAGCTTACCTTATGACACGATCCATTCTTCTTCTCTCCACACTGGCGGTGCTGGCGGCACCTCCGTCCTGGGCGCAGGACACTGCCACCCCGGAAGCTGCCGCCCCGGCGACAGAGGCCGCCCCCGCGGCAGAGGCCGAGACTTCCGACACCCCCGAAGCGGTTGTGATGCCGTCCGACAGCGTGCTCGACACCGGCGAACCCGCCGACGCGGCCGCACCGGGTGCCACCAACCGGGCGCAGAACGACGGCACCTATACCAAGACCAAGTCCGGTGCCTGGGACGTCCAGTGCCTGAAGGTTGAGACGGGCGACGAGCCCTGCCAGATGTATCAACTGCTCAAGGACAGCCAGGGATCCAATGTTGCCGAAGTCAGCCTGTTCAAGGTCGCCGGAGGCGGTCAGGTGGTTGCAGGGGCGACTTTCGTCGCACCGCTGGAAACCTTGCTGACGCAGAAACTGACCATCGCCGTCGATACCGGCGCTGCCAAGCGTTATGATTTCTCGTTCTGCACACAGGTGGGATGTTATGCGCGGGTTGGCTTTACCGCCGCCGAAGTTGCCGCGTTCAAGGCCGGTGCCAATGGCAAGATCACCATCGTGCCCGCCCTCGCTCCGGACCAGAAGGTCGAAGTGACCATGTCGCTTAGCGGCTTTACCGCTGCCTTTGACCAGATCACGGCGCTCAAGCAGTAACACGGCAACGGCCGGGACACCTGGGTGCCCCGGCCGTCAGCCCCCGGCCATACCGTCCAGTACGGCCCGCGCGGCGCGAATGCCCGGCGCCTCGCCCCCCAGCCCCAGCCGTTCCATCGTCAACGACATGGCCCGAGCCTGATCCTGCGGTGCATCGAGAACCCCAAGCAGTGCCTGCGCAATCGGTCCGGGCAGGCAGTCCTTGCCGATGAATTCCGGAACCGCCCGGGTTTCCGACACCAGATTGACCAATGTCACCGTGTCGACCTTCAGCAGGCGACCGATGATCTGGCGGCTGATCCAGTTCATGTCATAGGCGATCACCATCGGCGTGCCCGCCGCGGCGAGTTCCAGTGACACGGTGCCCGAGGCCGCAAGCGCGAGATCCGCAGCCGCGAACGCACTGCGTTTTTCCCGGGCCGCATTTGTTTCGCTGTCACGCGGGTCCAGAACGATCGGCTGGCCCGGCCAGTTCGCCACCAGTTCCTGAACCAGCCCGGCCACCGGAACCGCCGCAGGCAGAACAAAGCGCAGATCCGGCCGTTCCTGAACCAGAAGGCGCACCACTTCGCCAAAGACCGGAGCAAGCCGCAGCACTTCCGAACGCCGCGACCCCGGCAGCATCAACATCACCGGCGCCTCGCCCAGGCCGTGGCTCAGGCGAAACCGCGCCACATCCGCCATGTCCGCCAGAGGATCGGTCACCACCGGATGCCCGACAAAATCGCAGCGCATCCCCGCCGCTTCCATATAGGGCGGCTCGAAGGGGAACAGCGCCAGCACCTGATCGACATGCGACGCCATCTTGGCCGCCCGCCCCGGACGCCAGGCCCAGACCGTGGGCGCAACATAGTGCACCACCCGCACGTCACAGGCGGCCTTGACCAGCCGCGCCACCCGCAGGGAAAATTCCGGCAGGTCAATGGTGATCAGGACATCCGGCTTCTCGGCAATCACCGCCTCGGCCGTTTCCTGAATCCGACGTTTGAGCGCGCGGTACTGTGACAGGATTTCCGAGATCCCCATGACCGAAATCTCGTCCATGGAAAACAGGCTTGTCAGCCCCTCTTCGGCCATCAACGGTCCGCCGATACCGCGAAAGCGCAGATCCTCGGGGCCGATTTCATACAGACCCTGCATCAGCGCGGCCCCCAGCTTGTCGCCCGAGGGCTCTCCGGCGATGACAAAGACCCGCATCATTTTGCTCCGTTTCGAGACCACAGAAAGAGCCCTGCCCGGTCGAGCGCCGCGACGACTCCGGGCTGATCCAGCACAATCACGCTGTCAGCCTCGATGACAATGCCGCCCAGCCCGGCCCGGGCCACCGCCGCCGCAGTCTCGGGGCCGATGGTCGGCAGATCCGCGCGCCGGTCCTGCCCGGGCTTGGGCGCCTTGAACAGAATACCACGTCCGGGGACGGAATGCTCTGGTCTGTCCCGGGCCAGCGCCGCCAGCATCGCATCTGTGCCGGCCTCGCCCTCGGTGGCCAGCACCTGTCCGGCAACCACCGCGCAGGCCTGTCCCAGGTCCGCGCGGGCCATGGACACAAGTGCGCTTTCGCCCGCCCGCGCGTCCAGTTCCGTCTCTGCGGGCGGTGACAGCGTCGTGGGTGTTCCCGCCGACATCAGCAGACCGGGCGCCGCATGATGCGCCGCCAGCACCTGGAGTCCGTCGGATTCGATCAGGCCGATCACCGCCCGCAGCGCGCCGTCGTCCCCGGCGCGCAATGCGTCGCGCAGCACCGGCACCAGCGGCATGGTGGCTTCGTCGATCCGGGTCAGATCGATTTCCGGACGGCGGATCGCACCGCACAGACACACCTGTCGGATACCGCGACGCCGCAGCTCTTCCAGCAGGCTGCCCAGGGTTTCGATCCGGAAGGTGACGTCGACCGCCAGCCCGTCAGGCGCGTAACCATCCAGCGTGCAGACCAGGGGTGGCATCGACTGCGCCCTGGCAACTGCGGCCGGCAGTGCTCCCCGCCCTGCGATCAGCGCCAGCATCGCGCTCAGCCCGGCGTCAGAAAATGCCGGTCGGTGTCGGCCAGAATGAAGTTCACGATCTCGCGCACATAGTCACTCTGGGTTTCGTCTCCCAGCCTGCGGGCACGTTCCTGAAACGACCCCTCGCCCTGCGCCAGCATCTGGAAGGCCGCCCGCAGGGCGGTGATGTCGGTGCGTGAAACACCCTTGCGCTTGAGTCCCACCAGATTGAGCCCGTCCAGCACACCGCGCGGCGCCTGCACGAGGCCATAGGGGATCACATCGTTGGTCACCATGGTGACGGCGCCGATTATCGCGCCGCGACCGATCCGAACCCACTGGTGCACACCGGAGAGTCCGCCGACGATCACGTCATCCTCGATGATGCAATGCCCGGCCAGCGCAACCGAATTCACCAGAATCACCCGGTCGCCGATGCGCACGTCATGCGCCACATGGCACCCGGCCATGAACAGCCCGTCGTCACCGACCTTTGTCAGTCCGCCACCCGCTTCGGTGCCGGCGTGCATGGTCACATGTTCGCGAATCCGGTTGCGCGCCCCGATTTCAAGCCGGGTCTTTTCGCCCCGGAACTTCAGATCCTGCGGCACCTCGCCGATGACGGCAAAGGAATAGATCGTGCAGCCTTCGCCAATGACGGTGTCACCGGTCACCACCACATGGCTTTTCAGCGTCACCCCGGCACCCAACCGCACCTCGGGACCGATGTGGCAGAACGGGCCGATCACACAGCCCGTGCCGACGACGGCACCGTCTTCGATCACCGCGCTGGGATGGATATCGCTCATTTCGGCAGGTCCATCATCGCGGTGAACTCGGCCTCACAGGCCAGTTCGCCGTCCACCTCGGCCACGCCGCGGAATTTCCACACCTTGGCCCCCGCCTTGCCGCGCAGGGTCGTCAGACGCATCCGCAACTGGTCTCCGGGCACCACCTTCCGGCGGAACTTGCAGTTGTCGATCGACATGAAATAGATCAGCATTTCCTTGTCGGCCAGATCCAGTGCGACCCCGACCATCACCGCCGACGTCTGGGCCATCGCCTCGACAATGGTCACCCCCGGCATGATCGGCGTGCCCGGAAAATGCCCCTGGAAATGCGGCTCGTTCATCGAGACGTTCTTGATCCCCAGGGCCGACGCGGTGCCGTCAATCTCGATCACCCGATCCACCAGCAGGAAGGGATATCTATGCGGTAGAATTCGCTGGATCAGCTGGATATCGGCACTTTTCAGCGTGTCGGTCATGCGGTGTCCTTTGCTCCCGGCGGATGGTTCCCTGTGCCTAGCAATCCCGCGCCGCCGGGGCAAGCGTGTCCGGCGCCGATGCCCGGTGGTTCAGGGCTGCGTCGGAAGGATCGTACCGCCATCTCCGATGACCGCATCAATGCGCCGAATGGCCAGATCGGTGATATCGACCGCGTCCGCGCTGACGATCACGATGCGCCGTTCGACAATCAGCGCGGCGCCGGTTTCCTGCAAGATCGCCGAAATTTCCGGGCGGGCCGCCTGAATGAACACGCGGCGGGCCTCTTCGTTGCGCCCGTCAAGGTCGCGCGCCTTCTCGTCCTGCTCGCGGCGGAACCTTTGCACCCTGGCGTCAAAGGCATCCGCCAACGCCCGAAAGTCGGCTGGCGCCATGCTCGGGCGCTTGTCCGTCAGGCGCTGTTCCTCTTCGGTCAGCTGGGCAGTGATCCTGTCGTTTTCCGCGACAAGCACCTCGCGCGATGCCTCGAGTTCGGACTGAATGCGGCGGCCAAAGGCGCTCTCGGCATAAAGCCGGTCGGATTCCAGCGTCAGGATCGGGCTTGCCGCCTCGCCCGTTGACAAAGGCGCATCGATCACCCGGGTTTGCGATACGGCCGCCGCCGGCAATGCCAGCAGCGACAGCAGAAAGCCAAGGCGCCTGCAAATCGCCCGGGGCTGCATCAGAATTCGGTCGAAATCGTCAGTTCGAATTCCTGCGGGATGTCATGCTTTTCTTTCACAAGCGCCTTGGAAAAGTTGAACCGCAGCGGCCCGATCGCCGTGTCCCAGAACAGCGAGATCCCGGCCACCTGACGGATCGAGGATTCCTCATAGATCACGTCGGCATTGGTGGCATCCAGATCCCAGAGCGATCCGATGTCATAGAAGACGCCACCCGAAACCCCGTATTCGTCGGGCACACCCAGCGGGAATTCCGCCTCGAATCGCGCGACGGCGAACAGGTTGCCCCCCAGCGCATCATCGACACCGGCCGCGGTGCGTTCGCGCGGTCCGATCCCGCCCGGTTCAAATCCGCGCATGATCGACGGCCCCATGAAGAAACGGTCGGTCACCCGGCTGCCTCCGGAGGAATAGTTCACCGATCCGGCTTCAAAGCTGGCGCGCAGCGTGACTTCTTCATTCAGGACCAGTTGCTGGGCCACGGCGCGCAGGTTGGTGCGCACAAAGGTGGTATCGCCGCCAAGTCCGCCAAAGTCCTGGCCGAACTCCAGCTTGATGCCCTTGGTCGGGTCCAGACCGGACCGCCGGGTGTCATAGCTCAGCGTGTAGCCCACCGAGCTGTCCCAGCGCGGACCTTCCGCTGCCTCTGCCGCCACCAGGGCGCCGACCACGGTGTCGGTCTGGCTGATGTCCGAATACTTGGTGCTATAGCGCAGGGTCATTTCGCCATTCTCTGAGATCGGAAAGGTCAGAGACGGTGAAAAACGCCCTATGGCGGTGTCGTAGTCGGCATTCTCGTTGTCTGTCTCGGTATAGGACAGCCCGACTCCAAACCCCAGGTCACGGCCCAGAACGGCCGGCTCGTTGAAGCCGAAGGTATAGGATTTGGACGACGATGCGGTGTTGAACCCCAGATTGATGCCCTGCCCGCGGCCAAGGAAATTGCGTTCGCGGAATTCGATCGCCAGACCGAAGCCGCTGGACGAGGAATAGGAACCGCCAAAGCTGATCGACCCGGTGGGCTGCTCTTCGACATTCACGTCGATCACGACCTGCTGCGGACTGGACCCCTCGCGGGCTTCGACCTCGGCGTTGGCAAAGAAGCCAAGGGCGCGGATACGCTCGGCGCTTTCGCGGATTTCGCGCGGGTTGAACGGGTCGCCTTCGACGATCCTGAACTGGCGCCGCACCACACGGTCCAGCGTGGTTGTGTTGCCCTCGATATCAATGCGCTCGACAAAGATCCGCGGGCCACGGGTCAGCTGAAACTCGACATCCAGCGACAGATTCCGTTCGTTGCGGGTCACACGCGGCTCGACGCGGACAAAATTCAGACCCTCGCGGATAGCAAGCCGTTCCAGCCGGGCAATCTCGTTGTCGACCTGGTTGGGCGAATAGACCTTGCCAGAGCGCAGGCTGATCTCGTTCTGGAACACCTCGGTATCGACTTCGGGCAGATCCGATGCCACCGACACCTGGCCAAAGGTGAACTGCTGACCTTCCTCGACGTTGAAGGTGACAAAATAGCCGTCCCGTTCCTGGCTGATTTCGGCGTTGACGCCGGTGATGCGAAAATCGACGTAACCACGCGAGGTGTAGAAATCCTGCAACACCTGGCGGTCGAACTGCACACGATCCTCGATGAAGGTGTCGGACGAAATGATTGCCCGAAAGATCCCGGCCTGTTTGGTGCCCAGCACCCGGCGCAGGCGGCGGTCGGAAAACTGGTCGTTGCCGACAAAGGCAATGCGCTCGACCTCGGTCACACCGCCTTCGAAGACTTCAAAGACCAGATCGACACGATTGTCGGACCGCCGGATCACCTTGGGCTGCACCCTGGCCGCCAGACGGCCCTGCTGCGAATACCCTTCGGTGATCTTGCGGGCGTCCGCTTCGGCGGTGCGGGGGTTGAAGACCTTGCGAGATTGCGACTGAATCAGCGATGCCAGCTCTTCGTCACCAATGCGTCGGTTTCCCTCAAAGGAGATCGTGTTAATCGTGGGGAACTCGACAACCTTGATGATCAGTGCGTTGCCTTGCGGCACTATTTCGACGGTTTCGAACAATCCGGAGCCAAGAATGCGCTGATACGCGTCGTTCAGCTCGGCTGCCGACACGGCCTGACCTCGACCGATTCCGGCGTAACTCAGGATCGTTCCCGGCTCGATACGCTGGTTGCCCTGGATCTGGACGCTGCTGAAAGTGTAGGACTGGGCCAGCACGATATGCGGAAGCGTCGTGAAACCCACTGCAAACGCTAGGGAAACCGCTCCGACGATCTGGCGCTTTCGTTTTCCGGTAAAGATTGTCTTTGTGCGCTGCCCGGGCGCTGCCGTTTTATCGGTCATTTTGCCATTCCATTCGCCATCCCACTCGCCTTGTGAGTAACGGGAATGGCGAAAGTTGTCAAAAGCCGTTGTCGGCTAAATCGCCGGGAACTGACCGGCCGACGGCGCTCGGATCACAGGGATCCGAGAAAGGCGCCGAAGAAGAGCGCGAAAACGACCGTGCACAGATACAGAAGCCGATCCCAGTTCAGGTTCAGCAACAGGTTGAGGCTGCGGAAGCCGTTGGAAAACGTCTGCATGGTTCACTCTTTGGGTTACTGAAATGAAGTCCCATCATGCCCAGAAATTGTGGCAGGAATTGGACCACGCACAATGATCAGCGCATGGCCCGGGATTTCGACCGCGACAGGCACCCTGCCCGCAGCGCTGGACCCCGAAGTTACGGGCAGAAGATGTCGTTGGACAGGGCAAAGACCATCAGGCCCAATACCAACGTCAGTCCGATGGACATCAGCACCTTGAGTGCGCGATCGCTGGGCGGACGCCCCGAGACCGCCTCATAGGCAAAAAAGCACAGATGTCCGCCGTCCAGCACTGGCACCGGGAACAGGTTCAGCATGCCCACCGCGGTGCTCAGCACGGCGATGAACCAGATGAAGCTGGTGGTGCCGGCGCTCGCCATCGCGCCCGAGGTTTCGGCGATGCCGATGGGGCCGGACAGGTTGCAGGTGCTGATCGCGCCCGTCACCATGTGCCAAAGCCCGGACAGCGATCCCTCGATGATCCGGCCGGTCTGCGCCACGGCCGACGTGACGGCGTCCCAGGGGCCGGGTGTCACGGTGGCAGGTTCGAACAGCATGCCGCCGGCGATGCCGATGCGATAGACCGTTTGGAAGGAATTGTCGGGCTGGGGTTCGTCGGTGCGGCGCGGCGTCAGCGTCAGGTCAAGCTGTTCGCCGTCACGCCAGACGCGCAGCGCCAGCGGCGCCCCGTCCGAGGATTCGACCTGCTGCTTGAGCTGATCGAAAGCGAAGATCGGATCGCCGTTGATGCTTTCGATCACGTCTCCCGCCCGCATGCCGATGTCACTCGCCGCCGAGCGCGGCACGATCTGGCTTGCCAGCGGCGGATAGACGTAGGGGCCCGACACATCGCGTTCGCGGCCGTCGCGGATGACGGTGTAGACAAGCCGTTCCTGCACCGGCAGGTTGTCCAGGAAGGAGTTGAAGGCCACCGGATCGTCAAAGGCCGGCGGCACCACACCTTCGATGGCGGCAATTTCGTCTCCGGCCCGCAGTTCCTGCACCGCCGGAAGCGGGCGCAATTCGCCCACGGTCAGCGGCTCGGACACCACGCCGCGCACCATGAATATCCCGGTGAAGATGATGATCGACAGGATGAAGTTGAACACCGGACCCGCGGCAACGGTCGCCGTGCGCGCCCACAACGGCGCGCCGTTCATTGTCCGCCGCCGTTCCGACTCGGACAGTGTCAGCATCGCGGCGTCGTCCTTGCCGCCCGAGGCGTTGCTGTCACCCTTGAATTTCACATATCCGCCAAAGGGTAACAGCGCGAACTGCCAGCGGGTGCCGCGCTTGTCGACCCGCGAGAACAGCACCGGGCCAAAGCCCAGGGAAAAGACATCGGCATCGATCCCGGACCAGCGCCCGACAATATAATGTCCGTATTCGTGGATCGCGACGATCACCGAAAGGGCGACGACAAAAGCCAGCAGCGTCCACAGAACGCCCCCGAACTGCGGGATCAAAGTGGTCATGTCCAAAACGTCTGCCCTTATCCGTTGCGTATATATTCGTCGGCCGTCACTCTGGCGAGATGGTCCGCCTGCCGCACGTTATCAAGAGAAATCTCGGCATCAATATGGCTCTTGTGCGCCGAAAGCCGGTTCAGAACCACCTCGACCACCTCTGCCATCTGAAGAAAACCGATGCGGTGGTCGATGAAGGCATCCATCGCCTGTTCCTTGGCGGCATTGAACACCGCCCCGGCAAGCCCGCCCGCCGCCATGACATCGCGCGCCAGCCGCAGCGCAGGCCAGCGCGTCTCGCAGGCGGCACGAAAGGTCAGCTGGCCGATCTGAACCAGGTCCAGCCGCTCGACCGGCAGCGCGCGCCGTTCGGGATAGTGCAATGCATAGCCGATCGCGTGGCGCATGTCACTTGGGCCGACATGGGCCATCAGGGCCCCGTCGCGGAATCCCACAAGCGCATGGACCAGCGATTCCGGGTGCACCACAGCCTCGATCCTGGCTGGGTCCAACTGAAAGAACTCTCTGGTTTCAATCAGTTCCAGTGCCTTGTTGAACATCGACGCCGAATCGATGGTGATCCGCTGCCCCATGTCCCAGTTGGGATGTGTCGCCGCCTGTTCGGGGGTCGCCTGTGCCAGTCGCTCCAGTGGCCAGTCCCGGAAGGCGCCGCCGCTGGCGGTCAGAACGACACGTTCGACATCCTCGATCCGCTCGCCCACCAGTGCCTGAAACACCGCCGAATGCTCGCTGTCCACCGGCAGCACCACACCGCCATGCGCGCGGGCCGTGGCCATGATCAGCGGCCCGGCGCAGACCATGCTTTCCTTGTTGGCCAGGGCCAGGGCCGCGCCCTGCTCCAAGGCTTTCAGCCCCGGCGCCAGCCCGGCGGCCCCGACGATCGCCGACATCACCCAATCCGCAGGGCGCGCCGCGGCCTCCAGCAGAGCCTCTTCTCCGGCGGCCGCCGCGATTCCCGTTCCCGCCAGCGCCGCCCGCAGGTCCGGCAGACACTCGGCAAAAGCCGTCACCGCCACTTCGGCGCGTAAATTCCGTGCGTCTTCAGCCAGTTGCGCGACGTTCCTGCCACCACTCAGAGCGACGATCTCGTACTCGTCCGGCGCCCGTGCAATCAGGTCAATCGTGTTCTGACCGATGGAACCGGTGGCCCCGAAGATCGAGACGCGCTTCATGGCTGGTCCAATCTCATGGCGTGGCGGTCGGCAATCCGACAAGTTGCCCGACGATCACGATGAACAGCGCCGCCCCGAGCATGCCGTCGAACCGGTCAAGCAATCCGCCGTGTCCGGGAATGAGGTTCGAACTGTCCTTGACCCCGGTGCGCCGCTTGATCGCGCTTTCCGCAATGTCGCCGATCTGGCTGGCCATCGCCACCGCGACACTGATGCTCATCAGGCCCAGCCCGGCGGTGGTCGATGCCGCAAAGGCGAACCCGACCAGCGCCGCGCCGATCCAGCCGGCGACGGTGCCGGACCAGGTCTTTTTCGGGCTGACCCGGGGCCAGAACTTGGGTCCGCCAATGATCCGGCCGGCAAAGTAACCGGCGATATCGGTGACCACGACCACCGTGACCAGCCAGGCCATCCAGGTCAGGCCAAAGTCGTTGCGCAGGGAAATCAGGCCATAGCCCGCCAGCAGGATCACCGCCGTATAGACCGCATATGTCACGCCGCCCCGCTCCATCCGGCCCAGGCCCACCATGGAGGGCAGCAGCAGCAACGGCAGCGCGAACGCCACCGGCACTTCGATCGCCAGCATCAATGCCGATCCGGCAATGACGCCCAGCACCAGCGACGACTTGCTGCGCCTGGAATCCAGCATGCAGACCAGTTCCCAGACCATGATGCCGCTCACCAGGACCGTGAGGCCGTGAAACCACAACCCGCCGGCCCAGATGGCCAGCAGACCGACGATTACCATGGTCACCCCGGACAGGAGCCGCGGCATCAGATCGTCCCAACGTGATGTGCTCATGCCCGTACCGCTCCATACCGGCGATCGCGCAGACCAAAGGCCTTGGTCAGGCGACCGAACTCTTCGGCACTGAAATCGGGCCAGAGCGTATCGACAAACTCATATTCGGCATAGGCGGACTGCCACAGCAGGAAATTGGAAATCCGCGCCTCGCCGCTGGTACGGATCACCAGATCAGGATCCGGTAAAACATATGTATCAAGATACTTTGGCAGCGTTTCTTCATTCACCGAATCCGGGCATAGCTTGCCCGCAGCCACGTCCTGCGCCAACCGCCGCGTGGCGCGTGCCACCTCGTCCCGGCCGCCATAGTTCAGCGCCACCGTCAGGTTCACACCATCACAATGTTCCGTGATCGTTTCCATCTCATCCATCAAGCTGATCAGTTTGCTGTCCAGCCGCACCCGGTCGCCGATGAACCGCACCCGCACGTTTTCTTCGCGCAGGGCCCGGGTTTCCTTGGCGATATAACGCCGGAACAGGCTCATGAGACCGGCCACTTCGGTCTGTGTCCGTTTCCAGTTCTCGGTCGAGAACGCAAAGATCGTGAGATACCGCACCCCGAGATCGGGACAGGCCTCCACCAGTTCCCGAATGCGTTTGGCACCGGCGTGATGGCCGAACAGACGCGGCCGACCGCGCTGGCGAGCCCAGCGGCCATTGCCGTCCATGATTACAGCGACGTGGCGCGGGCCATTGCCCTCGCGGATCGGCTTGGCCATCACGGCCCCCCTATTCGGACGACTCAGACCTGCATGATTTCGGCTTGCTTGGTCTCAAGCATTTCATCCACTTTGGCGATGTAGCTGTCGGTCAGGTCCTGGACCTCGGTCTCCCAGAATTTCTGATCGTCTTCGGAGAGCGAGCTGTCGGCCTTGGCCTTCTTGATCTGGTCCATGCCGTCACGCCGCAGATTGCGCACCGACACCCGGGCGCTTTCGGCGTATTGTGCCGCAACCTTTGTCAGTTCGCGACGACGTTCTTCGTTCAACTCGGGAATCGGCAGCATGATGATCGTGCCGTTGAGCTGCGGGTTGATGCCAAGACCGCTGTTGCGGATCGCTTTTTCGACTTTGCCGACCAGACCCTTGTCCCAGACATTGATCGTGACCATGCGGCTTTCGGGCACGTTCACGGTGCCGACCTGATTGATCGGCGTCATTGACCCGTATGCGTCGACCATCACCGGCTCCAGCATCGACGCCGAGGCGCGCCCGGTCCGCAAGCTGGCAAATTCCGTGCGCAGGTTGGACATGGCGCCATCCATGCGCCGTTTCAGATCGTCGGTATCCAGTTCGAAATCTTCGGCCATCTGCTCTGTCACTCTCCGGCAGTTTCGTTTTGCCAGTGGTTTAGAGCACAGCACCCCGCATGTATAGACCGGCGCTGAATTTCACGGCCCCAGAGCGGCGCGCAAAAAAAAGCCTCCCGCCACGAGGACGGGAGGTAAGTGGGCGGGATAAGGGCAGGCTTACCCTTATCCGATAGACAGAACGCTAGGCGGCGTTCCGAATTCCGTGCGACTGTGCAGAGTCGCGGATGGCTACCAGCGCAAGGCGCTGTGCCGCATCAATCAGTTCGCGGCGCGTGGCGCCCTGCTCGCGCATCGCAATCGGCGCACTGACAAGAAAGGTGTACCGCTCGGCAGGTGCCTGGGCGGCCGGGCGCATCACCAGTGTGACGCGCGCCTCGATCCGGTGAAAATCGCGGTAACGACGCACCGAGCGGATCTCGGAGGTCAGAACATCTGCGGGCAGATCGGCGGTCTTGGACTTCACGTCCTGAAGCGAAATGCAGGACGTCTTGTACAGATTATGAATCTTCATCGTCGTCTCCATTTCGTTGTGCCCGTCGGGGCTCTGCCGCGTCTTGCTTTTGCGCACCGGAATTCTCGTGTTCCAGCGTACCGGAGTTCTCGTGCTCGAGAGTACCGGTATACAATCGCTTTGAAAACACGTTTCGCGGGAAATTGTGGCGAAAATAAGGCAGGATTCCAAGTGACGTGGGGTCACAAAATTTTCCGTTAAGACTCCGTTAGATTTGGACAAAATAAAGTCTTTGAAGTTTTTGAAGCTGATTTGTATACACGTGCACAAGCACCATTACACAAACAGGATTACCCGATGCCTAAAGACGGATATTTCCTGCATCAGGACATCCTGGATGCATTACGGACCCGGATTTGCCTGACGCCACCCGAAGAATCCTTCCCGCTGCAAGAGAGCGCCCTGGGTCGCGAGTTCGATGTGTCCCGTACTCCGGTGCGGCAGGTGCTGCAAACTCTGGCGCGCGAGCATCTGGTGGATATCCGGCCCAGCGTCGGCGCAACCGTCACCCGGCTGTCGCCGTCCAGCAAGTCGGAATGCTTTACTCTTTACAGGGATCTCACGGCGATTGCCGCGACATTGGCGGAAGGCAAGCCGCTCCATCGCCGTACGACGATGGAGTTTGCCTCGGTTATGGGGATCCTGCAGAGCGATCCGGAACTGAACACGGAACTGTACGTGACGCTCGCCGTTCGGATTCAGATGGCGGTGTCGCTGGTGATCGAGGATCAGATCCTGTTCGATGCGCTGCTGGCCGCATTCTGGCGGGTGATCCGCTGGCGGGTGCAGGATCTCGACCGCGATCCCGAAATGCACTGGGGCCGGTTCCTCAGCAACGTCAGGGAAACCGCGGATTCAACGGCCAGCGGGGATCCTGCCCATGTTCTGCGGACCATCGCCGGCGTGACGGACAAGATGGTCACCCTGCAACGGACCCAGCCCTGACCTGATCAGTCTGGCCGGGTGTTTGCCCGGCAGCTGACAACTGACGGCCCCGAACCACGAACGGCGCGGGGCAAGCGGCGGGCGCGTCAGCCCTGAACGCGGGTGTATGTTCCTTCGCCCGCCAGAATGCCCTTGAACCCGCCGGGTTCATCCAGCGAGAACACGATGATCGGCAGGTTGTTGTCCCGTGCCAGTGCAATGGCGCTGGCGTCCATCACCTTGAGGTGTTTGGCCAGACAGTCGTCATAGCTTACGGTGTCATAGCGCACCGCATCGTCGTGTTTCATCGGATCCTTGTCATAGACCCCGTCCACCTTGGTTCCCTTGAAGATCACTTCACAGGCCATTTCGTTCGCCCGCAGCGTCGCAGCCGTATCGGTGGTGAAATACGGGTTGCCCGTGCCGGCCGCAAAGATGCAGACCCGCTTTTTCTCGAGATGGCGCACGGCGCGGCGGCGGATGTAGGGTTCGCAGACCTGATCCATGGGAATCGCACTGATCGTCCGCGTGTGGATCTTCAGCTGTTCCAGCGCCGCCTGCATGGCCAGGGCGTTCATAACCGTCGCCAGCATCCCCATGTAATCCGCCGTGGTCCGCTCCATCCCCTGCGCCGATCCCTGCAGGCCGCGGAAAATGTTGCCGCCGCCGATCACCATGCAGATCTCGACTCCCATGTCGTGCACGGATTTCACTTCCCGAGCGATCCGCTCGACGGTGGGCGGGTGCAGTCCAAAGCCCTGATCGCCCATCAGCGCCTCGCCGGAAATCTTCAGCATCACGCGCTTGAATGTTGTCGGGGGGGTCTCTGTCTGGGCCATGTTGCGCTCCGTCCGGTGTCAGGTCTAGGATCACCGGCATAGATGTCGCAAATCCCGCGCCGGGGCAATGCCGCGCTGCGGCTTGCCGACTGAAACCGACGGAACGGCACTTTATCCAGCCGCACCGTTACCCTGACGGAGACGACCGGACGTGACATCAACCTTTCCCGTCGACCTGTCCCGGCTGGACCCGGCGCGTCCGGTGCTGATTGCCGGTGCCACGGCCAGCGGGAAATCGGCGCTGGCGCTGCAAATCGCGCAATCGCAGGGCGGCGTGATCGTCAATGCCGATGCCATTCAGGTCTATGCGAACTGGCGCATCCTGACCGCCCGCCCGTCGCGCGACGACGAATCCCTGGCGCCCCACGCCCTCTACGGCCACATCAGCGGCGACACCTCTTATTCCGTCGGTGCCTGGCTGCGCGATGTGGCCCCTTTGCTGGGCGGGCCTGACAGGCTGATCATCACCGGCGGTACGGGTCTCTATTTCAGCGCCCTGACCGAAGGGCTTGCCGACATCCCGGCGACGCCGCCCGAACTGCGCGCTCAGGCCGACCGGGTCCGGCAGGGGCACGGCCTGGCCGCGATGATCGCCGATCTCGACACCCGGTCGGCGGACCGCATCGACCAGCGCAACCCGATGCGGGTGCAACGCGCCTGGGAGGTCCAGCGCCTGACCGGACGTGGCATTGCGGACTGGCAGGACGATACCCCGCCGCCCCTGTTGCCGCTGGCGCAGGCGCAGGCCTTTGTCGTCGATCTTCCCAAGGAGGTGCTGAACGCCCGCATCGCCAGCCGGTTTGCACAGATGATCCGAGCCGGCGCGCTGGAGGAGGCCCGAGCCAACCTGCCGGATTTCGACCCGCACCTGCTCTCGTCCAAGGCGATCGGGGCGCCGGAGCTCATCGCGCATCTGCGGGGGGAAATGACCCTGGATCAGGCAGCAGAGCGCGCCACCATCGCGACGCGGCAGTTTGCCAAGCGGCAGCGGACCTGGTTTCGCTCCAGAATGGCGGACTGGACCCGGATCAAGCCCGGAGGATCGGCCGCATGAGCCAGAAGCCCGCCTTCCTCAGCCGGTCCCGGATGAACGAAGGCGCGCCGCGCGACAGGCGCGACATCCGCTGTCAGTCCCTGATCCAATATGCACAGGGCGCCCCCTGGAGGCTGAACCATCTGCACGACCTCTCGCGCAATCTGCTGATCTGGATCACCCGCGGCCAGGGCCGGGTCATCGTCAACGGGGTTCGCCGGGGCATCGGCACGCACAACGCGCTGTTTCTTCCGGCGGGCACGCTGTTTGCCATTGATCTGGGGCCGCAGGGGTTTGCGCAGGTCGTGGAAAGCCCGGCCGGCCTGACCGGGCGGTTGCCGCAAACGCCGGTGCACCTGCGGGTACGTGACAGTCTGGCCCAGGCCGAACTGACCGCCGAGATCGAGGCGATGCAGCGCGAAATCACCCGTGGGCGGTCGCTGATGCAGGACGCTCTCGAGGCACATGTCGGCCTGATCGCCGTCTGGATCGCCCGTCAGCAGGCCGAGGGCAGCAGCGACGCCCCCCGGGATACCGCTGCGCAACGACTGGTCAGGCAGTTCGCGCGTCAGGTGGTGCGCGACTTTCGCTCTGACCGGCCGATGGCGGGTTATGCCGCCGCGCTGGAGGTGACCCCGACCCATCTGACCCGTGTCTGCCGGGACTGCTGTGGCAAGACCGCCGCCGAGATCCTGACCGAACGCCGCCTTTACGAAGCCCGGATCCTTCTGGCCGCGCCCGCTCCGGCAATCCAGGACGTGGCGCGTGCGCTTGGCTTTCACAGTCCCGCCTATTTCACCCGGTTCATCCAGACCCACACCGGCCAGACCCCGAGCGCGCTGCGCAAGCTGAGCCTTGGATCCAATCGCGCAGAGCCGGTTCCGACCGGTCCGGCACGCCGCTCCTGACACGGGACGCGTTGCGGCAACGCAAGAAATCGGCCACGAACCAAGGTGCCGACCACCGTGACGGGTGCGTTGGCGGACGGATCGGCGCAAAGTTGCCATGCGTCGTTTCCGAAGGCGGAAAGTGTCGCATTTGCAGCAGCCGGTGACAAAGACAATCGTTGACGCGTCGGTGCATCTGGTGCCGAATGTTGGCAACACCAGATCGCCGTCACACCGTCCAAGTACCGATGAACTAAAACAAAACGGCCTGTGTTCGCTTGAAATTTGCCAAAGGGAGAACAAGATGACCCAAGCAGACGACATCGGTCGGGTCCACCCGGCTGCGCAAATGTACGCTGCGGAACTCAAGGCCGGACAGATGGACCGCCGCGAATTTCTCACCCGGACCACCGCACTGGGGCTCAGCGCGACTTCGGCCTATGCGCTTGGCGGCTTGGCGTCGCCGGTTCAGGCCGCAGCCCACGTCCGGGATGGGGGGACGATGCGCATCGAATCCTACGTCCGCGCGGTAAAGGATCCCCGCACGGCAGACTGGACGGAAATCGCCAACTTTACCCGTGGATGGCTGGAGTACATGGTCGAGTACAATCGCGACGGCACGGTGCGCGGCATGTTGCTGCAAAGTTGGGAGACGAACGACGACGCCACCGAATACACGCTTCATGTCCGTCCCGGCGTGACCTGGAACAACGGCGACGCGTTCACCGCCGATGATGTGGTGCGGATGCTGGAATACTGGTGCGACAAGTCGGTCGAGGGCAACTCGATGGCGGCGCGGATGGCCAGCATCATTGACCTCACAACCAACAGGCTGATGGCGGGCGCGGTTGAAAAGCTTGATGATCTGACCGTCAGGATCACCCTGCCCGCCCCGGACATCACGCTGATCGTGAACATGGCCGATTATCCCGCCGCCGTGGTCCATGGGGGTCACACCCCCGACACCATGCTGGAGAACCCGGTGGGCACCGGCCCGTACCTTCCGGAATCGCTGGAAGTCGGCGTCAGGGGCGTGCTGGTCAGGAACCCCGATCACCGCTGGTGGGGCGCCGACGCGGAAGGGTTCGGCGGTGCGGCTCTGGAGCGGATCGAATACATTGATTATGGCACCGATCCCTCGTCCTGGATTGCCGCCATCGAATCCGACGAAGTCGACATGCTGTATCAGAACGTCAACGAATTCATCGAAATCGGTGATGCCATCGGTTGGGAGAAATCCGAAGTGGTCACCGGGGCCACCGTCGTGCTGCGCTTCAACCAGCAGACCCTGGTCGGGGACAGTGCCCCCTATGCGGACCTCAAGGTGCGCAAGGCGGTTCAGATGGCCGTGGACAACAACATCTGCCTGGAACTCGGCTATGCCGGGTTGGGAGTGGTTGCCGACAACCACCATGTGGCCCCGGTGCATCCGGAATATGCCGATATCGGCGGCACGGAAGTGAACCCCGACCAGTCGGTGGCGCTGCTGGCAGAGGCCGGCATGGCCGAGTTCGAACACGAGCTGATCACGCTGGACGACGGGTTCACCAAGAACACCGGCGATGCGGCGGCGGCGATGATGCGCGACGCCGGGATCAGCGTGAAACGCACCGTGCTGCCGGGATCGACCTTCTGGAACGACTGGGCGAAATATCCCTTGTCGGTCACCGAGTGGAACCACCGCCCGCTGGGCGTGCAGGTGCTGTCTCTGGCCTACCGCTCGGGCGAGGCCTGGAACGAAACCGGCTATGCAAATCCCGAATTTGATACCCGGCTCAACGCTGCCCTGTCGATTGCCGATGCGGACACGCGCCGCACGCTGATGGCCGACATCGAAAAGATCCTTCAGGATGATGCGGTGATCATTCAGCCCTACTGGCGCTCGCTGTATCGTCACTTTCGGCCCGGGGTGATCGGGGCCGAGATGCACCCGAGCATTGAGATCCATCCCTACAAGCTGGGCTTCAGCGCCTGACACGCGCTTGGGGCAGCAACCGCCGCGCCCTGCCCGGCCAGCCCGCGGTCCATGCTGCTGGGTCAATGGGATGGTGCCGGGCACCGCGGGGCATTCCCGGGGTTCGAGGGCGTCAAGGCCGTCGATCATCCCGCACGCCCTGTTGCCACTCGGGCCGGTCTGGATCGGGTTGGCATCGGCCTTTGGCCTCTCGACCATTCCAGATGGCGGTTGGGCCTTTGGGGCAGGCTGTTCGGCGCGGGGGGCGGTCACATCATCAAAGCCGCGCAGCCTCGGCACTGCTGTGATACGCTGGTTCGGTGAGTCGCGGCCGGGATGTCTGCGTACAGACCTGCGCCTGCGCATTGACAGAACCTGACGGGCCGCACCGCGAAAGATCACAGCACAGACAGGGAAACTGCCATGATCACGCTTTACCACAGCCCGCGGTCGCGGTCCTCGCGCATCGTCCAGCTGGTACACGAAATGGGTCTGGACGAATCCGTCGACATTCGGGACGTCACCATTCCGCGTATGGATGGCAGCGGCCAGGCAGACCCCTCCAATCCGCACCCCGAAGGCAAGGTTCCTCTGCTGGTGCACGATGGGGTCGAGATCCGCGAATCCAACGCAATCATGTTATATCTCACCGATCTGTTTCCCGGCTCCGATCTTGGAGTTCCCGTCGGCCACCCGCTGCGGGGCAGATACCTGAGCTGGCTGGCTTATTACGGAAACGTTGTCGAACCGGTCTATGTGATCGCCATGTCCCGGCATTCGCATGCGGCCTTTGACACGACATTCCGCGATGTCACCGCTGTCGAAACGGCACTGGCGAAAGCGCTTGAGGCTGACCAGTATCTCTGCGGCAACAAATTTACGGCGGCGGATCTGCTGCTGGCGTCGCCCTATGCCTGGATGCCGGACTTTCTGCCGGCGGCACCGGCAATCCGCGACTGGTTCGGGCGCTGCATGTCGCGCCCGGCGCGGAAATGGATGGAACAGCGCGACGCGAACGCCGCCGCCTAGCTTTGTTGCGGGCTGATCCGAGCCAGACCGCGAAGAAGGCGCATCAGCCGGTCGTGACGTCCCGGCCAGGGGGCGTCAACCGCCCCAGATCACCTTCACATAGTTGCGCGTCTCGGCGTAGGGGGGAACACCGCCGTGTTTTTCCACAGCGCCAGGCCCGGCGTTGTAGGCCGCCAGTGCCAGCTTCCAGGACCGGAACTTGGAGTATTGCTGGCTGAGATAGCGTGCGCCGCCATCAAGGTTCTGCGCAGGGTCCGATGGATCCACCCCAAGCAGTCGGGCCGTGCCGGGCATGAGCTGCGCCAGCCCCAAAGCCCCCTTGTGCGAGCGGGCATTCGGGTTCCAGCCGGATTCCTGCTGCACCAGCCGCAGGAACAGGTCTTCGGGCACCGCATGTTTGCGCGCCGCAAGCCGTGCCATCCCGAGGTAGACCCCCTTGTAGCGACCGCGATATGCCGGCGAAGACCCGTCTTGCCCGGTGTCCCATTTGGTCGGAGTGATCACCCGCGCGGGCTGCAAACGTATGGAGTTGTTGTATTGCTGGGCTGCGCGGTTATCCAGCACCCGGGTCTGGGTCGAAAACAACCGAGAGCGGTTCTTGCTCGACAGTACATCACCCTGAGCTGTGCTGGCAAAAACCAGTGACAGCGTAGCGGCCACCGCCACACTCGTTCCGACAAGACGCATGATCCCTCGATCCGTTCTTTTGCTTGCGGCGGACTATATCTGTTTTGCCAAGTTTTGCCAGCCTGATGAAGTTTGGCTCCATAACCGCTCCGGAAATCTGGGCGTAAGGCGGATCTGCTGCACAAGGCCCGTGAAGTCCGAGGTTCCTGCCTCCCATTGGGATGCATTCCGCCGCTTCGGCAAGGGGTCTTCCGAGAGCGGCGGCGCACAGTCACCCGGCGCGGTTCACCGGCGGTCGGGCAGCAGCAGCGAGGCATCACCATATGAAAAGAACCGATAGTCCTGCGCGATGGCATGGGCATAGATCGCCCGCACCCGCGCAGGCCCCATCAGCGCCGAAACCAGCATCATCAACGTTGACTTCGGCAAATGGAAATTGGTCATCAGCGCATCGCTGATGCGAAAGTCAAAGCCGGGATAGATAAAGATATCCGTATCCCCCTGCCAGGCGCCGAAACCGTCCCGCGCCGCGGTCTCGATCAGCCGCAGCGCAGTGGTGCCGACCGGGATGATCCGACCTCCGGCCGCCTTGGTTGCCCGAATTTCGTCAGCGGCGGCGACAGAAACCTCGCCCCATTCGGCGTGCATCCGGTGAGTGGTCACATCCTCGACCTTGACCGGCAGAAAGGTTCCGGCCCCGACATGCAGCGTCACATAAGTGAACTGCACGCCATGCGCCGTCAGCGCCGCCAGCAGCGGCTCGTCGAAATGCAGCGACGCGGTGGGTGCCGCGACAGCCCCGGCACGGCGGGCCCAGACGGTTTGATAGTCTTGCTTGTCGCGCGCATCCGCCGGACGCCGGGCCGCGATATAGGGCGGCAGCGGCATCGCCCCGGACTCGGCCAGCGCGGCGTCAAAGTCCGGGCCCGAAAGGTTGAAGCGCAGCAGTCCCTGACCGTCGTTCCGCGCCACCAGCCTGGCCGAAAGTTCGGCGGAAAACCTGATCTCTTCCCCGTCCCGGATCCGCTTGAGCGGTTTCAGCAACGCAGACCAGCAGCCGTCGGCCTGCGGCTCCAGCAGGGTCACCTCGATGCGTGCCTCGGTCCGGCCCTCCGGCCCGGTGCGGTGACGCAGTCCGGACAGCCGCGCCGGGATCACCCGGGTGTCGTTCAGCACCAGCCGGTCACCGGGACGCAGCCAGCGGACCAGATCAGTCACAACCGCATCGGTGATGACATCCCCCTCGGCCACCAGCAGCCGCGCCGACGACCGCGGGCTGGCGGGCCGGGTCGCGATCAGCCGCTCGGGCAGCTCGAAATCAAAATCCTGTAGCTTCATGGTCGCGCCTGCTGATCTGGGTCACCTATTGCGAAGCCTTCGCCTGCCCGGGGGTCGGCGGGGCACGGCGAAAAATCTCGCGGAACATGCCGGGGGTGAACACCGAAAGCGGATTGACTGCAACCCTTGGCGCGCTGGTCTGCCCGCCGAGGGTAAAGCTGAAGCCGATCAACCCCTCGCCCTTGCGGGTGAACAGCGCCCCGATGCCGTTCAGGATATAGATCGGCGACAGCACGCCCTGCATGTCCAGAACCCTGCTGGCAAGGTTGTAATATCCGTCCAGCGATATGCCCATCGACGGCCCCGTCGCGCTGGAACTGCGCAGAATGAGCTGCTGCGGCGTCAGGCGAAAATCGGCATCCACCTCGGAAAAGTAGATCCCGGCGCCATTCAGTTCGTCGATCAGGCCGACGACGCTGATGGCATCCAGCAGCGACCCGATGGCCGGCGCGTTCTGCAGGCGCACTTCGGACACATCCAGCAGCCCGTCATAGCTGCCCGGCGTTCCCGCCACCGGTGTCAGACGCAGGGTCATCGCGCCGCCCTTGACCGATTTCAGCAGCCCCGTCGCCTCGAGCACCCGGCCCGCGTTGGGCGCCGAGATCAGCACGGCGCTGCGCCCGGCTTGCGGCGCGATCCGCCCCGAGATCGGCGCCTTTGGCCCCAGCATCGCGGTAAACTCGCCCTGAAAGCCGCCCTGGGTGGTAAACTGTCCCCGTACGGTGTTCAGCGTGATGCCCCGGGCCACGGTGACCTGGTCCAGCGCCACAGAGATCGGACCACCCGCGGCGCCGGATCCGCCGCCGCCGGTCCGGGTCGGCATTTCGCGCAGGTCGAGCCGCCCGGCCGTCACCGCGATCGCCGGGGCGCGGCCACGCCCCCGCGCGGTCAGCGTGACCGGCGCGTCCAGCCAGCCACCGGCGCGTACACGCGAGAACACCAATCGGTTCAACGACCGGTCCTTGTTCAATTCCAGCCGCCCCTCGGCCTTCAGGCCCGGCGCATCCACTGCCAGGCGCCGCACCTCGGGCACCGGGCCAAGCGTACCCGAGACTTCGAAGCTGCCGGTGGCCTTTGGGGACAGCCGCCAGCCAAGCGCGGGCACCGACAGGCCAAGCCCGGCAAGCTGCGAGCTCAGACGAAAGTCCGGTGGCCTGCCCCTGGCCAGATCCAGTGTCAGGGTACCCGGTCCCTGCCCGCTCAGCAGCCCGTCCGGCAGCGCAATGCCAAAGGTGCGCGCCGCACCGGGGCTGAGCGTGACCTGCCCGGCAACCCGGCTGCCGGCCCCCGGCACCCCCAGCGGTTGGGTCCAGCTGCCGGCGAAGGGCACGCCATCCACCTGCGCCTGCCCGGAAATCTGCACTTCGCGGGGGGTCACCGCGATGCTCAGCGCCCGTGCGCTGACCCGCCTGCCGGGAATTACGGAGTCACTGGCCACATCCCGCAGCGTGCCCTGAAAGTCGAATGTCATGTCCGGCAGGCGCACCCCCTTGCGCAGCGGCAGCTCCAGCAGACCCTCGATCTCGGCCTGCCCCGTGGCCAGGGAGACCGGTTTGCCGGCCTTCTGCATCACAAACAGCGGTTCCAGATCCAGATAGGACAGTGCCGAGGTCACAGCCCCCCTTGCCTTCAGTCCGATCCGTGCCTGTGCCGGTTTCACCCGCGTGTCGGCAATGGCAAAGGTGGTGCCCGAGATGTCGACCGCCCCACCTTCGGGCGGGGTGATCGTGCCGCTCTCGAGCATGACCGAAAGCCGGTGATCAATCAGCGTGAATTGCCCCGCGCCATCGGTGACCGGCGGCAGGGTGCGGGCGTAGAGCGAGGTTGCCCCCTCGAACGCAAAGTCGAGGTAGAGCGACGGTTTTGCCTGGCCGGAAGTTCGCAGCGCGAACTGCGCATCGCTGACCTGACCGGCAACGACGTTGTTCAGAAACCATTGCCGCGCCCTCGGCGCCAGAACCGGCGGCCAGTAGCGGGCCACTTCGTCGGGGGTGCTGCGGGCCAGCTGGCCGTCCAGCGACACGTCCCACCCTTCCTCGCGGGCCGCCAGCGCGCCACGCAGGAATAACGGAGCCTCCAACCCCTCGACCCGCAGGCGCCCGACGGACAGATGGAACGGATCGAGCTCAAGCCTGAAGTCGGTCTCGGCCCGGGCCACCGACACCGGCGCGGCAAACAGGTTGCCGGGGTTCGCGACCAGCCGCGACAGGTGAAACTGGCCCAGCATCGCGCGCGGCCAGCCGGTCTCCAGCCCTTCGATCACCGCGGTTCCGTCGGCGGTGGCCTGTCCCACGGCGCTGTCGACCGATATCTCGTTGAACTTCAGTGTCGCGGTTGCGGGATTGTAGCTGAAATAGGTGCGCGCGCTGCTGAACGGGATCGGCGTGGTGCGGGTATTGGGCTGCAGCACCCCCGCGCCGATCTGCAACGTGGCGTTCAGGATCCCCAATCCGCCATCCGAGCGGATCGAACCGCGCAGCGCGCCCGAAATCGGCGCCTGCAACGCCCGCAGCCACGCCAGCGCCGGGCTTTGGGTCGCGATGTCTTCCGACGCCAGATGGCTGAGCGCGATACCGAATGACAGATCGCGCCGACCGATGGCGCTTTCGGCGCTGAGTTGAACGGTCGCCGCCGTGTCCCCGCGTCCCAGCACCGTAAGTCCGGCGGTCAGTCGCAGCGTGCCACCTTCGCGGGTGATCCGCAGTGACCCGCCATCGCCGGTCCAGCCGCGATGCGCGCGATCGTCCTCCAGCCGAACGGTCAGCGCATCCACCTCGACCCTGCGCAGCGCAGCCAGCAGTGGCCGGGACAGGGCGGAATCGATCTGCGCAATCAAAGTCGGCAGATCCGGCATCCCGCCGGCGCCCTGTTGAAAGGCCGGTCCCAGCGCCAGCCCCAGCCGCCCCTGCGGATCGCGGCGCAGCGTGGCAAAGACGCCCGACACCCGGGCCTCGCGCAGGACAACATCCCCGCGCAACAACGGCCCGGGCCGGACGCCGACGCTGACCCGGCTCAGATCGACCACCGGAACCCCGGTCGCGGTGGCGATGCGCACGTCCGACAGCGAGACCTGCGCCAGCCCGTTGCGCTGAACCAGCAGACCTGCCTTGCCAAAGTTGATCTGCAGATCCGGCACCGCCTGGGCAAGCCGGGCCTCGATCCGTTCGTGCATCCAGTCGGGCGCTGTCAGAGGACGGCCCAGCGTGGCCCAGACGACCAGACCGGCCATGGCGAGGAACATCGCAAGCGACAGCAACATCCACACCCCGGCCTTGCGGCGGCGGCGACCTTTGGGCCGTTGACCTTCAGGCGGCGTCGGCAGGGGGGATTCTGGTGCAGTCACTGGCAGCCCGGTCGCATCGCGTTATACTCGCCCTCATCCACAGCCGTCGTCGCCGGCCTCACAGTCTCAGATGAACCGGCGCACCCTCGAAACACCCGCAGGAAAGCCCAGACATGACCGACACCGTCAAGACCGCCCCAGACTTCACCTTGCCTGTAACGGGTGGAGACCCGGTGACCCTGTCCGCCCTGCGCCCCTCGCCTGTGGTCCTGTTCTTTTATCCGCGTGACGACACCTCGGGCTGCACAAAGGAGAACGAGGCGTTTTCGGCCCTTCTGCCGGAATTTAACGCGCTTGGCGTCAGGGTCTACGGCATTTCCAAGGACAGCATCGCGAGTCACGATAAATTCATGGCGAAAAAGAACCTGACGGTGCCGCTGTTGTCGGACGAAGGCGCTGACATCAGTGAAAGATTTGGAGTCTGGAAGGAAAAGTCGATGTATGGAAAAACTTTCATGGGCATCGAACGCTCTACCTTTCTGATCGACGCACGCGGTGACATTGCCCGTGCCTGGCGCAAGGTCAAGGTGCCGGGCCATGCCGAAGAGGTGCTGGCGGCGGTGCAGGCATTGTGAGCCGGTTTCCAGCGGAACCGACACTGTGCGAACGGGCTCTGGATGTTCTGACCACCGCCGACGGGCGCGCCAAGACCGCAAAGTCGCGCGCCCATGCGGCGGAGTGGTTTGCCGCCCGTGCCGACGGAACCCTGCCCGCCGTGGGCCACGGCGCGCCGCCTCTGCGCCCGGCGCGTCCGGATGCGCCGGAACTGCTTGATCCGCGCGCGATGCCCAAACGCAAACCCGGCAGTCCACAGGGGCGCATCGCGCTTTTGCACGCCGTGGCGCATATCGAACTGAACGCCGTCGATCTGCACTGGGACCTCATCGCCCGGTTTTCCCACGTCCCGATGCCGGCCGGTTTCTATGACGACTGGGTCAAGGCGGCGGACGACGAATCCAAGCATTTCCAACTGATGTGTGACTGCCTTGAAGAGGAAGGCAGCTTTTACGGTGCCTTGCCCGCCCATGCCGGGATGTGGCGCGCCGCCGAAGACACCGCCGAGGACCTGCTGGCCCGACTGGCCGTGGTGCCGATGGTGCTCGAGGCCCGGGGGCTGGATGTGACACCCGGCATGATCGCGCTGTTCCGCAAGGTGGGCGCGACCCGGGCTGTTGCCGCGCTCGAGACCATTTACGGCGAAGAGGTCGCGCATGTCGCCTATGGCTCCAAATGGTTTCATTTTCTGTGCGGCCGCGACAACACCGACCCCAAGCCAGTTTTTCACGCCCTGGTGCGCAAGCATTTCCACGGCCTGCTCAAGCCGCCCTTCAACGAGGAAAAGCGCGCCGACGCCGGTCTGCCGCCGGATTTCTACTGGCCGCTGACAGAGGACGTTGCTGACTGAACGCCGCGTGATTGTGCCGCATATTTAATCACTCCGAAGTTCGTGCCGCACTCTCGCTACACGTGCTGAACTCTGCCCAGCCTGCATGTTTTGCGGAAGCCATTGGAATAGGCGGATTTTTGCCGCTTTGGCGCTTTTGTGCCTGTCAGGCCGAATCATCCGGCCAAAAATGTTGCGAAAAAGTGAATGGACCGGTAAGCCCGACCGCAAGGCGCCGGACGGGGAACCGAGCGCTGGAGTTGGGACGGAATAAGGAACTGGACTGGATGAGAACGCGTCTCGCGATCAAGACACATGCGCTATTGCAGCGGTACTTTCCAGAACGGCGGCTTTTTCTGCGGTCAGATACCGACACCAGATTCATCCGTTTGAAATCCGAAACGCAGGCCATCGCCTTTGTGGGTGGCTCGCTGGTCGTCTCCTGGACGATCATCGCCACGGCGATCCTGCTGATGGACAGCATCGGCGCCGGGAACTTCCGCGAACAGGCCAAGCGGGATCAGCAGACCTATCAGCAACGCCTCAACGCGCTCAGCCGCGAACGCGACGAACGCTCGTCCGAGGCGCTGGCGGCTCAGGAACGTTTCAACACCGCGCTGGCTCAGGTTTCGATCATGCAGTCGCAACTGCTCGATTCCGAAACCCGCCGGAGCGAAATGGAAACCGGCATCGAAGTGGTGCAGGCGACCCTGCGCGAGACGATGAAGAAACGTGCGGAACTGACTGAAAAGATGGCCGCGCTTCAGGCCGGCGGCGCCAATGATCTGGCAAGCGCCGGACTGGCCCAGGCCGACAGCACGATGGATTTCCTGTCCGACGCACTGGCCCGCACCGCGGCGGAGCGCGATCAGGTTGTGGCCGACGCACAGGACGCCCTGATCCGCGCCGACGAGATGGCCGCCGAAATCCGCCAGATGGAAATTCAGAACGACACCATCTTCCGTCAACTGGAAGATGCCATGACCGTGTCGGTCAAGCCGCTGGACAAGATGTTCACCGCCGCCGGCATGGACCCCGACCGCATCATCGACAAGGTGCGCAGCGGGTATTCCGGCCAGGGCGGCCCGCTGATGCCGTTGTCGCTGTCCACCCGGGGTCAAGACCCGCGCGGCGACACCCAGCGGGCCAATCGTATTCTGGGTGAGATGGACCGCTTGAACCTGTACCGCATCGCTGCACAGAAAGCCCCCTTTGCTTCGCCGCTGAAGGATGCATTCCGCTTCACCTCGGGGTATGGGTATCGCTGGGGCCGCCTGCACGCAGGCACCGATTTCGCCGCCCCGCATGGCACGGCGATCTATGCCACCGCCGATGGTGTCGTGACACACGCGGGCTGGCAGTCGGGTTACGGGCGACTTGTCAAAATCCAGCACGAATTCGGAATCGAGACGCGGTACGCCCACCAGTCGAAAATCCGCGTGAAGGTCGGCCAAAGGGTCTCGCGCGGGGATCGTATCGGTGATATGGGAAACACAGGACGCTCCACCGGCACGCATTTGCACTATGAGGTGCGCGTCGGCGGTGAAGCCGTCAATCCCATGATCTATATCAAGGCTGCAAACGATGTTTTCTAAAAGCAAAATCAACGAGCCCGGCCACAAGGCCGATGAGAACGCCAAACCGGCAGCCCCCGAGATGCCCCGCCCCTCGCCCAACGAGTTCAAGGCTTCTGCGCCCAAGGCCAAGCCGCCGGCGTCGGTTTTGTCCAGCGACCTGCACATCACCGGCAATCTCAAGACCACCGGAGACATCCAGGTCGAGGGCACAGTCGAAGGTGACATTCGTGCCCATTTGCTGACCGTGGGCGAAACCGCGACGATCAAAGGCGAAGTGACCGCGGATGATGTTGTGGTCAATGGCCGCATCGTTGGTCGGGTGCGTGGCCTCAAGGTGCGTCTGACAGCCACAGCGCGGGTCGAGGGTGACATCATCCACAAGACCATCGCGATTGAATCCGGCGCGCATTTCGAGGGCTCGGTTCAGCGTCAGGACGATCCGCTGTCGGGCAAGGGTCGTGGCCCGGTACCGTCCGGCCAGCCGCAGCCCGCGGCGAAGGCCCAGCAGGACGGCTGAGGTTTCTCAGCCCCGGCAAGACCAAAGGCCGCCTTCGGGCGGCTTTTTTGTGCGCGCTGACATCGAGGCGGGCCTTGTGTGTCTCCGCCCGTCCGGCATTCGTCAGAACATTCCCGTGTCGTTGGCCGCGCCCTCGGTCACGACCGGAGCTTCGTTCTGGCACGGCACAATTGGCCCGCATTCGTCGAATCGGGAAATGTCGTAGCCGACCCGATCACCGCTGCCCGGCCGGCTCTGATGGCTCCGCACCTGTCTTGTCAGCTCACGCCTCCAGCTCGGCATCCCAGTAGAGAAAATCCATCCAGCTGTCGTGCAGGTGGTTGGGGGGAAACCGACGCCCCATGTTGCGCAGTTCTTCCGAGCGCGGCTGTCGCGGCGGCTTGCGCAGGCTCAGCCCGGCCTGACGCAGGCTCTTGGAACCCTTGCGCAGATTGCAGGGCGCACAGGCGGCAACGACGTTTTCCCAGCTGGTGATGCCGCCGCTGGCACGGGGCACCACGTGGTCAAAGGTCAGATCCCCCTTGCCGCCACAATACTGGCAGCGAAATTCGTCCCGCAGAAAAAGATTAAAGCGCGTGAAGGCCACGCGCTTTTGAGGTTTTACATAATCTTTCAGGACCACGACGCTGGGGATCCGCAGCGTCATCGAGGGGCTTCTGACCACCTCGTCATATTCGGCCACGATGTCGACCCGGTCGAGAAACGCCGCCTTGACCGCCTCCTGCCAGGGCCAGAGGCTGAGCGGATAGTATGACAACGGCCGGTAATCCGCGTTCAGCACGAGCGCCGGATTCTGCCTGAGAGCCCCCGGCTCCCGTACAAAAGCTGTTCTGAAATCGCCATCCATGGGGGACTCGTCTCCTGCACTGCCTGCCCGTTTCCGCGACACCAGAGCAGGACACCCCGCCCTAGCCTCAGATCACTATATATCGCGGAAGCCTTCTGGCAAGTCCCGCCATATGGAGTGTCCGCCCCAGGATACGGCAGGATCGGTAACGCCGGAATGACAGGCACATCCGCTGACGCGATCCAATCCAACCACCCGCCGACTCAGTTTTCGGACCCTGCTTTCAGACTGCCGAACAATGGCTTCCGCGGCCAGAACGGATCGTGTCACGACTGCGATACCTGGCGTGATCGGATGCACAGACGCCCGTTAAGGTCAGAGATCTATCCGGCTGGATATGCGTCTATTCGGCGTCGCAATTCGTTACCCGCCTGCCGGTCTATCGAATAATTCGGCAAAATCTCAATGTCTCTCTACGCCAATTGTGGAAATAGAGAGTACAAAATGCCCCGTCTTCGTTTATTCAGCCAGTCAGGTGAACGGGCGACCGATGCCCTATTTGGTGGCAATATACTTGCGCCGCGCGGTTATACGGAAGGAGAGGGTTCATATACCGAATTGGTCACCGATCTGGGTGTCACGTCATTGCGATATCCCGGCGGCTCACTGACAGAAGAGTATTTCGATATATCCAATCCGGACTCCCCGACTGTTACCGGCAATGAAAATGGCGTCACTCAGGATTTCATTCCCCTGTCCGATTTCATGTCCATGGCCGCGGACGTTGGCGCAACAGTGACCATCGTCGTGCCGACCCGCACCATGCTGTCCGAGGATGTGGATGCCAACGGCGACCGCGTGCCGGGGTTCGACGAAGTTGTCCTGCGCGAGTTTGTCCATGACGTGGTTACCGGTGTCTATGGCGACGCACCGATTGCGGCCTTCGAGATCGGCAACGAATACTGGGGATCGGGGCGCATGAACTCGATGGAGTATGGCCGTCTGTCTGCCGGGATGTCGCGGGTGATAGATGACGAACTGCGCCTGGTCGCCGAGGTATATGACACCGCCACCGGCGCGATTGATGTTGTTGTCCAGATGGGCACCGACTTTGGCTACGCATCGCTCAACCAACAGTATGAAAACTGGGACGCACAGGATGTGCTGGACGATCTGAATGGGCAATATGATCTGGATCTCGGCGATGACGTCATTCGCGGATCCGGGCGGCCGAACTGGACAGAAATCGCGAATGAAATCGTGATGAGCAATTTCGATGAATCCACCATCGAACAGGTCGATGGAATTGTGGCACATGTCTATTCCAAGGAACCTGCCATTCCGGATCAGCGCGGATATATGCTGGACGTGATAAACGGCACATGGGGCCAAGAATTCGAGGATCTGGATATATACCTGACCGAATGGAACCAGTCGGCATCGACATCCGCCTTTGAACGGCACGATGACTATGGTTTGTTTCAGGCGCATGAGATGCTCAATATGGTCGAGCAAATGTTGGAAAGTGGCGTTGATGCCGCTTATGCTTGGCCGCTCCTGCAGAATTCGGACAACGCCTTCAGCATGGGCCACAGCCACACTGCGTTGACCCCTTCCGGAGTGATGTTCCGCCTGATGAGCGACACGATCCCGGGAAAGACCGTGATCGACCTGGCGTCACACCCCGACCAGACCGAGGCCGCGTTGAACGCGCTGGACGTACATGCGTTTTACGGCGACGGCGAGTTGGTGTTCTTCCTGGCGTCGACGACTGACAGCACTGCGGAAACCGAGATCGACATTTCCGGCCTGATCACCGGATTTGAATCCCTGTCGGCACAGGTTCTTGGCGTTGCCGGTTCGGATGCGGTCGGAAGCAATGTGTCGACCGCCGAGTTGCGCGACCTGGACCCTGCCGAGGTGCATGAAGACGGCTTCCTGACCGTGCGGCTGGACGAGGGCGAGATCATGCAACTGCGTCTCACCGGCATCGACCCGACAGAGGCCTTTCGCACCTATGCCAACCTGCCCGACCCGCTGCCCGAGGCGGCCGCATCTGTCGATGCCCAGAGCAATGATAATGATCCTGTCGAACACTCTGCCGAAGGGCTGCATTCGCACGACTATCTGACCCTTCAGCACGGCCAGAACCTTCTCAAGGGGTATACCGGCAACGACACGCTGATCGGCGGACGCGGCGCGGACACGCTGAACGGCGGGCGCGACGAGGATTCGATCGTGGGGCGGGCCGGAGAGGATGTGCTCAGGGGGCGCGAGGGTGATGACTACCTCACCGGCGGCGCGGGTGATGACTGGATCACCGGCGAAAGCGGCGCGGACCTTCTGAAAGGCGGCAGAGGCGCGGATACGCTCAAGAGCGGCGGCGGCGACGACACCCTTTCGGGCGGCCCGAACAGCGACTGGCTCAACGCCGGCGCGGGCATCAACGAGGTGTCCGGCGGCTATGGCCGGGACACGTTCCATTTCGCGACGTCAAAACCGTTCGAGACGACCATCACCGATTTCACCCCCGGGCGGGACTTGATCACCCTTGACGGGCGTCACGATGCATCGCTCTCGGACATCACCGTCCGGCAGTCCGGCACGGGCGAGGATCTGATGACCACGCTGATGCTGAGCGACCACCGGATGATCCATTTGCAGGGCGACCTTGGCGAAGATGATGCTCAGCTCGACGACTGGGTCACGATTCTCTGACGCCGGGAGAGTACCCTGGCGCCCGGCCCTGATCCCGGATCAGACCCGGCCCCCGGTCACAACCCGCACTTGTCGCGCATGAAGGCCAGCGCCACCGAAAGCCCGTCCGGCGCGATGCCATGGCCGGTGCCCTTCATCACATGCGCAAAGACCTCTTTCCATCCCGCTTCCTGCAGCGCTTCGGCCGCCTGTGGCAGCGCTTGCGGCGGCACCACCTCGTCGGCATCCCCATGCACCAGCAGCACCGGCGGGCGGCATTGCGCCTCATCCGCCAACAACTCCGGCTGCAGCAACCGGCCGGAAAAGGCGACGATTCCCGCCACCGGATCTTCGCGGCGCGGCGCCACGTGCAGCGACATCATCGTGCCCTGGGAAAATCCGAACAGCACGACCTGCTCGGGCAGCAGATCCTCGTCCACCATAAGCGCATCCAGAAAGGCATTCAGATCCGCGGCGGCGGTGACCAGACCGGCCTCGGCCTCTTCTTCGCTGGAATTGTCGATCCAGGGAATGGGAAACCACTGAAACCCGAAGGGCGCCCCGGCACAGGCTTCGGGCGCATCGGGCGCCACGAAAAGCGTATCCGGCAGATGCTCGCCCAGCGGATCGGCAAGACCCAGCAGATCCGCGCCGTTGGCCCCATAGCCATGCAGGAAAACCACGCACGACCGCGTCTCTCCCGAAACCGGCTCGCGCCGTTCTGCCTGCAACACCCGCGTCATCGGATCCCCTCTCGCTGTTTGACCACATGGTAGTAGGCCCAGAGCGTGCGGGCCGCAACCGATCTCCACGGGCTCCAGGCCTCGGCCATCTGCCGCAGGGCACGGTCCGTGGGCCGCGCGGGCAGATCGAACAGCAAGCGCGCCCCTTCCTGCAACGCCAGATCCCCCGGCGCAAAGACATCCGCCCGGCCCAGGCTGAACATCGCATAGATTTCCGCCGTCCAGACACCGATGCCCTTCACCGCCGTCAGCGCCCGGATCACCTCTGCGGTCGGCGCCTGCCGCAAAGCGGCAAAGTCGAGCCGCGCCGCCGCCAGCGCATGGGCATAACACGCCTTCTGCCGACTGAGGCCAAGGCCGCGCAACTCTTCCTCGCTGAGCGACAGAACCGCCGTCTCCGTCACCATGCCCGCGGCCTCCAGCCTGCGCCACAGCGCGCGGGCACTGGCGACGCTGACCTGCTGGCTGACAATCGCCGACAGCAGTTGCGCGAATCCGTCCGCACGCAGCCGCAGCGGCAGCGGTCCGGTTTGCGCCAACGCCGCCGCAAAGCGCGGCTCGGCTTCGGCAAGCCAGGCCGCGCCCTCGGCGACACAGGCCTGCGAATGAATCACCCGTCCAACAGATGTCGGTGCGTCAACCACGCCAGCGCCTCCTCCACAGTCTGCACCCGGGGTCCGCCGGGCCGACGCGGCCGCGCCAGCATCGCCACCCGCAATCCCAACTGCCGCGCCGCCGCGAGTTTTGGCCAGCCGCCCGGCCCGCCCGCGTTGCGCAGCACCAACCAGTCAATCCGCAACCGGCGCAGCAGGGCCATTTCCCCGGCCACGGAAAACGGCCCCGCGCCCCGCACAAACCCGCCCCGCCGCAACGGAAACGCCTGCTCCCCGCGGTCGGTGCCGTCTCCGGTCACCCGGGACAGCACCACCCCCCGCACCGCCTTCAGGTCGGGCAAGGCGCCGCGCCCTATGGTGGCGAACAGCCGCGCCCCGGGCGGCACGACGGCGACCACCTGCCTCGCGTGTTGCAGCATCACCCAGCGATCCCGCGCCGTGGCGCGCCACGATGGCCGCACCAGCTGCAGATGTGCGATCCCTGCGCCCCGCGCCGCACGGGCCACGGTTTCGGCGATCGCCGCATCGCAGGGGTGCGCCGCCTCGATCACCGCCGCAATTCCTGCGCGCTGCAATCCCACGGGATCCAGGTCCACGCCCGCGCGGCCCGGTAACCAACCCTGCGCCACAACCCCGGCCTGCGGCAGCAGCATCAGCGCCGCCGGAAGGCGCGCCGCCAGTGCCCGCGCCTGCGCGGACCCGCCTACAATCAAGACTTTGCCCTGTATCCGATCCTTCATCCGTCCCTGATAGCCACCCCGCCAGACCGCGGCCACAGCTATCTCATCGGTGCATCTTCTTCTCTTTGCAAATACTCCGGGGGTGCGGGGGCTGGCCCCCGCGCCGGGCGCCGCAAACCGCGCAGGGTCCGGCGCCGGTCACCGCCTTATCCGGCTTGCGGCGCCCCGGCTTCCCGCCTACCCATACGCCATGAGCACGCAAGACCCCCGCACCCGCCGCAATGTGACCGTTCTGGTCATGGCGCAGGCCCTCCTCGGCTCGCAGATGCCGATGATCTTCACCATTGGCGGGCTCGCCGGTCAGTCGCTGGCCACAAACATCTGCTTCGCGACGCTGCCGATCTCGCTGATCGTGCTGGGGTCGATGCTCACCGCAACCCCGATCTCATGGTTCATGCAGCGATACGGACGCAGGGCCGGCTTCATGCTCGGCACCCTGGGCGGCGCGGTCGGAGGCGGGATCGGCGCGCTCGGTCTCTACCTTGCATCCTTCCCGGTCTTCCTGCTCGGCAGCCTGTTCACCGGCATCTACATGTCGGCACAGGGCTTTTACCGTTTCGCCGCCGCCGACACCGCCTCAGAGGACTTCCGCCCCAAGGCGATCTCCTATGTCCTGGCCGGTGGCCTGGTCTCGGCGATCATCGGCCCGCAGCTGGTCAAGCTCACGGCGGACGCCTATGTGATCCCGTTTTTCGGCACCTATCTCGCGGTGATCGCCGTCAACCTCGCAGGCTCGCTGCTGTTCCTGAGGCTGGACATTCCGAAACCGCCCCTGCCCGCGGTGGACGCACCCCGCGGCCGCAGCCACTGGCAACTGCTCACCACCCCCCGGATCGCCGTGGCGGTGATCTGCGCCATGGTGTCCTACGCGATGATGAATCTGGTGATGACGTCGACGCCACTGGCGGTCGTCGGTTGCGGTTTCGACAAATCGGATGCCGCGGACGTGGTGACCGGCCATGTGCTGGCGATGTTCGCCCCGTCCTTTTTCACCGGCCACCTGATCGCCCGTTTCGGGGTCGAACGCATCCTCGCCACCGGACTTCTGATTCTGGGGGTCGCGGGTGTGGTGGCGCTCAATGGCGTGCAGCTCGAAAACTTTTTCGTCGCCCTCGTGCTGCTTGGACTGGGCTGGAACTTCGGATTCATCGGCGCGACAACCATGCTGGCCAGCGCCCATGCCCCGCACGAGCGCGGCCGGATTCAGGGCTTGAACGACCTGCTGGTGTTCGGCGGCGTGACCCTGGCTTCGCTGGCGTCGGGGGGGTTGATGAACTGCTCGGGCGGTACGGCACAAGAGGGCTGGACCGCGGTGAACCTCGCCATCGCACCGGCGCTGACGCTGGCAGGGGGCGCGCTGCTGTGGCTCTGGCTCCGCCCGCGTGAACAACCCGCCGAATAGCGATCACAGTCGCCACGCCCCCGATCACCGCTCGGTGGGGGCGGTCTACCAACGTCCGCTGGCCGCCTGCCAGATCAGCCGCAACCGCTGCCGCAACAGTGGCAGATGCAACTGCCCTGCCGCAACACGGCCGGGCTGCGCGACGGCCAGCCGCAACAACGGCCCGGCCTGCCAGGCCGCCAGCGCCGCCGCCGTCGGAACATCTGCGCGCTGCGCGCGGGCCCGCGCCAGCCGCGCCAGCCCCCCCCGCGCCAGAGCCGCCACCGCTTCGGGGCGGCCATCCACCAGCGGTACGCGTCCCCGCGATTCCAGTTCGGGAACCGCACGCAGAAACGCCGCAAGGCCGGCAGCATAGCCGAGATCCAGCGCCGCAGCCCGCTGCCGCGCGCCCAGCAGACGGGCCGCCACCAGCATCAGATGCCCGCCGGTCTGTTCGATATAACGCTCAAGATGCGCCTGATCCTCGAAGGGATCACGATAGATGTCCCAGCGCCGCGCCTCCAGGGATTGCACCAGCAGCGCCGCACCTTCGGCATCCAGAACTCCGGCCAGGGGGGACACCACCTCGTGGCGGCGCGCCGGTCTGCCGCTGCCAATCTCTTCCAGGGCGTCGCGCCACCACTGAAGGCGCATCTCTGCGATCATGCTCTCCTGCGTGACCCAGGGCGCGCGCGCCGCTTCGACATTGAAGGCATACAGCGGAAACAACCGGGCACGGGCCGCCAGAGGCGCCGCCATGACCGCGGCAAACCGCTCCGGGTCCGCGCGTTCGACCGTTTTCGCGCAGGCGATGACATCGTCGTCAAATTCCATGCCGTCCCCTAGCGTGACCGCGCCGGCAGGGCAACCGGCCGGAGCACCGCCAGTCGGGTCACAGCGGGGACCACGCACATTGCAGCCCCGGAAGCGCCACCCGGGCCATCAGGCCCCGTCTCCGCAATCGCGGATCAGTTTCCAGCGCACCGCGTCCAGCAACGCCTCGAACGAGGCATCGACAATGTTGGCCGACACACCGACGGTGGACCAGCGTCGCCCCTGCCCGTCTTCGGAATCGATGATCACACGGGTCACGGCCTCGGTGCCCCCCTGGGTGATGCGGACCTTGAAATCGACCAGCCGCAGATCCTCGATCACCGCCTGATACCGTCCCAGATCCTTGGCCAGCGCCTTGGACAGCGCGTTGACCGGCCCGCGATCGCCGCCGGTCTCGTCCATCGATTCACTGACCGAAAGCTTCTTTTCGCCGTCGACCTTGACCACCACCACGGCCTCGGACAGGGACACCATCCGGTTGCGCTTGTTCTTGCGCCGCTCGACCGTGACCCGGTAACGCTTGACCTCAAAGAACTCGGGCAGCCGACCCAGTTCGGCCCGCGCCAGCAGTTCGAACGACGCTTCGGCCGTGTCATAGGAATAGCCGTCGGCTTCGCGCGCCTTCACGGTCTCGAGAATGCGTCCCAGCGCAGGCTCTCCCGGCGCGACCTCGAGCCCGGCCTCGGCCAGCCTGCGGCGCAGGTTCGACTGCCCGGCCTGGTTCGACATCGGCACTAAGCGGCGGTTGCCGACCAGGCCGGGGTCGACGTGCTCGTAGGTTGCCGGATCCTTCAGGATCGCGCTGGCATGCAGCCCCGCCTTATGGGCAAATGCCGAGCCTCCGACATATGGCAGTTGTTTCAGTGGCACCCGGTTGAGGATTTCATCCAGCATCCGGCTGAGCCGCGTCAACCCTTCCAGCGCCTCTGCCGTGACGCCGATTTCAAAGCGTTCGGCATAGGGCGACTTGAGCAGCAGCGTCGGGATCAGCGACACAAGATTGGCGTTGCCGCAGCGCTCGCCCAGGCCGTTCAGCGTGCCCTGGACCTGGCGCGCCCCCGCGTCGATTGCCGCCAGCGTGCAGCCTACGGCATTCTCGGTGTCGTTGTGGGTGTGAATGCCCAGACGCTCTCCGGGGACCCCGGCGGCGATCACCTGCGCCACGATCCGCCCGACCTCTGACGGCAGGGTGCCGCCGTTGGTGTCGCACAGCACGACCCAGCGCGCCCCGGCCTCCAGCGCCACCTGCAGGCACTCCATCGCATAGGCCGGGTTGGAGCGGTAGCCGTCAAAGAAATGCTCGGCGTCCAGCAGCGTCTCGCGTCCCCGGGCGACGCAATGGGCGACACTGGCGCGGATGTTGTCCACGTTCTCGGCAAGGGTGATGCCCAGGGCGGTGAGGACATGGAATTCATGTGTCTTGCCGACCAGACAGACCGCCGGTGTCCCGGCATCCAGCACCGCCGCCAGCACATCGTCGTTCTCTGCCGAGCGCCCGGCCCGCTTTGTCATGCCAAAGGCGGTCATCCGCGCCCGGGTCTGGCCCACTTCGTCGAAAAACCCCGAATCCGTCGGATTGGCCCCCGGCCAGCCACCCTCGATGTAATCCACCCCCAGAACGTCCAGCGCCCGGGCGATCCGCAGCTTTTCGGCCACCGAAAACTGCACGCCCTGCGTCTGCTGCCCGTCGCGCAGCGTGGTATCATAAAGGTACAGCCGCTCTTTCGCAGCCGGAACGTTCGCCACATCCATCACCACCCCCCCCGCGTCTCTGGGGTTGAAATATCCCGGTGGTGTGGGGGCTGACCCCCACTCCGGCCAGGCCGCGCGGGGCAAACCCTGTCAGCCCTGCCCTTTACACCGCCGCTCATGCCCCTGTCTCCAGCCGGGCGGCGTCGAATCCGGACCCCGGCACCAGGTCGACGCCCGCCTTGCTCATCCGCACCTCGACTCCGGCGCCGGTCAGAAGCGCTTTCAGCCGGTCGACTTCGGAAAAATCCTTGCTCTGCAACGCGCTCTGCCGGGCTGCGGACAGGCGCGCAACCCAGTCCGACAGATCGACCTGCGGCGCGAGGGCCCAGTCCGGCACCGTCTCGCCCATCAATCCGAGAAACTGCAACGAGGCCCGCAGTGCCGCCGCCTGCCCTGTCAGGGACAGCTGGTGCAGACCCGCAATCGCTCCGGCAGTGTTGAGATCGTCGGCAAGACATCCGACGACGCCGGGGTCGGGGTCAGCGGCCGCCGCCGGGCCGGAGCCGACCTGTGTGTACCACTTCTGCAATGTCGCCATGGCCTCGTCGCGCTTCTTTTCGGTCCAGTCCATCGGCTTGCGGTAATGGGTGCTCAGCATCACGAAGCGGATCACCTCGCCCGGCACACCCTGATCCAGCAGATCGCGCACGGTAAAGAAGTTGCCCAGCGACTTGGACATCTTCTTGCCCTCGACCTGCAACATCTCGTTGTGCAGCCAGACCTGGGCAAACCCGCCGCCCGGATGGGCACAGCAGGACTGCGCAATCTCGTTCTCGTGGTGCGGAAACATCAAATCGTTGCCGCCGCCGTGGATGTCGAAGGATTCGCCCAGCAGTTCATGCGCCATCGCCGAACATTCGATGTGCCAGCCCGGGCGTCCGCGCCCCCAGGGGCTGTCCCAGCCGGGCTGCGCGGCATCCGAAGGTTTCCAGAGGACAAAATCCATCGGGTCTTCCTTGAACGGGGCGACTTCGACCCGGGCGCCGGCGATCATGTCATCGACCGACCGTCCGGACAGCTTGCCGTAATCCTGGTACGAGCGGACCCGGAACAGCACGTGACCGTCCTTGGCGTAGGCATGCCCCTTGTCGATCAGGTCGCTGATCATCGCCACCATCTGCGGGATATACTGGGTGGCACGGGGCATGTGGTCGGGTTCCATCGCGCCGACCGCGCCCATGTCGTCCAGAAACCACTGCGTCGTCTCTGCCGTTATCGCGCCGATCGACCGGCCGGAGTCGGCGGCCCGGGCATTGATCTTGTCATCCACATCGGTGAAATTGCGCACATAAGTCACGTGATCGGCGCCGTAGATGTGCCGCAGCAACCGGTAGAGCACGTCAAACACGATCACCGGGCGGGCATTGCCCAGATGCGCGCGGTCATAGACCGTGGGTCCGCAGACATACATCCGCACGTCGGCAGCCTTCAGCGGTGTGAACAGCTCTTTCCGGCGTGTGGCGGTGTTGGTGAGAAAGAGTTCCATAAGTCCGTCCTCGCGAGGGGTCGCGGCGGGCTTAGCAACTTAACCTGGATTTGGAAACAGAAGACCGGCCCGCCGAAAGGTTCAGCCGGTAATGCAGCAAAGAATGGGCGCGCCATGTTTCATGCTGCCTGCCCTAACATGGGTCAACGTGGCGAACAAGCGGCCGCACCACATGCCAGGCCCGGCGGCAACGGCTCAGTTGTAGGCGACCACCTCGTATTCGACCCCGTCCGGGCCGTCAAAATAGAACCGCCGACCCGGTTCGTAATCGGCGTGGCTGTGCACGGCAAACCCTTCGGCCCGGACTGCGGCTTCCATCGCGGCCAGATTCGACACCACAACCGCGATGTGGTTGAGCCCACCCCAGGTGCGGTACTTCTGCGCCTCGCCGCGGATTTCATGCCCGGGGCAATAGAGCGCGACATATCCCGCATCGTTGCCCACGTGCACCGACGTCCCCTTGTCCGGCGTTGCGCCCTGCCAGCGGATGCGCCAGTCAAACAACCGCGCCAGCACCCTGGCCGTCGCCTCGGGATCCTTGACGCAGATGTTCACATGTTCCAACCGTGTCGCCATCGTTCTGCTCCTGATATCTACCACGGACGACCCACGGTAATTCCTCAAGTCAACTTGAGGTCAAGTCCTTATCCCTTGCATCACCCCAAGGGCTCCCGGCAGACCCGATACCGCCCCCTTGCCCCGGCCGGGTCCGCTTGGCACAACGTGGCGCAGGTGCTTCCGCAAACCCGAAAGGTCCCCGATGGCTCAGCTCTCCTCGCGCATCACGTCGATCAACGGTGACGGGTCCGACGGCTGGGGGGTGTTCTACCGTGCCCGCGCCATGACCGCGGCGGGGGAGGATGTGACCGAACTGACCATCGGCGAACACGACATCGGCACCGACCCCGCCATCCTGGAGGCGATGCACGCCGCCGCGCTTGGCGGTCACACCGGGTATGCCATGGTTCCGGGCATCCCGTCGCTGCGCGATGCCGTGGCGGCGCGGGTCACACAGGGCACCGGCATCCCGACGGGGCGTGACAATGTGCTGATCACACCCGGGGGTCAGGCGGCGCTTTTCGCTGCGCATGTGGCCTGCTGCAACCCGGGCGAGACCGCGTTGTATATTGACCCCTACTATGCGACCTACCCCGGCACCATCCGCGCGGCGGGGGCCGTGCCACAGGCGATCGCCACCCGGGCCGCAGATAATTTCCTGCCGCACTTCAGCGTCCTCGACGCCGCTGCTGCCAGGCATGGCGCCGCTTCGCTGCTGATCAACTCGCCCAACAACCCGACCGGCGTGGTCTACGACCGGCAGACCCTCGAGGACATCGCCCGCGTCGCGCGGGAACGCGACCTCTGGGTGATCTCGGACGAGGTCTATGACACGCAGATATGGGAGGGCACACACCTGTCGCCCCGCGCCCTGCCGGACATGCAGGAGCGCACCCTGGTCATCGGTTCGATGTCGAAAAGTCACGCCATGACCGGCAGCCGCATCGGCTGGATTGTCGCGCCCGAAGCGGTGATCGCGACACTGATCGATCTGGCCACCAATACCACCTACGGCGTGCCCGGATATATCCAGGACGCCGCGGTCTTTGCCCTTGCTCAGGGTGCGCCGCTGGAGGAGGGCGTGATGGCCCCGTTCCGCCGTCGCCGCGCACTGGCGATGGAGATTCTGGCGGCGCAAAGCCATGTCAGCCACATCCCCTGTCAGGGTGCCATGTATCTGATGCTCGACATTCGGGGCACCGGCCTGACCGGAGAAGGATTTGCCGACGCCCTGCTTGACACCCACCGCATTGCCGTGATGCCCGGCGAAAGCTTTGGCAGCTCAACGGCGGGGCACATCCGCGTTGCCATGACGGTTGACGATGAAAGTTTTGCCACCGCGCTGCGGACTCTGTGCGCCTTTGCGCAGAGGCTGGCCGCCGCTGCCTGAGGGAAATTCCGCGCACCGGGCACCGGTCGGGCCACCGGGACGTGCGCTGCACCAACAAAACGTAGTCCGAACGGATGTCAGATGCACAAAACCCCGGTCTCCAGCCTGCGCAACCTCGGCCCCGCGGTCGAATCTGCCTGTACCCGGGCAGGCATCGACAGCGCGGAAATGCTGCGGGACCTCGGCGCACACGAGGCGTACCGCCGCCTGCTGGCCACCGGCACGCGGCCCCATTTCATCAGCTATTACGTGTTGCACATGGCGCTGCAAGGGCGTCCCTGGAACGATTGCAAAGGCGCTGAAAAAGACGCGTTGCGCAGGAAGTTCGACAGTCTGAAGGCAGAGCGCGCGGCTGATCCAGAGGCCCCGTCCGAAGACCTGGAAAGGTTCCTGCGCGACATCGGACTGCGCCCGCGCGGAAACAAATGATCCGGAACCTTTGCCGCGGGATGTCGTTGTCCCGGCAAGCGACACCATTCGAAAGAGGCACATTCCATGGATCTGATCCGCATCATCTTTGCCATTCTGCTGCCGCCGCTTGGGGTTTTTCTCCAGGTCGGACTGGGCAAACACTTCTGGCTCAACATCCTTCTCACCCTGCTCGGCTATATTCCCGGCATCGTGCATGCCGTCTGGATCATCGCCCGCACCGGCCCGGCCCGCGCATGAGCGCCGAATCCGACTTTCGCGCCCTGGCCCGCGCCGAGTCCCTCGCCCGGCGCATGGACACCGCGTTCCGGATCCCGTTTACCGGCATCCGGGTGGGCTGGGACAGCCTGCTTGGCCTGATCCCCGGGGTGGGCGACACCGTCACGCTGCTGCCGCTTGCATATCATCTGCACACCGCGCACCGGTTGGGTCTGCCGCGCGCGGGAATGGCGCGGATGGCACTGAACTCGGGCGCGGACTGGCTGATCGGCCTCGTGCCCCTGGTGGGCGACCTATTCGACGTCGGCTTCAAGTCGAACCTGCGCAACGCGGCTCTGCTGCGCGCGCACGTCGAGACGCGCCATACCGGCGAAACCGCGATCCGCGCCGCGTAACGGTTCCCGAGATCGGCCCCCACATCAAAAAAGGGCACCCCGGGGTGCCCTTTTCGTCACATCACGCGTGATGCAGTACCTTAGCCGACCAGCTCAAGACCCGAGAAGAAATAAGAAATTTCTTCTGCGGCGGTCTCGGGGGCATCAGAACCGTGCACCGAGTTCTCGCCAACCGATTCGGCAAATTCGGCACGGATCGTACCCGCCGCGGCATCTGCCGGGTTGGTTGCGCCCATGACTTCACGGTTCTTAGAGATTGCTGCTTCGCCTTCCAGAACCTGCGCGACGACCGGCTCGGAGGCCATGAACTCGCACAGCTCGTCGTAAAACGGGCGCTCCTTGTGCACGGCATAGAAGGTTCCGGCCTGTGCCTTGGTCAGATGGATGCGCTTCTGCGCGATGATGCGCAGACCCGCTTCTTCAAACTTTGCGTTGATCTTGCCGGTCAGGTTGCGCTTGGTGGCATCAGGTTTGATGATGCTCAGGGTGCGTTCGATGGCCATTTTCAGTCACTCCATAATCAAAGGTCGGGCTGTCTGCCCGACCGAAATCCAGATGGCCGGTCGGATACCATGCGAAAATTGCATTGGGAAGGGCAGAAGCCTCCGGCCCTGACACCGAACCACCGCGGCCACGCCGGGTCACGCACCCACCGCCGATCCGCGCCCGAACCGGCCCGCAGTCGGCCGCAGTTGCTCTCATTTGCGGCATTCCGGCGCGCCACCGCCGTGTCGGCGCCCCGATGCCGAAGCTCTCTGGCGCCCGCCCCGGACCTCTGCTATGGCGCGCCCATGCTCAAGATTCAGGACATATCCTATTCCGTCGAAGGCCGCCCGCTCATGGTCGAAGCCTCTGCGACGATCCCCGAAGGCCACAAGGTGGGCCTCGTCGGAGCCAACGGCGCGGGCAAGACCACGCTTTTCAAGCTGATCCGCGGCGAACTCACGCTCGACACCGGCACCATCTCGCTTCCCAGCCGCGCCAAGATCGGTGGCGTCGCCCAGGAGGTGCCCGCTTCGGAGACCTCGCTGCTCGACACGGTGCTGGCGGCGGACACCGAACGCGCCAGCCTCATGGCCGAATCCCACTCCGCGACCGATGCGCACCGCATTGCCGATATCCAGACCCGGCTCGCGGATATCGACGCCTGGTCCGCCGAGGCGCGCGCCGCCTCGATCCTCAAGGGACTGGGGTTTGACGACGAAGAACAGCTTCAGCCCTGTTCGGCCTTTTCCGGCGGCTGGCGGATGCGGGTGGCGCTGGCGGGAGTGCTGTTTGCCCAGCCCGACCTGCTGCTGCTGGACGAACCGACCAACTACCTCGACCTCGAAGGCGCCCTGTGGCTGGAAAATTACCTGGCGAAATATCCGCATACGGTGATCATCATCAGCCACGACCGCGGACTGCTGAACCGGGCGGTGGGCGGCATCCTGCACCTTGAGGAAAAGAAGCTCACCTACTGGAGCGGTCCCTACGACCAGTTTGCGCGCCAACGTGCCGAACAGCGTGCCGTGCTGACCTCGATGGCCAAGAAACAGCAGGCCCGCAAGGACCACCTGCAAAAGTTCGTCGACCGGTTCAAGGCCAAGGCCTCGAAGGCGAAACAGGCCCAGGCCCGGGTCAAGATGATCGAAAAGATGGACACGATCACGCCGCCGGAAGAGGCCGCAAAGCGGGTCTTCACCTTCCCGCAGCCGGACGAGCTGTCACCACCGATCATCCATATCGAGGGCGGCTCTACCGGTTATGGCCAGACCAAGGTGCTGGGCCGTCTCGACCTGCGCATCGACCAGGACGACCGCATCGCGCTTCTGGGCAAGAACGGCCAGGGCAAATCGACCCTGTCGAAACTGCTCTCGGACCGCCTGCCGCTGATGGACGGCAAGATGACCCGCTCAAACAAGCTGCGGATCGGCTATTTTGCCCAGCATCAGGTGGACGAGCTGCACATCGACGAATCGCCGCTGTCGCACTTGCAGCGGCTGCGCCCCGACACGATGCAGTCCAAGCTGCGCGCCCAGCTTGCCGGCTTTGGCCTTGGCGCCGATCAGGCCGATACCGAAGTCGGCCGGCTGTCCGGGGGTCAGAAAGCACGCCTGTCGCTGTTGCTGGCCACAATCGACGCGCCGCACCTGCTGATCCTCGACGAGCCGACCAACCACCTCGACATCGAAAGCCGCGAGGCGCTGGTCGAGGCACTCACGGCCTATTCCGGCGCAGTGATCCTGGTCAGCCACGACATGCACCTTCTGGGCATGGTTGCCGACCGGCTGTGGCTGGTCAAGGACGGCACCGTCGCCCCCTATGACGACGACCTCGAAGCCTACCGCAAACTTCTGCTCGCCTCGGACAAGCCGTCCAAGGCCGCCAAGCCGGCAGCGGAAAAACCCAGACGCCCGACGCGCGACGCAGTCCTCGCGATGCGCTCCGAAGCCCGCAAGGGCGAAGACCGGGTGAACAAACTCAACGAAATGCGCGACAAGCTGGCAAAGAAACTGGCCGACCCTGCGCTTTATGAGGATGGCCGCGCGGGCGAGCTGGCGACCTGGAACAAGAAGTACGCCGAAGTGATGGAAGCGCTGGGCCGTGCGGAATCGCTCTGGATGGCGGCGCTGGAAAAGCTCGATCAGGCCGAAACGGTCTGACCCCACGGACCGGTCCGGTCCAAGGCGGCCAGCCGCTTGCGGGCCCGCCTGTAAACGCCGCACTGTTTTGCGGATCAGGACCTGCCCCCACCTTCTCCGGGCGTCAAATAGCCCGGCGAATGTGAGGGGCTGGTCCCGCACTAGGACCATTGCAGTCCGGACCGTTGTCGCGCCACCTTGTCAGAGCGCGCCATGCACCCTAAGGCAGGGAACATGGACAGTGCTTTTCTCATCACCGCTTTTGTCACCCTTCTTGTGGTGATTGACCCGATCGGGCTGACACCGATCTTCATCGCTCTGACCTCGGGCGCCGACAGCCGCCACCGTCGCACCGTGGCATTGCGCGCCTGTGCCGTCGGCGCCGCCGTGCTGTTCCTGTTCGCCTTTCTCGGGGAATCAGTGCTGAACTTCATCGGCATCTCGATGGCGGCATTCCGCATTTCCGGCGGCATCCTGCTTTTCATAACCGCGCTCGACATGCTGTTCGAGCGGCGCACCAAGCGGCGCGAGGACACCGCCGAACAGGACGCGGATTTCCCCGACCCGTCGGTGTTTCCCATTGCCATCCCGCTCATCGCCGGACCGGGGGCCATTGCCTCGGTGATCCTGCTGACGGGTCAGACCAGTGACGCGCTTGGCATGGCCTCGGTTCTTGCGGTGCTGGTCGGGGTGCTGCTGATCGTGCTGGTGTTCTTTTTCAGCGCCGGGCTGGTCGAGCGGGCATTGGGCAAGACCGGCATCACCGTGGTCACGCGGCTTCTGGGCATGTTGCTGGCGGCACTGTCCGTGCAGTTTGTTCTGGACGGGCTGCGTGCCGTTGGCGTCACCGGCTGACCGGGACTAACAACCGACCCTTTGCCTCCCTACATCCTCTTCAGGAACAAAGGACGTGCCACATGACTTCCCTCGACCTCGGACACCTCGCGTATCTCCTGCTGCTGGGCGCTGTTCTGGTGTTCTGGGTCTTTGTGCAGAACCGCGACTCCCTGGGCAAAAAGGCACAGGCCGCTGCGGCCTGGGGCCTGATCTTTCTGGGCACGGTTGCTGCTGTCGGACTATGGGACGACATCCGCCGGACCGTGCTGCCGCAGCAGGCAGTGATTGCGGAGGATGGCCGGATCGAACTGCCGCGCGCACCGGACGGACACTATTACGTGACCCTCGAACTCAACGGTGCGCCGGTCCGCTTTGTGGTCGACACCGGTGCCAGCGGCATCGTGCTGACCCGCAGCGATGCCGCCGCCGCGGGCATAGACCTGCAGGGGCTGGCGTTCTTTGCGCAGGCGATGACCGCCAACGGACCGGTGCAGACCGCCCCGGTCAGGATCGACCGCATGTCCCTCGGGCCGTTTACGGACCGGGCGGTGCGCGCCTATGTGAACGGCGGCGAGATGGAGCAATCGCTGCTCGGCATGAGCTACCTGCAACGCTTTGACCGGTTGGAGATTTCCGGCGGCACGCTGGTTCTCGAACGGTAACCGCCGCCCCGATCCTCTCACTTCTCCGCCTTTTTCTCCCAGCGGCCGGACTCCTCCGACCAGTACTGCGCCGGACAGCCGGCGTCGGTCAGGGCTTTCCACTGCACCCGCGCCGTCTGGACCGCACCGGGGTCGTTGCCGTCAAACAGCACGCAGACGCGCTGCATCGCCTGCACCTCGGCCGCCGAAACCTCGGCCCCGTCCACCGACATCAGGCATACGGCGTCGTTGCGCAGCTCGGTTCCGGTCGTCAGAAGCACCGGCTGCGCGCTGTCCTGCGGCCCACCGTCCAGCGCATGTGGCAGGAACCCGTCCTCGGGCACCAGCCAGAGCTTTTCGTCGAGCCAGGTCATGTGCCCGGCCTCGCGCCCGCGCACCGCCACGCGCCAGCCCTGGGCCAGCGCCCGCTCCAGCAGCTGCGGCAGAACCACCTCGAGCGGGCGCTGTGTCAGGTGATAGAAATAGGCGGCTCCCATATCATTCGGTCTCGTACTGCTCCGCGATCAGCCGGTTCAGTGTCAGAACCCCCCAGCCCGTCGCCCCCTTGGGCGACAGGGTCAGGTCACGCGGCACATGCGCCACCCCGGCGATATCGAGATGGATCCAGGGCATGTCGGCCTGCACAAAGCGTTTCAGGAATTCGGTCGCGGTGATCGAACCGGCCGGCCGGCCGCCGGAATTCTTGAGATCGGCAATCGGCGATTTCAGCAGGTCCGCATAGGGTTGCCCCATCGGCATCCGCCAGGCACCTTCCTGTTCGTCCGCCGCAGCCTTGAGAAACTGGCCGCAAAGCGCGTCGTCATTGGAATAGACGGCGGCATTGTCATGCCCCAGCGCGACGATGCAGGCGCCGGTCAGGGTGGCAAGGTCGATCATCGCGCTCGGCTTGATATGCTGCTGCGCGTACCACATCACATCACAGAGCACCAAGCGCCCCTCGGCATCGGTGTTGTTGATCTCGATCGTGTCGCCCTTCATCGAAGTCACGACATCTCCGGGGCGCATCGCCTTGGAGTCGGGCATGTTCTCGACGATGCCGACCAGACCGACCACATTGGCCTTTGCCTTGCGCCGCGCCAGCGCCCGCATGACCCCGGCCACAACCCCGGCACCGCCCATGTCCATGGTCATGGTTTCCATGCCGGCCGAAGGTTTGAGCGAGATCCCGCCGGTATCGAACACGACACCTTTGCCGATCAGCGCCAGCGGGGCCGTGCCCTCGGCACCACCGTTCCAGCGCATGATCACCAACTTCGACGGGTTGTCGGACCCCTGCCCGACAGCCAGCAGCGCGCCCATGCCGAGCTCCTGCATCTGGGCCTCGTCCAGCACCTCGACCTCGACGCCCAGTGCCGTCAACGCCAGCAGGCGGTCGGCAAATTCCTCGGTGTTGAGCACGTTGGCCGGCTCGTTCACCAGATCTCGGGTAAAGACCACCCCTTCCGCCACCGCCAGCAGCGGTTCGGCAGCAGAGGCGACCTCATCCGCCTTGGCACACATGAACACGGCGGCGCCCAGCGGCTCGGGCTGCTCTGACTTGCGGGCCTCGAAGCCGTAGCCGCGCAACACCAGTCCCAGCGCCATTTCCTCGGCGCCGCGCTGGCTCTCGGCCAGCACGGTCAGCAGGGATTTTCCCGCACACCGGGCCAGCGCCGCCCCCGCCTTGCGTGCCAGCGCCGCATCGGCGCGCCGCTCCAGCCGCACGAGATCCACCGCCTCGGCCACCAGCCCCGTCGGGTAGGCAAGGCTGAGAACATCGCCGTCCTTCATCTTTTCCCAACGTTCAGATTCGGTCGCCCGTGCCAGTGCACCCTTGGTCAGCCGGTTCAGGCGGCGTGCGCCCGGGCTCATCTTGCCGTCGGCGGTCACACAGACGGCGATCCGCCCTTCCAGGGTGGCCAGCGCCTCAAGATCGACGGGCACAAAGGTGATCTCTCTCAACTCGGTCATCAGCAGGGTCCTCTCTGTTTGCCCAAGAGGTAAAGCGCCGACGCCCCATTGACCAGAGCCACCTTTTCCCGCAGATCAGGCGCGTGTAGGGTCACATCCGACGCAACAGGTTCTGGAGGACCGCCTTGGCCAGATTCGACAGATACGTACTGTCGCAACTCATGGTGCTGTTCGGCTTTTTCGCTCTGGTGCTGGTGTCAGTCTACTGGGTGAACCGGGCGGTGATCCTGTTCGACCGGCTGATCGCGGACGGCCATTCTGCGGGTGTGTTCCTCGAATTCACGGCGCTGAGCCTGCCGAACGTGATCCGTATGGTGCTGCCGATGGCGGCTTTTGCCGCTGCGGTCTATGTCACCAACCGGCTCAGCTCGGAATCCGAACTGACCGTGGTCCAGGCCACCGGCTTTTCACCCTGGCGGCTGGCCCGTCCCGTGCTGATCTTCGGGCTGATCGTGGCGGCGATGATGTCGGTGCTCACACATTTCCTGGTGCCGAAAAGCCTGGAACAGCTGCGTCTGCGCGAGGCCGAGATTTCGGGTTCCGTCAGCGCCCGACTGCTGCGCGAGGGCGCCTTCCTGCACCCGACATCCGGTGTCACCTTCTACATTCGCGACATCACCACCGATGGCGAACTGCGCGACGTGTTTCTGTCGGACCGCCGACAAGAGGATCGCGTGGTGACCTATACCGCGGAACAGGCTTATCTGCTGCGCGACACCGTCGGGCCAAAACTTGTGATGCAGAGCGGGCTGGCCCAGACGCTGAACGTTTCCAAGGAAACCCTGTCGACCACGAACTTCACCGATCTGACCTATGACATCAGCGGGCTGATCACCGCCGACAGCCTGCCGCGCCGCAAGATCCAGTTTGTACCGACACTCGAACTGCTGACCGACACCGAGGCCGTGGCCGAGGCCGCGCGTGAGTCGCCGGGCGAAACCCTGGAAGAGGCACACACCCGGTTCCAGCAGCCGCTGCTGGCGGTGGTGGCTGCGCTGATCGGCTATTCGGCGCTGATGATCGGCGGCTACAGCCGCTTCGGGGTGGGTCGGCAGATCGTGTTTGCCATCTTCCTGCTCGTCGTGATCAAACTCGCCGAAAGTGCCGTGACCGATCCGGTGCGCGACAATGCCGCGCTGTGGCCGCTGATCTACCTGCCGTCGCTGATAGGGCTGGTGATCTGCGGCCTGCTGCTGCGTCGCGCGGCGGGGCCGTTCAAGCCGGGCAAACCCCTGCCCGGCCCTGCGGTCGAGGGCACCGCATGATCCTGCACTACTATTTTGCGCGCCGCTTCCTGAAGGTGTTCCTCGGGATGCTGATGATCTTCTTTCTGTTCGTGTCGCTGCTGGATCTGGTCGATCAGCTGCGCCGGTTCGATGCCTCGGTGACTTTCGGTCAGGTGCTGACCCTGACCCTGCTGAACACGCCGCAGGCCCTGTATCAGATGTTGCCGCTGGTGATGATCCTCGCCTCGATTGCGCTGTTCCTGTCGCTCGCCCGCTCCTCCGAACTGGTGGTCAGCCGCGCTTCGGGTCGGTCGGGACTGGCGTCGTTGATCGCGCCGGCAATGGTGGCAGCCGTGATCGGGGCGGTTTCCGTCGGGATGGGCAATCCCATTGTTGCCGCCACCTCGAAACGGTTTTCGGATCTGGCCGAACGTTATGACAACGGCGGCAACAACGTGCTGTCGATCGGGGCCGACGGGCTGTGGCTGCGTCAGGGCGATGACACCGGCCAGACGGTGATCCGCGCCGCCCGCACCAACCCCGAAGCGACTGCGCTTAATGACGTGAGCTTTGTCGCCTATGCCCCCAACGGCGGTCCGGTGCGCCGCATCGAAGCCGCCGAAGCGCGGCTGGAACCCGGGGCCTGGATCCTGCACGACGCCAAGAGCTGGCCGCTGCATCCGGGCGTCAATCCCGAAACCGCGGCCTACCGTCTGGAAACCCTGCTGGTGCCCTCGACCCTGACCCAGGACAATATCCGCGACCGGTTCGGCAATCCCTCGGCGGTGTCGATCTGGGATCTGTCAGGCTTTATCGGTGATCTTGAGCGGGCCGGCTTTTCCGCCCGCCGCCACCAGGTCTGGTTGCAGATGGAACTGGCGCGGCCGCTGTTCCTTGTCGCGCTGGTGCTGGTCGGCGCCGGCTTTACCATGCGCCACAGCCGGCTTGGTCGCACCGGCATTTCCGTGCTGGCTGCCATCATGCTGGGCTTTGGGCTTTACTACATCCGGAACTTCGCCCAGATCATGGGCGAAAACGGTCAGATCTCGCCCTATCTCGCCGCCTGGGCGCCCCCGGTGGCGGCGCTGCTACTGGCGCTGGGGCTGATCCTGCACATGGAGGACGGCTGATGCGTCTGCTGCGCGCCCTCGCCCCGCTGTTTCTGGGCCTCACCCTTGCCACCGCCAGCGCCGCACAGGACAGTGCTGCGGACGCTGCCCTGCTGGTGGCCGACCAGGTGTTCGTCGAGGGCCAGGACCGACTGATCGCGACCGGCAATGTCGAGGCGCTGTATGACGGAACGCGTCTGGCGGCACGGCGCATCATCTATGACCGCACAAGCGATTCGCTGACCCTCGAAGGTCCGATCCGCATCACCGATCAGCAAGGCAACATTCTGGTGGCGGACTCGGGCGAAATCGACTCCGCCATCGAAAATGGCCTGCTGCGCGGCGCGCGCGTCGTGCTCGACCAGCAATTGCAGCTTGCCGCGGTCGAGGCGCGGCGGGTCGAAGGCCGATTTACCCAGCTGAGCCGCGTCGCGGTGACATCTTGCCAGGTCTGCGGCGACACTTCCGCCCCGCTCTGGTCCATCCGCGCCAGCCGCGTGGTGCACGACCAGCAGGAACGCCAGCTCTATTTTGAAAATGCCCAGCTGCGGGTGCTGGATGTCCCGATCTTCTATGTCCCCTACCTGCGCCTGCCGGACCCGTCGCTGGAGCGGGCCCGCGGCTTTCTGATCCCGACCTTCCGATCCACCACGCTGCTGGGATTCGGCATCAAGACGCCGTATTTCATTCCGATCGGTGACCACCGCGACCTCACCCTGACCCCCTATCTGTCAACCGTCACCCGCACGCTCGAGGCGCGTTACCGGCAGGCTTTTCGTCATGGCGATATCGAACTGAACGGGGCGATCACGCAGGATTCGCTGATCAGTGACGGCGCGCGGGGCTATCTGTTTGCCAAGGGCGCCTTCAGCCTGCCGCGCGACTTTCGTCTCAGCTTCAACATCGAGGCCACCACCGACAATGCCTATCTGAACGATTACGACTATGCCTCGGCGGACAGGCTGGAAAGCGATCTCACCGTCTCGCGGTTCCGGCGCGACGGGTTGGCATCTGCCTCGCTGCGACACTACGAATCCCTGCGGGACGGCGACAGCAATGCCACCCAGCCCTCGATCGTCGGCACCGCGGAATACGAACGCCGGTACTTTCCGCGCGCCGGCGGCGAGTTCCGGGTGAGCAGCGAACTGCACAACCACTTTCGCTATTCGACGCTGGACGTGGACAGTGCCGATGCCGACACCCTTGTCGACGGGCGCGACGTGACCCGGCTCAACACCGATCTCAGCTGGCGCAATCGCTGGACCCTGTCGGGGGGCGTGCGCGCCGCCGCACTGGGCGAGCTCTGGATCGACCGGTTCTGGGTCAGCCAGGATTCAACCCGGCCCGCCGATGTCAGCCAGGTCACCCCATCGGCGGCGGTCGAATTGCGCTGGCCCTGGGCACGGGCAGGTGTGAACGGTGCGCGCTGGCTGGTCGAACCGGTGGCGCAGGCCGGCTGGATCGGCGGAGACCGGGTGCAGGTCACCAATGACGAAAGCACCCGCCCCGAATTTGACGAAGGCAATCTGTTGTCACTGTCGCGTTTTCCGGCCGCCGACCGGCGCGAGCGCGGCTACACCGGCGCGCTGGGTCTGCGGATGCTGCGCGACAATCCGGCAGGGTTGACGACGGGTCTGACACTGGGCCGGGTCTGGCGCGAAGAGGACGATGCCGATTTCACCCGTTCTTCGGGGCTGTCGACGGCGGCGTCAGACTGGTTGCTGGCCGGGCACATCGACACTTCCGATGGTCTGGTCCTGTCTGCGCGCGGCCTGTTCAACGTCGCCGACATGAGCGTATCCAAGGCAGAGGCCCGCGCGATCTGGACCCGGGATCGCATGAATCTGGGCGCTTCGTATGTCCTGCTTGTCACGGATTCGGATGAAAACCGCGACCAGGCCCAATCGGAATGGAGCTTTGACGGCAAATATCAGTTCACGACCAATTGGGCGGCCTCGACGGATATGCGATACGACCTTGTCGACCGGCGCTTTGCCAAGGCCGGGATCGACCTCGAATACCAGAACGAATGCGCGGTTGTGAACTTTTCGGTCTCGCGCCGCTATGCCTCTTCCGATAGTCTTGAACCATCGACAGATTTTGGCCTGACCGTCGCGCTGAAGGGATTCAGCACAGGTGGCAGCGCCGGGGAGTACCGCCGATCATGCCGCTAAGAATATCCCGCCTTTTCCGTGCCATGGCTCTGGCCGCCCCGCTCGTCTGGGGAGCCGCCGCTGTTGTGTCCACTGCACCGGTTGCGCAGGCGCAGGGGCTGTTTTCGCCTGCCATTCTGGTCAATGAAAAGGCCATCACCGGATACGAGATCCAGCAGCGTGAGCGCATGCTGCAGGTGCTGAACGCCCCGGGAGATGTCCGCAAGCTCGCCCGGGAACAGCTGATCGACGACCGGCTGCGGATTCAGGCGTCCCAGGATGCCGGTATCCGCCCGACCACCGAAGAGGTGCTGGAGGGCATGGACGAATTCGCCGGGCGCGCCAATCTGACCCGGGACGAATTTGTGCGCGCGCTCGAGGGTTCGGGCGTGGCCGAACAGACCTTCCGCGACTTTGTGCTGGCGGGATTGTCGTGGCGCCAGCTGGTACAGGCGCGATTTGCCGGCCAGAGCGCCGTCAGCGACGCCGAAGTCGACCGCGCCCTGTCCTCTGGGGGCAACGGCGTCGGAAACGTCCGCGTCCTGCTGTCCGAGATCATTATGCCGGCCCCCCCGCCCGAGGCCGAGGCCGTGCGCGCCCGTGCGGAACGCATCTCGCAACTGACGTCCGAGAGTGCCTTTTCGGCCGAAGCGCGCAGGTATTCCGCCACCGCCAGCCGTGACGCGGGCGGCCGCCTGCCCTGGCAGAACATCACGGATCTGCCGCCGGTGCTGCGCCCGCTGGTGCTGGCACTGTCGCCGGGTCAGGTGACAGATCCGATTCCGATCCCCAATGCCGTTGCCCTGTTCCAGTTGCGCGCCATCGAGGAATCCGGTTTCACCCCGCCCGAAGTCACTGCGGTCGAATATGCCGCCTACTACATGCCCGGCGGCCGCAGTGCCGAAACCCTGGCCCGTGCCCGGGTGCTGGCCTCCAGGGTCGACCGCTGCGATGATCTCTATGGTGTGGCCAAGGGCCAGCCGGCCACGGTGCTGGACCGGGGCAGCCTGCCGCCCGCGGATATTCCGACCGATATCGCCATGGAGCTGTCAAAACTCGATCCCGGAGAAGTGTCCACGGCCCTCACCCGGTCAGACGGTCAGACGCTGGTTTTCCTGATGCTCTGCGGTCGCACCAACAAGATTTCCGAAGATGCGTCGCGCGATGACCTGGTTCTTGGCCTGCGCAACCAGCGGCTTGCCGGGCTTGCCGATGGCTATCTGGCACAGTTGCGCGCCGACGCCCGCATCTCCGAGCAATGAGCCCTGCGCCCGTTGCGCTGACCTGCGGTGAACCTGCCGGCATCGGCCCCGAACTTGCAGTGGCCGTCTGGGAAATCCTGCGGCAGGATGTGCCGTTCTTCTGGATCGGAGACCCGGCACATCTGCCCGCCGGGTCCGAACACCGTCTGATTGACCGCCCCGATGCGGTGCATGACACGACAGAGGGCGGGTTGCCGGTGCTCGCCCATGCCTTTGACGGGGCCCGTGTGCCCGGTATGCCGCAACCGGCGCAGGCCCAGGGCGTGATCGACGTGATTGCCCGGGCAGTTGCCCTTGCCCAGAGCGGCGCCGCCTCAGCCATCTGCACGCTGCCGATCCACAAGCAGGCGCTGCAGGAAGGCGCTGGCTTTGCCTGGCCGGGTCACACCGAGTACCTTGCCCATCTCGCCGGTGCGGACGAGGTGGTGATGATGCTGGCCTCGCCGCAATTGCGGGTTGTCCCCGCCACCATCCATATACCGCTGAGCAAAGTGCCGACGGCCCTGACAGCCGACCTTCTGGCGCAGCGCATCCGCATTACCCACGATTCGCTGCGCCGCCAGTTCGGCGTCGTGTCCCCGCGCATCGCCGTGGCCGGGTTGAATCCGCATGCAGGCGAAGGCGGACGGATGGGGCGCGAAGAGATTGATCTGATCATTCCGGTTCTCGACGCCCTGCGCGCAGAGGGTCTGGACCTGCGCGGCCCGATGTCGGCTGACACGATGTTCCACGCCGCCGCCCGGGCGCAGTATGACGCGGCGATCTGCATGTATCACGATCAGGCGCTCATCCCGATCAAGACGCTGGACTTTGATCAGGGGGTGAACGTGACGCTGGGCCTTCCCTTCATCCGCACCTCTCCCGACCATGGCACGGCTTTCGATATTGCCGGCACGGGCCTGACCAACCCCTCCTCGACGGTCGCCGCGCTGCGCATGGCCTGGAACATGGCAAAAGGGAGATCCGCATGAGCGGTATCGATGATCTGCCGCCCCTCAGCCGCGTGATCGCCAGCCACGGGCTTACCGCGCGCAAGTCGCTGGGCCAGAATTTTCTGCTCGACCTCAACCTGACGGCCAAGATCGCCCGTCAGGCCGGGGACCTGAGCAATATGGATGTGCTGGAAATCGGTCCCGGGCCGGGTGGTCTGACCCGCGGCCTTCTGGCCGAGGGCGCGCGCCGTGTTCTGGCGATCGAAAAGGATTCCCGCTGCCTGCCTGCGCTGGCAGAGATAGCCGCCGCCTATCCCGGACGCCTGTCCGTCATCGAAGGCGATGCCCTGCGCATCGACCCGCTTGAACATCTCACCCCGCCCATCGCGATCGCCGCCAACCTGCCCTACAATGTCGGGACCGAATTGCTGGTGCGCTGGCTCACGCCGAAGGAATGGCCACCTTTCTGGCAAAGTCTGACGCTGATGTTCCAGCGCGAGGTGGCGGAACGGATTGTTGCGCTGCCGGGCTCCAAGGCCTATGGACGGCTTGCCCTGCTGGCGCAGTGGCGCGCGAACGCCCGCATCGTCCTGTCGCTGCCGCCCGAAGCCTTTACCCCGGCCCCCAAGGTGTCGTCGGCGGTTGTGCATCTGACCGCTCTGCCAGAGCCGCGTTTTCCCGCCGACGCCAAGGTGCTCGAGACCGTCGTCGCCGCCGCCTTCAACCAGCGCCGCAAGATGCTGCGCGCCGCGCTGAAGGGCCAGCATCCGGACATCGAGTCCATTCTGCAAAGCGCCGGGATCGCCCCAACCGAACGGGCCGAACAGGTCTCGCTCGAGGCGTTCTGTGCCCTGGCCCGTGCGTTGGCGGCCGCACGTCAGTAGACCAGCGCCGCCCGCAAACAAGTGTCCTGATTCATCCGGCATAAAAAAGCCCCTCTGTTCATCGAACAAAGGGGCTTTGGGGTGGGTTGCACCCAATCAGTTCCGTCGGCTGTCCGGTCTGCCCGGAAATGTACTCCGGTCAGTCAGCGGTCGGGTTACTCGGCCGCGTCCGCCGAGCCTTCGCCCGAAGGTTCCGAGCCCGCCGACGTGTCTTCGGCGGCTTTCGGCTCGGGCTTCTTGCGCGGTTTCCGCTTCGGCTTTGGCTTGGGAGCCTGCTCTGCCGCAGGCTGCTCTGCCGTCCCATCCATCGCAGGCGCCTCGGCCTGTGCCGGCCTTTCGGCGGCGGGTTTGGGTGCGCGGCGGCTTGGCGCACGTCGCGCAGGTGCGTTTTGCTCGGATACCGACGGTGACTGAACCTGTGTTGCCTGAACCGGGGCCGACTGGGCCGCATTCTCGGGCGTGTCCACCAGACCACTGTCGCTGTCAGCGTCTTCAGACAGGTCGAGCACGTCCTGGGCTACATAACGCGGCTGATCGTTCTGCTCGCGACGCGGCGGGCGCGGGTCGGCACCGCCACTCTGCGGCGCATTGCCGTGGCCGGTGTTGTTGCCGTGCCCCTGGACACCAGTGTTCTGGTTGCCGTTATTCTGGTTACCACTGTTCTGGTTGCCATTGTTCTGCCCGCCGTTGCCATTGCCGCCGTGGCCCGAGTAGTTCTGTGCATTGTCGGAACGGTCGCGCTGCGCCTGACGGTCGCGGTTTTCCTGTTCCTGCTGTTCGCGACGCTGGTCCTGTTCGCGCTGCGCTTCGCTCAGCATCCGCAGATAGTGTTCCGCGTGCTGTTGAAAGTTCTCTGCTGCAACACGGTCGTTGGACAGTTGAGCGTCACGTGCGAGCTGGTTGTATTTGTCGATGATCTGCTGCGGCGTACCGCGCACCTTGCCGTCGGGGCCAGAGCTGTCAAAGACGCGATTGACAACATTGCCAACGGACGACGAACGGTTGCGGTTGTTCTTGGACCGCGAGCGGGATTTTGATGATCTCATATTCGAGCTTCAGCCCTATCTGTGACTGTCCTGTGATCGTCTCGGGCGCTTCATGCACCGCGTGCCTACCAGATCACTTCCATGTGTGGCTTAGCGTCAAGCGGGACCGCCAAAGGCATCCTCCGTCTCGACCCCTTTGAATAACCACGTCCCGACACGCCACACAAGCAAAAAACACAAAATATGCGCAGTTTTGCCGGGTCAGACGCGTCATTCCACGGGTTTCACGCCCAGAACCACCCTGTCGCGGCCATCAAGGTCCTGCAAAACCGCGACATCGCTCAGCCCGGCGGCGTCCATCATCGCGCCGACGGCTGCCCCCTGCGTCGGTCCGATCTCGACCATCAGCCGTCCGCCCGGGGCAAGATGGGCGTCGGCCCCGGCAGTGATCGCCCGGTAGGCCGCCAGACCGTCGCCTTCGTCGGTAAGGGCCATCCGGGGTTCATGCCACTGCACTTCGGGTGCCAGATCAGCCATTTCCTGCAATGCGATGTAGGGGGGGTTTGACACGATCAGGTCGAAGGTGGCGCCCTGGTCTGCCAGGGGCGCGAACCAGTTGCCCTGTTTCAGCGCGACCCGGTGATCGAGCCCCAGGGACGCGCGGTTCTGTGCCGCGATGGCCAGCGCCTCGCCGGACAGGTCGACTCCGATCCCCCGGGCGTCGGCGCATTCCGCAACCAGCGTCAGCACGATGCAGCCCGATCCGGTGCCAAGATCCAGCACATGGGTGAAGGGCCGGGCAAGCGCGGCTGCGATCAGGGTCTCTGTCTCGGGGCGCGGGTCCAGCACCTCGGGTGTGACCCGGAAATCGCGCCCGTAGAACATGCGCCGCCCGGTCAGATGCGACACCGGCACCCGGTCCCGGCGCCGGGCGATCAGATCCTCGAACTGCGCGGCTTGCGCGGTGCTCACCGGATCCGGCAGCAGCAAGGTCAGCCGCCCGGCGGGCACCTGCAACACATGTGCCATCAGGCGGCGCGCGTCCCGCCCGGCCTCCGGCACGCCGGCCGCAACCAGCGCACGTGTCCCCTGGACCAGCAGTTCGCTTCCTGTCACGCCCCCATCTCGGCGAGCAGCGTGGCCTGGGCATCAGCCGTCAGCGCGTCGATGATCTCGTCCAGATCACCCTGCATCACCTGATCCAGCTTGTAGAGCGTGAGGTTGATGCGGTGATCGCTCAGCCGCCCCTGAGGGAAATTGTACGTGCGGATGCGTTCCGATCGGTCACCCGATCCGACCTGCGCCTTGCGGCTGGCCGACCGTTCGCCGTCAATTTTCTGCCGCTCGAGATCGAACAGCTTGGTGCGCAGCACCTGCATCGCGATCTCGCGGTTGCGGTGCTGGGACTTCTCGGAACTGGTGACCACGATCCCGCTGGGCATATGGGTGATGCGAACCGCGGAATCGGTGGTGTTCACATGCTGGCCGCCCGCACCGGAACTGCGCATCGTATCAATGCGGATGTCGTTGGCGTCGATCTTCACATCGACCTCTTCCGCTTCGGGCAACACCGCAACTGTCGCCGCAGAGGTGTGGATCCGGCCACCGCTTTCGGTAGTCGGCACCCGCTGCACGCGGTGCACGCCCGATTCGTACTTCAGCCGGGCAAACACGTCCTGTCCGGTGATATGGGCCACCACTTCCTTGATGCCGCCCAGCTCGGTTGCCTGCTCTTCGATGATCTCGACCCGCCAACCGCGATTCTCGGCATAGCGCTGGTACATCCGCAACAGATCGCCGGCGAACAGCGCCGCCTCCTCGCCCCCGGTTCCGGGACGGATTTCCAGCATCGCAGGCCGCGCATCCGCCGCGTCCTTTGGCAGAAGCGCCAGTTGCAGCGCCTCTTCGGCTGCCGGAACCGCGCCGCGCAAAGCGTACAGCTCGTCCTCGGCCAGGGCTTTCATCTCGGGGTCGCGCAACATCGCCTCGGCCTCGGCGATGCCCGATTGCAAGGTCTCCCAGGCGTCGATCTGCGCCATCACCGGCTTGAGTTCGGCATACTCGCGCCCCAGAGCGGCAAGATCGCCCCCGCCGGCAGCAAGCTGCGCCTCGATAAATTCGAAACGCTGGCGGATCTGGATGAGTCTGTCTGAGGGAACCATGCGCCCGTCTGTCCCCTATTGCGCCGCAACGGTCAAGTCTTCGCAGGTGTCCGCACGACGGGCACCACCGCACCCGGATGCGAGGCCTGCCTCAGGTTCCGTCCCTGGCGGCAAGCGCCGCCAGCCAGCCATCGACCCGGGCCCTGTTGACCCCGACATCCCCCTGACCAAAGCGCAAACGGCCAAATACCTCGATCTGGACACCGTCCAGCTGCACCGTGGTGTAATCGGGAAACCGCATCCACTGCGACCGGGTGACGTAGGTCATCCGGCCTTCGTCAATGCTACCTGCCAGCAGCTCTGTTCGGGGCGTCGCCAGGATGATCCGGTCCAGAGCTTCGAAAGCGTCCAGCCCGCCTGTCACCCGCCGCCGCACTCCGGTCGCCAGATCCTGATCCGCCGTCACCATCGGGTCGACATGCCAGACGGCCGGGTCCGACGGTGCCAGACGAATCCAGGCAACCGCACCGACGATGCCCAGCACAATGATCCAGAATATCATTCGCACGCTGCCACTTTCCCTGTCATTGCGCGCTGGTCAGGCGCGGCTGACAGAAGGCCGGACCGCGACCCCGCCAACTGACACGATTTTCACTTTCGCCGGGTCCAGGCCCAGAGACAGAGAATCTCCATCGCCACATGCGCCCCAGCCACGGCCGTCGCGCCGGTTGTATCGTACGGAGGCGAGACCTCAACCACATCGCCGCCCAGAAGGTTCAGACCGGCGATTTCCCGCAGGATCACCGCGGCCTGCGCTGTGCTCAACCCGCCCCAGACCGGTGTGCCTGTGCCCGGAGCATAGGCGGGGTCCAGACCGTCGATGTCGAACGTCAGGTAGCAGGGGGTGTCGCCGATGATCTCGCGCACTTTCCCGGCCACCGCCGACGGGCCGATCCGGTGCACTTCGGGTGCGTCGATGATGTGCACCCCCAGTGTGTCCGGATTGACGGTGCGGATCCCCACGGCAACGGATTTTTCCGGAAGGATCAGACCCTCCTGCACTGCCTTGTACACAAAGGTTCCGTGGTCGATCCGCTCGGCATCGTCATCGACCCAGGAATCCGAATGGGCATCGAACTGCAACAGCGCGACAGGTCCGTACTTCTCGGCATAGGCCCGCAGAATCGGCAGGGTGATGAAGTGGTCCCCCCCCAGCGTCAGGCTCGCCGCTCCCGCGTTCAGGATCTGGCGGACATGTGCTGTCACGGCGGCGGGAAAGGCGCTGATCTTGGCATAGTCAAACGCCATGTCGCCATAATCCACCACGCTGAAATCGCCCAGCGGATCGAAACCCCAGCCATAGGGGGGGTCATAGGGCTGCAGCGTGCTCGCCTCGCGAATGGCGCGCGGGCCGAATCGGCAGCCCGGCCGGTTGGTGACAGACTGGTCAAACGGAATGCCGGTCACCGCCACATCCACCCCTGCCAGATCCTTGGTGTAGCGGCGGCGCAGAAACGATGGCGCACCGCCAAATGCGTTTTCGAAACTGGTCCCACGCAAAGTTTCGCGCGTAAAGGCCTGATCAACCTGATTTTTTGCGTCTTCAAGCGCCATGTGCAGATGCCCTTTCCGGCGTCGGGGTGGGCGGGTGGGCGACGCCGGAAAGGGCATCTGCCAACGCCCCAGATTTACAGCGGCAGCGCCTTTTCGACCAGCCGCACAAAAAAGGACGCCCCCACAGGGGCAATCTCGTCGACAAAATCATAGGCCGGATGGTGACAGGTTGCGGTCTCGCCCTGACCGAGAAACAGATAGGCCCCCGGCCGCGCGTTCAGCATGTAGGCAAAATCCTCGGCCGCCATGATGGGGTCGCAGGCCGCGTTCACCCGTTCCGAGCCCACAATCTCGCGCGCCACTTCGGCGGCAAAGGCCGCCTCGTCAGGGTCATTCACCGTCGCCGGATAGCCGCGCTCGTAGACAAGCTCGGCGCTCATCCCGAAACTGGCGGCCTGATGTCGCACGATCTCCTCCATCCGCGTCATCACCAGCGTCTGGACCTCGGGCTTGAAACTGCGCACCGTGCCGACAATCTGCGCCGTGTCGGGAATAATGTTAGTGCCTGACCCGGCATGGATTTGCGTCACCGTCAGCACCAGTTGATCCAGTGCATCGACATTCCGGCTCGTGATGGTCTGCAGCGCCTGGACAATCGCCACCGCCGTGATCACCGGATCCCGGGTCTGCCAGGGCATCGCCCCATGCCCGCCCACCCCCTGTATGTCGATCCAGAAGGTGTCCACCGCCGCCATCAGTGGCCCCGGAGCGGTCAGAAAATGCCCGACCGGATCGCCGGGCGAATTATGGATGCCAAAGACCCGCGAGATGTCGAACCGCTCCATGATGCCCTCTTCCACCATCACCCGCCCGCCCCCCTCACCCTCTTCGGCGGGCTGAAAGATCAGGGCGACACGGCCGGCAAAATTCCGCGTCTCGGCCAGATACTGCGCCGCACCCAGCAGCATCGTGGTGTGTCCGTCATGGCCGCAGGCGTGCATCCGTCCGGGCACCGTCGAGGCATGGGCTACGCCGCTTTTCTCGACCATCAGCAAGGCATCCATATCGGCACGCAGGCCGATGGTCGGGCCGGGCGCCCGTCCCTCGATCAGCGCCACAAGTCCGCTGGTGGCTATGGCCTCGTGAATGTCCGTTATTCCGAATTCCCGAAGTTTGTCCGCGACGAACCGCGCGGTCGCAAAGCATTCAAACCCCAGCTCCGGGTGCTGGTGCAGGTATTGTCGCCAGCCCGCCAACTCTTCCGAGCGCGCCGAAATGCTGTTGATCACGGGCATGATCGTCCCCCTGTCCCTGCGTCGCCAGCCAGTTTTGCCGGGCTTGTTTTGCAGCACTCAAGCACCATCGCGGCAAGGGTGCAAGCCATCAGCCCAGGGGCTGCCGCGTCTCGATCAACCGGGCAAAGAACGACGCGCCATAGGGGGCGGCGGCGTCATTGAAATCGAATTTCGGGTTGTGCACCGAAGGCCCCGGTCCCTGCCCCAGAAACAGAAAGGCACCCGGGCGCGCATTGAGCATGTAGGAAAAATCCTCGGCCCCCATCTCGGGCGCCAGATCCGACACCACCGAGGTTCCGACCTCAGCTGCCACGCGCACCGCAAAATCGGTCTGATCGGCATGGTTGACGGTTGGCGGGTAACTGCGGTGATAATTGACCCGCGCCGAAACGCCGTAGCTCTGCGCCTGCCCCTCGACGATGGCCCGCAGGCGCCTCTCGGCCAGATCACGCAACCCGGGGTCAAAACTGCGCACCGTACCGGCCAGTTGTACCTCTTCCGGAATGATGTTCATCGCGGATCCGCCGTGCACCTGCGTCAGCGACACCACCAGGCTGTGCAACGGATCCGCATTGCGCGAAACGATGGTCTGCAGCGCCTGACCGATTCCCAGGGCGCAGGGCATCGGATCACGGCAGTCGTGCGGATAGGCGGCATGGCCTCCCTTGCCGGTCACAAGGATCTCGAAATCATCCACCGCCGCCATGATCGGTCCGGGTCTGGTACGGAACTCCCCAAGCGCCCCGAACGGATCGGTGTGCAGCGCAAAGACCTCGGTGATGCCAAAACGCTCCATCATGCCCTCTTCGACCATGAGTCGCCCGCCACCAACGGTCTCTTCGGCGGGCTGGAAGATCAGGGCGACAGATCCGGAAAACCTGCGCGTTTCCGCGAGATATCGCGCCGCCCCCAGCAACATCGTCGTGTGCCCGTCATGACCACAGGCATGCATCCGCCCCGGGATTTCAGAGGCCCATTCGGCCCCGGTCTCCTCGGTCATCGGCAGGGCATCCATGTCAGCCCGCAGTCCCGTGACCGGCCCCTGCCCCTGTCCGCGGATGATGCCGACGACTCCGCTGGTGGCCAACCCCTCGTGCACTTCGTCGACATCAAACGCCCGCAACTGCGCCGCGACAAAGGCCGCGGTGGCGTGACATTCCAACCCAAGCTCGGGCTGGCGATGCAGCTGGCGGCGCCAGATCGCCATTTCATCGGCAAACGCGGCAATGCGGTTCACGACCGGCATGGCTGGACACTCCTTGTTTCATGTCGCATCCCTGTACCTGACCCAAATCGAAAGGCCCCGCAATGTCCGACGATCTGATCCACGACCCAAACGGCGGGATGCCGCGTCTGCTGGCAATCATGGCCCGGCTGCGCGACCCCGAAACCGGTTGCCCCTGGGACATCGAGCAAGACTTCGCGTCCATTGCACCCTACACCATCGAAGAGGCCTACGAAGTCGCAGACGCCATCGAACGGCAAGCTTGGGACGACCTGAAAGGCGAACTGGGAGATCTGTTGCTGCAGTCCGTCTATCACACCCAGATCGCATCCGAATCCGGGCTGTTCACCTTCGAGGATGTCGCCAGAACGATTTCGGACAAGATGGTCGCGCGGCATCCACATGTCTTTGGCGATGAGACACGCGACAAGACGGCGCAACAGCAGACCGCGGACTGGGAACGGATCAAGGCCGAAGAACGCGCGAAAAACCGGGACTCCGGAGTGCTGGACGGCGTGGCTCACGGCCTTCCTGCATTGATGCGTGCCGTCAAACTGCAAAAGCGCGCCGCCAGGGTCGGGTTCGACTGGCCCAGCACCGACGAGGTGATCGACAAGATCGTCGAAGAAGCCCAGGAGTTGCGCGAAGCGACGGATGCGGCGCACGCCCGGGAAGAATTTGGCGATCTTCTTTTTGTCATGGCCAATCTCGCACGTCACCTGGACATTGACCCCGAAGAGGCCCTGCGCGGCGCGAACGCCAAATTCACGCGCCGATTTCGGTTCATCGAAGCCAGGCTGGCAGCGCGCGGACGCGCACCCACCGACAGCGACCTCGCCGAAATGGATGCACTGTGGGACGCCGCCAAAGCGGCGGAACGCAGCCGCTAGGCCTCAAAACTTTTGAAAAAGTTTTGCCAAGGCTTTTGAAAAGCCTTGGTTGCACACCGGCGGATATTACCCGAGTCATTTCTTCGGGTATTGACCTGACTAAAAACGTCAGATTTAAGGGCATCACCATCCAAATCCTGACGGAGACAACATGACCTTGCGCCTCACAACCACCTTCACTGCCCTTCTCGCCGCGAGTCCGGCGCTGGCCGAGGTGAACATCTATTCTCAACGGCAACCCGAACTGATCGCCCCGATCACCGAGGCGTTCACCGCCAAGACCGGTATCGAGACCAATGTCGTCTACCTTGATCAGGGCCTGACAGAACGATTGAGTGCCGAAGGCAGCCGCAGCCCTGCAGATGTTCTGATGACCGTGGACATCGCGCGGCTGGCGCAGGCCGTCGAAGCAGGTGTCACACAGCCCGTCGACAGCTCTGTCCTGCAGGACAACATCCCCGCACAGTTCCGCGATCCCGGCAATCAGTGGTTCGGTGTCACGTCGCGCGCCCGCATCGTCTATGCCAGCAAGGATCGCGTCGCGGATGGCGAAGTCACGACCTACGAAGATCTGGTGGATCCCAAGTGGCAGGGCCGCATCTGCACCCGCTCCGGCACACATCCGTACAACCTTGCCCTGCTGTCGGCGATGATCGAGCACCACGGGTATGACGCCGCCAAGGACTGGGCCCTCGGACTCAAGGCCAATCTGGCCCGCAAGCCCCAGGGCAACGACCGCGCGCAGGTCAAGGCGATCTGGGCCGGCGAGTGTGACATCTCACTCGGCAACACCTACTACATGGGCGAAATGCTGGAAGACCCCGAACAGACGGAATGGGCCAATTCGGTGCGCATCATTTTCCCGACCTTCGAGAATGGCGGCACGCACATGAATGTCTCGGGCGTGGCCATGACCTCTGCGGCGCCGCACCGCGAGGATGGCCTGAAATTCATGGAATTCCTCGCCTCGCCGGAAGCGCAGGAAATCTATGCCCAAGCCAACCACGAGTTCCCGGTCAAGCCGGGTGTTCCCCGTGCCGATCTGGTCGCATCCTGGGGCGACTTCACCGCCGATGCGGTCAACCTGATGGATCTCGCAGCCCTTCGCGGCGATGCGCTGCGCCTGATGGAAGAGATCGACTTTGACGGCTGAGCGGATGTAGGCCGCGCCAGAGTTCCAGGCTGCACCACTGTTGCGGGCGCTCCTTTTCAGGGGCGCCCGCAATGTCGTCTCAAGCCCCGGTCCAGTGGCAGGCACTTCGCTCTGAAAGCCATCCTCAACAGAAAACGGCGCGCCCCGAGGGACGCGCCGTTTTGCAATTCAATTCTGTCCCGACGGGATCAGGACGCTTCGCTGATGAACTTCACCGCATCGCCGAAAGTCTGGATGTTTTCAGCTGCGTCATCCGGGATCTCGATACCGAATTCCTCTTCGAAAGCCATCACGAGTTCGACCGTATCAAGGCTGTCCGCGCCCAGATCGTCGATGAACGAGGCGTTGTCCGTGACTTTTGACTCTTCCACACTCAGATGCTCAACCACAATCTTTTTCACGCGGTCTGCGACGTCGCTCATTCTGTTATCCTCATTCAACTGTCGGGTGCTCGGACCCGGATTTGCCCTCGCCCCGGCGGGGTGGCTTCTGTCGTGCCCTTCCGGGCGGTTCGTTTGCCCGCTGCGCGGGATCGGAAGCGGGCCGCATCAAACGGCACGAACCGGAACTGACGCGCCTATAGCACATGGAAAGGGGTTGGCAAACGCTTTCCCATGACACCGGCGGCGCTGAGTCAGAGCATGGCCATACCGCCGTTCACATGCAAGGTGGTGCCTGTCACATATGCCGCCTCGGGGCTGGAAAGATAGAGAACGGCGGCAGCAATCTCTTCCGGCTCGCCCATGCGGCCTGCAGGCACCTGTGTCAGGATTGCGGCTTTCTGGTCGTCGCTCAGCTTGTCGGTCATGGCCGTTGTGATGAAACCGGGCGCCACGGCGTTGACGGTAATTCCGCGGCTGGCCACCTCGTAGGCAAGCGATTTCGACATGCCCACCATACCCGCCTTGGCCGCTGCATAATTCCCCTGCCCTGGGTTTCCAGTGGCTCCGACCACAGAGGAGATATTCACGATCCGGCCCCAGCGCGCCTTCATCATGCCGCGCAGCACACCTTTGCACAGCTTGAAAGTGGACGTGAGGTTCACGTCGATCACGGACTGCCATTCGTCATCCGACATGCGCATGAAAAGATTGTCGCGGGTGATGCCGGCGTTGTTCACGAGGATGTCGACAGCCCCCATGGCCTTGGCCGCGTCTTTCGGCAGGGCCTCAACCGCTGCAAAGTCACCGAGATTGCAGGGAAGGACAAACGTCCGCTCGCCAAGCTCGGCCGCAAGCGCCTCAAGCGGTTCGGTGCGGGTGCCGCTCAGACCGACGGTTGCGCCTGCCGCATGCAAGCTGCGGGCGATCTCGCCACCAATGCCGCCGGAAGCGCCGGTGATCAACGCGCATTTCCCAGTCAGATCAAACATATTCATTCCTTTTTTCAACTTCTGTCACGGGCGACCAAGAGTTTTCAGAAAACTCTTGGCAAAACTTTTCGGAAAAGTTTTGCACCGGCCCCATGGTTTCAAGCCAGGCTGTCCACGGCGGCGCGCACATCCGATGGCGTCAGGATCGACCGGGTCGCCACATCCCGGGCAATGCGACGCACCATGCCGGAAAGCGCCTTGCCCGCACCGATTTCCCAAATATCGTCCACGCCTTCGCTTGCCATCCAGCTCACAGATTCGCGCCAGCGCACGACTCCTGTCACCTGCGTCACCAGAAGCGATCGGATGGCATCCGGTTCGCTGACGGCACTGGCGGTCACATTGGCAACCAGCGGCACCTGAGGCGGGTTGATCGAAACCGACTCGAGCGCCTCTGCCATGGCCCGGGCGGCGGGTTCCATCAGCAGACAGTGAAACGGCGCGCTGACCGGCAGGATCACGGCCCGCTTGGCGCCTTTTGCCTTGGCCAGATCCACCGCGCGTTCGACAGCCCCGAGATGACCAGAGACGACGACCTGTGCCGGGTCATTGTCATTGGCTGCGGCGCAGATCTCGTCGCCGGCGGCTTCGTCGGCAATCTGCGCGACAGTGGCAAAATCCAATCCCAGCAGCGCCGCCATGGCGCCGACACCCACCGGCACCGCTGTCTGCATCGCCTGGCCGCGCGCACGCAGCAGACGGGCCGCATCGCTCACGCTCAGGGCCCCCGCGGCGGTCAGCGCGGAATACTCCCCCAGGCTGTGCCCGGCAACAAATGCGGCCGAGGTTACCGCCACACCCTCGGCTTCCAGCGCGCGCATCACCGCAAGCGATGTGGCCATCAGCGCCGGCTGCGCATTCGCGGTCAGTTGCAGCACTTCGGGATCACCTTCCCAGATGAGCGCGCTGAGCTTTTCGCCAAGCGCCTCGTCCACTTCCTCGAACACTGCGCGCGCAGCAGGATAAGCCTCCGCCAGGTCGCGGCCCATGCCAATGGTCTGGGCGCCTTGCCCGGGAAATACGAATGCGCGGGCCATCTGGGACCTCCCCTGCCTCAGTTTCTTTGCCGCCCCGGCTTACCCGGCCTTGGCGCGCCGCGCAACGGACCAGTCACCCGGGCCGTTCTGCGAACCGGCGCAGGCCATCTGTGCGCCACAGCCGATTGCCGCTGGCGGCAGAATCCCTAAATTGTCGCGGACACCAGAACCGGAGACCCAGCATGCCCCTCACCAACACCGCGACGCGTTACGGCGGCGTGACCAAGACTTTGCACTGGCTCACGGCTCTGGGCATCCTGCTGGCGATCCCGCTGGGCATCCTGGCCAACGACGCGCCCTTTGCAACCAGTGACGAACTGGCCGGCAAAGCCTGGTTGTTCTCGATGCACAAGACGCTGGGTGTCGCGATCTTCTTTCTGGCGCTGGTCCGCATCCTTTGGGCCCTGAGCCAACCCAAGCCCGCGCCGCTGCACCCCGAACGCCGCATCGAAAGCTGGCTGGCCGAAACCGTGCACTGGCTGCTCTACGGCTCTCTGGTGCTGGTGCCGCTCAGCGGTTGGATCCACCACGCGGCCACGACGGGATTTGCTCCGATCTGGTGGCCGTTCGGTCAGTCCCTGCCGTTTGTGCCGAAATCCGGCGCATTGGCCGAAACCGCTGCCGCCCTGCACATCGTGTTCGAGCGGGTGTTGCTGGTCTCGGTGCTTCTGCACATCGCCGGTGCGCTCAAGCATCACTTCATCGACGGTGATACCACCCTGCGGCGCATGCTTCCCGGCGGGGTAACGGCAGGCAATCCGCTCCATGGCCATGCCAGGCTGGGACCGGCCATCGGCGCCGTCGTCATCTGGGGTGTCGCGCTGGGGGTTGGTGCCACACTGGGATTGTTCGACCATCAGGCCAGCGCTGCACAGATCGCGGCCCTGAACCAAGTCGACAGCGACTGGCAGGTCCAGGACGGCACGCTGTCGATCAGCGTCCAGCAGCTTGGCTCGGAGGTCACGGGCAGCTTTGCCGACTGGACTGCGGATATCCGCTTTGAAGAGCGCGACGGCCCCGGCCGGGCGGGTGACGTTCTCGTCGAGGTGGCAGTGGGTTCGCTGACCCTTGGTTCGGTGACCAGCCAGGCACTGGGCGCGGATTTTCTGGCTGCGGACCAATTCGCCACCGCCCGTTTTGCCGCCGACATCTTCAAGGTCTCCGATGGATACGAGGCGCGGGGAACGCTGAGCCTGCGCGACGCGCAGGTGCCGGTCACCCTGCCCTTTGCGCTGACCCTGGTCGACGATACCGCGCAGATGCAGGGACGGATGATCCTCGACCGTCGCAGTTACGGCATCGGCGCCAATATGAGCGATGACGGCCAGCTTGGGTTTGCGGTGCAGGTTCTTGTGAGCCTGACGGCGATCCGGAAGGCCGACTCGTGACACCAAAGCAAAGACGGCTCGCCAGTCACACTGCGAGCCGTCTGCACGTCATTTCGTATTCGTCCAAGCCGTGACCGGTCGATGTCAGGCCTTCGGCGCGGCTGTCCGGCGGCGGCGCACGATGCTCAGACCGCCCAGGGCGCCGATCAGAAGCAGCCCCCCCGCAGGCAGCGGAATCGGCGCGACCCCGTCTGCAAATACGTTGAAGGTCACTTCGTTGCCGGAAGGACCGGCGATGCCGTTCACGAAAAAGCGGAACACGTCGTCCTTTTCAAGAATGATGTGTTCGAGCGACGCCGACCCGGTCAGCCCGGTCTTGATGATGTCAAACAACACCGCCGGTCCGCCGTTGATCGTGTACGACACCGAAATGCTGTTCAGCAGGGTCCCGGTAGCGTTTGTCCGGTAGGGGTTCACCGTCAGCGACATCGAGGTGAACAGCCGTTCACCCGTGGTGAAGGACGCCGTTGCATTGTTGAAGTTTTCCAAGGCCGTTGCCTTCACGCTGCCCTGGATGAAGTCATCGACCCCATTGAACAGCAGTGGTGGCGGCGGTGTTTGGAAAAAGCCGGACACGGTTGTGGCCATCGCGCTTGCCGGGGCCAGCGCACACAGAACAGCCAATGCGATTCCACGTATACTCATTAAGAATTGTCCTTTTTTCTTCTTCCGTTTCACGGCAGTTCACACTCTTAGATACCCCAAAAATGGTTTGCTCGTGTCCGAAATGCGGCAATTTACGGGCGGGCAGGTCTTCGGGCAACAATTGGCATCAAAAGGTTCCGTTTGATCCGCAGAAGCACCCATGCCCGCGCAAGCACAAACCCCGGCAGCCTGAGCCACCGGGGTTGCAAAACCAACAGACCTGTCAAATTCGATGCGGGTCCGACGGACCCGATCAGTCGGCTTTCATCGCTTCGACCGAAATGTGCAGCGCGACCTCGTCGCTGACGAAGGGGGCGAATGCGCCAACGTTGTAGTCACTGCGCAGAAGTGTCGTGGTGGCGTCGAAACCCGCCCAGGCCTTGTTCTCCATCGGATGCATGCCCGCCTGGTTCAGCGTTGCCGCCAGAACCACCGATTTGGTCACGCCGTTCAGCGTCAGATCACCTGTGATGCTGGCAGTGTTCTCGCCGGTCACGTCGATGGACGTCGAGGCAAACGTCACCATCTCGTCGTCGCTTGCGTCAAAGAAATCGGGCGACATGAAATGGCCGAAACGCGCCTCCCAGCCTGTGATCATCGAGCGGACGGGCATCGACACGGTGACCGAGGAATTCGCGGGATCTTCCTGGTCAAACTGGATGTCACCGGTAAAACCCGAGAACATGCCGGTGCCGGTCGAATACCCGAGATGGTTGTAGGTGAACACGATCTGGCTGTGGCTGCTGTCGAGCGTATATTGCTCGGGCGCGGCGACAGCGGCCAGCGGCAGGGTGGCAAGGGTGGCGGCGAACATCAGGGACTTCATTACGCATCTCTCCATATTGGGCGTGATGCGGTGTAGATGTCGCGGTGGGTCTGTTGTTACAAGGCTTTGAAATCCCACAGACCCTGTTCGGAAATGAACACTCGGCGGTTCAGATCCGAAGAGTCAGGCGATGCGGGGGCGCGTGGAGGAGATGCAGCACAACCCGCCAATCAGCATGAAGACCGACAGGCCCAGCTTGATCAGGGACAGTTCGGGAATGCCGCTGGTGCCCGGGACCAGCCAAAGCGCGAAGGAGGACGACATCAGAGCCGCGCCCAGCATGGCCAGCACAAATCGGGAAATGGCTGAGGGGCGCGCTGTTTCGTAGGCGTCCGCATCGGTTTCGACTTCAAAAGACAATGTGGTCATGGACCTACTCTCCCTAAGCTGAATATATAGGCAGGTTGCGAGTACAAAGCGTCAGGATTGCGGCGCCGTTTAGGAAACACATGGGCAGCCGCCCTGCCCTTGCGCAGCAGGGGAAACCGTGTATATGGGGCGTTCCCTTCGCAGGATTATGAACCGCGCAGTCTCTCGTGGGCAGGCGCGAAGGGATGCAAAGCCTGCTCGTTGAAATGCGCCACATTGGAATCGGAGACCACATGCCGCTTTATGAGCATGTCTTTATCTCGCGCCAGGACCTGTCGAATGCACAGGCCGAGGGCCTTGTCGAACACTTCACATCGGTACTCACGGACAACGGCGGCAAGCTGGTCGAAAGTGAATACTGGGGCGTGAAGACCATGGCCTACAAGATCAACAAGAACCGCAAGGGCCACTATGCCTATCTGCGCACCGACGCGCCCGCCGCGGCCGTGCAGGAGATGGAGCGCCTGATGCGCCTGCATGATGACGTGATGCGCGTGCTGACCATCAAGGTCGATGCCCACGAAGAGGGCCCTTCGGCCCAGATGCAGAAACGCGACGAGCGTGGTGATCGCGGCGACCGCGGTGATCGCGGCGACCGCGGTGATCGTGGCGACCGCGGTGATCGTGGCGACCGTGGCGGCGAACGCCGCGAACGCCGCGCCAGCTAACGTCAGAAAAGGAGTTATACCATGGCCGCAAAACCGTTTTTCCGCCGCCGCAAGGTCTGCCCCTTCTCGGGCGACAATGCACCTGCGATCGACTACAAGGACACGAAACTGCTGCAGCGCTATATTTCCGAGCGTGGCAAGATCGTGCCGTCCCGCATCACCGCCGTCTCGGCCAAGAAGCAGCGTGAGCTGGCCCGTGCAATCAAGCGCGCCCGCTTCCTCGCCCTTCTGCCCTATGCCGTGAAATAAGGAGAGACTGACATGCAAGTTATCCTTCTGGAACGTGTGGCGAAACTGGGTCAGATGGGCGATGTCGTCGACGTCAAGCCCGGCTTTGCCCGCAACTACCTGCTGCTGCAGGGCAAGGCGCTGACCGCGTCGGAGGCCAATATCAAGTCCTTCGAAGGCCAGAAAGCCCAGCTCGAAGCCCGCAACCTCGAAACCCGCAACGAAGCGCAGGCTCTGGGCGACAAGCTCAACGGTCAGCAGTTCGTGGTGATTCGTTCGGCATCCGATGGCGGCAACCTCTATGGCTCGGTCACCACGCGTGACGCCGCCGAGGCTGCCACCGAGGAAGGCTTCTCGATCGACCGCAAGCAGGTCATCATCCGCAAGCCGATCAAGGAGCTGGGCATTCACGAAGTGCACGTGAACCTGCACCCCGAGGTCGAAGTGGTGATCGAACTGAACGTCGCCCGTTCGCCGGAAGAGGCCGAACTGCAGGCGTCCGGCAAGTCGATCCAGGAACTGGCTGCCGAAGAAGAGGCCGCCGCAGAGTTCGAGATTTCCGAGCTGTTCGACGATATCGGCGCCGCCGGTATGGACGAATACGGTGACGACAACGAACGTCCCCGCAGCGACGACGCCGAAGGCGACGACGACAAGTGAGGCTCTGAGCCTCCGAGCGCCCCCCAGGGAGCGCTCCAGCCGCGCGGGCCCACCCCGCGCGGCTTTTTTGTGTCTGCTGCGGTGATCTGACCTGTTGGACGCTGCGCCATGCGCAGGGTTTACCCTCCGCCGGTGCGTTTGCCGAAGGCCTTGGTGCCGTCAGCCCCGGAAGATCCGTGCCATCTCCAGATCGAACTGCTCCCAGGTCATCGTCGCGCGGTTTCCCGCAAAACCGTGATATCGGGATTTCCCGGAGGCTGTCGGCAGGCCGGCCCAGATCCCGGCCAGGTTTTCCATAAAGCGGTGACGCCCGATGCCGCCGCGGCGAAACAGGTCAAATCCGGCCTCCTCCAACAGAACATCCGCCAAACGATCCTGCAGACGGGGAGAGAACGCCGCGCCCAGGTCTGTTCCGGTCTTCTTGACCAACCGTTTCAGCGTCACCGGGATAAACTGGTATCGACCGATGGCATGCGGCTGGCCCGGAGTGTCGGCGATCCAGCCATAGATTTCGCCAAGGGTCATCTCGGTCGGGGACCGTGCAGGGAGTTGTCTGGCACCAAAATTGATTGCGTCATATCCGTCGCGCCGCGATTCCGCATAACTGATCAAGTGCCGCAGACGTTCAGCCGCCGAGCCACCCGGCCCAAACAACAGCGGTAGCTCAGGGGTCAGCGCAGGGGTCGGTGCGTGGGTCGGTGCGGGGGCAAACAGCCCCCCCGCGCTCTGACCGACAAACAGGCTGGCATGCTGACGAGGCGCCTCCCGGGTGGTGACAGGTGTCGCGATCAGCGCACGCCGGTCCCGCAGAAAATCATTGCCCTGAGAGAAGGTGCCCGCCTCGGCCATCACGGCGCGCGCGGGCAAGCACATCAGCAAAACGAACCAGGCCAGAGCGAAATATTTGGCGGTCATCGGCACCTCTTTCGGGACAGCGTATTCCGACACTGTCAGTCCCCGGTTGAGATTTGGTTTCGCTCTGCCGACTTTTCCCACCGCTCGCGATGCCGGACAGCAAAAGGGCCGCCCCAAGGGACGGCCCGTTCAGAGACTTGACTGGTCTGGACTTACGCTTCGTCTTCCAGCTCTTCGACGGCTTTCTGCAGCTCGTCCTTCGAGATTTCCTTTTCGGTCACCTGGGCCTGCTCGACAATGTAGTCGATGACCTTGTCTTCGAAGATCGGCGCGCGCAGCTGCTGTTGCATCTGCTGGTTCTGGCGCACGAAATCAAAGAACTGGCGTTCCTGACCCGGGTACTGGCGGGCCTGGTTCATGATCGCCTGCGTCATCTCGGCATCGGACACTTCGACCTTGGCTTGCTGGCCCAGTTCGGCCAGCAACAGGCCCAGCCGCACCCGGCGCACGGCCAGGGACTTGTGCTCGTCGGTCGGAACGATGTCGCCGTGATCGTGGCCGTGATCGTCGGGATTCTCTTCATGGTAAAGCTGGTGCGCGATCTGCTTTGCCTCGGCATCGACCAGGCTCGGGGGCAGGTCAAAGCTGACGAGACCGTCGAGCGAATCAAGCAGCGAGCGTTTCATCACCTGGCGCGCGGCACCGGCGTATTCGGCTTCCAGACGCTCGGCGATCTGCGCCTTGAGACCGGCCAGATCCTCGGCACCGAACTTCTTGGCCAGTTCGTCGTCGATTTCGGCCGCAACCGGTTCTTTCACGGCCTTGATCTTGCATTCAAAGGTCGCGGCCTTGCCTGCGAGGTTCGGGGCGCCGTATTCCTCGGGGAAGCTGACTTCCACAGTCTTCTCGTCGCCTTCCTTCACGCCCACCAGCTGCTCTTCAAAGCCGGGGATGAAAGAGCCGGAGCCCAGCACCAGAGGATAATCTTCGGCCGCACCGCCATCAAAGGCTTCGCCATCGACCTTGCCGAGGAAATCAAAAGTGACCTGGTCGCCGTCCTTGGCCTTGGTGCCCTTCTTGCGATCCTTGAAGTCCTGGGCCGTCTCGGCGAGATTGGCCAGCGCTTCGTCGACAGAGGCGTCATCCGCCTTGGCGACCAGCTTTTCCACCGTAACGGTGCTCAGATCCAGCTCGGGGATCGCAGGCAGCGCCTCGTAGGACATCTCGACCTTGACGTCGTCGCCCTCTTTCCAGTCGTCGTTGGTCATCTTGACCTCGGGCTGCATCGCGGGGCGGTCGCCGGAAGCCTCGAAATGCTCTGACATGGCGCCGTCGATGCTTTCCTGCATCGCTTCACCCAGCAGGCGCTGTCCGAACTGCTTGCGCAGCAGCGGCATCGGCACCTTGCCCTTGCGGAAACCCTTCATTTCGATGTCCGGCTGCGCCTCGGCAAGCTTTTCCACAACCTTCGCGTCCAGCTCTGCGGCTGTCACGGTGATCGCGTAACCGCGCTTCAGTCCGTCGTTCAGCGTCTCGGTGACTTGCATGCAATACCCCATAGTTCAGCGCGGGGCCCCTGCCCCGTCATGTTCCGAATTCGGGGTCTTCTATGCGCCGAAGTCCAAGCGCGCAAGGCGAATTCGTCGCCGTCGGCTGCGCGCCGCCCGTGGTCGGCATCGTCTGCGCCCGGTTTCAAATGCGTGGCCGCCGCCCGGTGGTCCTGTTGGACAGCGACTCCGCCCCGGCGATCCGGATCTGGCCATGACGGGCGGAGGCGGCAAACGGACCCGCTCGGGGCGCCGGGCGGCTCTGACGCGCCGAGCGGTTGTCCGGAAAATCGACGGCCCATGATCCGGCGCGGCACCGGATCGCCGTCGAAACTGTGCTTCGGGACTGTGAGCAGACATGCCAGACGCAATGGGGCACCGGCATGACCGATAAACCGAATGTGCATCAAGAACCTGGTCGCCACCGCAGACACTGGACGCGTTCGGGACGCGCATGCGGCGGTTTGCGGATCAATCGCTTCGCCCGGCACCCTGCAATTCGCGGACAATGACGCCGCAGATCGACGCAGAAACCCGCAAGCGACGTTCGACGCGGCAGTGTGGTGTCAGACCCCCACCGTGACCGGCTGGCAGGATGCCAGTTCCAGCCCGTCCGCATAAAGGATATGCGGTGTGTCAAAGATCAGTTCGACCAACATCAGTTCGACCTCGCCCAGATCTCGGATAAATTCGCCATCCACCAATCGTCGTGCTGGCACCAGCGCACAGCTTCGCCCGAAAAGTGCCTGTGCGCGCCAGTCTCGTATCAACATTTCCTGGCTGGCGGGCAGGACGGCGTCCCGGTCCGGTCGGGTGTTGCCCAGGGTGCCCGCAAGGACCGACACCGCGGGGCAGCGTAGTTTTCGTTGGCGCACATCGGCGAGCACCGCCATGCCTGCGTCACGGGTGATCACCCGGTCGCCGGGAGAGAGGTATTCGGCGGGAAGCGCGCCATCAAGCGTGAGTACGGTGGTCCCTGCGACCAGGGCGTTCCCAATTCTGGGATCGAGCATGCGCACGCCCACGGCATTGCCGTCTGTGCGCCCGGCCGTTTTCGGCTCCATTGGCGTCGTCCTGTTTCTGCTGCCTCAGTTTTTCGCCAGCCTAGATCAACATGTCGTTAATGTCGCGCCTTTTCTTGCAGGAAATTCCCCTCGCATCCGACCGGAACCTTTGCTAAAGAGCGCCGAACCCGCGCCCAAAGCTCGGGATTGCGTGCGGGTGTGGCGGAATTGGTAGACGCACCAGATTTAGGTTCTGGCGCCTATGGCGTGGGGGTTCGAGTCCCTTCACCCGCACCACTTCAGATTTCATCGGGAATTTCAGGCTGCATTTTGCTGCATTTATTTCGGTGAAGTCATATTTCGCAGAGTCTCGCCACCGTCCGTTCCGGACTATCCGTTTGTCTTCGCCAGTGCCCGCGTCGATACCTGCCCGCAGACCGCGCGGCGCCCGGTACTTTCTGACCGTCTGCTTCGTTTTACGGCCTGAGATGATCCCCCAACGCGAAGCAGCACAGCAGGCGTGCAGCGCCAGCCGTGGGGGCCCAAGCGGTCAGGCCATCTCTGGGTGCCGGGGTCGACGCAAACGGCCTCTGCGGCTTATGCGCGGCCCGCTTGCCCACATGTCCGCTCAGGTTCCTGGCAAGGATGTGCCGCTTGTCACGCCCGCCGCGCAGGTCTGACGGTGGGTCCGTCGTCTACCATGAGGGTTGTGGTGCGCAAACTGGGTGATGCCCCGGCGCCCCCTGTGCCCGGGGCGATTTGACCTGCCGATTTTCGGGTGGGGCAGTTCATGCAGGCCAATGCGGATTGCGGGTGCGGCAGCAAACCAGATCGGGTCCAGATGATTTGCGCGTGTGTCCCGATGGCGCGCACGGTGGCGCGCCTGGGCAGGCCGCAGACCGTGCCCGCGACCGGCACTGACAGGCACCGCACAAAACAAAACCGCGCCACTTGGGCGCGGTTCTCTTGACGTCACAGAGGCTGGTCTCAGGCAGCGCGGCCCACCAGCACCTCGTCTACCTGCTTGGCAGCCGCAACTTCATCACCACCGGCAACGGCAGCCACTTCGCGGGTCAGACGCTCGAGCGCGGCTTCGTACAGCTGCCGCTCGGAATAGCTCTGCTCGCGCTGGTCGTCGGCGCGGTGCAGGTCACGCACCACTTCGGCGATCGCGATGAGATCTCCCGAATTGATCTTCTGTTCGTATTCCTGAGCCCGGCGCGACCACATGGCCCGCTTGACCTTGGCCTTGCCCTTCAGGGTCTTCATCGCCTGGCTCACCACATCGGGCGAGCTGAGCGACCGCATGCCAATTTCCGTCGCCTTGTGTGTCGGCACCCGCAGGGTCATCTTGTCCTTTTCAAAGGAGATGACGAACAGTTCCAGCGAAATACCCGCAATGTCCTGCTCTTCGATCGAAACGATCTGACCCACGCCATGGGCCGGGTAGACTACGTAATCGTTCGGGCGGAATTCGGATTTCTTCGACTTTGTCATTCAGTGCTTCCTTACAAGCTCACCCGCGCACAGGCGACAAGAAAAGTGACCGGAGGAGGCCCTCCGCCCACTTGGCTCGAAATCTTGGGTTTATCCCCCGGGTTGCAGTTTGCCCGGGTCGTATGCGCGTGATGTCATCATTTGTGTTACCACAATAACACAAAATATGATCACTTCCTAGCGCAGCGCAGAAACCACAGTTTTCTCAGCGGCATCAAATACTTGCACCGCAGTCTTCATGAATATGCCCTGCGCTTTGCGGCGCAGGTCCCGAATCAAGCCTTCAGCCGCCTTCGCCCGGCGCTTCGGAAAAGTATTTCTCGAGCTTGCCGGCTTCCCCGTCGCGCGCTTCCGCATCGGGCAGCGGGTCTTTCTTGGTGATGATCACCGGCCAGAGTTCGGAATACTTGCGGTTGAACTCAACCCACTTTTCGGCATCCGGCTCGGTGTCGGGGCGAATGGCGTCCGCCGGGCACTCCGGTTCGCAAACGCCGCAGTCGATGCATTCGTCGGGATGGATCACCAGCATGTTCTCACCCTCGTAGAAGCAGTCTACGGGGCAGACTTCGACACAATCGGTGTATTTGCAGGCAATGCAGGCGTCGTTGACGATATAGGTCATTATGGTTCGGTCCGTGTTCTTGTCCCGGCCTTGCTAGATCACTCGCCCGGATCAATCAAGCGCCTCGCCCCGGGATTGGTCCATCCGGCGTCGATCCCGCTTGGTCGGGCGGCCGCCGCCGTCGTATCGCGGCACATGTGGCGCCGGATCGGTTGCGGCGCGCGGCGCAGGCGGGGACAGATCCTCGTACAGCGCCCGCGCTTCGGGGGCCGGACCACGCCGGTCGCCCAGGCCGACGATCCGTATGACCCGGACATCGTCGGCCTGGGGAAAGGTCAGCACATCCGCCTGCCCCACCAGCGTCGCCGGTTTCGCCACGCGCTGGCCGTTCACGCGCACCGACCCGCCCGCCACCAGCTTGGCTGACAGGCTGCGGGTCTTGAAGAACCGCGCCTGCCAGAGCCATTTGTCCAGCCGGATCCTGCCGAGCGTGTCCGCCACTTACGACTTGTCCTTGAACCCCATCAGCGCTGCGGCAAAGGGATTGTCGGGGTCGATGGGCTTTTCCCGGCGCGGCGGCCGTGCCTCGAACGTCTTGCCGCCCTTGCTGCCGCCCCGGTCTTCGCGCTCGGGCCGCTTGCCGCCGGGTTTGCCGCCCGGCTTGCCCTTGCCCTTGCCGCGTGGCCGATCGGCGGCCTGGCCTTCGGGACGACGACCCCGGTTGCCCTGACCACCCTCGCGGCCACCGGCCTCGCGGCGCGGACCACGGTCGCGGTTGCCGCGATTGCCCCCCCAGGTGAAGGTATAGAACGTTTCCAGCTCGGCCCCTGCCACAGCGGCATCGGGTGCCGTGCCGACCGGCACCTCGCCTGCGGCCACCTCGGCCACTGGATCTTCGGCGGCCGGTTCAACCGGCGTTTCCGAGATCGGCGCCGCGCCGGCATCGGGGATCGCCGCAATGGATTCGGGAACCTCGGGCGTCGCGTCGGTGGCTTCGGGTTGTTCGGTGATCGCCCCGGCCGCTGCGCTCTGGCCCGCATCGAACACCGGCGTGTCGGCATCGGCCTCACCCGCAGGGTCCTCAAGCGGGCGCGCCGCTTCGGCCTCGGCATCCTTGGGCACCACCGCATCCACGGCCTTGACCTTGGTCCGCTCTGCCTTTTCCGCCTTGTAACCCATGCCGGCCATGAGATCGGCGAACTGTTCCAGCGTCATCCCGGTGATCGATAGCATGTCCGGCTTGGCTTCAAAGCCGGAGCGGCTGTCCTCGGCACGCAGCAGGTCCGCCAGCCGTTCCAGCATATCGATCCGAATCGCCCGGCTGCCCGACTTGCGGTAGCCGGCAATCGTGTAATGTTCCGCCGGAATGTCGGCGATATTGGGCACCGTCACCAGACCGGCGGGCGGCGCTTCGGGGAATTCGTCGAGCCCCTGCTTGAGGCTCCAGAGCACGAGACGCAGGCGTGTCGGAGCCGGCTTGAGAAGCAGCGGCATGAAGATCGTGTACTGCCCGAACCGGATGCCGTGCTTGCGCAGGGCCGAGCGCGCTTCCTGATCCAGGGCCTTCACGTCGTCGGCAATCTCGACGCGCGGGATGATTCCCATCGCCTCGACCATGCGAAATCCGAACCCCCGGGCCAGCCCGGTCAGCGTCTCGTCGTGCTGGATGTTCAGCAGCGGCTCGAACAGCGCCGCGACCTTGCGGTCGATGAAATGCTGCAACCGGCGCTGCACCTTCTGCAGCACATCGGGCCCCGCCTCGTCATCGACGAAAGCAACCACCCGCGGCTTGAGCGCATCATCACCCGGCGCGAGCTTGCCCACCGCCTGGCTGCCCCACATGAGACCACCCTGTTCGGTGAAATCAATCTCGGTGTCCGGAGCGTTGTAGAACCTGTCCGCCCGCAGATGGAAATGCGGGGCCAGAGCCTGCAACGACGCGGTCTTCAGCGTTTTGGCCTCTTGTCCTGTTGCGTCCTTGTCGTGACGGAACCGGAACCCTTCGAGCTTTCCGACGAATTCTCCTTCGACGGTCACCTCACCCTTGTCATTCACTTCGGCCAAGAGGGCCTCCTTTTGCTTCAACCGCCGCAACAAGACACTTGTCCGCCGATCAACAAATCTTTGCGTCAGCCGCTCGTGCAAAGCGTCAGACACCCGATCTTCTACAGCGCGGGTCGTGTCGCGCCAATGCATTTCGTCACGCACCCAACCTTTGCGCTGAGCCACATACGTCCATGTGCGGATAAACGCCAATCGTTTCGACAAGGTGTCGATGTCGCCATCCGTCCTGTCGATCCGCTTGACCTGCCGCGCCATGAAATCATCCGGCACACCACCGCGCTGGTGCAGGTGACAAAAGATAACTTCCAACAGCCCCGCATGTTCCGCATGACTTATACCACGGAAATCCGGGATCCGGCAGACGTCCCAAAGCAGGCGCACCGACGCCGGATCCGACGCCCGCGCCGCGACCTCTGCCACTTGCCCCAGCGACTTCAGCGCCATCAGGTCATCGGCATCGCGCGCCTTGAGCAGCCGTTCGTCGGCGGGCGGCAATTCCAGCGATTGCACCAGCCTATCGATGCTGCCAAATCTCAAATCGGCGTTGCGCCAGTTGAGTTTGCGCAGCGGCGTGAATTGATGGGCGCAGATCGCTTCGGCCCATTCGTCGGGAATCGGGCTTGCTTCGCCGGTCACCCCGAAAGAGCCGTTCGACATGCCGCGCCCGGCCCGGCCGGCGATCTGCGCCAGTTCGTTCGGCTGCAATTCGCGCATCCGGCGACCGTCGAATTTGGTGAGTGAGGAAAAGGCGACATGGTCGATGTCCAGATTGAGCCCCATGCCGATCGCATCCGTCGCCACAAGAAAGTCGACGTCGCCGTTCTGGTACAGGTCGACCTGCGCGTTGCGGGTGCGCGGGCTGAGGGCGCCCATGACCACCGCCGCACCACCCTTTTGACGGCGCAGCAGTTCGGCAATGGCATAGACGTTGTCCACCGAGAACCCGACAATGGCAGTGCGGGCGGCCAGTCGCGAAATCTTTTTCGAACCGGTGTAGGTCAGCTGGCTCATTCGTTCCCGGCGCACAAACTCGACCCCGGGCACCAGCGCCGCGATCGGGCCGCGCATGGTGTCCGAGCCCATGAACAGCGTTTCGTGCTGGCCCCGCATCCGCAGCAGCCGGTCGGTAAAGACATGGCCGCGTTCGGGATCGGCACAAAGCTGGATCTCATCGACGCCGACAAAATCGCAGCCCATCCCCTCGGGCATCGCCTCGACCGTGCAGACCCAGTAGGCGGCGCGCGGCGGCACGATGCGTTCCTCACCCGTGACCAGCGCCACCACGCCGGGACCGCGCACCGCAACGATCCTGTCATAGACTTCGCGCGCCAGCAGCCGCAGCGGCAAGCCGATCATGCCGGTGCGATGGCCCAGCATCCGTTCGATGGCATAGTGGGTCTTGCCAGTGTTGGTCGGGCCAAGAATGGCCGCGATCCGTGCGCGTTCGGCCATGCGCCGCCCTTTTTCATTATTTTTGCTGCTGACTAAAGCTCGGTGCCCCGCACCTGGGTTTCAAGCCGTTTCATTGCCGCTTCCACGTCCGGATCATGCGGACGGATCTCAAGTACCCGGGAATAGGCGTCATAGGCAAGAGCAGGCTTTCCCAGCTGGTCGAACAAAGCGCCAAGTCCGCGCAATGCACCAAAGTGCTGCGGGTTGAGCGCCAGCGTGTGTTCCAGCGCATCCGCCGTCAGACCCAGCCTGTCGGCCTGGTAATAGGCCAGCGCCAGCCCGTGCCAGCCCTCGGCAAACGCAGGAGCATGATCGGTCAACGCGGTAAAATGCTCGATGGCCGTCTTGACGTCATTGATTTCAAGCGCGTCGCGCCCGCGTTTCAGCAGCAGGTCCACCGCTGCCGATCCGCTTTTCGACCATTCCAGCCGGATCTCCTTTTCCAGCCGGTCCGCCTCTTTCGCGTCCGCCTGAGCCAGATCACGCAGCAACATCTCGCTGCGGTCCGTTTGCTGTGCGCTTACGGTCAATGGCAGGGAAAAGAGGACAAGGGCGAAAAGTGCCGCCACGGTAGATTTGTGTTTCATCTGCGCCATGCTCATAACTTGAGAACAGCTTAGCGCGGGCTGCGAAGAATACCACCCGCAGAGCACATCAAGTGAGGGAGAGCACAGATGAGTGATTACGTCAGCGAAGCGATCAAGGCCCTTAACGAAAAGATGGCAGGCGCCGATTATGATGGCACCGCAAAGTTCAACATCACGGATGAAGGCACGTTCATGCTTGATTCGACCGGTGCCCGTCCCGGCGACGAAGAGGCCGACGTGACGCTTTCGGCGGATGCCGACACCTTCCGCGCGATCTTTGACGGCGAGATGAACCCCACCAACGCCTTTATGTCCGGCAAGCTTGCGATCGACGGCGACATGGGCCAGGCGATGAAGCTCGCCTCGGTTCTCGGCTAGAGGTCCGGCGGCGTGGACCTCTCCCCCGCACCATTCCATGCCGATCTGGCGGAGGGCCCGGCGGGGGCCTGTGCGTACTGGATCCGCGCCGATGACGGGCTGCGCCTGCGTATCGGCCACTACCCGGCCACCGGGCCCGCGCGGGGGACGGTCCTGCTGTTCCCCGGACGCACCGAATACATCGAAAAATATGGTCGCACCGCCGCCGATCTGTCGCGCGCCGGGTACGACACCCTGACCATAGACTGGCGCGGTCAGGGGCTGGCAGACCGGATGCTGACGGATGCGCGCGTCGGACACATCACCCTGTTCACCGACTATCAGCGCGATGTGGCGGCACTGTGCGCCGCCGCCCGCACGCTTGAGTTGCCGCAACCGCTGCACCTTATCGCACACTCCATGGGTGGCTGCATCGGGTTGCGCGCGGTGATGGAGGGCCTTCCGGTCGCATCCTGCGTCTTTTCCGGCCCGATGTGGGGCATCCAGATGTCCCGTCCGATCCGGCCTGCCGCCTGGGCACTGGGTTGGGGCAGCGGTCGGCTTGGGCTGGGGCACATGTTCGCGCCCGGCACCAAACCCGCCAGCTATGTCACCAGCGAACCGTTCGAAGCCAATGTCCTGACCCGCGATCCCGACATGTATGCCTACATGCGCCGCCAGGTGGCCCAGGCACCCGACCTGGGGCTGGGCGGGCCGTCGCTGCAATGGCTGCATCAATCCTTGCAGGAATGCCGGGAGCTGGTCCGGCGCCCCTCGCCCGATCTGCCCTGTCTGACCTTTGTCGGCTCGAATGAACGCATAGTCGATATCGCCCGCATCCGCGACCGGATGCAGCGCTGGCCGCGAGGCACGCTCGAAGTGGTCGAGGGCGGCGAACACGAAGTTCTGATGGAGAGCCCGGAGATTCGCGCCCGGATCATGGCCGGGATCCTGGCGTTGTTCGACACAGCGTCACATCCTGTCAAACCGGCGCAGACCGCCTGATTCGGCGATGAGCTGACCGCGCCGTCAGGGATGCCCGGTCAGAGAACCCCGGCGGCGGCTGCGATGGCGCTGGCCGACGGTCCTGCACATCCTATATTCCCCCCATGCGCGATCCCGTCCTCACCTTCACCGAACGCGGCCTCTACTGCCCTGCCGGCGATTTCCATATCGATCCCTGGCGCCCGGTGGATCGCGCCTTGATCACGCACGGCCATGCCGACCACTCCCGGTCGGGTCACGGTCGTTACCTTGCTACCACCCAGGCGGCTCCGGTCATCCGACACCGGCTTGGCGCGATTGCGCTGGAAACCATCAACTACGGCGAGGTGCGGCGCATCGGATCCGCCGAGGTCTCGTTTCACCCGGCAGGACACATCCCCGGCTCGGCGCAGATCCGGGTGGCCGTCAACGGCGAGGTCTGGGTGGTCTCGGGCGACTACAAGATCACGCCCGACGGGCTGTCGGAACCTTTCGAGCCGGTGGCCTGTCACAGCTTCATCTCGGAATGCACTTTCGGGCTGCCGGTGTTCAAATGGCAGGACCAGGGCGCAGTGGCGCAGGAACTCAACGCCTGGTGGGCCGACAATGCCGCCCAGGGGCTGACCACCCTGCTGGGCGCCTATTCGCTTGGCAAGGCGCAGCGCATGATGTCGTTGCTTGATACCGGCATCGGCCCGATCCTGACCCACGGGGCGGTGGCCGCGACAAACGCCGTGCTGTGCGCCCAGGGCTACGCCTTGCCCGAGAGCACGCAGATCACACCGGATCTCAGGATCAAGGATCATCCCGGCGCAGTGGTGCTGGCACCGCCTGCGGCGCTTGGCACCCCCTGGGCGCGCAAGCTCGGCCCCGCGTCGACCGGTTTCGCCTCCGGCTGGATGCGGCTGCGCGGGGTGCGGCGGCGTCGCGCGGCGGACCGTGGCTTTGTCGTTTCGGACCATGCCGACTGGGACGGACTGCTGACAGCCATCCGCACAACCGGAGCGGAAAACATATACGTCACACATGGATACACCGAGATCTTCGCGCGGGCATTGCGTGAAATGGGCTGGAACGCGCAGGTTGTGCCGACCGAATTCGGTGGCGACGAGGATGACACGACGGCGGATTCGGCATGAGAGATTTTGCGACCCTGTTTGCCACTCTCGACCAGACCACAAAAACAACATTGAAAACTAAAGCCCTGGCTGAATACTTCACCCGCGCCGCCGACGAGGACAAGCTCTGGACCATCGCCCTGTTTTCCGGGCGTCGACCCAAACGCGCCGTCACCACAACGCAACTGCGCGAATGGGCGGCGGAAAGCGCCGGTGTGCCGCTTTGGCTGCTCGAGGAATCCTATCCGATCGTTGGCGACCTGGCCGAAACCATTGCCCTGATCCTGCCACCTGCGGAAACCTGCTCAGACCTTTCTTTATCTTATTGGATCAACTGGTTGCGCAGTCTTTCCAATGTATCACCCGAGGATCGGAAGATGCTGATCCTCACGGCCTGGAACCAGCTCGAGACCACAGAACGGTTTTTGTTCAACAAGCTGATCACCGGCGGTTTCCGGATCGGCATCAGCCAGAAGCTCATGACCCGTGCCCTGGCACAGGCCACCGGCCAGGACGAAGCCAGCCTGGCGCATCGGCTCATGGGGGGCTGGACACCGGAGAGCACGAGCTATCACGCGCTGATCGAGGCCGAGGACAAGGCCGCCGACCTCAGCCGCCCCTATCCGTTCTACCTCGCCCATCAACTGGATGACCTGCCGGAAAATCTGGGAAATCCGGTGGATTGGCAGGCAGAGTGGAAGTGGGACGGCATCCGTGGCCAGTTGATCCTGCGTGGCGGTGGACACCATGTCTGGTCGCGCGGCGAAGAACTGATCACCGACCGTTTTCCCGAACTCGCCCGCGCGCGTGACTTTCTGCCCGACGGCACCGTGCTCGACGGGGAAATTGTCACCTGGGACGGCACGCAGCCGATGTCCTTCAACACCCTGCAAAAGCGGATCGGCCGCAAGACCGTGCCCAAGAAGCTGCTGAAGGATGCACCGGTCATCCTGCTGGCCTATGACCTGCTCGAAGACAACGGTCACGACCTGCGCGACACGCCGTTGGCGCAGCGCCGCGCCCGGCTCGATGCCCTGCTGCAAGACCTGCCGTCCGAAGCCCCCGTGCGCCCCTCGCAGATCATCCCGTTCGACAGCTGGCAGGGCCTCACGCAGGTTCGCACCCGTTCCCGCGACATGCGGTCCGAAGGACTGATGCTGAAACGCCGCGACAGCCCCTATCTGGTGGGGCGCAAGAAAGGTGACTGGTGGAAATGGAAGCTTGATCCGCTGACCATCGACGCGGTGATGATCTATGCCCAGCAAGGCCACGGGCGGCGCGCCACCCTGTTCACCGACTTCACCTTTGCGGTCTGGCAGGGCAACGAGCTCGTCCCCTTCACCAAGGCCTACAGCGGCCTCACCGACGCCGAATTCAACAAGATCACCGCCTGGGTGCGCAAGAATACCCTGCAACGTTTTGGCCCGGTCCGTCAGGTGCGCCCCGAGCATGTCTTTGAAATCGCGTTCGAGGGTATATTCGAGTCGCCACGCCACAAATCCGGGGTCGCCCTGCGCTTTCCCCGCATGTCCCGTTGGCGGCAGGACAAACCGGTGCAGGAGGCCAATACGCTGGAGGATCTGCGCGCCATCCTGGCCGCACATGGCTGAGCCCCCTTGAACCCCGGGACCGCAAGCGCATAGCTATAGGCCAAACAAAGGAGTGAGTGATGACCCTGCCCCGCCCGACCTTCGACGCCAATGCCACCTCTGGCAAGACAGAGTTCGGTGACCTGCCGGAATGGGATCTGAGTGACCTCTACACCAGTCCGGACGCGCCCGAACTCAAGCGCGATCTCGACTGGCTGGAACAGGCCTGCGCCAGCTTCGCGGCCGACTATCAGGGCAAGCTGGGCACGTTGGACGCCGAGGGCTTTCTCACCGCCATCCACAGGCATGAAAAGATCGAAGGCATCGCCGGGCGCATCATGTCCTTTGCCGGACTGCGCTACTACCAGCTGACCACGGACAGCCGCCGGACCAAGTTCCTTTCGGATACACAGGAAAAGGTCACCATCTACACCACGCCGCTGGTGTTCTTCACGCTGGAACTGAACCGGCTGGACGATGCGGTGCTCGACGGCGTCTTTGCCGCCAGCGCCGCGCTTGCGCGTTACAAGCCAGCCTTCGACCGGATCCGCGCCATGAAACCCTACCAGCTGTCGGACGAGATGGAGAAGTTCCTGCACGACATGGGCGTTGTTGGCGACGCCTGGGAGCGGCTATTCGACGAAACCATCGCCGGGCTGGAGTTCGACATCGACGGTGATGCGCTGAACATCGAGGCGACGCTGAACTTTCTCACCGATCCTGACCGCAGCAAGCGCCAGGCCGCGGCCGAGGAGCTGGCCCGGGTCTTTGGCGCCAATATCCGCACCTTTGCCCGGGTGCACAACACCCAGGCCAAGGAAAAGGAAATCATGGACCGCTGGCGCGGGATGCCCACCGCGCAGACCGGTCGCCACCTGTCGAACGACGTCGAACCCGAGGTGGTCGAGGCGCTGCGCGACGCCGTGGTCGCCGCCTATCCGAAACTCTCGCATCGCTATTACAACCTGAAACGCAAATGGCTGGGTCTGGACGTGATGCAGGTCTGGGACCGCAACGCGCCGCTGCCGCTGGACGACCCCAAAACCGTGCGCTGGGACGACGCCCGCGCCACGGTGATGAATGCCTATGCCGAATTTGATCCCCGCATGGCCGAGATTGCCGAACCCTTTTTCACCAAGGGCTGGATCGACGCCGCGGTAAAGCCCGGCAAGGCACCGGGAGCATTTGCCCATCCCACGGTGACGGATGTGCACCCCTACGTGATGCTCAACTACCTTGGCAAACCGCGCGACGTGATGACGCTGGCGCACGAACTTGGCCACGGGGTGCATCAGGTTCTGGCGGCCGGTCAGGGGGAAATGCTGTCCTCCACGCCGCTGACGCTGGCCGAAACCGCGAGCGTGTTTGGCGAGATGCTGACCTTCCGCCGGATGCTGGACAACGCCAAATCCCAGGCTGAACGCAAGATCCTGCTGGCAGGCAAGGTCGAGGACATGATCAACACGGTGGTCCGCCAGATCGCCTTTTATGATTTTGAGTGCAAACTGCACGCAGCCCGGCGCGGCGGCGAGCTGACCCCCGAGGACATCAATGCCCTCTGGATGTCGGTGCAGGCGGAATCCCTGGGCGAGGCCTTCGAATTCATGCCGGGGTACGAGAGCTTCTGGGCCTACATCCCCCACTTCGTGCACTCGCCTTTCTACGTCTACGCCTATGCCTTTGGCGACGGGTTGGTGAACGCCTTGTACGCCGTGTACCAGGAGCAGCCCGAGGGATTTCAGGAGAAATACTTCGACATGCTCAAGGCCGGCGGATCCAAGCACCACAAGGCCCTGCTGGCACCGTTCGGTCTGGACGCGACGGACCCCAAGTTCTGGGACAAGGGCCTGTCGATGATCTCTGGGTTCATAGACGAGCTGGAGGCAATGGAGGAGTAATCCACATACCCTGATTGTCTCCACTCCCGGTCTGTCCGCTTGATTTTCATCCGGACAGACCGATTCGACATTCAACCGGGTATTCATTGATTTCCGGTCATTCAAATCACACGCCAATGGATTGTGCTATTGCCGCGATACAGCGTTAAATAATCAAACTCGCTCACCCCGGGAAAGAATCTCTTTTTCCCGCGTTTATTTTCTTGGTCTCGCGCGAATCCATTTGCCGAACAGCCATGGAGCAGTCCAGAATTTTTTGCATTCCAAGTTCAGTCAATTTCGATGTGAACGGTTGCTTTGGGAAAAACACCGAATGAAAACGGCGTTTTCGGGCGCCCTGGTGCTGTAGTCAGGGAACATCTTATTGTGACGTTGAAATCGCGCAAGAATAAATCTGGTGCCAACATGCGCCGCGACAGGGCAAAACGCTGCCTCGACAAGATTGCCATCACTTCAATTGCGAATCCTTCGAGCCCCGCCGGTTGATTCCCCCACGTTTCTTGAAGGCGCCATCCCGTGCCGAAGCACAGTCCACGCACAGCTTGACCCCCGGCACCGCCACGCGCCGGGCCTCGGGGATTGGCTCTTCACATTCCACACACAGCTCGGCGCTTTCGCCCTGCGGGCCGCGGCGGGCCTTCAGCCGAGCCAATTCATCCTGGATCGACGCTTCGATCTGTTCATTCACCGCGCCATCGCGCGACCATCCGCCTGCCATGACATCTCCTCCTCAGCCCCGAACATAGGTATCTGCCGCCGCTCCGACCAGTGGGGCGAGCTCACATTTCGTGGTGGCGATCGGTCGCGCTGCTGCTCTGGCGGGGGCGCCCGCCGCACGTTCAGTTCCGGTGTGTCGCCAGCAGGTCGGCTGCGGTGCGCAGGTCGTCGTCAAAGAGCGCGGTGGCCTGCTCGCGCTCCTGCGGATCGCGCAGGCGCAGCAGATACGAGGGATGCAGCGTGATCAGCACCGGCTGGCCGTTGGGCGCGTGTTCCACCCGACCGCGCCGGGACATCAGCGCGCCGCGCCGCCCGGTCAGGCTCTCCGCCGCCGTCGCCCCCATCGCCAGCACCAGCCGGGGTTTGACCTGCGCCAGTTCGGCGTCCAGCCACCAGCGGCACTGCGAAATCTCTCCGCTGTCCGGCCGCTGGTGAATGCGGCGTTTGCCGCGCGGCTGGAACTTGAAGTGCTTCACGGCATTGGTGACATAGGCTTGATCACGTCGCAGACCGACCCGACCTGCCACCTGGTCAAAGACCTGACCCGCCGGCCCGACAAAGGGTCTGCCCTGCAGATCCTCGTGATCGCCGGGTTGCTCGCCGACAATCATCAGCGCCGCATCCAACGGCCCCTCGCCCTTGACCGCCTGCGTCGCGCTGCGGTGCAACGGGCAGCGGGTGCAGGCGTCGATGGCGGCGGGCAGACCGTCCTGCGGTCCGTCCCAAGCGGACGTACAACCAGCCAGCTGCGCCTGCACCTGCGCCATGCGGGCGGGCGGCAGGGTCGGCGCCGCCTCGGCCATCGCCCGCGCCCGCGCCGGGGCCTGCGCAATGAGCTCGGGAATCGACGCGGCTTCGGGCAGGTTTTTCCAATATTTCCGGGGCATCTCGGATTGCATCGCCGCGACCTTCAGCCTCGCGGGATTGAAGATGTTGCGGAAATAGGTGATCCAGAGTTGTTCGCTGGCATCCTCGGGCAGATCCGGACGGGCCTGGCCCGCCTGAAAGGACACGGCGCCGTTTGCAAACACCGCCGTGATGTCCGGCGTCACGATCCGCCAGTCCATATCCCCGAACCGACGGGCAAAAAACCCGGCGGTCGGCTCGACCGTATGATGCGTGGGTTCGAACCATGCGGCGAAGGACCGTCTTGGCGCATCCGGCGCGCCGATCTCTCGAAATCGCACAAAGGCCTTCATCTTGTGCTGACAGCGGTGAACATTCTTTTCCATGCCCCGCAGGCGGGCCAGATCCGCATCCCCCCTGTCGGTCATAAGGTGCGGCGCGCCCCGCAGCCGCCACAGGAAGCCGTACAGCCGGGCAAAGCGTTCCGGATCGCGGTGCCAAACCACCGTTTCGGCCATGGCGATGAAACTGCGCGGCACCGTCACCGCGCCGGTACCCCGAGGTCGCTCTAAGTCCGCGAACAGGTGCGGGGCGGATCCGATTCCGCCCCAATGGATCTGATCGGGCGGCACGCCTGCGGCCAGAAACTGCCGGGCGGCCTCGCGCCAGGCCGCCGCGGCACCGATTGCCGGTATGCTCGCGTGGTGCATCAGAACAGGCTCAGCTGTTGCGGCGGCGGGGCAAACCGGGCGCGCAGGTTGGCGCTGTCGGTCAGGGCGCCCGGGCTCCATCCGCCGGCCGTGACAAAGCTGCGCGCCTTTTTCATCGCCGCGCCCATACGCCCCAGATCCTCGTACCGCAGGGTGCGATGACGCCGGGTTGTCAGAATGCGGTTGACCGTCTTGACCCCGAACCCCGGAACCCGCAGCAGCATCTCGCGACTGCCTCGGTTTACGTCGACGGGAAAGAAACCGCGATGCACCAGCGCCCAGGCCAGCTTTGGGTCCACCTCGAGATCAAGATTGCCGTCGGCGGTGACAGAGGTGATCTCGTCCAGCTGGAAATCATAGAACCGCAGCAGCCAGTCAGCCTGATACAGCCGGTGTTCCCGTTGCAGCGGCGGGCGGACAAGGGGCAGTCTGGAAGAGGAATCCGGGATCGGCGAGAAAGCCGAATAATACACGCGTTTCAGTTTGTAGCTGGAATACAGCCGCGTCGACTGCCCCAGCACCGTGGCGTCGTTCGACCCGTCCGCGCCGATGATCATCTGCGTCGACTGACCGGCCGGGGCAAAACGTGGCGGCCGCTTGCCGCCAAACGAGATTTCCCTGGCGGCCTCCTTGCGCAGACGCACATCCGCCATCGCCTTGCGGATCTGCGCGGGCTTCTTTTCCGGGGCATACTGCGCCACCGCGGCGTCGGTGGGCAGTTCGACATTGATGGACAGGCGATCGGCCAGCAGCCCCGCCTCGGCGATCAGTTCGGGTGCGGCATCGGGTATGGTCTTGAGATGGATGTAGCCGCGAAAGTTTTCTTCGTGCCGCAGTTTGCGCGCAATACGCACCATGTCCGACATGGTGGCATCCGGGGACCGGATCACGCCGGACGACAGGAACAGCCCCTCGATGTAGTTGCGCCGGTAGAATTCGACGGTGAGATTGACCACCTCGTCGACGCCAAAGCGGGCGCGGGCGACGTTGGAGGACACCCGGTTGATGCAATAACTGCAATCATAGATGCAGAAATTTGTCATGAGGATCTTCAGCAGACTGATGCAGCGCCCGTCCGGCGCATAGGCGTGGCATATGCCACTGCCCTCGTTTGATCCCAGTCCCGTGCCGTCACGGGAATCGCGTCTTGTCGAGCCGGACGAGGCACAGGACGCGTCATACTTTGCCGCATCGCTGAGAATCGCCAGTTTCTGTTCCAGAGTTTGCACTGCCATATGTTCACTTTACGTTCCACTTTCTCCGGGTGCATTAACATAGATTAAGCGTCGGCAATTTATCGCTGGCCGACCATTCCGTTTCGGGCTGGGCGACTGTGGTCCGCGCCCTTGCAAACCCATCACGCGGAACGGCTGCTTGCGCATGACGCGGCCCGGCAAGCGTGCAGCGCCCGGCAATTGCGGTTGGCACACATTTCCCACCGGCGCGGCACTCGCATGGGGGCAACTGCTGTTACAGAAGGCACCCAGTCCCGCACGTGCATATTGTTTTGCCAATCCATCAGGATTGTACCGCAGACTCCTTGAAATCGGATACGATGCAGAACACCCTGCCCGAGGATACGCTTTTCGAGAAATTCGTATCCGGGACAACAACATGACCGGCTGCGGGGATCGGATGCACAGTACAGGGGTAACCCATGACAAGCCTGACAACCCGAACAATCTGACAGACACAGTGCATTCTCTCTTGCGGCGGGCCATCATCGAGCAGGCCCTCAGACCGGGATTGCGGCTGCCCGAAGACACTGTCGGCGAACAGTTTGGCGTCAGCCGTACCATTGTGCGTCACGCGCTTGTCCGGCTCGAGAACGAGGGGCTGGTGACCACCCGCCGCAACCGCGGCGCCTTTGTTGCCCAACCCTCGCGCGACGAGGCACAGCAGATCTTTGAAGTGCGGCTCTGTCTCGAAAACGAGGTCATCCGCAAACTGTGCCACAAGATGCCCGCTTCTGGTTACGATCAGCTCGAGGCGCATGTACGCAGTGAACACAGGGCCCGCGGCAGGGACGGCCCGGTTTCGATCAGACTTGCGGGCGAATTCCACGTGCTGCTGGCGGAACTGACCGGCAACGCGGTGCTCGCCCGCTATGTGCGCGAGGTGGTGTCGCGCTGTTCACTGATCCTGTCGATGTACGCGCGCAGCCATTCGTCGGACTGCGCGGTGGACGACCATACGCAGATCATCGAAGCGATCCGCCGTGGCGACCACGACCGCGCGGTGACGATCATGGGTCATCACCTTGGCGCCGTTGAACAGCGGGCAGAGCTTGTCCCGCACGCCGACAACATCCGGTCGATCCTGTCACATTACGGAAAGGAGCTCGCGCAGTGAGCCAGACACACCACGAGTTCGATTTTGCCGCCCTGACCGCGCGCGAAGCCTACAAGGTCATGATCGGCACCATCGTTCCGCGCCCAATCGCCTGGGTCACGACGATTTCGCCCGATGGCGTGGTGAACGCGGCGCCCTATTCGTTCTTCAATTGCCTGTCGGCGGATCCGCCGATCCTTGCCCTTGGGGTCGAGAACAAGCCGGATCGCTCTTACAAGGACACCGCCTACAACATCCGGATGACCGAGTGTTTCACCGTCAACATCGTCGACCGGGCCAATGTCGAGGCGATGGCGATTACCGCAGCAGGGTTTTCCCCCGAGGTGGACGAATTGCAGATGGCCGGTCTGACCTCAGCCCCCGGGGTGCGGGTGGCCTGCCCGCGCATCGCCGAAGCGCCGGTGGCGTTCGAGTGCGAGCGTTACCTCGGGATCGCGGTAAGTTCCGAGCGCGAGATCATCCTGGGCCGCATCGTCATGGCCCATATCCGCGAAGACATCATCGACCCTGCCACGCATTATTCCGATCACGCCCGCCTTGATGCCATCGGCCGCATGGGAGGCAGCGGCTACGCCGGGACGCTGGACTATTTCGACTGGCCCACCCCGTCAGCCGAAGAGGTGCTGAGCCGCCCGCAGAAACGCTCTGCGAGCGGCGGCGGATAACCGGCCGGGCGCTGTTGGCAGCCTCAGGTCAATTTGCCACGCAATCCGCGAAATAATGCACCTGCCCATCCGCGCCGACCTCTTGCACCAACCCGTGAATGTCGGTCTCGAAGCCCGGGCATTCATGGGCAAATTCCCGGTTGAACTTCAGGTATTCCACGATCTTGCGATTGAACACCTCACCCGGAATCAGCAGCGGGATACCCGGCGGATACGGCGTGACCAGGCTGGTGGTGATGCGGCCCTCAAGATCGTCGATCGCCACCCGCTGGGTGGTGCGCTGGGCGATGTGCGAAAAGGCATCCGTCGGCTTCATCGCCGGCGTATGGTCACTGAGGTACATGTCGGTCGACAGGATCGCGACATCGTACTTGGCATAGAGCGTGTGGACATGCTGGCACAGGTCGCGCAGGCCCATCCGCTCGTATCGCGGATGTTTGGCGCAGAATTCCGGCATCGTCCGCCACATTGGCTGGTTCTTGCCGTAGTCATCCTTGAACTGCTGCAACGCCGTCAGCAGGGTGTTCCAACGGCCCTTGGTGATGCCGATGGTGAACATGATGAAAAAGCTGTAAAGCCCGGTCTTTTCCACCACCACGCCGTGTTCGGCCAGGTACTTGGTGACGATCGACGCGGGAATGCCGGACTCTTCAAATCGCCCGTCCAGGTTGAGACCCGGGGTGATGATCGTCGACTTGATCGGATCCAGCATGTTGAACCCCGGGGCGATATCGCCAAAGCCATGCCAGGACTCGGTGCCGTCGTTGGCCTGCAGACCCTCGGCATCGGTCTTGCCCAGCACCCAGTCCCGGGTATCGCCGATGCCCTCTTCGCCGGGTGCATCCGGCCCCCAGACCTGGAACCACCAGTCATCGGCGCCGAATTCGTCGTCGACCTTGCGCATCGCCCGACGGAAATCCAGCGCTTCGGCAATGCTTTCCTCGACCAGCGCGGTGCCGCCCGGAGGCTCCATCATCGCGGCCGCGACGTCGCAGCTGGCGATGATGCTGTACTGCGGGCTGGTCGAGGTGTGCATGAGGTAGGCTTCGTTGAAGAGATGCCGGTCCAGCCGGGTGTCCTGACTGTCCTGCACCAGAACGTGGCTGGCCTGACTGATGCCTGCCAGCAGCTTGTGAATCGACTGGGTGGCATAGGTCACCGAATGGCGCGGGCGTTCCCGTTTGCGGCCCATCGCATGAAAGCTGCTGTAGAACGGGTGAAAGGCGGCGTGCGGCAGCCAGGCTTCGTCGAAATGCAGGTTGTCGACATAGCCGTCGAGCTGATCCTTGATCGTCTCGGTATTGTACAGCACGCCGTCATAGGTCGACTGCGTCAGCGTCAGGATGCGCGGCTTGACCGTGTCGGCATCGACATGTGACAGCAACGGGTTGGCGCGGATCTTGGCCTTGATCGCGTCGATGTCGAACTCGCTGCGCGGGATTGGACCGATGATGCCGTAGTGGTTGCGGGTCGGTTTCAGGAACACCGGAATTGCGCCGGTCATGATGATGCTGTGCAGGATCGACTTGTGACAGTTGCGATCCACCACCACCACATCGCCGGGCGCCACCGTGTGGTGCCAGACCATCTTGTTGCTGGTGCTGGTGCCGTTGGTCACGAAAAAGCAGTGATCCGCGTTGAAGATCCGCGCGGCATTGCGTTCGGACGCCCCGATGGCGCCGTTGTGATCCAGCAACTGGCCCAGCTCTTCGACCGAGTTGCAGACATCGGCCCGCAGCATGTTCTCGCCGTAGAACTGGTGGTACATCTGCCCGATCGGGCTCTTGAGAAACGCCACGCCACCGGAATGTCCGGGGCAGTGCCACGAATAGGATCCATCCTCGGCATAATCCAGCAGTGCCTTGAAAAACGGCGGCTGGATGCCTTCCAGATAGCTCTTGGCCTCGCGGATGATATGACGCGCGACAAATTCCGGCGTATCCTCGAACATGTGGATAAAGCCATGCAGTTCGCGCAGGATATCATTGGGCAAGTGGCGGCTGGTCTTTGTTTCGCCGTAGATATAGATCGGCACGTCTTCGTTCTTGCGCCGCACTTCCTGGATAAAGCTGCGCAGCGTGACAACCGCCGGGTCAAGATCTGGACCGGGGCTGAATTCCTCGTCGTCGATCGACAGCACAAAGGCGCTGGCGCGCGACTGCTGCTGGGCAAACTGCGAAAGATCGCCGTAACTGGTGACGCCGAGCACCTCAAAGCCTTCGCGTTCAATCGCTTCGGCCATGGCGCGGATGCCCAGGCCCGAAGAGTTCTCGGAGCGGAAATCTTCATCGATGATGACGATGGGAAAGCGGAACTTCATGTCTTTCTCCTGACCGGTGAACAGCGGTGATCGGTGCGCGTCCTGTTCCGGGTCGTGCTGGTTTTGATCCGTTCCCGTTTCTTTCGTGTCGCCGGTGCGTCGTCAAGACCTGCTGCTGCGCTGCGGCCCGGCAATGACCTCGCCGCCCCCCGGTGTCCGACGGTTCGAGGCCACCGTTCCGGGTGCACGCGTGGAAAACCCGCGAACCGCGCACGACGGGTGCAACCCCTGACCTAGCGTCATGCGCGGAAACCTGCCGCACCGTTTGCCAGCCTCTTGCTTTTGTTTCGGAATCGTCAACAAATTGCCATGCTTTGTATCCAATTCAGAGCCCATAAAAAATAAACATTGAGGAACAGATGAGCGGGATTCTCGCCAAACCTAGCTTGCGCAGGCTGAGCGGCCTTTGCGTCGTGCTTCTTCTCGGCGCCGCCTGTTCAAGGCCGGTGCCGACTGTATCCACACAATCCCGTGCCGGACTTGACCCGGCGCGTCAGGCGCTTGCCATATCCGAAGCGAAGGCGCTGCGCGCCAAGGGCGAGCGTGTCTGGTGTGTGCCGTTTGCGCGCAATGCCAGCGGCGTCGACATTCGCGGCAACGCGGAAACCTGGTGGCACAAGGCGCGTGGCTACTATGACCGGGGCGAAGTGCCCTCGGTTGGGGCGGTGATGGCCTTTGCCGCCACCGGGAGCATGCCGATGGGGCATGTCGCGGTGGTGTCCGAAGTGGTCTCGCCCCGCGAAGTTCTGGTCGATCACGCCAACTGGAACCGCGATCAGGTGTCGTTGAAAATGCCGGTCATCGACGTCTCTGACCGCAACGACTGGTCCGAAGTGCGGGTAAAAAGCCAACCCGCCGCCTTTGGCAGTGTCTATCCGGTCAACGGGTTCATCTATCCCGCAGCCAGGTCCAACGGCCCGGTCTGACGCGGCAGACCCCTGCGAGCCGCAGGGGTCTTTGCACACCTGCGGTCTGTATCAGCCGCGTCCTGGGTCTCGGGACGGGTCAAGACACCGTATTGCGCATAATCCCGATAGAGCGCGCTGTACCGCAAGGTGAATCCCCGCGCCTGCGCAATCGCCTGCATCTCGGCCTGAAGATCCGCCCTGGGTGTAACGTGAAACCGCGCCAGCCAGAGCTGCAAGAGCCTGCGAAATCCGCCCGGCAGTCCGCTCTGCTGGCCGAAATCGACCACATGCAGCGCCCCGCCCGGCCGCAGCTGCCACGCCGCCTGCTGCAAAGCGCCCCGCCAGTCGGGAATCATCGACAGGCTGTAAGACAACACCACGCGGTCAAATCCACCCGGCCCGAACAACGCCGCGCCGTCGAAATCACAGGCGTCCGCCCGCGCCAGCGCCGCCTGCCCCCCCAGCCTGCCCTGCGCCGTCAGCAGCATCTCCTGCGAGATGTCCAGCCCGCAGAGCGCCCGGCCGGGATACCGGTGCGCGATCCGGGCCAGATTGCGCCCCGTGCCGCAGGCGATTTCTAGCACCCGACCCTGCTCTGGCGGATCCAGATCGGCGATCAGGCGGTCGCGCCCCAACAGGTAATACCGCCGGGTCAGATCATACACCCGGCGCTGATAGCGGTAGGTGTGGTCCATCCGCGCGGCATGGCTCATCGTGTCGCTCATGCCCCCTCTCCGCTGAACCGATACAGGTGGAATCCGCCATAAATCGCCGAACGGTCGTTCACAAAGCCACGCCGCGATGCGTCGGCGTCGTACTGCCAGCCCTGCAACAGCGCCGGTGACAGCCGCCCCGGCAGGATATCTGCGGCGCCGCCGGTGCGGAAAATCACCCGTGCTCCGGGTCGTGCGGTTCGGGTGATCTGCTGCCACAGCGCAGAGAGCTGGGTGTCGCTCATCCAGTCCTGGGCATCCAGCAGCACAAAGGCGTCCAGCGATCCCGCCTGCCGCTCGGCCAGAAGATCGGTCATCGACCGGTTGACCACATTCACGCGCCCAGCCCCGCTGGCCACCAGCGGAAAGTTCTGCACCTCCAGATAGGGCGGGACGGACACCGGCGCGTTGGTGTCATAGCGGCGGCCAAAGGCCTGCCAGGCAAAATAGTTTTCATGAATCGGAAAATCGCAGACCAGCTTGCGCACGCGCTCTTTCAGGACCGGCAGAATGTCACCGCTGCCATCGGCGGCCAGCTTGTCATACTGCGCAGGCGGAATGCCCAGCCCGAACAGCGCCGCGCGCCGCCGCGCCATCCAGCGCACCATTCGCGAGTCGAGCACCGGCAGAACGCGGGCGGTGTAGAACCGTTCCTGCTCTGCAAGGCTGCCCGCCGCCAGCAGCGGCGCAAAACGCAGCCCGCCCAGCCAGGACACAAGGTGCACGGCCCCGAGAAAGCGCCCCAGCACCCCGAACCGGTGAAACCCGCGTGCAAACATCGAGATCCGTCGCCGCCCCCACACCCTGCCCTCCCAGAAAGCCCGGCTTTGGGCGTCGAGATGCGGCGCCAGCAGCAGATCGTAGACCCGGATGTTGTCGCGGCGGTCGGCATGGCCGAAGAACGCGTAGAAATCCGCGTGTGTCAGGTGGCGTGCCGCCACCACCTTCAGCCGCCCGAGGGCGACATGCGCGGGTGACAGATCCACCGCCGTGACCGACCCGGGCTGCGCAATCAGATAGGACATGGCGTTGCACGACCCCGAGGCGATGCAGAACAGGTCTTCGCCCGGCCGCAGCGCAAGCGCTGCGAGGTCCACCACCGGATCCTCCCAGATCTGCGGGTAAACCAGCCCTTCGAACATGCGGGAAAACAGGCGTTCCAGCAGGCCGGTGCGGTTCAGGGCGCTGTTCTGGTGCACGGCGGCGCCCAGTTGGCGGGTGATGTCGGGAATATCGGTCATGTTGCTCGGGCCCCCTCTTTGTCCCTGTTGCGGGCTGCGGCGCGGCGCGCTGCGGCCTTGCGGCGGGCCTGCACGGCCTCGCGGGTCCGCATCGCGGCGGCCCAGTCGACCAGATGCAGCTGGCCGTCCGCGGATTCGACCACGGCGGTACAGCTTTCCACCCAGTCACCGGTATTGATATACGCCAGGCCGTGGATCTGGCGGATACAGGCACTGTGGATGTGGCCGCAGACAATGCCGTCGAACCCCTTGCGCCGCGCCTCGTCCGCCAGCACGTCCTCGTATTCGCTGATAAAGTTCACCGCCTGCTTGACCTGCAACTTTGCCCAGTTCGACAGCGACCAGTATTGCCCGCCCCATAGACGCCGGGCGCGGTTCAGCCAGGTGTTCAGCCAGAGCGCACCTTCGTAGGCCCGATCTCCCAGGTGGGCGAGCCATCTGGCATTCATCACGATCGCGTCGAACTGATCGCCATGGGTGACAAGCAGCCGACGGCCGTCGGCGGTGACGTGCGGCGCCGTCTCCATCACTTCGATACCGCCGAAATGGGTGCCAAGGTAGGCGCGCAGCCCTTCGTCATGATTGCCGGGGATGTAGTAGATCCTCACTCCGTCATGGGCGCGCGCCAGAAGTTCCTGCACCACGTCGTCATGGGCTTTCGGCCAGAACCAGCCGCGCCGCAGCCGCCAGGCATCGACGATGTCACCGACCAGATAGATCGTGTCCGCCCGGTTGTGCGCCAGGAAATCCAGCAGCATCCCGGCCTGGCATCCCGATGTCCCAAGATGAACGTCGGATAGGAAAATGGTCCGATGGCGCACAGATCCGTCCACGTCTTGTGTCTGTTGCGCCAGCGTTTAACGGACGCAGGACTCGGAATTGTGACACTGCGCGAAAGTTTCTTCCGTGCACTGGTCGATGACGCCGGTCCGGAACGGGGCGACGGGTCTGCGTCGTCAGCGCGGCAGATAGGTCAGGATGTCCCTGCCCTGCCCGGCCGCGAAATCGCGCGCCAGGGACTGCCAGTCGATCGCGGCGGCGCGGCTCCAGTCCACGCGGCTGCCCTGCGTCTCGGCACACGCGCTCGGCGCGGCGGCCAGCGGCTGCCTTGCATAGTCCACCACGCGACGCCCCTCTGCAAAATCTTCCAGCGACTGCTCCCAGCGGGCGTCCGGCCAAAGCAGGCTCAGACGCCGCGTGCGCGGGGCGTAGTCGGCTGTGAACAGCGTGCCGAACCCCTCGGAATGGCGGTCCTGAAACAGCGGTGGCAGCAGGAACGGCCGGTGCAGCGCGTCAGGCGTGGTGTTCAGCCCGCGCAGATGCGCGTGACGCGCAAAGGTCCGGGTGAACTGCGCCCGGTCGGGTGTGCTGCCGTCGCTTTGATGATTGGTGGCGACGGCACGCGGCATCTGCCGCAGCCCACCGCCGGGGGACAGTTCGACGCTCGCCGTGGCGCCGTCGGCATCGGCAAGCACGATGTTATAGGCCATGTGGGACGGCACCCTTGTCAGCACAGCCACCGCTGTACTCACCGTGTCGCAGGTTTCGAGCACATAGCGCAGGATTGTGGTGATGCCGAAGCCCCTGCCGGTCTCGGAGCGCCCGCCATAGGCCAGGGCCACGCTGAGACCTGCGTCGTTGATGCCGTCCGACAGCCCCCAGAGGAATTCCACCATCCCCATCACCGCCCGTCCGGTCCACTCGCTGCGCAGCAACAGTCCTTCGTTGAGGTCCGGGGACAGGTCGTAGTTGCGCACCAATCGCGCCTCGCCTTCAGCCGAAAGCGCGGCGAGGGAACAGCCGCCAAGGTATCTGGGCGGGCACCATGTCGACAGGAACCGTGCGGGACGATCGCCGCCGCCGACCAGCACGACAAGCTGATCATAGACCGGGGCAATCTCGGGCATGTGCTGAAGCAGCGCGGCACGGCACTCTGGTGCCGAGGGCCCGGAATCGCCGCCCCGCGAGCGGAACCACGCCTCGTAGGCCGGCCAGGAGCGGTTCCAGCGGGCGAGCCATTTCGGCCCGGGGCTGGCTTCGGCCACGGCGTCAAAGGTCAGGGACATCGGGGGGCTCATCGGGCAATTCCCTTGGTTTGCAGGAAAAACGCCAGCATCTCGGCGCTTGCGTCCGGGCCTGCCCCATCGGTGTAGGATCCGGCTGCCTGACCGCCGGACCAGGCATGTGCCAGCCCGTCGACAACCCAGTGGTCCAGCAGCACGCCGCCGCCCGCGCCGGTGACCGTCGCCCGTTTGAAGTCGCGCCCGCCCGTGCTGCCGCTGCTTTCCTCGTGGCGGCTCTGGGACAGGTCGCCGTTCCGGGCGCGCTGAAAGATCCGGGCACCGTTGACCGGATGCACGGTGGTGTCCGCCGTGCCGTGAAAGATGATCGTCGGAACAGTCGGCGACCCCGTGGCTGACGCCGTTGTGTCCGCCCCCGACCCCGCCATCGCCGCAAACGCCGAAGCAACGTCACGCGCCGCCCCCATGGGCAATCCGGAATGCGCCCCGACCGCGGCAAAGACATCCGGATAGGTCTCGCCCAGAATTACCGCCATGGCCGCGCCCGCAGACAGGCCCGCGACATAGGTTTGCTCCGCGGGGACGCCAAGCTGCTGCGCCACCTTTTGCGTCATCCCGGACAGGATCGCCGGCTCGCCGCGGTCGCGCCGCTGATCGCCGGGACTGAACCAGTTCCAGCAGGACTGCGCGTTGCTGCCGCGCGACTGTTCCGGATACAGCACCGCCAGTCGATGCCGGGCGGCCAGCGCATTCATCCCTGTGCCGGCCGCGAAATCTTCGGGCGTCTGCGTGCAGCCGTGCAGCATGACGATCAGGCCGGTCACCTGCTTGCCGTGGCTCTCGGGCACATACAGGCGGTAGTCGCGCTGCCCGGCGGCACAGGTGAAGGTGCCATGCTGCATGTCGGCGCTGGCGCCGCCCGGCGCAGGGCTCGGATGCCCGGCGCCAAGGCCCCGCTGCAGTTTCGCCATCATATCCTGCATCACGTTGCCCGCGGGGGCGGATGGTGCGACATCGCTTCCGCCGGACAGCCCGTGCTGCGCAAGGGTGCGCTGCACCAGATCGCGGGCCGCCGAAAGGCGGTGCGACCAGGTGTCGGTCGTCGCCCCGAGGGGCGTGTGGTCATCGAGCTTTTTCATTCTGGCGTCCTTGTGAACAGTTGCGCACCTTATTTGATGCGGTCGGCAAGTGCCGACTTGACGGCGGCGCTGGCCTGCAGCGCGCCCAGTACCGTGATCGATCCGATCGTTTCCAACGCCAGCTCCGGCGTCACGGCGGCGTCGATCCGTGCCAGCCCCACCACCCGGACATGCAGAACCTCGCCTGCCGCCTTCAGGGCTTCGAGATCCGCCACGCTGTAGTCGCGCAACCCCAGCTCCATCGTGTGGCGCTCGATCGATTGCGTCACCGTGGCGCCGTGGGTGTCGAGGTGGTTGCGGATCGCCGTGCGGATGAAATCGCTGCGGTTGGAATAGAACCCTTCCTGCACCAGCAGGTCGATCCGTCCCAGATCCACAAAGCCGAGGTTGATCGTGATCTTTTCGCTTTCGGGAACCCGGTCTCGCAGCTGCCGTATGTTGCTCATGGCGGTTACTCCATCTGTATGGATGGTATATGGATGCCAAGCGGCAGCTTACAACCCCTTTCTGCAATTGGAACCTTTGCGCCTGCAGAAAGATCCCGACAAAACGACCTGCACGCCTTTCATGCTGTCAATTTAGGCATGCAGGGGGCGGCGCGGGCCGTGTTCGATCACGGAACGACCATTTTCCGTCCGGGACGGGCGGCATGGTTCTGCCGAAGCGTGGCCGATTGAAAACAGGTGGTGGACCGTTGCGGCGCATCGGCATAGACAGCCGCAAAACGGCGGCAGACTCGAATCTGCCCCGAGGCCTCGTGCAGGAGCAACAGTAAACGTGCCACAGGATGTCACCCCGGAGGGGCGCGCAGAGTCGCGCACCCTCGTCAGGCCTATTCAGATTCGCGGGCGGTTTCTCACCGCCGTCGCGCTCAAGGTGGAAAGCGGCCCGCAGGACGCGGCGTTCTACGCCGCGCTGGACGATCTGCTGCGCCAGCGACCGCATTTTCTCGTCGATGCGCCGCTGGTGCTGGATCTCGAAGAAGCTGACGGAGCGATCGGCGCCGACGCGCTGAAACAGTTGGTCGCCGCCCTGAAACAGCGCAAATTTGCCGCCTTCGGCGTCCAGAATGCCAGCCCCGACCAACTGGCGGCCGCAACCGAAGCCGGGCTGATCGCGGTGCCGCCGGGGCGCGACACCCCGCTGCGGGACGACCGCCCCGAACGCCGCCGGTCCTCGGGACGCGGGATATCGACGGCAACGCGGGTGGTGACCACGCCGGTGCGGTCGGGGCAGACAGTTGTCGCCGATCATGGCGACCTGGTGGTGATCGCCCCCGTCGCATCGGGTGCCGAGCTCATCGCGCGCGGCAATATCCACGTCTACGGCACCCTGCGCGGCCGGGCGATGGCCGGGGCGCATGGCGATCGGAACGCGCGGATCTTCTGCCAGAATCTTGACGCCGAACTGCTGGCCGTGGCGGGCCTATACCGGACCAGTGAGAACCTGGAGCACGAGGTCCGCAAGCGCAGTGTGCAGGTTTTCCTCCAGGATGAACGGCTTTGTGTGGAGACACTCGGATGACATCGCAATTGAAACAGGACGACTCGGACACGAGCAAGATCATCGTGATCACCTCGGGCAAGGGCGGCGTGGGCAAAACCACTTCGGCCGCCGCTATCAGCGCCGGGCTGGCGCAGCGCGGACACAAGACGGTCGTGATCGACTTTGACGTCGGTCTGCGCAACCTCGACATGATCATGGGTTGCGAGCGCCGCGTGGTGTTCGACTTCATCAACGTGATCCAGGGGGACGCGCGGCTCAAGCAGGCGCTGATCAAGGACAAGCGGCTGGAGAACCTGTCGATCCTGCCGACCTCGCAGACCCGCGACAAGGACGCCCTGACCAAAGAGGGCGTCGAAAAGGTGCTGAACGAGTTGCGCGAGGAGTTTGACTATATCATCTGCGACAGCCCTGCCGGAATCGAGCGTGGCGCCCAGCTGGCGATGTACTTTGCCGACGAGGCGGTTGTGGTGACCAACCCCGAAGTCTCGTCCGTGCGTGACAGCGACCGGGTGCTGGGCCTGCTCAACAGCAAGACCCAGCGCGCGGAACGCCCCGGGGCCGAGCCGATCAAGGCGCAGGTGCTGCTGACCCGCTATGATGCACAGCGCATCGCCAGGGGCGAGATGATGACGGTGGACGACGTGCTCGAAATCCTGGCGGTGCCGCTGCTGGGCATCGTGCCGGAAAGCACCGCGGTATTGCGGGCCTCGAACGAAGGGGTGCCGGTGACGATGGATGACCCCTCGGCGGCCTCGGCGGCCTATATGGATGCGGTGGCGCGGCTGACCGGCGAGCAGATCGAGATGCGGCTGGACTTTGACCGCCGCCCCGGCCTGTTCGGGCGTCTGTTCGGGCGGACGGCATAACGATGTTCGGTTTTTCGCTCCGCCCCCGCAAGACCCGGTCGGCCCAGACCGCCAAGGATCGCCTGCAGATCCTGCTGGCCCATGAACGCAGCGCCGGCTCCGGGCCCGACTGCCTGCCCGAGCTGCAACGCGACATCCTTGAGGTGATCCGCCGTCACATGAAGATCGACAAGGACGCGGTCGAGATCAAGATGGACCGCGGCGACGAATGGTCGAGCCTCGAGATCAACATCGAATTCCCCAGTACGGGACGGGCCTGACCCCCGGCGTGCCGCACCGCTGTACGGTGCGGCGCCCGCGCATGAAATACCGCCCTGAGAAGGGTTTACCCATCCCGGGGGTGCGGCGGCTGCGCCCCGGGGGTGTCGGCTGCCGGTGTCACTTCACCCGCAGCGGATGGCCGCAGACAACCAGGTCGATCCTGTCCGCGACCGCCCCCAACTTCTGGTTCATCCAGCCGCATCTGTCGCGGTAATCGCGCCCGAGGGCAGAGGCCGGCACGATGCCGGAGCCGACTTCGTTGGTGACCAGAACGACAGGACTGGTCTGCGCCGCGAGGGTAACCAGCAGTTGCTCCAGCGCCGCTGTGACATCGCGTTCCTGCAGCATCAGGTTTGACAGCCACAGCGTCATGCAATCCACCAGACGCGGCCCCTGCCCGTCGCTGCGCCCCAGGGCAGCGCACAGATCCAACGGTTCCTCGATCAGGGTCCAGCCGGGACCGCGCTGGGTGCGGTGGGCGGCGATGCGCTGGGTCATCTCGCCATCCAGCGCCTCGGCAGTGGCGATATAGACCGGCTGACCGCCCCAGGATCGCACTAGGTCTTCGGCAAAGCGGCTCTTGCCGGATCGGGCACCGCCGGTGATCAGGCTGATTTGCGGCATTTTGTACTCCGTCAAGATTTGTTGGGCCCGACCGGGCGCGCGGCGTCCAGAAGGGCCGAGACATCCAGATGCCGCTCCATATGTGCCGCCAGGGCGTCCAGAGTGTCCTCGACGCTCTGCCCGTAGGCCTGCGGCGCGGCGGCGGATCCCATCTGCGCCAGCCAGGCGGCGCGAAAGCGGTCGTCGGCAAACAACCCGTGCAGATAAGTGCCCGCAACCTGCCCGTCCCGCGACTGCGCCCCGTCGAACGCGGTGCCGACCTGTGCAAAGGCGCGCGCGGTGTCCGGCCCCGCCGTGCGACCGATGTGGATTTCATAACCGGAAAGCGCGGTATCGGTGGCCAGATGCCGGGCGGTGACACGCGTCAGGGTCTTGTCGCGCGCCATCAGCGTCTGCACCTCCAGCAGCCCGAGGCCCGCCTCGCCGCCCGGTGCGCCCTCTAGCCCCTCGGGGTCGTCGATCCGCGTCCCCAGCATCTGATAGCCGCCGCAGATTCCCAGCACCTTGCCGCCCCGCCGCAGATGGCCTGCCAGGTCGACGTCCCAGCCCTGCGCGCGCAGAAACGCCAGATCGCCGCGCGTCGATTTCGTACCCGGCAGAATCACGAGGTCCGCATCCCCCGGCAGCGGCCGGCCCGGCGGGATCATCGACAGGCGCACGCCGGGTTCCGCTGCCAGCGGATCGAGGTCGTCAAAGTTGGCGATGCGCGACAGCATCGGACAGGCGATGTGAAACGCGCCGTCGCCGGTCGAGCGGCCGAGATCCACCGCGTCTTCGGCGGGCAGCAGATGCGCGCGGTCAAACCACGGCAGCACGCCGAACCCCCGCCAGCCGGTGCGCGCCGCGATATCGCTGTAGCCGTCGTCGAACAGCGCCACCTCCCCACGGAACTTGTTGACCAGAAACCCCGCCACCATGGCGCCGTCCTGCGGGTCAAGCACCGCATGGGTGCCGACAATCTGTGCGATCACCCCGCCGCGGTCGATGTCTCCGGCCAGGACCACCGGCACTCCGGCGGCGCGGGCAAAGCCCATGTTGGCGATGTCCCCCCGGCGCAGGTTGGTTTCTGCCGGACTGCCCGCGCCCTCGACAATGATCAGGTCGGCGGTCTGCGCCAGAACGGCAAAGCTGTCGAGCACCGGCGCCAGCAACGCCCCGCGCGCGCCGCCAAAGTCGCGCGCCTCAAGGCGGCTGACCGCCCGCCCCTGCACCACGACCTGCGCTCCGGTATCGCTTTCGGGCTTCAGCAACACCGGGTTCATGTGCACGCTTGGCGCCCGTCCGCAGGCCAGCGCCTGCAACGCCTGAGCGCGCCCGATCTCGCCGCCGTCCTCGGTTACGGCGGCGTTGTTGGACATGTTCTGGGGTTTGAACGGAGCCACGGACAGGCCCCGCCTGAGCCCCGCGCGGCACAGCCCCGCCACCAGCATGGATTTGCCGACGTTCGACCCTGTGCCCTGGATCATGATCGCCCGCGCCGTCATGCCGGCCCCCCCCGGCGCAGACAGCCGACGCCGGCACGGGTCAGGCGCGTTTGGCGGCCGGAATCGCGGACAGAGGTGTTGGACCGGGGCTCTGTGTGCACGTCAGTACCTTTCCTGATTCCCGTCCCTTTCCGATCTGATGGCCTGTTGGCGCGCCGGACACAACCGGGCGGATCGCCCAAATCAGCCGTGCGGCAGCACAAACACCCCCTTGGCGCGCGCAGCACGGAACGGTATGTCTCGGCTCCCGGAATCTCACAGGAGGCGCACATGGACACCGCTCAGCGTATCGCACAGACCATCGCGACCGAAATCGCGGCCCGGCCGGATCAGGTGGCTTCGGCGATTGCCCTGCTCGACGGCGGCGCGACCGTGCCGTTTGTCGCCCGCTACCGCAAGGAAGCGACCGGCGGTCTGGACGACACCCAGTTGCGCAAACTGGCCGACCGCATGACCTATCTGCGCGAACTCGAATCCCGGCGCGCCGCGATCGTCGACTCGATCCGCACGCAGGACAAGATGACCGACGCTCTGGCCCGCGCGCTGGCGCAGGCCGAAACCAAGGCCGTGCTGGAAGACATCTATCTGCCGTTCAAGCCCAAGCGCCGCACCAAGGCGATGATCGCGCGGGAAAACGGACTGGAACCGCTGCTCGAGATGATCCTGTCCGACCGCGCCGCGGTTCCGGAGAAACTGGCCGAACGCTATGTCAGCGAGGCCGTGCCCGGCACCAAGGAGGCACTGGAGGGCGCGCGCGACATCCTCGCCGAACGGCTGAGCGAGAATGCCGCGCTGCTGGGTGATCTGCGCAGCTTCATGCACCGCGAGGCGCTTTTGACCGCCCGGGTGATCGCGGGACAGGAAGAAAAGGGCGCCAAGTTTTCCGACTATTTCGCCCATTCCGAACTCTGGTCCAAGGTGCCGTCGCACCGGGCGCTGGCAATGCTGCGCGCCTCGAAAGAGGGCGTGGTCTATGTCGATATCGCTCCGGAACCGGAAACCGGTGCCGCGCGCGCCGAAGGCATCGTGTGCAAGTACATCGGCATCCCTGGCGTCGGTCCCGGAGACACCTGGCTGCGCAAGATCGCGGGCTGGACCTGGCGGGTGAAGCTCAGCTCGACGATGATGCTGGATCTGCTGGGCGACCTGCGCGCCCGCGCGCATGACGAGGCGATCGAGGTGTTCGCCCGCAATCTGAAGGATCTGCTGCTGGCCGCCCCTGCCGGAGCGCGCGCCACGCTCGGCCTCGATCCCGGCATCCGCACCGGGGTCAAGGCGGCGGTGGTGGATGCCACCGGCCGGGTTCTGGCGACCGAAACGCTGTACCCGTTCCAGCCCAAGAACGACCTGCGCGGTGCCGAAGCGGCGATCCTGCGGCTGATCACCCGGCACGGGGTCGAACTGATCGCCATCGGCAACGGCACCGCCAGCCGCGAGACCGAGCGGCTGGTCGCGGATACCCTGTCGCTGTTGCCGAAGGATGTGCAGAAGCCGACCAAGGTGGTGGTCTCGGAGGCCGGCGCCTCGGTCTATTCCGCCTCGGAACTGGCAGCACGGGAATTTCCCGACCTCGATGTGTCGCTGCGCGGCGCGGTGTCGATCGCCCGCCGCCTGCAGGATCCGCTGGCCGAGCTGGTGAAGATCGAACCCAAAAGCATCGGTGTTGGCCAGTACCAGCACGACGTCGACCAATCGCGGCTGGACCGGTCACTCGAGGCGGTGGTCGAGGATGCGGTGAACGCTGTCGGCGTCGATCTCAACACCGCCTCGGCGCCCCTGCTGGCGCATGTCTCGGGGCTGGGGCCGGGACTGGCGGAAGCCATCGTCGCGCATCGTGACGGCGCGGGGGCCTTCAAGTCACGCAAGGAGTTGCTCAAGGTCGCGCGGCTGGGCCCCCGGGCCTTTGAGCAATGTGCCGGTTTCCTGCGCATCCGCGACGGTGCCGAGCCACTGGACGCCTCTTCGGTCCACCCCGAGGCCTATGGCGTCGCGCGCCGCATCGTGCAGGCCTGCGGGCGCGACCTGCGCGCGCTGATGGGGGATCCGTCGCCGCTGCGCCAGCTGCGGGCCGATCAGTTCGTCGATGACAATTTTGGTCTGCCCACGGTGCGCGACATCCTGTCCGAACTGGAAAAACCGGGACGCGACCCGCGCCCGAGTTTCAAGACGGCGGTCTTTGCCGACGGGGTCGAGGATATCAAGGATCTCAAATCCGGCATGGTGCTCGAGGGCACGGTGACCAACGTTGCCGCCTTTGGCGCCTTTGTGGACATCGGCGTGCATCAGGACGGGCTTGTGCATGTCAGCCAGCTTGCCGACAAGTTCGTCAAGGACCCGCATGAGGTCGTCAAGGCCGGCGATGTGGTCCGCGTCCGGGTGACCGAGGTCGACATTCCGCGCAAGCGGATCGGTCTGAGCATGCGCAAGGACGGCGGGTCATCCGCCCGTGAAGACCGGGCCGAGCGGGGACCGAAGGGCGGCAAACCACAGGGCAGAGCCAAGCAAGTGACCACGGCCGCGCCCGCAAAAAGCGACGCGACGGGCGCACTGGGGTCGGCGCTGCTGGACGCGATGAAGCGGCGGTGACGCCCCGAGGGGTCGGCGCGGGGACAAGCTGCGGCGTGGCAGCGCGCCGCCCCCCGGCTATGCGGTCAGCGCGGGTTCCGGCCCCGGATCAGTGCCGACGCCGCACGGTCCCGGGGCGGCCCTCCAGCCGCAACCGGGCATCGTTGCGCGTCTTGCGTGACACGACCCGGCCCTTGGACACCACGGCCAGCCGGTCGGGCCGCAGCCGCACCGCCTCGACCGGATCACCCGCGTCCAGAACCACCAGCGAGGCCACCGCGCCCTCGTGCAGGCCGTAATCTTCCAACCCCATGATCGCGGCGTTCTGCGTCGTCACCATGTCGAAACAGCGCCGCATCTCGTCGGGCGAGGTCATCTGCGCCACGTGCAGCCCCATGAACGCGACGTCGAGCATGTCGCCGGTGCCCAGCGAATACCACGGATCCCGCACACAGTCCTGGCCCCAGCCGACGGTGATGCCGAGGGCCTGCATCTCTTTTACCCGGGTCAGCCCGCGCCGCTTGGGATAGCTGTCATGCCGTCCCTGCAGCACAATGTTGATCAGCGGGTTGGGGATGGCGGCGACTCCCGCCTCGGCGATCAGCGGCAGAAGTTTCGAGACATAGTAGGTGTCCATCGAATGCATCGAGGTAAGATGCGAGCCTGCCACACGGCCCTGCAGACCCAGGCGCTGCGCATGATACGCCAGCGTCTCGATATGACGGCTTTGCGGATCGTCGGTTTCGTCACAATGCAGATCGACCGGCAGGCCACGCTCGGCGGCAATTTCGCACAGATCGCGGACCGAGGTGCGGCCCTCCTCCATCGTGCGCTCGAAATGCGGGATGCCGCCAACGACATTCACCCCCATGTCCAGCGCCCGCAACAGGTTCGCCCGCCCGGTCGGGCTGCGGTACAGCCCGTCCTGCGGAAAGGCCACCAGTTGCAGATCGAGATAGGGTTTCACGAGGCGCTGCACCTCGAGCATCGCGGTGACGGTGTTCAGATGGTCCGGCGTGGTGTCGACATGGCTGCGGATCGCCAGCAGCCCCAGCGACACCGCCCAGTCGCAATAGGTCAGCGCGCGGTTGATCATCTGGTCCACGGTTGCGGTGTCGCGCAACTCGCCCCACAGCGATATCCCCTCGAGCAGGGTGCCGGAGGCGTTGATCCGCGGCGTGCCATAACTGAGTGTCGCGTCGAGATGGAAATGCGGATCGACAAAGGGCGGCGCGACCAGATCGCCTCCGGCGTCGATCACCTCGCCCGCCTGCGCCCCGGCCAACGCCCCGATCGCGGCAATCCGGTCGCCGCGGATGCCGATGTCGGCGTGGGATCCGTCGGGCAGCGTGCCGTCTTTCACCAGTAGATCGAAATCGGCCATCAGCGCTCTCCGCGGTTGTAGGGCACCATCAGGGCGGCCGGCACATTGGCACGGCGCGACATCAGGATCAGCGCCAGTATCGACAAGACATAGGGGATCATCAGGAACACCTGATAGGGCACCAGGGTGCCAAAGCCTGTCTGCTGTAGTCGGATCTGCAGCGCGTCGAAGGCGGCAAACAGCAGGGCGCCAAGCAGCGCGCGCGACGGCGACCAGGCACCGAACACCACCAGCGCGATACAGATCCATCCCCGCCCGTTCACCATCTCGAAGAAGAACGACGAAAAGGCCGAAATGGTCAGGAACGCCCCGCCCACAGCCATCAGCCCCGACCCGAAAATGACCGCCCCCATCCGCAGGGCGGTGACCGACAGGCCCTGCGCCTCGACCGCACCCGGATTTTCCCCCACCGCCCGCAGCGCCAGCCCCAGCGGCGTGCGGTACAAGACCAGCGCCACCACCAGCACGGTAAGAAAGGCAAAGTATGTCAGAGGGGTCTGGGAAAACAGCGCCGGGCCGACAAAGGGCAGATCGGACAGGCCGGGAATTTGCACCGGCTGGAACGGCTCGATGCGCGGCGGCGATGTCACCTGCGGCAGGCTCAGGCGATAGGCATAGTAGGCCGAAGAGGTGGCCAGCAGGGTGATGCCGATGCCAACCACGTGCTGCGACAGCCCGAAGGGCACCGTCAGCACCGCATGCAGCGCGCCAAAGCCCATGCCCGCCAGCATCGCCACCGCCACCCCGCCCCAGAGCGGCAGGCCGGAATAGACCGCGATCCACCCGGAAAAGGCGCCGATCACCATGATCCCCTCGATCCCGAGGTTGAGGACCCCGGCGCGTTCGCAGATCAACTCGCCCATGGTGGCAAAGATCAGCGGCGAGGCGATGCGCAGCACAGCCGCCCAGAAACTGGCCGAGATCAGGATATCGACAATCTCGCTCATCCCCGCAGAACCCTGAATTTGGTCAGCAGGATCGCCAGCACCATGAACAGCAGGGCGCAAGCCAGCAGGATATCGGCAATATATGTCGGCACCTCGGCCGCACGGCTCATGCCATCGGCGCCCACAAAGATGCCGGCAACAAACAGCGCCGAGACCACGACACCCAGCGGGTGCAGCAGCGCCAGCATCGCCACGACGATGCCGGTGTAGCCAAAGCCCGGTGACAGGTCGAGCGTCAGATTGCCCTTGAGCCCGGCCACTTCGGAATAGCCCGCCAGCGCCGCCAGCCCACCGGACAGCAGCGCCGTCTTGACCATGACCGCCCCCACAGGCACGCCGGCGAACCGTGCCGCCTCGGCATTCAGTCCGACCGCGCGGATTTCATAGCCCAGCGTGGTGCGGGTCTGGATCACCCAGATCGCCACCGCCGACAGCAGCGCCAGCCCGAAACCCCAGTGCAGCCGCAGCCCGTCGACAATCCGCGGCAGGCGGGCGTCGCGGGGGATCGCCTCGGATTTCGGCCAGCCCATACCCAGCGGATCCTTCATCGGCCCCTCGAGCAGCAGCGAGATCAGCAGCAGCATGATGAAATTGAACAGCAGCGTGGTGACCACCTCGTCCACCCCCAGCCGGGTTTTCAACAGCACCGGCCCCAGCAGAACCACCCCTCCGGCCAGCAGCGCCCCGAGCCCCATCAGCGGGATCAGCACCGGCCCCGGCAGCGCCAGTCTGGTGCCGATCAGCACCGTGATCAGCGCCCCGGCATAGAGCTGCGCCTCGGCGCCGATGTTCCAAAGCCGGGCGCGGAAGGCGACCGCCACCGCCAGACCGGTAAAAATCAGCGGTGTCGCCCGGTTGAGCGTTTCCAGAAGCGCGAACCTCGAGCCCGCCGCCCCCTTGACGATCAGCCCGAAGGTCGCCAGCGGATCGGCCCCCGCCAGCATGGCAAGCAGCCCTCCAACGACAAAGGTCGCCACAAGTGCCAGCGCAGGCAGCCCGAGCGAGCGGACCAGCGTCGGGCTGGCAATCGCCTCAAGCCGCATGATCGAACCCCTGCCCGGCCATCCACTGACCCAGATCCGCAGGCTTCATGGTGCCACGCGGGAAGCCAGGCGAAAGCCGTCCTTCGGAAATCACGTGGATCACGTCCGACAGGGTCAGGATCTCGTCCAGATCCTCGGAAATCAGCAGCACGGCGGCACCCGCGTCGCGCGCCGCCAGCAGCTGGTTCTGCACATAGGTGACCGCGCCGATGTCCAGCCCGCGCACCGGCTGGTTGGCAAGGATGACTTTCGGCGCTTCTTCCAGCACCCGGCCCAGTATGAGCTTTTGCATATTGCCCCCCGACAGCAACCGGATGCGGGTGCCCGGCCCCGGGCAACGGACGTCGTAAAGCGCGATGAGGTTCTCGGTCCAGCGTTGCGCCGCGCGCCAGTTCATCCAGCCGTCGCGGCTGTGCGGCCGGTTGCCGTAGGTTTCCAGAATCGCGTTTTCCGTCAGGGTGAAATCGGCAATCGTTCCGGTGCGGTGCCGGTCCTCGGGGATGCGCCCGATCTGTGCCGCGATGGCGGCGCGGGGGGACCATTGTGCCACCTCCTGCCCGGCAATCTCGAACCGGCCCTGCCGGGGCGAGACCAGCCCGGACAGCAGATCGGCCAGCGCGCCCTGACCGTTGCCGGAAACCCCGGCAAGGCCGGTGATCTGCCCGGCCCGCAGGGACAACGACACCTCGCGCAGGCCCGGGCGCTGCCCCTGCGGCGCGGTGGAAACGCGGTCCAGCACCAGCAGCGGCGCACCAGGGGTGGCCCTGGAGGGCGCGGGCGGGGTGATTTCCGCCCCGACCATCATTTCGGCCAGCCGGTGCCGGTCGGTCTCTGCCGTCGCCACCGTGCCCACCAGTCTGCCGTGACGCAGCACCAGAACGCGCGCGGAAATCGCCATGACTTCGTGCAGCTTGTGGCTGATGAAGATCACCGACAGCCCCAGGGCGACGGCGCGGCGCAGGGTGACGAACAGCGCGTCGGTTTCCTGCGGCGTGAGCACGGCGGTCGGCTCGTCCAGGATCAGGATCTTGGCGTCGCGGTACAGCGCCTTGAGGATTTCGACCCGTTGCCGTTCGCCCACCGACAGGCCGGCCACCACCGCGTCCGGATCCACCCACAGGCCAAAGTCCTGCGCCAATGCCGCCACCCGGGCGCGCGCCGCCGCCCGCCCGATACCAAGTTTCCAGAAGGGCTCGGTCCCCAGCAGGATGTTGTCCAGCACGCTCATGTTGTCGGCAAGCGTGAAGTGCTGATGCACCATGCCGACACCGGCCCTGAGCGCGGCCCCCGGCTGACCAGGTGGCAGGGGATGACCGAACACCTCGACCTCCCCGGAATCGGCGCTGTAGTGGCCGAACAGGATGTTCATCAGAGTTGTCTTGCCGGCACCGTTTTCGCCCAGCAACGCCATGACCTCGCCGCGGGCAAGGTCAAAGCTGATGCTGTCATTGGCGACAAGCGCGCCAAAGCGCTTGGTGATTCCGCTCAGACGCAGGACCGGATCGCCCTGCGCCACCGCTGCGAGAGCCATCAGATCGAGGTCGGCTCGGAATCGTCGATCTCGACCACCAGGTCGCCGGATTTGATCGCCGCCTCTTTTTCGGCCACCAGATCCAGCGCGCCCTGCGGCACCTTGCCCTCGAAGGTGCCCAGCGGAGCCAGCGAGCATCCGCCCTCTTTCATGAACGAATACACGCCATAGTCCGCCGCCTCGAAGCTGCCTGCGGCGATGCTGGCCAGCGCCGCCTGCAGTGTCGGCTCGAAATGCCAGAGCGCCGAGGCGACCACCGTTTCCGGGTATTCCGCCTGCGTGTCGATGACATTGCCGATGGCGAGAATGGCCTTTTCCTGCGCGGCATCCGACACCCCGAAGCGTTCGGCATAAAGCAGATCCGCCCCGCTCTCGATCATCGCAAACGCCGTTTCCTTGGCCTTGGGCGGATCGAACCAGGATCCGATGAAGCTGACCTGGAAGGTCGCGTCGGGGCGGGTTTCGCGCACCCCGGCCATGAAGGCGTGCATCAGGCGGTTGACCTCGGGGATCGGGAAACCGCCGACCATGCCGATCTTGCCTGTTTCGGTCATTGCACCTGCAACGATTCCAGACAGATACGAGGCATCCTGAATGTAATTGTCAAAGACCGCGAGGTTGGGATAGGCCGGGTCGGCCGGCAGCGACGAGCCCAGCAGGAAAGCGGTGTCGGGATAATCCAGCACCACTTCGCGCGCCTCCTGCTCGACGCCGAAGATCTCGCCCACGATCAGCTTGACGCCGCTTTCGGCATATTCCCGCATCACGCGCGGGTAGTCGGTGTTCGCGGTGTTTTCCGAGAAGGTATAGCTGATCTGGCCTGCCGACCTGGCAGCTTCCGCTGCGGCGTGGATGCGGCTGACCCACTGCTGCTCGACCGGCACGGTGTAGATTCCCGCGACCGACACCGGTTCCTGCGCAAAGGCGCGCAACGGCAGGGTCGTGGCGGCGGCGGTCGCAAGACCTCCCTTGATAAGACCACGGCGGCTGATCGGGCCGGCGTGCGGCAACAAAACACGGTTGGACATGGGAAAATCCTCTGGCTGTCGGAATGGGACGTTTCTTATATCCGTGACCGTAGGGGCGGGATTGAAGCGCGGTCAAGAATGTTGGTTCATTTTTTGATCATTGAATAAAAAAACGCTCGAATTTCAGCTGCGGCACGCCTGAGAAAGCGATGGTCGTTACCGAACTCCGGCGAAAATCCGATGGCCCGGCTGCCTTCGGAGGCGCGCGGCGGGCCGGTCGGCCGGGTTTGCATGCAAACGGTCTGGGCTTTGGCGCACTGGCGGTCTAGGCTCCGGCTGCTGTTGCCTGTTGCCTGTTGCAACGCCGCGGCCCACGACCACCCGAGAAAGGCCCTCCATGCACCTGCGTCATGATCCCCTCTACGCCTCGCGCCGCTCTCCTGTCCTCGCCGACAACATGGTGTCGACCTCACATCCCCTTGCCGCGCAGGCGGGCCTGTCGATGCTGGCACAGGGCGGCAATGCCGTGGATGCCGCGATTGCCACGGCCGCCGCGCTGACTGTGGTGGAACCCACCGGCAACGGCTTGGGATCAGACGCCTTTTGTATCCTGTGGGATGGCGCGGAGCTGCACGGTCTGAATGCCTCGGGGCCTGCGCCGATGGGCTGGTCCCCCGAACGTTTTGCCGGGCAGGACAAGATGCCGTTCCGCGGCTGGAACAGCGTCACCGTGCCCGGGGCCATCGCCGCCTGGGCGGCGCTGTCGGACCGGTTCGGTACACTGGACTTTGCCACGCTGCTGGCACCGGCGGTGGGCTATGCCGAAAACGGTTTCGCGGTCTCGCCGGTCATTGGCAAATTATGGGAGATCGGCGGCGACACCCTGGGCGCCCAGCCCGGGTTTGCCGATGCGTTTCTGCCGCAGGGCCGCGCACCGCGCGCCGGCGAGCGGTTTGTGAATCGCGCCCTCGCCGCCAGCCTGATCCGGATCGCAGAGACCAGGGGCCGGGACTTCTACGAAGGGGCGCTTGCGGAAAGGATCGCCGCCTATGCCCGCGAACACGGAGCCGCATTGACCGGGTCGGATCTGGCGGGTTTTGTCCCGGAATGGTGCGGCACCGTCAGCATGGGGTTTGACGGGGTCGACCTGCACGAAATTCCGCCCAACGGTCAGGGCATCGCCGCGCTGATGGCACTGGGCATTCTGGATCACACACCGGTGCGTGACTTCGGCCCTGACGCACCACAGGCCATCCACCTGCAGATCGAAGCGATCAAGCTGGCCTTTGCGGATCTTCACGCCTATGTCGCCGACGCCAGCCACATGCAGGATGTGACGCCGCAGGCTCTGCTCGACGGCGGATATCTCGCATCACGCGCCGGGCTGATCCGTTCGGACAGGGCCCAGGATTTCGGCTCCGGCGCGCCAAGGAACGGCGGCACCGTCTATCTGAGCACGGCGGATGCGAGTGGCATGATGGTGTCCTTCATCCAGTCGAACTATGCCGGCTTCGGCTCGGGCGTGGTGGTGCCCGACACGGGCATCAGCCTGCAGAACCGTGGCGCAGGATTCTCGCTGCGCCCCGGCCACCCCAACCTTGTGGCACCGGGTAAGCGACCGTTCCACACCATCATCCCCGGATTCCTGATGCAGAACGGCGCGCCGCTGATGAGCTTTGGTGTCATGGGCGGGCCGATGCAGGCACAGGGCCATGTGATGATGACGATGCGCACGCAGCTTTGGGGCCAGGATGTGCAGACGGCGGTGGATGCGCCGCGCTGGCGCTTTACCTCCGGGGTCGAGGTGGCCTGCGAAACCGCCCTGCCGCTTGAGACCCGCGAATACCTGTCGGCGCTGGGCCATGATATTGTGGTCGAGGCACCGGACAGTGCTTTTGGCTTTGGCGGCGCGCAATTGGTGCACCGGCTGGCCTCCGGCGGCTATGTCGCGGGATCCGATCCGCGCAAGGATGGACAGGCCGTGGGGTTCTGAAAACCCGGGGATGCCACCACGCGCCGGGCACGCGGTGGCGCCTGATCAGGCGCCGGTGACGCGCCAGATCACGTCACCGACGTCATCGGCCATGAGCAGGGACTTGCCATCCGGACCGATCGCCACGCCGACGGGGCGGCCATAAGACACCTTTTCATCCTCGGAGAGGAAGCCCCACAGGATGTCGCGCGGCGGCCCGGACGGCTTGCCATCGCTGAACGGCACGAAGATCAGCTTGTAACCGCTGAGCGTCGAGCGGTTCCAGGATCCGTGCTGGCCGATCACCATGCCATCGCCAAACCCCGGCAGCGTGCCTTCGGGCATCCAGCACAGCCCCAGCGAAGCGGTATGGCCGCCAAGCGCGTAATCCGGTGTGATCGCCCGGGCGACAAGCTCTGCATCCTGCGGCACCCGGTCATCCACCGTCTGGCCCCAATAGCAGTAGGGCCAGCCGTAGAAACCGCCGTCGGTGACGCTGGTCAGGTAATCCGGCGGCGTCTCGTCGCCCAGCCCGTCACGTTCGTTCACAACGGTCCACAGCTTGCCCGTCACCGGCTCCCAGGCGGTGCCGACCGCGTTGCGCAGACCCGAGGCAAAGATCCGGGCCTGTTCCGTGGCCAGATCCAGTTCCCAGATCGCCGCCCGGCCCTCTTCGGCCTCCATGCCATCGTCACCGATGTTGGACAGCGACCCGACACCGGCGTAGATCCTGGTGCCGTCGGGCGAGGCAATCAGGCTGCGGGTCCAGTGCCCGCCCGGTTTGAAATCCACCAGTTTGCGGCCCGGACCCGTCAGCGCCGAGGCGCCTTCGGTATAGGGAAAGGCGACGATGCCGTCGGTGTTGCCGACGTAGAAAGTGTCGCCGACAAGCGCCATGCCAAAAGGTTGGTTCTGGCCTTCAAGAAACACCTCGCGCACTTCGGCGACGCCATCACCATTGGGATCGCGCCACAGGCTGATGCGGTTGGCGCTGTTGCCCACGGCCTTGGCGCGTTTCATCGTCGCCAGCATCACCCGGTCCATCAGGCTGGTGGGCGGACGTTCCTGCTGCAACGCCTCGGCGACCAGCACGTCACCGTTGGGCAGCACTTCGATCCAGCGCGGATGCTTCAGCCCCGAGGCAAAGGCGTTGACTTTCAGGCCCTGTGCCGCGGTTGGCGCGTGACCCGGCTCCCAACCCTTTGCCGTGGGCATCTTCAGGGTCATGATGCCCTGCTTCCTGGCTTCGGGGATGGTTGGCGACAGCCCCACCGCCTGCACGGCAGGCGCGCTCATCCGCCGGAGAAGAACCATTGTGCCGCCCACAAGGGCCGTCGCTTGTGCGATGAAATCCATGATATGTCCCGATGATTTGCAAGCGCAGCATAGTGCGCGGACCGACAGGATCAACGGGATTTTGGCCCCTGAACGCCGCAATCCGCCACGGCGCCGGGCCGTGGCGGGCAGATCGCAGGCCGCGTGATCCGGTTCAGCGCAGGCCGGAGCGGGCGATTTGTTCGGCCAGAGTCAGGGTCGCGGCGCCGCGGGCGGCAGCAATCTGCGACGCGCTGGCATCCTCGGGCAACGGCACCGCGATGGCAAAGCTGCCCGAGCGCTCGCCTCCCTCCTGTTCGGGGGCGACAAAGTACTGCCCGGCGATGCGGAACTGCCCCGAAGTGGTGGCGACCATTTCCTCGAAGCGCACATCGACGCGCGCGTCGGAAAAGCCGCGGAACGGCCAGGGTTCCGGCGCAACGGTGGCCCCGGTGATGGCGCCCAGGTCGCGCGCCAGTTGCAGGGTCATCGCGCGCGCCGGCAGGTCTGCCCAAAGTGGCCCCAGCGCCTCGATCGCGCCATCGGGCTGCTGAAGAAATATCTCTTCGGTGGCGGCATAGGTCGGCAGCGTCACCTCGACCACCTCGAGGCTGCGATAGCGCGACGACACCTTGACCGTGGGTTCGATCGCCGGTGTGGCATAGCGGATGTCGCCCCCCGAACAGGCAGCCACGGACAGGGTTGCGGCCACAAGAAGGCCTTTTGGAAAGAGATGAGTCTTCATTACATTACCGTCCCAGGATCAGCGAATTCGGATTGCGTTCGATGGTGCGCGCAAGGCGTTCGATTGCCTCGGCGGCAGACTGGATCTGCCGGATCGCGCCCCGTGTCTCGCGGGTGAAGCTTGAATCGTCGGCATAGGCGGACAGGGTCGTGCCGGCCTGATTTGCCACCGCGCGCAGGTCCGCTGCCAGACGCGGCAGCGTGGCCGAGGCCTGTGCGATCGCATCGGCCGCATCGCGGGCAGAGGCCAGCGTGGCATTGGCGTTGTTGACCAGGCCGCCGTCCTGCATCGCCGTCAGCACGTCCTGCACCGATTGCAGCGCCTCGTTCAGCTCACCGGGGAGCGCCCGCGTGGATTCCTGATCCACCAGCGCATTGGCCGAGGCCAGCAACTGCGTCGCCTGATCCGAAAGCCTGTCGAGCGGGATCTCGTTGGCGTTCTGCACGATGCCGCGCGCCTCTTGCATCAGCGCCGGCAGTCCTTCTGCGGCGGTGGCGACATCGTTCACGGCGGCGGTCAGCTTGCCCACGGTGTCCTGGGTTTCCACATCGCGCAGCAGACGGCTGAGCGTGGCGGAACTGTCCTGCAAGCCGGTCAGCAACTCGGTCACCCGCGTCGGCAGGGCCTGCACATCGGCGCTGGTGGTCACGTCGCTGAGCGAGGCAAGGATGCGGCGCAGTTCCACCGGAACCGCCTGCACATCCTCGTTGGCGATCAACGCCTCGGCGGTGCTCAGCAAGTCCGACACATCCTGCGACAACTGCTCGAGCGGCAGGGCCTCGGCCTTGGCCAGCAACGCGCGGATGTCGGTCATGAGATCCGGCAGGCTGTCGGTGGCGGTGCCGACATTGTCGATGGCGCCGTTCAGTTTTCCGACGGTGTCCTGCTCCTGCAGCGTGGCGATCATGCCGTCCAGCCGGGTGCTGGTGCCCTGGAGGCCGGCCAGCAGTTCGGTCACGCGGGTTGGCAGGGCCTGTACCGCGGCGCTGGTGGTCACCTCGCGCACCGAGGCAAGGATGCCGCGCAGCTCAGCCGGCAGCGCCTGCACATCCGCACCGCCAACCAGGGCATCGGCCTGCGTCAGCAGCGCTTCGGCCGAGGCCAGAAGGTCGGTCACGTTCTGCGACAGTTCGGCCAGCGGCACTTCCTGGGCATTGGCCAGTACCGCGCGGATGTCTGCGACCAGGTCCGGCAGGGTTTCGGTTGCAATGCCGACGTTATCGATGGCGGTGGTCAGTTTGCCCGCGGCATCCTGATCCTCCAGCACGGTGATGACACGGCTCAGTGTGGCACTCGTGCCCTGAAGGTCTGTCAGCAGGGCACTGATCTGGTCAGGCATCGCCTGCACGCCCTCGCTTTCGGCAACACCGCGCACCGCGGCGAGAATGCCGGTCAGCTCGGCCGGGGCCTTCTGCAGTTCTTCGCTGCCGATCAGGGCAGAGGCATTGTCGAGGAAATCGGTGATCGACTGCATCACCTCTTCGATCGGCAGGTCGTTCACCCGTTGCAACACGCCCTGAGCCGTTGCACTGACGTCGGTGACGCTGGCGTCGGCGGTCGGAATGCGCGGCAGCGGTTCGGCTGCACGGTCCAGCGCGGCAACCGCCACACCCGGCAGTTGCACCAGCTCGACCTTGAGGCCGCCGGTAAAGATCGAGGCATTGGTCAGCCGGGCGCGCATGCCCTCTGCGATCCGGTCCTCGAGGTAATTCAACAGTTCTTCCTCGCCCGCCTCGTCACCCAGACCGATCCGGCCCGGATTGATACGGGCGGTGGCGATCAGGCGCACGTCGCTGTCGCCAAAGCGGTCGCTGTCGACAATGCCGTTGATGCCGGTGACCTCACCAACCCGCAGGCCGCCCAGCTCGACGGCGGCTCCGGCGCCAAGCCCCGCCATGTTCTGCTCGAACACCATCGAGACGTCCACGGCCTGACCGTCGCTGGCCACCAGAAAATCATCCCGGGCGGTGTTTTCGTCCGGGAACAGATCATAGACCGCGCCTTCGGTCAGCGGCGTGCCGCCGGAACCGATGTTCTCGAAGGTGATGCCGCCGGAAATCAGCGAGGCCAGCGAGGTGAAGTTCAGCCGTGCCCCGGCTGCACCCAGCGAAAAGCTGAACCCCGAGATGTCCCAGAATCGGGTCGAGGTGGTGACAAAGGCTGTGTAGGGCTCGTAGATCACCGCCTCGGCAGTGACGCCGGTGCCGTCCTCGTTGACAACCGAGTCACCGACGACGCCGACCTCGACACCCTTGTACAGGAACGGGGTACCGGCCCCCGGCAGGCTTTCCTGCGACCGCAGCGTGAAGGTGATGCCTGTGAGGCCCAGCTTCAGCAGCGGTGCGTCGTCAAGGCCTTCGAAGGTTTCCCGCAGGGGCCCCGGCTCGTTATCCCAGTTGCCCTGGATGTAGACCCCCGACAGCACGGTATCGAGCCCGGAGACCCCGCGCGCACTGACTTCGGGACGCACGATCCAGAACTGGGCGTCGTCGTTGATGTAGGGTGCCAGGTTCTTTTCGACGCGGATCGAGGCGATGACCTCGCTCAGGTCCGGGCTGAAGCTGATCTCTTCGACCGTGCCCACCGTAATGTCACGGTACCGCAGTTTGGTTTCGTCGGCCTTGATGCCGGCGGCATTCTCGAAGGACACTTCGATCAGCGGACCCTGATCGTTGTAGTTGCGCCAGGCGGCGGCCAGCGCCACGGCCAGCGCAATGAGCGGAATGAGCCAGATGATCGAGGACGTGTCCCAGAAAGACTTGCGACCCGACTTGATCGGAACCTGTCCGGGCGTGGCAGCCCCGGTGTTTTGCGGAGTGTCAGTCACGTAGTTTCATTCCTTTGGTCCGTTGTGTCCCAGAAGAGACGGGTGTCGAACGCCTGCGCCGACAACATGGTAAAGATCACCGACAGCGCAAAGGTCAGTGCAGCGGATCCGGGATGGATGGATGCTACAACTGACAGCTGCACCAGCGAACTGAGGATGGCGACCACAAACACGTCGATCATCGACCAGCGGCCGATGAACTCGACGACTTCGAACAGGTGGTGACGGCGCGCCGCCGAAATCCCCGAGCCCCGCCGCACCGAGATGGCAAGATAGGCGATGGCGAGGAATTTCCCCACCGGAATCAGCACACTTGCGATCAGGATGATGATTGCGACGCCGATGGATCCATGGTGAATGAGGTCCACCGCACCACCGACAATGGTGCTCTTGGAGTTGCTCAACAGCGTCTGCGTGATCAGCATCGGGTTGGTGTTGGCTGGGATGTAGCAGATCACCCCGGCGAGCCACAGCGCCCAGACCCGGCTCAGGCTGGCGGTGTCGCGCGACTGCAGCGGGCTGCCACAGCGCCCGCAACTTTCGGTGCCCATCGGCCAGACCCGGGCGCAGCGGCGGCAGGCCACAAGGCCGGCCTCGCGCGCCGTCAGACCTGATCCGGATCCTGTTCCAGTGATTTCCATACCGACCATGTGCAGAGGTAGTTGTCATTGATGAGGACGATGATCACCAGCGCGGTGAACATCCAGAAGGCGGGGCCGAACCCGATATGCGCAAGGGAGGCGACCTTGACCAGTGCAACGGCGCACCCGATGGCGAAGATCTCGGCCATGGCCCAGGGCTTGAGCCTCTGGGTCAGGCGAAAGGCCTGTTTGGCATGGGCATAAGGCGTGCGGTCCCCGACGATCGGGATCAGCACATACAGGATCAGCAGCGTGCGGATCAGCGGAATGATGATGATCATTGCGGCCACGGCGATCGACAGGAACACCATCGGCCCGGACTGGAAGCTCGACGCCGAGTCGAGGATTGATGCCTTGTTGCCGAAACCGGCGGCATTGATTGTCAGGAACGGAAAGAACATCGCCGCCACAACCAGGATGATCACCGACAGGGTCAGCGCGATGATCTTGAGCCCGGCCTTGCGCTTGGGCGCGATCAGCACGGTGTGGCAGCGCGCGCAGACCGCGCGCTCGCCGACCTTGGGCATTTGCGCCACATACAGCGCGTCGCACTGCGGACAGGCCATCAGCGCGTCCAGCGGAAGATCGCCCGCGAACGCCGTACGCTGCGATGTCGTCTGATCTGTATCCGTGACGCTCATCCCGACGAATGCACCTGCTGACCGATCCCTGCCCCCGCTAGGAGCTTCTCGGTGTTTCTACCGGGTTGCTCCATGAAAGGTAACAAATTGTTTGGCGCCGCCCGGATCAAGCCGGAAGTGTGGCGAAAAGACGTGTTCCCTTAGGTCAATCGGGCCTGTTTCCGACAGAAATCCGGCCCGAAGCACCCTGTGCCGTGGTCTGGCCCCGGCAGGGCACCGCACGTTATGTGCCGTGTCTCGTCCCGTCTCAGCCCAACAGGCTGCCAAGCGCCTCTACGACCATCGCGTGATCCTCTTCCGAGGCCAGTCCCGAGACGGTCACAGCCGCGATCACCCGTCCCGATGTCAGGCGGACCGGAAAGCTGCCGCCGTGCACCGCGTATTCCTGCGGGTCCAGCCCGTGCTCTGCGCCGGGAACCAGGATGCCTTTGGCCTTGAACGACAGCCCGACGGCAAGCGAGGCGCGGTGGTAGCGCAGGGTCACATTCGATTTGCGGCGCGCCCAGTGGTCATTGTCCGGCGTGGCACCGGACAGCGCCGCATGAAACAGAGTGCTGTCCGGCGTGCGGATGTTCACCACGATCGGCCGGCCTTCGGCCCTGCCCTTCTCCACCAGAAGACACCCAAGCTTCCAGGCCTGCGCCTCGTCAAAGCCGGTCAGGCGCAAACGCGCCTCCTGTCCGGCGATCTCTTCAAGCTGTTGCACCGTCATTCCGAAGATCCTTTCAACACCTGGCCCGGTTCAGCGGGCGCCGACTGTTGCGGCCATGCCTAGCAGCGCGACAGCAAAGCGAACAGCCCGCATCGCCCTGTGCCCTCGGCAAGGCACCCCGCCCCCCTGGCTTCGGAGCGCCATGCAATATCTGCAGGGCACCTATGTGCACTGCCGCATTGTCGCCCTCGCCACAGGCATTATGGTCTCATTCTGCATTGCAGCATGACCCTCTCGATGGAATTCCGGTATGTATGAAGAACGCCGCACCCGCTGGACGATCCTTTCGCTTGCGCTGGGGGCGTTTGCCATCGGGGTTTCGGAATTTGCCGCCATGGGCCTGCTGCCCTATTACGCGCTGGATTATGGCGTGCCCGAACCCAGCGCCGGCCACGCAGTCAGCGGCTATGCCCTGGGCGTGGTGATCGGCGCACCGGTGTTGGCCGTGCTCGGCGCCCGGGTTCCGCGCAAGATCTTTCTTGCGGCGCTGATCGGCTTTTTCGGGTTGGCCAACCTGCTGTCGGCGTTCATGCCGGGGATGATGGCGCTGACCGGGACGCGGGTGCTGGCCGGATTGCCGCACGGCGCCTATCTGGGGATCGCAATGCTGTTCGCCGCCGACATGCTGCCCAAGGGGCGGCGCGCTGCCGGTGTCGCGCAGGTGCTGATGGGGCTGACCCTGGCGAATGTGGTCGGGGTTCCCGCCGCAGAGGCCATCGGTCAGGCATTGGGCTGGCGCAGTTGCTTCATCATCGTGACGGCGCTGGCATTGCTGAGCACGGCGATGATCCTGAAGTTCGCGCCGCTGGAACGGCCTGATGCCGCCGCCAGCCCGGTGCGCGAACTGGGCGCGCTGCAAAACCGAGCAGTCTGGCTGACGCTGCTGGTGGGCGCGATCGGCTTTGGCGGTGTGTTTGCGGTCTATTCCTACCTCTCGGCGGCCATGATCGCCACGACAAATGCCCCGGCCTGGGCGATCCCGCTGACGCTTTCGGCTTTTGGCATCGGAGCCACGGCCGGCAACGTGGTGGCCGGGCACCTGGCGTCGTGGTCGCGGTTCGGCGGTGCTCTGGTTCTGCTGTTCGGGATGATGGTCGTGCCGCTGGTGTATACGGCGGTGATGGGGAACTGGCCACTGATGGTGCTGAGCATCCTGTTGCTGGGCACCACCGCCGGGCTGGTCATTCCGCTGCAGATGCGGCTGATGGATGTGGCCGGCGACGCAGACACTCGCGGCGACGCTGAACCACGCGGCGTTCAATTTCGCCAATGCTCTGGGCCCGTTCCTTGCGGGGCTGGCGCTTTCGGCGGGCCACGGCTGGGGATCGACCGGACTGGTCGGGGCGGCATTGGCGGGTGCCGGGATCGTGGTGCTGGCGGTGGCCTATGCCGAGTCCCGTCGCTCTCCGCATGCGCTCTGCGCCTGACGCCGCCCGGCTGCGTCACCACGACCCGCGGTCCGGGCTCACCGGCGCCCTGTTCCGCCCGTGATCAAGAGGCGTGCGGGATCGTCAGGGTGCTGTCCCGGTCCCAGCTCAGCCAGACTTCGCCGTTTTCCGGCAGATCCGGCATGTCCCTGTCCCGCGCGACAACCTTGAAGCTCTGGCCGGCCCGTTCGGCGATGCAGGTGGCCATGGCGCCGGCAAAGATGCGCTGGCGCAGCACCGCGGGAATGGCATTGATCCCCGCGCCCCGGGGTCTGTCGGCACTGAGGGTCAGGCTTTCGGGACGCACGGCAAACGCCTCGAACACCCCCGGGCGAACGGGCAGCTCGATGCGGGTGCCGTCGGTCAGGACCAGATGCGTCCCGTCGGCGTGTCCCTCCAGAAGGTTGGCGTCGCCGAGGAACCCGGCGGTGAACAGGTCCTGCGGCGCGTTGTAGACATCGCGCGGCGGCCCCGACTGAACCACCCGCCCGGCCCGCAGGATGCCGATCCGGTCTGACAGCGTCATCGCCTCTTCCTGATCGTGGGTGACAAAGATCGTGGTGATTCCGATCTCGCGCTGGATACGCTTCAGTTCGATCTGCATGTCGATGCGCAGAGCCTTGTCCAGCGCCGACAGCGGCTCGTCCAGCAGAAGCACCCGCGGGTTGGTGACGATTGCGCGGGCCAGAGCGACGCGCTGGCGTTGTCCGCCCGAAAGCTGATGCGGGCGCCGGTTTCCGAGGTCGCCCAGCTGCACCAGCTCCAGCGCCGCGCCCACCCGCCGCCTCTCTTCCGCCGCCCCGACCCTGCGCACCCGCAGGCCAAAGCCGATGTTGTCCGCGACGGTCATGTTGGGAAACAGCGCGTAGTTCTGAAACATCATGCCGACATCACGCTTTTCCACCGGCACCGCGCTGACCGGCTGACCACCGATGCAGACCGCGCCGCGGTCGGGAAACAGGAACCCGGCGATGGTGCGCAGCAGCGTGGTCTTGCCGCTGCCCGACGGCCCCAGAAGCGCGAAAAAGCCGCCATCAGGGAAATCCATCGTCACATCGTCCAGCGCCGTGAAGGTGCCGAAGGTCTTGGTCAGGTTGGTCACATCGACATGCGCCATCAGCGGTCTCCTCCGAATTTGGAATAGCGGGCCGCAATCAGCATCACCGTCATCGACAGCGTGATGATGATGGTCGAGATCGCATTGATCTCGGGGGTGAACCCCTTGCGGATCGCGGTGTAGATCAGCACCGGCAGGGTGCTGTCTCCGGGTTCACTGAGGAAATAGGAGACCACGAACTGGTCAAAGCTGACCGCAAAGGCAAACAGGGCCCCGGCGACGATCCCCGGCGCGATCCACGGCAGGGTGACGCGGCGGGTCACGGTCCAGGCATCCGCCCCCAATGCCCGCGCCGCCTCTTCCAGCGTCGGGTCGAAGGTGGCAAGCCGGGCCGTCACCACGACAATGACATAAGGGATCGCCAGCGCGACGTGACCGATGATCACCGCGGGCGTCCCCCGCCCGAGGCCGACGCCGAAAAAGAAGATCAGCATGGCGGTGCCGGTGATCAGCCAGGGTATGGCAATGGGCGGGAACAGCAGCACCTGCAGCAGCCGCTTGCCGCGAAATTCGTGGCGGAACATCGCGATCGACGCCATGGATCCGAGGGTTGTGGCAATCGCCGTGACGCACAGCGCAATCAGCACCGAGCGGGCGGCGGCATCCAGTATTTCCTGATTGTCCGCAAGCCGTGCATACCACTGCGTCGAAAACCGGAACGGCAGCTGATAAAATTCTGACGCATTGAACGACATCGCCGCCATCACCAGGATCGGCGCGTACAGAAAGAACAGGACCGCGCCCAGCCAGATCAGGCCAAGGGTCCGGTATGCCAGCGCGCTCATGTCTGCGCCTTTCGCAGGATCGGGCTGGCCAGCGCCAGGATTCCCAGCACCACCGCCAGCAGGACAAAGGACAGCGCCGCACCCAGCGGCCAGTTGAACACCGCCACAAACTGATCCTCGATCACCGTGCCGTAATAGGTGCCGACGCGGCCCCCCAGAATGCGCGGCTCCATGAAGGATCCGACCACCGGCACAAAGATCAGAACAGCGCCCGCCAGCACCCCCGGCAGCGCCAGCGGCAGGATCACCCGCGCCAGGATGGTCAGCTTGCCCGCCCCCATCGAGCGCGCCGCGTCGATCAGGCTGTCGTCGATCGCCTGCAACCCGAGGTAGGAGGTCAGGATCACGTAGGGCAGGTACGAATGCACCAGGCCGATCACCACCGCCGCGGTCGAGAACATCAGGTTCACATCCACCTCGAACGGCAGGATCGCATTCAGGCTCCGTTCCAGCACCCCGTTGCCCCGCAACACGATGGCCCAGGAAAAGATCCGCACCAGCGAGTTGGACCAGAACGGCAGGATGACCAGCAGAAACAGCGTCTCGCGCGCCCGCCCCCGGATCACCTTGGCCAGCACATAGGCGCAGGGAAAACCGACCAGAACCGAGACCAGGGTGACCATCAGACCCAGCTTGACGGATTTCCACAGCAAGGTGGCATAGACCGGATTTTCCCAAAAGGCGCGGTAGTTTTCCAGACTGTAGTGCCAGTCGGTGTCGCCAAAGGGCACATCCGACAGGACCGAAAAGTAGAGCATCGCCGACAGGGGCAGAAAGATCGCCACCGTCAGCCACAGATAGGCGGGGGACAGCAGGCCCAGAACGCCCAGCCTGCGCTGTCCAGCGGGATGAATGGCCATCGTTGCCCCCTGCCCCACCGTTTACTGCGCGGCCTTCAGGGCCTGCCACAGCTCGAGATAGGCCTTGCGGTTTTCCTCGCTGACCGGACGCTGGAACTGCACCCGGGCCACAACGTCGGGATCACCCAGCACGCGCTTGTTGAACGACTCGTCCGGCAGCGCCGCGGCCGCGGCACCGTTCGCAGAGGCAGGCGCGCCCTCGGCATCCCATTTCACATAGAACGCGGGATCAATCATCCAGTCGATGAACGCCAGCGCCGCCTCTTTGTGGGTCGAGGATTCCGGAATCGACAATCCGTCAAGCCAGGCGATGGCGCCTTCCTGCGGCACCACGAACTGGACCGGCAGCCCCTTGGACTGCGACCGCGCGGCGGAACCGGACCAGATTGTCGCCACCTCGAATTCGCCCGAGGCCATGAATTGATTCCAGTCGTTCTCGGACCCCCAGTAGGTCTTGATCTGCGGCATCAGCGCCGCCAGTTTTTCCCGCACGGCCTCGAGATCCTGAATGTCGTTGATGTCCTGTCCGGTGGCGATGGCGGCGAACTGCACCGCCTCGAGCGCGTCGTCGCGGATCGACACCTTGCCCTTGTATTCGGGATCCCAGAACACCTGGATCGTGGTCGGGATGTCCTTGACGTCATTGGTGTTCACCGCAAAGGATGTCAGCCCCCAGGTCCAGGGCACCCCATGCAGCGCGCCACCGGGGTTCAGGTCAGGATTCTGCGCCATGTTCGCCGGGATACCGGCAAAATTCTTCATCGGCGCCGGGTCGATGGCGGCGATGAGCCCCTCTTCCTGGGCCTGCGTCGTGAAGGCGGCGTTGATCAGAACCACGTCATAGGCCCCGGGATTGGTGCGCATCTTGGTCAGCATTTCCTGTTCGGAATTGAAATACTCATGCGTGACGCTGTGGCCCGTCGCTTCGGCAAAGGCCTGTGTCGCCCAGCCCAGATCGGTGCCGTAGCCCTGCCAGTTCAGAACGCGGATCTCATCGGCCAGGGCCGGGGTCGCCATCAGGGCGGCGGTGCTCAGAAGGGCAGCAAGTTTCATTGGGGTTTCCTCCGTGTTGGAACGTTTCTTCTGCAATCGGTTCAGGGGACAAAGGGTGTTTCAAGCTGGCCGAGAACCTCGGCCCGGGTCGGCGCGGTGGCAGGACCGTGGCGGGTCGTGGACAGGGCGGCGGCGATATTGGCGTAGCGCGCGGCCCGCAGCGCATCGCCGGTGCGCGACAGCTCGGCGATGAAACTGCCGACATGGGTGTCCCCGGCCCCATTGGTGTCGACGGCCTGCACCTCCAGCGCGGGAATGTGCGTTACCTGTCCGCCCTGCGCCAGATAACAGCCCCGCGCCCCGTCCCGCAGCACGGCGCCGCCGTCGGGACGGCCCCGCGCCAGGCACAACGCCACCTCGGGGGCCGGCATCGTTCCGGCGATAACCCGGGCCTCGTCCAGGTTCGCGCTGATCCAGCGGGCCCGTCCGACCGCGACCGCTAACAGCGCCGGGTCCAGTGCGGCGACCACCGGCGAAGGGTCGAAAACCAGGTTTGGCAAATCGGTTCTGGCCAGCCAGTCCCCCAGAGCCCTGCGCGACCCGCGGTAGTGCAGCGCATATCCCGACAGCAGCGTCCAGCCAAAGGGCTCTGTTGCAACCGCGTCGATCTCGGATGCACTCAGGTGGCCTTCGGCGCCGGCGGCGGCAACAAAGGTGCGTTCTCCCGCGGCGTCGATCATCACCGTGCAGCAGCCCTGATCACGGGCAGGGTCACGCTGGCGCAGAATCTCGATCGCGTGTCGCTGCAACCCCCGCGCGACCACATCGGCAAAGGGACCGGTGCCGAGACTGCCGCCATAGCTGACCTGCATGCCGGCCTGACGCGCGGCGACCATCGCGTTGAATCCGCCGCCCGGCGCGATCTCGAAGTCGGTGACGATGGCCTCCTGCCCCGGCCGGGGCACGGTTTCCACCCGGTAGATCAGATCGGCGATGACGCCGGACATCTGCAACAGCCGTGGCGTCGTCGCAGGAGTCATGACGCGCTCTCCGCCGGAAAGCCCGGCGCGGCCCCACGCCGCATTCGCAGCGCCACAAGGTCGGCAGCCAGGGCATCAATGGGCAGGCAGTTCTCGGCCATCAGGGTTGCGCGCACTTCCGGTGGCACCCCCTGTGATCCGCAACAGGCCCCGGCCATGGCCCCGGCGATGGCACCGATGGTGTCGGTATCGTCGCCGATATTGGCAGCGATCAGGGCGGCACCCCAGGGCGCACCGCCCGCCATCCGCACAAGTCCAAAGGCTGCCGCGACCGACTGCGCCGATGCAACCGATGTGCCGACAGTCGCTGCGAACACTTCTTCGGTCGCGCCGCTGGCGGCCAGATCCAATGCGGCGCGGATCCTGCCCGCCACGTCGCCGTGGCCCGTGGCATGGCCGCGCTTCTGGCCCAGCATCGCCGCTTGCAGTGCGCGCGGTACGGCCTGTTCAAAGCTGGCGCCATCTATCCCCAGGCTGACAACCATCGCAACGGCCGCAGCGGCCGCGATGGCTTCGCCGGTGTTGTGGGTCACCTGGCAGGTTTCTGTGACGTGATCGACGAGGCGCCCCACATCGCCGTGCGGCGTGGCGATGCCGGCCGGAGCGATGCGCATCGCGGCGCCATTGGTGGTGCCGTTGCGCCCGGTTTCCGAAACCGGCGTTCCGGCCAGCATCGCATCCAGCGCCGCCCTGGACGACGGCCCGAGCAGGTCGCGCAGGCCACGGGCGCGCACGTCTCTTTCCCACGCAAGCAGATCGCGGCTCCAGCCCCGGGCATCGAAGCGATCCGGTGCGGCCAGCAGGCGATGCGCCAGCAGCAGCGTCTGTTCGGTGTCATCCGTCACCTGCCCGGCGCGCAGCCCGTGCGACACCGGATGATCCGCGAACGGCGCGACAAAGGTGGTGATGCGACCGTAGCGCGCGCGGATCACCTCCCGCGGCAACGTCTGCGACGGCATCCCCAGCGCATCGCCTGCCGCCAGGCACAACAGCGTGGCGCGGGCGCGGTCCGTGGCCGGGCTGAGGACATCCTGCACCATGCTAGAACTCCATGTGCAGGGCAAACAGGTCGGGGTCGAGAATGCTTTCGACAAACTCGATCACCGCTCCGTCCGCGCCGCGGGTCAGGCGCCGCAGCCGCAGCATCGGCTGCCCGTTGTCGCGTCCCATGAGGCGCGCATCCTCCGGAGCGAGACTGGTCAGAACATTGGCCCATTCCTCGCCGCTGGTGCCGATGAGACCGTGCGCCTTGAGCGTGGCATCCAGCGAACCGTCCCGCAGCCCGGAGTCGAGCACATCCGCGAGCGAGGACCGCCAGGGGATGCGGCTGCGTTCCAGCGAAACGCCCTGCCCGGTGCTGTCGCGAAAGCGCAGCCGGTCGACGCAGAGACAGTCCGCCCCCGCCGCAAGCGGGCCATCGCTGATTTCGCAAGCACGGCGCTGCAACGCCAGCACGCGCGACGACAGCCGGTCCCCCGAGGACGCCAGCGCCACAGACCAGCCGGCGGCGCTGTCAATCGGGGTGCCACCAAAGGTGACAAAGGATCCGATGCCGCTTCGCGTGGTGATCAGGCCCTTGTCGGCAAGGATCTCAAGCCCCTTGCGCACGGTGTTCCGGCTGACCGCAAACCTCCGGACCAATGCATTTTCGCTGCCAAGGGCATCGCCCCGCCCCAGCTGGCCAGAGCGGATTTCAGCCTCGAGCGTATGTGCGATGACTGCCGATTTCGAGGCGCCGATCAGACTCACGTCACTCTCCTGTTCAGTCTTGTTGTGAACAGGTTTGAACAGGTTCAAAAATATGTCAACCAAATTCTGGTCCGTTGCCTGTGACCGGCGTGGCCAGCCGCGGCCGCTATGGCAGAAACCGGGTGATCAGCCACAGCGCGCCCAGCAATACCGGCTGGTGCAGCAGATAGATCATCAGACTGTGCCGCCCGGGCCAGGCCAGCCACTGCCACTGCCACCGGGACACAGACGGCACCACCGGGCGCAGCTGCAACCCGGCGACAGTTCTGGCACTAAAAACCCCCAGCAGGACCGGCGCGAACCACGGCACCAGCGGGATGAAGTCAAGGGACGGACGCGGGGCCGAACTGAGCCCTGTCCACTTCATCCACACGGCATCGAACGGCGGCGCCGTCAGCGCCTGATCGGCAAGAACGATCAGCAGCGCACCTCCAAGGGACATCCAGACGGGCAACCGCAGAAACGGCAGCGCCAGAACGCTCGACACGGCGATAGCGTGCAGGATGCCAAAGAAGACATACTGTCCGGGCACCGCCAGAAAGGTTGCGAGGCTGATCGCCGCCGCAGCACCGGCCAGCACGACAAGCCGTCGCGCAAAATTGCGCCAGCGCCGATGCCCTTGCTGCGCCAGCACCAGGCTGACACCCGACAGGAACAGAAAACTGCCCGCCACACTCCGCGCAAACACGGCCCAGCCCCCGGACAGCGTTGTGCCCGGCGCGGCCAGACCAAAGATCTCGAGATCCCGCACCAGGTGAAACAGGATCATGCCCAGCAGCGCCGCGGTTCGTGCCAGATCCACCACCAGCAATCGCGGCATTGGCCCCGGTGGCGGCACGCGGGTGGCAACTGGCGCCACTGACGGTCTGCCCGCGCCCGTCACGTCGGCCGGATTCGCAACGCGACCGCAATCTCCACGCGGTCGCAGCCGCACCGCAAGGTCACGGTGCAGGGTTTCGCCAGCGGATCCGCCTGTCGCATATGTGCTAGACCTCGCCTTCGGCGACCCGGCGCATGTCAGCTTCGAATTGACGGCGCAGATCGCGGCGCATCACGGCGGCGCGGTTGCGCCGGTTTTCGATATCGGTGCGCAGCTCAAGTTCCGGCACCATTGCCGGCCGTCCGTCGTCTCCCATCGCCACCATGGTAAAATAGCACGAGTTGGTGTGACGCCGGGCGCCACTGCGGATGTCTTCGGATTCGACCCTGATGCCAATCTCCATCGAGGTGCGTCCGGCGTGGTTCACGCTGGCCCGAAAGGTCACCAGCTCGCCCACATTGACAGGTTCCTTGAAGACAACCTGATCCACCGACAACGTCACGGCATAGCGCTGCGAAAACCGCGAGGCACAGGAAAAGGCGACACGGTCCAACAGGTTGAGAAGCGCCCCGCCGTGTACCTTGCCGCTGAAATTCGCCATATCGGGCGTCATCAGCACCGTCATTTCGAGCTTGCGGGGGTCCATATCGTGCCGTCCTTTCGGTCATTGGATCGCTGACAACCATAACCGCCGCCGCCACTTACGCAATCTTGGAGCCAACCGAACTGCCGCCGCGCAGAACCGGAAGCAGCGGGTGCCATGCATCCGGATAATTTGCCGGATAGCGGCGTGTCTCAGCCCTGGACCTGCACCGGATTTTGCAGCGCCGCCCGCGGAGGCGCGAGCGACTGCGGTGCCAGCAAACGCTTGACGTTTGCGCGGCGGTGCGGTGCAAACGGTGCCGTGCGCGATCCCTCCGGGCCGCAACGGAAATCAAAGGATGACGTCTTGGATCTTTCGCCACTGCCACACTGGCTGGAACAGGACGGGCGCTGCGCCGCTGCGATGGCTCTGGATGGCGGGGAGATGGCGGCTCTGGGGGTCGCCCTGCCCCCGGCCCTCGACCGCGCCGTCGCCAAACGCAGGGGGGAATACCGGGCCGGGCGGACCTGCGCCCGAAGGGCGATGCAACGCCTGTCCCCGGCGCCAGCCGCCGCGAACATCGACGCCAGCGAATGGCCTGAGTTCGGCCCGGACCGCGCGCCCGTGTGGCCGACAGGCGTGACCGGCAGCCTGACCCACAGCGCGGCGGTCGCCCTATGCGTGGCAGGTCCGGCACGGCAGTTTGCCGGACTGGGCATCGACATCGAACTTCCCGTCCCGGCGCAGGAAGGGCGGCGCCTGGCACCACGCATATATTGTCCCTCCGAATTCGAACCACTGGCGGGCACGGACTGGGCCGAGGTGGGCTTTACCCTGCTGTTCTCGTCCAAGGAAGCCATCTACAAGGCGATCTACCCTACGGTGCAGCGGTTCGTCGATTTCCACCAGGCACGGCTGTTGTCCCTGTCCGGCGACAAGTTGGTATTCGCGCTGTCAGACGAGCTGTCGCAACAACTGGGGCACCAGCACAGGTTGTATGTGCGCGCGGCACGCTGGCAGGGGCATATCCTGACCTTCTGCGCCCTTGCGGCACGCGGGACTGATGCGAACACCGGTCCATAATGGCCGCGGCGGAATTGTCCGGCATCCCGCAAGATCAGTCTGTTTTCATGGCATTTCCAGCTATTCCGATGCATCCGCCCACATAAATTCAAGACATTTTTCGGCGTTAATTTACCGAAAAATCTTGGCGCTGCGGGCAAAAAAAGTTGGACTTTGAGACGCCAGTGACGAATAACTTGTGCAGGCGATGACGTAGCGGAAGACAAATTTTTCAACCTTAAGGTTTCCTGAACGACTTTTTTCAATACGACAAGAGGTGATACAATGGCGACTGCAGCACTCTCCAAAGAAGATGAAAAGACCGCAACCGCAGTAGAGGCTCGACACGGCAAGGTTGCCGAAATCATTTCGTCCTCGGTAAAATGGTCGGCTGCGGGTGGCGTGGTGCCGGTGCCGTATCTGGACCTGCTCGCCATTGGCGCGGTCCAGGTGCAGATGGTGCGCAAAATCTCGGCCGCCTACGGAATGGAAGCAGACGAACAGACCCTCAAGGCGCTGATCACGTCGCTGTTGGGCACCCTCGCGCCCGCCGCCGTCAGCACCAGCCTGCTGGGATCCTCGGTCAAGCTGATCCCGTTCAGCGGCACGCTGATCGGCAGCGCGGGCATGGCCGCCTTTGCCGCCGCCTCGACCTATGCCATCGGCAAGGTCTTCGTGCGCCACTTCGAAGGCGGCGGATCCATGCTCGATTTCAGCGTCGAGGCGATCAAGAAAGACCTGCAAGAGGAGTTCTCGTCCGCGAGAGCCAAATAGGCCGCCCTCTTGATGCACCCGGTCGTCGTCATAACCTACCTTAGCCTCTGTGCGATTGTGGGGCTGTTCGGTCGGGACCGCGCCCTGGGGTTCGGCGGCTCGTTCCTGATTGCAATCATCCTGACGCCGCTGATCATGGCCATCATGCTTTTGCTGACCCAGCCCAAGCATTAGTTGTCCACATGATCAGAAAGGCCTTCCAAACCGCGCGTCCAGACGGGCTGGGCGAAAAACTTCTGAGGCTGATGGCCTCGGGAAGCGGAGCCCGGACCAGGACGCCGGGCTTCGGGCTTTTGCGGCTGTGGTCCTCCGTCGGAAAGCCCGGCCTGCTCAATCTCGGGCTGGTTGCCGTCCTGTCCGCCACCTGCGGCACGGTGGTGCTGTACCTGCTGAACGCCGAGGCGCGCGAGGTCGAGTATCACGGCTATTCCCGGATCATGGCCTTCGGGTTTCTGCTGCTGCTGGTCATCTACCGCTGGGCGCAGAATTACCTGATCCGCGAGGCGACGCAGGCCATCGAACTGGCGCTGCACGACCGCAGGCTGGCGACCTCCGAGGATGTCCTCAGCCTGTCGCTTGAGGATATCCAGGCCGTTGGCCTGCGCACCGTGATGGATGGCGTCGGCGCGCACTACTCCGCCTTGTCGCAGACTCTGGTGCCGATCATTGCGGGCGCCGAAGGGATGATCCTGCTGCTGTTCATGTTCGCCTATCTGGTGTTCCTGTCACCTTTGGCGGCGCTGCTCACCACTGTCGTCGTGGTGCTGACGGTCGCGGGATTCCTCAGCAGCCGCAGTCTGCTCGACGACGACATGCGGCGTGCCACTCAGGCCGAGGAGTCCTACCGCGAGATTACCGAAGGGCTGGTGCGCGGCGCCAAGGAACTGAGCCTGAACCCGGAGCGACGCCACGATTTTCACATGGATGTGCAGAACCGGTCGGCGAAGCTGGCGGAAAGCCGCAGCAATGCCGCGGCACATTTTGCCGGCATGCTGGCCACCGGCAATTCCGCGTCCTACCTCATGGCCGGATCGGTGGTGTTCATCATGCCGCTGGTCTCTCCGGACTCTTCGGGCGACATCTCGCGGATCATGATTGCGGTGATCTTCCTGTTGGGACCGATCAGCGCCGTGGTACAGACCTTCCAGCAGGTGACGACGGCACAGTTCGCGCTGTCGGAAATTGATGCCTTCCAGGCGCGGGTCGCCGCTCTGGCGGCACCGGACCTTCAGGTCGCGACGACAGAGGCCGCGCCGCCGTTCCAGACACTGGAACTGGAGAACCTCAGTTACCGGCATGGCGGCGAACAGGGCTTTGCGATCACCGACATCGATTTTGCCCTGTCGCGCAACGAAATCGTTTTCATGACCGGCGGCAACGGGTCGGGCAAGACCACGCTGCTGCGGGCGCTGACCGGGCTGTATCCGCGCCGTTCCGGCGACATCGTGCTGAACGGCGACACGGTTCCGCTGTTTCCGCAGCAATGTTACCGCAATCTGTTTTCCACCGTCTTTGCCGATTTCCACGTGTTTCCAAAGCCATACGGCCTGGACGACGCGGGGCTCGAACGCTTTGCGCACTGGCTGAACGAAATGGGCATCCGTGACAAATTCGGCCCCGACCTGCGCACCATAGACCCGGGAGCACTCTCCACCGGTCAGAAAAAGCGGTTGGGACTGGCGCTGGCGCTGGCCGAGGACCGTCAGGTTCTGATCCTGGACGAATGGGCCGCGGATCAGGACCCGGAAACCCGGCGGCGGTTCTACCGCCAGATCCTGCCGGCGCTGCGCGATTCGGGAAAGACCATCCTCGCGGCGACGCATGACGAACAGTATTTCGACTGTTGTGACCGAAGAGTCCACATGGCGTCCGGACGCCTGCACCGTGAGGGACAAGATGACCCCAGCTGACCGGCCCCGCGCTCCCGGACTCTCCCCCCGCCGCAAGACACGCCTGCGGCACCTTACCAATGGTCTGAGCTTTGCGATCCTGATCGGCATCGTTGCCTTGGTGCTGTTGTGGGATCTGATGGTGCACACCACCCCTGTGGGCCATACCAGCGTGGTCTGGCACCGGGTGTCCTGGAGCGACAGGATTTCCGAGGGGCCGCTTGAGGAAGGTGTGCATGTCATTCTGCCGTGGGACAAGTTCTATACCTACGACGTGCGCCTGCAAACCTTTGACCAGGTCTACGAAGTGGTCTCGAGCGACGGCCTGCACATGGAGATCACGCTGACCTTTCGCTGGCGCGCGGTGAAAAACAACATTGTCGAGCTCAATACCAACGTGGGTCTCAACTACCTGCAGACGCTGCTGGTGCCGGTGGTCGGGTCCGTCGCCCGCGAGGTGATCTCGCGGCACGAAGCGGAAAAGCTGTACAGCGTATTGCGCGACGAGGTGCAGACCGAGATCTACGAACGTGTGGTGACGCACGACTACCCCAACGGCATCGGCCGGCACGAGACGCAGAATGACACCGCCGATCTGGTGGTGCTCGAAGACACGCTGATCAAGAGCGTGCGCCTGCCGAGGGCCCTGCAGGAGGCGATCGAACTGAAGCTCGAACAGGCGCAACGGGTCGAGGAGTACAAGTTCCGGGTCCAGACCGAACGGCTGGAGAGTGACCGCAAGGAGATCGAGGGCCACGGCATCCGCCGGTTTCAGGAAATTGTCTCTCCGGCGATTTCCGAGAGCTATCTGCGCTGGCGCGGGATCGAGGCGACACTGCGACTGGCGGAATCCAACAATGCCAAGGTGGTGGTGATCGGCAATTCCGAGACCGGTCTGCCGCTTATCCTCGACACCAGCACACAGGGCATGGACCTGACCCCGCAGAAGCCCTCGACGAACACCGGCCCGCTGCTCCCGCCTCTGAAAATGGACATCACCGAAACCGGTGACGGTCAGATCGTGACCCAGCGCCCGAACCCCGACGGTGCCTCCGGCCACCTTGAAAACGGCGAAGTGTCCGGGGAGTCCGTCTTTGCCCCGGTTGAACAGCTGAGAGGCCCCTCCGCGGCAACCGAGCCGCAGCCCGATCCTCAGCCCGACAGTCCATGAGACGGCGATGCGCGATCTGATCTGTCTGCCCTATGCCGGTGGCGGCACTTCGATTTTCCATCCCTGGACGCAACAGGCGGGTCCGGGGTTGCGGGTCTGTCCGGTCTGCCTGCCGGGGCGCGAAGGCCGGATCGGCGAGACACCCTTTGCCCGGATGTCCCCCCTGCTCGACTGGCTGGAGACGCATCTGGAAGCTTCGTGGCAGCGGCCGCATATCCTTTTCGGTCATTCCATGGGTGGCATCGTCGCCTATGCGCTCTGCCTGCGCCGGATGCGGTTTGGCCGGACGTTGCCACAGGCGCTGGTGGTGTCGGCCTGTCGACCACCGCCCCTGCGGCGCGATGTGCAGATGCATCGGCTGGGCGGGACCGACCTTCGGGCACGGCTGCGCGCCTACGACCCCGCCAACCTTGCCTATGACACCTACCCCGAGCTCTGGGATCTGATGGAGCCGGTACTGCGGGCCGATCTTGCGGTGATAGAAACCTTTGATCCGGGACAGGTGGCCCGGCTGCCCATTCCGGTCATTGCCCTCTCGGGGCTTCAGGACCCGCTGGTGGCGAGCGACGACATGGCGGGCTGGTCGGACGCGGGCTGCGCCTTTGACCATCACCGATTTGACGGCGGGCACTTCTTTCTGCGCGATGCGCCCGCCGCAGTCTTGCACCGCATGACGCAATCGCTGTGTGAACTGACCGGTGCTCCCGCACCGCCCGGCTGACAGCCCGGGCGCTCAAAGCCCAAGATCTGCGGCCAGCGCCTCCATGTCAATTTCACCAAGGGTCGGAGACAGGGTCCGGGTCACGCCGTCAATGAGTGCGGCCCGCAGGTTGGCGCCAAAGGTCTCTGCCACCTCGGTGCGGATCAGGGCCGGATCGGCGCTCAGTGACAGGAACATCCCGGTGTCGCTGCCATGTGCCAGCACGCTGAGCCCGTGCCCGGTGCGGAACCCGGGGTCCACAGCCTGTCCCAACCCCTCCCAGTCGATGTGCAGCCCTGCTGCGTTGCCCTCGGTCGCGGCATCGGTGGACAAATCCCCAAGGTAGTTCAGTGCAAGGGGCGACTGGAATTCGCGCAGGGCGTCACCGTCACCGCGCTGCCAGGCCAGCAAGCCGAAGCCCAGCCCGCCGCGCGGCAGTTCGGCCAGCGGATCCGCCTGGTTCTGCGCGCTCACAACCACGGGTGTGACCCGCGTGAACCAACCGACACTGCCCGAAGCGTCGGGCACCTGACGCGGCAGGTCGCGACCGTGGGTTTCCAGGTCGATCACCGAGCGTGGCCAGCCCATGGTTTGCTGTGCCGCCCGCGCCATGGCGCTCAGCAGCCGTGTCTGCATTCCCGTGCCCCTGTCCCCCGGCATGGCGCATTCCGACTCCGGGATGTCGAGCCGCAACTGCAGCATTCCTTTTGTTTGGGCACAGTCCGGTTGCGGCAGGATCAGCGTTTCGGCCAACCGCGCGACGCCATCCCAATACGGCTTTTCGGTGGTTGTGGTCGGCGACACCGCCTCTTTGGCCAGAGCCGCGCAGATCTGGGTGTACCGCGCCCGCAGCGGCGGCAAAGAGCGGTGCGGCGCGTGCAACAGAACGCCCAGTTCCGAAACAAGCGTGTGCCAGGACAGCAGGTCGACCGAAAGATGATGCGCCACCAGCAACAGCTGATCCTGATCCTTGTCGCGCAACAGCCGCGCAGAGAACAGGTGTCCTGCCAGCGGGTCGATCTCGGCATGGGCCTGTTCAGCCACCGCCGCGCGCCGGTCTGCAAGAGCGTCTGGCGGGACATCGCTCAGATCCTCGAGCTGCAACAGCCTGCCGGTGGGTGCAGTGTCCGGCTCGGCAATCCTGACCGTTGCGGGGTCGAGTGTCAGGCGCAGGGCGCCGTGGCGGCGCAACAGTGTCTGCAACGCCGTCTCGAGGGCGGCGGCGTCGCCACGGGTCGGCAGGCTGACCAGCACGGATTGATTGAACCGCTGGCGCAGACCGTCAGAGCGGTCGAGAAACCACGCCTGAACCGGGTGGGCGCAAACCTGGCCCGGGTTCACCGCAGCCTCACAGGTCTGCGGCTGGCGCGCGACACTGGCCAGTGCCACCGCGCTCTGATGGTGCAGGATCTCGGCTGCCGTCACCTCGATGCCCCGGGCCGCAAGGGCTCCGACGGCCCGCACCGCCGAAATCGAATCCCCGCCCAGCTCGAAAAAGCCCAGCGTCGGGTCGATGCTCTCGCGGTCGAGCATCCGGGCCATGACGGCGGCGATGCGCCGGGCCAGATCCGGGACTTCCGCCGGGCCCTCGGGTGTCGCGCTGACCGGCGCCACCAGCTCGGGCAGCTCGGCGCGCGCCAGCTTGCCGTTCACGGTGCGCGGCACCGTCTCGATCTCGCGCAGGATTCCCGGCACCGCATACCGGGGCAGATGCTCTGCCGCATGGCTGCGAACCCCGTCCAGGAAACCGTCCGGAACCAGACGCGGTGCGCCCATCTCGTCAAACAGATGGGCATGCAGCGGGCTGTTTCCGAACCCCGGTGACACGTGTGGCACCGCAAGGTGGATCGGCGCGACCTGCGCACCGCGCCGCACCACCGCGCCGTCCAGGGCAAAATCGGGATGCCGTCCCTGCGCATTCAGGCTCCGGGTGATCCGCAGCTTGATGTGGTCCCCCCCGGCGACCTCCAAACCCTCCGGACCAAGCGGCACATAGACCGGCAGCCAACTTGAGGTGTCACCCAGCACATCTATTCGCCGGTTCGCGCCGACATCCAGTGTCAGCCACAGCACAAACCCGGACATCTTTCCGTCGCGCAGCACGGTCAAAGTGACGTCATGACTGCCCTCGAGCGCCATGTCGCGGGTAAAATCCAGAGATTCGAACACGTCCGAGCCGCTGAGCAGGCGGTCGCGGTCGAACCGGCGCAGACACAGTCTGAGATCGAAGGGACGACCGGTCTGCTCAAAGATCCGGCGCACGTACTCGGCGGCCACCGGGGAAAAGCCCGGGTCGATCTGGGCCAGCGGCAGGTCCACCGCCGCAATCCGGGTGACGCTGCTGCGGGGCAGCATGTTTTCGGGCCTGCGCAGCTTGGTTCGCACGGCGTTCAGGATCGCTGCGGCGCCTTCGGAGCCACCGATTCCGCCGACAATTTCCGAGATACACCAGTCGGCGGGCTTTGGCAGGTCCACCGTGGTGGCATCGCCGGTCAGCACAGTGATCCTGTCCTGCAATCCGGCATCTGCCACGGCGGCGCGGGCACGTTCAGCAATTTCGGGGTTGATTTCGACCGCATAGACATGACGGGCCCCGGCCTCGATGGCCATGCGGGCCAGAATGGCATAGGGTCCGGGCCCGACTTCCAGCACGACCTGCCCCGGCAGATGACGTTCGAAGCCTTCTCGGTAACGCGCGTTCCGGCCCCGGTCCCCGGCCATGGCCTGGTAAACCACATCGTCATAGACAAAGAATTCGGCAACCGACGGCCAGAGGCTGACAGGCCCCGGAGATTTCAGCACCCAGGCACCCAGCGTGGTGCGCCCGCCAGCTCCGGCAAGCGGCGCGACAATCGCCCGGGCCACGTCCGGGGCTGCGTTCAGCCGGGCCTCGACCTCGGCCAGCTCCAGCCGCTGACCCGAGATTTTCACCTGGTCATCCCGGCGGCCCTGAAACACCACGGCACCATCGTCGCGCAGTGTGGCGATGTCGCCGGTGGCATAGCGCCGCCCTCCGGGCACCTCGGCGGGTGCGAATGCGTTTTCCGTCAGCTCAGGCTGGCCGAGATAGCCGCGCGCCAGACCTGTGCCGTGCAGTATGATCTGCCCCGGAACCCCCAGCGGCACCGACCGTCCCGACCCATCCAGCAACGCCAGACCGCTTCCCCTGATCGGGGTGCCGATGGGGATTGCGGGGCTCGGGTCGCGCGGATCGACCACATGCATTGTCGAACAGACCGCATTTTCGGCAGGACCATAGGCGTTGATCAGCCGCACCCGGGCGGCAAGCCGCCGGGTCTCGTCCGGGCGCGCCGCCTCGCCCGCCGTGATCAGAACCTTCAGCGACGCGGGCAGCACGTCGCGGGCGACATCGAGAAAGCTGGGCGGCAGGGTCACATGGGTGATGCCGTGATCCGCCATCACCTGCCGGAGCGCTGCCGGATTTTCCAGCGTGTCGCGGCTCGGAACCACCAGCCGCCCGCCCGACAGAAGCGTGACAAACACTTCCGAGACATGGGCATCGAAGACCGGCGCGGCAAATTGCAGGACCCGGCTGTCGGCACCGACGTCAAAGGCGGAGATCTGCTGGCGCAGCATGTTGCTGACAGCTCGGTGTTCGATCATTACCCCCTTCGGAGCTCCGGTCGATCCCGAGGTAAAGACGACATAGGCAAGGTCGCTTGGCGCGGCGCGATCGACGGCAACCGCGCTGGGGGCGATGTCCTGCACCGGAAGCGCACCGTCATCGGCGCAGGTGGACTCCGCCGCCAGCACGGACCGGGCGCCAACACTTTGCAGCACCAGTTCCCTGCGTGCGCGTGGCCAGCGGTCGTCCAGGGCCACCCAGGCGCCGCCGGCCTTGAGTATTCCCAGGATCGCCGCCACGCCGGCAGCCGAGTTCGCGCCGGACACCGCCACGATATCCTCGTCCGCGAGACCCCGCGCGATCAACGCCTTTGCGATGCCGTTCGACCAGTGGTCCAGCGCGGCGTAGCTGAGTGTCCTGTGCGCATCCTGCACGGCCATGGCATCGGGGGTGGATTGGACCACCTTTGCGAACAGCGCGGTCAGGGTTGTGTCCTGCTCTGCCAGGTCGGAGCGGTCCAGCGCCGAGACCAGCGCCGCCTGCGCGGCGTCATAGGGGCTGAGCCCGCCAATGGCACGGTCCGGCGCCGTGGCCATCTGTTGCAGGATGGTCTGGAAATGCCGCGCGATGCGTGCCGCCTGCCCTTTGTCAAACAGTGCGGTGTCGTGATTGAGGTCCAGCACCAGCGCGCCGGTGCGCCGGTCATGGGTGACGTGGAAGACGAGATCGAACCGGCTGAAGGCCCATTCGGTGTCCCGCCCGAGCGGCGCAAGCGTCACCCCGTGCAGATCCAGCTCTGGCCGGTCGGCCTCATACAACACCAGCATGACGTTGCACACCGGATTGCGCGACAGATCCCGAGGCTCGTTCAGATCTGCGACAAGCCGGCTGAACGGCCAGTCTTGATGGTCCAGCGCCGCCTGTGCCCGCTGAGTGACCCGGTCCAGCCCCTCGGACACTGTCGCCTTGCGGTCAAGAGTCACGCGCAGGCAGAGGGTGTTGGCGAAAAAGCCTATCTGGTCGGCAAGATCCGGGTGGTTGCGCCCAAGCACCGGGGTGGCGATGACCATGTCCCCCTGGTCGGCGCGCTGATCCAGCGTGATCGCCAGCCCGGTGAGCAGGGTGTTGAACAGAGTGCTGTCACGGCGCTGCGCCAATGCCGACAGGTCCCGGGCCAGCCCCTCTGGAAGGTCGTGTCGCACCGTGGCCCCCGCAAACTGCTGGCGGGCCGGTCGCGGATGCGATTCCGGCAGGTCGATCCCGCGCGGCGCGCCGTCAAGCGTGGCTTGCCAGAAATCGCTCAGACGGGCGGATTCCGCGGCGGCAAGGCGCGCGGTCTGCCAGGCGATGGCGTCGCGATACTGCACCGTGGGCACCGGTAACGGCGCATCCGTGGCATAGGCCTGCCCGATCAGCTCGACCACCGTGTTCAGCGACTGACCGTCACAGATGGCATGATGGAACGAGATCACCAGACACACCGGTTCCGCGCCCCCGCGCCGGGCCGCAACCACCCGCAGCAGGGGCGCCACCCCAAGGTCAAAGGGCCGCTGACGTTCCCGGTTCAGCAGCGCCTGGGCCGCGCCGTCAAAATCCGTGCCGGGCAACTCCGTGGTTTCGATGCGGAACCCGGGATCTGGCATGACGACCTGACGCGGCACGCCGTCGATCTCCTGGATGCAGGTGCGCAGAATTTCGTGGCTTTGAATCAGGTGGACAAACGCACGCTCCAGCCGCGCGAGATCGATATCCGCGTCGGCGCGGAACCCGAAACACAGGTTGTAGACCACCGGTGCAAGCCCGATCTTCTGCATCGCCCACAGCGGTTCCTGCGCATCCGACAGCGGATCATGCGCGGCAACGGGCGCTTTCGGGATCGGTGCCATCGCGGCTCTGGTCGCGGTGTCGGCGGCTTGCCCGTCCAGCATCTGCGCCAGCGCCCGAATGGTACGGGCCGCAAAAAAATCGGCGATCCGCAGCTCCACCCCGGTTTCACGATAGATTGCGCCCAACACCTTGATCGCCTTCAGGGAATCACCGCCGAGATTGGCAAACGGGGTCTCGACCCCCACCGTCTCCAGCCGCAGGATCTGCTGCCAGATCGCTTCGATCTTGCGCTCGGTTTCCGTGGCCGCCGCAACAGGGCCTGCATCGCCGTGGACCAGCGCTTCGGGTCTGGGCAGCGCGCGTTTGTCGATCTTGCCGTTCATCAGCACCGGCAAGGCGGCCAGCGGCACGATGAAACGCGGCACCATGTAGTCAGGCAGGCAGCCTCGCAACGTCTCCCGCAGGGTTTCCGCGCTCCCGGCCGACGGCCCGCCTGTGACATAGGCCACCAGGAACGGGTCGACCGGATCGTCCCGGTTTATGACCACGGTGCAGCCTGTCACACCTGAAAACCCGCGCAACGTCGCCTCGACCTCGGCTCCTTCCACCCGGTTGCCCGCAATCTTGACCTGAGAGTCGCGCCGACCCAGGCAATCGATCTGCCCGTCCGGGCGCCACCTGCCCATGTCGCCGCTGCGGTACAGGATGTCATTGGCCTCGGTGCCAAAGGGATTTCGCTGAAACCCGGCACGGGTCGCCTCCGGATCGTTCAGATACCCCAGTGAGGGAAACCCGGTGCGGATGCAGATTTCCCCGATTTCACCCGGCACAGCCGGCCGGTCCGGTTTCAGGATCAGCACATCGGTGTCCGGCAGGCACCGGCCGATCGGGAGCATCCCGTCCGGCAGATCCTCATCTGCGCCGATTTGGGCGAAAACCTTGGCCAGAGTCGTCTCGGAGGGGCCATAGAGATTGACGACCGTGGCCTTGGCGGCCTGGCCCGCCGCGGCGCGCCAGGCCTTGACGTCCCTGCCCAACAGCGGCTCTCCGGCCAGGAACAGATGCCGCAGCGTGTCCGGGGGCGCGCAACCCGCGTCCCCGGACTGTTCCGGTGCCAGTTCAAGTTCCGAGGTCAGAAGCCGCAGCAGACTGGGCACGCAATGCAGCAGCGTCACTTCGTGGTCGCGCAACCAGCCCAGCAACTGACGCGGCGCCGCGATCACATCCCGTGGCGGCACCGTGACAACGCCGCCCAGCGACAGTGGCAGCAGAACGTCGCGGAGGCTGACGTCAAAGGTGACCGGCGCCAGTTGCGCAGAGCGCGTGGTGGCGTCCAGCGCAAAGGTGTCGCGCTGCCAGGTCAGGAAATGGTTCAGGCTCTTGTATCGCCCGAGGATGCCTTTTGGCGTGCCGGTGGTCCCGGATGTGAACATCACGTAAGCCGCCGCATCGGGACGCATCGCTTTCAGTTCCAGTGCCGCCGGGGCGATCTGCTCCAGCGCCGCCCGGGGCAGATCCGGTGCAAGGGTGTGGGCAAGCTCTCCCAGGCCCTGCGAATGCAGCAGCCCAGCCGGTCCGGCCCGCTCCAGCATGGCGCGGATCCGGACAGGCGGCAGGGTCGGATCAATGGGCATGAATGCCGCGCCGCTGGCCGCAACCCCAAGCATACCGGCGATCTGCGCCGCCCCCGCAGGTGCCAGAATGGCCAGGATCCGGGTTTTGGCGGCGGTGTCGGGCACTGCCGACGCCCAGGCCGCCACCCCGCCCGCCTGCCGCGCCAGCGCGCCGCGGCTCACCGCGCCACCGGCATCCATGACCGCCGTGGCATCGGGGTCTTGACGGGCAAGGGTCAGGATCGAGTCGCGGTAGTCGAGCATGTGAAAAACCTTGTCAGTATGTGAGCGGCCGCAAGCGCGGCGATTTGCAACGGCGGAATCAGGCGACGCTCATATCGAACGTCGCCATCAGAAGTTCGGTGGTCAGGACGATCATCAGATAATCGTCTTCAAAGGTCTGGCTCAGGTCAAAGCCCGGGCTTTCGTACTGCGCCCGCAGCCGCGCCACGGTTTCGGGGTTGAACACGCCGCGCCGCCGCACCGTCTCGGGGGCCAACAGGTCCATCACCCAATCCTGGCGCTTGCGCAGCAGATGAGGGCTGCCCTGCGCGACAAAACTGAACTTGCGACGCCGACACAGGTCCGGCGGCAGATAGCGCGCCCCCAGCGTCTTGAGCATGTACTTTTCCTCGCCACCGCGCAGCATCAGCCCCGGCGGAATCCGCCGCGCGACCTCGATGACATCCGGATCCAGAAAGGGATACCGCGCCTCGACGCTGGCGCAATAGGCCACCCGGTCGGAATGATCGGCCAGAAGGTGGTCCGGCAGCCGCAGCTTGAGGTCCAGGTACGAGCGTTTGTGGAACGCGCTGCGCCCCGCCAGTTGCGCGATGTCGACAGGGGGCGCCGAAAGCGCCGAGAACGTTGCCCGGCGCGCCCGCAGCGCGTCTGACAGCAAGGCGCCGGTCAGGTCGGCGTTGGCGGCATAGTCACGTTCGTAAAAGAACCCGTTGTCACCCCAAAGCGCGGCGCGGGTCTCCTCCTCGATCAGTGCCTCGACATCGTCGCAGGCGCCGGACTCGCGGGTCAGGTCCAGACGGTAACCGACATAGCCACCGAACAATTCGTCCGCGCCTTCGCCGGTCAGCACCACCCGCATGCCCTGCGCCGCCACCAGACGGGCCAGCACCAGCGTGCAGGCATTGTAGCTTTCCTTCAGCGCGGTTTCCCCCGCGGTCACGATCTCGGTCAGGCTGTGCAGGATGTCGTCGTCACGGAACGCAATCTCGTGGTGTACCGAGCCAATCTGGTCCCGGACCAGGGCCTGCCACGGCGCTTCGTCGATGGCCCTGTCCGCGAAGGTGACGGAAAAGGAATGCCGCGCGGTATCGGGGGCGATGTCATGCGCCAGCGCAGCAATCAGCGCCGAATCCAGCCCGCCGCTGATGTAGACGCCCACCGGCACATCCGCCACCAGCCGTCGCGCCACCGCCCCGCGCAGGGCGGCGTCCAGGGCGTCCAGCAGTTCGGCCTCGTTTGCGTCGGGTGCCGGGTCTGTCGGAAAATCGTAATCCCAGTATTTGAGGTCGCGCACTTCGTTGCCGTCAATCACCAGCAGATGGCCGGGGCGCAGGGCCTGCACGCCCTGAAACATCGTGCGCGGACTGACCAGCCCCGGAAAGGTCAGTATCTGGTCAAGCCCGGCAGGGTCCAGATGGCAGGCAAGGTCCGGATGTGCCAGCAACGCCTTGATTTCCGAGCCAAAGATCACGCCGTCGCGCACCCGGGCCCAGAACAGGGGCGCGATGCCGGTCTGGTCGCGCCCCAGAACCAGACGGTCGCGGACCACGTCATAGACCGCAAAGGCGAACTGGCCGTTCAGATCGCGCGCGAGGTCCAGTCCGTCGCGGGCATAAAGATGCGGGATGACCTCGACATCGCAGCGGCTGCCAAAGCGCGCACCCTGCCCGGCAAGCTGGCTGCGCAGCGCCGCGTGATTGTAAATCTCGGCATTGGCCACCGCCGCGATCTGACCACCTGACGCGAACATCGGCTGCTGCCCGCCCTCAAGGTCTATGATCGACAGGCGACGGCAGCCCAGCGCGACACGGTCCGCAATGAACTGCCCCTCCTCGTCGGGACCGCGATGGCGGATGGCCTGCAGCATCCCGGGCAGCGCGGCCCTGTCAGCCCCGCTCAGCCCAGAAGAGCGATAGATTCCGGCAATCCCGCACACCGCTCAAAGTGCTCCGAGAAGCGGGTCGTCGGCGTCGAGAAGTCCCTGCATCGACGCCGCCTGGCCGGGGCCGGTCGGTGCGAGGATCTCCAGCGGGCTGAGTTCCGGTGTCTCGACAAATCCGACCAGGAGCCGGGCATAGTCCTCAAGCAGCCAGGCCATGCTGTCGTTGTTGAACAAAGCCACGTCATATTCCAGCACCAGTTCGATCTCGGCCCGGTCCTCCACCATCAGGTTCAGGTCGTAGCGCGATGTGCCGGTCTGGTCCGGCAAGGCATGCAATGCAAGCGGGCCAAGGCTCTGGCCTGTGGCGGCATTGTTCTGCACCAGCAGCAGGATGTCGAACACCGGATTGTGCCCCGGCGCGGCCCCCAGGCCGAGCGCCTCGAGCATCCGCTCGAACGGCACGGACTTGTGTCCCAGCATCGCGCCGGTCTCGGAGGTGGCCGCGTGCAGCCAGCCTGCCAGCGGCGTGTTGCCGTCCAGATCCAGAACATGCGGCAGAAGGTTCAGGTAAAACCCAAGCTGATCCTCGGTTTCGATCAGGTCGCGCCCGGCGTCCGCCGTGCCGATCACCGTCGGCCCATCCCCCGCGCCGCGCAGACGCAGCAGGATGTGCAACGCCGCCGCGCAGACGGAAAACAGCGTCGATCCCGTCTGTTCCAGCAGACCGCGCAACGCCGCGCTGCTTGGTGCATCCAGCCGGTGCCGCGCCATTTTGCCCAGTCCGGAGCGCTGCGGCGGCCGCGGTGCATCGGTCGGCAGGTTGGCTATTCCTGCGCCACAGCCGCTCGCCAGGCGTGCGCTCCAATGGTCCAGTGCCCCGGAATCAGGTGCCCGCGCGGCGTGTTCAGCCTGCCAGCACGCAAAATCGCGGTATTGGATCGGCAGGGGGTCCGGCGTGGCCAGGCGGCTGCCGGTGCGGGCGCCGTAAAAGGCCGAGAGATCCGCCATCATGATCGGCACCGACCATCCGTCGGAAACGATATGGTGCAGGTTCACCACCAGCAGCCATTGATCCGATGCCAGCCGCCCCAACCCCGCCCGCAGCAGGGGCCCGCGCGACAGGTCGAAAACATGGGCGAATTCCGGATGCAGCGCCCGGGAAACCCGCGTTTCCATGTCGCCCGTGCCGGTGTCGATCCGGAGCAGGTCAAACGCCGCACCCGGCGGGTCGATGACCTGTACCGGCGCAGCGGCGCGGATTTCGAACCGGGTGCGCAGGATCTCGTGCCGGTCGACAATATCCCGGAACGCCAGCGCGAGCGCGTCGGGATCGACCGCGCCGTCGATGACAAAGCCACCCACCATGTTGTAGGCGGCCGACCCGGGCTCGGCGGTCTGCATCGCAAACAACCGGGTCTGGGCTGACGACAGCGGATAACACTCTGCATCCGGGGTCGGCAGCAGTCGGGCCTGCGGACCGGACTGCCCGGCGCCCCCGAGCGCCGCCAGCGCCGCGACGCTTTGTGCGGCAAAGAAATCCCTCAGGCTCAGCGACAGACCCAGCTGCGCCCGCAGCCGCAGCACCGCCTTGTTCGCCATGAGGCTGTGCCCCCCCAGGGCAAAGAAGCTGTCGGTCCGCCCTATGGCCGGGAGTTCGAGCACCGCGCACAGGATCGCGGCAATCCGGGTCTCGAGACCCGGGCGCGGCGGGTCGGCGTCCCCGCCCGTGCCAAGCGGCCGGCTGGTGTCGCGGCGCAGCGCCTCGCGGTCAATCTTGCCATTCTGCGTCAGCGGCAGGGCGTCCACCAGATAGATGCGTCGCGGAATCATGTAGGCAGGCAGCACCGTCACCAGATGGGCGTTCAGCGCCTCGGCGTCCACCACGCCGTCCGTGGTGATCCAGGCCGCCAGCACGGCGTCGCTGCCCTCCTCGCCCAGCACCCCGGCCGAGGCGGCACGCACGCCGTCACAACTGCAGACGCCGCTTTCCACCTCACCCAGTTCAATGCGGTAGCCGCGCAGTTTGACCTGATCGTCGGCCCGCCCCAGGTACGTGACATCGCCGTTCAGCCCCATGCGCCCCAGATCGCCGGACCGGTAGAGCCGCCGACCAGGAGCATACGGGTCGTCGACGAAGCGCGCCGCCGTCAGTTCGGGCTGTCCGAGATAGCCGCGCGCGACTCCGGACCCGCTGACCACGATCTCGCCCTGCACACCCGCAGGAACCGGGCGCAGCGACCGGTCACGGATTGTCAGCCCATAGCTGGGCAAGGCTGTGCCGATCAGGCTGTCATTGCGCGCCAGATCCGGCGCGGTCAGCCGACGGAACGTGGTGTGCACCGTGGTTTCGGTGATGCCGAACAGGTTGATCAGCTGGCAATCCGGATACCGCTGCGCCCAGGGACGCAGCACTGTCGGGGTTAGGGCTTCACCGCCAAACCACACCGCCTTAACCGCAAGTGTGCCGCCGGGCGCCTCGGTCTCAAGCTCTGACAGGGCGCGGAAGGCCGAAGGCGTCAGGCTGAGCTGGGTCACCGCCTGCTGCGCCAGGATCGACCTGAATGCGGCCATGTCGGTGCGCGCCGCCTCGGGGATCACCACCACCTCTCCTCCGGTCATCAGCGCCCCCCAGACTTCCCACACGGAAAAGTCGAAGGCCGCAGAGTGAAACCAGCTCCACCGGTCTCCGGGCGCGACCGGGTACAGACCGCCCTGCCCCAGCACCAGCGCCAGCAGATTGCGGTGTTCCACCACCACACCCTTGGGCCGACCGGTCGAACCGGAAGTAAAGATCACATAGGCCGCATCCCCGCCCTGCAGGTCCGGCAGCGTCACCGCCTCGGCTTGCGGGCCGTTGATGTCCAGACACCGGGCACCCGGCGGCAACAGATCCGCGCCGATCCGGTCACGGACAAGCACACAGCGCACCCCGGCATCCTGCAGGATCCGCCCGGTGCGGGTCACGGCCGCCTGCAGGTCCAGAGGCACGAAGGCCGCGCCGACCTGCATCACCGCCAGCATCGCGCGGATGTAGTCGGCCCCGCGCGGCAGCAATACCGCCACCCGGTCAGCAGGACGCACCCCCGCGGCAATCAGCCGAAACGCCAGGGCGCGGGCCTCGGCCACCAACGCGCCGTAAGACAGCGACTCGGCCCCGTCGCGCAGCGCCACCGCCGTCGGATCCGCCGCAGCCGCCGCCGCCAGCGCGTCGGGCACAGAGGCAAACGGCAGGTCAGTGGCGGCGCGGCGCGGCGTACCGGCCAGGACCAGCGGTGCCACGTCGGCATCGCCTATCAGCGGCAGCAGGTCAAAGGCCACATCGCCGCTCCGGGGCAGCACCCGCAGCAGATGGACCAACATACCGCCCCAATGGCGCAGGGTGGCATCGTCAAACATCAAAGCGTTGAAGGTCAGTCCAAGGTCCAGCCCGCCATCGGCGCGCACCAGCGGCGCCAGCACCAGATCGTATTTGCCCCAACCCACCGATCCCGGTGTCAGTCGCGTCGGCTCCGCCGCCACGTCGCGCACCATCAGGACGTCAAAGAGCGCGGTGCGGCTCATGTCGTTTTCCGGACGCAGGTCCAGCACGACTGCATCGAAATCGGTCTGACCATGACGCGCCGCCAACTCGGCCTGCCGGGCAATCCCGGCAATCGTTTCCGTCGTGCCTGCGCCCGGCGTGAGCGTGATGTTCAGCGTCACCAGATTGTCATGGCTGCCCGGAAAGTCGCCCGTGCGCGGGCAGGTCTGCCCCAGCACGATACGGTCCTGCCCGCTCAGCCGGTGCAACAGCGCCACGAAGGCCGACAGGATCAGATCCTCCGGCCGGACCTGCATGCGCGCCGCGCAGGCGTTCAGGGCCGCATGGTCCGTGGGCGTCAGGCCAAAACAGGTGGTGCCGCGTTCGAACAGGTGAACGGCGGCGCGGGCACGGTCGACCGGCAGCAGCAGGCGGGGCGGATGGGCGCCGAGGGCCGCGCGCCAGTAGGCCAGATCGGTCGCGCTCTGGTCGGGATCAACGGAGTCTGTGGCAACCGGCTGGCAATGATCCTGCGGCACTCCGCTGCTGAGCAAGGCGTCGGCGAGCTGATCCAGACGGCGCAGATCAGTGACAATATGATGCGCGACCAGCAGCAGGCGGGCAGAGCCATCTTCCCCGGCAATTCGTGCGACCCGGATCAAACCGCCGGCCTCCAGATCAAAGGGGGCATCTGTAAAACTGTCGATCGCGTCACAGTCCAGCGCGGCACAGGTCGGCATCTGCGGCGCGGCAGCGACACAGCAAGGCTGGTCCGAACGCATCGCAAACGCCAGGTTCAGCGCCGGGATCCGGGAATACAGCTGTGCCAGCCGGTCGCTGATGCAGTCGGGGCTCAGTTCCGGATCCAGGGCATACTGGGCTGCCATGTTGTAATAGGTCGGCGCCGCGTCATACAGCACCCCGTTTTCAAACTGGTCGACGAACCACAGCCGCTTTTGCAGGGCTGTGGGGTCGGGCACGGGGCCGGGCCGGGCCGCCTGAACCGGGGCGGTTCTGCCCAAGACGGCGCCGGTTTCCCGCAGCGCCTGATCCGCGCAAACCTCTGCCATCCCGTCGGGATCGTGGCACATCTGGTCAAGAAGCATCAGCACCGCGTCCAGCAAATCCCCGACACGCGCCGCAGAGTGGATGGCCGTGGCATAGGTCACGTCCAGGGTCATTTCAGCGCCGGTCTCTATGACATAGAAGGACAGGTCAAACTGCGTCGTCGGCAGGTCCATCTCGGCAAATTCAAATCCCAGCTCTGCCCCCATCTGCGCCAGCCCGCACCGGTCATCATGGGTCACGCAGATCTCGAACAGCGGATTGGCCCCGGCGTCCGGGCGCAGGCCAAGGGTGGCCGCAATCTGTTGCAGGCTGACCAGGTCGTGGGCCGCGGCCTCCAGCAGGGCCGCCCGGATCACCCCGATCCGGCCCGCCCAGCTCTGCCCCGGCGGCAGTTCCAGACACAGCGGCAGGGTATTGGCGAACAGACCGACGGGTTTGTCCATGCCGGGCCTGCCACGGCCCGCGACGACAGTACCGATCACCAGATTGCGGCGGCTCACCGCCCCCGCGGCATGGCTGGCAATCGCGGCCAGAACCATCTGGAACGGGGACGCCCGCTGGGTCCGCGCCTGTATCCTGAGCTGCCGCAACAGCTCTGGCGGCACCCGGCGCGTGGCACGGGCGCCGGAAAAGGATTTCACTTTGGGTCGCGGATGATCCCCGGGCAGCACGGTCAGCGCCGGCATCTGCGCCGCGCGGTGGCGCCAGAATGCCAGGGCCTTGTCGCGTGCGTCTTCGGACCCGGCAATCCAGAGCGCGTGGTCGCGGCAGTCCGGTGACGCCACCGACAGGGGCTCGGCCCCCAGCAGCACCCTCTGGCAGGCGTCCAGCAGGTCGCGGACCATGATTTCGGCGGACCAGGCGTCGGCGATGATGTGGTGCAGGACCAGGACCAGGACCAGCGTCGAACCACCGCCGCTCCGGTCCAGCAGCCCGATCCGCCACAGCGGCGCGCCGTCCTGGCCAAACGGCCGTTGGGCAAAGCCGTCCAGCACGGTCTGCGGATCACCCGACGCAACCAGCCGCTCTGCCGACAGGTCCGCAGCGGGGGCGGCTGCGATCACCTGCTCCAGCTGATCCTCGGACCATTCGAAATGTGTGCGCAGGCTGGCATGGCGCCGGGCCAGTTGCCGCATCGCGGGGCCCAGCGTTTCCGGCGCGATGCGCTGCCGGAAATCCAGCTGAAGGCAGATGTTGTAGGCCGGTCCCGGATCGCTGACCTCGGCCAGAAGCTGCAACTGCTGCTGCTGCGGCAGCGCCGGCACCCGATCGGATGCCGACCGCTCGGGCCGGGGCTGGAGAGCGGCGCCGGCCTGTGCATCCAGGGCGGCCGCCATGTCGGCAAGGCGCGGTGTGGCAAAAACCCACTCCAGCCCGAGGTCGGTGCCAAACTGCGCGGCGATCTGCCCCAGCAGTCGCACGGCCTGCAGGCTGCCGCCTCCGAGGTCAAAGAAATCCGCCTCCGGGCCGGGCACCGTGATGGCCAGCAGTGTCTGCCAGATCGCTGCAAGCTCCGTTTCGGTTGCCGACAGCGCAGGCGCCGCTTCCGGAACCAGAACCGGCGCCACCGGTTTGACCTGCACCTCGGGGACGCCGGGACCGACCATCGGCAGCTCTGCGTGCAACAGCGCGAAGGCCTGTGGCAATGTCAGATCCCCCCCCGCCGCCCGTTGGGTCAGAGACAGATAGGCATCCAGCCATTTCCGCGCTGTCCCGGCCGAGAACCGGTCGCTGTTCCAGTCGAAATCCAGCACCACCTGATCATTGATGCGCAGCAGGTTGAGAAACAGATCCGCCCGCGCCCCGGTGATCGGCACCGGGTGCAGCACCGCCGAGGAAAGCCCGCCGCCCAGCGTGATCGGCCCGTCCAGATTGAACAGCGCGTGCCGCCCGGGCAATTGGTCCAGCGGCGGGCGGTTGCCGGGTCGGAGCAATTCCGAATGCAACCGGCGACCGAGCTCGGTCATGCTCAGCTCCGGTGTCAGATCGACGGTGACCGGCCGCACAAAGCTGAGGTTGCCGACCAGCGTGTGACAGCCCGACAGCGCCTGACCCGACACCGGAATGCCAACACTCACCCGGCTTTGCCCGCTGAGGCCGGCAAGCAGCACCACATAGGGTGCCAGGAACCCCGCCAGCGGCGTGATGCCGCTCAGGCGTGCCGCTTGGGCAATGTCGCCGTAGAGCGGCGCAATATCCAGTCGGGTGATGCGCTGGCCGCCGGGTGTGACCGCCTGTGGCGCAGGTCCGTCCACCGGCAGCGCCAGCGCCGCAGGCGGCTGCTCAAGGCGATGGAACGGTGTCTGCTGTTCCCATTGGTGATAGGCGTCAGCGGTCTCGACCGGCTCGGGTCTATGCCCGTCAAGGATCTGACCCAGTTCGTTCAGGACCAACGCCAGCGACCAGCCGTCAAAGCCGAGATGGCTGCCGGTCAGGGCCAGCGCCTGCCCGCCGCCGGGGACTTCCAGCAGGCTCAGGCGCAAGGGCGCGCGGTCAAAACCGAACACCCGTCGCATTTCCGCGCTGCTCCAGCTTTCCAGAGCGGTTTCAGGATCCGTCGGGCTGTCCAACCGGCAGTGTTCGAACGGTGCCGCGGCGGCATCGCCGATGCGGCGGGCACCATCGGGCGCAAGGCAGGCCCGCAGGGCCGGATGACGGCCGCACACCTCTGCCCAGGCGGCCGCCACTTCATCTGCCCCAAGGCCAGGTCCGCTCAGGCGCATCAGGATCAGATCCGTCCACGTCCCCGGCCGGACCTGCCCTGCCCGGTGCCGCAGCGCTCTTTCGCCGGCACTGCTGGCCAGCGCGCTGCCCGGCGCAGGCGCGCGCCGCGGGACCGCACCGAACCAGCCCGCCGCCTTCAGCGCCGCAACCCCCTGCCGCGCGGCATCGACAATCTGTGCGACCTCGGCGTCGCCGTGCGCCGTGGACAGGAAACAGTTTCTCTGTTCCCAGACAAAAACGCCGTTGTGCAGCAGATGGGTGTTGAGGATCTCGGTTCCCGGGCCAAAATTGAACCGGAACAGCGATCCGAACCGCTCCATCCGAACCGGAACCGCTTCTGCCTCGAACAGCGCATCCAGACTCTGGCACATAGCTTCGGTGCGGGCGGCAAGCTGGTCAAACAGCGCCCCGCCTTCGGATGTGATCCGGTCGAGGACACTGCGGGCGGCGGCCAGCGCCAGGGGATGGCCATTGAAGGTGCCCGCGACAAAGGCCGTCCGCGTGCCCGGAGCGCTGTTGTCGCCATACCGCCAGGCACCGCCGTCCACCGCATCCATGTAGCGCGCGGCGCCCGACAGCACGCCGATCGGCTGGCCATGCCCCAGCACCTTGCCATAAGTCACCAGGTCCGCGGTGACGCCAAAGATTTCCTGCATCCCGCCCGCGGCAAAACGGAACCCCGAGATCACTTCATCAAACAGCAGCGGCACGTCCCTGTCCCGGGTCAGATCGCGCAGCGCGTGGAGGAATTCCAGCGGGCGGTTTCCCGGGTTGCGGCTTTGCACCGGTTCGACCAGCACCAGCGCGATGTCCTCGGCGTGGCGTCTGATCACCTCGAGCCCTGCCATATCGCCGTAATCCAGTGTGATCACCGGATCGACCATGCCCTGCAAGGTGCCGTCGGTCATCGGCGCGGCCTGGGGCGTGCCGTCCTCGTCAACCCAGCCGGTGGCAAGGATACCGTCAAAACTGCCGTGATAAGATCCCTTGAAGATCACGATCCTTGCGCGGGCGGTCACGGCGCGGGCAATGCGCACGGCGCACATGATCGCCTCGGTTCCGGTCGAGAAAAAGGCGCTGCGCTCGGCGCCGGTCAGGCGGTTGATCCGTTCGGCCACCTGCTCGGCCAGCGGAGTCGCCGGGCCGATGGCGGCCCCCCGGTCCAGCTCGTCCCGCAGAGCCTGCGTGACAAAGTCCGGATTGTGACCAAAGAGATAGACGCCAAAACCCATGGTGACATCGACATATCGGTTGCCGTCCACATCCCAGACGTGGGCACCCTGCGCGCGGTCGGCCATCAGCGGATAGGTCAGTTCCTTGAAATCGGGGGCAAATCCGAACACCGCCCGGCTGTTGGCCACATGGCGGCGGGCAGACTGTGCCCCGGCCTTGGAACCGGCACTGCGCGCGTTCCACCGTCGGCTCAGATCCGCCACATGCGCACGTTGCGCCGGACCGAGGTCGGAACTGCCCTGTTTCGGCTGGCGAAACAGCCCTTTTATTTCCGACGGCGCGCGGGGTGCGACAGCGGCCTGTGCGGGCGGTTGGATGGCGGCCGGCGCCGTTGTGCCACCATTCATCGCCTGCAATTGCCGGGCAATCACGCTTTCGACCATTTTCAGCTGCGCCTGCATGACTTCGGCCATGCCTTCGGGGGCGGGCCCTGTGGCCCGGGGCAACGGGCCGTGCGGCTGCGGCATCGCCGCCACCGGCGCGGGCCGTGCCTGTTGCAGCATGTCGGCGAGCTTGCGCGGGGTTTCGGTGGTTTCGAACAGGGCGCGCAACGTCACCTCGAGCCCGAGCCGCGACGCGAGCGCGCGCTGAAGCTGCACCATGCCCAGCGAATCCAGTCCCAGCGCCGTTAGCGGCGAATCCGGTGCGATCTGTTCTGCGGCGACACCCGACACACGCGCGACCAGCGGCAAGATGTCGGACGTCAGAATATCCGCGGAATTTGGCTCCAGAGGCACCGGCGCGACACTTTCCGGATCGGGTGGTGCGCTGCGGCAGACGCTGCGGGAAACAAGGGCACCCACGGCACGGCGCGGCATCTGCTGATCGGACATCGGATGCCCGGGCAGGCTGTCACCCGGGGCACCGCGGCTGCCGTAGTAGCGCGCCCAGTCCAGGGCGGCACCGTGGCTCCAGGCCATCCCCGCCGCCCGGGCAAGGCCCTCTTGTGACTCTGCGCCACTGACCCAGATCGCGGCGGGCGCGGCGGCAGCGCCCAGCCGCGACAGAACCGCGCCGGGGCCGATTTCCAGGCAGATCGATTCACCCGGCGCCGTCGCTGCCTGAATGGCCGACAGGAACTGCACAGGCTGCAACATCTGGTTGTGCCAGTACTCCGAGGCACCAAATGCCTCCGGATCTGCCAGCGCGCCGGTCAGGGTCGAAAACACCGGCAAATGTCCGGGTTGCGACGCCAACACCAGATCGTTGCGCAGATCCCGCGCCGCCTGAGCCATCGCCGGGCTGTGGAAGGCGCGGCTGACACCGATTTGGGCCGCAGTACAGCCCGCTGCCTCGGCCCGCGCCTGCAACGCGGCAATCTGGGCGACAGGACCGGCCATGCTCAGCGCGGCGGGGCCATTGTACCCGGCGATCACCGTATCTTCCAACCCGTCCATCAGACCACGCGCTGTCTCGGCATCGGTGCGCAGCGCCAGCATCGCCCCCTCTGTGGCGCAGTCCTGCATCAGTCGGCCCCGCCGGACAGCCAGTTGCATCGCGGTTTCGATCCCGAACTGCCCCGAAGCCAGCGCCGCCCCGATCTCGCCGACAGAATGTCCCAGCACAGCATCCGGATGCACGCCCAGATCGGCCCAATGCGCGGTCAGCGCGTGCCCGTAGGCCACCAGCGCGGGCTGCGACAGGTCGGTCTGGCTGATGCGCGCCGGGTCTGCCGGGTCCGGACCATAGAGCCAGTCCGACAGCAGTCTGCCCTGCACCGGACCGGCCGCTTCGGATGCCGCATCGAAGGCGGCACGAAAAACCGGCTCGGACATGTAGAGGTCTGCGCCCATGGCCGTCGATTGCGCGCCCTGCCCCGGATAGGCAAAGATGATGCGCGCCGATGCCTGCGCCCTGATCCAGGGCGCGTCGTCTGCTGCCCGTGTGTCGGCCTGTGGGACCAGGGCGGCCCGGCGCCACGGACCCGACACCCGACGACTGGCCTGCCCGGCGGCCAAGGCCGCCCGCTCTGCAACGGTCGCACTGGCCAGTCGCGCGGTCCAGGCGGCCTGCAACGGCTGTTGTGCCGCTTCGACGAGGACCGACAGCGGCACAACCAGCGGCCGGTCCGGCACGCTGTCCGCGACCGGATCCGGGTCCGGCGGTGCCGCCAGAATGGCATAGGCGTTGGTGCCGCTCATCCCGAACGAGGCGACCCCGGCGATGCGCCGCCCGCCAGCGGGCCAGTCGAGCCCTTCCGCGATCGGCTGCATCCGGCCTGTTGCCCAGTCAAACCGGTCGTTGAGCTGCGTGCAGAGGCGATCCGGCGGCACCCTGCCATGTTCCAGCGCCAGCAGCACCTTGATCACCCCGGCAATGCCCGCCGCCGCTTCGAGATGGCCGATCCGGCTCTTGACAGCCCCGAGCGGCAGCACCCCGCCGCCAGAGCCGCGCAGCACGGCGCGCAGCGCCTCGAGCTCCACCGGATCGCCCAGCGCGGTGCCGGTGCCGTGGGTTTCAACCCAGTCGAGGTCTTCGCCCGCCAGCCCGGCCTCCTGCAGGGCGCGGCGCAGCAGATCGCGCTGGGCACGGCCATTCGGCGCGGTGACACTGGTGCTCTGACCGTCGTGGTTCAGCGTGGTGGCGAGCAGTTCTGCGCGCAGAACGTCCTGGTCGCGCTGCGCCTCCTCCAGACGCTTGAGCACGACCAGTCCGGCGCCTTCGCCACGGCCATATCCATCTGCGGCGGCGTCAAACGTCTTGCACAGCCCGTCCGGCGACAGCGCGCCCATGCGGTGCAATCCGGTGTGCAGATCCGGTGACAGGATCAGGTTCGCCCCCCCCGCCAGCGCCAGATCACAGCGCCCCTGCCGCAGCTCCTGCGCCGCCAGATCCAGCGCCACGATCGACGACGAACAGGCGGTGTCCACCGCCAGCGCGGGACCGCGGAAATCGAACAGATGCGCCATCCGGCCGACAGCGATACTGCCCGCGCTGCCGGTGATCGCATAGGCGGCCATGGCATCCCCGTCGGCGAGGATCTCGCCGCGCCCGGTCGCAAGACCCGACTCGCTCAGGCCGACGAACACTCCGACACGCTGCCCCCGCAGCCGGGTCACATCCAGCCCGGCATGTTCCAGCGCCTGCCACAGCACCTGCAGCAACAGGCGCTGCACCGGGTTCATCGCCTCGGCCTCACCCCGGGTCAGACCAAAAACCCCGGCGTCGAACGTGTCGATCTGCGACAGAAGCGCTGCGGGCGGCAGGGCCGGGTCCGCCGGCTGCACCGTCCAGCGGTCCGGCGGGATCGGGGAAATCACCGAGTGCGTGGTGTTCAGGTGATCCCAGAATGCCGCCGGTGTGTCGCCGCCCGGAAAGCGGCAGCCATATCCGATCACCGCAATCCGCCCGCTCTGCGATCTTTGCCCGGACGGCTCGGAAGCCTGCGGATCGCTGTCGACCTTCGCGTCGATCAGCGCCCGGGCCAGCGCACGCGGGCTTGGGTGATCAAACAGGTCGGCAATCGAGATTTCCCGTTGCAGCCAGCTTCCCAGCAGGGCAACCAGCGCCACCGCCTGGCGCGAGGACAGTCCCTGATCCATCAGCCCGGAGCCTGCGTCTACCGCACCGCCGCACAGCAGCGCGGCCTGGTCGCAGATCACGGACGAGACGACGGCAACCTGTCCGTCGGCCACAGCCCGGCGCAGCGGCGCGCCCAGCGCCAGTGCGGCTTTGGCTTCGCTGTCCAGCTGTTCGACATATGCGCCCCGTTCAAAGGCGCGGGTCAGCACGTGCCGCTGCAGTTTGCCGCTTGTGGTGCGCGGCAGGTCCCGCACCATCAGCACGTGGTCCAGCACCACGCCGGTCTGCGCCGCCACATGCGCGGCGATCGCCCCGCGCAGCGCATCCGCCTGTGCCGTCCGGCCGCGAAAGCGCAGAAACGCCAGTGTCCGGACCCCGGCACCCGCCGGATCACGCCCCTGGGTGATCGCCAGCTGGTGCATCGGCGACAGGCCCGCAGCGCCCAGCGCCACCTGTTCAAGATCGGCGGGATGATAATTCCGTCCACCGGAAATGATCACGTCCCGAGCCCGTCCGGCCATGACAAAATCCCCGTCCTGCAGAAAGCCGATATCACCCGTGGCCAGCCAGCCGCCCGGGAGCAGGGCCTCGGAACTCTGCGCCGCCCGGTTGCGATAGCCCTGCATCAGAGATGGACACCGCACCTGCAGATGACCGACGGTGCCCGGAGGCAGGGGCGCCTCGCGGTCAGTCACGATCCGCATTTCGGCACCGCTCACCGCCGGACCCAACAGCGGCAGCTCTACCGCCTCGGGATCGTCAGCCTTCAGCGGCACGGCGCGCTGCCCCGGGTCCAGCGACTGGCGCGCGACATGCACGGTCTTTAGCCCGGCCCGCATGGCGATGACCAGGGTCGCCTCGGCCAGACCATAGGCGGGCCACAGCGCCCCGGGTGACAATCTGGCCGGGACCAGCCGGTCGGCAAAGCTGCGCAGAACCGCCGGATCCAGTGGCTCGGCGCCAAGGGTGATGCAGCGCACCCGGCTCAGATCCAGTTGCGCCGCGCGCTGCGGCTTGAGCAGATTGCTCACCATCTGCAGTGCCAGGTTCGGCCCGCCGGTGATGGTGCCGCCGTGATCATGCAGGGTCCGCAGCCAGGACAGCGGCCGGCGGGAAAAGTCATCCGTGGCCATCAACACCTGCGGCAGCCCACACAACAGCGGCAGAAGGTGAAAGTGGAACAGGCCGAAATCGTGCGACATCGGCATCCAGTTGACAAAACAGTCACGCGCCGTCAGCGCCAGCGCCTGCCGCAGCATCTTTACCTGCGCCAGAATGGCGCGATGGCTCAGCTCGACCCCTTTCGGATCGCCGGTCGAGCCCGAGGAAAACATGATCACCGAAATCGCTTCGGGATCGCATGCACAAAGGGTGGCTGCGGCAGGATCGCAATCCGTCGACGCCTCGAGACTGTCAAACCGGGGCCCGGTGATCACACATGTTCCGGCCACCCCGGGCACATCCCCAAGCGCGTCGCACCAGGCAGGTTCCTCGCTCAGGATCCAGGCCCGTCCCAGAACCGCCAGGGCAGCGCGGGTGCGTTCGACCTGAACGGCCGTGCCCATCGGCGGCATCGGCACGGCCGTCAGCCCGGCCGCCTGGCATGCCCAGAAGCCGCAGGCAAATGCCATCGGATCGCTGATCACAAGAACCACGCAGTCGCCGGGCCGGGCCCCTGCCCCGATCATCTGCCGTCCCAGTGTCGCGGCGATCTCTTCCAGTTCGGCGGCGTTCACAGACAGGTCGTCGCCCCCGCGGTTGCGCCGTGTCACGGTGGCCATGCCCTGACGGGCAACAGTCTGGAAAGCAGTCCACAAATCCCGCGCCCCGGCCGGATCCGGGAGACTTGCATGATCGAAGGTGCTGCTGTTGTTCAAACTTCTACCTCGTTAATCGCAAATGTCTGTCTGGCGGCGGGTGGTGGATGCGCCGGTTCGTCCGGTTCCGCCTGCGCACCCGTCAGCCGTTCGGTAATCAGCCTGCGCAGCGCAACGCTCCACCGCGCCACGTGGGGTGGGTGGAACAGGTTGAAATGATCCGCGCCCTTTGCGGAAATGCAGGCTCTTTGTCCGCTCAGCGTCGCCAGGTGGTCGATCCTGCCCGGCGCGACCGTGCCATCGGCGGCGGACAGGACGCAGGCAATCCGCGCCGCTGAGGGTGTGGGCGGTTCGTAAGCACGCTGCCGCGCCGCGCGCTGCGCAAACTGGGCTTTGTAACGGGCCACGTCGGATTCCGGCAGCGCGCTGCTGAGAACGCCCAGTACCTGCGACCAGTAGCGCCGCGTCTCAAGCGGACTGTCCCCAAGCGCCGGACCGAACTGCGGCTCGCCTGGCAGCCGGTCGAGCATAACAAGCAACGGCGCGATGCCCAGCGCGCCCAGTTGCGCCGCCGCCTCGTAGGCCAGGTCGGCCCCGAATGACCAGCCCAGCAACACCCGGTATCCGCGCCCGCCGTCAGGGGCCTGTTCCAGGATCCAGCGCACCATGGCGGGAACATCCGCGGCCGCATCCAGTTCCGGCAGGTCATCGACGCCATCGACGGCACAGCCGGGCGCGAGCGTCTCCAGCCATTCGCGGTAGATGCCGGAATTGCCCATCGGTCCGGGAAAACACAGCATCCCTGCTGCATCGTCGGTGCCGTAAAGCCGCATGATCGCCGAGACCGGCACCACCGGCCGGGCTGCACCGCCTGCCTGCGCCGCGTCGATCCGCGCGGCAAGGTCACAAAGCACCGGCGCGTCGGTGAACCAGCGCAGCGGCAGGCGCAGACCGCCCTCACGCTCCAGTGCGCCCGACACTTCGATGGCGCGCAGGGAATGCCCACCCAGGAGAAAGAAATCATCGTCCCGCGCGACGCTGTCGAGCCCCAGGACCTCGGTCCAGATCCGGGCAAGATGCCGCTCGGTCGCGGTTCGGGGCGGCGATCCCGGTCCGGTCCGCCTGGGCTCTGCGCCCAATGCCGCCAGCATCGCGGCGGTGTCGGTCTTGCCGTTCTCGGTCATCAGCAGCCGCGACAGAAAGACAAACCGCTGCGGGACCTGCGCAGAGGGCAGTCGCCGCGCAACCGCCGCCCGCAGCCGGGCAGGATCGCGCAGGCCATCAGAGGTCCTGACAAAGGCCACCAGTTGTGCTTTCGGTCCCGCGCCTTGCACCGCCACTGCCGCCTCTGCAACCGATCCGTCGCGCAGCAACGCCAGTCGGGTTTCCTCGGGGTCGACCCGGTGGCCGCGGATCTTGCCGATCCCGTCCCGCCGCCCGGCAAAGCGCAGCATTCCGTCGGTGCCAAGGCTGCCCAGATCCCCGGTGCGGTAAAACCGCTGCCCGCCGATCCGGGTGAACCCGTCCGGCTGCGCGGGCGGCAGGTAACCGCGCGCAAGGGCGGTGCCGCCCACCGCGATTTCCCCCCGCACCCCGCGCGGCAAGGTGTCGCCATGGCGGTCGACGATACGGATTTCGGTGCCCCGCACCGGTGTCCCGATGATGGTGGTCCGGTCCGCTGTCCAGTCGCGTATCGGGCGCGGTGCGGTCATCGCGCAGCCGACAGTTGTCTCGGTCGGTCCATAGTGGCAGGCCAGATGCAGCCAGGGGCACAGCCTCGACAGGTGGTCGATCTGGTCCGCATCCGGGCTCTCTCCGCCAAGGATCAGCAGGCGCCACCGCGTCAGCGCCGCAAACCGCGCCGGGTCGGGCGTGCTCAGCAGCAGGTGCAGATAGGTCGGCGTGGCCTTGACAACGGTGATGCGGCGCGTTGCCATCACCCGCAGCGCCTGGTCCGGATCGACGGCGGCTTCGGCGCCCAGCCAGTACACGGCCCCGCCGACCGCCAGCACACCGAAGGCGGTGGTATAGCCCAGATCAAAGGCCGGCGATGTCACCTGCAGCGCCCTGTCCCGGGCACTGAACCCGAAAGTCTCTGCAACGCTCTGGCAGTAACTGGCAAGCGCCCTGTGCGGCACCGCGACACCTTTGGGTACGCCGGTCGAGCCTGAGGTGTAGATGCAATAGGCCAGCCCCGCGCTGTCCGGCGCAACGGCCTCCGCCGCCCTGAGGTGTGGCAGTTCCATGCCCGGCAGGCCCAGCGCCAGCTTTGGCCGGGCGGTGTCGAGGATCTGCTGCTGGCGTTCCTCTGGCCAGGCTGGGTTGACCGGAACGAATGCCGCGCCCATACGCCAGCAGGCCAGCGCCCGAACGGTAAATTCCGCGTCCTGTACCGCCGCGACCGCGACCCGATCACCCGGGGCAACACCCCCTTCGGCAAGTGCCGCCGCCGTTTGCGCCACCCGTGCCGTCAGGGTCGCCCTGTCCAGGGTGCGGACCATGTCGCCGACGGCATCCAAGGCAGGATCGCCGGCGAGCGCGGCCTCGCACAGGGTCGCGCCCTGTGCCGTGTCGCCGCCACCGCAGAGTCTGGCCGAGGGCATGCCCGGGCCGCAGAGCGGAACCGACGTCACCGCATCCGCCGCCCGCGCCAGCAAGCGGTCCAGCAGGTCAAGCGTCAGGGTCAGCAGCATGTCGACCTGTCCGGCCGGCACGCGGTTCAGGTCATGGCGCGCTTCGAGATAGGGCGCCTCGCCAAGCGAGAACCCGATCTGGAAATCATAGTGATCCCAGCTGTGTGCGCTGTAGCTGTTCAGGCTCAGCCCGGCCGCAGGAAAGTCGAGGCTGTCGGACTCCCCCCAGGCCAGCCCGGCGGGTCTGCCGATCATCGTGTGGTCCATCCGGTCCGCCCGCAGACCCGCCGCGGCGAGGATGTCGGCCAGCGGCAGGGCCGACCACAGCGGGGCGTCACGCAACTGTGCCTGCATGTCCCGGCACAGGGTGGCAAAGCTCTGACCCTGCGACAGTGTCACCCGCACCGGCAGGGTGGCCGCGAACAGTCCGACCGCACGGTCAATGTCCGGCAGGTCGTGGCTTCGGTTCGCCATCACCGAGGCAAAGACAACGTCAGTCTGGTCGGACAGCCGCGCCAGAACCACGCCCCACGCCGCATGCAGAACGGCGCTGGGCGACACGGACTGGCGGGCGGCGAACGCCCGTATCCCGGCATCCAGATGCCCTGGCAGACGCCGGACAACGGCGGCCTTCTGTCCGGGTGGCAAGGCAGTGTCCAGCACCGGCAGTGCGGCGACCCGTGACCCGTGCAGACGCGCAGCCCAGTACGCCCTGGCCGCCGCGCCGCGCCGCGCCGTCTGGCTGTCGGCCAGTGTGCCGGTTGTGGTGCCAGCCGCCGGGGCCAGCACAGGCCCACGGCCCAGGCGCCGTGCATAGAGCGCCATCAGATCGCTGATCAGCGTCGGCGCCGACCAGGCATCCAGAATGAGGTGGTGAAAGGTGACGATCATGGCGCAAGACCCGTTGGCCTCCGGCACCAGCACCACTCTCAGCAGCGGATCGCGGGCGAGGTCGAAACGGACGCCGCGTTCTGACAGGGCCAGCTCCGGAACCGACGCTTCACCGCCCGTTCCGACACTGCGGACAGACGGCGGGCGCGCCGTCAGGACAGCCTGGACCGCCCTGCCTTCCCGACTGCGCACAAAGGCGGTTCGCAGTGCGGCATGGCGGTCCGAAAGATCTTTCCAGGCGGCCGACAACGCCTCACGATCGACGAGGCCATTCAGCTTGCAGCTGAATTGTTCGACGTAGGCAGAGGCGCCATCGCCATGTGCGGTTTCCGTCTCGAACGCGAAGAGAGATTCCTGCAGGCCGGTCATGGGATGCAGCGACTGCAACTTGTCCGACACGGTGCCCACTCCAATATTTTTGGCCCGAAAAAAAGCTGGGCCGATTCCACAATCTGGCAGATCGAAGCTAGGGCAATTTGAAAAACCGGTAAACACCGAACTTGGTGGGCCCCCAAAATTATGTTACAAAACAACAAGATCTTTTGGAGAAATTGGTTTTATGCCTGCCACCAGCCGACAACGATCTGCCCTGACACTTTGTTTGTTTTTATTGCCTTACCATGCGTCAGCACAAAACTTTCCGACACTGACCGAGCTGCTGGACATAACCCACGAATCGACTGTCGCCACCTATGGATTTTATGGGTCGACGGCAGCGATTCAATTCGGTGACGGCACCCGGTGGAGCGGCGCGACAGGGGTTACCGGGCCTGCATCCGGCTCACAGGCCGGTCGCCCGCTGATTGTAGAAGACCGCTTTCATATCGGCAGTCAGACCAAGACCTATACCGGCACCGTGGTGCTGCAGTTTGTCGACAACGGCACGGTCAGTCTGAGCGACACGCTGCAGCACTGGTACGACATCCAGCCCGCCGCAACCGCGGCCCTGAGCGTCATGCCCCAGAGTCTGCGCGAGACCGTGACCGTGCGCGACCTGCTGTCGATGCGCACCGGAATCGCCGAGTATCTGGGGGGACCGGACCCGAACCATCCCGGCCAGACAGTCCTGGATGTCTGGAACGCCAGAAACGGCAACTATGACCTCAGCCGACAAGAGTTGCTGAGCGCGAGCCTTGCCCTGCCCGCGACCATGACACCGGGCGATCAGAGCACCTTTTCCTATTCCAACGCCAATTTCATGCTGGCGGGCATCATCGCCGAGGCGGCCAGTTGTCAGGCCGGGAACTGCCGCAACATCGGCGAACTGATCACCGATCAGGTGATCACGCCACTGAACCTCGGCAACACGCTGTATCCGGTCGGCACCGAATGGGGCAGCGACCAGCACACCGACGGCACCTGGGACTACTACGGCACGCTCACCGATTTCACCGAAACCACGCCGTCCGTGCCCAACTCTGCCGGTGCGATGATCTCGGACATCACCGACCAGCTGAGCTGGCTGGTCGAACTGACCACCAACGCGCAGGGCACGCTGGATCCGGCGACCTTTGCCGAGCGGCTGCGGAACACGACGGACATGAACGGTATGGTCGGCACGGTCGAGGGCGGCTATGGCCTTGGGATCTATGGCGAACACAGCCTGGAGACCGGGGCCTTCATGCTGGGCCACGGTGGCGAACTCAGTGGCTATCAGACCCTGATGTTCCATTACCCCGGCGAGGCGGCCACCACGCTGGACGATCTGTTCATTGTCGGCGACATCAACACCTTCCTGAACATCCCGGCAGAGCGCCGCCTGCTGCCGTCGGATATCAACAGCATATATTTCGACCTGCAAAAGACCGTGGCGCTGTACAACGCCCATCAGGCCAATCCCGATGGCTGTAGTTCCGGCGCTGCGGGCACCACCTGCACCGGCACCACGGTTGCAGACGCGACCATGGTTGTGGGCAACAGCTTTACCATCCAGCCCTCCGGTCAGCGCTGGACCGCCCCGGCCGTGGATTTCGACGCCGCGGTGCCGACCTATGTCTTTTACGGCAATGCCGGTACCGGGATCGTGGCGACGGACACGGCGGTCACCGTGGAACGGGACGGCATCCTCGAAGGCTACGGCAACGGCCTGACGCTCTTGCAGCTGGGCGGCAGCGCCAATACCGTCGACGTCGCGGGCACGATCGAGGCCACCGGCGCAGATGCCGTGGCGATCGACGCCGGCGCAGGGTCAAACGACAGGATAAACATCAGCGCGGCCGGCACGGTCGTCGGCGACATCCTGGCCACCGGCGGCAGTGACGCCCTGCGGATCGACGGCGCGGTGATGGGGGACGTGACGCTCGGCAGCGCCGCCGTGCTGGCGGGAACCGGCATGGTCAAGGGGCGGGTGGCCGGCGCGGGCACGGTGATCCCCGGCGACCCGGACGCCACCGCAGCCTCGTCGATGACCGTCTCGCGGTATGAACCGACCGGCGGCACCCTCGACATCACGGTGTTCGGATCAGCCAACGCGGCAGATATCCTGCTGGTCGACGAACAGACCTCCGAAGGCTTTGCCGTCGCCGACACCGGTGTCGCGGTGCTCGGCAACAGCACTCTGCGCCTGAGCGGCACCCCCCTCAGCGGCAACATCCAGACGCCGATCCTGACGGCTGTGCACGGTCTGACCGGCACCTTCGCCCAGGTCGAGGACGATGCCGGTCTGCTCACGCCCGGTGCGGGCCGCCTGCGGCACGATCTGATCTACACCGCCAACAGCGTCCTGCTGACCAGCACCAGTCCGGCGGCCTTCGATGCCGTGGCGGCGGGCAGCTATGGTGACGGGCTGATCGTGCTGGACCAGGCTCTGGCACAGTCGCAGGCCATGGCACGCACCGCCCCGTCCCGTCCCGCGGGATTTGCCCGCGGGCTTGGCGGTTTTGCCTCGCATGACAAGCAGGACGGTGTTGCCGGATTTGACATCGGGTCCGGCGGCTTGATCGCCGGCATTGCCGCTCCGCTGGGCGCGGGCGGCTATTACAGCCTCAGCCTCGCTCAGACCCGGAGCAGTGCAAGCCTGGATCACGGCGGCGGGACGCAGGAGACCGACACGCTGTCTGTCGGCCTCAGCTTCGGCTTCGGGGTCGGTGCGCTCGATATCTCGGCCTCGGTGTTCTACGGCACGGGGGATGTGGATTACAGCCGCCGGACAGGGGCGGACAGCGCCAGGGGCAGCACCGGTCAGCGGCGCCTCGGCGCGATCCTCGGTGTTGGTCAGAGTTTCGATCGCGGCGACTGGCGGCCCGGCTGGCGTTCCAGCCTGGCCTATTTTCATGTCAGCGAAGACGCGTTCCGCGAAACCGCCGCCACCGGCGTGGCGATGAGTTTTGACGAGCGCAGCTATGGACGCGCGCGGCTGGGCGCTGGTGTCTCGGCAGAACGGCAGCCGCGTGACATGACGCTGTCGCCCTGGGTCAGCGCCGATCTGTTCTACCACGTCGACACCGACAGCTCTGACATCCGCTACTCGGCCCCGGGCGTCCGGGGTTCGCTGAAATCCCGCTCTGCCGACGGGCTGGAACTGCGTGTCGGCGCCGGGGCGTCGTATACCGCAGGCTCGGGTGCGGTCTGGAGCGCGGGAATCACCGGCAGCGGCGGCGATCTGGCAACAACCCTGCGGTTTGATGTCAGTCTGGGCCTGGACTTCTGAGTGGAGACACCTCGCGCCGGGGCCGCGATCACCCCCGCCACCCCGAGCAGCAGAGGGCGGGCAGCCTGGCGCTGTTCACTTTGGGTTAACCGCGATTGTTCATCCTGCACCGCGTGGTGTAAGGTCCAGCGGACGCGCCTGGCGCAGATTCGAGATATCGCGAACAACAAAAGAGGTTTTCATGGCCGGCTCCGTGAACAAGGTCATCCTGATCGGCAATCTGGGTGCTGACCCCGAGGTGCGTACCTTTCAGAATGGTGGCAAGGTGTGCAACCTGCGTATCGCCACGTCTGAAAACTGGAAGGACCGCAACACCGGCGAGCGGCGGGAAAGGACCGAGTGGCACACCGTTGCCATCTTTTCGGAACCGCTTGCCAAGATCGCCGAGCAGTATCTGAAAAAGGGCTCGAAGGTGTATATCGAGGGACAGCTTGAGACCCGCAAATGGCAGGATCAGTCCGGTCAGGATCGCTATTCGACCGAAGTCGTGCTGCGCCCGTTCCGCAGTGAACTGACGCTGCTCGATTCCCGGGGTGGCGGCTCTGGTGGTGGCGGCGACTTTGGCGGCGGCTATTCCGGTGGTTCCGGCGGCGGCTACGAAGACAGCCGCGGCGGTGGCGGCGGCGGCGGTGGATACTCCGGTGGCGGCAGCGGACCCGCGCGCGCGCCCTCGCGCGACATCGACGACGAGATCCCGTTCTGACGCATCCTCCTGTCAGGAAGATTGATTAAGTGAGGAAGCGGCCGCGTTGCTCGCGTCGGCTTCCTCATTCTGATGCCTTGAACATGGACGCGCCTGTGGCTGCCTGCGGTTCAATACCCACCTGACCCACCTGCCCGGCGTGATGGTGCGACTGCAGGGAACGCGACCGACGGCTGGCCCGCTTTGCGTCACACGTCATCGCGCGCCCCCTGTCCGGAAACAGCGCCAGCCTTTTCAGCCAATGAAGACAAAGTCGTCGATGGTCAGTTCCGCGGCGCTGACCCCGGTGACCTCGATCACGTGGCCATTGAAGCCCATCGTGACCCCGGCTTCGCCAGAGATCACCGTATCGGTGATGTTCAGCGCGTCCAGACGCCCCTGCAACCCCTGCCCGGTCACACCGGAGATCCGGATCTGATCCAGCCCGTCCTCGAAGTTCAGGATAAGATCAAGTTCACCATCGGTCAGATCGTTGAAGATGAACAGGTCCGCGCCGACGCCGCCGTCCATGGTATCATCCCCCGCTCCGCCGTTGATGCGGTCATCGCCCGCGCCACCGGTGATGAGGTCATTGCGCCCGCCGCCAGCCAGGAAGTCATCGCCACTGCCGCCGTCGATGGTATCGTCACCCTCGCCGCCGCCGATCGCATCGGCTCCCTCTCCTCCGACCAGGGAATCGCGGCCTGTGCCGCCGCCAAGGGAATCATCTCCCCCCTGCCCGAGAATGGTGTCATCGCCGAAAGAGGCACCGATGGTGTCGTCTCCGGCACCCCCGTCAAGGAAATCGCCACCGGCGCCACCCGCGGCAACATCGTTGCCGTCACCGCCAAAGATGCGGTCGTCGCCGGCACCTCCGCCGAGCGTGTCATTGCCGGGACCACCTTCGAGCGTGTCATTGCCCAGCCCCCCGCCGATGAAGTCGTTGCCGGGGCCGCCGTCCACAAAATCGTTGCCATCACCGGCGGCGATGTTGTCGTCGCCCTCACCACCAAAGAGCGAATCGTTGCCGCTGGCACCCAGCACGCCGTCATCGCCTTCGGCGCCGTTCAGCGTGTCGTTGCCATCGCCACCTTCGACCCGGTCATCTCGCGGGCCGCCGGTGATGGAATCATCGCCGCTTGTGGCCGGGGCCACACGGATCGTGCCCACCACTGCATCGACCGCCTCGAGCGTGCCGAACCCGTCGGTATAACGGGCAACGACGCTGAGTTCGGCGCCGATGTCGGACGCACGGCTCGTGTAGCTGGCCGCCGTCGCCCCCGGAATGTCGGTGCCCGCCAGACGCCACTGGAATGAGATGGTCCCCAGCCCGTCCTCATCCGTCACCCCCGAGGCATCCGCCACCAGCGTGTTGCCGTTGGTGAGCGATCCGGTTACGCTCAAAGCTCCCTGTGGCGCGTCGTTCTGGTTTGCGACCTCTCCGGTGGCGGCGCTGGTCAGCACCTCTGTCCGACCGCCGCCATCGACATAGCTCACCCGCACCGAAATCTGCGCTCCGACCTGACCCTGTGTCAGCGTCAGCGCCGCGCCGGTCGCACCGGCGATCGCCACATCATCGGCGAGCCACTGATAGGTGAAACCGTTCGGAATGCCGTCTGCATCGGTGATATTGCTGGTCACTGCGGTCAAGACTTGTTCTTCGACCGCAGTGCCCGCGATGACGACATTCCCCTGTGGCAGCGCGTTCGGCGGCGGCAGAATTGTCGCCGTGCCCAATGTGCCCTGCGCATTGCCGGAAATCGACGTGGGCAACGGGGTGGTCAGCGACAGCAGGAAACTCTCGCTGGTCTCGGCCGCACCATCCGCGTTGACCTGCACGTTGACCGCCGCCTGGGTCTGGCCCGGATGAAAGGTGATCGCACCGGTCGCGGCCACATAATCGGCCCCGGCCCGCGCCGTCACGTCGATCGTTTCGTACCCGACGGTCGTGATCACGTCAAAAGGCCGCGACAGGGACACGATGAAGGTGGCGGTGACCGGCCCCTCCTCCCCCTCGATCACCTGGACGTCAGAGACATGGATGGCCCGGTTCAGTCCGACGCCGTCATCGTCCAGAATGAAGGCCGCCGATTGCAGAAGCGGCGCCCCGCCCGCGATCACCGCGCCGACCGGATCGAACAGTTCCAGCGTCAGAGATTCGTCCGCCTCGTCAAGGGAGTCGCTGGTGACCCGCAGCGATACGGTGGCCGAGGTTTCGCCCGGAGCAAAGGTGACCGTGTCTTCGAAATCCGGGAAATCGGTCCCGCCGACAGCCGTTGCATCCGCGACGCGGACCTCAACAGTGACCTCGTCCTGCGCGGGTCCGGACAGGGTCAGCACCCATTCAACGACACCGCCATTGCCGAATTGAACGGATTCGTCGGCATTTCTGGCACTGACGGAAATGGTCGGCAGGCCGTCCCGACCGTCGTCATCCAGGATCGTCGCATCTCCGACCGCGCCGGCGCCACCATCGCCGATGCTGGTCGTCGGCGTCACCACCAGCTGAAAAAACTCGGACACTTCGAGAGCCGTATCGCCATTGACGGCCACATCGACAAAGGCCCGTGTCTGCCCCGGCACAAATGTCACCGTGCCGGTCGTGGCAGTGTAATCAGACCCGGCCAGGGCGCTGCCCCCCTGCGTGGCATAGTCGAAACTGATTGCGGTCCCGCTTGGCGGACGGGAAATGGTCACTTCGAACCGGGCGAGCGTGGTGCCGTCATCCCCTTCGATCAGGACCGGATCGGACACCAGCAGACCGCGGTCCAGACCGATCCCGTCATCGTCGATGACAAAGCCACTGCTCGACAGGGTCAGCGCACCACCGTTGAACACCGCCCCGGTGATGTTGAAGAATTCGACGGAAAACGCCTCGTCATCTTCGTCGGTGGAATCGCTCACGGTGCCCAGCAGCAAAGCCTGAGAGGTCTGTCCGGGGGCAAAGGTCAGCACTCCGCTGGCACTGTTGAAATCGGTGATCGCCGTGGCAGTTTCCGGGCGGGTGCGGTAGCCGACAGTGACCGTGTCGGTCGCTGCCTCTGACAGGGTGACGATCAGTTGCAGGTTGCCGCCGTTGCCGAACCGGATGCTTTCCGGCGCATTGCCCATGGCCACCGACAGGGTCGGCAGTGTCGCGCTGGAATCGTCGTCAAGGATCGTCAGTTCCCCGACGGCCCCGGTGCCTCCGTCGCCCAGGCTCGCCGTCGGGGTGACGGCCAGCTGTACCAGTTCCGTCGGTTCGACATCAGTGTCGCCGTTCACGGTGACGGCAACGCTGGCATGGGTCTGGCCGGGCACGAAGGTCAGTGTGCCGGATTGCGCCACATAATCGCTGCCCGCAGCGCCGCCGGCGTCCAGGGTGGTATATTCAAAGCTCAATGGCACATCGGATGGCCGCGACAGGGTGACATCGAAAAGCGCGGTCTGGGTGCCGGAATCCCCTTCGACGACAAGCGGCGACGACACGTGCAGCCCCCGTGTCTGCCCGACACTGTCATCGTCATAGATGAACGCCGTTTCCCGCAGAACCGGGGCATCGCCGGCAAAACCCGCGCCCACCGCACCGAACAGTTCGATCACGAAGGATTCGTCCGGTTCTGCCGCGCTGTCGCTGAACATCGCGATGTCGACGGCGGCAAGCGTCTGGCCCGGGGCAAAGGTCACGGTGCCGCTGACGACCGGATAATCCATATGCTTGGTCGCGGTGCCCGGAAGGCTGCGATAGTCAACCGTGACCGTGTCGCTCGAGGGCGCGGACAGGCGGACCACAAAGGTCGCGACGCCACCATTGCCAAAGGCGACGGATTCCCGGGCATTGTGGCCCTCGAACGAAATGGTCGGCAGCGCCCCCCCGGAGTCGTCGTCCAGAATGCGGGCTTCCCCCACCGACCCGGCTCCGCCGTCCGCAATCGTGCTGTCCGTGTCCACGACCAGCTGGAAGAACTCGCTCGCCTCGCTGACCGTGTCGCCGGTGATCTCGACGGACACCGGAACACTCAGAAGACCCGGCGCAAAGGAGATCACACCGGATTGCGCCGTGTAATCCTGGCCTGCAACCGCAGAGCCGTCCTGCGTTCTGTAGGCAAAGGTTGTCGTGCTGGAATATGCCTGGGAAATGCTGACATCAAACACCGCCTGACGGGTGCCGTTGTCGCCTTCGACGATGACCGGGGACGATACAAAAAGCGAGCGCGTGTTGCCGACGCTGTCATCGTCGAGGATAAAGCTGGTGGCGCGCAGGGTCTGGGAATCGCCCGCAAAGGCGGCATCGCCTGTGGGCTGAAAGAATTCCATCACCACGGATTCGTCCGGTTCCGCCGTGATGTCGCTCGTGACGCGGAAGTCGACGCTCTGGTTCAGTTCGCCCGGTGCAAAGGTCACGGTGCCGACGCGGGTGGGCGTGTCGATGCCGAGGACAGCTGTTCCGCCAAAGAGCCTGTACTCGACGGTTATGACATCTGTCGACGCTTCCGACAGGGTCACATCGAATTCAAGAAATCCGCCATTCCCGAATTGAACGGATTCGTCCGCATAAGACGGGGACACAGAAATAATGCTGACCATTGAATTTCTCCAGAAATGCAAACTTACCTATCCCAAAACGCTACACACTGGACCAAACGGGTCAAGGTAAAGTCAGAGGCATATCTTTTTGCTCCCGCGCCAGGGGACGTTGCAATCTTTCTCTGCAGGATTCGCCGATTCCGGTGGTGGGCGCGGGTAGGAAGCCCCCGCCATGTCCCATCAATTGCCCGACGCCTTTATCCCGATCAAATTGCCGGAAACGAAGCGCGGGCAATTGAATTCATTTGGTAATCTGGTCGCAATAGCGCCGTGGAATCGCAGTATTCCCTATGTCGGCAGTCAAGGCATCTCAGTTTCCGGCACCGAATTGAAGCCGCGATGTCGCGTGGTCGGCTGCCCTGCCCGCTGAAAACAGCACCGAATGACGCCGAGGCTTTCCGCTAACCATTCCGGGCCGGTCCGGGCCGGGAGACAAGCGGAAGCGCTTGACGGCACCGACGTTATCAGAAGTATAAAAAGCGTTCATCCCAAAGCAGATTGCGCAAGGAACAAAGGTGTCAGGGTCGTTGCCACCACACCCAATGGCCCTTGGCATACTCTAACCCATGATTAGCTTTTTCATGGTTTGCGCTGGGCTGTCCCTTGGGTATTTCGGGTGACATACATGTTTTCCATTGTTGGAGGGGTCTCATGCCGACGGAATATATCAATACCCTCGTCGTGGGCGGTGGGCAGGCCGGGCTGGCGATGAGCGAGCACCTCTCCAGCAACGGAATCGACCATCTGGTTCTTGAGCGCAACCGCATCGCCGAGCGTTGGCGCGTTGAACGTTGGTCTTCATTGGTCGCAAACGGTCCGGCGTGGCATGATCGTTTTCCCAGCAAGGAATTCGCCGATTGCGGTCCGGATGATTTCCCGACGAAAGACAGCGTCGTCGCCTATCTCGAGGAATTCGCCGAGGAAAAGAAGGTGCCGATCCGTTGCGGAGTAAAGGTGTCGAAGGTGACCAAGGCCGCCGACGGGGGCGGCTTTATTGTCGCGACATCCGACGGACAGATCCACGCCCGCAACATCGTCGCTGCCACTGGCCCGTTTCAAATCCCTGCAATCCCGCCTGTCGTACCCGCACACGAGGGTCTGACCCAAATTCATTCCACTGCATATCACAGACCCGAAGACCTGCCCGACGGCGGCGTGCTGGTGGTGGGCGCCGGGTCTTCGGGCAGCCAGATCGCCGAAGAGTTGCGGGCCAGCGGTCGCGACGTCTATCTGTCCGTGGGGGCCCATGACCGCCCGCCGCGCCGGTATCGTGGCAAGGATTTTGTTTGGTGGTTGGGCGTTCTGGGAAAGTGGCAGATGACATCACCGCCAGAGGGCGCCGAGCATGTCACGATCGCTGTCAGCGGGGCAAACGGTGGTCAAACCGTTGATTTCAGACGGTTTGCGGGCAACGGCATCACATTGCTCGGGATGACCGAGGCCTATAGGGACGGCACACTCACCTTCGCCGCGGACCTTGCCCGCAACATCGCGCAGGGAGATGCGAACTATCTGTCGGTGCTGGATGAGGCCGACGCCTATGTCGCCCGCGAAGGGATTGACCTGCCGCTTGACCCGACCGCGCGCGATATCGGGCCCGACCCCGCATGTGTGCGCGATCCGATCCTGGAACTCGACCTTGCAGCAAAAGGGATCAAGACCATCATCTGGGCCACGGGTTTCACCCAGGATTTCAGCTGGCTGGATGTCGATGCCTTCGACGCGGTCGGCAAACCACAGCATGAAAACGGCGTGTCGTCGGAACCGGGCGTCTATTTCCTCGGGCTGCCCTGGCTCTCGATGCGCGGATCGGCTTTCATCTGGGGCGTCTGGGTCGACGCGAAAAACCTTGCCACACATATCGCGCAATCAGGCCGACACGGTGCCTGACACCTGGACCACAGAAGCGATGCTCGCCAGGCTGATCGCCTTTCCGACGGTCAGCGCCGATTCCAATCTGGACCTGATCCGGTTCTGTGCCGAGCTGCTTGAAACGGCTGGCGCAGAGGTTTCAATCATCCATGACGACACAGGCAAGAAAGCGAACCTGTTCGCAACCATGGGGCCGAGGGATCGCGCGGGCGTATTGCTGTCGGGACACACGGACGTCGTCCCCGTTACCGGGCAGAACTGGACCGTGCCGCCGTTCGAAATGTCCAGAAGCAACGGACGGCTGTTCGGCCGAGGCGCATGCGACATGAAGGGGTTTGTCGCCTCCGCCTTGGTGACAGCCCTAAAAGCGGCCCGGATCGACCTCCAGACGCCGCTGCATCTGGCATTGTCTTACGATGAGGAAATCGGCTGCGTCGGCGTCAGATCCCTGATCGACATGCTGGCGACTGCCCCCTTCAGACCGCAGTTCTGCATCGTGGGCGAGCCGACCTCGATGCAGGTCGCGACCGGGCACAAAGGCAAGACGGCAGCCCGCGTCACCACCACCGGCCAGGCCGCGCATTCCGCGCTCGCTCCGACCGCGTTGAATGCCATTCACATGGCCTGCGACATGATTGGATACCTGCGGGAGATACAGGACGATCTGGCCCGCAATGGTGCGCAGGACCCCGGGTATGATATCCCGTACAGCACCGTTCATGTCGGCACGATCCGTGGCGGAACCGTCCTCAATATCGTGCCGGACACGGCAGAGTTCATGTTCGAGATTCGCAATCTGGCGAATGACGATCCCATTGCGATCATGGCCAGGTTGGAGAGGCATCGCGACGTCTATCTTGCTGACATCAGGACCCGGTTTCCCGCCGCCGATATCACCATCGACATCGCCAATTCATATCCGTCTCTTTCCACGGACACATCCGGCACTGCCGTCGGTATCATCCAGTCCCTGACCGGAACCGATCACACCATCAAAGTCGCCTTTGGCACCGAGGGCGGGTTGTTTGCTTCGCAGCTTGGCGTGCCCACTGTCGTTTGCGGTCCGGGGTCGATGAATCAGGGGCACAGGCCGGACGAGTATGTCGAGGTTTCACAACTCGACGCCTGCGACGCGATGCTTGACGGTTTGCTTGCGCGTCTTGTCAGCGGGTTTTAGTCGCCGGCAACCCATGGGCCGAGATCTCTGCGCGGACATGGTCGAAAAATGCCGCAACAATGGCTGATTTTACCCCGACCTGTTTGGTCGCAAGTCCCAGTGTCACGGATCCGACCTCTTCGCTGATCGGCAGGATCGCCAATCGTTGGCCGTCAGGCGCAAGGTCGAGATCCGTGCCGATGTTGAGCAGGCTGTAGCCAAATCCATTTGCCACAAGGCTGCGGGCCACCGACAGGTCATTGGTGCGATCGGTGATGTTGGGCACCAGGCCGATCCTGCGGAACGTGGACAGGAAATAGTCTCGGCTCAGCGGCAGGTCGAGCAGCACCAGCGGCTCGCCCGCAATATCGCGCAGGGACACTTCACTCTGCCGGGCCCTTGGATGATCCCGGTGCAGCATCACGAACGGGCGCAAGGCGATCATCCCCTCAAAGTGGACATCCTGCGGAATCTCCATGTCATAGGTGATCGCCACGTCAATTTCCGCCCGGGCGAGCCTGGAGAACAGCGCGACTTGATCGCCGGTGAACAGGGACACACGCGCGCTGGGATAGTGCGCTTCGAATGACTTGCGATACTTTGCGCTCAGCAAAGGCGCGATTGTGGTCAGGGCCCCGACCGAAATCGCGCCGCCGGGCCGTTTGGCGACATCGTCGGCGATATCGCTCAACGCCGCGGCATCTGCCAGAATGCGCTGCGCTTCCTTGAAAACGCGGCGTCCACCCGGGGTCAGTGACAGGCCCTGCGCATGGTGGCGCACGAACAGCTGGATGCCGAACTGCCCTTCAAGCTGATTGATCGCCGTTGAAATGGACGGAGACGAGACGTTCAGTTTCAGAGATGCCTGCGCAATCGTACCGACCTCGCCCACCGCGACGAGGTATTCCAATTGCCGAAATGTAAACCGTACAGCCATGAGACTGCATTACCTGTCTTCGCGGTCAGTTCAAGCCGGCGTCTTGCGCTGCCAACCAAAGCAGGAAATCACGGACGGTTCCTTCATAGTCCTCTTCGGCCAGCGGACCGCCGGTTGCATGGATTGATCCCAACGCGGATTGCATCGCTTCCAGCTTTTCACGGTCCTCACGGTTCACGTCCTGCCAAAGGGCGATGCGCTGATCAATGGTGTCGCCGTCCAGGCTGTTGCCAAAGACGGACATCGTCCAGCGTACCTCGATGGAGGTCGGCGTCAGCGGCCGGATGCTGAGCGACACCAGCAGCGACGCCGCCACGCTGACCACCTGGCAGGGGAAAGCCGCAAACAGGGTGGAGCGTTGGCGCTCTTCCTTGGACAGGCCGGCGGCGCCTTCGCCGCGCGGCGGAATGTTGTCGGGGTAGTTCGCAAAATAGCTGGTGAAGCCTGCGCCACTTGGGCCTTTGCGGCTGAGCCCGGTCGGGGTGTAGCCATGCAGGGTCTGAGGATGCACCACCGACAGGTGATACCCCTCCATGAAATTTTCGACCAAGGCCTTCCAGTTGCAGTTCCAGACCTCGCTGGCGCGGTGCACGATTGTATATTGCTCCGGCTCATAGCGCCCGATCACGGCGTTCAACCCGGCCAGTTCCACGTCGATATCCGGCGGCGTCGGCGACAGGCTGACATAGACGAACCCAAAGCGCTGGACACAGCCGAATTCGCCCAGTTTGCACGTCTTGGGGTCGAATCCCGCGTTCTTCATCCGCGGTGCGCGCAGCAATACGCCGTCAGTGCCATAGGCCCAGGCATGGTATCGGCAGACAAAGCGTTTCGCGTTGCCGTGTCCTTCGGCCAATGGCATGCCGCGATGACGGCATACGTTTGACAGGGCTTTGATTGCATCGCCGTCGCGCACGATGATAATCGGTTCCCCAAACAGGTTCAGCGCCAGGTAGTCACCCTGTTCGGCAAACTCGTCCACCCGCCCGACGCAGTGCCAGTTATGGCGCAAGACCGTATCGCATTCGTGGTCGAAGAACGCCGGGTCAGTGTAGAACCGCCCCGGCAGTCCCTGCGGCGCATCGGCGTCGGCAGCGGCGCATTCTGCCAGAGTCTGGCGCATTTCCCGAATGCGCGCTGCGTCAAAGCGGCCCTGTGTGACCTGCTCATTCATCGCCGGGTACTCCGTAAGATGGTGCCTGGCGCGGATCGAGCGCGCGTTGCACATAGGCCTCAAGCTGGGGTTTGTAGACGTCCCAAGCCGTTGCAATGGTTTCGATCGGGCAATCTGTCGTCCAGTCACAGCGCAGGTCGGCGACGGGCCATGCCACCGTGTCGCAGATCTGCAACCCGGCGGAATGCACAGGCCCCGCCTCGCCGCCTGCGGCCAGACCCGCGCGCAGAGCCGCAATCAGGCGATCGCCCAGATGGCCCCGGCTTTGCTCGAACCCGTCGACAATGGCGCGTGGCACCGCATCGTTCGCCAGCAGATTGCCCGCGGCGATCACATCACGGCCCGCGGCATCCGACCAGATCCCGAGAGCGTTCGGCCCGGAATGGATGGCGGTGTTTCCAGTGGCGTCGATCGCCAGAACCTGCCGGTAGTCGATGAATTGCGCTTGATCGCGGATCCCCGCAATCGCCGCGTCGGCGGACATCCCGCCCTGCATCATGTCCAGCGCAAGCGGCCCCAGGCGCGGATCGGTGATATTCTGGCTTGCCACCGCCCCGACCCCGGCGCGCGTATAGGCGCAGCGTGCGGCCACGGCCGGAGAGGAAGACGAGATCGCGATACCGAACATGCCGGTTTCCGCGCAGCGGGCGACCAGTGAGAACGTCATGACGGGATCACCGCTGTCCCATCGATCTCGACCAGCCACTCGGGCCGCGCCAGAGCCTGCACCACCAACCCTGTGGACACCGGATGGACGCCCTTCAGGTATTCGCCCATCGTACGGTAAATCGCTTCGCGGTGACGCACATCGGTGATGTAGACGACGATCTTGACCAGATGCGCCATCTCGCCGCCGGCTTCTTCGATCAACTGCTTGATGTTCTGCATCACCTTGTGGGTCTGCTCCACCGGATCATGGCTGTCGATGTTCCGGGCATCGTCAAGGTTTTGCGGGCATTGGCCGCGCAGCCAGACGATCTTTCCGCCTTCCGTAACCACCGCCTGACACAGATCAGTGTCGAGGTTCTGTTCCGGATAGGTATCTTTGGTGTTGAACTTGCGAATGCGGTTATGCGCCATGCGAGGATCCTAAGCGTCGGGTGTCTGGATACGTGCGTTGATGTATTGCGCAAAATCATAGTTTGGCCGTTCCAAATGCGACAGATGTCCCGGTGCGGCGCCATTTGATGACAGTCCCTTGTACACCTTTTCGGTGCAGCCCTTGTCCTCGACGTTGACATCATCGAGCAACCTCTTGAGCTGTTCGAAGTTCGCCTGAGCGTCATCGTCGTGCGAATAGTCATTCGACATCCCGCCGCCAAAGCCGATCCGCACGTGGTCGACCCCATCCGGATGCAGCGTGAGATACCAGAAATACCCGGGTGTCAGGGTGATCATGAGACTGGGATAGATCGCCAGCAAATACGTGGTGCGGCGACGATCACCTTTCATGCGCGTGTTCGAAGGGTGGGCCATGGCGATCCGCAAGGATTCATCCTTCAGGATCGTGTGGTAGTTGAAAGCGTCCTCCCCCGGCGGACAGATCATCTCGTCCAGCTTTGACAACCCACCGATGGTGCCGGAATGGCACACCGGCAGATGATAGCTTTCCATGAAATTTTCGGCCAGCACCTTCCAGTTGGTGTTCCAGTTATGAGTCTCAAAGAAGGTCTGGCTGTAGTTGGCCATGTCATAGTCTGCGATCAGTTCCGCGACTTTCGCCAACTGATCCGCAACATCGGGTGCGTCGGCACTCAAGGTGACAAACACCCAGCCCAGCCACTCCTGGCAACGCACTTCGGGCAATCGGTAGTCAGATTTGCAGAACCCCGCGTTCCGGGTCATCGCAGGCGCACCGCGCAACGTCCCATCCAGGTTGTAGGTCCAGGCGTGATAGGGACAGACGATACTGCGCGCGTTGCCGCGCCCCTCCAACAGGGTCGACATCCGGTGTCGGCACACATTGGACATGGCCTTCAGCGTGCCCGCGTTGTCCCGCAAGACAATGATCGGCTGACCGGCAAGCTCCAAGGTGGTGAAGTCGCCGGGATTTGCCAGCGCATCTGCACGCCCGACGCAGAACCAGTCCTTCGCGAATATGCTGTTCAGCTCGCGGGCGAGAAAGTCCTCGGAGGTATAGACTGATGGAGGCATCGCGCGCGCTCGCTCGAACGCTACCGCGACATTTTCGGCAAGCTCTCTCGCAGCGTCCTGCATGATGTGGTTCCTTTCGGCTCAGCGCGCATCCCCCGGATTTTGTGGATTTTTTGCGGCAGGTAAAGTTCAGACTGTGCAATGCTTGATTTGAGCGAGACTAATCAGAGCCGCCGCAAGACATCCGGCCGCACACCGCGCGTTCTGCCGCGCAATCGTGCCGCTCGCCGGTCTCAATGCGATGGGGGGCCTCAGCCTGCGCAAGATGCTGACAGTGGCGGCCCGCCCCTTCCGGTGACCCAATTTGGATCTCTGTGGACGGTCGGTCTCTGGTGGATCCGAGCGGCGCCCGCGGGCGCCGGTGGCGGCGGGCGCAGAGCGCTGAGAGGTCCGACAATGATGGCGTGGCGACGCCATTTCAGTTGCAGCTACTCCTTGAGCAGCGCGGGTCATCAGCCAACGGCCAGGGCGTCCGCCCAACTGTCACCGCGAGACGCACCAGGACCTTCCGGATATTGTTCGTGCGACCACGTACAATGTTTCTCGCCTGTGTTGCCGCGAATGCCATCAAGGATCACGGATCTGGTCAAGCCCCGGATTTGATTTGCAAACCGCCGAGACGTCCGGTGCATGTCACCTCGCGGGTTCAGTGAATTTTTGCCATGCTTTCTACGCTATTTCTACGCTAGCCCCTTGCACCTGCCATGTGCCTCACGCTAAAGCGGTCGGCGGAGAGGTGGCCGAGTGGTCGAAGGCGCACGCCTGGAAAGTGTGTAGGCGGGGAACCGTCTCGAGGGTTCGAATCCCTTCCTCTCCGCCACTTGCCTTTGATTTCATTGGCTAAAAGGCAATCAACCCACACTTACCCCACATCTTACCCCACATAGAATAAACGCTTGGGATTGCTGCGGATTGCGTTCAGCTTTTTTGCCTCCGAACTGCCCGCGCGCAAATTTTGCTACCCCGCGCGGTCCCGGTGCAAAGGCAATAGGGAATCGGTGCCCCCCTGGTCGCCATCAGTTGCCGGAGGTGCTCAGTGCACATTCTGAGCCGCCTGATAGCCACAAGGTCGTGCAGTTCCGCCTTGTCTCAGTTTGAAAGCTTCAGCGGCTTCAAAACCGGAAAATATAATAGAACCGAAGCACGGAACTTACGCACACACGTTCCGTGCTTCATTGACCTGCAGTAAATTGTGCGCGTCCGCCCAACGCGTAGCTGCTCTGGTCATCCATACAATTGTTTGGCACGCCCTTAGCGACTTTTTCCTGCCAGTTCGCACCCAGTGTTTGGCGCGCAGACAGACCGTTATTGTACTGTGAGTCACCCTTCGCCAGCATCTGAACCACTAGGTTTTGGTCTGCGGAATATTGCGGTTGAAAGCCTGAGTACTGGTTGTAACTGACCCCACTCATGGTGCGTCCATTTTGGTCGCTACAAAAATGAATCTGTGAGGTGCCCCCCGAAAACTGGACACTGACGTAAGCTCTGATTTGCTGTCTGTTGATCTTCACCACGAAGGAGATCGAAGATGTCGAAACGAAAGCAACACGCCCCTGAATTCAAGGCGAAGGTGGCGCTTGAGGCGCTGAAAGGCGAGGCGACCGTGTCGGAGCTGGCGAGCCGGTTCGGCGTGCATCCGACGATGATCAACCAATGGAAACGTGCGCTGCTGGACGGCGCGTCTGGTGTCTTTGAACGCGGTGGCCGCAAGACGCCGGTCATCGATGAAGACCAGGTCAGGGACCTGCATGCCAAGATTGGAGAGCTGGCGGTGGCCAACTCTTTTTTGGAAAGAAAGCTCAAACCCTGGGGCGGGAAGTGAGGCGCGCCATGATCGAACGCGACCGTCCTGACCTGTCGATCGGCCAACGGTGCGCGCTTCTGTCGATACCGCGGTCATCGTTCTACTACACGCCGCAAGGCGAGACCGAGCAGAACCTCGCGCTGATGCGGCTGATCGATGTGCAGTTCTTGGAGACGCCCTTCTTCGGTGTTCGGCAGATGATCTGGCACCTGCGCAACGAGGGCCATGCGGTGAACGAGAAGCGCGTCCGTCGGCTCATGCGCCTGATGGGATTGATGCCGATCTCTCAGAAACCCAATACCAGCAAGCCGGCGAAGGGGCACAGGACCTACCCCTATCTGCTGCGCGGTCTGCGGGTGGACAGGCCAAATCAGGTCTGGTGCGTGGACATCACCTACCTGCCGATGCGCCGCGGATTCCTCTATCTGGTGGCGATCATGGACCGGCATACCCGGATGGTTCTGTCGTGGCGGATCTCGAACACGCTGGACGCGGACTTCTGCCCCTCTCGGCAGATTTGCGATGCAAATCGCCTGCCGGGCAACGGTGCGAGGCGCTGAACGAGGCCATCTATCGGTTTGGGCCGCCGGACATCATGAACAGCGACCAAGGATCGCAGTTCACATCCTTTGCATGGACAGACCGGCTACGCCGATCCGATATCCGCATCTCGATGGATGGCAAGGGTCGCTACCTGAACAACATCTTCATCGAGCGCCTGTGGCGCACCCTGAAATACGAGTGCGTCTACCTGCATGCCTGAGAGGCCGGGTCACAGGCCCGCGCGGGTGTCCGGAAATGGATGGAATTCTACAATCACCGCCGCCCGCACAAAGCCCTTGGCGGCCAACCACCGGCGGTGGTCTACTCGCTGGAAATCGAAGCAACGCAACCCGATCAGCAGGAGCAGATCAGAGCTTAAAAAGCGCCAGATCCTGTCCAAGGAATGGGGAGCACCTCAGACACTACAACGAGGACCGACCACACAGCACGGTTGGATACAATGTGCCGATCGACATTCATTATCCCGATTGCGCAGCCAGCCCGTCATCGTAAGGCAGCCGGAAAATTCCAGCTTTCGGCGGTCCAAGCTTGGGGAGCAGCGCACTCCCCAGCCCCGGTCATGCCTTTTGAGCAGACGGTTTTCCAGGGTGAGATCGGCTACGCATTCCTTTAGTGCCAAGGTTTCCGAGCGCAACTCCTTCACTTCAGGCGAAGTGGCCTGACGCGCGGCATCGCCCGACAGCCTGCGCTTGCCAGCCTCCAGGAATTCCTTCGACCAGCTGTAATACAGGCTCTCGGCGATACCCTCCCGCCGACACAGCACCGGAATGCTTTCCCCACCGCGCAGGCCAGCTAACACGATGCGGATTTTCTCCTCCGCAGAATAGGTCTGCCGGGTCTTGCGGCGGATATTCTTGACCAGCTTGTCAGCGGCGTCCTTCGATGTTCCGGATGCCTTGTTCATCTTCGCTCCTTGAAAGCCACGATGAACCAGAAACCCTCCGTTGTTCAAATCCTCAAATCTGTCCCACAGGTGCTGACGTCGGACATCCTGCCGTGACTGCACGACACTCTCTTCGGGCTTCGGACTTTTAATGGCCATCTCGGGCCCTGCGCTTTCCCAACTATAAGGGCGGACCACTTCAAAGGGGGAGGTTCAAAATCGAATGTGGTTTTCAACTTGATGCCCGACCTTTCGTCCTGTTTGGCGCCTGACCTTTCATCCTGACTTGTGTCTGCCATGAAGCCACCTTGACCAGTCGCTCAAACCACATCATATCCCGGAACATGACCCAGCTCTCGCACATCCGCAACTTCTCCATCGTCGCCCATATCGACCACGGGAAATCCACCCTGGCCGATCGGCTGATCCAGTCCACGAACACCGTCACCGAACGGGAGATGAAGGAGCAGCTGCTCGACTCGATGGACATCGAGCGCGAGCGCGGTATCACCATCAAGGCCAACACCGTCCGTATCGAATACAAGGCCGAGGATGGCGAAACCTATATTCTCAACTTGATCGACACCCCCGGTCACGTCGACTTCGCCTACGAGGTCTCGCGTTCGATGCGTGCCGTCGAAGGCTCGCTTCTGGTGGTCGATGCCACGCAGGGTGTCGAGGCGCAGACACTGGCCAATGTCTATACCGCCATCGACGCAAATCACGAGATTGTCCCGGTCCTGAACAAGATCGACCTGCCCGCCGCCGAGGTCGAACGCGTCAAGGAACAGATCGAGGATGTGATCGGCATCGACGCCTCGGACTCCTGCCTGATCTCGGCCAAGACCGGCGTCGGCATCCCCAGCGTGCTCGAGGCGATCGTCAAACGCCTGCCACCCCCGAAAGAGGGCGACGCGAACAAACCGCTCAAGGCGATGCTGGTGGATTCGAAATACGACCCCTACCTCGGGGTGGTGGTCATCGTGCGGGTCATCGACGGCGTGCTGAAAAAAGGTCAGCGCATCAAGATGATGAAGACCGGCGGCACCTATGACATCGACCGCATCGGCGTCTACCGTCCCGCCATGATCGAGGTCAAGGAACTGGGCCCCGGCGAGATCGGCTATATCACCGCGCAGATCAAGCAGGTGCGCGACACCCGCGTCGGCGACACCATCACCACCGAGAAAAAGGGCACGGACACACCCCTGCCCGGCTTCAAGCCGTCGATTCCCGTGGTGTTCTGCGGCCTCTTTCCGGTCGATGCCAACGACTTTGAGGACATGCGCGACGCGATCGAGAAACTGTCGCTCAACGATGCCTCCTTCACCTCCGAGATGGAAACCTCGGCCGCGCTTGGCTTTGGATTCCGCTGCGGCTTTCTGGGCCTGCTGCACCTCGAAGTGGTGCGTGACCGGCTCGAACGCGAATACGACATCGACCTGATCACCACCGCCCCATCGGTGATTTACAAGATATTCCTGCGGGACGGCTCGGAACTCGAGCTGCACAACCCGGCCGACATGCCCGACCCGTCCACCATCGACCACATAGAAGAGCCGCGCATCAAGGCGTCGATCCTGGTGCCCGACGACTACCTCGGTGACGTGCTCAAGCTGTGCCAGGACCGGCGCGGCGAGCAGATGGACCTGACCTATGTCGGCGCCCGCGCCATGGTGGTCTATGACCTGCCGCTGAACGAAGTGGTGTTCGACTTTTATGACCGGCTGAAGTCGGTGACCAAGGGCTATGCCTCGTTCGACTACCAGATGAAGGGCTATCGCGAGGACAGCCTGGTCAAGATGCAAATCCTGGTGAACGACGAACCGGTCGACGCGCTGTCGACCATGGTCCATCGCGACCGGGCCGAACTGCGCGGGCGCGCCATGTGTGAAAAGCTGAAAGAGCTGATCCCGCGGCACATGTTCAAGATCCCGATCCAGGCGGCCATCGGCGGCAAGGTCATCGCCCGTGAAACTCTCGCCGCGATGCGCAAGGACGTGACCGCCAAGTGCTACGGCGGCGACGCCTCGCGCAAGAAGAAGCTGCTTGAGAAGCAGAAGGCCGGCAAGAAACGCATGCGTCAGTTCGGCAAGGTGGACATCCCGCAGGAAGCGTTCATATCGGCGCTGAAAATGGACAGCTGACCCCAGCCTTGGCCTTCCGCCGATATTGCAGCCTCTTTTCAGGTTCTGCGAGGACACAGTGCGGTGCGGCGCTGTGTCCTCACAATTAAATCAAATGCACACCTGCGAATATGTGATAACGTCCCCTCATAAACCGGGAGGAGACCCACCATGAAGCACCTGATCACCGCAGCCGCACTCGCCACAGCCATGGCCACCGGCGCCCTGGCCGAAGGCCAGACTCACCACGTTGCCATCCATGTCGACGAGAATGATCCGCAGGTCATGAACATGGCGCTGAACAACGCCCAGAACGTGGCCGCCTACTACGCCGAGAACGGTGACAGCGTGGTGATCGAAATGGTGGCCTATGGTCCCGGCCTGACCATGCTGATCCCCGGCAAGAGCCCGGTCGAGCAGCGCATTTCAGCAATGAGCCTGGAGATGGAGAATATCAGTTTCTCTGCCTGCGGCAACACGCTGGACGCCATGCAGAAGAAGGCCGGTCACGACATTTCGCTGATGGAAGAGGCCAAGATCACCCCCTCGGGCGTGGTTCGGCTGATCGAGCTGCAGGAACAGGGTTATGCCTATATCCGCCCCTGAGCGGACCAACCGGCACAAACGTCAACGTGAAGGCCGCCCCCTGCCGGGGCGGCCTTGCTTCGGCTATGGGTGCTTGGGTCACTGACCGGAGATTCCCCCATGTCGCCCCTCGCCCTCACCCGTGCCGCCCTGCTGTGCCTGCTGGCGCAGCCCGCCACAGCCGCCGTCTGTGATTACCGGCCCAGCATCGTGGCGGGCAAGGTTGGATCCGCTGCGCGCGCGGCCACGGGCGCCGTGGTCGGCGCCACCGGGGCGGGGGTCCGCGCGGCCGGTGCATACACGCTGGAAAACCCGAAGACCGGCCTCAGCATGATCGGTTCGGCCGCAGGCTCGGCCTCGGCAGCCGGAGCCGGTCTGGCCAGCGGCGCGGGTAGCGCCTTTGGCACCGCAGCCGCCATCGTGACGGCACCGGTGACAATTGCCATTGCGGGCGCCACCGCCCTTGCCGTGGGCGGATACGAGGGCGCCTGTTATCTGGGCGATGAACGGATCAGGGACCATGACCAGATCCTGGCGATCATGCAGAACCTTGCGGCCAATTCGGACCCTGCGCTTTTTGCGCTGATCCCCTGGGGGTCCGAGTATGTCGACGCGACAGGCGCAACCGTGACGGCCGACCAGGCCCGGATCAGGGTGGCCACGCCGGACCGGGACGCCGCATTCTACGATGTCGCGAACCTCTATATCGTCAACTCGGTGCTGATGAACAGCGACCGGGGGCGGGATACAACCATCGGCAATCTCGGCCTGCAGGTTGTTGCAGAGCCGGAGGGTGTCGAACCACAGAACTGACATTCGCCTGCGGCAGATTGCTTTGCCCGCCTTCCGGAACATGTGGCCGACCTCTGGCGCAGTCCTGTTGCCGTGGTATTGCGGGGCAGCCGCCGCATCACGCCGGTTCAACGGAAGAAAAACCATGCGACTGTGTCAGGACGTTCCGCGGTGCTGAAAAAACTCGGAACCATATCGGGACTGACGCTTGCCAGCCGGGTCGCGGGGTTCGTGCGGGACGTGATGCTGGCAGCCATCCTCGGGGCCGGGCCGGTGGCGGATGCCTTCATGCTGGCGTTTCGCCTGCCCAACCATTTTCGCGCAATCTTTGCCGAAGGCGCGTTCAACGCCGCGTTCCTGCCGACCTATGCCGCAACACACGCCCGGGACGGCGTCGACGCGGCGTCTCGTCTCGCGGTGACGGTTCTGGTGTGGCTGGTCGGCGCCAACCTTCTTTTGCTGGGCCTGGTCCTGGCAGCGCCGGGAATGACGCTGGACCTGCTTGCGCCTGGCATCGACGCCGGGTCGGGCGCGCTGGCGCTTGAGCTGATCCGCATCACATTTCCCTATCTGCTGTGCATGTCTCTGGTGGCTTTCCTCTCGGCGCTGCTGAACGCCCATGACCGATTTGCCGCCGCCGCCGCCGCGCCGATCCTGCTCAATCTCGTGATGATCGCCGGCCTGGCCCTGGCGCAGATGTTTGCGACTGTGGCGCATGCCGCCGCATGGAGCGTGCTGGCGGCAGGCCTCGCACAGGTTGCCCTGCTGTTGATCGCACTGAGCCGGGCGAAGATCCCCCTGCGTCTGCACAGTCCTGCGCTCACTCCCGACTCAAGGCTGTTCCTGCGTCGGCTGGGCCCCGCACTCCTGACATCAGGGGCGGTGCAGGTTGCCGTTTTCGCCGATACCATACTGGCGACCTTTCTGCCTGCCGGAGCCCTGTCGCAACTGTATTACGCTGACCGGATTTATCAGCTGCCTGTCGGCGTCATCGGCATCGCCCTGGGCACCGTGCTGCTGCCCGACATCGCCCGGCGGGCCGGAGTGCAGGATCGCCCGGGAATGCACAGCGCCGCCAGCCGGGCGTTGCGCCTGTGCCTTGATCTGTCGGTGCCGCTGACCATGGTGATGATCCTGTTCGGCGAATGGATCATGGCCGTTCTGTTCGCCCGCGGCGCCTTTGACATGGCCACGGCGCTGGAGTCGTCGCGCATCCTCGCCGCCTATGCCCTGGGACTGGTGCCTGCGCTTGCCGTGCGCGCGCTTGTCGCCTGCTTCCAGGGGCGCGGCGACCTGCGCACGCCGCTTCTGGCGCTGCTCGCCGGAACGGTCGTGAACATCGCTCTGAAGCTGGTGCTGATCGGACCGTTTGCGGCACCCGGGTTGGCCCTGGCAACCTCGGCCGGGCTCTGGGTCTTTGTCGGCATCCTGTTCGCGGCGGGTCTCAGAAACGGCTACTTCCACCTGAAGTGGCAAGAGGTGCTGATCGCGACCTGCCCGTCGGGGATTGTCACACTGATGGTGTTGGCATGGCGCGACTGGCTTCTGGAGGCCTGCACCCTTGTGGCCGGGGAATGGGGCATGACGCTGGCGCTCTTCGGCGGGGCCCTGGCCGCTCTTGCCGCGATCCTGGCCCTGCGGGCGATTTTGACCCGGATCCATCGTTGAGCGGAAAGCGGACCTGCCACGCTTTCGCGCCGCGCCAGGTGGGCGTTTGAGCCACTTTCGGCTGTGATGCACAAATCCCGGGACATTATCACCGCGTGACTCCAGCGTCGTGGCATGGCTGCCCCTCTGCCACGGAGACACGCCGGAATGTCAGCCGTCGGGCAGTCGCATGTGATGATCGCAGCAACAGTCCCCCCGAGGGGGACACTTCGGATGGTCCCGGCAACGCCGCCACGGTCCGGGGCGGTCACATCACCGCTGCCAACTGCGCATCATCGGCCGTCACCATCCGGAACATCACTTGCGGACAAACCCACAGCGCCGCCCTGCCCGACGGGCTGCCCCGCGTCGGGGCCCTGCCCGGGGTGCCCGGCCACAGGTGCCGTCTGCGCCGTGTGATGGGTGTTCCGCGCGTCCGCGTCATGCAGGGTTTCGGGGTTGCGCAGCCAGATGTCGCGCTGCGCAAAGGGGATCTGGATTCCGGCCGCCTTGAACCTCTCGGCGATCTGGTGGTTCATTTCGGTCCGGATATCGAGAATGTTGTTGATGTCGATGAGAATGGCCCGGATTTCAAACTCCATCGCATTTTCTCCGAAACCCTTGAAATAGATGTAGGGCGGCGGATTCATCATCACCTCGGGGTGCTCGCGCGCGATCCCCAGCAGTACCGATTCCACCTGCCGGGTGTCAGAGCCGTATGCCGCGCCCACGGGAACGATAATCCGGCCCAGCGAATTGCCGCGGGTAAAGTTGGTCACCGTATCGGTAATCAGATTGGCGTTGGGCACAATCACGTCGGTACGGTCGAAGGTTTCGATCCGGGTCGAGCGCACCGAGATATCGCGGACATAACCCATCTGATCGCCGACCTGGATCCAGTCTCCCTCCGAGATCGGCCGCTCTATCAGCAGGATGATGCCACTGACAAAGTTCTGCACGATGGTCTGCAGGCCAAAGCCGACGCCCAGCGACAGGCCCCCGGCGACAAATGCCAGAGACGTCAGGTCCAGACCGGCGGACGAGATTGCCAGCAGGGCCGAGCCGAGGATGCCGGTGTAGCCCAGCCCGGCGACAATGGCATTGCGCCCACCGATATCGATGCGGGTCTTGGGCAGCACCGAACTGCGCAGCGCCCCCTGCACCAGCCGGGTCACGACAAAACCGACCACAAACACCAGGACAACGCCGAGAAAATCCGACGGCGCAATCCGGGTTTCACCGACGGTGAAGCCCGCCCCGAAACGGGCGTAGAGTTCGGTCAGGTCCGCCACACGCGCGCCCCAGATCAGCGCCAGAAGCGGTAGCGTCGACAGGATCAGCACAAAGCTCAGAAGCACCGGGATCAGCGACTGAGCGGCCTCGACGGTTTTCCCGGTGGCCAGATGGTAGCCGTCCCCGATCAGGCGCTGCAGAACTGACATGGTGCCCAGCAACAGCAGGGTGGCGATCGTCTGGAACACCATTGCCTCGGCGAGATTGGCGTACCCGATCAGCGCGGCGACCGGGGCGGCCAGCGCCAAGAGCAGCATCAGCTGACCAGCCGCGCGCACGATGCGCAGGCGGAAATGCGTCGCATCCGGCGCTTCCGGGCGGTCGGTGTCGCCATGCAGATGCGCCGCCCGCAGAATGTGCCCCAGCCGGAACAACATCAGAGCGCAGAGAACGGTGATCGGGAAATTCAGGACCGCCTGCGTTTCCGCGGAATAATCGCTGACCGAGTTCAGGGTGCTCAGCAGGCCGCGCAGCATCAGCAGCAGGCCGATCAGCGTCACGTAGGAGCGGGCCTCAGTGCGCCGCTGGCGCAGGATCGGCAGGGTCGCCACATCGTCGTTGCGCGAAAAGGTCTGCTCTGCCAACCAGCGCACGAACAGCGCGACCCCGACCCAGAGCGGCAGCCATTCCAGCAGCGTTGTGGCGCGCGGACCGACCAGCCCGCTGACGCGAATGGCCGTCGCAAAGGCATAGACCCCCAGAAGCGGCAGGATGATCTGCCCCAGAGACAGGATGAACTGCCATACGCCGGTGCCGCGGCGGGTGCGGCGGCGCAGGGTGTTGACCCCGACCTGCACCCACAGCGGGCCGCGCAGGGTCAACAGCCCCGCCAGTATCAACAGCGTCAGCAATGAGGGCAGCCGTGGCACAAGCCCGGAGACGGCATCGTCCTTGCCCCAGGCCTCCGCAGTCTCCGACGCCATGTCGGCGGCGGTATGCGCCAGTGCCTGCACGGCTCCGGTCCAATGGCCCGGGATGGCCGGACTCGGGCCCAGCGCCAGAAGCTCTTCTGCCTGCCGGGCGCGGATGGTCTTGTCGATCTCGCGGATCAGCCCGTCTGCGCGGGTATAGGCCTCTTCCGCGGCCACCACCGGCGCCCTCTGCTGGGCCAGCTGGTCAGTCAGTTCCTTGCGGCGCGCGGCGATGTCCGGTGCCTCGCGGGAACTGTCATCCGGCACGGCCCCCAACGTGTCCAGCTGCGCGCGCAATGTGGCGACACGGGTGCTCTGTTCCGTCTGGGCATCCTGAAAACGCTGGCGATAGCCGGCAATTTCGCTGCGCAGCTTTTCAAGCACCGTGTCTTCCGCCGCCGCGCCCAGGGCATTTTCGGCCCTGGCCGCAGTGCTTTCCCAGCGCTCATAGTCGATGGGCTGCGGCTCGCTGCCCTGAGCAAGCACCAGCCCGGTCGCCAGCAGCAGCGCAGCCAGCGTCAGGCTGATGTGCCGCAGCAGGCGCATCAGTTGTCCTCGAACACCCCGGGAATGCTGGCCGGTGCGCGGTCCAGCCAATGCGGCACCGGAAGCCCCTTGCCGGCAAGGAATTCCGGGTTGAACAGCTTGGACTGATAGCGGTTGCCATAGTCGCACAGGATGGTGACGATGGTGTGGCCCGGTCCCATCTCCCTGGCCATGCGGATCGCGCCGGCGACGTTGATGCCGGTCGAGCCTCCCATGACCAGACCTTCTTCGCTCAGAAGGTCGAAGACGATGGGCAGCGCCTCCTCGTCCGGGATCTGACAGACAAAATCGGGCGTGAACCCCTCGAGGTTGGCGGTGATGCGCCCCTGCCCGATGCCCTCGGTGATGCTGTCGCCCTCGGACTTGAATTCACCCGTGGTGTAATAGCTGTAGAGCGCGGCCCCCATCGGATCGGCCAGACCGACCTTGACCCCCTTGGGCTGCAGCGCCATGCCGACACCGGCCACCGTGCCACCCGATCCGGCAGCGCAGATAAAGCCGTCGACCTTGCCGCCGGTCTGTTCCCAGATCTCGGGGCCGGTGGTTTCGACATGTGCCTGACGGTTGGCCACATTGTCGAACTGGTTGGCCCAGATCACCCCCTTGTCCGAGGTACGCGCCATTTCTTCGGCCAGACGGCCGGAATAGCGCACATAGTTGTTGGGGTTCTTGTAGGGGGCCGCAGGCACCTGCACCAGTTCGGCGCCGGCCAGGCGGATCATGTCCTTTTTCTCCTGGCTCTGGGTTTCGGGAATGACGATCACCGTCTTGAACCCCATCGAGGCCCCGACCAGTGCCAGACCGATGCCGGTGTTGCCGGCCGTGCCCTCAACGATGGTGCCGCCGGGCTTCAGCAGCCCCTTCGCCACGGCGTCCCTGATGATGTACAGCGCCGCGCGGTCCTTGACCGACTGTCCGGGGTTCATGAATTCGGCCTTGCCAAGGATCTCGCAGCCGGTCTCTTCGCTGGCCTTGTTCAACCGGATCAGCGGTGTGTTGCCGACCGCGTCGGCCAGATCGCTTGCAATGCGCATGAAGGTCCCCTTCCAGACATGTTTGTTCCGATGTAGGCCGCTGGCGTTGTGAACTCAAGGCGCAGCGCACCGGGCGTGGCGTCGCTCCGGATCCGGGACAAGGGCGCAACCCGGGCTGCGAGCACCCTGACCGCCCGCGCCGGCCTCAGGCAGCGGCCCGAAGATCGCTCCGGCGTCGCGCCAGCCACAGCAGCATCGTCACCAGCGGCCCGACATTTATCTCGCCACTGTCCACCAGCGCCATCGCCGCGTCGAAGGGTATCACATGGCTGCGGATATCCTCGTTTTCCGCGGCCACTCCGTTCAGGCCCTCGTCGCGCTTGGCCAGAGCACAGAGCCCCAGGAAGCAGTGGAAAAATTCGGTGGTATAACCCGGCGACGGGTAGACCCGGAGCATCGGGCGCACTTCCGCCAGAGTCAGCCCGGCTTCTTCGACCGCCTCGCGACGGGCACAATCGGCCGGATCCTCGCCGGCATCCACCAGCCCGGCGATCGGTTCCAGCACCCAGGGCGCGGGATCGCCGCGATGCACCGGACCATAGCGCAGTTGTTCGATCAGCATGACCTGATCGGTGACCGGATCATAGGGCAGCACCAGCGCGGCATCAAAGGCGACATAGGCTTCGCGTGACACCACATCGCTCAGACCGCCGTCAAAGCGCCGGTGCTGGAGGTCAAAGGCCTTGATCCTGAAAAACCCATTGTATCCAGCACGATACCGCAGGACATTCACGTCCTTCATGCCCATCTGGCTGCGCAGCGTCTGCGGCGCCGGAACCGCGGCCAACTGCTGCGCCCAGCCCCGCGCGCAAAAGAACGGCCACAGCGCCCGCACCTCTTCCACCGGCATCAACCCGAACTGCGCCATCACTTCCTGCGCCGCGCTGAGTGTCATCGCCCCCCAACGCGCGACCCAGTCGCTCAGCGACCAGGGCGCCCCGGCCTGCCAGCGGCCCGGTGCCGGAAAATAGACCTGAGCGGCGTGCGACCCACCGCAGCTGGCCACCGCGACATCCTGCAGGGCATAGTCAAAGCCCCCCTCGTAGAAATCCAGTCGCGCCACGTCGGTAGCACTCAGTGAGCGCAGGATCAGCCCCTGCGCCTGCCCTGACGCCGCCTCTGCAATCATCGGAAAGGCATGGTCCGAGACCCACCAGACACCATGGCCATCCAGCGTCGCCGGAGCCATGTCGATCTGTGCCGCGGGACGGCCCAGCACAACTTCGAGCAGCGGCACGTGGCACAGAGTGCCATACAGAAACAGATCTGCCATCTGATCAGCGATAGTTGCGCGCAGCGAATTCGCTGACAAAGCCGGTGACCAGCGCCCCGACCAGCAACAGGATCAGAACGGAACTGTGCATCATGATGCCGCCATATTCGATTGCGATCTCGAAAACGGCAGCAAACGCCTCGACCGGCCCGGAAAAGCGGTGCCGCATGGCCATATCCACCATCTGCACCACCGCCTGCACGAACAGCCCGATACAGACCATGGCGAACATTCCGGTCAGGCCGTTGGAGATCGCCGCCGACACCCCGCGCCCGGCCCGGTTGCCGACGATGACCCATCCGCAGAAAAACCCGATCGTCGCATTCAGATAGGAAAAGATCCCGAACCCGGTGCCTTCGGGCATCAGCGGCTTGATTGCTTCGGAAACGAGATAGCCCAGAATCGCCAGGCAAACGGCAGAGAATAGCTTGGCGGCTGTGGGCATGTGGTCATCCTGGTCTGGTGATCGTGATCTGCGTCACGTCGCAGTTTCCGCTGTGAAACGTCGCAGCACAAGAGGTCAGGTAGAAATTCCACATGCGGCGGAACCGGTCATCAAAGCCCAGACGGGCGACGTCGTCCCACTTTTCATTGAAACTGTCGTGCCAGCGCCGCAGCGTGCGGCTGTAGCTGGGCCCGAATTCGATCGACTTTGCCACGGCCAACCCGGCTTTGCGCACTTCCTCGCGCAACACCACCGGGCTGGGCAGCATGCCACCGGGAAAGATATACTTCTGGATGAAATCCGGACCGCGCCTGTACACCTCCCAGCGTTTGTGCTGCACGGTGATGATCTGCAACGTCGCCTGACGCCCGGGCTTCAACCGCTCGCGCAGACTGTTGAAGTAGACCGGCCAGTATTTCTCGCCCACCGCTTCGAACATCTCGATGCTGGCGACACCGTCATAGACGCCGCGCTCGTCGCGGTAATCCTGCAATTTGACGGTCACACGGTCACTGAGCCCCGCCCTGGCAATGCGGTCCACCGCATAATTATACTGTTCGCGTGAAATCGTCAGGGCGGTCACCTTCAGCCCGCGCTCTTTGGCGGCGTATTCGGCAAATCCGCCCCAGCCACAGCCGATCTCGAGCACGTGATCGCCGGGCTGAACGCCCATCTGATCCACCAAACTGGCATATTTCGCGATCTGCGCCGACTCGGTGCTTTCCTGTCCGGTCCCGAACAGGGCGCTGGAATAGGTCATCGTCTTGTCGAGCCACAGCCCATAGAAATCGTTACCCAGATCGTAATGCGCCGAAATGTTGCGACGCGCCCCGCGCCGCGAATTGCCCTGCAACCAGAACCGCAGCTTTTCGAACGCCCGCAGCAGCCCCATCCCCGGAAAGCCGTCGTACAGGTCGTCGTTGTCGGCATGCACGAGGTCCATGAAGGCCATGAGATCCGGCGTGCTCCACCAGTTGTCGAGGTAGGCGTCACAAAACCCCAGATCGCCTTCGCGGATGAGGCGGGCAAAGATGTCCGGATTGTGGATGTGCAGTTCGGCCTCCGGCCCCGGATTGCGTCCCTGCGCCCGGAACACCCGTCCGTCCGGCAGCACAAAGTCCATGCGCCCGGTGTTCATGCCTTTCGACATCGCAAACACCCGCGTGAAATAGCGCGGCAATCCCGCCTGGTCTTTGGTATCGGTGTGGATCATAGGGCTGTCAGGCGCGGCCAAGATGGCAACAAGGTTACTGCCATGTGCCTCGACAGTGCAAGTATTAACGCGTTCGTTCATTCAGAAGTCCCTGTTTTCATAGGCATTCAACGCCCTTTTCCGCCCTTCGGCCACATCGACGATCGGCTGGGGGTACGGATCCTGCGCCGCCATGTTCCAGCTTTTCGGGATGGCATCGAAGTAACGCTGCGCATCTTCGGATAGTTTCACCGCGCCCTCTGCAATCCAGCGATCCGCATAGGCATGGTCGGGATCGAACTTTTCCAGCTGGGTGACCGGGTTGAACACCCGAAAGAACGGCGCGGCATCCGGGCCGGAACCGGCCGCCCATTGCCAGCCCATGGCGTTGCTGGCCGGGTCCCAGTCGATCAGCGTCTGCTCGAACCATTTCTGCCCGATCCGCCAATGGGACAGCAGGTGTTTGGTCAGATAGGATCCGACGATCATCCGCCCCCGGTTGTGCATCCGCCCGGTGACGTAGAGTTCTCGCATCGCCGCGTCGACGAACCGGATGCCGGTGCGCCCTTGCTGCCAAGCCCGCACCTCGGCCCGGCGCGGATCCTCGTTCCAGGGGAAGGCGTCCCAGTCCGCTTTCCAGTTGTCGCTCAGGATCCGCGGCGTGTGCCACATCAGATGATAGGCGAACTCGCGCCAGACCAGTTCCTTGAGAAAGGTCTCCGCCCCCGCCTTGCCCGCCTGCCGTGCACGGATCCCGGCATGCCAGCACTGGTGCGGCGTGATCTCGCCAAGGCTGAGGTTCTCGGACAGACCCGAGGTGCCATCGACGGCCGGCAGGTTCCGCGTGTCCACATACCCGGAGACCTTGTGCGTCATGAAGGCGCCCAGCCGGGCCTGCGCCGCATCTTCACCCAGACGCACAAACGGGCGCACCACCTCTGCCCCGCGCTGCATGCCGGCCCCGAGATCCCAGTCGTCCAGAGCCTCGCTGGCCGGCCAGTGGTCCGGCGCGGCAATGCGCCCCGGGCGCGGCAAGGGTTCGGGCACGTCGCGGTCTTTCACCGCCTTCCAGAAGGGCGTGTACACCTTGTAGAACCCGCCGGCCCCGGTCTGCACCGTCCAGGGCTCGAACATCAGATGCCCGGCAAAGCTCTGCGCATCGACACCCCGGTCCCTGAGGGCAGTCTTGACCTGAGCGTCCCGCTCCACGCCCGCGGGGTCATAGGCCCGCATCCAGTAAACCGCCCCGGCCCCGGTCTCCCCGATCAGCGCCTCGAGCACCTCGCGCGCCGGACCGGACCGCAGGATCAGCCGGCTTCCCGCTGCCATCAGGGCGGCCTGATGATGACCCAGTCCCAGCCCCAGCCGCCACTTTGGCGCAGCCCCGAGCCCGTCGACGCTGAAATCCTGGATGAACACCGGAATCACCGGTCGACCGCTGGCGGCCGCCTGTGCCAGCGCCGGGTGATCGCTCAACCGAAGGTCGCGCCGCACCCACAGCAATACCGGTGTCGTCTCTCTCATCCCTGCCCCCCTTCGTCGGTGTCGTGACACATAGCGCGCCGACCCAAAGATCAAACCGGCCAAGCTGCGGCTGTTTCCGGCGAATGGGCGCGGATCCCGGCGCGCCGCGGGCACCGCGCCGCCGCCCCGGTGTCACCCGGCAACCCGCGCCAGAAACCAGAGCGCGCGGCACGCGCGCACAATCGGATCACGCCCCCGCAAAAGGCCCCGGAATTTCTCCCGGGGCCTCCTGTTGGAAGTCACAGTGACAGGGTCGGCCTCAGGCCCGGCGTTCCGCCTGCAACCCCTTGTAGATCGCCCAGCACATCACCAGCAGCACGATGGTAAAGGGCAACCCGGTCGAGATCACCATGCTTTGCAAGGATTTCAGACCACCCGCAGACAGCAGCAGCACGATCGCCACGGCGCCCTCGAAGATGCACCAGAACACCCTCTGCGGCACCGGAGCGTCCACCTTGCCGCCTGCCGTGATGGTGTCGATCACCAGCGAGCCTGAATCGGACGAAGTCACAAAGAACACAATCACCAGGATAATGCCGATAAAGCTGGTGATCCCGGCCAGCGGCAGCCCGTCGAGCATCTTGAACAGCTGCAGTTCCAGCGGTGCATCCTGCGCGACGGTATAGCCATCGGCAATCACCTGATGCAGCGCCGTGCCGCCAAAGACCGACATCCACAACACGCAGACCAGACTCGGGATCAGCAGAACGCAGGTCACGAATTCACGCACGCTGCGGCCCCGCGACACCCGCGCGATGAACATGCCGACAAAGGGGGACCAGCTGATCCACCACGCCCAGTAGAACGATGTCCAGCCCTGGGAAAAGTTCACATCCTCACGCCCGATCGGGTTCGCGAGCGCCGGCAGATATTGCAGATAGGCAGCCAGGGAATCGACAAACCCGGTCAGGATCGCCAGCGTCGGCCCGACAAACAGCACAAACAGCAGCAGCAGCGCCGCCAGCCCCATGTTGATTTCCGACAACACCTTCACGCCGCCGTCCAGTCCGCGCAGAACCGAAATCAACGCAATCGCGGTGATGCCTGAAATCAGCAGCACTTCGGTGGTCGACCCCAGCGGAACGCCGAACAGCTCGTTCAGTCCGGCGCTCGCCTGTGTCGCGCCAAACCCCAGCGACGTGGCAAGTCCGAACAGCGTTGCAAACACCGCGAGGATGTCGATCACATGCCCCGGCCAGCCCCAGACGCGTTCCCCCAGAATCGGGTAAAACGCCGAGCGGATGGTCAGTGGCAAGCCCTTGTTGTAGCTGAACAGCGCCAGCGCCAGCGCGACGATCGCATAGATCGCCCAGGGGTGCAGACCCCAGTGAAAGATCGTCGCCGCCATCCCCAGGCGCAGCGCCGCAGCCTCGTTTCCCGCCGCGGCACCCAGTGGCGCCCAGTCGGTCCGCGGCCCACCGTCAGAGGCTGTGCCGCCCATCGAGGATGAGAAATGGCTCAGTGGCTCCGAGACACCATAGAACATCAGGCCGATGCCCATGCCGGCTGCGAACAGCATCGCGAACCAGCCGACGTAGGAGTAATCCGGGCGCGCCTCGTGGCCCCCCAGACGCACCGACCCCAGCGGCGTGACGATCAGGAGCAGGCAGAACAGCACAAAGATGTTGGCCGCGCCCAGAAAGAACCAGTCGAACCCCTTGGTGACGCTGTTGAACAGCCAACTGAACACCGCCCCCGACTGGTCGGGCAACGCCAGTGTGTAGAACACGAAGGCGACGATGCTCAGCCCGGAAATCATGAACACCGGGTTGTGGATGTCGAACCCGATGGGTCCGATCGAGTTTTCGATGTTGTCCTGACCGATGGTATATTCGGTGTCGATCAGATCGGCGCGCCCCTCGGGCGCAGGTATGCCCTCGGCACCGGTGGCCTCTGTCATGCGTTTGTCCCCTTTTCGTTTTTTCGTTTCCGCCCGTCCTGCAAGGCTCCGGTCCCGGCAGCCGGACGTCATGTCCCGTGAGTGTCCCGTGCAGACCTTCAGCCTACGCGCCGTTGCCGCGCCACCGGGATCGCCCCCGGCAGGACATGGATCAAAAACGACATCACCTGAATGAAAACGCCGCGCAGAGACCCGGTGCTCCGGGCTTCTGCACAGCGTTCCACTTCAGACAGATGTCGAATTTAAGGGTACCGTAACGATGAATTGGCAAATTTACCAGTGCCGGCGACGGCTCAATTCCCGCCGTCGCCGCGAAATGAGTTGTCCGCTTGCGGACTCAGGCGTTGACGTCGACCACGACCCGGCCCTTGACCTTTCCGTTCAGGATATCGGCCCCGAGCTGTGGCAGATCCGACAGCGTCGCGGGCTGGATCATGGCCTCGAGCTTGTCCATCGGCAGATCGCGCGCAATCCGCTGCCAGGCGCGCAGTCGGTTGTCATATGGCTGCATCACGGAATCGATGCCCAGCAGGTTCACCCCGCGCAGCAGGAACGGCACCACCGTGGCCGGCAGTGACGCCCCGCCGGCCAGACCGACCGCCGCAACCGATCCGCCATACTTCATCTGCCCCAGAACACGGGCCAGCATCGCCCCGCCGACCGCATCGACACAGCCGGCCCAGGTCTCGGCCTCCAGCGGGCGCTTCACCGTTTCGTTGATCTCCTCGCGCGCCACGATGCGTGCAGCCCCCAGGTCCTTCAGATAGGCCTCGGTCTCCGGGCGCCCGGTCACGGCCGCCACCTGATACCCCAGCGCCGCCAGAAGCGCCGTCGCAACCGAGCCGACCCCGCCGGCCGCACCGGTGACCAGCACCTCGCCCCCGTCCGGTCGCAGCCCGTGGTCCTCCAGCGCCATCACCGCCAGCATCGCGGTAAAACCGGCGGTGCCCACCGCCATCGCCCGCCGCGAATCCAGCCCCTCGGGCAGCGGCACCAGCCAGTCGGCTCTGACCCGCGCCTTTTGCGCATAGCCGCCCCAATGTGCCTCGCCGACCCGCCAGCCGGTCAACACCACCCGGTCACCGGCGGTGTAGCGGTCATCCGAGGAGTCCTCGACCACGCCGGCAAAATCGATCCCCGGCACATGCGGATACTTGCGCACCAGACCGCCACCCGGGCCAACACACAGCCCGTCCTTGTAATTCACCGTGGAATAATCGACAGCGACCAGAACCTCGCCCTCGGGCAGATCCGCCACCGCAATTTCCCTGACCGCGGCCGACGTCTTGCCGCTCTCCGCATCCTTGTCGACAACCAGTGCTCTGAACATCCGTTCTCCTGTCCTCGCGAGGCAGCCCCCGCGTTTTCTCGTTCCAAATCTGTCGCCTGCCCGCCAGGTGCCGCCCCCGCCGCGGGCTGTCTCATGTCACCTGACCGGATCGCCGACACCGCGGCACCTTGCGGGATGGCGGGTGGGGCGTCGCGGCACGCGCGCGTCACCCGTCATCCCGGCGCGGCAGGCATGAACGCCAGATCCGACACCGGTGCCGTGCTGCCTGCCGCGGTGAGCATCGCGTGGATCTGCCCGCGGTGATGGGTCTGGTGGTTGAACATATGCGCCACACACAGTGCCAGAGGTTGGGTCACCTGTGCCCGCACCGCCCCGGAATACCAGGTCAGCGGCCCGTCCAGATCCTCTGGCCGCAGTCCCTCGGCCCAACGCGCGATCCGCGCATCCAGCAGCCCCCGCGCCAGCGACCACTCGGAAACCGTGCTGACCATGGCACCGCTGTCGGCAATGCCACCCGCCGGGGCATCGCCGCCGTCGAAACGGCTCATCCAGATCGTGTCACCCCAGAGCAGATGGCTCGCCGTGGCGCGGATCGAGCCAAAGAAAGCCCCGCGCTCCTGCGCCCAGTCCGCCGCCGAAAGCACCGCGAAGGCCGCACGCAACTGGCCGTTCTGCCAGGCATTGTATCGCGCCATCGTGGTGCAGTAGGACGGGCTGATCACGGCTTGGGCCCCTTCCAATCGATCGGGCAGATCTCGGCGGACTTGCCGCCAAAATCCCAGATCCGCCCGTAATCCCGCACCTTGGATTTCACTCCCCTGGCAGCGATGATATCCGGCCCCATCCAATAGCTGGAATTGCGGATCATCACCGGATTCTCCGGATCCGCTCCGTCCAGCATCTCGATCTCGCCCTGGATCTTGCGCCCGATATACAGCCCGCGCCTGCGCCCCTCGCGCAGGATTTCGACCTTCTCGCGCTCGGCGCCGACGATGTCGCTCACCAGCATGGTGAACAGCCCCGTCGTGCCGCCGGCCGCGCCGGAAAAGATCTGCAGCAACCCGTGGTAGGCCCTGCCCGAAGCCCGCTCGTCGACATAGGCGGCGACTTTCCAGCCGCCTTCAGCCATGCGCCCCGGAATCTCGACCATCAGCCCGACATTCAGCCCGTCCAGGCTCTCGCCCTCGTAATGCCCCGAGTCGATGGCGATCGCCATCCAGGCATGACAATGTCCCTCGGTCGGCGGATGCGCCCCAAGGCTGACCACGCAGGGGCAGAACACCGTGCACGAGCAGTTCATGAACAGCTCGCCCTTGATCGCCCAGTCGGTCGGCGCCATCCTGCGCCGCCTGGGATTGCCCAGGCGCTGGTCGATCCGCTGGCTGATCGGCAGCCTGTCCGCCCCCGGTACCCGTGTTATCGCCATTCCCGCCTCCTCAGATCACACCCGCGCCCATTGCAACGGCGCCCGCGACCAGCGCCGCGCCAATCGGCCGGGTCACATACCGCCCCACCTGTGGCAGTTTCTCGATCACCATGCACAGCGTCGCCAGTCCCATCCAGGCCAGGCTCATCACCCCGCCGACAAATCCCAGCGCCATGAAGCCCCAGCAGCAGCCTGCGCAATAAACTCCCAGTCCCAGCCCCATGCGCAGCCCGCCGTCAATTCCGGTGCGCCAGTGGCGCAGGAAATACAGTGTCGGCGCGTGGCAGACCCCATGACAGACCGCCTTGGCCCGGCTGAACTGATACAGCCCCACCAGCAGCAGCAGACCCACCGACAGGCCGCGCGTCGTCGCGACGCCCAGACCATCCACCAACCCGGCAGAGAGCAGCCGCAATTGCAGCGCCGCGATCACGGCAGCAAAGCCTACCCAGACCGCAAAATAACCCAGCAGAACCCCCAGCCACCCGGCCCGCGTGCCATTGGCGCTGGTCATCAGATCCTCGTAAGAGCGCAGCGTCGGCACCAATGTCGGCAACATCATTGCCGCCATCATCACCGCCCACATGGCAAACAGCGGCGCAAACCGCGCCATCGGCATCACCGTCGGCGGCGACATCCCTGGCCCCGGGCGTCCCAGCAGGTCCAGCCCCATGCCGACACTCATGGCATACAGCACGGCCCAGGCGCCCAGAATGACCGCGAAATAGCCCAGCCAAAGGCCGCTGCGGATGATCCCCTGCAAGATGCTCTCTCCCGACTCATCTCTTGACCCTAGGAATGTCAGACATTTAAATAGCGATCAAATCCTAAATGTCAGACATATGAAGAAACCTGAACGCCCCGCCGATCTCTCGGCCCAGATCGCCCAGTCGATCCGCGACGCAATTGTTGGCGGCAGACTGCTTGTGGGGGACCGGCTGCCCTCGGAATCCGAACTGGCAGAACAGTTCTCGGTCTCGCGTCCCACGGTGCGCGAGGCGCTGAAACGCCTTGCCGCGCAAAACCTGATCCGCACCCAGCGGGGTGCCACCGGCGGCGCCTTCGTCAACCATCTCTCTTACGCCGAGGCGCATAACCAGCAGATCACCACATCGACGTTGCTGCTGTCGATGAACGCGATCAGCTTTGATGTCGCCTGCGAGGCGCGCTATGCGCTGGAGCGCGCCTGCGCCCCGCTGGCCGCCGCGCGCCGTACCCGGGCGCAGCTTGACACCCTGCGCGCCGAGATCGGCATCCAGAGCCGACCGCGCCTGACGGACGAGGCCTTCTGTGCCTCGGATGTCACCTTTCACCGCGCCCTGGTCGACGCTGCGGGCAATCCGGTGCTGTCCTACCAGTTGGCCGGCGCGGTCGAAGCGATGCAGCCGCTGATGAACATGATCACCTTCAGCGCACGGTCACGCGACATCATTCTGGGCCTGCACACAGAGATTGCCGATGCGCTGGAACACCGCGACCCGGCGGGAACCGACTCGGCGCTGCTGGAACTGGAAAGCTACACCCGCAACCTGGCCCGCAGCCTGCTCGCCCCGCGGGCGGCGCACAGCTGACACCGGGCGGACCCGCGCCACCCCCGGCTTGCCCGTCGGCCGTACCGGGGCGCGCAGGTGTCGCACCGCTGCCTGAAGGGCAGCGCCAGACACAGCCTGTTCGCCCCTTCCCGGATGCCACCACGGCGCTAGATCGCAGCGCAACCCGGTTTGGAGCCCTGAATGACCGATCTTCTCAACCTCACCTGTGCCCTGCTCACCGTTGCCCTCGGGCTGTTCGGATTCCTGGCGCCGCGCTACACCGCGCGGGTGCTTGACCTGGCGCCGACGCACAGCACCATGGGCCTGAGCGAAGTGCGCGCGTCGACCGGCGGCCTGTTTGTCGCCCTTGGCCTTGGCTGCATCCTGTTGGGCACCCCGATGGCCTATGCCATGATGGGGATCGCCTACACCGGGGCCGCTGCTGGCAGAATCGTGTCAATGTCGATCGACAACCCACCGCAACCAAAGGCTTTTCTATACTTTTTCTTCGAAGCTGTCGTTGCGGCCTGGCTGCTTTGGGCCAACTTCTGAGCCGATGCAGGGCCGCCCTTGGCGCATGCCTGCCAGAACGCGCGGCAGCTGTCGCGCGGCGACAGCAGATCGCCATTGAAATGCCGCTGCGACGCGCCTATATTCAACCTGTCTGGCAACAGACTATGGACATAAACGCGCTCGTAATAAGCGGATCGGACCCGGGGGCGGTACCCGGCCACTCCACCATTACCCCCGTTCATTTGGCGGTCATGGGGTGGAAATAGGATCGACGAACGTCTAAAGGGGTTTTGCTTTGTTCCGGTGAGGTACCACCGTTATCGGTCCGAAAAGTACAATTGCAAATGACAATCGTGCTCCGGTGGCTCTTGCCGCGTAAGCGGTCGGAAACATCGAACTCTTAAGCCCTTGCGCCTAGCAGCGTAAGGCGGGGTTCGCAGGCACCTGGCAACAGAAGCCTGCACTTTCCCGCAATCACAGCATGGTCCGCAGCATGGTCCCTTGACCGGACCCGCAATCACAGGCCCAATGGCGGCATGTGGCGTCTTGTGCTGACCCTTTGTGTGTCTCTTGAAGCAAGCCTTGCAAATGCTTGTGAAACCGCGCTTTTGCTGACGATGGACGTTTCCAATTCCGTGGACCCGGGGGAATATCGCCTGCAGGTGGATGGACTTGCGGATGCGTTGCAAGACCCGGCGATCGCCGAAATTCTGGTACGTGATCAGGTCGCGCTGGCGGTGATTCAGTGGTCGGGCGTCGCCAGTCAGCACGTCACCCTGCCCTGGACCCGGATGCGCAGCGCCCTGGATGTCGCCCGGTTTTCGGCCGCCGCCCGCGCCATGCCCCGCGCCTTTGTCCTGTCCGACACGGCGCCTGCCGAAGCGCTGGCCTTTGCGCTGAACCACTTTGGCGAGGTTGCCGACTGTGCGCGCCGCATCGTCGACGTATCGGGCGACGGTACACCCAATGCCGGCTCCGAGGTCGGTCCGATGCGCCGCCGCGCCGAACGTCTGGGGGTGACCATCAACGGCATCGCCATCGAATCCCTTGGTATCGCGATCAGCAATTTCTATCGCAGAACGCTGGTCACCAAGGACGGCTTTGTAGTCACCGCCCGCGGTCACCGCGACTATCCGCGGGCCATCCGCCTCAAGATACTGCGGGAAATCAGCAAGGTCATGAGCTAGGCGTGCGCGCCGCCGTTTCGTGTTGACAGACGCCATCGCTGCAAACACTGCTGCGTACAGATCACTGAATACAGGGGCTGCCCCATGAATCCGCCCTCCTGGTCCGAAATGTTGCGGGTTTTCGGTCGCATCGGCCTGTTGTCCTTTGGCGGACCTGCGGCGCAGATCGGTGTCATGCACCGCGAACTGGTGGACCAACGCCCCTGGCTGAGCGAGCAACAGTTCCTCAACGCGCTGGGGTTCTGCATGTTGCTGCCCGGTCCAGAGGCGATGCAACTGGCCACCTATGCCGGCTGGCGGCTGCGCGGCACCGGGGGCGGGCTGCTGGCCGGGGTGCTGTTTGTGTTGCCCGGCGCCCTGGTGATCGCCGGTCTTACGCTGCTTTATGCCCGCTATGGCGCCCTGCCGCAGACCGAGGCCCTGCTTCTGGGCGTCAAGGCCACGGTGATCGTCATCGTGATCGAGGCGCTGCTTCGCCTTATGCGCAAGGGATTGACCGGACCGGACATGGCCGCCGTTGCCGCCCTGAGTTTTACCGCCATCTTCCTGTTTGCGGTGCCGTTTCCGCTGTTGATCCTGTCCGCCGCCCTGTTCGGTGCCCTGCGTGCGGGCCGCGGCGCACCGGCGCGGGTACCGGAGCGCCTGCCGGCGGGCACCTTCCGCCCCGGTGTCATCGTTTTCTGGGCCGGTCTCTGGCTGCTGCCGTTGCCGCTGCTGGCCCTGGGCGGGCAGACACTGCTCTTTGACCTCTCGGCCTTTTTTGCCAAACTCGCCGTGGTGACCTTTGGCGGCGCCTATGCCGTTCTTGCCTACATGGCGCAGGAAGTGGTGGGCGCGCGCGGCTGGCTTGACCCGCTGCAGATGGTCGATGCGCTGGGTCTGGCCGAGACGACCCCCGGCCCGCTGATCCTGGTCACGCAGTTTGTCGGAATGCTCACCGGGTATGCGTCGGGCGGTATCGGCCTGTCGCTCGCGGCCGGGGCGCTGACCCTGTGGATGACCTTTGTGCCCTGCTTTCTGTGGATCTTTGCCGGGGCGCCTTTTGTCGAACATCTGCAGACACGTCCGCGCCTGAAATCCGCTTTGTCGGCGATCACGGCGGCTGTTGTTGGCGTGATTCTCAATCTGTCGGTCTGGTTCGCGCTGCACGTGGTGTTCGCGCGGGTGTCACAACAGACGTTCGGACCTGTGTCCCTGCCCGTGCCCGACGCCACGAGTCTGCGGCCCGACGCAGTGATGCTGATCGCGCTGGCGGCTCTGTTGCTCCTGGTCTGGCACCGCGGCCCTCTGCTGACCCTGCCGATCATGGCGCTGGCGGGTTGGGGGCTTTCTCTGCTCTGAGGGCGTCTGCGCAGCGCGGAAACCGCCGCCGGAAAAATGCGCTGGTGTCCCCTTTTGTTTCGCGGCAAATAGAATATGGTAATTGTTAAAACCAGAAGGGATTGCGGCATGTCCCGCGGAATTGACTATGGAAATCTGATGCATCGCGCGATGCGCGGCCTCATCCAGGAGGTCCTGACCTCGGTTCAGGCTGATGGCCTCCCGGGCGAGCATCACTTCTTCATCACCTTTGACACGGCGCATCCGGATGTCGAAATTGCCGATTGGCTGTCGGACAGATACCCCGGCGAGATGACCGTCGTGATGCAACACTGGTACGACAATCTGGACGTCACCGACGAAGGCTTTTCCGTCTCGCTGAACTTTGGCGAGGCGCCCGAACGACTGTACATTCCCTATGACGCGATCAAGACGTTTGTCGACCCCTCTGTCGAATTCGGCCTGCGTTTTGAAACGCACGAAGAAGAGGACGACGACGAGGTCGATGCCGAAGACAGTGCAGAGACCGCCGGTGAAGCAAAACCGGCAGCCCCGGCTGCGAAACCAAAACTCGGCAGCTCGGCCAAAGCGGACAAGAAAGACGCGGATGTGGTCAGTCTGGACAGTTTTCGCAAGTAACACCTGCCCCGACGACATCTTGCGGATTGCCCCCTGTCGATCCCGACGGTAAACCCCGCGTGATTGCATAGGACAGGAACGTTTCATGGCCCAGACATCCGCAACCCGCACGGAAACCGACAGCTTTGGCCCGCTTGAGGTGCCCGGTGACAAGTACTGGGGCGCACAGACCCAGCGCTCGATCATGAACTTTCCCATCGGATGGGAACGCCAGCCGGTCACCATCATCCGTGCGCTGGGTGTGATCAAGAAAGCCTGCGCCACCGTCAACATGATGCAGGGCGACATGCAGCCCGAAGTCGGCAATGCCATCACCGCCGCCGCACAGGAAGTGATCGAGGGCAAGTTCGATGACAACTTCCCGCTGGTAGTCTGGCAGACCGGGTCCGGCACCCAGTCGAACATGAACGCGAACGAGGTGATCTCGAACCGGGCGATCGAGATGCTCGGCGGCGAGTTGGGCAGCAAAAAGCCTGTGCACCCCAACGATCACTGCAACATGGGCCAGAGCTCCAACGACACCTTTCCGACAGCGATGCATGTGGCCATCGGCATGAGCGCCCGGGACACGCTGCTGCCCGGCCTGCGCAAGCTGCACGCGGCGCTGGTTGCCAAGGCGGACGAGTTCAAGGACATCATCAAGATCGGCCGCACCCACACGCAGGACGCCACCCCGCTCACTCTGGGCCAGGAATTCGGCGGCTATGCACACCAGGTGGCACAGGGCATCAAGCGGGTCGAGATGTGCCTGCCCGACATCTACGAACTGGCGCAGGGCGGCACCGCCGTCGGCACCGGACTCAACACCCGCAAGGGCTGGGACAGCCGCGTTGCCGCCGAAATCGCCGCGATCACCGGCCTGCCCTTCGTGACCGCGCCGAACAAGTTCGAGGCGCTGGCCGCCCATGACGCCATGGTGATGTTCTCGGGTGCCCTCAAAACCGTCGCGGCGAGCCTGTTCAAGATCGCCAACGACATGCGCCTGCTCGGCTCGGGTCCCCGCTCCGGTCTGGGCGAGCTGATCCTGCCGGAAAACGAACCCGGATCCTCGATCATGCCGGGCAAGGTCAATCCGACCCAGGCCGAGGCGCTGACGATGGTCTGCGCCCAGGTGATGGGCAATGACGCCGCCGTCGGCTTTGCCGGCTCGCAGGGGCACTTCGAGCTTAATGTCTACAACCCGATGATGTCGTACAATGTGCTGCAATCGATGCAGCTGCTGGGCGATGCGGCAGGCAGTTTCACCGACAACATGGTTGTCGGGACCCAGGCCAATGTGGCGCGGATCGACAAGCTGATGAAGGAATCGCTGATGCTGGTCACGGCACTGGCACCGACCATCGGCTACGACAACGCCACCAAGGTTGCCAAGACCGCGCACAAGAACGGCACGACGCTGAAAGAAGAGGCGATTGCCCTCGGTTTTGTCGATGCCGAGACGTTTGACCGCGTGGTCCGCCCCGAAGATATGATCGGGCCGAAGTGAGATGTCCGAACCGGTCAATCTGAACCGGTTCCGCAAGGACAAGGCGCGGGCCGAAAAAAAGGCCCGCGCTGACGAGAATGCCGTGCGTTTCGGCCGCAGCAAAGCTGAAAAGGATCGCGAGGCGGCGCGCGCGGCCCGGGCTGCCAGGGATCTTGACGGCAAGAAGCGCGATCCATGAGCGGGCGGCCGGTCAAACGCTCGCTTACGCTGCGCGGACACCGGACCTCGGTGTCGCTGGAAGATGCCTTCTGGACCGCGTTCCGGGAAATAGCCGAAGCTGAAGCCAAGCCACTGAACCAGCTCGCCGCCGAGATCGACGCCAACCGCGCCGTGGACGTGGGTCTGGCGTCGGCGATCAGGGTCTTTGTGCTGGAGCGGTTAAGAGCGGATTAACCCGGGCGTGCAACGCTGCCGAGATGAGCAGACCCCATTCGGTCCCTTCGCCAGAGATCTGGATGCGCCAGATATTTTCGGCCAAAGCCGCCCTGGATGGCGGCAGCGTGCGGCGGTCACTGCACGATATTGAACGTGTGATTGGGCTGGAAAACTTTCTGTACGAACTGGACCGCCGCGGATATAGCGCGGTCACCAACGCCGGACAGGTGGTGATCTTCTGCAACCGCGAACCTGTGCGTCCGCTGGTCGGTCCGGAAGGACAGCGCCAAAAGTTTTCAGAAAACTTTTGCCAAGACTTTTCTGAAAAGTCTTGGTCCGGCGGAACCGGATTGCCCCGGACCCACCAGACCGGTCACAGCCAGGTTACACCGACGCCTGGTAAATCTTGTCGATATTGCCGCCAAGCGCCGCGTTGAACGCGGGATCGGACTGCTGCTTGCTCAGGCCTTCGGTCAGTGCCCGTGAAAAACTTGCGATCATCTTTCCGTTGCGCGCAAGCCTCTGGCAGGCGTCATCCGTGGTATAACCGCCGGACAGCGCAACAACCCGAACCACCCTGGGGTGATCCGCCAGCACATCGTAAATGTTGTCCTCATCCGGGATCGTCAGCTTCAGCATGACATCCTGCCCGGCGTCCAGCGTGTCGAGATGTTTCAGGATCTCGTCGCGCAGCAGCGCCTCGGCCTCGCCCTTGGTTGCCGAATGGATGTTCACTTCGGGCTCGATGATCGGCACCAAACCGGCGGCGATCACGGTTCTGGCAACCTCGAACTGTTGCGCAACCACCGCCGCGATACCGGCTGCATTCGCCTCGTGAATCACCGAACGCTCCTTGGTGCCGAAGATCCCGAAGCTTGCCGCGTCCGCCAACAGCGCCGCCAGCGTCGGCATCGGCTTCATCATCTGCACACCCTCGGCCTGATCCTCGAGCCCCTTGTCGATCTTCAGGAACGGCACGATTCCACGATCTTCCCAGAGCAGAGCCGCCGTCGGCTTGCCGTTCACTTCGGCGCGCATCGTGCGCTCGAACAGGATTGCGCCCAGTACCTTTTCCGAGGTGAAATCCGGCGCCAGGATGATCCGCGAGCGCATCGCGTGGATCTCGGCATACATCGCCTCTTCACCGGAATAGCTGTCCTCGTCCACGCCGTAGAGCTTCAGCGCCTTCGGAGTCGAGCCGCCGCTCTGATCCAGTGCGGCAATAAAGCCCTTGCCGGTTTTCATGCGCTCGGCCTGTGCCGAAAATGCTGCAGAACCCTGTGCCATCGTCGATCCATCATCCTTGTTGATCACGTTCGCCAATGTCCTAAGGGAAAGATCCGCCCTATGGTAGCGTCTCGACGCAGGTTTAGCGCTAACCGCTTGAAATTATGCCGTGCCGCGCCGTGCAACATGCAGATGAATCCCCGACCGCGCCCGCACCGTGAGATGCGCCACCGGCTCGGGAACCTGCCCCGCAACACAACTCACCCGCAGGTCACGCAGCAGCAGCGACAACAGCAGCGGGCCCTCGATCATGGCAAACCCTGCCCCCGGGCAGACCCGCGCCCCGGCGGAAAACGGGATAAAGGCATCGCGGGCGCAGGTGCGGCCATTCTCTGTCCCCCAGCGCGCCGGATCAAAGCTGTCGGGCTGCTCCCACAACCGCACGTGCCGGTGCAGGTGCCAGGGGCTGATCACCATCTGCGCCCCCTTGGGAATATCCCGCGCGCGCAGATGTTCCGGGCAGGCCGTTTCGCGCACCATCATCGGCACTGGCGGATACAGCCGCAGGGTTTCGCGGAAAACATCCCGGCTGACCCGCAATCGGGCCATTTCCGCAAAGTCGCCCTGTTGCAGCGCCTCCGCCTCGCGCGCAACCTTGTGTTGCCAGTCCGGGAACAGCGCCAGCAGATACAGCGCCCAGGCCAGGGCCGAAGCGCTGGTCTCATGCCCGGCCAGAAAGAAGATCGCCACCTGATCGACCATTTCCTCGGAAGAAAAGCGCTGCCCGGTTTCGGGGTCCGGCGTTGTCATGATCTTGGTCGCCAGATCATCCGGCGCCGTGCCGTCAGCGATGGCCTGCGCCCGCTCTGCGGTCAGTTGCCTGATCAAAGCGCGAATCCGGCGCGCCGCGGCGCGGGTGTCGCGGCGAAAGAACCGCGGCATCCAGTCCGGCAGCGGGACAAAGGCGGCGAGGTTCACGATCGGCTGCGTGCGTTGATAGGCGCGGAATTCGGTAAAGACTTCCTGTGCCACGGCGTCTTCGATCGGGATCGAGAACAATGTGCGAAAGATCACATCCGCCGCCACATGGCTGGCCACTTCCTCGATTTCGACCACCTCGCCCGCGCGTGCGCTCAGCCGGTGCCGTGCCGCTTCGGCCGCCGCCCACATCGCAGGCCAGGTTTCGCGCAGCCGTCCGCCCTCGAAGGCCGGGTCGATGATGCGGCGCTGGCGCTCCCATTGCGCACCATTGGTCAGGAAAACGCTTTGCCCCAGCAGCGGCCGCAGGCCTTCGCTGATGCGGTCCGACTTGGGGAAATCCCGCGGGCGTTCCTTCAGTACCAGCCGCACAAGATCCGGCTGGTTGAGCAGGTACGAACGAAAGAACGGCGTGCGGAACTCGGCCATCCAGGCCCGGTACAGGCGCGCGGGCTGGGCCGACAGGATGTCGGCGCGGAACAGTTTCAGGTACCGCCACAGCGACACCCTGTCGGGCCGTGCCCTGGGTTTGGGTGGGATCATGCCGCCATCGAGGTATATTTCGACACCGCGACATCAATCCGGCTGGCCGAAGGCGGGCGATCGGCATAACGGCTGGCAAGGCTGTGCGGTCCCGCCGTGATCTGGAAATAATCGTAATCCAGCGGCCGGTCGAAGGCGCAGAGGTATTGGAAATGCAGGCGAAAGAATTTCCAGCGCAGGTGTTTCCACCGCTCCGGGCTCAGCGATCTGGTGAACTGGGCTGAAAACACCAGCGGCCAGCGCTTGCCTGGCGGCGCCACGCCACTGACCGCCACCGGATCACACAGCGCAAAGGCGCAGCCATCCCCCGGCGCCGTCACATCGACCCAGGTCAGGGCGTCGCTGGATGACAGATAATGCAGATCGGCGCGAAGCCGGGTGGCCTTTGGCAAAAAGGACACCATCGGCACCACCTGCCCCAGGCTCAGGAACGCCAGCCTTGGTCCGTTCGCGGGCACCCGCCCCTGCCGGATCAGGTCGGCGAGGATCGACACCGCCAGATGCGCACCCGAAGAGTGGCCGACGACCAGAACCTCGTCCACAGGCTCCAGCAGTGCCGCGCCGATCGTGTCCGTGAACTCTGCCATCCGCCGCTCGAGCTCCGGGGGGTTTGCCCCACCGAGCCGGGCCGAATAGGCGTAGTCATGCATCAGGTAATAGGCAAACAGCCTGCCGTCGCGCCGCTTGAACCATCGCAGGATCATCACCGCAACCGCCAGGCCCAGCACCATGCCGCCCGCCGACGCAACAACGCCCAGCCAGGGGCCGAATATCCGCGCGGTTCCGGCAGCGACCACCCAGCCCGCGACGATTCCCAGAACCGCCTGCGCCAGCAGCATCCCGATCGGGTAGAGCGCCGCGATCACCGGCCCCTTGCGCAGAAGCATCAGCCGCCGCAACGTGCCGCTGGCGATATAGGTCCAGGCGGTGCGCACAAGTTGCAGGTAGGTTGCCGGGATGGACTGTGACATCGACCCGCGCACGATGTCGGACCAGACCAGCACCTGGACATCGGCTTCCACCCTCTGCCCGTCAATCCGGGCCGAAACGTGCCAGCCATAGGGGCCTTTGGTGGTCTTGGGTGTCAGGCCGATCTCATAGCCGGAAATCGCGGCCTGCGCCGCGCCTTCCTTGCGGTACAACTCGCGGTATCGGCGGGGATGAATCGGATCGTAGCCGGGAATGTAGAACACCCGGCGCCGGCCGATCTCGGGATGTGATTCAGTCATGGCTCACCTCGGCGCAGTCACCCAGAGCCTACGCATCCATTCCGGCAAGAGTAAGGCACATTCGCCGCAGCCGCCTGCGTCACCCCAGCGTCGAGAGTGCGGGAAAGGTCTCGAGCAGCCAGAAGGAAAAGCTTGAAAACGCCCCGGTGACCAACGCCAGGCCGACCACGATCAGCAACACGCCCATCACCCGTTCGATCAGCTTCATATGTCGCTTGAGCCGGTTCATCAGCGTCATCGCCCGGCTCAGGAACAGCGCCGCCAGCAAGAAGGGAATGCCCAGTCCGGCGGCATAGATGCCCAGCAGCAAAGTGCCCCGGGTCACCGAGGCCTCGGAGGCCGCCAACGACAGGATCGCGCCAAGTTGCGGGCCGATGCAGGGGGTCCAGCCAAAGGCAAAGGCCAGCCCCAGGATGTAGGCACCAAAGGCAGACCCGCCGCTGTCCCCGGCATCTACCCGCGCTTCGCGATCCAGAAAGGGAATGCGAAACACTCCCAGAAAATGCAGCCCGAAAACCATGACGACAACGCCTGAGATTTGCGCCAGAAGCTCCTGGTTCTGAAGAAAGAACAGGCCGAAGGCCGAAGCCGTGAACCCCAGAAGCAGGAACACGGTCGACAACCCCATCACAAAGAACAGCGCTGCCGTGACCGCCCGGAAACGGGCCGAACCGCCACCCTGCATCTCGGCCACGCTGACCCCCGACATATAGGCAAGGTACGGCGGCACGATGGGCAGCACACAGGGGCTCAGAAACGAGATGACCCCGGCCAGAAGCGCCACGAACATGGCGGGCGCAAGTCCCGCGTCGATGATTTCAAATCCGAACATGAAACCGACATAGGCCATTGCGCAACCGCCGTCACGTCCGGTTGCGTCACAACACTGTGGACACATTGTAACACAGCGCCTAAGTCACAAATCATGACCCATGATCTCGATGCAACCGGGCTGCTGTGTCCCCTTCCCGTGCTCAAGGCGCGCAAGCGTCTGACGGCGCTTGCTTGCGGCGATGTGCTGTCATTGCGCACCGACGATCCGGCCGCGGTGATCGACGTGCCACATTTCTGCGCCGAAGCCGGGCATCTGCTGGAGGCTTCCGTCGCAGACGGTCCTGCCATGGTCTGGACCATCCGCAAAGGCGCGTAGGCCCTACCCCGGGCAGGTCATCCGGAACTGCGTCCCCGGCCCACCGGCACATAGACAGCAAAAAGCCCCGGCGGATCTGCCGGGGCTTTTTTCATCGTGCAGACGGACCTAGCGGCCGATCGACCACCAGCCGCGCTTTTTCGGCTTGCCATCGTCTGATGCGTCACTCTCGGCCTCGGCGGATTCGAGTTGCCGGTCGCTCTCTGGCGCAGCCTCGGCCACCGGCTCCACTTCGGGTTCCGGAGCAGACGTCGCTTCGGCCAAGGTGTCCGCGTATACTGGCGCTTCTGACGCCGGCGCTTGCTCAGACTGCGCAGCCTCTTCGGGCTCGGCCTGCGCTTCCGGGGTGACCTGCTCGGCGGTGCTGGCGACCGGCTCGGGCTTCTCGACTGCGGGTTGCGCCGCTGCTTCGGGTTCCGGCACTGGCTCCGCCGCAATCGCCGCCTCGACCGGTGCCGCTGCTTCTGCGGTTTCCGCGACCGGCACCGTTGCTTCGGCGTCAGGTTTGGTCACCGTTTCGGCCGGAGCTTCCTCAACCTTCTTGCGGCTGCGGGTCCGGGTGCGCTTCGGCTTGGGCTTTTCCTCAACGTCACTGTCAGCAACAGCGGTCTCAGTCGCCGCATCCTTGGCTGCGGGCTTCTTCGCGCGCGACCGGGTGCGTTTGGCCTTGGGCTTGGGCTCTTCGGCAACCGCCTCGACTGCCTCAGCTGTACCGTCCACCGCCTCCGCAGGCGTCGCACCCGTCTCGGTCGGTTGCGTAGCTTCGGTATCCGCCGCTGCCGGTGCTTCCGCCGCGACCTCGGCCGGGGCGTCTTGCGACGTCACGACCTCTGTTGCGACCGCTGCAACCGGCTCCGCAGCATCCTTGCCTTCGTCGTCGCCGTTCTGATCCTCGGACTCGCCGTTGCCGTTGGACTTGCCCCGGCTGCGCCGACGCCGCCGACGACGCTTTTTCGGTTTGCCGTCGTCATCGCCGGACTCGCCATTCGGCTGGGCCGGTGCTTCGGATACGACTTCCGCGTCTTCGATCGGCAATTCGTCTTCGACGTCGTCCTCGTCGACCTGGTCTTCATCGACCTGATCCATCAGCGAGGTGTCGACCGACACCACATAAGCGGTCGCCTCGGGCACGGTACGGGTCGCAGTCTTGAACTTTTCAAGGCTGAAATCCGGGCTGACAAGATGCGGGTCACCTTCGATCCGGACGGCCATGCCATAGCGCAGCTCGATCTGGGCGATGTGTTCCCGCTTCATGTTCATCAGGTAGTTGGCGATGCCGACCGGGCATTTCGCCAGCACTTCACGCGACCGCTTGCGCACGCCCTCTTCCTCGATCTCCCGCAGGATGGACAGCGCGAGATTGTCATCCGAGCGGATCAGACCGGTGCCGTGGCAGGCCGGGCACGGCGATGTCGTCGCCTCGATCATGCCGGGGCGCAGGCGCTGACGGGACATTTCCATCAGGCCAAAGCCTGAAATCCGGCCCACCTGGATGCGGGCGCGGTCGGTCTTGAGCTTGTCCTTGATCTTCTTTTCGACAGCGAGGTTGTTCTTGCGCTCGTCCATGTCGATGAAGTCGATCACGATCAGGCCCGCAAGATCGCGCAGACGCAGCTGGCGTGCCACCTCTTCGGCTGCCTCGAGGTTGGTCTTGGTCGCGGTCTCCTCGATCGAGCCTTCCTTGGTGGCACGGCCCGAGTTCACGTCGATCGCCACCAGCGCCTCTGTCACACCGATCACGATATAGCCGCCCGACTTGAGCTGCACCGTCGGGTTGAACATCGAGCTGAGATAGCTCTCGACCTGATAGCGCGCAAAAAGCGGCATGGATTCAGCGTAATGCTTCACGTTCTTCGCGTGGGACGGCATGATCATCTTCATGAAGTCCTTGGCGATGCGGTAGCCGCGCTCGCCCTCGACAAACACCTCGTCGATGTCGCGGTTGTACAGATCGCGGATCGACCGCTTGATCAGGTCGCCCTCTTCGTAAATCTTCGCGGGCGCAATCGACTTGAGCGTCAGCTCGCGGATCTGCTCCCACAGACGCTGCAGGTATTCGTAGTCGCGCTTGATCTCGGTCTTGGTCCGCTTGGCCCCGGCGGTGCGCACGATCAGGCCGGCGCCCTTCGGCACCTCGATGCTCTGTGCGATTTCCTTGAGCTTGGAGCGGTCCGCGGCATTGGTGATCTTGCGCGAAATGCCGCCGCCACGCGCGGTGTTGGGCATCAGCACGCAATAACGTCCGGCAAGCGACAGATAGGTGGTGAGCGCCGCGCCCTTGTTGCCGCGCTCTTCCTTGACGACCTGCACCAGCAGGATCTGACGGACCTTGATGACTTCCTGGATCTTGTAGCGGCGCGGGCGCGGTTTGCGCACCGGACGGAAATCCTCCTCGGTGTCGTCATCTGCAACCGATTCAATGGATTCGTCACGGTCAGACGCCTGCTGAACTTCGTCAGTGTCCTCGGCCGCCGTCTCTGCACCTTCGGCCTGATCGTCCTCGGGTTCGTCTACCGGGGTCGCCGCAACGGTCTCCATCGGCGACAGACCTTCGACATCCGCCGCATCGTCGTCGTCCAGATCAATGGTCTCCATGCCCGACACCTCTTGCGAGGTGGTGGCATCATCCGACCGGGTGCTCTCGGGTTTGGAGCGCCCGCGGGTCCGGGTGCGGGACCGCTTGGGCTTTTCGTCTTCGTCTTCGCGTTGCTGGGCCTCGGCATAGGCCTGCTCTTCGTCCATCAGCGCCTTACGGTCAGCGACGGGAATCTGATAATAATCAGGATGAATCTCGGAAAAGGCGAGGAACCCGTGACGGTTGCCGCCGTAATCGACAAAAGCCGCCTGAAGCGACGGTTCGACCCGGGTTACCTTTGCGAGATAGATGTTGCCAGCAAGCTGGCGCTTGTTTTCGGATTCAAAGTCGAATTCCTCGACCTTGTTTCCGTCAACCACCACAACGCGGGTCTCTTCCGCGTGGGTGGCGTCGATAAGCATTTTCTTAGCCATTTTGTCCGTTTGCACACCAGACGCGCGCCGGACCCTGGCGGGAACAGCGCGGTGTGGGGGTGTCTTGTCAAGGCGAGGGGCGGCGCGCAGGCAGGCAAAGACCTTTGGTCTTTCGCCGGGTGCCTCAGTATGATCGCGCGCGTCATCGCGGTTCTTCTCCGACGCAAGAGCGGTTAGATCCCTGGGGATCCTGTCCGTCTGCGCCCATTTAATGCCCGACGCGCGGTGCGCCCGGGCGAACTTGGTGGCCTTGCGGCCCTATCGGTCTGTCCAGGTCTCGGGGATTTCCCCGTGTCGATCTGTCCAGCGAAACTCTTGCGGCGTTTCGCGATACGCGAAAACGGCCTGTCGAGCAGCATAAGGCCACGGTGCCTGCCATGACAATGGGCAATCGTCAGGCAAAGAGCGTTAGTATACTTAAAGTTGTTGAACAACCCTTCCGGGATGTGACATGTCACCAGTCTTTGGCCAACGGCGCGCATTTGCCGCCGCGCCCCGGGGGCCGCACCACTGGCCTGGGGACATGGCGATAACCCGCCCTACACCTTGGGCCATTTCTGTTGCATAAGACGGCGACGACTCAACTTTGCCTTCAAGGACAGATCCCATGCATGACATCCGTGCCCTCCGCGAAAATCCGGCTGCTTTTGATGCAGCACTCTCGCGTCGCGGGGGCGCAGGTGTCTCGGACGCGGTCCTGAAGCTGGATGAGGCCCGCCGCGGCGCGATCCATGCCGCCGAGACAGCCCAGGCCGAGCAGAATGCGGCCTCGAAACTTGTCGGCAAGGCCAAGGCGAGCGGTGACGAGGCCGAGTTCGAACGGCTGCGCGCGCTGGTCGGCGACAAGAAGGCCGAAGTGGCGGCGATGCAGGCCCGCGCCAAAGAACTGGACGAGGAACTGACAACGCTGCTGATGGGCATTCCCAACCTGCCCTATGACGACACCCCCGAGGGCACCGACGAGTCCGACAATGTCGAGATCCGCCGCTGGGGCGAGCCGCGTACTCTGGATTTTGCCCCGAGGGAACATTACGAAATCCCGGCTGTGCTTCCGGGCATGGATTTCGAGACCGCCGCCAAACTGTCGGGCGCCCGTTTTGTGGTGTTGTCGGGCGCCGTGGCGCGGGTGCACCGGGCGCTGGCGCAGTTCATGCTCGACACCCATGTCGAGGACAACGGCCTGACCGAGACCTGGACCCCGGTTCTGGTGCGCGACGAGATGATGCTGGGCACCGGACAATTGCCGAAGTTCGGCGAGGACAGCTACCGCACCACAAACGGCTGGTGGCTTGTTCCGACCGCCGAAGTGACGCTGACCAACATCGTGAACGGCCTGACGGTCGAGCAATCCTCCCTGCCGCGCCGTTACGTGGCACACACGCAATGTTTCCGCTCGGAAGCCGGTTCGGCGGGGCGCGACACCGCCGGGATGCTGCGACAGCACCAGTTCGAGAAAGTCGAGATGGTGTCGATCACCCATCCGGACAACAGCCGCGAAGAGCTGGACCGGATGACCGGTTGCGCCGAGGGCATTCTGGAACGATTGGGCCTGCCCTACCGTACGGTTGTGCTATGCACCGGCGACATGGGATTTGGCGCCCGCCGCACCCATGACATCGAAGTCTGGCTGCCCGGACAGAACATGTACCGCGAAATCAGCTCGGTCTCGGTCTGTGGCGATTTTCAGGCCCGCCGGATGAATGCCCGCTTCAAGCCGACGGCCGGAGGCAAGCCCGATTTCCTGCACACGCTGAACGGATCCGGACTGGCTGTCGGGCGCTGCCTGATCGCGGTGCTGGAAAACGGGCAGCAGGCCGATGGATCCGTCGAGTTGCCGCAGGCGCTGCACCCCTGGCTGCGCGGCAGGACATGCATCACCGCCCAGGGCGCGCTGGTCTGAACCATGGTACGCCTCTGGTCCATACTGGTTCTGGTCTCCGCACTGGCCTTTGCCGCCTCGCCCTGGCTGGTCGACGGTTTCAACGGCTTTGCGCCCGAACAGTTCCCGGTGCCGCAGAACGAACCGCCGGTGCAGCCCGCAGGGTATGCCTTTGCGATCTGGGGGCTGATTTACGTCTGGCTGATTGCCGCCGCCGTCTTTGGCGTCATGAAGCGCAGCGACGATCCCGACTGGGCAGACATGCGCCCGCCGCTCTTTGTCAGCCTGACCCTCGGGGCAACCTGGCTGCCGGTTGCGGTCCTGTCGCCGATCTGGGCAACGGTGCTCATCTGGATCATGCTTGCGGCGGCGCTGCTGTCGCTGTTCCGGGTCGGGGACACCGACCGCTGGCTGCAACAGGCACCGGTGGCGATCTATGCCGGCTGGCTCACCGCCGCCAGCGCGGTGTCGCTTGGCTTGTTGCTGGGCGGCTATGGCTGGATGCCCGAGACCCCGGCAGCGCTGTTTTCCCTGAGCATCGGCCTGATCATTGCGCTGGTGGTGCAGTACCGGCTGCACCGCATGCCCAGCTACGGGATCACGGTGATCTGGGCTTTGGTCGCGGTCATCGTCGCCAACTACCAGCCCTTCAACGTCGCCGTTTCGGGCCTGGCGGCACTGGGCATCATCGCGATCCTGGCGCTGCGCGGGACGGATACCGAATAACTCCGCCGACCTTGGTGCTCATGCACCGGAAGCACGCCAATCCTTCGCTGCCGCCCGGCCGAGGGTGAGTGCCGCGCGCTGCCCCCCTGCCCGGCGCGCCCGCTCCGCACAGGTTTCCGGCAGCCGGACCGGCCTCCCGGCGTTTTCTCACTGCGCTGCGGATGCCTGCAGCCCGGATACGCTCTGGTACGCCTCATATTGTGACAGAAACACCTGGCCGGTCATCTTTTCCAGCAGATGACCGCGCTGCAAGCGGTCCATCACCGGCCCCTTGACCTCGGAGAGGTGCAGTTTGACCCCCATCTCGGCCAGGCGTGTGTTGATCGCCTCCAGGGATTCCAACGCGCTCAGATCTATTTCATTGACCGCCGAGCACATCAGGATCACGTGGCGCAGGGCCGTTTCTCCGGCGACCCGGTTGGAGAGGTAATCCTCCAGAAATCTGGCATTGGCGAAATACAGGCTCTCGTCCACCCGCAGTGTCAGCACCGTCGGATCGGTCTGCACCGCGTGGCGCAGGATGTTGCGGAAGTGCTCGGTGCCGGGCACCAGCCCCACCTCGGCCACATGTGGCCGCGAGGTCTTGTACAGATGCAACAGGATCGACAGCAGCACGCCCGAGGACACCCCGGCCTCGACGCCGAAGACAAGGGTCGCCAGCATGGTCACAGAAACCGCGGCGAAATCGGCGCGCGAATAGTTCCAGGCCGTCCTGAGGATCGACAGGTCCACCAGACCCAGCACCGCGACGATGATCGTCGCGGCCAGCGTGGCGTCCGGCAGATAGTGGATCAGTGGCGTCAGCATCAGTGCCGCGACCGCCAGTCCGACAGCGGTAAAGGCCCCCGCGGCAGGCGTCTCGGCCCCGGCGTCAAAATTCACCACCGAGCGGGAAAATCCCCCCGTCACCGGAAAGCCGCCGGTGAAGGCGGCACCAAGGTTGGCGGCTCCCAGCCCGATCAACTCCTGATCCGGGTCAATGCGCTGGCGGCGTCGGGCTGCCAGCGTCTGCGCCACCGACACCGACTCGACAAAGCCGATCACCGAAATCAGCAGCGCGGGCACCAGCAGCTGGCGCAACAGCTCGGGTGACAGCGATGGCAGGGTCAGTGGCGGCAGGCTTTGCGGTACGGCGCCGACGATGCTGACGCCGCGGTCCTGCAGCCCCAGCCCCCAGACCAGGGCGGTGCTGACCACCACGGCCGCCACCGGCCCCGCCTTGGTCAGCGCATCGGCCACCCCGGGCGTCAGGCCGCGCGCCAGCAGCAAGGGCTTCAATCCCCTGCGCACCCAGAACAGGAACCCGGTCGCCGCCAGACCGATGAACAGGGTCCAGAGGCTGAGCGCACCCAGATTTTCCCCCAAAGACCACAGGATACCGACCAGGGTATGGCCTCCGCCTTCGATGCCGAGGATGTGCTTGAGCTGACTGGCTGCGATCAGGATGCCCGAGGCGGTGATGAACCCGGCAATCACCGGATGTGACAGAAAATTCGCCAGGAACCCAAGCCGGAAAATCCCCATGGCCAGAAGCATCAGCCCCGACAGCAGCGCCAGGCTCAGCGCGGCCATGGCATAGCCGACCGTGCCCTGGGCCGCGATGGTGCCGATGGCCGCCGCGGTCATCAGCGACACCACCGCCACCGGCCCGACCGCCAGGGTGCGGCTGGTGCCGAACACGGCATAAAGCAGGATCGGCACGATCGAGGCATACAGCCCCGCCTCTGGCGGCAAGCCCGCCAGCAGGGCATAGGCCAGGGACTGCGGGATCAGCATGATGGTGACAATCAGCGCCGCCAGCAGGTCATTGCCCAGTGCCCCGCGACCATAGGTGCGCCCCCAGTCAAGGATCGGCAGATAGCGGGCAAGGCTGCGAAGTGTCATGGCTAGGGTCCGGTACGGGCCGTTGTCCCGTCAGCGAACGGTAGCGCGGGCGAAGGGTTCAGCCGCCGGAAGAACCCCGGCGCACCGGCCTAATGTAACGGTGAGGAGTCCAAACTCAAGACGCATTCAATAAAAAGAATACGTTCCGACCCCCGTGCCGCAGGAACAGCCCCCGGATCTTGGTGGCTCGCATCGCAGCAAGCGCCAGAAAGCAGCGCGCGCGGAACGCGCGCCCATTGGGATCAGGAGCGCCCTGGCCCCGGCTCACTTGTTGGTGGGCCGCTTTCCCAGATGTTTGGTCAGGGCACCGGCATTGGTCTTGCGCCGCCCCTTGTAGGGGTTCTTGTCGGACTGACCACGCATGTACAGGCGGATCGGCGTGCCCGGCATGTCGAAATCTTCGCGCAGGGAATTCACCAGATAGCGGGAATAGCTTTCGGGCATCTTGTCCGGGTGCGAGCACATCACCACGAATCCCGGCGGCCGGGTCTTGGCCTGGGTCATGTACCGCAGCTTGATCCGCTTGCCCTGGGGCGCGGGCGGCGGATGCTGCTCCAGCATGCCGGACAGCCAGCGGTTCAGCTGTGCCGTCGACACGCGCCGGTTCCAGACCTCCTGCGCCTTCATGATGGCGGTGTGCAGCCGGTCCAGCCCCTTGCCGGTCTTGGCCGAGACGGTGACCAGCGGCGCGCCGCGCAGCTGCGGCAGAAGCCGGGTGAATTCCTCACGCAGCATCTTCAGCTTTTCCTGCTTGTCGTCCTCGATGTCCCACTTGTTCACCGCGATCACCACCGCACGCCCTTCGCGTTCGGCGAGGTCGGCGATGCGCAGGTCCTGCTGTTCGAAGGGGATCGCCGCATCCAGCAGCACCACGACCACCTCGGCAAACTTCACCGCCCGCAGCCCGTCCGAGACCGACAGCTTTTCCAGCTTTTCCTGCACCTTGGCCTTCTTGCGCATGCCGGCGGTGTCAAAGATGCGCATCGGCACCGCCACCCCGTCCGGCCCTGCCCAGTCGATCTGAACCGAGATCGCATCGCGGGTGATACCGGCCTCGGGGCCGGTCAGCAGGCGCTCTTCGCCCATGATCTGGTTGATCAGCGTCGACTTGCCGGCGTTGGGGCGCCCGACGACGGCGATCTGCAACGGCCTGGCCCTTGTGATCGGCCGGGGGGAATCGTCATCCTCTTCGCCGACGTCGACATCGACCTCGGGCGCCTCTTCCTCGGCGCGCTCTTCATAGGCGTCCGCCAGGGGCATCAGCTGGGCATAAAGATCGTTCAGACCTTCGCCATGTTCGGCAGAGAGGCGAATCGGCTCGCCGAGTCCCAGGCCATAGGCCTCGAGCACCCCGGAATCCGCAGCCGAGCCCTCGCCCTTGTTGGCGGCCAGGATCACGTGTTTGGCCCGCTTGCGCAGGATCTCCGCCAGCACTTCATCGGTGGGGGTCACGCCGACGCGCGCGTCGATCATGAACAGACAGATGTCCGCCATGTCCACCGCACGTTCGGTCAGCTTGCGCATCCGGCCCTGCAACGATTCATCGGTGGCCTCTTCCAGACCGGCGGTGTCGATCACGGTAAAGCGCAGATCGCCCAGCCGGGCCGCGCCTTCGCGCAGGTCCCGGGTGACGCCGGGCTGGTCATCGACCAGCGCCAGGCGCTTGCCCACAAGGCGGTTGAACAGGGTCGACTTGCCCACATTGGGGCGTCCCACGATGGCGAGGGAAAAACTCATGGTCAGGCTCCTCGGGTCGGCGCAGCCGCCCGTTGTCAAGCCGCCCCTCTAACGCATAGCGCGTCTAACGGAAAGCATGCAATTGCCCGTTGCCCGCGACCACGTACAGCACGCCGCCCGCCACGATGGGCCGGGTGGTCGCACCGCCGTCGATGGCGGTGCTGCCCACAAGCGCGCCGCTGACCGGGTCAAAGCTGCGGATCTGTCCGTCGGTTGACGCAACGATCAGCCGGCCTCCGGCCAGAATCGGCCCAAGATTGGCATGGGTCCGGTCACGCTGTTTCTGCGGATTGCTGCGCCGCACATAGCCGGGCAGATCGACGGCCCAGATCTGGCTGCCGGTGGTGGCGTCGAGCCGCACCAGCTGGTTGCGGTCCGAGACCAGGAACACCGAATCCCCCGCAGGCCACATCGGCCCCAGCGCGCCCTGCTTGGCCGTCCACAAACGCTCGCCCGACGCCTTGTCGAAGGCGACGGTGCGGCCCGAGAAATTGCCCGCGAAGACCGTGTTGCCCGCAATCAGCGGATCACCGGTCACATCGTCGATCAGGGCGATCGCAGATCCCTCGCGACCGCCGGCAATGTCGGCGTTCCACAACCGCAGACCGCCCTGACGGAAGGCCGCCTGCAGGGTGCCGTTGCCATAGGCGAAGACCACGCGCTGATCGTCCACCGCAGGCGCCGGGGCACCGGCGACATTGTTGATGTCAGCCACCCCGTCGATCTGCCAGCGGATGCGCCCGTCCTGCGCCTCGATGGCCCAGGCGAGATTGTCCCCCGAGGTGAGATAGACCACGCCATCGCGGTAGGTCGGCGCACCGGTCGCGGTGCTGTCCAGTCGCTGGGTCCAGATCTCGGCCCCCGTGGCTGCGTCCATCGCGCTGAGAGTGCCGAACCCGGAGGCAACATACAGCCGCCCGTCGGCTGCGGCAAACCCGCCGCCCTGGGCCTGGCTGTTGTCGTCGCGCAGCGGGGTGAGATCACGGGTCCAGAGCACCTGCCCGCTGCTGGACACGGCCGTGACCTGATTGGCGCTGTCCAGGGTGAATATCCGCCCGCCTGACGCCACCGGATCAGTGTTCAGCTTGTGACGTCGCCTGTCGCCCTGCCCGATGTTGACCGACCACAGCGGTGACAGGCCACTTGCCAGGGCGGCGTGATCCGTACGCACGAAGGGGCTGACCGGGCTTTGGGGCCAGGACGTGTTGGCCACCTGCCCGGGCAGGTTGATGGCGCGGGCGGTGTTGGCTGGGGCGGCCTCGTCGGCACCCCGGGTCTGCAGAACTTCGCGGATGCCCAGCCGTTCTCCGGGCAGGATCGCTTCGCGTTCGCTGCAGGCGGCGAGCAGGGTCGCACCCAGAAGACCGGCCATAATCGTCATATTGCGCAAAGGTCTGCCCCCGTGGTCCGTCTGATCCCGTGCCGGGACTTTATCCGGGCGGAATGTACCGCGCCCGGCGCCGTGCACCCTGGCCTGTTCAGGCCGCATCCAATGTTCCGCCCAGCGACACAATCAACTGTGATGCGCGGCGGCGCAAGCCTGCAGTCGCCTCGCTGTCGGCCAGAATTGCCTTCAGGCGGCTCAGCGCCGACTCGGTGTCACCCGCCTCGATGTCCAGCAGCGCAATCTGTTCCTCGGCGAGCAACCGAAGCGGCGCGCCCGCGGTTGCCAAGGCCTCGAATCCGCTGCGCCGCACGTCGATACTCAGGGCGCTGCCTTTCCGGCTCAGCGCCTTGAAGCTGGCAATCTGGCGGTAGATCAGCGGAACGTCGCTGGCGTTTGCAATGGTATCAAGCGTCTGCGTCGCCGCTGCGTCGTCCTGGGCGTCGCCCTGTTCGGCTGCCAGCAACATCGCCAGTATCGCCTGCGCCCCGGGCTGAGGTGCCTGTATGGCGGAAAGGGCTGCGATCCGGGCTTCGGCGTCGTCGGACTCCAGCGCCGCAGAGATCGCATCACCAAAGGCCTGAGCACTGCTGCGCGCCTGTGCCTTCTGGTATTCCCGCCAGGCGGCGCCGCCGACGATCAGGACCACCACCAGGATTGCAATCCACCCGTATTTGCGAAAGCTCGCATAAAGCCGGTCACGGCGGACCTCTTCCGTCACTTCGTCGATGAAACTGTCGGTATTGCTCAAGGGGCGCCTCGCGTCGGGTTTGCGGTTTGCTCCCTCATACCCCGCTCGTCCCGGACTGCCAAGCCATCTGATCCAGAGGCTAAATTCGGTCGCGCACCGTCAGGGGCGGCAGGCCGGCATGCCCGGTTCGCCCGCACGCCGCCAGTTCACTGCGCTTTTTCCGCCAATTGATGCGATAGTGACATTTTGTGGCATGTATTCTGACATACACGCGCGCTAATTCTTGTAAAAAGTCGTGCGGTATTTTATCTGAACCAGTCAGTTCAGTGTATTTTCGCAGTGCCGGTCAGGAATCAGCCCCTCCGGTCCGCCCATTGCCCGAAACAGGAAATTCCGCATGCGCCTTATTCCGATCCTCACTGCCCTGATCGTGGCTGCGGTGCTCTACGCGCTGGTGATCGAGCGTGAGCGCCTGCTTGAATTCGCCCGGCAGATGAGTCCGGTCCGCAGCGCCGAGACGGCGCAGCCCCCTGAAGCACCACAGCCAGACACGGTGGCCGAAGCCGCCGCCGAGACCCAGGCGCAGGGTGCGGTGGGAGTGGTCGCAATCCATTCGGTGGCCCGCGAGGTCAACAACGCCGTGGTTCTGCGCGGCGAAACCCAGGCCCTGCGCGAAGTGGACGTTCAGGCCGAGAGTTCAGGCAAGGTTGTGTCGGTGCCGCTGCGCAAAGGCGCGTTTGTCGAACAGGGCCAGGTGCTGTGCCGGCTGGACCCCGGCACCAGCCTCGCCAGTCTGGCCGAGGCAGAAGGCATGCTGCTCGAGGCGCGCGCGCGCATTCCCGAAACCGAAGCCCGCGTTCCCGAAGCCGAGGCCCGGCTCGCAGAGGCCCGCGCCCGGCTGGAAGAAGCCCAGATCACCGAAAATGCCGCCACAAAGCTGTCGCAGGGCGGTTTTGCCAGCGACACGCGAGTCGCCGGGGCACAGGCCGGCAAACGCAGTGCCGAAGCGGCGGTGAGCAGCGCCGAGGCCGGGCTCAAGGCGGCGCAATCGGGCATGCAGGCGGTTGACGCCGCGATCCAGAGCGCCGAGGCGGCGGTGGCCCGCGCGCAGACCGAGATTGACCGTCTGACGATCCACGCGCCATTTGCCGGCCTGCTGGAAACGGACACCGCGGAATTGGGCAGTTTGATGCAGTCACAGGGCGGCAGCGCGCTGTGCGCAACCATCCTCCAGCTGGACCCAATCAAGCTGGTCGGCTTTGTTCCCGAAGTGGGTGTCGGCCGTATCGAGGTCGGCGCGCCCGTGCGTGCCCGCCTGACCGAGGGCGGTACGGTCGAGGGACGCGTGACCTTTCTGTCGCGCAGTGCCGATCCGTTGACCCGCACCTTCCGCGTCGAAGTCACGGTGCCGAACCCTGACCTTGGACTGCGGGCCGGACAGACGGCGGAAATTGCGGTGCAGGCCGAAGGCGCACCGGCGCATCTGGTGCCGCAGTCGGCACTGACCCTGAACGACGAAGGCGCCCTCGGGGTGCGCACGGTGGATGCCGACGGACTGGCGGCGTTCCTGCCGGTCGAGGTCTTGCGCGACACGCCCCAAGGCATGCTCGTGACCGGCCTGCCGGACAGGGTCAGCATCATCACCGTCGGCCAGGAATATGTCACCGATGGTGTTCCGGTCGCGCCCAGTTATGAGGATGTCCTGCAATGACCGGTATCGTCGACTGGGCCGCCGGCCGCGCCCGCATGGTGATTGCCTTTATCGTGCTGTCGCTTGTGGTGGGCACCTATGCCTATGTCGCCCTGCCGAAAGAAGGCGAGCCGGACATCGAAATCCCGGCGCTGTTCGTCTCGGTTCCCTTCCCCGGGATCTCGGCGGCGGATTCCGAGACGCTGCTGGTCAAACCGATGGAAACCGAGCTGTCGGATCTGGACGGTCTGAAATCGCTGGGCGGCACCGCTGCGGAAAACTATGCCGGCGTGTCGATGGAATTCGAATTCGGCTGGGACAAGACCAAGATCTTGGCCGATGTGCGCGACGCCATGACCAAGGCACAGGCAAAATTCCCGGAAGGCGCCGAGCAATACACGATCAACGAAATCAATTTCTCCGAATTTCCGATCATCATCGTCAACCTGACCGGCCCGGTGCCGGAACGCACCATGGCGCGGGTCGCCAAGGACCTGCAGGACCGGCTGGAATCGCTGGACGCGGTGCTTGAGGCCGGGATTGCCGGCAACCGGGACGAGATGCTTGAGGTCCAGATCGACCCGCTGCGGCTGGAATCCTACAACGTGACCGCCGGCGAGTTGCTGGCGGTGGTGCAGAACAACAACCAGCTGATTGCGGCGGGAGAGGTCGAAACGGCGACCGGCAGCTTCGCGATCAAGATCCCGTCGAGTTTCGATTCCGCGCAGGACATCTACGAACTGCCGGTCAAGGTGAACGGTGACCGGGTTGTGACACTGGGGGATCTGGCGCGCATCTCGCTGACCTTCGAGGACCGCACCGGCATTGCGCGTTTCAACGGCGAGAACACCGTTGCGCTGCAGGTGGTCAAGCGCAAGGGCTATAACCTGATTGATACCGTCACTCTGGTCAACGCCGAGGTCGCCGCCGCACAGGCGGCCTGGCCGGCGGAACTGCGCGCCGTGGTCAAGTCCGGCACTTCGAACGATCAGTCCCGGCAGGTTGCCAGCATGGTCAGCCAGCTCGAGGGGTCGGTGCTGACCGCCATCGCGCTGGTGATGATCGTGGTTCTGGCCGCCCTCGGCACCCGCCCCGCGCTTCTGGTGGGGTTCGCAATTCCGACCTCGTTCCTGCTCTGCTTTGCCTTTCTGGCCCTGATGGGCATCAGCGTTTCCAACATCGTGATGTTCGGCCTGATCCTTGCCGTGGGCATGCTGGTCGACGGCGCCATCGTCGTCGTCGAATATGCCGACAAGCGGATTTCCGAAGGGTCCGGCCCGATGAGCGCCTATGTCGAGGCCGCAAAGCGGATGTTCTGGCCGGTTGTGTCGTCCACGGCCACAACGCTGTGCGCTTTCATGCCGATGCTGTTCTGGCCCGGGGTGCCGGGGGAGTTCATGGGAATGCTGCCGGTCACCCTGATCTTCGTGCTCTCGGCTTCGCTGGTTGTGGCACTGGTCTATCTGCCGGTCATGGGTGGTGTCACCGGACGGTTCTCGCGGATCCTCGACCGGGCCACCGGCGCATTGAAGCGGCGGTTGCCCTGGCTGGTCCGCCTGGCCCTGGTGCCGGTTGTGCTGTTTGGCATGTTTGTCGGCGCGATGATGATCCTCAACCCCGCCTATCTCTTTCCGCCCCTGGCCGCCGGTTTTGCCGGCATGCTCCCGGGGATCGTGGTGTTCCTGCTGTTCGCGGTGTCGGCCTCGATCGTGATGGGCGCGGCCCGGATCGAACGCCGCAAGAAGCGTATCGACGGGCGGTACCGCAGAACCCTGTTCGGCTGGTTCATCACCGCCATCGCGGGCAATCCGGTGATGCCGCTGGTGACCATCGGATTGGTGGGTTTCTTTGTGGTTTCGACCTTCAGCTACTTCGGAGCCAACAACAACGGTGTCGAATTCTTTGTCGAATCCGAACCCGAGCAGGCGATCGTCTATATCCGCGCCCGCGGCAACCTGAGCCTGACCGAAAAAGACGCCCTGGTGCAGCGGGCCGAAGCGGTGGTGCAGGCGCATCCCGGTGTGAAGACCGTCTTTGCCTTTGCCGGCGAGGGGGGCCTGAACAACAACACCGGCGGTGCGCAGGGGCCCAAGGATGCCATCGGTCAGGTGCAGTTCGAAACCATTCCCTGGGAGGACCGCGCCGACCGCCCCGATCTGGACGGCAACGTCGTCATTGACGAGCTCAGCGCCGAACTGGCGAAGATTCCCGGCATCAAGACCGAAGTCACGGAACTGGCCCAGGGTCCGGCCAGCGGCAAGCCGGTGCACCTGCGCCTCAAGGGACAGAACTGGCAGGCGCTGCTTGATGCGACGGCCCAGGCGCGCGCGCGGTTCGAAGCGACCCCCGGTCTGGTCCAGGTCGAGGACACGCTGCCCCTGCCCGGCATCGACTGGCAGATCGACGTCGATGTGGAAAAGGCCGGCCGCTATGGTGCGGATGTCGCCGTTGTCGGCGCCATGGTGCAACTGGTGACCCGCGGCATCCTGCTCGACACCATGCGGGTCGACAGTTCGGACGAGGAAATCGACATCCGCGTCCGCCTGCCCGAAGAATACCGCCTGCTGTCCACTCTGGACACGCTCAAGGTGCGCACGGCTGACGGTCTGGTGCCCCTGACGAACTTTGTCAGCCGCAAACCGGTGGCCAAGCTGGCCGAGATCAACCGGATCGACCAGAAACGGTATTTCGACGTCAAGGCCGACGTCACGCCGAACCTTGCCAAACTGGTCGGCGACACTGCCGATGGCGCGCAGACGCAGGCCATCGTCAAGGTGCTGGAAGACGGCAGGAGCTTGCAGGATTCGCTGCGTGATCCGAGCGGAACGCAATATGCCCTCGTCTCGCTCTCGGACGGCTTTGACCGCGAGGCCGTCTCCGAAGACCTGACCGAGGGCGATCTGCGCGTCGTGCCGATCAATGGCAACGAACGCATCGCCCTGCTGAACGAATGGCTGGCCACCAGCCCCCTGCCCGCCGGAATCGAAACCGAATGGACCGGCGATCAGGAAGAGCAGGAAGAAAGCCAGGCGTTCCTGGGCAAGGCGTTCGGCGCCGCTCTGGGGCTGATGTTCATCATCCTGCTGGCGCAGTTCAACAGTTTTTACAACGCCACGCTGGTGCTGCTGGCTGTGGTCCTGTCCACCGCCGGGGTGCTGATCGGCATGCTGGTCATGGGCCAGACCTTCAGCATCATCATGACCGGCACCGGCATCGTCGCGCTGGCCGGGATCGTGGTGAACAACAACATCGTGCTGATCGACACCTATCAGGAATACGAACGCTACATGCCGCGGATCGAAGCCATCGTGCGCACCGCCGAGGACCGCATCCGCCCGGTCCTGCTGACCACCATCACCACCATGGCGGGCCTGGCGCCGATGATGTTCGGGCTGAGCCTGGATTTCTTCGGCGGCGGGTATTCCATCGATTCCCCCACCGCGCTGTGGTGGAAGCAACTGGCGACGGCAGTGGTCTTTGGCCTTGGTATCGCCACGGTGCTGACGCTGGTCTTTACACCGTCGATGCTGGCCCTGCGGGTGTGGTTCGTGACCTATGTGCGCTGGTTCGCACGGCTTCTGGCCCGTCTTTCCCTGGGACGGTCGAGCCGGGCCGCACGCGACTGGGCATTGCAGCGCGCCGCCCGGCGCATTCACGCTCCGGAAATCCTGTGGGAAGACGACGCCCCCGCGCAGCGTGACCTGCAACAGCAGCCGGAACTGCCCCTGCGCGCCGCCGAATAGCGGCCCGCCCGCGAACCAAAGCGCGTCGGCGGTGTGATATCTTGCGAAAGAACCCGCGCCGCCGTCGCTGTCAGGCGGCTTCTTCCTCGTCAGCCTGCTGGCGTTGCCAAAGCTGGGCGTAACGTCCCTGCCGCGCCAGCAATACGTCATGCGTGCCGCTCTCGATCACTTCGCCGTCCTGCAGCACCACGATGCGGTCAGCATCGGCGATGGTGCTCAGACGATGCGCGATGGTGATCACGGTGCGGCCTTCGGCGGCGACGCGCAGGGCCGACTGGATCTCGGCCTCGGTTTCGGTGTCCAGCGCGCTTGTCGCCTCGTCCAGCAACAGGATCGGAGGGTTCTTGAGCAGGGTGCGGGCGATCCCCACCCGCTGCTTTTCTCCGCCCGACAGCTTCAGCCCGCGTTCACCGACCATGGTGTCATACCCCTCGGGCAACTGCGAGATAAAGTCGTGGATCTGCGCCGAACGCGCGGCGGCGATGATCTCGTCATCGGTCGCGCCATCGCGGCCATAGGCGATGTTGTACCGGATGGTGTCGTTGAACAGCACCGTGTCCTGCGGCACCACACCGATGGCGTGGTGCAGGCTGTCCTGCGTCACGTCACGCACGTCCTGCCCGTCGATGGTCAGCGCGCCGCCGGTCACGTCATAGAACCGGAACAGCAGCCGCCCGATGGTCGACTTGCCCGACCCGGACGGGCCGACCAGCGCCACGTTTTCGCCCGCGCCGACCTTCAGCGACACGCCCTTGAGGATCGGCCGCTCGGCGTCATAGCCGAAACGGATGTCTTTCAGCTCGACCACCCCGCCTGACACCTGAATCGCGCGCGCTCCGGGCTTGTCGGTCACTTCGGCGGGCTGGCCCAGCAGATCGAACATCTGGCCCATATCGACAAGGCTCTGGCGGATCTCGCGGTAGACCGTGCCCAGAAAGTTCAGCGGCATGGTGATCTGGATCATGTAGGCGTTGACCATGACAAAATCGCCCACCGTCAGGGCACCGCGCTGGACCCCCACCGCGGCCATCACCATCACCCCGACCAGGCCGGCGGTGATCAGCACCGACTGGCCAAAGTTGAGGAATGCCAGCGAGGTCGCGGTCTTCACCGCCGCCGCCTCGTAACCCTGCATTGCCCGGTCATAGCGCCGGGCCTCGCGGGTTTCGGCACCAAAATATTTGACGGTTTCAAAGTTCAGAAGTGAATCGATGGCCTTCTGGTTGGCATCGGTGTCCTGATCGTTCATTTCGCGGCGCAGCTTCACCCGCCATTCCGTCACCTTGAAGGTGAACCACACATAAAGGCCGATGGTGACCGCGACCACGACCAGATACCAGACGTCGAACAGAAAGAACAAAACCCCCGCGATCAGCAGCAGTTCGAGCACCAGCGGCCCGACGCTGAACAGCATGAAGCGCAGCAGGAAATCGACCCCCTTGACGCCGCGCTCGATGATCCGCGACAGCCCGCCGGTCCTGCGGGTGATGTGGTAACGCATCGACAGGTGGTGGATATGACTGAAGGTTTCGAGCGCAAGCGCCCGCAGGGCACGCTGCCCGACCCGGGCAAAGATCCCGTCGCGCAGTTGCTGAAAGCCCACGGTCATCAGCCGCGCCATGCCGTAGGCAACGGTCAGTCCGATCGCGCCCAGCGCCAGATCCGGCACTTCGCCACCCAGCGTGTCGACGGCCGCCTTGTACAGCAGCGGCGTGCCGACGGCGATCAGCTTGGCCACCAGCAGCAACACAAGCGACAGCGTCACCCGATGGCGAACCCACGGCGCATCCGCCGGCCAGAGATACGGGGCCACACGGCGGATGGTGCGCCAACCCGAGGCGCGCTCTTCGCGGGCAAGTTCTGCGGTTTCCGGCTCCGGCGCGGCATCTGGCGGCATCGTGTTTCCTTGATCCATACCGGGACGGAATAGACCGGAGCGCCCGAAATGGCCAGAGCCCGCACCGCGAGCATGGCGGCCATGCAGGCGCCGCTTTGGCACAGTTGCAGGGACAATTGTCCGCGGTACGGTCACACCGCGCCGACACCGGATCTGCGCTCAGAAAGACGCGCAGCCAGGCGTCGATGAAGGTGGCTTCACTCGGCAGGCAGCGGCAAGCTGAGAGTAAAGTGGAACTCCGGCTCAAATTCCGTCGTCACCTTGCCGAACCATTTTGATTCAATCAGCTGCTGGATCAGCTTGGTCCCGAACCCGGTGCTGGGCGCAACCACCGCCGCACAACCGCGCACATCGCGCCAGGTCAGTACAAAATCCTTGCCACCCTCTCTCGAAACGACATTCCAGCTCAGGGAAACGCGACCGTCCGCGCCGGAAAAAGCTCCGTATTTGCTGGAATTTGTCGCCAGTTCGTGCAGGACCAGACCCAGATCAAAGCACAGATCCGCCGCCAGGATCACGTCGCGTCCCTTGATCTCTGTCCGACCCTCAAACGGCTCGAGCGTCTGCGCCACCAGGTCCCGCACACCGCATTTGGTCCAGCCCTCATTGCTGATCAGCAGGTTGGATCGCGACATCTGCGCCAGACGCACCTCGAACTTTGATTTCGCTTCGGTCAGGTTTTCCGAGTTGCGCACGGTCTGATTGAACACCGAGGTGACGAATTGCAGCATATTGCCTGACCGGTGCGCGATCTCGCGGACCAGTAGCATCTGGCGTTTGCCGAATTCGTGCTGCCGGTGGCAACTGGCGATCAGGTTCGCAACGGTGACCAGAAACTCGACCTCACCCTCGCTGAAGTCGCGCAATTTGGTATCATGCACGCCGATGACGCCAAACGGGCGCGACCCGGACCCCGGTATCGTCACGCTTATGCCGCTGCGCACCCCGTGGTCATGCAGCAGTGCCGGGCCATCAAACCGGGTTTCGCTCTGCAAGTCCCGCACGACGACAGGGCCCTGCACTGACAGGGTATAACCCGCCTGCGACGCCAGTTCGACACCGACTCTGGCCTGTCCGACCAGACCGCTTTTCCAGCCAACACCGGCGGCCAGCCAAAGGTGATCCGCCTGATCCGCATAGGGCAGAATCTTGGCCAGCGGCAGTTCCAGAACCTCGGCCACCAGCGCGATGGTGTAATCCATGAATTCCTGGAACGAGCCCTTTGCCAGAGCCAGGGCGCCGATTTCACTCAGCGCCTTTTGCAAGGCCAGCTGCTGTGCCTTTTCCCGTGCCTCGCGCAACTCCCGGGTGATGTCGCGAGAGATGACCAGAAAACCGGTCGGTGTGCCGTCAGCATCGCTGATCAGGGACAGCATTTCGTCCCAGGTCGTCACCTTGCCGGACTGGTTGACGAAGTCGGCAGTGAAACGGCCGGAGCCGGTCCGAAGGGCGGACCGGCTTGCCTCCAGTGCTGCACCGCGGTCACCACCCTGCCAGAAATCGAAGTAATTCATACCCACGGCTTCGTCTGCGTGCGACAGTTCGAGGCTGGTGCAGCCACAGGGGTTGATGGATTGCAGGGTCCCGTCGAGATCCAGCAGTTTGATACAGTCCTTGCTGTTGCGCAGGATCGATTCGGTCAGCAGGTTGCTGGTGTCCCGGGCACGCTCGATCTCGCGGAGCTCGGTGATATCGTTGATCGTGTTGATGGCGCCGATCATCTCGCCCGCGGTGTTGTGGATTGGCTGCGGTGACACCAGTACATGTTTGAGAGCGCCGTCCGGGTTCTCGACAAGGATCTCCCGGTTGCTCAGCGGCTGGTTGGTTTTCAGGCAGACCGCCATGGGACAGTCCTCATGCGCCATCGGCGTTCCGTCCAGGGACTGTATTCGGAACGACCCGCACCACTTGCTCACTCCGACGGTCGGCTCACGGCCCCAGAGTCTGGCGGCAGCCGGATTGAAATACGTGATGATGCCGTTGCTGTCCGTCGTGTACACAGCACTCGACATCGCATCGAGCAACGGCTGCGATATATCCATGCCTGCACCTTGCGGCAGGCTGCTCAGGGTCGTCGAGGACATCTCCGTACGTTCCTTCTTTGCGGGCAGCGCCCCAGAGGATCAGAGTCAAGCGATGCTAATTTAGCACGATATGCATCGCTGAAAATCAAGTTCAATGTCTGGATCGCATTTAGTACGAATTCGGCCCGCGCTGTCACCAGCCCACGTCACCCGGGCAGACAAACCGTGCACGCCGGCCTGCCGGTGATGGCCGGGGTGCACGGTTTGTCAGGCTTCGCCTCGCCCGGTTCGCCGCGCTCCGGGCACAGTCCCGGCAAGCTGGTCACTCGGGAATGGTGAACACCTGCCCGGGGTAGATCAGGTCAGGATCGCGGATCGCTTCCTTGTTCGCTTCGAAAACGCGGACATAGGCAATGCCCTCGCCATAGCGGTCACGGGCGATGGCCCAAAGCGTGTTTCCGGGCTGGACGGTGACAGCCTGGACCGCCGCATCCCCGGCCCTTGCTGAGGCTGCCGCCACTGCATCGGAAGTTTCGCGCAGAAACGGGCTTTCGACTCGCGACGTGACGCTGCCCCGTGGACCAAGCTGGTCGACACGCAGGGTATAGGTGCCACTGGCGATATCGCGCAGCAGCACCTGCCACCGCCCGTCAGGACCGATCTGCGACGCGCTGACCGGACGGTTGTCCAGATAGATGCGCACGCTGTCCGCGCCCCTGCCCCGCCCGGTGAGCACGACCGCACCATCATCTTCATAGGTGATCGCGTCCAGCGCGACCTCACTTTGGACGACCGGCCGCGCCGTGGGTCCCGACGGCGCCTGCAACACCTGGACGCCCGTACTGTTCGACAGGATCACGGTCGGTGCCTGCCCCGATGCCGGTGCCGTTGTCGTGGCAGGTGGCGCGGGATCGGTGTCCGCCGCGCCCGCGGTCCCGGGCTTGTCCGGCGTCACATCCAGTACGGTCGGCGTCGCCGCGCCCGCATCCGGAGCGGACAGCGCGGCCACCGCCTCGGTGGCGGCCTCTTCTGCGGTGACGGTGATGGCTGCGCCTGCGACCGCTTCGGCAACGTCTTCCGCCTGCAAGGCCGCGGTCTGGGCCGGTTCCGCGCCGCTGTCCCCTGCCAGTGCCGCAACCGGCGCCGCCGGTCCGGACTGAGGCGGCGCGACGTCGGCCGCCGACAGCGGGTCGTCCTGTGCAGGGGCAATCGCATCGGTACCCGCGGCCGTGGTCGACAGCCCGGAGGCCGACGGGGTCTGCGCGGCATCACCCGCGCCCGTGTCCTGTGCCATGTCCGACGCGTCGATGGCGGCTTGCGAGGATGGCGCAAGGATGACCTGGTCAGCCGAGTCGAGCGCACCGGTCGGCGACGGCACCCGCAGGCTGATCACCCGGGCGAGATCCGCCTGGGCAAGGCTGATGAAGCTCACGAACTTTCCGGTGGCATCGGTCTGCGTCGTGGCGACAAGCAGACCGTCGATCAGGACCTCGACCGGACCATTCGGCGCGGCAATGCCCGCGACCAGCGTTTCGCCGTCCGGCTGCACACGCACGATATCGAAACTGGGCAACACAACGTCGCCCGCATCCGGATCGACCGGCTGCGGCCCGACCGCATCCACCGCCGCCGAAGGCGGGTCCGTGACCGGCACAGCGGCGGGTGCAGGCTGCGGCGCCTCGCCACCGGACAGGTTGCCCGAAAGGTCCCCGGCGACGGGCGCCGATGAACTCGCAGTCTCGGGTTCGGGATCGCGCGGCGCCAGGCGGCCCGACAGCGCCAGTCCTGCCAGCGTCAGCGCAAGTGCGGCGGTGGCCCCAAGAGCCACTCCGCCCCCACCCTGCAATATACCGATTCTGGCCATCCGTTTTCCTTTGCCCCATCCCGGGCAGTGCTGCGGCGCTCTGAACGGTTGAGGGTGTATAACAAGAGCGTTATCACCGGTCAAAACCACAACGCCGTCAGGACCTTAATTATGACAATGAAATCGATCTGTGTCTATTGTGGCAGCCGTTCCGGCGCGAATCCGGAGTTTGCCCGACAGGCCGAAGCACTGGGTCGAGACATTGCCGCCGCGGGCTGGCGGCTGGTCTACGGTGCCGGGGATGTCGGCCTGATGGGGGTTGTGGCCCGTGCCGCGCAGGCCGCGGGCGGAGAAACCTTCGGTGTGATGCCCCAGCACTTGCTGTCCCTCGAAGTGGGCAAGACCGACCTGACCCACTTTGTCGTCACCGAAACCATGCATGAACGCAAAAAGGTCATGGTGATGAACGCCGATGCCATCGTGGTGATGCCGGGTGGTGCCGGGTCGCTGGACGAATTCTTTGAGGTGCTGACCTGGAGACAGCTGGGCCTTCACGCCAAACCGATCGTGTTGTTCAACATGGCGGGTTACTGGGATCCGCTGCTGGGTCTGCTCGACCACGTGGTCGCGCAGGGCTTTGCCGACAGCAGCCTGCTGGACTTTGTTCAGAGCGAAGGGTCGGCCAGCGCCGTACTGGACGCCCTGCGGCGCAGCCTGTCCTGACGCAGCGACGCGCCGGAATACAGCGCCAACGCGGTCCAGATCAGCCCGAAGGCCACCGCGTCGACAGGCCCGAACGGTTCGCCAAACACAAGCACGGCGCAGAGAAACTGCAACGTCGGGTTCAGATATTGCACAAGGCCGACGGTGGCCATGGTGACCCGCTGGCTGGCGTAGGAAAACAGGATGAGCGGGATTGCCGTCAACGGACCCGAGATCATCAACAGGGCGCTGGTCGCAGCATCATCGCCAAAGACGCCACCGCTGCCCTGATGCAGGTGCCACAGCCAGCCGGCCGCCAGCGGTGACAGCAGCAGCACCTCGGCCGTCACCGAAACCACCGGACCGACGGTCAGCGATTTCTTGACCACACTGTACAGACCGAAACTCAGTGCGATGATCAGCGATACCCACGGCGGCGTCCCCAGCGCCACGGACAGGATCAGAACTGCCACTGCCGCCAGTCCGACGGCGCAGGCCTGCAAGCTGCCCAACCGCTCACCGAAGGCGATCATGCCCAGCAGCACCGCCACGAGCGGATAGACGTAATATCCCAGCGACGCTTCGGTCGTGTGGCCGTTCTGAACCGAAAAGATGAACAGGAACCAGTTGGTCGAGATCATCAGCGCCGCAAACGCGAGGATCACCACGCTTCGCGCTGTGTCCAGAGCCGATCCGAGTCGTTCAAGCCGCCCCTGCACCAGCAGAACCGCGACAAAAAACGCCGCTGACCAGAGGGTGCGATGCGCCAGAACTTCGAGCGGCGGCACCTGAGAAAGCATCTTGTAATACAGCGGCGACAGGCCCCAGATGGTGCAGCTGGCCACCATCGCGAATACTCCGGCGCGTGCGCTTTGCATCTGGGTCTTCCTGCATGGTCCCTGTGAGGCGCGTTCTACCGCGCCCCCTGCCCGGCAGCAACCGGGCGCGGATGTCCCCGGCTGGCGGTTGCTGCCGCGGTCCAGCCTTTGTGGCGCCTCTGCCCAGGACTTACTGCATTTACTGCTGCCCCAGATCGACAGGCGTCCGCGCCGATCACCGACCGGCGCGGATCAGACTGATGTTTCTTTCGAAATCTGGGGTCTGCGGCGTGCTCCACCCCGGCGCCACCGCCGGGCCGGCCGCACACCGGGGACTGCGCCCCGCGTGGCTCAGGTGGTTTCAAGCAGATCGCGCAACAGCAACTCGATCTTGTCCAACGGGTGATTGGTCAGGGTCTTGTCGATCTCTGCAACCACGCGGTCAGACACTTCCTTGTGCAGCTTGCTGCGCAGCTCGCCAAGGGTGGCAGGTGGCGCGACCAGAATGATCCGCTCGAAGGCACCTCTGTGGGCCTGTTTGTAGAGGATCTCTGCCAGTTCGTCGGCAAAGCGGTCCTTTGCAAGCTGGTGCCAGTCGGTGTCGTCGTACGCCGAACGCTGGCCCGGCCCGTTGTCATGCATCCGCCCCGGGCGGTTGGCTGACTGCTCCCGGTTTGACGGGTTGTCCTGCTGCTCGATGCGGACGACGTTCAGATCGGGGTTCATGTCGTCCAGATCGTTGCGCAGGAACAGCGCCTTTTCACTGTCAGCGACCAGCACCCAGGTGCCTCGGGTGAGAATGGCCATCACACCTTCTCCTTGTCGCCGCTGCTGTTCTTGTCCTGCCCCAACGCACGGGTCACGCCGGCAGAGGTTTCGTCGTACTGCTTGCCTTCGTCGCGGGTGCCGACCTTGCGCTGCAGCTGGCCATCCGCGCGGCCTTGCTGCGACGGTGCCGGCTTCATCTCTGCCGGGTTCTGACCAAGCACTTCTTCGGTTTCGCTTCTGCCGTCCTTGGATCTGTGACGCTCTGCCATCGGAACTCTCCTTGGTTGTGTGTCATATCAACGCCCGCAGAGGCACGGCGTTCCCCGACAAATGCAAAACGCCCCGCAGTTTCCTGCGGGGCGTGTCACGGAATGTCACCGGTCCTGAAGGGTTCAGCCCAGACGCGAAGCCACGTTTTCCCAGTTCACCAGATTGTCGAGGAAGTTGGTGAGGTAGGCCGGACGCTTGTTGCGGAAGTCGATGTAGTAGGAATGTTCCCACACATCGCAGCCCAGCAGCGTGGTCTGGTTGAAACACAGCGGGTTCACGCCATTCTCGGTCTTGGTGATCTTGAGCGTGCCGTCACCGTCCACAACCAGCCAGGACCAGCCCGAGCCGAACTGACCGGCACCCGCGGCCGCGAACGCTTCCTTGAACTTGTCGACCGAACCGAACGCGTCGGTTATACGGCTTTCCAGTTCGCCCGGCATGTCGTTGCCGCCCGGTCCCATCATCTCCCAGAACTGGGTGTGGTTCCAGTGCTGGCTGGCATTGTTGAAGATGCCCGACTGAGCCACGGCACCGGCGTCATAGGTGCCCTTGACGATCTCCTCGACCGACTTGCCTTCCCATTCGGTGCCGGCGATCAGCTTGTTGCCGTTGTCGACATAGGCCTTGTGGTGGATGTCATGGTGGAACTCGAGCGTTTCCTTGGACATGCCCTTGCTGGCCAGTGCGTCGTGTGCGTAGGGAAGATCCGGAAGTTCAAAAGCCATTTTATGTGCCCTCTCGTGTTATGAAAATCGCTGAGTGATACCTGATGCCTCGCAGCCCCAAGGTCAAGTCCGAGCGCGCTTTGTCCGCTGTGGTTCAACGCTGCTCGACCTGACAGGTTCCTTCGCCGCTGTAATGGCTGCCAAAACCGGGCGGGGTTGCTGATACCAGCATCCGGCCGGCGGCCTTGACGTAGGTTGCGGTGTATTGCAGGTGCCGGGCATACTGTCCCGACCGGGTTCTGGCCGGGATGGTCCAGACAAATGTCTTGCGCCGGGGGTTGTCCATCGCCACCCGGCCCCGCACCGGGGCGCGGTCGTTGAAATACAGGATCAGCGGGTCCGATACCACAACACTGCTGTTGTCGTCCTCGACTCCGAGGAACAGGATTTCGGGAATCCAGCCGCTGTTTCCATGTTCCTGGATACGGCAAACATAGGTCTGTGCCGCTTTGGCCATCGGGGCGGCGAACAGGCAGGCCGCCAGCATTATGGCTCTGAGCACAAAATCATCCCTTGTGTGACACGCTGTCAGCCCTGCGAGCCTAAGGGCAACTTCCCGAACTGAACAGGGTTGGCCGGGAAATAGTTGCTGCTGACGGGCCAAACCGCGCGCTGCCGCCCGGCTCAGGGCAGACTTGCGACATGCCGGGCACTATCAGAACATGCCGACCTCGCCGCCGGGTGCCGCCGCAGTGCACAGCAGGGCGAACATGTAGGGCGCCACAGATCGGAAGCACACGATCCGGGCCTCCGCGTCGTCGACCAGCCAGACCGCAGCCGCGACCTGGGCAAACCGGGTCCGTCGGATCGTCCCGGGTTGAAAGGCGGCGGCGGACATGTCCACCGGCGCAAGTTTGGCGATCACCTCGCGCATACGGGGCCCGCGCACCTCGAATACAGCCCGGGCATCCGAGACATCGACCGCAAGGGCATGTGCCCCGCCGAGCGCATCCGTCAACTGCGCCAGGGTGGCGCCGGCCTCGGGATAGGGACAGAACACCAGCAGCTCGTCCGGCGACATCCATGCGGCCCCCCGCGCCCCGTCAAAAACCACGGTGCGGGGCGCCGGCACCCCGACACCGGCGCTGTTGGTGACGGCGCTCTGCAGTGCCTCGCTGTCCAGATCGCCCCGCAGCGCGATCATGCCGTGCAGCCCGGCCTCCTGCACATGCACCAGACCATCAAAAGAGGCGTTGCTCAGTGCGCTTACAGGCTCAGACATTCTGTTTCTCCCCTTCCGGGTCAAAGAACACGGCGTTGACAATTTTTGTCGGCACGGTCGTGCCGTCGAGCTTGCTGAACTCCAGCGTTTCGCCCATGCGCTCCGGTCCGTTCAGGACCAGACCCATGGCGATGCCCCGGCCCAGCGTCGGCGAATGGTAGGTCGAGGTGACCCGCCCTTGGGTATTGCGCTGGCCGTTGGCGTTTTTGCCCGGCGCGGCGGCAAGGGCACCGTCCGGCAGCACCGACCCATCTGCGGTCTCAAGTCCGACCAGCTGCCAGCGCGTCGGGTCCGTCATATGGCTGCGGGCCTGGGCGCGCTTGCCGATATAATCCGCCTTCTTCTTCGAAATGGCCCAGCCCAGACCGAGATCCTGTGGGATCACGGTGCCGTCGGTTTCATCGCCGATCATGATGAACCCCTTTTCCGCCCGCAGGATGTGCAGCGCCTCGGTGCCGTAGGCGGTGGCGTTCCATTCGGCGCCCGCCGCATGCAGCATTTCCCAGAGCGCAAGCCCCTGCGAGGCCGGCACCGCCACCTCGTAACTGAGTTCGCCGGAAAACGAGATGCGGAAGATCCGCGCCGGGATTCCCGCCAGTGTGCCGTCGCTCCACTGCATGAACGGCAAGGCATCCTTGCTCACATCCATGCCGCCCAGCTTTTCCAGCAGCTTGCGGGCGTTGGGGCCGACCACGGCGATCTGGGCGTATTGCTCGGTGACATTCGCGGTGTAGACCTTCCAGTCCCACCATTCGGTTTGCAGCCACTCTTCCATGTGACCGTGAATGCGCTCGGCACCGCCGGTGGTGGTGTGGCAGAGCCAGGTGTCGTCACTGATCCGGGCGACAACGCCGTCATCCATCAGGAACCCGTTCTCGCTGCACATGAGACCATAGCGGCATTTTCCCACCGGCAGGGTCGACATCATGTTGGTGTAGAGCATGTCGAGAAAGCGGCCCGCGTCCGGCCCCTTGACAACGATCTTGCCCAGGGTCGAGGCATCGAGCAGGCCAAGGCTGGCGCGGGTGGCGATGACCTCGCGCTGTACCGCCTGCTCCACGGTCTCGCCGCCCTGGGGAAAGCAGTAGGGACGGCGCCACTGACCGACCGGTTCCCAGTGCGCGGCGTGGCTCTGGTGCCACTGGTGCAAGGGAGTCTCGCGTACGGGCTGAAAGATCTCGCCCCGCGCCTGACCGGCGATGGCCCCCATCGAGATCGGGGTATAGGGCGGGCGGAAGGTGGTGGTGCCGACGCTGGGAATATCAGCCCCAAGCGCCCGAGAAAGGGTCGCCAGACCGTTGATGTTGCTAAGCTTTCCCTGATCCGTGGCCATGCCCAGCGTGGTGTAGCGCTTGGCGTGTTCGACGGATTCATACCCTTCCTGCGCCGCGAGCTGGATATCCGAGACCTTGACGTCGTTCTGGAAATCCAGCCAGGCCTTTGCGCGCAGCGCGACATTCGCGCCCTGCGGCATCAGCCAGACCGCCATCATCGGCGCCTCGGGCTGTTCCGGGGCCTGCGGCACGGCCGTGCTCTTCGGCTTGAATCCGGCGGCGGTGGCAGCCGACACACCGGCGGTGGTGGCGTCGGTCAGGGTGTCGCGCAGGTGAATGTAGCCGTTGGCGGCCCCGGCCGGGATCACAAAGGGCGTGCCGTCATGGCCGGTCGGCGCCTTGCCAAGATCGGGACGGAAAAACGCCTGTTGTTCATCCCAGACGAGTTTGCCGCCGCAGTGCGACCACAGGTGCACCACCGGGGACCAGCCGCCGGACATGGCAACCGCGTCGCAGGCAATGGTTTCCAGCACCGCGCCCTCGCCGGCCTGGGCGCAGATGGTGACACCGGTGACCTTGCGGCTGCCCTGGACCGAGGCGATGGCCTTGCCCCTGAGCACCCGGATGCCGAGGGCTTCGGCCTGCTGCATCAGTGCGCCGCCGCCCTGCGGCCTCGCATCGAGGATCACCGGTACGTCGAGGCCGTGCTCCTGCAGGCAGATCGCGGTGCGATAGGCGTCGTCGTTGTTGGTGACGACCACGGTGCGGTCGCCGATCGAGACCCCGTAGTTCACCACATAGTCGCGCACCGCCGAAGCGAGCAGCACCCCGGGCACATCGTTGCCCGCAAAGCTGAGCGGACGTTCGATGGCGCCTGTCGCGGTGACGATCTGCCGCGCGCGGATGCGCCAGAGCCGGTGGCGCGGGCCGGCGGCTTCCGGCGCGTGATCGTTCAGCCGCTCGTAGCCGAGCGCATAGCCGTGGTCATAGACCCCTGCCCCCATGGTGCGGTTTCTGAGCGTGACATTGTCCATGTTCCCAAGGGCCTGGACAGCGTCATTGATCCAGTCCTGTACCGGTTTTCCGTCAATCTCGCCACCATCGACCGGGGTGCGGCCGCCCCAGTCCGCCGATTGTTCCAGCAACAGCACCTGGGCCCCGGACCCTGCGGCGCCAAGCGCCGCCTGAAGCCCGGCAACGCCGCCGCCGAGGATCAGCACATCGGTGAAGGCGTAGAAATGTTCGTAGGTATCGGCATCGACGGTTTCGGCGTCAGGCGCGGCTCCGAGACCGGCCGAGCGGCGGATGATCGGTTCGTAGAAGTGTTTCCACAGCGGGCGCGGATGGATGAACATCTTGTAGTAGAAGCCGGCAGGCAGAAAGCGGCTGAGGTGGGTGTTGACCGCGCCCACGTCGAAGTTGAGGCTGGGCCAGTGGTTCTGGCTGGTGGCGGTCAGCCCGTCGAACAGCTCGGTTGTGGTGGCGCGCTGGTTGGGCTCGAACCGCGCGCCCTGCCCGAGATTGACCAGCGCGTTCGGCTCTTCGGCGCCGGAGGCAACCGGGCCGCGCGGTCGGTGATATTTGAAACTGCGCCCCATCAGCAACTGGCCGCTGGCCAGCAGCGCCGAGGCCAGAGTGTCGCCCTGCACACCGCGCAGGTTCTGACCGTTGAAACGGAAACTCATCGGTTTGGAGCGGTCGGTCAGGCGGCCGCCGGTGGCGAGTCGGGTGCTCATGTCTTAGACCTCTGCGCTGGGTGTCGGGGCGGATTCTCGAGTATTTGCAAAGAGAAGAAACATCATCCCTGATCACTCCACGACCAGCCGGGCCGCCGGGCGGCGATGCGGTCGCGGATCTGCTGCGGTGGTTCGCTGACCTGGGCGCTGTAGGTGCCGAAGACTTCGAGAGTCGCGGTGCACCGGGCGGCGTGAAACCATTTGCCGCAGCCGTAGGCATGGCGCCAGCGTTCGAAATGCACGCCCTTGGGATTCTGGCGCTGGAACAGGTAGCTCTCGAAGGCGTCATCGGAACTGTCGGGGCCCCGGCGCACGAGATGCGCCTCACCACCGCCGTGCAGTTCGGTTTCCTCGGCCTTGACGCCGCAATAGGGACATTCGAGGATCAGCACGATGTGGCTCCTTCCGGACGGGGGGCGAACGCCAAAAGACCGGTCCCGCGCTGGGCGGGGCCGGTCCGGTCGCAAGAGAAAAGATGTGTCGGCTCAGTTGCCTTCGGTTGCGCTCTTGGCAGCGCCCTCGACAGCTTCCGCAGCGCTTTCGATGGCCGTGCCCGCGTCGGACGCTGCATCCCCGGTACCTTCGACGGTGATGTTGACATCGGACGGGCTCGACGCGGTTTCGCCACCGTCGTTATCGCCACCGAACATGACAAAGGCCAGAACCGCGACAACGACGACGAGGATGCCGACGATGAAGGCCATGCCGGTGTTGCCGCCGGAATTCGTGGTTGTGGTGGTTGTGGTGCTGGAGGGCGGCGGCGATTGCGGAGGGGTGGTGTGCGGCGGGGTGTTGTACGGTTCGGCCATGTCGGTGCTCCTGTGTGGTGGTCTGTTGCAGAGGCAACGACCGACAGCGCACGCAGGTTCCCGCCAATACTGCCAAAGTCCGGACCCGGCGATTTTTCGCCAGTTGGCGCCGCACAGGGCAGCGGGGACATGACGCCGGACCGAGGCATCAGTGCGCCACTCCGGCGGCCACGGATTCGTCGATGAAACGCCCTTCGCGGAAGCGGTCAAGCCCGAAGGCCGAGGCCAGTGGTCCCGGCTCGCCGCGGGCGATCATCTCGGCGGTGGCCCAGCCCGAGCCGGGGATCGCCTTGAAGCCGCCGGTGCCCCAGCCGCAGTTCACGAAGCAGCCCGCCAGCGGCGTTCTGGACAGGATGGGCGAGCGGTCGCCGGTGACATCCACGATACCCCCCCACTGCCGCAGCATCTTCAGCCGCGAGAGCATCGGAAAGGTCTCGATCAGTGCGCGCACGGTTTCCTCGACGTGATGGAACGAGCCGCGCTGGGTGTAGTTGTTGTAGCCGTCGGTGCCGCCGCCGATCACCATTTCGCCCTTGTCGGACTGGCTCATGTAGCCGTGCACGGTGTTGGCCATGATCACCACGTCCATGATCGGCTTGATCGGCTCGGAGACCAGCGCCTGCAGCGCCACGGATTCGATCGGCAGCCGGAAGCCGGCCATCTGTGCCAGCACCCCGGAGTGACCGGCGACGACGATGGCCAGCTTGTCGCAGTCGATCTCGCCCTTGTTGGTGGTCACGCCCCGGACCTTGCCCGCTTCGGAGCGTACAGCCGTGACCTCGCATTGCTGGATGATGTCCATGCCCATGTCCGAGCAGGCCCGCGCGTATCCCCAGGCCACGGCGTCATGACGCGCAGTGCCACCGCGCGGCTGCCAGAGCGCGCCGAGCACCGGATAACGCGGGCCGTCCAGACGGATGATCGGACACAGTTCCTTGACCTTTTCCGGGCCGATGAACTGGGTGTCGACCCCTTGCAGGGCATTGGCATGGGCAGTGCGCTCGTAGCCGCGCACCTCGTGATGGGTCTGGGCCAGCATCATCACGCCACGCGGCGAGAACATCACGTTGTAGTTCAGATCCTGGCTCATCGTCTCGTAGAGGCTGCGGGCCTTTTCGTAGATCGCGGCCGAGGGATCCTGCAGGTAGTTCGAGCGGATGATCGTGGTGTTGCGTCCGGTGTTGCCACCGCCGAGCCAGCCCTTTTCAAGGATCGCCACATTGCGGATGCCATGGTTTTTGCCAAGGTAATAGGCGGTGGCCAGGCCATGTCCGCCGGCGCCGACGATCACCACATCGTACTTTTTCTTCGGCGTGGCCTTGCGCCAGGCACGCTCCCATCCCGAATGATGACGCAGGGCCTCTCGGGCGATGGCAAAGGCGGAATAGCGTTTCATGGCACTCGATTCTGATCCATGGGAGGCGTTGGACGTTATGTGGACTGGAGCACGTTTGAGACCAATGCCGCAACCGTCACAACATCGCGCAGTTGCGACATGCGGCGAGATGTCGGGGATTTGCCCCTTTTGTCGGAGGCCCCCGCGCATTAGATGTCAGGCAGAAACGACACGGTTGGGGAGACCGCATGATTTTGTTCTGGAGCCTTTGCGCCGGGCTTGCGCTTGCGATGACCGGCCTGCTGGTCCTGACGCTGTTGCGCGGACGGCGGGACACCGGGCCGGTGCAGGCCTTCGACATGCAGGTCTACCGAGACCAGCTGCGCGAGGTGGAACGGGATCTGGCGCGGGGCACCATCGGCGAGGAAGACGGCGAGCGGCTGCGGGCCGAAGTGTCGCGTCGGCTGCTGGCAGCGGATTCCGAAGTGCGCGGCGATACCGGCGGGGCAACGCAGCCACAGGGCGTGGCGCTGATGGCCGCGCTGTTGATCGCAGGAGTGCTCGTGGGTGGCGGCGGCTGGCTTTACACCCGGCTCGGTGCACCGGGCTATGGTGATCTGGGCCTGCAGGCCCGGATCGCGGCGGCGGCTGATGCCCGTCAGAACCGCCCCCGTCAACAAGAAGCCGAAGCGCAGTTGCCCGAGACCACGCAGCCAGAGGCGCCGCAGGAATATGTCGACCTCGTGCTGCGGCTGCGGGAAGCGGTGGCCGAACGCCCGGACGACCTGCAGGGACATGTCCTGCTGGCCCGCAGCGAGGCGGCGCTGGGTCATTTCGCCCGGGCCTACAAAGCCCAGCAACAGATCTTGCGGCTGAAAGGCGATTCCGCCAGCGCCAAGGATTACGCCGATCTGGCCGACATGATGGTGCTGGCGGCAGGGGGCTATGTCTCGCCCGAGGCCGAAGCCGCACTGGACGCGGCGATGGCGCGCGACCCCGACAACGGCGTGGCGCGGTATTACGGCGGGCTCATGCTGGCCCAGACCGGGCGCCCGGATGCCGCTTTCCGTCTGTGGGACAACCTGCTGCGGGAAAGCCGCCCCGAGGATCCCTGGGTGGCGCCGGTCTCCGGCCAGATCGAGGACATGGCCCTGCGCGCAGGGATCACCGACTACCGCCTGCCGGAAACCGCGCTGCCACTGGCGGGCCCATCGCAGGACGACATCACGGCAGCCGCGGAACTGACGCCGGAACAGCGCATCGAGATGATTCGCAGCATGGTGGTGCGTCTGTCGGACCGGCTTGCCACCGAGGGCGGCACACCGCAGGAATGGGCCCGGCTGATCGGCGCCTATGGTGTGCTCGACAACCAGGCGCAGGCCATCGCCATCTGGGACAACGCCAAGGAGGTCTTTGCCGGCAAGGAAGACGCGCTGGAGATCGTCCGTGAAGGCGCGCGCAACGCCGGTATCGCCCAATGACCCCGGTGTATCCGCACCTGAGGCGACCGGCAGTGGTCCGCGGAACGGCGGGGGATGTTCCCCTGCCCCGCTGCCGGGCGGCGGTGATGCCATGATCCTTGAATCCATCGAGGAATTTGCCGCCACGCTGCCCCGGGCCCGGCCGATCCTTGGCCTGGATCTGGGCGAGAAGACCATCGGCGTGGCCACATCCGATGGTCTGCTGACCGTCGCCACGCCACTGGAAACCATTCGCCGCAAGAAGTTCACCCTCGACGCCGCCCGCCTGCAGGAACTCATCGCCGGTCGCGACGTTGCCGGGGTCGTTCTGGGTCTGCCGCGCAACATGGATGGCTCGGAAGGACCGCGCTGCCAGTCCACCCGGGCCTTTGCGCGCAATTTCGAACGGCTCTGGCCCGGGGCGATCACCTACTGGGATGAACGCCTGTCCACCGTTGCCGCCGAACGTGCCCTGCTCGAGGCGGATACGTCGCGAAAGCGTCGTGCCGAGGTGATCGACCATGTCGCCGCCTCGTATATCCTTCAGGGTGTGCTGGACCGGCTCCGCCACATTCGACTTTACCCGCAGACAGGCTCTGACGCATGAGTGACGACATCTGGACGCGCAACGAGATTGACAGCCCCTGCACCAAGATCTGCGTCATCCATCCCGAGGCGCGGCTTTGTACCGGCTGCCTGCGCAGCATCGACGAGATAACCCGCTGGTCGAAGATGCCGCCGGAAGAGCGCCGTCGCCTGATGGCGGAACTGCCCTCGCGTCAGGGACAGTTGAGCAAACGCCGCGGCGGTCGCGCCGCGCGGCTGACACGCGGCTGAGAGCACCCCGCGCATCCGCCGGTTGCCTGCGGACCCACCGGCACGTTTCGGCGTGTCACGGCCGCGACGACAGCCATGCTGTGACCCCGCCCGGCATCAGCGGGCGGAAATAGGCCATCATCCGGCCCTCGGGAGGGGCCTGTGCTCCTGGCTCCCACGGGCCGACGCCGTGCAGGATCAGGCGGTGCAGCAGCAGCGCCTCGCCCGGAATGGCGCGCAACGGCACACGCGGGCAGGTCTCGAACACCACACGACGGGCCGCCTGATATGCCTCGGTCACGTCGATGCGGTGCCACTCCCGGGGATCATGGGGATCCAGCGCCCTGAGCAGCGCCGCGCGCAGAATTTCGTGACTGCCCTCCCAGACCACAAGCGGGCTGGCGCCTGCGTCGCAATGTGTGAGTGGCAGCCCGAGTATGAAGGCATGCGGCTCGAGAATCCGGCGCCGCCGCGCGTCGCCCTCGGCGATGATCCCGTCGACATGCGCCGAATCGCGGTTCAGCCGGTACCGGAACGCGGCCGCGCTGTCCTCCCTGCGCGGACGCGGGTAACCGGGATAGGTGATCGACAACTGCGCCGGGTGCAGCGGCGGCAGCGGGTCCAGCGTGTCCAGTGCCGGGCCTTGCAGCGGCACGCCGTCGATGCTGCCGTCCGGGGCCGTGGGCAAGGCATCGACCCCGACGAACCAGGTGCCATCACAGTCAAGGTGGGCAGCCCGCATCTCGGGATCCCGCGCCACCCGCAGCCCGGCACGATGCGCCGCCCTGGCCCAGGTCAGTGTGGCGGCATCAGCGGCGAAACGAGACCAGCCGCGATCGTTCATCGGATTTATCCCCACGTCGCCTTGCGCAACATGTTTAACGCAACGAACAGGATAAACACAGCAAACACCCGGCGCAGCACCATTGCGTCCATCGCATGCGCAAGCCGCGCGCCCAGCGGCGCCGTGATCAGCGTCATCGACACCGCCACCGCAAACGCCGCGAGGTTGACCGAGCCCAGCATGTAGGGCGGCTGCGCCTCGACCGGAACGCCAACCAGGAGGAACACAGCAACGGACGGCACCGCGATCAGCACGCCGAAACCTGCCGCTGTCGCCACGGCCCGGTGCATCGCCACGCCGAACAGCGACATCAGCGGCACTCCAAAGCTGCCTCCGCCGATGCCCATCAGCACCGACAGGAACCCGACAACCGGCGAGAGCAGCGCCCGCAACAGGCCACCGGGCATTTGTGCGCCCAGCCGCCAGCTCTGGCGCCCGAACGCCAGGTAGAGCCCGACCAGAAAGGCGGTGACGCCAAAGATCACCTGCAGCGTCGTGGTCCGCAGCGCCGCCGCGATCATCACCCCCAGCAACGCGCCGATGGCGATCCCCGGAGCCCAGCTGCGCAGGATGTCCCAGTCGACCGCGCCGCGCTTTTGATGCGCCATGACGGAACGCATCGACGTCACGATGATCGCCGCCAGAGATGTCGCCAGACAGATCCGCATCAGGTAGGGCCCGTCATAGCCAAGGGTCTGGAACACATAGAAAAACGCCGGCACATGCACGATGCCGCCGCCGACGCCCAGCATCCCCGCCAACAAGCCGGCAAACGCGCCGGCCACCATCAGCAGGCTGATCAGCGGCAAAAGGGTGTTGACGTCGGCCATGCTCGGATTCCTGTGTGATGTTGGCGGTGATAGACAGGCTTGGACCGCCAATGGCAAGGTCAAAGGCCCCCTCCGGCATTCATCACGCGGGTTGTGCGGCCTGCATGCGCGCAAGTGCCTGGTGAATGAGCGCCGGCCCCGCCCCTCTCTTCGAGGCCCCTTCTGACAGCACCCGCCGCCAGAGCCGCCCGCCCGGTCGTCCCGCGAACAGGCCCATCATGTGTCGCGTGATCTGGTGCAACCGACCGCCCGCGACCAGATGCGCCTCGATATAGGGGATCATGGCCAGCGCGATGTCGACCGGGTCCGCTGTGGCGGCGATCTCGCCAAAGATCCGTGCATCCGCCTGGGCCAGGATATCCCAGGGCTGATGGTAGGCGGCACGGCCCACCATCACGCCATCCAGACCCGCGTCCAGGAACGCCTGCGCCTGCTCCAGCGAGGTGATGCCGCCGTTGACCGACAGGTGCAGCGCCGGGAACAGGCCCTTCATCCGCAGCACCAGATCGTAGTCCAATGGCGGAATGTCCCGGTTCTCCTTCGGGCTCAGGCCCTGCAACCAGGCCTTGCGGGCATGAATGATGAACCGGTCACAGCCCGTCGCCGCGACACGCGCGATGAATTCCGGCAGAACGTCTTCCGCGTCCTGGTCGTCGACTCCGATCCGGCACTTGACGGTCACCGGCACGGCGACGGCATCCTGCATCGCGGCGACACACTCGGCCACCAGACCGGGTTGTTTCATCAGGATCGCCCCAAACGTACCCGACTGCACCCGGTCGGACGGACACCCGACATTGAGGTTGATTTCGTCATACCCAGCGCGCGCCCCGAGCCGCGCCGCCGCCGCGAGCTCTGCCGGGTCCGAGCCGCCCAACTGCAGCGCAACCGGATGTTCATCGGGATGAAAGTCCAGCAAATGCAGCGCCCCGCCCCTGACGAGCGCCGGAGAGGTGACCATCTCGGTGTACAGCAGCGACCGGCTTGAAAGCAGACGGTGCATGTATCTGCAATGACGGTCGGTCCAGTCCATCATGGGTGCCACGGACAGGCGAGCGGCGCGGACAACGTCCGATTTCCCTTGTTTTATTGGGTCTTCCTGCTCAGCCATCCGTTCCGTCTTCCTCTGTTTGGGGCCTGTTTGCCCCCGTTTTTGCACCCGGTGCAACACAATGTTGCACCCCGGCCGAATTGTTGCACCGCCGCGCACGCCCTCCGCCTGGCCGTTCTCAATCATGGAAACGGCACCAGCTTCCCGCCGCAGCGCGGGTCTTTCAGCGCATCGATGATGAGATATCGAACTTAGGGCACGGATCCAAACGCGCCCTGAATTCCGAGCCGATTTCCCGGATATGGCTTTGATGATGTGACCGCCCCCCGACGGCATCAATGTGCCAAGGTGGGTCTGCGATGATCCACAAAGGAGGACGGTCATGTCGGAGATTATCACGGTCGGGCTCGATCTGGCGAAGAATGTGTTCCAGGTGCATGGGGCCGACGGCACTGGTTGTGCGGTCCTGCGCAAGAAGTTACGGCGCGCTCAGGTGCTGGAGTTTTTCGGACAACTGCCAGCCTGCGTCGTCGCGATGGAAGCCTGCGGCGGCGCTCATTTCTGGGGTCGTGAGATCGGCAAGCTGGGCCATGACGTTCGGCTGATCCCACCCGCCTACGTCAAGCTGTTCGTGAAGCGGCAGAAGAATGATGCGGCCGATGCCGAGGCGATCTGCGAGGCGGCATTGCGGCCGACGATGCGCTTCGTTCCGGTGAAGAGCGAAGAGACCCAGGGCGCGGCCATGGTGTTCCGCGTGCGCGATCTTCTGATCCGGCAGCGGACTCAGGCCATAAATGCGCTGCGCGGTCATCTGGCC
>NZ_VOJI01000059.1 GCF_007923445.1 Puniceibacterium confluentis | reverse complement strand
AGCGAGAAGTCGACCTCGATCCCCAAGCCTTCCCGGTTGAAGTCGTCCAGCACGTTCAACAGCCGGAACGCCCGGCCATCCCCCAGCCGATCCGCCATGAAATCCATCGACCAGGTCACATTTGGCGCGTCCGGGACTGCCAGCGCATCAGGTTTGTCCCGCTTCAACCGCTTGCGGGGCTTGATCCGCAGGTTAAGTTCCAGCTCGCAGTAGATGCGATAGACGCGTTTATGGTTCCACGGATGGCCCTTCACGTTGCGCAAATGCAGGAAACACAGCCCGAAGCCCCACGTCTTGCGTGCGTCTGTCAGGCCGGTCAACAGATCGGCGATCTCCTCATATTCTGCCCGCAACTTGGGCCCATAGCGATAGCAGGTCTCGCTGACCCCAAAGGCCCGGCAGACCAGGGCAATGCTGGCTCCTCGTCGCGCCACCGCATTCTCGGCCATCTCTCGGAGTTGAGATGGCCCGGTCACTTTTTTCCAAGAGCTTCCTTCAGCAAATCAGCCTGCATGCTGAGGTCCGCATACATCCGCTTCAGCCGCCGGTTCTCCTCTTCCATCGCCTTCATCTGGCTGACCATGGACGCATCCATGCCACCATACTTCGCCCGCCACTTGTAGAATGACGCATTGCTCATCCCATGTTCACGGCAAAGCTCAGCCACTGGCACACCGCCTTCAGCCTGGCGCAGGATCGCAAGAACCTATGGTTCGCTGTATCTGGTCATCTTCATATGAATCTCCTCATGCATCTTGCCGAGAAAATTCTACTTACGCAGCCCCTTAGTTTTGGGGAGGATTACCGGAGCAGCGGCGTTGCTGCGCCCGGCGAAGCTGAGCGCCCACAAAGGGCCTTATCGCAAATGTTCCGCAGCTCGAAATGCTGCGCTCCATGTCCAATGGCCGGTTCGGGGAATGCCGCCGCGCAGCACCGACGAGGCTCGAACGTCAGCAGTGGGCCGGTCACGTCGAGCCCGTCCGTGCCGCAAGTGCGAAGCTGTCCATCGGCAGCGAGGTTAGTTTGGGCTCGAACCTGCCTTGCGGCAGCGCAGCACGAAATCATAGGATCACCACAGCCTCAGGGCTGGTCGCAGCCGACGGCAGGCAGCCCTTCTACGACATTCGTGCCCGGCGCAGGATTGAGCCGAGCCCGGGACTTGAGGGCAGGGACCGGTCATTCGCTGCGATTGAAGCAAATGACCGCTATGTTATCGGCAGGCTCCATTTGGTCTCAGGCACGAGGTGGAGATGGATTTTCCTGTGGAGCCGAACAATTGCCTACATAAATCAACATACATCTCATCAGACCAAGGCTATCGGCCGGGTGCCACCCAGTTCAAGTCTAATTGCACCACTTTCTACGATCCCGTCCTTCAGGGCCTCGCAATCGTCAATAAAGTCTTCTGGGGTGCTATAGAGATAAGACACACAACTGAATATACGCCTCTTTCGTGTGTTTGCCGCCTTGATAGCACGATCTAATAGGGCACACGACTGATCACGCCCCTCTGCAATCGCCGTTAGTACTGCGGCGCATTGCAAGTAATTCGCGTCATCTCTGTCGTCTGCAGCAAGCATATTTGAAAGAACTGTATCAGCCATAGAGACATCAGGAACGCCTGAGAAAGCCCAACGAGCAATGAAGAGATTAAACATCTCTGGAATGGCATCAGGGAGATCACTATTTGGTTGCGTCAATAGCTCAACAGCATCCGAAAACCTTTCCGAACCAATGAGTGACAAGACCAAATTCACTCGCGCGGTACTGATCTCACTTTGAGTTCCAGAAGATTTCGAAATTGCAGATGATATTTGATCCGCGAAGCGAGATAAATGGTGTCGCTCCGACAGGACAAATTCTGAAAGCGAGTTGAGTGCGGAAACCGACAGATTCTCCCTGTTCAAAAGGGAAGTTATGATATTATCGAATTCCTTGTGGGTTCCGCGAAGCATTTGCAGAGCGGTGGTGATATTGACACCAGACGAATCTTCACTTTCGATAATATGCCTCAAGTCCGCTTCTGAGCGGTCTGTTTCGCCAATGGCCTGATAGGCTCTTGCACGCATGCCCCGCAGAAAGACTGAATCGCCGCCAGACTCGATGGTGGCGGTCAGCGCACTTATCTCACCTTCGATGTCGCCAATCATCGCCCTAATTTGGGCGACGATTTTTGTAATCTCGGAGTTTCCCGAATGCATCGAGAATATTCGATCAACTGCCTCCGCGATTTCCTCGCGACCCGACACTCTCGGGCTGCTTGTCGTTTGGCGAGCCCTTAGGCGTATGTTCTTTAGTGCAAGTAGAGCTCCATCAGGGTCAATGTGGTTAAAAGATATGACTGCCTCTTCAAGCTCAGCGTATTCTTTGGCAAGTTTGCTATTCGGTCGCTCGAGTGCAAAAACTGCGTGTGATAGAACATCGAGGCTCGCGTATTGGTGAACAACTTTCAGGTCTTTCTTTTTGAAAGAGAGTTCTCCTGCAGCGCAATCAAGGAGGTTCGACAAAATCGATCTTTCATCGTCCAGGTCTGGTACGTTTGAGGCGCAGAAAAGAATCTCAACGGGCCTAATCTGACGAGACTTGTCGCGCCGAACCTCGTTCATGATCGGCGCAAGCCCGGAAATGTTCTGCATTGTCGGAAGAAACATAGCTACAACTAGGTCCGGCAGCTGTCGAGTGCATATACCGCCAACGTCAGTGTGGCCAGTGCGACTATCGATCAGCACATAGTCGAAACCAAGATCTTGGTTCTCCCTCCATTGCTGCTTCAAATCTTCAAAGAATAGGTAGCCTTTTTCTTCTGTGTACAAGGTACTCCAGTCGATAGAGGAAAGCTTAGTCGAGTACTCGATAGTGCTCGTGTCACCAGATGGCATCACCCATATCGTTTCACTTTCTCCTGAGCACTTGTAGACATACTCAGATGCATTCGGGGCAACGCCGTTACTTCTATACGAGGCTATGTAATCGACCAATCCTTGGCGTGATGCGCACGGAGCCAGGAATCCATAGTTGGGAAGACTGGGAGCCTCTAAGTCGAAATCGACGACCAGTACCTTTTTGCCCCGCCGAGCAAGGTTTGCAGCGACGTTGACAAGTGCCATCGTGCGCCCAACGCCACCTTTATAGCTGTAAAATGTAACTACAAACATTTATCTAATCCCGCGGGCGCAGTTCAAAGCGCTCCGCGGCAACCATCATGTATTCCTTCATTGGCGTGCGGAATACCGGCGTGAATTTTTTCGAAAAGTCCCTGGGTTGCGATATAAGCCCACGTAACTTCAAGTCATGCTGCTTTCCTTGGATGTTCGCCCCAGTCTCCCACCGCTTCAGTGATGCCAATCCCACACCAAGTTCAATCGCGAAGTCCTTCTGTGTCAAATTCTTAGATTTCCTGATCGATCTAACCTCGCGTGGAGTAAGTCTCTCCAAATATCTGCACACTGCTTCATGACGCGCAATCTCTGCGTCTTCACCGGCCAGGGTTTCACCACAAGAATGGCAATGCTCAACGGGTATGTCAGCGGTCAAAAGCACATCACGGGCTCCACTGACGTAAGCGAACTGTTGCGTCATAATCCTTTTTTCAACGGTTGCCTCGCCACACATTGCGCAGGTAGTAGTACCTTTTTCCGCCATCATTGCACCCGATCTCTTCTCTTACTCACATGAAAACTGCGGCCAATTACTTTCCCTGACCCCATCATGATTTTCATGTATATTTTTTCACCTTCGTAGCCGTCACACTTGAGGACATATCCCGTTTTTCCAGGGGGTTTATCCAGGATAATCACTTCGATTTCGTGACCTGCACGAAGCAAGTCAGCAATAAGTGTCCACGCGCTTTCGTCACTAAAGGCCTCGCCGCTGCCAGGCCGTCGAACGTGTTGCGGCGACCATCGCGTTGGCATCGTAGGAGAGAACTCATGCATTCTGGTTCTTCGCCCCCTACACAATTTCTCAAGCTGGCTGCGAACAGCGTCCGTAATACTCATTCCTTGGATCCGCCGCCCACGAGCTCTGGCATCAAGTGATACCAAGACGGCGGTTCGTCAAGTGTATTTGTGACTGTACACCTGAGAGGTTTACAAAATGTGATGCCAAGTAGCTCACCGTACATCATGCCAGCTCCAGTTTGTGTGTAGACCAAGTGTCTGGCAGACTTACCAACAGGCTGCACTGGTTCAGTCGCCATGCAACCCCTGCTCCCCTTTGCCTTCAGCAATTGAAAGCGCCTCTTCTTCAATAAAAGTTTGCGTTGGCGGCTGGTCCGCTCTTTGCCACCGAAAAACGCGATGACGGTGTATCCAGTGATACACAGTCTAAACATGAGTTTCTACCTACGAATCTCTCATGGCGTGGGCTTGAGCCAGAAGCGTAGAACGCTGATGTAGCACGCCACAGGCTCCACCTCAGAGATCTCGAATGTTTCCAAGATTGACGAAGCCGTCATGTGTTACATGTTTGGCGGATGACAGCTTTCGGGCCGATCATGCCTGTCGCGCTGGTCGCTGTCCGCGAGTTTGCAAAGGTCACTTCCTGCGCTTCGCTGACATCCGTGCGGCGTTGTTGCACAAGTCTGACGACGGAGGATTCACTTCGTGAATCCATGCCGTTAGACGCGCGGTATGAGCAAGCCATCTCCCATCCGCTATTGCACGACGACCTGGTCCAGCTACAACGCATCGCTGCGGAAGAGGGGATCGCTGCTGATCCGGGTCGACAGGGACATGACCTGGCGCGCGCCACGTGACTGGCGACCCGGACGGCCAGCGGTGTTTTCCGATGCGGCTATCCAGTTCTGCCTGTCGATCAAGATCCTGTTCAAGCTGCCGCTGCGCCAGACCGCTGGCATGGTGGCGCGCTTGCTGAAGTTGGCGGGGCCGGACTTCTCGACGCTGTGCCGCAGGCAAAAGACCCTGGCCGTGCAGATTCCCCATCGCCGCGCAGATGGCCCGC
>NZ_VOJI01000058.1 GCF_007923445.1 Puniceibacterium confluentis | reverse complement strand
AAACGGTTTCAGGCGCTCGATTTGCGCCTCGGTCAGCCAGTAAGGATTGCTCATGGATCAAGTCTCCTTGCGGAGCCTGAATCACGACAGCAGACTGAAATCAATGGGTCTGGAGCCTAGAAGATGATGGCGACGGTCCATGCCGCGGATGAGTCGTTTGATGTCCGGGTCAAAGGTGCACCCGAAGCGGTTCTGGAGGCGTGCAGTTCAATTCAAGCGAACGTCCAAACCGTTGCGCTGCTGACGGCGGACGAGCTTGCGATTTGGCACGCCCGGACAAACGAGATGGCCGCACGGGGCATGCGGGTTCCGGCCGTCGCAAAGCGCAATGTCATCTCGCCGGAGGAGGCGGATTAAGCAGATCTGACATTTCTGGGATTACTCGGTCTTTATGACCCGCCCCGCGGCGACGTGCCGGATGCCATCGCCTTGTGCCGACGGGCCGGCAGTCGCGTCATCATGATGACGGAGGATCATGCAGTGACAGCGCGCAATATCGCAGCCGCCGTTGGCCTTACCAGCGGGGACCCTGTCGTGATCGAAGGCCGCAGCCTGCGCCCGGTTGCTGATTTGTCAGTCTCTGATCTGCAAAACCTGCTTGCCGCCGATGTGTTTGCACGGGTCAGTTCCGCGCAGAAGCTGGACCTGATCACGCTATAGCAAAAAGGCGGCCAGATCGTCGCGATGACGGGGGACGGTGTCACTGACGCACCTGCCTTGAAACAGGCTGATATCGGTGTCGCCATGGGTCTGCGGGGAACGCAGGTCGCCAGAGAAGCCGCCGCGATGGTTCTGCGTGACGATGCATTCGGCTCGATCATTTCGGCAATTCGCGAGGGCAGGGTGATCTTTCGCAACATCCAGCGATTTGTCACCTATCTGCTGTCGAGCAATCCAGGCGAGGTTTTGGTCGTCGGTGTGGCCATTCTCGTGGGCTTGCCTCTGCCGTTGATGCCGCTGCAAATCCTCTTCCTCAACCTCGTGACGGACGTATTTCCGGCATTTGCCCTTGGCGCGAGTGAGGGGCGTGACGAGATTCTTCAGCGCCCGCGACGCGATTCCGGCAACCCAATCGTGACAAGGGCCTTGTGGAACGCCATTGTCGTGCACAGCCTCAGCATCTCCACAGCCACGCTTGGCTCGTTCATTTTGGCACAGAGGTTTCTGGGTATGGCGCCGGCGGCCGCAGTCACAGTTTCGTTCCTGACCCTGGCGCTGGCGCAACTTTGGCACGTTTTCAACATGCGCGATCCAAGGTCCGGCCTGATCCGCAATGAAATCACCCGCAACAGATACGTCTGGGGTGCCCTGGTCCTGAGGCTCGGGCTGATAATGGCGGTTCTGTCCATTCCCGTGGCCGCCGATGCGCTTGATCTGGTGGCACCGGATGCCCGTGTGTGGGGGCTGATCGTGGCGATCAGCCTTGTACCACTGGTTCATGGTCAGGTCGCACAGTTCGTCTCAGTGGTGCGCTACCGGCGTAACCACGACACCGCGTGACCATTCAGATTTCACGTCTGGTGAATATAGGTGCCGGGTGCCGCGCAGATCGCCGGGCGTTGCTTTGGCGGTTTGGATCGCGGTCCGGACTTGCCTTTCAACCATGTAGCATAGTCTGGCCACCACGAACCGGAAATCGGAGCGGTTTCAGAGATCCAGGAGTCTGGACTCTTGTAGTGGGCGCCGCTGTGACGGTGGTCGATGCAGTAGTGACGCCCCGGATGTCCGGGTTCGCTGATGATCCCGCCATTGTGCCCGCCCTTGGTCAGCACGAAGGTCAGGTCGCAATCGGTAAACAGCTTGGTCTTGTAAACCGATTTCCAGGGCGCGATGTGATCGGCCTCTGTCGCGATGACAAACATCGGCGTTGAAATATCCTTGAGGGCGATCACCCGTCCTTCAACGGCGAACCGCCCCGCGGTCAGTCGGTTCTCCAGAAAAAAACTTCGCAAGTACTCGGAATGCATTCGTGCGGGCATCCGCGTCGTATCGCCGTTCCAGACGCCGATATCGGTGGGCAGATCGTCTTTCCCCAGAAAATACCGGTTCACGGCGCGGGTATAGATCAGGTCTTCCGCGCGGATCGACGCGAATGTCCGCGCCATCTGCGGCCGGTCCAGATAGCCCTGTTCCCACATGATATCCTCGACAAAGGCCACTTGGCTTTCATCGACGAACAGCAACAACTCGCCAGCCTCGGCGAAATCGACCTGCGCCGCCATCAACGTGATGGATGCAAACCGATCGTCACAATCCCGCGCCATGGTGGCCGCCGTGATGGCGAGAAGGGTGCCGCCAAGGCAATAACCGTTGGCGTGAATCATATGATCTGGAACTAGGCGGTTGATCGCGTCAAGGGCGGCAAGCACGCCGCTCTTTCGGTAGTCCTCAAGCGACAGTTCCGACTGAGCCGCGGTCGGATTGCACCATGACATCATGAAGACCGTGAACCCCTGTGAGACCAGGTAATTGACCATGGAATTCTCGGGGGACAGATCGAGGATGTAGTATTTCATGATCCACGCCGGCACGAAAAGCACAGGCTCGGGATGCACTTTTTCTGTCTGCGGGGTGTATTGAATTAACTCGAACAGATGGTTGCGAAACACTACCTGCCCCGGGGTACAGGCGAGGTCAGTCCCAATCTGATACCCCTCAGGCGCGGGCTTGTGGGTTTGGGTCAACGTCTGGATCATGTCTTCGGCAAGGTGTCCGGCCCCCTCGACAAGGTTTCGGCCGCCTGTCTTGATCGTTTCTTCAATAATCTCCGGGTTCATCCAGGGAAAATTTGACGGCGACACCAGATCAAGCGCCTGACGCATCTGAAACTGCGTTCTGTCGGCATCCTGTTTGCGCAGGCCGCGCATGTCGCTTGTGGCCTGATCCCACCAATCTTGCGCTGCCAGAAAGCTCTGCTGCCACAGATTGAAAGGTGCTCTGGCCCATGACGCGTGCGAAAACCTGTGATCGTAGCCCTTAGGCGTAAAGGGTGGCTTCACGTCCTTGCCCAACGTGACGTTTGCACCATAAGCCGTCATTTTCAGCGCATTGGATTGGGCCAGTTCGGCCAGTTCCAACTGGCGACCGGGAGAGCGAGCAAGATGAAGCGCCCAATCGCTCCAGGCTTCGGTCGCCGAATGCGGGGAAATGCCCCCCGTCAGACGGCCCATTGCCGCCCGTATGGCGCGATCGAGGTTTTTGTGCGGATGTGCATTCGGCGTGTCGGGGACAACCTGATGCTGGTTCACAGCCACCGTTGGAAGCATTTTCGACGCTGGATCGCCTTTCTTCGCCATCATCTTTGTTCTCATCTGATTGTCACGTTCATTCGGCCGCGACCGCTCTTTCAAAGACATGAGCCACCTGGATCCGTCGCATCCTGTCCACGCCAATCAAATGTCGCAGATGGCCAGTTTCGCCGACGCGTTATTTTGCCGGTTGATCAAGATCAATTTGAACAGGCTGACCCGCGCACAACACCGGATATCGGCCCGACTTGGTACAGATCGCACCCACTCACCTGGACTTCCCAAGACCCCGGTTCACAGTACCGTTTCGGTGAACCGATCTATCCATGGTACTCCCCAGAAAACGGCTGGACAGGTGATTCGATGCCGTAGTGGCGGGTGCAGGCTTTTTCGAGCCCGCGAATGACCCGCCGCCCGTCAAGCGGTCCGCCATGTTGCGTGACAACGGTCATTTGGCCTTCCTGATGGTCTTCGCGATCGAAGTAGATGATGACCCAGTCGCGCGTCCTGCCATACTTGTGCGCACTGGCGGTATTGGAAAACATGATGGTAAACCGCCAGGGACCCCGTTCCGTATGCAGTATCGGGATACGCCTGCGCCCTGTCTCGTTGAAGCGACGCGGCTTGACGGTTGGAAGGGAGTTAGCGGATTCGCGATACTCTTGATCAACCGCCAGAATATCCTCGACCGAAGGCAAAGCGCTTGCCGACCGTGCCCCACGTGGCCGCCCTCGGGCCAGCATTTCGTTCAAGGAGTGCCTGATGCTTTCGACACGCCGTTTTCCGATGCCCTTGATCGCCATCAGACGGCCATCGATAGCGGCTGCTTCAAGGGCCTCCAGCGTATCGATATGAAGTGTGTCATGGATCAGATGAGCAAGTGCTGCCCCGATCATCGGCACGGTTTGAAACAGTTGCTCTGGATCTGCCGATCCGCGCAGGCGTTCAAGCGAACTCAGGCGGCCGCTATCCAGAACTTCGATGATGGCCTTGGCAATGGATGCGCCAATCGTCGGCAGGTCTTCAAGGCCGTTCTGGCCCTCTTTCTGGTAGATCGAGCGGATCGGCTGCGCCAGTGTCCGGATATATGCGGCCGCTTCGCGGTACGCGCGGGACCGAAATTGAGAGGCGCCTTGGCTCTCGAGCAAATCTGCCATTTCATCCAGTTTGCCCGCGACGAACCGGTTTTCGGCCAAGTTCCCGGAAGGGACTTGCTCTGGTTCCATCATGTTTCGCAGTCCCAAAAACAGTGCCGAATTCGCTCACAAAAATACGGTTTTCCCGGCGAGGCGCATTGATCGTTATCAATTCTAGGGGTGCGTCGTGCGGTAGGGTACAGCCGAAAAGGAGATATGCCATGTGCTGGAGCGCCGAGGTATCTGCGGGCATGGTTGTGGTCGGTACAGTGGCAACCGCCGCCACCTATCGGCGCGGCGACATGCCCGCGATCTGGCTGACTCTGGGGTTCTTCACGCTGATGGAAGGACTTCAATTGTGGGGCTATGGCGTAATGGATCAATGCGGCACCCCGGCGAACCGATCCGTGACCGTCCTGTCCTACCTGCACATTGCCATACAGCCGTTCTTCATCAACGCTTTTGCAATGGAACTGGTCCCCAAGCCCGTCAAGTATCGCGTACGGTTTTGGATTTACTCACTTTGCGCCGTTTCCCTGATTGTAATGCTGGTCCAGATTGCGCCCTATCCGCCGCTCGGAACCTGCTTGCCGGGCAGCCCGCTTTGCGCCGAAAGGTGGTGCACGGTAATCCCCCCATTTTTAACGGGGTGCGGTCGTAGAACTTATGCGGCCATTTTCAGTTTCATAGCGGGTGTGATGC
>NZ_VOJI01000057.1 GCF_007923445.1 Puniceibacterium confluentis | reverse complement strand
GAGACTCGCGCTTGGAAAAGAGTCCCTCGCGCCTGACCAGAACAACGTTCTTGGCAGCCGACTTTTTCAGCGACCTGTTAAGGGAGCAAAATTTTTCAAGCGCATCCGAATAATTTTTTCAATTCTTCTCCTCCAGTATTGATATTAAAATATTTATACTAAAATTTTTTAAAATTAAATCCGCGTTTATAGCCAGAGATTGGCATGTGCCAAATTGACAAGTTCAACTCGGTTGCCCACTCGGGATTTTTCGTAAATTGTATGAAGATACATCTTAACCGTTCCTTCGCTAATCTTGAGTTCGCAGGCGATCTCTTTGTTGCGCAGACCCGCAGCGACCAATCTTGTCACCTGCAGCTCCCGGTTCGTTAGCAACGATGCTGTTGGTGATGCAGGTCGCTGGCTCGACAATGCCACGTCAAGCGCTCGCCGGGCGATTTGCGGATCATACCAGTTATCGCCAGCGCGAACCGCATTGAAGCATTGAACAAGCTGCCTGGGAGCGCTTTCCTTCAGCACAAGGCCGTTCACGCCCAATTCAATGGCTTCCAGTGTTTGCAAATCGTCCAAGCTCGAAGTTAGGAGCACAATTTTTACAGGATCTTGCGCTTCCTTGACCACGCGCACTATTTCCAGTCCAGTCGGCGGTGGCATACTGACATCAAGAAGCAAAAGATCCGGCTTTTCCCGGACCAGCGCTTCAAGAACCTCTGCGCCGGTTTTGCAGCGCGCCACGACATCGTATCCGGCCCCTTCAAGAAGCGTGGCAAGCCCTTCAAGGAAAATTGGATGGTCGTCTGCGATCAGGATACGGCTCATCACGCCGCCTCAAGCGGAGGCATTGGCAGGTGAATGTTCAGTCTGAGACCTCTGGCGGAACTGTCGATCACCAGTGCGCCGCCCAATACTGCAACTCTCTCGCGCAGGCTGCGCGGACCAATGTTCAGGCGGGCACTTTCGTGGCTATCGAATACACCATGCGTAGAAAGTCCGCTTCCGTCGTCGGTGATGGTAACGTTCAGGCCCTCGTCAGTTTGCCCGATGGTTACGTCGACTTTGGTAACGCCGCCATGGCGCGCGGAATTCGCGGCAGCCTCGCGTATGATCTGGTTAAGGTGGTAATCAACGTCCTGCGAAACCCTTAGCTCGCCTGAAGGCATCTTGACAGCAACCTTTATGTTCCACTGGTTTTGCAGGCCCTCGGCCAGTTCGTGCATCCAGGCCTTCCGAACCTGGACGCCGTCGGTCGGTTCCAGTTGGCCGGGCCGCAATTTGCGTATCAGCCTTCTCAATTCTCGCTGCTCGCCAACCAGCCAATCCTGCAAGATCCTGATCCGCGATGTCACCGCGGCGGGGTTGCTCTCTGCCAGTCGGGCCAGGTTTTCCAGTTGCAGGGCTGTTCCCGACAATGTCTGCAGTGTGCCATCGTGCAGGTCTCGCGCCAGGCTTAACCGCTCTTCAGCATGGTTAGCGCGGCTTTGGACGGCCGCAGTCTCAATCCGGTCAAGTCCCTCTCCGATTTGTCGCGCCAACAGTTCGGCGATGACGGCGATATCCCACCATCGTCCCTTGGGGTTGGTGATGTACAGCCTTCCTTCGGAGTATTTGCTTGGCACCGAGACAGAAAGAATTTGAGCATCGCCGCTGAATTGGTTCGGGAGAGGCGAACGTTTGCTCGGATCGGCAGGGCAAGGCAGCATTTCGGTCGTGCGCATCAACTCGTCCCAATCCGCCCCCGCATTAATCCAGACGGGCGCGTCCGCGGGTTGCGACATCAGTCGCATGAATACGTCCGGGGCGACGCGCTCGACACGCATCTTGCCGGCATTCCATATGTGTGCACCGGCACTCGGTTCTTCCGGCTCATCCATTGCCAGCACGACCTGGGGGGATTCAAAGGTCTCGCCCAGATAGGCCGCGCATTTGGTAAGGAAGTCATTACGTTCCTTTTCGTACCATGGGCCTACAGACATCGGTCGCAATCGGCTGGCCTGTTCGGCAATGCGTTCTTGATGGTATGCAAAGTAGACCAGCATACCGCCGGTTACAATGACATGGGCGCTTCGGATCAGAAAACGATCTGTTTCGAAAATCGTATCCGGGACAAACTGCATAAACACAACCGTCGAGAGCACCTGTAGGACCAGTACCGCAAGTGAAGTCCAGAGAGCGCCACGCCATCGCCAGCGGAAGGCGGCACTAACAATCGAAAAAGTGAACAAAAGAAAGAACGGACTTGTCGGTCCTTCGGTTGTGTAGACCAGAAAGGTGAAGACTCCAAGATCGGCAAGATGAGCCACCACGGCAAGCATGGGTCTTGGCGAAGGTCGGAACAGCAGGATTGCGACAGTTATGGCAAAAGCGGCATAGCCCAACAATAGCGTATAGGTCAGTGTTGGCACCCGAGTCGGCTGAGTCGGATCGAGCCAAACTGCGAGTAAGATCACGAAAGCAAGCGGCAGCCGTGCCAAGCCGATGATACGGTCGGACCGCGACGCCGCCAATCGTTGCGACAATTCCAAAGTGTACACCCCGGAGACCATTAAGTAATTGAGAAAGGTTATAATTTTTTTCGCATTTTGGGAAGGGAGCGGTTAGGCAATGCTTTTCTTATGTTGGTTGGTCTTGTGGCCCCCTATCCAAAGTTAGGGTCGCAGGCCTATCAAATTATAGCCGCGTCCCTATCGATCAGCAAATTGTTCTTTCCTCTAGAAAGGTTACACCGACCGCTGGGAACAATACCCGTGTGTACGGGGTATGGGGGGTTTAACGATGACCACAACTTACAACAGCTTCGCCGATTGGCTGATTGGCAAAGGTTTTGGTAGCTACCTTGATGCTGAGGGCGAGCTTGCCAATGGCACCTCACAGGGCTTTTTTTCATCGCAGTATTCGGCATGGCTGGGCCATGTGATTGAGGCCTACGCGGCTGATATCCGTACCTACTTTGGGCTTGCTGCAAACCACCAGATATCTCTCGCCAGCATCAATCAGAACGATCCCTCGGGTCTGCCAATAATCAATGGCCTGACGGCATCTCAGGTCGATTTCCTGTTCAACGACACATCAAATTTCACATGGCAATCGGGCATCAAGAAACCCGTGACACATGAACGGTTCTACTCCAACGAATTCAATTTCGGCGGAGTGGTGGATACGACGCCCCCCTTGGCGCCGGCCGTGGCGCTGGCCGATGACACCGGCAGCAGCGGCAGCGACCTGATCACCGGCAACGGCACGCTGAACGTGGTCCCGGCCGAGGCGGGCGGCACGATCCAGTACTCCACCGACGGCGGCGCGACCTGGACCCCGGGCTTCGCCGCCACCGAGGGTGTCAACAACGTCCAGGTCCGTCAGACCGACGCCGCCGGAAACCCCGGCGCAGCCGCCGCGCTCAGCTTCACGCTTGATACGACCGGACCGGCGGCGCCGGCCGTGGCGCTGGCCGATGACACCGGCAGCAGCGGCAGCGACCTGATCACCGGCAACGGCACGCTGAACGTGGTCCCGGCCGAGGCGGGCGGCACGATCCAGTACTCCACCGACGGCGGCGCGACCTGGACCCCGGGCTTCGCCGCCACCGAGGGTGTCAACAACGTCCAGGTCCGTCAGACCGACGCCGCCGGAAACCCCGGCGCAGCCGCCGCCCTCAGCTTCACGCTTGATACCGCCGCGCCCACTGACATTCGCATCAATGTGGCGGCAGCCCTGATTGCGGCCGCAGCGGGTTCTGGAAGCGGGAACAACGCTGCAAATACGACGACTGGCATCGCGACGACGATCGGAACGCTTTCTGCCACAGGTGCGGGTGCAGGCGCATCATATGCGATCGTCGGAGCACCGGGGAAGTTCGAGATTGTAAATGGTAACGAACTTAAGCTTTTCGCCGGGCAAACCATAGCGGAAGGCGACTTGGAGGCCAACCTGACCATTCGGGTGACCGATATTGCAGGAAACAGCTATTACGAAACCTTCACTTTCAAGGCCGGGAATGCCAATACCAACGCCCAGTCGATCTTTGGCAGCGATGCGGCAGGTTTGGGTACCCTCGGCAGTCCGACCACTGGCGACGACTTCATCTTTGGCTTCCGCGGTCCGGATGCGCTAAACGGCGACGGCGTTACAGTCTTCGGGACCAGCGGCGACGACGCGCTTTTCGGTGGTATCGGCGATGACAAGCTCTATGGCGGCGCCGGAAACGATCAGCTCTTCGGTGGAAATGGCGACGACCTTTTGCAGGGTGGGGCCGGAAATGACATACTTTTGGGTGGTCTTGGTGAAGATCAGTTCCGCTTCAACGCGCCCGCAGTGAATGGGCTCGACAACGTCCGCGACTTCCTGGCCGGAACCGACAAGATCGGCCTTTTGCAGAACGGCGGCGGTTGGAATGCGGCAGCAACTGCGGCAACTGCCAATGGCCAGGTTCTGGCGGTCGGCGATTATGTCAGCACACACCTTGCGATTACCAACATTCTTGCCGCCAATACCAACAAGGTCGTGGAACTTCAATCGGCACAAACGACCCTGCAGATTGCCAATGGCATCGGCGGGGCTGCCAACGCCTATGTCGTCGTTTTCAACTCGACGACAGAACGTGGCGAACTGTGGCACGATACCAACTGGAGCAATACCGCAGACCGCTATCAGGTTGCGACATTCGATGGCATGACAACATTACTGCAGGTGCAGGCATTGACGAATGCCGACTTCGTCGAGTGGATGTGACGACGTAATCGCGCCGCGCCGATCAGAGCACTTGGAAACTTTGCCTGATCGGCGCGTCGGCGTAATGACCAAAGACATCGTGAGGAATTGTTATTTGTGGACGGCTCTGTGTTTGTGACGGTTCTTGACTTGCTCTGATCGTTTCCACTGCATGACCGCCGAAGCCAAGGCGGCGCGCCATCGAGTGTCGTGATCCTCCGCTTATCAATCGCAGCGTGCTGCCACGTTTGGTTCCAGACGTGCCCGCGGCGGCGTTCCGGTCGCAGTCCGCGACCGCCGTCTCGCACTCGACGGGCTTGCAGGTTAATCGGCCGCATTAGCGATTGGCTGTGCATAATTTACAGTTGAACGGACGGCCAAAAATAGTCCTTTCAGTTTTTCTCGGCGTTGCCCGCCTTTGTTGCGCAACTCGCGCTTGAGGGGTGACAGCCCCTTACCCCACTGACGTCATGCCACACGGACGGTCTCGGCGGTGCCGAGGGCGTTGAAGCGGTTCATGAGGGCGATTCGGATGTGGATTTCGGCGGTCTGGCGGTCGGGGTCTCTTGCCATGATGCGCTCGCCGAAGGCTTTCAGGCAGCGCAT
>NZ_VOJI01000056.1:0-2500 GCF_007923445.1 Puniceibacterium confluentis | reverse complement strand
AGTTGTGCCTAGGGGTGAAAGGCCAATCAAACTCGGAGATAGCTGGTTCTCTGCGAAATCTATTTAGGTAGAGCGTCATCCGAATACCCCGGGGGGTAGAGCACTGGATGGGTAATGGGGCCCCACAGGCTTACTGATCCTAACCAAACTCCGAATACCCGGGAGTACTAGATGGCAGACACACAGCGGATGCTAACGTCCGTTGTGAAGAGGGAAACAACCCTGACCTACAGCTAAGGCCCCCAATTCATGGCTAAGTGGGAAAGCAGGTGGGACGACCAAAACAACCAGGAGGTTGGCTTAGAAGCAGCCATCCTTTAAAGATAGCGTAACAGCTCACTGGTCTAAACAAGTTGTCCTGCGGCGAAGATGTAACGGGGCTCAAGCCATGAGCCGAAGCTTAGGATGCCGCAAGGCATGGTAGCAGAGCGTAGTGTGACATAGTTCCCTGTCTCTTTAGCGACTTCGGTCGTTGCGGAGACGAGGAGCTTTCTGTGAAGCCCGGGCGTGAGCCATCGGGTGGAGAGATCACTAGTGAGAATGATGACATGAGTAGCGACAAAGGGTGTGAGAGACACCCTCGCCGAAAGTCCAAGGGTTCCTGCTTAAAGCTAATCTGAGCAGGGTAAGCCGACCCCTAAGGCGAGGCCGAAAGGCGTAGTCGATGGGAACCAGGTTAATATTCCTGGGCCAGATGGAAGTGACGGATCTCGAAGGTTGTTCGTTCTTATCGGATTGAACGGGCCGCTGAGAGGTTCCTGGAAATAGCTCCATCGCTAGATCGTACCCTAAACCGACACAGGTGGACTGGTAGAGAATACCAAGGCGCTTGAGAGAACTATGTTGAAGGAACTCGGCAAAATACCTCCGTAAGTTCGCGAGAAGGAGGCCCGGTTTCCAGGCAACTGGAGGCTGGGGGCACAAACCAGGGGGTGGCGACTGTTTACTAAAAACACAGGGCTCTGCGAAGTCGCAAGACGACGTATAGGGTCTGACGCCTGCCCGGTGCCTGAAGGTTAAAAGGAGGGGTGCAAGCTCTGAATTGAAGCCCAGGTAAACGGCGGCCGTAACTATAACGGTCCTAAGGTAGCGAAATTCCTTGTCGGGTAAGTTCCGACCTGCACGAATGGCGTAACGACTTCCCCGCTGTCTCCAACATAGACTCAGCGAAATTGAATTGCCTGTCAAGATGCAGGCTTCCCGCGGTTAGACGGAAAGACCCCGTGCACCTTTACTACAGCTTCACACTGGCATTAGGCCGAACATGTGCAGAATAGGTGGTAGGCTTTGAAGCAGGGACGCCAGTCCTTGTGGAGCCTCCTTTGAGATACCACCCTTGTTCTGCTTGATGTCTAACCGCGGTCCGTTATCCGGATCCGGGACCCTGTGTGGCGGGTAGTTTGACTGGGGCGGTCGCCTCCTAAAGCGTAACGGAGGCGCGCGAAGGTTGGCTCAGAGCGGTCGGAAATCGCTCGTTGAGTGCAATGGCAGAAGCCAGCCTGACTGCAAGACTGACAAGTCGAGCAGAGACGAAAGTCGGCCATAGTGATCCGGTGGTCCCAAGTGGGAGGGCCATCGCTCAACGGATAAAAGGTACGCCGGGGATAACAGGCTGATACTGCCCAAGAGTCCATATCGACGGCAGTGTTTGGCACCTCGATGTCGGCTCATCTCATCCTGGGGCTGGAGCAGGTCCCAAGGGTACGGCTGTTCGCCGTTTAAAGAGGTACGTGAGCTGGGTTTAGAACGTCGTGAGACAGTTCGGTCCCTATCTGCCGTGGGTGTAGGATACTTGAGAGGAGTTGCCCCTAGTACGAGAGGACCGGGGTGAACGAACCACTGGTGGACCAGTTGTCGTGCCAACGGCAGTGCTGGGTAGCTATGTTCGGACAGGATAACCGCTGAAGGCATCTAAGCGGGAAGCCCCCCTCAAAACAAGGTATCCCTGAGGGCCGTGGTAGACCACCACGTCGATAGGCCGGAGATGTAAGCGCAGCAATGCGTTCAGTTGACCGGTACTAATGGCCCGATAGGCTTGATTTGATCCAGTAAAAGACAGGCTCAGGCCCTTGCCGCTCTGCCCCGCGCAGCGCTGCATCCGCCCGACCCGTCTCTTGCGGACCGGATCGAAAGCATACACATCAAGTGTACTGACCTGGACAACGTTGATCGAGGAAAACGACCCTGTCGGCGCAGTCACCTGCACCGGCGTTCTGGGTTTTATTCGGTTTGGTGGTCATAGCGCGAGCAAAACACCCGGCTCCATTCCGAACCCGGCCGTTAAGTGCCGTAGCGCCGATGGTACTGCGTCTTAAGACGTGGGAGAGTAGGTCACCGCCAAACCTAATAAGACCCAGAACACCCGTATCTCTCTGCACGACGATCAGCGACAGACAACCGGCACCGCAAATGCCAAAAGCGTCGCGGGATGGAGCAGCCCGGTAGCTCGTCAGGCTCATAACCTGAAGGTCGTAGGTTCAAATCCTACTCCCGCAACCAA
>NZ_VOJI01000055.1 GCF_007923445.1 Puniceibacterium confluentis | reverse complement strand
CCTCTGGCACTATAAGCAGAAAGTGAGGCACCCTGCAACACGGTGCGATTGTTGTATGGTACCTCTCGACCGCACCAACTTTCCCTTGTTTTTTGGCGAAAACTTCGGTTTTCAATTCTGGTTCCCCATATACTCGCCCCCCTTCCCATGGCCGTGGCTCATGATGCCTCCCTGCCGCCATACCGACATGGCGACACGAGTAGCACAAAGGCGCGCCACACAGCGACCTGCCGCAGTCCGACCAGCATTTGCCGCTGCTAGGTGTGCCGCAGCTCACGCTTGAGGGCTTTGCGGTGTTGGTCGTGATGCGCGGTCCGCCGTGAAGGTCGAGATCGGCGTGGCGAGACCCAGTGCGCAGGGGCAAGCGATGCTCAACACCGAGACGGCCGGGACGATGGCGAAGATCAGGGCGGGTTCTGGCTCGAAGATCACCCACACAACGAAGGCAGGGACCGCTACGCCGACAACCGTCGGAAGATCGCCGTGACCCATTCGATACTGTTCGGGGAACAGGCCCGCCAGACAGGTCGCGAAGATCGAATCGAGATACGCCGCCGCGACACCGAGGCTGATCAGCGTCCACGTGTCCGGCGACCGGTTTTCGAGCGAATCCCGGGCGGCCCGAAGGAAAGGCACCGCTGCCTAGAGAATGACCGGCGTGGCCAGCACAAACTCCTGTTTGCTGTCGGTTTGAAGCCCGGTCCAGTTGCGCACCGGAAGGCCGACCAGCACGCCCATTGTGAGGACAATCCGCGGCACAGCCGCTGCAGCCGAGATCCACATACGGCGAGTGAAATCCGTCACTTCCTCGCCGGGTTCATCCGAAGGCAGCATCGGTTCCAGCACCATGCCGCAGATCGGGTAGCCCCCGGGTGCATCGCGCAAGATTTCGGGGATGCATCGGACAAGTGTGCTGGACACCAGCTTTGCCGAAACGCTGCCAGATCACCACCATCCGCCTGGGTGGCGATCAGTGTGCGTACGAACGTCTGCGGCGAGCAATGCGTGAAATAGGTCAGGATGTCAGGGCCTTCGGTGCGTACATCCACGGTATAACCGGGGGCGCCGGGTGCACTGAATGGAAACCGAAGCAAAAGCCGGATCGTTCACCGCAGCCGCCGACCCGGATCGCGAGATGTCAGCCGGAACGGAAGGGACGTCAGGCGCAGAAGTCGGGCATAGTATTCCCAGCCCACGTCCACCACAAGAGCGCGGGCGCTGTCTGCCGGGACATCATCGTCGAGCAGGACCGGATAGGCGGCGCTGGTGAAGATTGCCATTTCGACCATCAGCCGATTGCCAGCCTTCGGCAAAGCATCGAAATTTGCGACCGGGCATAGATCGTCCGCCACAGCCGCGACTTTGGAGATCAACCGATCGACATGCTGCACCAACCAGCGGCGCGGTGCTTGGTCGTTTTCAGAAATGTCACGGGTCAGGAGCACCCTTTTGGCGGACCTGCGGAGCGTCATCAGGATCAACCGGCGAATGATCGGCCAAAGCGCATTACTCAAACGCGACCGCCTTGGACTGATCGTGGCCATCAGGTTTCCTCCCTCTCTTTCTGCCGGCATGCCATGCAAAGCAACGGCAATCCCGTCACGAGCCCAAGGCCAAGCACCGCCCAAGTCGCCCGCCCGAGGTCTCCGCTGGCCGCCTCACCACCGAAATGGGCCAGCAGAAAGCTGGCCGGTAAGATGCCCGCCAGCGTTGCAAGAGCGAAGCGCCAGGCGTGCAGCCGGCTGAGCCCCGCCGCGTAGCTGATCATGTCGAAGGACACGAAGGGCATCAGGCGGCTGGCAAAGACCGTCACCGTCAGCGCGGTTTGCGAGCCGAGCAATCCGGCGTCCACCCGATCCCCGAATACCCGTCGCAAGGCGTCATGCCCCAGAACGCGCGCCAGTCCAAACGCGATCAGTGCCCCGGCCTCTGCCCCGATGGCGACCTGCACGGTCCCCCAGAGATGTCCGTATGCGGCCCCGGCGGCCAGCGCGATCGGCGCGCTCGGTATCGGGCTCGCCACGACCGCGACGGTCATCGACGTGACGATCACGACAGGCCCCCAGATCCCTGCGCGCGCCACCAGCAATTTTAGGCTCTCACCGTCCATGAGCCCACGTGCCTGAGCGAACACCGACGGCGCGAACAGCCACACACCGAGCAGGGTGGTCCCGACGATCACCAGCACCAAGAGGATGGCGGCGCGCAGTCTCATTTCAGATCGCCTCGACAGCCTTGGCCAGAAGGTCACGGACCTGGCCCGCAACGGCCGTCAACTCGGCATTGTCGACGGCCATCATCGACGCTACCGGGTCGATGGCACTGACTTCGACGCCTCCCTCGACCTCTCGCAGGATGACGTTGCAGGGCAGCATCGCACCGACCCGTGGTTCGATCCCGATCGCCTGATGCGCCATCTTCGGGTTGCAGGCGCCCAAAATGCGGTAGGCTGGCATCTCGATATCGAGCTTCTTTTTCATCGTTGCCTTGACGTCGATCTCGGTGAGGATGCCAAAGCCGTTATCGGCAAGGGCGGCGCGGGTGCGGCCCTCGATGTCGTCAAACGGCACCTCGCGGAACATCCGATTGATAGTGTAACTCATGGCAATCAAATCCTTATTCTGAGTTATCAGTGCAGTAATCCGGCGCGGTCGCGCCGGAATCGGCCTTGTGCAGTCAAGCTGAAGGTTTGGTTCGGCACTTCATGACTGCGATGTCAGGATGTAGGTCGCAACCGGGCTGCGTGAAGCACCGATATTCACCGAACAAGCCGGCCATCAGTCTGCTTCCCCGTCTTCCATCTTTTCCAGCCGGGCAGCCATCTCCGCGGGGATGTCGTCCACTGTGAAACGCGTCTGTTCCTCAGGATCGTGCACAAAGGCGATGATGTCGGCCAATTCGGCCCCGGTGAATTCGATCTGGCCGCCCATTTCATCCTTTTGCATCGCGATCATCGCAGGTGCACCCCGCCACATTCTGGCGGCAAATTCGAAAGGATTCATGGGCAGTGGCATGGTTGCGGCATCTAACGTCGGCGCGTCCTCGCCGCCGACACCGTTGACCGAGTGACACATGACGCAACCCTTCGCGGCAAAAAGCTTTCGCCCTTCTGCGGCATTCATTTTGGGCATCAAAAGGCCATCGGACATCATCGCCATGCCACTTTGCGGATTGGTTTGCTGAGCAAAGGCGGTGGCACCGACCATGAACGTCAAGCCTGCCGCAAGTGTCACCTTACGACGAGGAATAGCGCGGCGTTTCATTTTCATCTCCATTTCTGCGAAGTGGCGAAGTGCGAAGCGGCTACAGGAACGCCCAATCGTGAGAGAATGCGACCGACTCATGCTGGCACGGCTTGTCCAGTATCGGCGTTGATTTTCCTTGGCGCATTGATCTGCATCATAATCAGAGCAGGCGACTGCGCTTAGGGTAGGCGGGTAGGTGGCGTTGCTGGCAATCCAAAAGGAGTTGAAGAATGGAGTTCCGGTATTGGACGATAGGCTCAAGCGTCGCGGGCGCACTTTGCGTCGCCGCGACGTCGACGATGGCACAGGTCGGGAACATCCCGGGTCGAAACGACCTCTACCATCATGGCCATGACATGATGTGGGGTGGTACCCAGTGGGGAGGCTTTGGAATGGTTCTTGGACCGATATTCATGATTCTGATCGTGGTCGGAATTGTTGCGGGGATCATATATCTGCTGCGCCTGTTCGGTGTGGCCGGACCCGCCGTCGGCAGTCACGCCGCGCACGACCGTGCCCTTGCGCTTCTGAAGGAGCGCTATGCCAAGGGCGAAATCGATTCAGCAGAGTTTGCTGAGCGCAAGAAGCTGCTTGCTGACTGATCCGCGACGCTTGGAGCCATTTCAGTCTCCCGCCGCACCTTCAGGCGGCTGGAGCGGCTTCAATCCCGTGTTCCGTCAAACGTCACTGCCATTGGAGGGTCTGGCTCGGGGACGCGCCCAACCAAGCCTGGAAAGATCAGCATGAAAAGACGCCAATTCCTGACTTCGACCCCGGCAGCGATCCTGACCGCCGGCCTCGTTTGCCAAACGCCTGTCCGACGCGCCTTTGCGCAGGGCCAGGCGCCGCGAACGCGGCTTGCGATGCCGCCGCTTCTCGATACACGAGCGGCGGGGCGGCTGGCGCTGAGCGCAACCCCGGGCAGTACCGTTTTTGCCGGCGGTCGCCGCGTCGCGACCGCCGGGTTCAATCAGGCATATCTGGGGCCGACGATCCTGATGCAGAACGGCGACTTGGCCGCTGAAGTGCAGAATAATCTGGATGAACCCATCAGCACGCATTGGCACGGCCTTCTTGTACCAGGAGAGCATGACGGCGGCCCGCACCTTCCCATCGCACCCGGTGCAACATGGCAACCGGAGATGTCCATTGCGCAGGACCCGGCGACCGCCTGGTATCACTCGCATATCCACGAACGCACCGCACAACAGGTCTATTTCGGACTGGCCGGGGTCATTCACGTGACCGACGGGCAGGACGACGCGCGCGGTCTGCCCTCAACATACGGGATCGACGATCTGACGCTGGTCTTGCAGGATCGCCGCTTCGATGCCTCCGGACGCATGGTATACAACCCCTCCATGATGGACATGATGCACGGGTTCACCGGCAACAGGATGCTCGTCAACGGTCAGGTGGGCGCAACGGCGGTTGTGCCGCAAGGGATCGTGCGACTGCGCCTGCTCAACGGCTCGAATTCCCGCATCTACACGCTGTTTTTCGACGATATCCGTCCCATGCATCTGGTGGCAACTGACGGTGGCTTTCTACCTGCACCTGTCGTGCTGGACGTGCTGCGCCTCGCCCCCGGCGAACGGGCCGAAGTGCTTGTCGATTTCTCGTCAGGCGGCGCGCCTGTGCTGATGAGCGATCCGGACCAGGCTTACGGCGTCCTGCAGTTCGAGGTCGACACAGCACTGGCCAGGCGGATCACCCGCCTGCCGGAACAACTGGACGGTGCGCCCGCGGACCTGTCGGGCGCCGAGATCGCGACGCGGCAGGTCTCGCTCGACATGGGCATGGGCGGCATGATGATGGGCGGGGGCGGCTTTGCGATCAACGGACGCCCCTTCGACATGGACCGGATCGATTTCGAGGTCGCGCGGGGAACCGTGGAACGCTGGCAGATCCGCAGCACAATGATCGCCCACCCGTTCCACGTCCACGGCATTCGCTTCCGGGTGATCACCGAGAATGGCAGCCCGCCGCGACCCGAGAACACCGGTTGGAAAGACACCGTGCTGGTGCCCGGCGAGGCCGAGATTCTCGCCCGGTTCGACCAGCCCGCCAGCCGCGAGACACCGTTCATGTTTCACTGCCATATTCTCGAGCATGAAGATGCTGGTATGATGGCGCAGTTCACAGTGACCTAACTTTCATGCCGTGCGGACCGCAAAACGAAAGCTCCGAAAAAACCGATGACAGACTCCCTTCTTGCCACCGAGCCACAGCTTCGCCTCATCGTGTTTCTCGGTGTTCTGGTCGCCATGGCCATCTGGGAACTTGCGGCGCCCCGGCGAAGGCAAGAGATCCCGAGGGTGATCCGCTGGACCAACAATCTGGGCCTCGTGGTGATCGATACCATCGTATTGCGCTTGAGTTTCCCGGTCCTGGCGGTCGGATTGGCGGTGTTGGCCCAGGATCGTGGCTGGGGGCTTTTCAATGTCATCGAGATGCCCGGGTGGGTCGCGGTGCTCGTCTCGATCATTGTTCTCGATCTGGTCATCTACCTGCAGCACGTGATGTTCCATGCGGTTCCCGCGCTGTGGCGGCTTCACCGGATGCATCATGCTGACCTTGAGTTTGACGTTACCACGGGCCTGCGCTTTCATCCGGTTGAAATTCTGCTCTCGATGGGGATCAAGCTGGCTGTGGTGATGGCTTTGGGCCCGCCTGCGGTTGCTGTGTTGATCTTCGAGGTGCTGTTGAACGCGACCGCCATGTTCAATCACTCCAATGTCCGGATGCCGCGGATCGCAGACCGGGTCCTGCGACTGATCGTGGTGACGCCAGACATGCACCGCGTCCATCACTCGATCCGACCTGAAGAGACGAACAGCAATTTTGGCTTCAACTTTCCTTGGTGGGACAGGCTGCTTGGCACCTACAAGACGCAGCCGAAAGCCGGGCACGAGGCCATGTCCATCGGCATCGAACAATTCCGGACAACGCGCGACCTGTGGCTCGACCGGATGCTGATTCAGCCGGTCAAAGGCCCTGCAAGCGGCTATCCGATCAATCGCGAGACACGAAAGAAGTCTTGATCGACGTTGCCGCTGTCCTTGCTCCAACCAACTGCAACGGTGGGGAGAAGAGGCGTTGATGATGTGACCGCCCCCCGACGGCATCAATGTGCCAAGGTGGGTCTGCGATGATCCACAAAGGAGGACGGTCAT
>NZ_VOJI01000054.1 GCF_007923445.1 Puniceibacterium confluentis | reverse complement strand
GTTACGCTCTCGAAATGACCGCATGACAGACGCAGGCCAAGCCGCCGTCAGCCGCGTGCAAACAAGTTGGCAATGCCGGCAGCCTTCCTCAGTCAGAATGTTGCTTGAGCGCGCTGAAAAGCTGGGGCTCCTCTGAAGGCGGCACTTGTGTTGGCCTAACGGATTGCCACTAAATCTAGAAAGTGCTTGCACGAATCTGGTTGGTCGGGCAATAGTCTCGAAAAATAACGCGCGGTCACATAAAAAACGCGCCCACGGATTGGGGCAGACATGAGTGAAGTAGAGCAGGATCTAGACATCGCCATCGGGCACTATGCGGAACTTCTCGCGTCGAACCTGCATGCTCAGCGCGCTGCCCACTTTCCGCCGGATGCAAAGAAGGTGATGCGCACTTTGACCAGCGGCGAAGCTGCTGAACTCCTTGGTGTCGATCATACCTATCTTCGTAAGCTTCATCGAGAAGGAAAGATCGTTGACGTCGAGACGACGGCTGGAAGTCATCGCCGCTATACGCTCGACGATATCTGGGAAATCCGTCAGACGCTTGAAGGAAATGCAAAGAAGTCTGGAACTTACGTGCCTGGACGTCGCGACGGTGACGAGCTTCAAGTCGTTTCAGTGGTGAACTTCAAGGGCGGGTCAGGCAAAACGACTACGTCTGCTCACCTCGCTCAACGCTTGGCACTTAAGGGGTACAGGGTTCTTGCGATCGATCTCGACCCTCAAGCATCCCTTTCAGCTCTTCATGGAATCCAGCCGGAACTCGACCTTATGGAGGGCGGAACCCTCTATGATGCAGTTCGCTACGACGATCCGGTTCCGATCGGCGAAGTGATCCGCAAGACTTACATCCGCGGCCTTGATCTCATCCCGGGCAACCTTGAACTCATGGAGTTCGAGCACGAGACGCCTGCTGCGATCCAGCGAGGAGGAGCGAAGGCGTTCTTTGCGAGAGTTCATGATGCTCTCGATAGTGTTGAAGCAAACTACGACGTTGTTGTGATCGACTGCCCGCCGCAGCTTGGTTTCTTGACGATGTCAGCACTTTCCGCGTCCTCGGGTGTCCTCGTAACGGTTCACCCGCAGATGCTTGACCTCATGTCGATGTCCCAATTCCTGCGAATGACTGCGGATCTCCTGGGAGTGATCAGGGATGCAGGCGCAAATCTGCGCTTCGATTGGCTGCGCTTTTTGCCAACGCGATACAAAGTCGGCGACGCGCCACAAACCGAAGTCATTGCTTTCATTCGCGGGCTGTTTGGGAGGTCGGTCCTGACCAATCACATGGTTGAATCGACCGCAATTTCTGATGCCGGCTTGACCAAGCAAACGCTCTACGAAGCTGACAAAAAGGACTTCACGCGTCAGACGTTTGATCGTGCGATCGAATCCATGAACGCGGTGAACGATGAGATCGCTGAAATCATCCAGAACACGTGGGGTCGGAATGGCAAGAAAGCCTAAACTTGGCCTGCCGCTGCAGACTCTTCGCAACGCTCCTGACGCACTTGAAGGGCGCCGACTGCGTGGCGGTGTATTTGAGATCGATCCGGCGCAGATTGTTACCGAAGGACGGTTGAATGACAGGCTTCAGATTGAAGTTGAGGGCCTGAAGAACTCTATTTCCAAGAATGGTCAGCGTGTGCCGGTCTTGGTCCGCCCACTGGAAGGCGATCGCTACAACCTGATCTATGGCCGTAGACGCCTGGAAGCATGTCGCGAACTCGGTATCAAAGTTCGAGCCATCGTCACAGAGGTTGAGGGTGATCAAGCGCTTCGAGATCAGCTTATCGAGAACCAAGAGCGTCGTGATCTGAGCTTTATTGAGCGTGCGCTCGTTGCGACGGCGCTTCTGGACGGTGATCATCTGGAAGGGGCTGAGCGCACCAATCGAGGTGTCGCCGAAGTCCTTAACCTCCACGAAGCTGGGGTTTCACAACTCTTGAGTGTCGTTCGGACGGTCGGCGAGGAACTCATCCAGGCAATTGGTGCAGCTCCCGGGATTGGTCGCCCGAGATGGGAAGAGCTCAAAAAGGCCTTGGGTGCCTACGACGGTGATCGAGTCCAACTGCAAGCCGTAGCTCATGCAGCAAAGTCCGAAATTTCCGGCTCGGTCGATGAAGTTTCTGATCGTGCGTTTCTCGCAGTTCTGGAAGCTGCGAAGAGCGCGGAAAGGAAGGCAAGTCCGCCTCGCAAGGGCGCGCCTGCTTTGGCGATCCCCGGTGTCGGAGCTGCGACAGTCAAGACCGGTCGCCAAGGCAAGCAGCTAAAGCTCGATCTGACTACGGATGAACCTGAATTTGTCAGCTGGTTGGAGGGCAATGCCTCAAAGCTGATTACCGAGCTTCATGAGCGCTGGAAGCGTTCAGAAGACTGAGGAAGAGCAACCAACAAGAAGGAGGCACGATACAGGCAAAAAAGAAAAAGGCCCCGAGAAGCTAGCTTCACGAGACCTTTGTAAGGTTTCGCACCGGGAACAGCCCGCTACAAAATCTCAGTTTTCGCACTTCTGAATGTAGCGTTCTAGCCCCTACCCCGCAAGCGCAAAGCGATTCGCGGGCCGTAGAAATTTTGCCTTCGTGAACGTTTTCATGGAGTACACACCGATTTCGCCGTTTATGCGGCCGATCTCGCACGCCCATCTACGCGTGATCGAGCGACCCGAGGCATCTGTTCCGGGCAGACCCGTCAACAAGTGGGAACTCCTGCGCGAGCTCTCCAAGGCGCAAGCGGCCTTTGGCGTATCAGAACGTGATTTGACTGTTTTGCAGGGGCTCCTCAGCTTCTTTCCAGACGATGCACTTGGCGGGAACGCCGAGATGGTAGTCTTCCCCTCGAACAAGGCGATCTGTGAGCGCCTGAATGGTATGCCCTGCTCCACGATGCGTCGTCACCTCGCGCGTCTTGTCGAGGCTGGTTTGCTCCAGCGGCGTGATAGCCCCAATGGGAAGCGTTACGTCCGCAAGCACGGCGAAGAGCGCTTCGCCTTTGGCTTCGATCTTTCCCCGCTCTACTGCCAGTCCGAGGAGATAGCACGGGCTGCAGAGGCCGTACGTGAGGCTGAGGAGCGCGTCAGGCGCCTGAGAGAGATCGTAAGCCTCATGCGGCGTGATCTCGCGGCTCTCGCGGAGTTCGGAGACGAGATGCAGCCTGGCCTTGGCCTCTGGGATCAGCTTCGCGACACGGCCGCCCTCACGGCGCGCGCGCTTCGCCGCAAGCTTTCAATTGAGGACCTCGCGGCCTATCGAGCCGATCTTGAAGCGCTCCTCGACCAGGCACGCAACATCATCGATGGCCCTGAAACAGAAGAAATGAACACCAATGATGCCCGATCTGAGCGTCACCATCATAGTTCAAATAAAGAATCTACAGATTTTGAACCTGTTTTAGAAAAAAGCGGGGTGGTGGCCGGCGTGCCAAATGTGAACACGGATGAGCTTGTTGCTGACGTCGATGAACAGGACACAAGACTCCTGCCAAAGATCCCGCTGCACCTAGTGATCGCGGCATGCCCCTCGCTCAAGACCTTCTACCAAGGCGAAATCCGGCATTGGCATCAGCTTTTCGACGCGGCATGCCATGTGCGGCCAGCTATGGGGATCAGTGCGTCTGCATGGGAAGAAGCTCAGCGGTTCATGGGTCCGGAGCAAGCGTCGATCGTCGTTGCTGCCATGCTGGAACGCTTTGAGGACATCAGATCGCCTGGTGGATACTTGCGAGCTCTGACTGCCAAAGCTGCGGCCGGTGAGTTTTCCTGTGGGCCGATGGTCATGGCATTGATTGGGCGACGATCTGCAGCTTAACAGCTGTTAAGGTTGAGAGACTGCGTACTGTTCCGCCCCCTCGGGACTGACGACTTAACAGCTGTTAAGGTCCTGTCTCGGGGGCGTCAGAATAAGAGAGGGAAAGGTTTGTTGGTTTGAGGGGTGACGGGAAGTGAGATCGGAAGAGTGGCTTCCGGCGCCCGTCGTGGAGAATATCTGATGGCGAAATCTGCCCAGAAAATCACCCTGTCCCCGTCCCGGGACATTCCCTTCGACAAGCTCGTGCTGAGCCAGGCCAACGTCCGGCGCATCAAGGCCGGCATCTCGGTCGAGGAACTGGCCGAAGACATCGCCCGCCGCGGGTTGCTGCAAAGCCTGAGCGTCCGGCCCGTTCTGGCGGATGATGGGTCCGAGACCGGCAAGTTCGAAATCCCCGCGGGCGGTCGGCGCTTCCAGGCCCTATCTCTGCTGGTGAAGCAGAAACGCCTAGCGAAAACGACGCCCATCCCCTGCATCGTGCGGGATGCCAATTCGACGATCCTCGCCGAAGACGACTCGCTCGCGGAGAACATGCAGCGTGCTGCCCTGCACCCGCTCGATCAGTTCCGTGCCTTCGTGGCGCTGCGGGACAAAGGTCAGGGCGATGAAGAGATCGCGGCCGCTTTCTTCGTCACGCCGCAGGTGGTCAAACAGCGCCTGAAACTCGCGGCCGTGGCCCCTGCCCTTCTCGAGCTCTACGCCAAGGACGAGATGACGCTGGAACAGCTGATGGCCTTCACCGTAAATCCGGATCATGAGCGCCAGGTTCAGGTCTGGGAGGCGATCCGGTCATCGTGGAACAAGGAGCCCTATCAGATCAGACGCATGCTGACCGAAACCTCAGTGCGCGCCTCCGACCGCCGTGCCGCCTTTGTCGGCGTCGAGGCCTATGAGGCCGCTGGCGGTACCATGTTGCATGACCTCTTCCAGGGCGATGACGGCGGCTGGCTGGAAGACCCTGCCCTGCTCGATCATCTGGTCAGCGAGAAGCTTCAGGCTGAAGCCGAAGCCATCGCGACCGAGGGCTGGAAATGGATCGAGCTCTCGCTCGACCTGCCCTATGGCTACAGCCACGGCTTACGGCGGTTGTCCGGAGACCCAGCGCCGATGACGGATGACGAAGGCGCAGCCCATGCCAAGCTGCTTGCCGATTACCGGGCGCTCGAGGAGGAATACGAGGACCAGGATGAACTCCCCGAAGAGATCGACGCGCGCCTTGGGGAGCTGGAAGTCGCGATGGAGAAGCTCAAGGCTCGGCCGCTGATCTTCGACGGTGAGGAGATCGCGCGGGCAGGGGCTTTCGTCACGCTTGATCGCTATGGCGAACTTGCTGTCTATCGGGGCTTTGTGCGGCCCGAGGATGAGCCTCGGGAAGACGCCGATGTCCACAGCGGTGAACCGGCGGCAGACGGGCAGGGCGCTGAGCTTTCAACGGGAAGCAATGTGAATGGTGTCGGCTACGGCACGGTGATCACTTCTGCTGGTCAGTCGGTTGGCGCCAATGTGCCCGAAGACGACGACGATGGTGCGTTGAGGCCCTTGCCCGAGCGGCTGGTCATGGAGCTGACGGTGCACCGCACCCTGGCGTTGCGGGAAGCTGTCGGGCGTTCTCCTGACGTCGCCCTGACGCTGCTGCTCCTGAAGCTCGTCAACGACACCTTCCGGACGTCCAGTTCGACCGGCAGCTGCCTCGAGGCCTCAGTCCGTCACGTCTACATGTCCGCGCAGGCGGGCGATCTGAAGGATAGCGTGGTGGCCAAGTTGGTTGACGATCGCCACGCGGAGTGGGAAGCCGACCTGCCGCTCGGCGACGATGCCGCTCTCTGGGACTACCTGGCTTCCCTCGATCAGGCCAGCCGGCTGTCCCTGCTCGCGCATTGCCTCAGCTTCGGGATCAACGCGCTCCATGAGAAGGCGAACCTCTATGGTGCCGGAATCTCCGCTAGCGGTTTGACCAAGCGGATGACCCAGTCCGACTTGATCGCACAGGCGACAGGTCTCGACATGGTCGAGGCGGGCTGGGAGCCGACGGCCGATACCTACCTGAACCGCGTGCCCAAGGCCCGGATCCTCGAGGCCGTGCGCGAGGCGAAAGGGGAGGGGACCGCGCAACTCCTCGATCACCTGAAGAAGGGGGAGATGGCGACCGAGGCCGAGCGTCTGTTGAAAGGCAGTGGCTGGTTGCCGGAGGTTCTTCGGCGTCACGATCTGGCAGCACTCGAAGGTGCAGAAGGGCAGGGGGCGTCTGAGCCCGTTTCCGGCACCGAGCAGGCCGAAGATGTCGATCTGCCCGCCTTCCTCACCGCTGACCTGCCGGATGATGAAGCGTCGATGATGGCCGCGGAGTGATCTGCGCCAAACGAGGGCGGGGAAACTCGCCCTTAATCACATAAAACACAACAATATCAATAAGATGAATGCGAAATAGCGCATTCAGGATGAGGAAACATGTCTGCAACCACCATTCTCGACACCGCGCCCCTGGGCGCGCTCATTCGCTACACCGACAACAGTCCGAAACCGCCTGCGCGGTTCACGAAGAAGCTCGCGGCCTGGAAGCGCTCGAACGGCGTTGGCCGTCTCGTCAAGAAGGAGCCGCCGCGACCCTATCCGACCTGGACGGCGCCGGCGTCGTTCACGCTGCGCGAGGGGAACTTCTCCTCGGACGGGGTCATACTCGTGACGATCATGCGGACGCATTCGGCGGATAGCGCCTTGACCTTCGAGGTCGCTGAGGAACCACAGCCCGGGCAGGTGCGTGTCCTGCTGGATTTCGGCGGTTGCACGGAGCTGCTCCACATGGCCGAGAATGTCGCGGCTGCCGAGCTCTGGATCGCCAGAGAAGGCTATCGGAATGCGCGGCTGGAGGCTGTCGGCGAAGAAGGCGCTGGTAGGGCAGGGGGCGCGGAGCTTGCCGCCTGAGCCTATGTAGAACCCAAGGGGCCTGCCAAAGCGCGGGCCTCTCACCCATCACGACCCTGTCCTGCGAGATCGCGGGGCACCATAGGATCCAATCCAACACGGAAGAAGGTCTTTAACGAAAAGCCTGCCCGGGAGCCTGGCGGCGATAGCATCAGCGGGACACCTGGCTCCAGTCAGCGGTCACACCATCCCCCGCTCGCCATTCCCTTCCTTGCCCCGAATCCCGTCTTCGAGATCAACCCGCGAGGGGTCGGACTACGGGCATGCCCGTGCCGCCGGGTGGATTCGGACGAGCCGAACGCACCCGGTGATGTCAGCCAGTCTTCGGGCCTGCGGGGTTCTGTCGCGCGGGGGATGGTCCTCCGCCTCCAAGACAGGAGCCAAACAGATGTCCCGCAAAGATGCTCACGCCTTCGCCGCTTCCCTCGCCGCCACGCTCATGGTCTCGATCGTCGTCTTCCAGGCAGGTGATGGATCCTATGGTGCCGTCCCCGCCGATGAAATCGACGGCGACGAAGTTCAGGTGGTGGGTGAGATCGACCCGTGGGCGTAAAGCCCACGGGGTCGAAGACGGCTCGGGTTCGGAGCAAGGCTCCGATCCGGGCCTTTCGCCTATCCACCGTTCCGGCCGACCGGCAGAATGAACCGACGATGGTCGGGATGCCTTTGCATTAAGAAAACAAGCTCAAGCGTCAGCCAATCTGGCTTTGCCCAGACATCAGCGGTCAATTGCAGTGCAATGAATGCAGCTTGAACATCGTCAGGGTTCGTCGGACACTGCGTTGTACTTGGTTCAGGTCACGTCGCATGCTCTACAAATCATTGATTTCCTTATACGGTTCATCGCTTGCGGGCAAATCGGCTCCTGCTGACGACCTGGTTTGGCACTTTGCGCCGTCCGAGGATCTGAGGCTCTTTCGCGAGTATGCGCTCGATGCCCTGCAGCAAGCGAAAGTGTACCTGCTCGACCATATGGCTGCAGCCTATGCCGATACGCTTCATGATGCAGTCGCCAAGCAGGCTTCGGAAACCGATCTTCCCGCAATGGCCATTCTGGGTGAGGTGAAGCTCCCCGCTGACGTTGTTTGGGTTGAATTCGACGATCGAGAGCTGGGTGTCGCGCGCTTTGAACGGGCTTCACCTGTAACGAGACATGACGACAAACCCGTAGGCACTGGTCTTCGCGGCTATCTCATAGATGATCGAAACAAGAGCCACTTGCGCATCACGATGTTCCATCGCCGCGAGAATTCGCGGGTAGTCGACCCAATCTGCGCTTTGCTCGTGATGACCTTCCCCCCGGTATCCGGGCCATTGCGAACTGGAATTTTCCACCTTTGAATGGACGAAGGAGGAAGACCCATG
>NZ_VOJI01000053.1 GCF_007923445.1 Puniceibacterium confluentis | reverse complement strand
CGCGGTCAGCGGCGCGGCGGCGGGCGGCGGTTTGGCCTCTTGTGGGGCCGGGGGTTCGGTCCGGGGTGGCGCAGGCACCGGGGCGGCCTCGGCGCCGGTGTTCCAGGTGTCAAAGATGTCCGGTTTGCGCGCAGGCGTGTCCGCGGCCGGCGGGGCCGGGTTATGCGGCGGCGTGTCGGACGGGGGCGTGGCGGGCGGGGGCGCCTCGCTGAAATATCCGCCGCCCCCGGCGGGCCGCTCGGGTTCCGGCGCAGGTGCCGGATCCCTGTCGAAACCGCGCCGCAGGTCCAGCCCGAACGGATCGGCCTGATCCAGCGGGCGCGGCGGGCGCGCGACTTCCTTGTGACGCTCGCTGGTGCTGCCGTCGCTGCGCAACCCGAACGGATCGGGCAGGCTGTCTGGGCGGGGCGCTGGCGGGTCGGGCGGCGGGCCGGCCGGCTCATCGGCAAAAAAGCCGCCGCGCGGTGCCGGGCGCGGCCTGGGCGCCTCGGTGCCCGGTGCCGGGCGGGCCGCCTCGATCCGCAGGGTGAAATCGCCCATGTGCAGCCGCATGCCCGGCTCCAGCGGCACCGAGTTGCCGGGGCCCACCGGATTGGCGGCATTGTCGATGAACAGCCCGCCCGAAGACGCATCCGTCACCATCACCCGACCGCCCTCTTCGCTCAGGATGCAGTGGCGGCGCGACACAAAGGCGTTCGGATCCGTCAGCTGCCAGTCGGCATCGTCACCACGCCCGATCGACAGCTGACCGCCGTCAAATTCCCGTTCGGTGACGGTCTGCGGGCCGGGCGCGGCTTCGATGACAAGGCGCAGGGTCATGCGGCGCTCCTTTGGGCGGGGGGCTCGGTGACGTTGGAAAAGCGCAGGTCGTCGGCGTCGCGGTCCGGATCGGGGTTGAGCCAGGTGGTCCGCCCCAACTGGCAATGACCCAGCCGCGCCTGCGGCACCTCGGCAGCGGCCAGCACCAGCCGCAGGCCAAAGGCGATGTCCTTGCCGGCGGCGAACACCAGCGCCTGCCGCAGCCGGTCACGTGCGGCAGAGTCGTCGAGAAAGGCGTTGAACTGCGCCAGCGTCAGCGGCCCCAGCCGCAGTTCGGCATGGGCCTGCCGGTCAAACACCCGGCCTCCGACCACCGCCCCGGTGCCCAGTCCGGCGTGCTGCAGCCCCAGACGGCTTTGCAGATGCTGTGGCAGCTCGATCCAGACGCCGACATATTCCGCCAGTGCCACCGGCACCGCGAGGACCGACTCCAGAAAGGCACAGAGCCGTTCCGGGCTGCGTGCCTCCAGCGCCAGTGACGTCGCGTGGCGCAGTTTGGCCCCGTCCAGCCGGATGTCGTCACTGGTGGTGCCGGGCAGGCCCAGACCGGCCAGCGCCCGCATCATCGCCGTGACCCGCCCGCCGTCGCCGTGGGCGATATACACTTCGGGGCGGGCATCGGCCCAGGCGCGCCAGTACAGCCCGATCATCCGGTGTTGCAGCAGGTTGATGAAATCCAGGAACGAGGTGTCTGCCGTCGCGCCCCCGGTGTCGCCGGCAAACCAGCGGTTCGACAGCCGCTCGAGGATCCAGCGGGTCATGTGCAGCGGCATCGGGCCCTCCGGCCCGATCAGACCCAGCACGTTGACACCGATCTGCGGCGGACGGTCTGCGTCGCCGGGCACCATGCCGGCGACATCGCTGGCGGCAAAGGACTGCCGCGCGGTCTGGCCCAGCCGCGCCGGTTCGCGCCCGGCACCCCCGGCGCGGCCAAAGCGCAGCTCTGCGGTTTCGAGCCGACGCAGCAGCTCGAAGAAATCTGTTCCGACCGCCCCGGCGGGGTCGATCAGATCAGCGCGCGTGTGCCTGGGCTCATCGGCCATCTCACCTCCGTCTGGGCCTGGGTCAGCTGCGTGCGGGTGCAGACAAACGAATTGATCGCGGAATGGCGGGCAAACAGCCGCGCCAGCAGCGCCGAGAGCAGCAGCGCACTGCCGCCCGAAAGCAGCGTCTCGTTGACATCAAGGGTGATCTCGGTGCCGTGGCCAAAGCACAGCGGACCGTTGATCTGCAATCGTTCCACCACCGGACGCGACCGCAGACGCACCACAGAGTTGCCATGCCGTTGCAGCGCGGGATCGCCCCGGTCGGCATAGAGCCTGAGCAGGGCGCGCAGCGGTTCGGCCCCCGCCTCGTCGCCCGCAAGGCTGATATGGTTCAGGCTCAGCTGCGATATCCAGCGCCAGGTCAGATCGTCGATCCGCCGCTCGTCCGTCGCCCCGGAGGGCAGGCTGGCGCGCAGGCTGGGGCGCGGGCGGCGCACCGGCGACAACAGCGTGACGTTCTGTACCGGGTCACCGGAATCCAGCGTCAGCACCGGCATGTCGTCCAGGATCGGCAGGTCGCGGTTGGTGCACAACGCACGCACGTCCAGCCGCTGCACGGCCCGGGCTGTCCCGCGGCCGGCAGGCCGACCGACGGAGATATAGAAGTCATCCCCGACATAACTGCTGCGGGTCTGGCCTCGGCGCACCTCTTCGGTGTCGGGGCGGCGCGGGCGGCGGTCGGCCGAATAGACATGGCCGCTGCCCGACAGTGCCTCGGTCGAGAACAGCGGTGTGATCCGCGCCTGCGGCCCGTCCGCCTCGGCATCCTCGACCCGCAACAGGCGATAGATCTCGTAATCGCGCGGCCGGGTGCGGTCGGCCTGCACGATATGGGCCGGGCGGTTTGTGCGCAGTTCGACCAGGTTGCATTCATGTTCGAACAGGTTGACCAGCGGGGTGACGAACAGGCGGACATCCTGCGCGCTGATGCCCGACAGTTCCGCCCGCGGTTCGCGCAGCAGCACCACAATCTCGACCTCATGGGGACCGCTGGCGCGGACCACCGGCGACAACCCGTCCAGCCGAAGGTAATAGAACCGTTCCGGCATCAGGAAATATTCCCGCAGCAGGCGATAGCCTTCGAACGACGCCCGCACCCGGGGCAGCAGCGCCTCGGCGTCGTCGATGCCCACCATGCCCGGCGCGCCGACGCCGCGAAAGGGTGTGGTGGCATCGGCAGGCCGCGCCACGGCCCCGGTGCCGAAACCGAACACCGCGTCGAACAGCGCGCCGCCACGGGTTCCGGCGCCGAAATACAGGTCCAGCCGGTCCAGGGACAGCTCGCTCAGCGACCCGGCGCCCTGACGCTTCAGAGTGATCCGGATGCCGGCCGCCGCACCGCGTGCCGCAGTGACCCCCACCCCGGCCTGGGCCAGCGCCCCCGGATCCTGAAGGTAGCTCACCGCGCCGATCATAACGGGCCAAAGCTGTACCGGTTGCGCCGTGGTATAGGTGCAGCGGGTCTGCTGACCCTCGCGCAGCCCCGACAGAAGCCGCGTGCCGCGCGCCATCCGGTGCCCCTCCAGCATCCGCCCCACCTGCGGCCCCGGCGTCATCTGCGCCATGGTCATCGCCGGGGCCGGTCCGGCCAGATCGGGATAGAGCGTGTCGATCAGATTGCGCACATAGCGGCTGGCCTCGCTGTCCACCTTGAGCCGGGTGCGCGCCGCCAGGAACGCCACCCCTTCGAGCAGCCGCTCGACATAGGGGTCCGGGCAGGGGATCGACTCCATCGACAGATTGCGCGCCACATTGGGATGCAGCGCCGAAAACTCCTGGGCCAGGCTGCGGATATGCGACAGCTCTTCTTCGTAATATTCCAGAAACGCCTGATCCATCAGCGTTCCTCCAGCGCGGTCAGCGCGCGACCGTTGTCCAGGTCGATGCTGGTCGACAGCCGGAGCCGTTCCGGTACCGGTGACAGCAGCAGCACGCCGTCGATGTCGATGCGCATCCCGGTCTTTTCGCCGGTGCGCACCCGCACCCGCACGGAATCGCGCTTGAGCCGCGGCTCGTAGATGTTCAGCACCGCCTTGATCTCGCGCGCCAGATCGTCCTTGTTGAAATCCGATCCCGACCGCCCCGAGAACGACGGCACGCCATAATTGACCACGCTTGAACGCACCTCCGGGAACGCCTCCAGCAGGCTGGCGGGGCTCGGGTTGTCCAGGGCTTCGCGGTCGGTCAGCAAGAAATTCGCCTCCAGCCGTTCGATGTTGAACAGCATTTCGATGTCGCGCCGCACGGCCTCGCGCAGCACATCCGCGGTCACAATGATACCGCTTTCCTCCAGCCGCCTGCGGCGCGCCAGGATCTGCACCACCCGATGCGCCAGCAGTCGCGTGTCCTCGTCCAGATCGCTGCGCTGTTCGACAGCGCGGGCGCCGCCGGAAATCAGCACCGCGGCGGCCTCGTCCGAGCCCAGGGCCCGGGCAAGATCGCGGCGCAGCGCGTCGGATTCCGCCACGAGTCCCGGCAGGTCATCAACCAGCCGGTCCCAAAGGGATGGCTGGACCGCTTCCTGCCGGGAAACGGACGGGGCTTCGCCGCGATCAGTCACAGTTTGCTATCACCCGCCGGTCACACACCGGCCGCGATGTCATACTCGATCTCGTGCTCGTCACCGGCCGAGTGGTCATCCGCCTGCACGGTATACTTGATCTTCACATTTTCGAACGAAAGGCCCAGGTCCTCCATGATCGTCTGACCTTCGTCCTCGCCCGCACCTGCGATCGAGTATTGCGAAATGATGGCGTTCTCCATGGTGATGATCAGGTAATCCAGATGCGCGTCGCCGGAGTCCTTGCGCACGGTCAGGACGATCTCGTCAAAGGATTTGCCCTGCATCGCCGCCAGGGCAAGATAGGGCGACGAGGCGTCATAGGCCTTTTTCATCAGCAGGGCCGAGATCTGCGCCCGCCCCTTGGACCGGCCTCGGCCGGCCTGGGCCCCGGCAGCCTGTTCGACGTTCCACAGGATGTCGTAGATATCGATCTCGTCCTCATGTTCGGCGCGCTGGGATTCCCCTGCAATGTCGGGGATCTTCAAATATCCGGTCAAAGCCATTTTACTTATTCCTCCATTTGCTTAATCAATGCGTTTCAAGATTTTACCGAGGGCAGTTCCGACACCAGACGAAGCGACGCATTGATCCCTTCAAGCTGATAATGCGGACGAAGGAAAAACCGGGCATTGTAATACCCCGGGCGTCCCTCAACGCTGTCCACCTGTACTTCGGCAGCGGCCAGCGGTCTTTTGGCCTTGGCCTTGTCGTCAGCCATGGCCGGATTGGCCAGCACGTAGCGGTTGATCCACTCGCTGAGCCAAACCTGCATGTCGCCACGCTCCTTGAACGTGCCGACCTTGTCGCGCGCAATCGCCTTGAGGTAGTGGGCAAACCGGCTCACCGGAAACAGGTAAGGCAGGTTGGCCGACAGCCGTTCGTTGGCCTGCGCGTCCTTGTCGACCAGGCGGCCGGCGCGGGTTTCGTCATCCTGCAGGCTGTGCGCTCCGATGAAGGCGGCGACATCGGTGTTCTTGCGGTGCAGGATCGGCATCATGCCGAGCTTGGCCAGTTCCGCCTCGCGCCGGTCGTCGATGGCAATCTCGGTCGGGCACTTCATCGACACCGAGCCGTCGTCGGTCGGGAAGGTGTGCACCGGCAGGTTCATCACCGTGCCGCCGGATTCCACACCGCGGATCTGGGTGCCCCAGCCGGAAATCTTGTGGCTGCGGTTGATGTTCACCCCCATCGCAAAGGCGGCGTTCATCCAGACGTAGTGGTCATGCTGACCGTCGATCTCTTCTTCGAAGTCAAAGCCCTTGACCGGAATCGTCTCGGCGCCGTAGGGCAGCCGTCCCAGCACCCGCGGCATCGCCAGCCCGATGTAGCGGGCGTCCTCGCTTTCGCGCAGGCTCTGCCAGCTGGCATAGTCCGGGCTGCTCACGATCTGTTCGAGGTCCTGCGGATTGGGCAGTTCCTGCCAGCTTTCCATGCGGAACAGCTGCGGCGCGGCGGCCGCGATGAACGGCGCATGGGCCGAGGCGCAGATGCCGCTGAGGTTGCGCAGCAGGCTCACATCCTTGGGCTTGTGGCTGAACTCATAGGCCCCGACGATGGCGCCGAACGGCTCGCCGCCGAACATCGAATACTCGTCGCTGTAGATCTTCTTGAAGATCGGCGACTGGTCCCACATCTGGCCTTCGTAGTCTTCGAGATGATCGCCAAGATCTTCCTTCTTGATGTTGAGCACCCGGATCTTCAGCTTCTGATCGGTCTCGGTGTTGTTCACCAGATAATGCAGGCCCCGCCAGGTGCCCTCTATCTCGCGCACCTCGGGGGCGTGCAGGATTTCGTTCATCTGTTTGGTCAGCATCTGGTCGATGCCCGCGATCAGCGACTTGATCGACTTGACCGCATTGCCGGAAATCGCCGCGGTGCCGGCCCGCTCCTTGGCGGCCAGCGCCAGGTTGGCGACCAGCGCCTGCAGCTTCTCACCCTCGGAATCCTTGACGCGGAAATCCTTTTCCAGCAGGTCGCTGAATTCGCCCAGGTCAATCGCTTCGGCTTCGGCGGCGGCACCGCCTGCCTGCTTTTCCTCTTCGGCCATGCTCAGCCCTCCTTCTCGGCTTTGGTGGCCGTCATCGCCTGTTCGGCGGCCTGCGCCAGCAGCGGCTCATTGGTCAGCAACTGTGCGATGCGCTTTTCGGCGTCGACCTTGCCGTCCATGTAGCCCAGCAGTTCCTCGAGCTGCTTGCGCATCTTCATCAGTTCGGCCAGCGCGGGCACCTGTTCGGCCACCTTGTCGGGGGCGAAATCGCTCATGCTCTTGAAGGAAAGGTCGACGAACAGCTCTTCCTCGGCGTCATCGCCGTCGCTGGGCAGCGTGTTCTTGACCCGCGCCTTGACCCGGGGGCTCAACGCTTCCATGAACTTGCTGAAGCGGCCGGCATCGGTCTCGACAAAGGTGCGGTCGTTGATCGGCTTCTTGGCTTCCTTGGTCTCGGACGCCCCCGCCAGATTTGCCATGACACCCATCACAAAGGGCAGTTCGATCGTGGTGGGGCTGCCGTAATGTTCGACTTCATAGGCGATCTGCACCCTTGGCGCCCGGTTTCGTTCAATCACCTTCTGCTTGCTGTCGCTCATTCCAATTCCTTCCTGTAAAAGTCACTTCTTTTTCGGTTCTTCGACCCCCGCGGCGCTGCGGAATTCCTTGAGCCCCGACGGCGCGATCTCTTCCATCAGTTCGATAAAATCCATGGCCACCATGCGCCGCATCCGCCGCGCAAGATGCGGGATCGGGCTGGACGGTTCGGTGCGTTCGTAAAATCCGATGATGCGGTCCAGCGCGCTTTCGACATCGCCGCGCGAATTGATGGTGCCCGGGGCTGCGGCGCCGTTCACCCGGGCTGCGGGGACTTCCTGCGCAGTCACCCCCGGGGCCGGGGCGTCTTCGGTCTCCGGCGCTGCCACCCCGGCGGTGGTGGCGACCGCCTTTTCCAGCGTGCTGCGACACTGGCCCAGAAAACTGCTGAGTTCGGACAGCGACAGCCCGGTCTGTCCGCCAAAACCGCCCGCGGTGTCCACCGCCGCGATCAGAGCACCGATGCCGGCATCACAGGCCTTCAGCGCGGCGATCATCCCGGCGGCGCGCGCGCCCTCTTCGGCAGCCAGGGCGCGGACCACGCCCGTCACCCGGTTGACCCTCTGGCCATGTTTCGCGACCAGCGCGTCCCTTTCGGCCTGACTGAGCCCCTTGGCCGCCTTGTTGAGCATGTCAAATTCGCTCTGCGACCCCGCGGCGAGATCGTTCCCGCTGACCGGGCCAAGCCCGCGCGGATTCAGCACGGTCCCAAAGCGCAGGTCGCCCAGCAGGCCGTTGTCGTCGTTCTCGAGCTGGCGCAATGCATTCAGGCGCGGCAGCGCCGCGGCCTGGACATCGTCCCGTTCGCGCAGGCCGGGATGCAGGCTGTCCCAGAACTGCGCCACGCTGGCCCGCAACAGCTCCAGCCCCTGCGCCAGACCCGCGTACCCCTCCAGATTGTAAAGGCCCCGCACCACGATGATCAAAAGCCGCAGGTCGCGGCCGTCCAGGGCCAGGGCAACAGCGTCATCAAGCACCGACTGCCAGTCGACATCCACTGCCGAGTCGTTGACAGACCCGTCCGGATTCAGTCTTGCATCGCGGCCCGCCGGTGCCATCTGCCGTTCAATCGCATGAAACCGCGCGTCGTTGCGCAATTCGACGCCGGAGGGCAGATCGTCCGAAACGGTCGCAAGGAGGCGGTCAATGTCCATGCCTCATGCCTTTTGAAATTCTTAAACAACTGGTCGGAGTGTTACAGAAGATTTTGATTCTGGCAACAATCCCACAGGTTCGGCATACCTCCGGCCCCGCCCGCGATCCCGGTTTCGCACACCGATCAGGGGTTCGCGCCCGAGGTCGCCACGAACAGATAGACCCATTCGCCGCGAAACCCCGGGTCGGCGGCGCGGGCCGCGGCCACCCGGTCGCGCAGGGCGGCCAGATAGGGTTCAGCCGGCTCAACCAGAGGGCGTATCGGTTCCGTCAGCGGCTGGCTGGTGCCAAAGGCTACGGCGATGTCCTGACCAAAGGGCGGCGCAATCCGCAGGTCAAGGTCGTCGCCCCGCCCGATGGAAAAGGGCTCGCCCGGTGCAAACCGGCGCAGCGGTGTCCGCTCGTTCGGCATCAGATGCAGCACCTGTCCGCTGGCGTCGAAATAATCGACGCGCACGTAGGCCGGATAGTCGGGGGCGGTGAGGTCGATCACCAGCCGGTCACCCGCGTCAAAACTGTATTCCCGCACCTGGGCATTTTCGCCCACCAGGTCGCTGTCGGTCAGTTGCTCTTCGGACTGCGGCAGGCCCAGATCCGAAATCGCATCAAGCAGGGCACATTGCGGGCGCGGCAGAATCTGTAACCGGTCGCGCAATTCCAGCGCGCCGCCAATCTGTTCGCGCAGACTGGCCAGCAGCGGCGCACGGTCCGCCGCCGCCGCCACATGGCCGCGCAGTTCCAGTGTGCCGCTGTCGGCGTCAAACGCCGTGTGCACCCGGGCGCAGTCGGGCGCGGCCAGCGCCCGGGCCATGCCGTCGCGCACCGCCTGCCCCGGCGCCGCACCCGGTTGCAGAAAGGCCTGGAGCGTGGCCAGGCTCTGCGGATCCAGCGCCAGCGAGCCCGCGCCGCTCCACTCCAGTCCGGCGCGCAGCAGCGTACCCGCGCTGTCCAACGCGCCGGCCGTCGCGGACGCGGGACGCGCCGCC
>NZ_VOJI01000052.1 GCF_007923445.1 Puniceibacterium confluentis | reverse complement strand
CTCCACGCTGCCGCTCAACACTCAAACCCAACCGGAAGATTCCAGATCAAACCGGCCCTAACCGCGGGGGAAGGTCAGTGAAGCGAAATCCGACAGGCGAGTTGAACTACGACAACGTCGAAGTCGATTTGAGCCGTTCCATGGTCGATTTCCTTGTGCGGAGCGGTGATACGATGGAAATGATCAACGGTCGGCGCACGGTGCACCAAGTTGAAACAGGCTACGATCTTTTCATCCCCTACGCGCTCTTTGCGATGCTGGTTTCCTCGGACTTGGGTGGCATCATTCCCACGAAAAACGAGACGTTCACAGCCAAAGATGCAAAGACCGCTCGAAAGTTCGGGAAGTCCTGGATTCTAGGCGCGCAGAAATCCCATCTTACAATCCGCATTGGTCCGCAGGCCGCAGCTCACATGCAGGAGCGGCAGGCTCGCCTTGAGTTCGAGCGTCAGGTCGAGGACGGGCGAAGCGGCCCTGTTCGCCATTGGGTGAGCGAACATGAGCGGCGCTATCGCAGCGGTAAGGTTGTGTTGGTGAAGGGGCACCACAGAGGGCAATCGCCTGCGCCTAATCTGCCAACGCGTGTGATGGGGCCAAAACCCGAGGCAACGATTTTCGAGTTGGACGCAGTTGATCCGTCCGACCCAGACTGAACCCGGAGTTTTCCATGCAGCCATGTCGTCCGCCGTCAATCTATCGCCGCCACATCGACGAACAGCCGTAGTTTTCGGCCGTGACCGGACCAGGTTGGCGCCAAGAACTCAGGGTGCCGGAAATCCGACGATGTCGGCGCACAAGCGGTTTCCACTCTCCCCGATCAGTTCGGCCAGGAAGTGGTCCATACCATGGCGATGGCTTCCGCCTTGGTGCAACCTTTCGCCATCTGCCAATCCAAGACCGTGGAGATTGCCCCGGCGACTTCCTTCTGCATTTTCTGTACGCGTTGAGCGACTTCGTCCCGAGATCGCAATTAGCTATTGGGTGCGTACCGGGTCCTAGATGTTCCGGTATCGATAGCCTGTCGCGACAGGGCCCCGCATTTCCCAGCAGGCAGGGGCAGGGGGGCGAGAGCTGAGGACCGCCAATTTGGCCGCCAGCGGTGTGCCAGGCTTGGGGTAAAGCAGTCCCGATTGGCAAGGGGACATGGACTGGCATGGGCTCCCCGCATCTCTCTGTCTCCTGGGCCATCTCTTCGACTGACAATCCCTAATCCCGTTCGGTCTCCTGCGTGCAACCCCGCGTCAGTCCGGGCCGTGTTGGCCGCCTTTGGCGTCCTGCCCGCTCCACCCCGGTCTTTTGGGGGTTTCCGGCGTCTGTTCCGTCCACCGTGCACGCGTCACCCGACGGGCTTTTTCAGGGTCTTGTCGAAGGGACGGTCCCGAAGACAGGACACACAGGAGCTTATCATGCAGAACATCGTCATCCTCGCCGGCAACATCGGTCAGACCCCCGAAGTCCGCACCACCCAGAGCGGCACCAAGATCACCAACTTCAGCCTCGCTACCTCACGCCCCCGCCTCTCGGAAGGCCGAGTGATGCGAGACGAGAACGGCTACCGGGTTATGGACACCGAATGGCACCGCATCACCTGCTTCAACGGTCTCGGCAAGACGGTCGCTGAGCATTGTGAAAAGGGCATGAAGGTCCTCGTCCACGGCCGCATCCACTACACCAAGTGGATCGACAGCATGGGGAACGACCGCTACGGCTGCGAGATCATCGCCGAGAAGGTCGACTTCCTGAGCCGCCCGAAGTCGGCCGAGAACGAAAACCCCGAGCTGGTCGACCGCGATGACGAGATCCCGTTCTGAGTAACGGGGTCTCCCCACGGGTCCGGAGGGGAAACCCACCGGGCCCACCCACTACCGCAAGTTAAAAACTCTGACTGGAAATCGGGTGAGGTCTGCCCGATGATGCGCTACAACCAAACCGCACCACTTGTTGGGAGCCTGCCAGCTGGGCGTGATCTTGAATTTAAAGGATACTACTTTGGAAAGCGCGAATTTCAGCATTTTCTTAAACGCATTTTCAATTCTAAAGGCCGGTTATGCATCAAACCACGCTGAGATTTCTGACCTTGTCGAGGATGCTGAGTTCGATGAACATTATTCTCAGGAAATCATTCAGCGATCTCAACAGGCCCTGCTATCCCTGATTGCCCGCCTAGATCAAGAATTAGGCTGGTTGCCAGAGCTTAGCTAGAAGTGAGGTATGCAACCGAGGATTTTTGGTTCGGGCGATTCGTCCCCGATGAAATGTTACGTTGAGTTGTGGATCATCGTAGACCCATATTGGCACATCGATGCCGTTGGGGGCAGTCACATCCTCTAGACTCATCAGCCAAGGTCCTTGAGGATCGGTTCAAGCGCCATAGCAAGCCCCATCAGCTCTGCGTCGCAGCCTGCGCCCGCGATCAGTTGCAGGCCCAAAGGCAATCCGTTGCTGTCGGTGCCGCAAGGGATGGACAGGGCCGGAACGCCTGCATGATTGGCCTGTGGGGTAAATGCGGCGTGGCTACGTGGATTGGTGGGCTGGCCTGCGATCAAGATCGGGGCCAGTTGATCTGCGGCCCAAGCCGGACAAGGTGTCGTGGGCGTCGCGATCACGCCGTAGCGTGCAAGGGCTGCGCACAGCGTCTTGCGCATCCGGTGGCCTGCTTGATGCGCTGCGGCAACTTCGGCACCCGTCAGGGCCATGCCTGCGCTCAGTTGTGTTGCAAGATCTGGGTCGAACAGTTCGGGCGTTTTTTCCCATTCTGACTCATAAAGATGCGCAAGGCCCGCCCATTGCAGCGGTAAGATGTCGGTACCAGAGGTGTTTTCGGGCCAATCAATCTGAGCATCCACAATAGTGCCGCCGCTCGCGCGGACCCTTTCCATCGCCAAGTTGAAATTGCGCAAAACGTCGGGTTCCAAGGCCTGTCCGGTTCCAAATTCGGGTGAGGCGGCCAGCCGTATCTCTGACGGCGCGGTGGGCGTGACACCGGTTAACACCTCCATCGCCAAGGCGATGTCGCCCATGTCGCGGGCAATCGGGCAGACCACTGAGACGTCGCAGACCGGCTCTTCGAAACCGGGGCCATAGGGGACTAGATCCAGTGTTGGCTTCATCCCGACAATGCCTACATGCGCAGGCGGGCGTCGGCTGGATCCGCCCGCGTCCGTGCCAAGGGCGAGCGGGACAATCCCAGCAGCGACAGCCGCCACCGCACCACCAGAAGAACCGCCAGGCGTAAGGCGCAGATCGACCGGATTACGCGTGATCCCGTGCAGCGGCGAAAAGGTTGCTCCCTTGCAGGCGAATTCCGAACAGGTCGAGATGCCCAGCACCATTGCCCCTGCTTGGCGCAGCAGCGTCACGGCCTGCGCGTCCTCGGGCGCGATGAAGGTTTCAAACAGCTTTGAGCCTTGTGTAATGCGCAGGCCTTTCACCCATATGTTGTCTTTGATCAACACCGGCACGCCCGCCAGCGGCAGGATTTCACCGGCGGCCAGCCGTATGGCGACAGCTTCGGCTTCGGCCTCGAATGCGGGGTTGAAGAGGCAGATGGCGTTCAGCGCGGGGTTCTTGGCTTGGGCGACCGCGCGTATAGCTGCGGCGACCTCTTGCGGGGTGATCTGACCTTGGCCAACGGCGTGGGCCAGATCGCGTGCGGACATAATAGTTGGGGTCATGAGGCACCTTTGTGATGATCCGCCCAAGCGCGGGCGATGTCGCGACGCGCGGTGACATCCACGCACCGTAGTGGGTGGTGATCTGGGCAAGCACCGTCTCAAGCGTGCTGATGCGCGCGGGGCGTCCGATGATCCGCGGATGCAAGCCGATGGCATCAGGCGCGCCGCGTCTGCGTCTTCGGCGTAAAGACGGTCAAATCCTGCGATGGCACAGTCGGCAAAGTCGCACGCCGACACAAAGCCCCCTCCGGGCGAGAATCGAACGCCATTGGTACCAATTGCATAAGGCATGATCACGTGATCCCCCTGCAAGAAGGGGATATCGTCGCCATAGGCGCGGCTGTCATACGCAAAGCCGCCATGTTCCAAACAGCCGACGGTCCCGTGCGACCTGAAAGGCACATTGCGCATCCGTCTCAGTCGGCATGGTAGAACCTGCCATCGGGAATCCTTTGGAGGAAAGTCAGCGTGGGTCTTTTGGCTACGTTCGAGATGACCCCAGATAGAACGGCGCACGATCAGGCTCCGACCCCAGATAATCTGAATAAAAAGCTTCGACTGCGCCAAAGACCCCGTCGCGCAACCGTTGGCGCGCACGCTCACCTTCGCTGCGCGGTGCAGCCAGCGCCTTGGCAATCTCGGCGAGAATGGCGTCACGATCGACCTTGGTGAACTTGCCATCCTGATAGAGAATTTCACCATCCACCATGACCGCATGTACGTCCTTGGTTTTCGCGCGGGAGATCAACGCATCCAGCGGCGGGATATCCGGATCCTGATAGGGATAGGTCGCGCTGTCATAGTCCAAAAGCACCGCGTCCAGTTTCCGCCCCGGTTCCAACCGGCCAATTTCTGCCCCGAATGCTGTGGTCATGGCACCATGCTCCGACGCCATGCGGAACACCTGGGTGGCGGTGGGCACTGCCGCCGGATCCATGCCTGGAACACGATGAACCGTCAGCGCCATGCGCATCTCCTGCAGCATGTCGCGATCCTCGTTGATGCCGGCTTCGTCCATCCCCATTCCGACGGTCATTCCCCGTTTTTGCAGCATCATTATGGGCAGAACCCCAGAGCGCAGTCGAAAATTCGACGAACAATTGTGGCAGACGCAGGTGCCGGTATGCGCTGCGATCTCGATATCTTCCTCGGTCATCCAAACTCCATGACCAAGCGTCAGTTTCGGGCCCAGAATGCCAAGTTTTTCGAGATGTTTGACGGCCGTGGTTCCGGTCCTGCGCTTTGCATATTCCTTCTGATAGGCTGTTTCCAGCAAATGCATATGCATCGGCATCCCTGTGGCGTCCGAACGCTCCTTCATGGCAAGAAGACCCTCATCGGTCATCCAGTGCAAATTGGCCGGCGCCAACTGGATCCGCGCGCGAGAGTTTTCGTTGGCATCGGTGAGTTCATCAAAGAGACGCATGAAATCGTCAAAACTCATGGCCTGATCAGCCAGATGCGCGCCCATTGCCTTGGCCAGATCCGGGGGGAGGCGGCGGCAGAAATCTTCGTCGGCTTCATAGACGAACCGGTTCTGCTCGCGGACGGCATAGCAATAGGACACACGCATACCGACTGCCTCGTACCCCGCGAGCACACCACTGGCGGATGCGTGAACCCTACCGTAGTCGCCCCCCGCCCAGCCCTGAATATGCTGAACCGTCGTGACCCCGGACGAGATCATCTCGAAGGCTGAAAACAGCGTGTCGAGCATGGGATCAATATCGCGCATCGACAGTCGAGCAGCAAACCAAAGCTCAAGCGCATAATCCGGCGCACCGTGCTGAAGCGGGGTAATCCCGAGATGATGATGGCTGTTAACCAGCCCTGGCATCATCAGATGGTGGCCATACTCTGTTTCTGCGGCGCCGGTATAGGCTGCGCGGATATCCGCGGCAGGCCCGACGGCCAGGATAACGCCATCCTCATGGGCCAGGGCAGCATCTTCGATAATCATCGGCTCTGTTTCGGATTTTGCGCCTTTGACAATCCATCGGGCGGAGATAATTTTAATATTCACGACAGTTCCTGTTGCTTGAATGCTTTTGTGACTTCTTCGTCCAGCAGCGCCTCGCAGCGCTTTGCTAGCTCAATCATTTCAGGTGCATACCGATCGCGCGGTCGTGGCATGTCGATCTTGATCTCGTCCTTGATCTGGCCGGGGCGCGCTGTGAAAACAATGATCCGGTCGGCCAAGGCCAGGGCCTCTTCGATGGAATGGGTCACCAGCAGAACCGAGGCGCCGGAGCTTTGCCAGATATCAAGCAGGTGGTCCTGCATTCTGGCGCGGGTCTGGATATCCAGCGCGGCAAAGGGCTCGTCCATCAGCAGGACTTTGGGGTCCATCGCAAGCGCACGCGCCAAGGCTGCCCTTTGGCGCATGCCACCGGACAATTCATGCGGACGCCTGTCGCCAACGCCACCAAGCCCGACCTGACGCAGCAGGGCGTCGATCCGCTTTGTGCGTTTTTCCGGGGCCATCCCCTTGATGGTCAGGCCAAATCCCACATTGTCGCGCACAGACAGCCAGGGGAAAAGAGACGCTTCCTGAAAGATCAGGCTGCGTTCGGGGGAAGGTTTCGTGATGGGCAAACCATCGAACGTCACAGATCCGCCCGTCGCATCCTCAAGCCCGGCCACGATATACAAAAGTGAACTTTTCCCGCAGCCGGAAGGACCCAGCAGCACTACAAATTCCCCCAATGCGACATCAAGCGTCAGATTCTGCACCGCGGGCATAGGCTCTGGCCCGTCCGGGTTCCAGACCTTTGAAACGTTGGAGATGGATAATCCCAGTGTCATGTCAAAGTCCCCCTACATTGCTGGGGCCGATCCACCACAAGATACGTTTCTGGATCAGCCGCAGGGCCTGATCAAACGCAAACCCGGCAAGCCCGATCAGTGTCATGGTGAAGAAAACAAGGCTCGCGTTGAACGTATTGCGCGCCATCATCGTAACCTGCCCAAGGCCTGATCCAACGCCAACCGCCTCGGCAATCAGCACAACCATCCATGCTGCAAACAGATTCATCCGAAGGGTCACAAACAGACCCGGCAAGATCGCGGGCAAAATGACCCCCCAATAGATTTGCCGCTTGGAGGCCCCCATGACCCGAGCCAGTTGAATGTAATGTGCGGGCACTTCGTCGATCTGCGAAAGGGTCGCCAGAACCATAATAAAAAAGATCGCAACAAAGACCAGGAAAATGGCCGGCGGATTTCCGATGCCAAAGATAAAGATCGCAACAGGCAACCAAGCCACCGGCGAAATCGGCGCCAACATCGTGACAAGAGGCAAGACCAACTTGCCGAAAACATCGAAATACCTGATCGCCACACCCACCGACACGGATGCGACAAAGCCAAGGCTCAGCCCAAGCAAGACCCGGAAAGACGACCACCCGACCACCCCGAGCACCGACCAGACGGACCCACCGGAACTGAGTGCACCAGCGCGCTGCCCGTTGGGATCAAAGAACCGAAACTGTTCCGGCATGTTGGACAGGAAAATATGTGGAGGTGGCAGCAGGAGGGGATTTGCCCACCCCCGCCACCACGCCAATTCCCAAATTCCGACGAACATCCCCAGCGAGGCGAGAACCCAGGTGACCGAGGCCGCTTTGGCCCGAAGTTTTCGCAGCGGATGATCCCTCGAGACGCCATTTCTGTCTTGCGTCCGTACGGGTGCAGGGCTTGCCTGGTCGGTCACTTTGATTCCTCCAATCAGGCGGACTTGAGTTTCAATGCGCCATACAGATCAGCGTTTTCGGCAATAACCTCTTCCAGCAAGCTCCAGTTCACGGCGCTTTCAGGCAATGTGTTTTTGACATAGCCCATCTTTTGCATCGAAACCGAACGGTCGGTGAAAAAGCCGGTGTTGTTACGTTGGTCGATCATCACAGGCTGACGCGATTGCGCCAGTGTTAGCGCCTCAAGCGAGGTTTTGTAGTACGTTCCGACCGTATCAGCCAAAGCCGCATCGACGTCCTGCTCGGATTGCAGTTGCGCTGTCATCATCGCTTTGATCACCGCTTTGACAGCCCCGGGGTTTTCTTCGATTAGCGGAATGCGCGCCGCCAGAACGCAGTCCGAATACTGCGGACCGTAAAGATCCAGACCATCGGTCAGGACAGTGGAGCCCGCACGTTCAGACAGGCACTGGGTTGCATAAGGCTCAATATGACTGACAACGTCGATCGCTCCGTTGATAAACGCAGCAGCCAATTCCGGAGAGGTGTTCAGGTACACCATTTCGACGTCCTGGAACGACAGCCCCGCCTTGGTCAGAAAATCATACGGCAGCACTTCCAGCGTGTCGGCCTGAAATGTTCCGATTTTCTTGCCCTTAAGATCTGCAGCTGTCGTGATCCCTTCGGACCCGACCATGATACAGCCTTCGACACCTGCACCCGCCACGATCTGAACCGGCGCGCCTGCGTCGACCAGAGTGATGTAATTAGAGTACGGGATGACCGAAATGTCGACCAAACCTGCCCCGAACAAGGTCACCACATCTGTCGTTGTGGGTGTGACAACAAAATCCAATTCAACCCCATCTGCGGCAGCCAAGTTGCGCTCCTTGGCAAGGAAAATACCAAGATTGCACAAACCGCTGCCATGTGTGGCTTTAATCGTCGTCATGCCTTGTGCCGCAGCGGGACCAGCCCCCACTAGCCCAGCCAAAGACGCAGGAAGGGCAAACCCGGCAGCGGCGGCGGCGCCGCCTTTCAGAAACCCCCTACGGGAGGCATCCATGATGTTCTTGTAGGTATCTCCACATCTTTCACACATTTCATCGACCTCTCTGTAAAAGCACAGACGACAATACTGCTGGGAAGATTTTGTGTTTGGACCCGCCGCGTGCCGTCGAATATTGGTATGGCACGCCAACCAAGTTGGATGCGAGAAGCCGAACTTTTGGTTCTCGATGCGCTGAACTCAGAGTGAGTTACGCGCCGAAGTTCTTCAAAACTGAATACGTACTCCGCTAGGTGCGAAGCGTCAGAAAGCTATGAATTTTTGCAATCATTAAAGGCGTGCCAAAAATTTGCGCAGAATTTCGACGGAGAAAAGGGCGGTTAGAACAGAGGTGGTCCTGTTTTTTCTACCAGTGAACTGGCACCTCTTTTGCCCGGACACTCAGGCATAACCATGGAGGCTTAGGGATAACCGTAAGCACGTGCTGATGTCTGACTATAAGATCATCTCCGATGCTGGCCGCCGACGTCGCTGGCCGTCGGCCGCGAAGCTGCGGATTGTGGAAGAGACGCTGGACGGTAAGCGCCCCGTTGATACCGCAGCTTACGCGGCTTGACTGGCCATTGCTGATGCCAGCGGCGCCCAATTCCACGGCAGCAGCTCATCCAGCCTGTTGATCTTGTGATCGTGGATGCGGTCGAGAATGTCAGCCAGATAGGCCCGCGGGTCGAGACCGTTCAGCTTGGCCGTTTCAATGACAGTCATCGCGCGTGCGAGGGTTTCCGCGCCGGTATCTGCGCCCGCGAAGAGCCAGTTTTTACGTCCGATTCCCAGTTCCCATTCATTCTGCCCATGTCGGGCAGGTTTATCGGGTTCATTATCGATGGCATGCCTATTTTGGCGCGGAC
>NZ_VOJI01000051.1 GCF_007923445.1 Puniceibacterium confluentis | reverse complement strand
AAAGCCTTCGGCGAGCGCATCATGGCAAGAGACCCCGACCGCCAGACCGCCGAAATCCACATCCGCATCGCCCTTATGAACCGCTTCAACGCCCTCGGCAGCGCCGAGATCGTCCGTGCGGCATGACGTCAGTGGGCTAAGGGGCTGTCACCCCTCAAGCGCGAGTTGCGCAACAACGCCCCTCGCGAGTGCAACGCCTTTCGCAAAAGAATTTCCGGCTTCGTGTTCGAGGCTTTGATCCCGGCCATCATCCGCGATCTTGTTTTCTGATCCACCACATCAACCATGTTCCGAATATATATTTCCAGCGGCCATTTTACACCTGGCGCTACTTGCCAAACCTGGTAGACATGCGCTTCAGAAAGAAAACGCATGCCTCATGAATTCGCAATAATAGACCTTTTTGCCGGACCCGGTGGGCTTGGCGAGGGATTTTCGCAGGCAGGTTGCCGCGAAGAAGCGCGGATGAAAATTCATCTTTCGGTCGAGATGGACGATCACGCGGTGCAGACCTTGCGCCTTCGCGCTTTCTTGCGGTCATTCGATACCTTCCCACAGGAGTACTACGACGCACTGAACAAGGGCTTTCCATTTCCTGATTGGGGTGCGCTGTACCCGGCTAACTGGAAACTGGCGCAGGATGAGGTCCGGCAGCGAGTCCTCGGCGCGAAAGGCGTCTTTGATGAGCTTGCTGGAGAACTTGACAAGGTCCGTGAAGCATTTGCGGGCAACACGATCTTGATTGGCGGACCGCCATGCCAAGCTTATTCGTTGGCCGGTCGCTCACGGAACAAGGGAAAAACTGATTACATCCCGGAGAAGGATGATCGCCATTACCTTTACAGGGAATACGTCCGCATCCTTGACCGTCTGAACCCGGCAGCATTTGTCATGGAGAATGTCAAAGGCATGCTGTCAAGCAAAGTGGATGGCGGGGGAATCTTCAGTCGAGTACTGGATGATCTCGAGAGCGCCGGGGATGGGTACCGGCTGCTCCCTTTGGCTCAGGCGATTCCTGCCGAAGGTAACAGAGCAGAGGCGCGGGACTTCATCATCCGGGCGGAGGATCACGGCGTTCCACAGGCACGGCACCGCGTGATCATTCTTGGTATTCGAACCGATCTTGCCAAAAGTCTCGATCTTGTAGGTCCAATCCTTGGCACAGCACAAGAACCAATTTCTGTTGGTGAGGCCGTTACCGGGATGTGGAAGCTGCGTAGTGGTCTCAGCCGAAAGGACGACCCCGATGCCTGGCAGCAGGTCGTCAGGAACCAAGCTTTCCGCATCGCGGGCGCCGCTGCGGTACCTGAAGAGGTTCGTGCGATGGCGAGAGCGATCGCGGTGACAAACGAACTGCCGCATCTCAGAACAAGCGGCTGGAAGGGCGACAAGTCGGTAATGCCGGAATACCTTCAGCAGTGGTTTTCCGATGAAAGACTGTACACCACGTTGCAGCACGAGACGCGTGGACACATCCCGGATGATCTCGGGCGCTACATGTTTTCGGCGGCCTTCACGCGCAGTTATGGGCGGGCACCGAAACTGGCTGAGTTCCCAGAGTTCCTGCAGCCCAAGCACAAGAATCGCAGTTCAGGAGATTTCGCAGACCGGTTCAGGACTCAGGCAGCTGATCGCCCGTCAACGACAGTCACCAGCCACATTTCGAAGGATGGGCACTACTTCATTCACCCTGATCCGGGTCAATGCAGGTCTCTGACAGTGCGGGAAGCCGCCCGCCTTCAGACATTCCCCGACAACTACTTTTTTTGCGGCCCGCGCACGAAACAATATCACCAAGTAGGGAATGCTGTGCCTCCTTACCTCGCATACCAGATCGCCATGGCGGTGAGTTGTTTGCTCTCCTGAACTAACGGAAGGTGGCTGTCGATCACTCGGCCGCCGAAGTCTCACCCTCCATGCCGAAGCCACTCCGCTCCAGCTTCGCCAGCACATCGAGCGCCACAATCGTCTGCCTTTCCGTTGGCAACCTGCCCGGCATCTTTGAACAGACATCAAGTATTCCGAACTCCACCTGCGACAGCAACTTGCGGGCCCGCCCCCAATCCCTGGCGTTCAGCCAGAACTTCGCGCCAAGCTCGAAAACCTTGGTCTGCGCTTCGACGCTTTTCGTCAGTTCAGCATCATCCTTGACTTCGTCATCCTCGGACTGGGCCTCTTCAAGGGCGATAAGCAGACTTTGAAGGTCATCGGAATAACTCAACCTCCGTTTTCTGAAACGTTCCCAGCACGCTTGCGTTTTGGCCCATTCGCTCATATTCCGCACGCCGTCCGGCGGATTGGTAATGATCTCCTGCGCCTCTGCCGCCGCGACAAGCAATGCATCCTCCAGGGCCGGTGGAACCGCTTGCATCCGCCAGACTCTCCCCAGGTCGATGACCTTGTCTCCGACTTCCGCATCTTGCGCGACCTTCGCTATTGCATAGGTCACGATGTTTGCTCGGTAGCCGCCTTCATACCAATCTTGGGCCGAGACGAGCTTCTCAAGCTTGCGGAAGATGATCATTTTGGAGATCAGATGCCTATACCAAGCCTCACCGACACGTTTGCCACTACGACCCCAGAGCTTTTCGATCGTCTTTGCGAACGCAGCGAAGTTCTTCTGAGCCCCCTTGGAAACAACCTCTGGCTTGCCAGCCCACGTGTTCTCGAACTTCGCCAGATCCGTCTTTGTAAAGAACTGGCTTTTGGGAAATTCTGCATCCCATTTGTTGCGCTCGGCCTGTGTCTTCTTGCCGCGTTCGTCGGCATATTGTCCACGTGCGCGCTCGTAAAACCATTTCGTTTCACGGTAGCCATCGGTGCCGGCCGGGGCGAGAATTTTTCTTGAAAGCTCCTCAATTCTGATGTGGAAAGGGTGGTTGGCAAAAAAGTCAGCGGCATTGACTTTGTTCTGACTGTTCGCGAATTCCGAGATGCGGGGCACGACGGTATCCGCCAGGATGGGCGGCACTACGTTCAGCTTCAGCTGGACATAGATGTCCCTCAAACCCTCACCAGCTGCCTTTCGAGCCGCATGGATAGAAGCTGTCGTCTGTCCGCCATTCACAATCTGGAGGTTCTCGGCCCGAGTGATGACGAGACCGTCATCGGTCCGTTCAAGTTCCACGCTCTCTGCTGTCGCTGCGAGGCCGTTGTTATAGGCCAGAAACATATGAGGTTCTTTGAGGATGGTATTCCTGATCCCTTGGTTCACCTTACCCCGGGCCTGAAGGAAGCTGCGCACGTTGGCTTCCAGAAGACGAGCGCCCCATTTATCATATATCTCAGCCAGCTGTGCCCCGGGAATCACAGCAATGTAACTTTCCAACGCAGTCTCTGACCCTGATGCCTTGAGTACAGGGATGCCGCCGCCGAATTCCTCGACGAAGTTTATAGTCAGGTCTGCTCGCGCGCGTCCCTGTTCCACATAGGCCTGAAGGCGTTTCAGGTCCCAGACGCTGTAGGTCACGGGCTTTCCGCCGATCTCCCCTGCGGGCCGTGCATCTACCTTGGCGCGGTTGTCTGAGTTAGTAACGTATATTAGCTTGAATTTTTCGATGACCGACCAGCGTTGCTGAATCAGATCAGCGAGTTGCGCAGCGTTGCTCGTCTCTTCAAGCTCATCAAGGAAATCTTCTTTCCTGGCGAACCTAAGAAATTCAACAAGATTCTCGAATTGCCCTTTCAGATACTTGCCGTCCGTCCGTCTGACTTCCGGAGTGATCTGGAAATCACATAATATCAGCGACAGATCGCCTCCGGCGTCACGCGGATCTCCACTATATCCCGATATCTGAAGCGTCACGCGACGCCGCTTCCCTTCCTTGACTGTCGTTCTTGTGCCTTCGAAATGGCAATAATCACATTCATCTATTTCGCCGGCTTCAGTAAGGATCTCGCCGATCTTCTCGAAAAAGGCTTCTTGGCTGTAAGAGCCCATCGCATCGGCGTCGCCCTGAACATCAGCAATCAGGCTATGATGAAACTCTTCAAGCTCTGACATTCAGATTCCCCTGAAAAAGCAATCCGTTCAAATCGGTAGCGCGTTCGTAATCAGTGCAGGCATCAAGACGAATCGAATAGGCGACTTCGTCGGTGCCTATTGGCAATGGAGGGACGATCCGAGGGAACCCCTCTACGACCTCAAATATTCTCGCCGCACCCAGTTGCCAACGCCGCTCCTCTTCGACGTTGTCTTCGGAATAGGCTGTGGCCGAAAGACGCTCTTCCCATATATCCAGAGCGGCAACATCATCGTCGAACAGGGATGCCGTCCTGACCACGATATCCTTTAGATTGTCGCCTTCCGCATCAATGGTGGTATCCACGTCCTGCACCCGCAAAAACAGTCTTGCTCCGGAGATGTCCATCAGCTGGGCTTCGGATGAGATTCTGACCTTCGGATGGGCGGCGCTTCTTCGTGCTTTGACCTCAAAGAACACCCCCGGCAGCTCGAAATCCTTGGCGCTGTCATCTGGCCCCTTCCAGGATTCGACAGCTTTGGTTGGCCCGAGCACTTCCACAAGTTCACTAAGGAATGCCAACTCACCGACAAGCCCCCGCTGTTCTTCGAGTGACATACCCTTCTTTCCGCCACGCAGGAGATGATGCCATCGCATCGCACGGCGCACGGAGCGACCCAACGCACTCTGTAGGTCTTCTGCCTGTTCGCCAGCCGACACGACGTCTCGGCAAAGTGTTTCAAACAGATCAAGGTGAGAGGTTTCTGATAGGGTGATGCACAAGCAATTTGCACCTTCGACCACGCGGTAGAACACGCCGACATGCTTCAGCTTTGGCAGGGGCCGAACTTCTTCAGTCTCAACCGACAATCGCAAGAGCAACCCCGGCACGCCGTCCGGCATACGTACCCAGAAAAAGTCATACCGCCCTTTGCCATCGACCCGCCGGGCCTGATTTTCTGGCAAGCCCTTCCATGGGCCATCAATAATCTTCATGGGCATCCTCGTCGTCCTCATCGGTGCCGTATATTTCGCGAAATTTCTGGGTGTTGATTATGTATTCGACGCGATCATTAGGCTTTGATGAGGGCGGCAGGCTGATGCTCCATCCGATCACCGGACGCTTGGGCAGTCTATCAAGTATGCTCTTGTCCCGGAGCTGACCGATATCCGTTTCCTCCGGCGCGCGTACCTTTACAACATGAAGTACAAACAGAGGCTTGATGCGAACTTGACGGTAAATCTTGTCAGGAAAGGAAGGGCGCTTGTTCTCGTCGGCCGCTTCCAGCTTCTGTTGTGCCAGATACTCGGCCTCTACCTGCTTCGCCATTCTCTCGTCGACCCCGATACGCTCTACACCACGCGATGCAATGCGGGCGCGTTTGCCACTCATGGACAGAACGTGATCGGAAAGATCTGCATACCCGATGCGACGCATTTGCGGCCCGACGGACCAGCCCGCAAATTCAAAGTTCTCCGCTTCGCTCTTCACGTCGGTGACTAGGATGTCCCAGTTCTTCAGCTCATCCGCGGCACGATCGCGAATGTAACTCCGGACCGGCCCAGGTTGTGTCAGGAAGGCTTGATCATGGTTGCGCCAACTCAACAGGAATTGGTCGATCAAATCTACCGGCACATCGTTCAGAAGATGACCACCATTGACCCTTTGAGCCGCGCCGGGACCGAAGCCAAGGTCGGCCATGCCATCAAGTAACCGCTCTGCGGCTTCTTCGTTCGCCGCCAGCTCTCGCGGCTTTGCCGTGATCTTCGCGGTCTCGACCCAAGAATTGGAAAGACCGATCAGAATGTGTTTCTGCCCCGAGCCCATCTTGTTTCGAGCCGTGACCAGTAGGGAAGCGGGGTGGCTGCGAACAGCCAAGCCGAAATCCGAAGGGGTGGCTTTGGCCTTTTCCATTTTCTTTAGTTCGAGATGCAATTCCTCGCTGGCTCCGGCGATATGTGCATACCAGTCAATCGCCTCGGCAGGCATCCAGATGCGGCAAAGATCCTCAAACCCGCTGCGGTAACCAAACCAGCGCCCCATTTGCATCAGCGTGTCGTACATCATGGTATTTCGCAGGAACCAAGTAACAGTCAGCCCTTCCAACGTCAGGCCACGCGAAAGGGAAAAGCCCCCAACAGCGATCACCGTCTGCCCGATGCTGGAGTCCCCCGAATAGTCCAACCCGTTTGCCCGGCTGTTCACTTCCACGACTTTCGCAGCAGCGGCAGCCTCCAGCATAGCCGCCTGAACGTCCGACCAATCGAACCCCGCGTCTGAATATTCCAGTTCCCATGTCTCATGCAGTTCGGCAATCATCCGGTCCCCCAGCGCCGCCTTACCCCGAGTTCCATTTACTCGGAGGGAGTCGAGGATTGCGTCCACATACTGATGCAACCGGTTTCTAAGCAGCCCCTGAACCGCCGTGAACCGGCTTGCATTCACGAGCATCGAGCAATGCTTGGACGCCTGGCCGCGCAGGTTCCTGATCGTCCTTGCGATCAGGAAGGCGCGGACTGCCTCCTTCAGACTCTGCGGAAGCTCGTCGACCGTCTGGTCGATACTGTGCTTCAACGGAAGGAGATCCTCATTGTCACTTATGTAGCGAAGCCAGACCGGATCGCCGTCATCAGGAATGCCGTCAATGAAGATTTTCTTCGCCCCAAAATAGTTCGTGGGCGCGTCCAGACCAACGATGAAATGCTTTGGAAAGAGATCTTCCTTGAGGGCCTCGTCATACTGATCCGGGTCGACAAAGATATTGGCGAACGGCGTTGCTGTGTAGCCGACATAGCAACTGCGGTGGAACAGATTTAGAAGATCGCGAATCTGACCGTTTATCTTCGTGACCTCTTCTTTCGAGTACTTTGTGTTGATCGAAGCGTTGTCGGCTTCGTCATCGATCAACAACATGGGCTGGTCGATCATCTGGTCATCGCCACGAGAGCTGTTTTCCCTTAGCCAATCCAGCAGATTGCGCAAAGTGTTGTGGTTCTTCTTGATAACCAGAACCACTGGGACTCTGAAAGCGTCGATTTCCGCATTATTGGTGTTGGCGATCATCTTCTTGAAGTCAGAGATCGTGTTGGTCAGACTAACTGGAATTTTTCGATCATCAAAAACGCCGACACCGATGGCGCGGTTGCCCTTCTTTCCCTGCGTGGCAAGACGCCCGGTATCCCGACCGATGAAACCTTCGTCGATCCGCTCCTGTGTCTGGTTTCGCAAATTGTTATGAATGCCTGCGATTACGACAATCAAACGATATCCTGCGTCGGCAGCCTTGCAGATCAGACCAGTGTAGTTTGCTGTCTTCCCGCTTTGTACATGCCCGACAACCATGCCGCGTCGGTCCCATTTCTCCGCGAGGCCCGGATTCCCGAGGCGCCCCAAAATGCGATCCGTCAGTTCATCCGTCGTTGTGATAACGTCTTGCGGCAGCCCGTTCTTGTGCAACAGTTTCTTGTATCGGTCCCAATAGAAAGGCTCGATGCTTGCCTTTGCCTCATCCAACCAAGGACGGAAGTTGTCATCGTCGACCATGGCACCCAGGCCCATCGTAATGCCGAACCGTTCTTCAATATCCTTGGCAAGCTGTTCCAGAGCCTCGGGCGCGGCGTTCACGTTGAGCGCCATGTTCATGGTCGAAATGAATGCCCTTAGGTCCGTGCCACTCTTACGCTCGTGAGCGAGCGATTGAGAGATGACATCGTCGAGATGCTTGAGTTGTGCAGTCACAAATGTGTTCCCTGTTCAATGTCTTCGATGAGCCGACGAATCGCGTCTCTGTGGTGGATGAATGGCTCTGTCGAACATAGCGTCCGCGCCACGTCATTTCCTGTCATGCCAGTAGCGAGCAATGCCCGTATGGCCGTCTCAGCCGCATCGGCAAGCTCGACAAATTCAGCTTCGTCCGATATCACGCTTTCTGCACTGCCCAGCATGTCAGCATGAAGCGCGGCAATCGGCAGCCCCGTTCCGAGCAGATTAATGCAGACCCTGAAGCCGTGCCGGAATTCCTCCGGCAGGGATTCGCCAAAGCCGATGATCGAGGGATGATCCACGTTAGGGCGGTAGACGACGCCGCCATCTTTCTGGATGCGGCTCCACAATGGCAGGCTATCTTCGGAAACCAGCTTTCGGCCACGCCGCTGATATGTTCGTTTCGAGGTCCCTTGCAGACGTTCGACAATCTTGCGCAGCCGCTCGCGGACCACGGGCGGCATCTGTGCCGAAGCCTTGCGGACGTCGATCTTCCAGTCAGCATCCATCGTGTTCGGAATGTCCACACGGACCCGTGCCAGCTTTGTCAGTTCTGTTTGGCGCGCCAGACCGAGCCAGCTGCCGGCGATGATCAGACGCCTTTCTCGATAGATGTAGAAACCCTGTGTACGAAGGTGTCCTTCCGGACCACCCAGCTCTTCCCAAGCCGGCTTCGACATCTTTTTGTGGTGCGGCAATGTAAAACATTGCGTGACTACCTCACCGTTTCGAAGCGGAAGACGCTCTTCCGGATCCACTTGGGTTGCCATGTGGTCAATTGCGAATGGGTCGATGGGTGAGAGCCGTCTGTCATTGAGGAGGATACGCAGTGCAGGTCTGCCGCCTTCCATATATCGATGGAAGCATAGTTTGAGGTGACTCTCCGCCAAAACGATCGCCTTGTTGATTTCCGCTGATCGTTTCGCGGAATCATGGCGGAAGTTCGTCGACAGTCGATCCAGCTTCCGCCAGAGCACGATGGTTCCGGTCGTCGGCAGCCTGTCCAGCGCCGGTATGTCGGAAAGATCGTCCTCAAGGTCGACTCGCCAGTCATTGGTCTCAGCCACTTTGTCGAGGTCCCATGTCGCAGCCGATGTGACGCCGCCTTTGCGAGAAATCACCGTAAGCTGCCTGCACTGGGAAAAGCTGGCGCTTTTCAACCCGAGACCAAAACGACCAAGGTCGTGGCCCTCACGTTCCTTAAGAGGATTCTTGGACCCGGGGCGCATCGCCTCGATCAACTCGAGTTCGGTCATGCCGGCTCCGTTGTCCGCGATCGCTATCCAAGGCTCGTCCGTGGTCGTCTCTGCAATTATTTCGACCCGAGATGCCCGAGCCGTTATCGAATTGTCAATTACGTCCGCCATCGCGGTCTCAAGCGTATACCCGAAGTCCCGCATTCCCTCGATCAGAGAAGCAGCATACGGGGTCGCATCGGCCTGTCGTTTTGTAGTTCCGACAACCATTTTTGAGGTTTGTGACATCATAAATTTCATTTTCAGAATTAATGTGATCACGTAGCGGATCGTGGCCAAGTCTGAACATGTAATGCGTGCAACGTGAAGAGTTAAAAAGAATATTTTTCAAACTTCGAAAAGGCCTTCGAGAGCGGCATGCTGTCTTGGCATAGTATCGAGCCTAAAAGCAGCTGCTCGACTGCAAAGGAGACACGTCATAAACGCCGCAATCTATCCCATGGGTGCCACATCGCACCTTTTGGTGAACGCACAAGGCATCGTTCGAACCCACAAAGGGCATTGGATTTCACAGGATTAATGCGCTCTGTAGGCCTACGCAAGGTCAGCGTCTTATTGGGACGGACCGGCCCAAACTTGCCTTAGGACAAGACCCCGTCCGCGCCTCGCGCCTCCGTAGAGGAGGGCGGATTCCGGGCATTCTCTGCATGCGCGAGCGCAATCTCTGTATACCATGAAAGCGGACATTCAGCCTGACCTGCCACTGAACTTTCATCCAGCCGCGACCGGAGTCCGGTTGTGTTTACTATGCCGATGAGCGCCTGTACCAGTGTGTCGCCAAGATAGAGATCGCATCACATCGAGAAGGTCCCCGCTTTGATTGCTCAGGAATTAATATTTGAACATAAGGGTGACTTTGAAAAAGTTACTCTTTTCCGATGATCAACGCACGCGAACGGGGAATTTCTTCACGCTTATAGATGGAGAAAATGGTGTTGGTAAAAGTCTCATGCTGAGGGCGTTGGTGGATTCCGCGTTGAGTTCCTCTGATCAATATGAACGAACAAGGAACTCGAAGTCATCCGTAATTTTTCAAGGGGGACAGCCGTCCCGAATCTTGGCGCTATCCAGTACGGTTAACGATAGATTCCCGTCGAATTCTGGTGCCGCTTGACCTTCCCCCGCGGTTAGGGCCGGTTTGATCTGGAATCTTCCGGTTGGGTTTGAGTGTTGAGCGGCAGCGTGGAG
>NZ_VOJI01000050.1 GCF_007923445.1 Puniceibacterium confluentis | reverse complement strand
ACGAACTTCTCCCATAGTGCTTCCTTCCATTCCTGCGAAAGGATCACACCATCAAACCGTGGGATCAAACACCTAGCGTGACCTTCTGGCACGTTCGGTAATCTGCATCTCAGCCTGTCGGGCAGGCAATGAAGATCCAGCCAGTCGCAGCTGACATCTATGCCAACGTCGCGGCCATTTGTTAGGTTGTCCATGCTCTCTTCCTTCTGGTGCGCGGTCCATTTAAAGGTCGCTATCAACTGTTCGAGACGATGAGGAGAGGCGGCGCCGACAAGCTAAAAAACGTGGTCGAGCTACATGGGTCAGACGTCGCGCACCAAACACAGGGCTAAAAAGAAGGGTTTCCTTGTTTGTGCGCCTCACTCGGCGTCGCAAAGAGGGCGCAACAGATCTGCGATTTGATCCCGCAGCCAGACATGAGCCGGGCTGGACGTGAACCGACGATGCCAGACCTGCACAAGTTGAACTGGTGCCACCGGGACTGGCAGATGCAAGACTTCCAAGCCGACGGACGGCGCGACCTGATGCGCGAGTGCGGTCGGCAGAAGCGCAATGAGATCTGATCCGGCAACCGCGCGGTAAACACCGGAAAACACCGGCATGGTCATGACCACGTGCCGTTTGCGCCCGACCCGGGCCAAAGCCTCATCGCCCATGGCCGCGTCGTTTCCTTCGGGTGAAAACAGGACGTGGCCGAGGTCGCAAAACAGATCAATTGGCATGATGTCGCCCGTGATTAGCCTGGCCTTGCTGAGGTGCGGATGCCCACTCCGTGCGATGACCGAAAAGGATGACTGGAAAACCTGTTGGCATTCAGTCCAATCCGGGAATTGTGTCTTGGGGATCAGGGCAAGATCGACCTCGTATCTCTCGAGGGTATCCACGTAGTTATCCGGCACAAGATCAACCAGGTGCACGCGCACCAAGGGCGCCACCGCCTGCAGCCGATCGGCGAGCCGTGGCATGAGCATCTCGGCGAAGAAATCGCTACCTGAAATCCGGAACCGGTTCTGCGCCGTCGCCGGATCGAACTTGCCTGGGCCCTGGATCAGGCGTCCGATCCGGTCCAGCACCTCGCGCAGTTCCGCCTCAAGCGAAAGCGCGAAAGCTGTCGGCTCCAACCCCTGCCCCCGGCGGAAAAACAACTCGTCGTCCAGCGCACCCCTCAAGCGGCCAAGCGCGGCCGAAACGGCCGGTTGTGTCAGGCCGAGGCGTCTGCCCGCCTTCACGGTCGAGTGCTCTTGCAGGAGCGCATCCAGAACCCGGAGCAGGTTCAGATCGAAGCTATATAGATTAACCATGGTTATATCCATAATACAATCAATCGATTTATCATATGCATTTCCGCGCAGTAACCTCCCTATGGAGAATGACGCCCTCGCACCCTCAGGAGAGGAATAAACAGATGAAATCTATTGCAACTTGGTTCTTTGCTACGGGCGCGCTCTTTGCGCTTTGCGGCATGATCTGGGGCATCCAGATGTCCGCCACTCATGACCACACGCTCTCACCCGCGCATGGTCATCTGAACCTGATCGGGTTCGTGGCGATGTCGGTCTTCGGCACCTACTACGCGCTGACGCCTCGGGCAGCCTCCCGACGCATCGCCGCCGTTCACTACGCGCTGGTGGTGGCGACGGTGCTTGTGCTTACGCCGGGAATTGTTCTGGCAATCACCGGGCAAGGCGAAACACTGGCAAAGCTGGGCTCCGTCCTTGGTGTGCTGTCCATGGCGCTTTTTGGCTTCGTGGTGTTGCGGAACGGCGTTGGGGCAACGGACTCTGAGCGTGCCGAACCCTACGCACAACCGGCCGAATAGGCCCTTGGGCCGTGGGTTGGGACGCACAGTCCGCCCCAACTCAGCTCTCAGCGCAAAGGTCATCCACCGTGCCGCTCAACCATCATCCCGCCGCCCTGACCGTGCTTGAAGATTTGCATGCGGCCGCCGCGCGAGATGCCAAACGCTGGAGTGACCGGACGGGCACGACCGATGCCACGGCCAACGCCAGCGGAAGCGGCGCGCTGGTGCGGCTGGGCGAGTTCTACCTCGCCGTATCGCCCGAAGAAGGGCGCCTGCTCTACATCCTCGCCCGAGCGATCAGCGCACGCAGGATCGTCGAGTTCGGCGCCTCCTTCGGGATCAGTTCGCTTTATCTCGGTGCCGCTGCCAAGGACAACGCGGGAGCCTTGATCACGACAGAGGTGCACCCGGAAAAATGCAACGCGCTGCGCGAGACCTTTGCGAAAGCGGACCTGTCGGACGCGATCACGCTGCTTGAAGGGGACGCGCACGAGACGCTGAAATCCGTGCCCGGCCCGATCGACATGCTGTTTCTGGATGGCTGGAAAAGCGCGTATCTGCCAATCTTCCAGCTGCTGCGCCCCAAGATTCGGGTGGGCGCCCTGATCCTCGCCGACAATTGCGCTCATGCTGCCGCGTCCGACTACCTCGCGACGGTCCAATCGTCCGCCTCTGGCTGCGTCACCTCGATCCGGGGCAGCCTCGCCATCAGCTGTGTGTTGTCATGACGCCGACGAAATCCTCGCCTTCTGCTTTCCGGCCGATCTGGCCCGCAATCTGGACCGCCATCTGGCCTACTGGGACTGGATGATACGCGGGGGCGCAGACGCGGGAATCCTGCGGCGTTTTCATGTCAATCTCGGCACCGCTGCTCGCCAATCCAGCTTGCAACGCCGCTGCATCAGGTGACGTCGCTTTGTTCTCCAAAATCGATTGGCTGAGCCAGAGGGGCACAATTGTCGAAGCTAATTGGTGATCGAAAGAGTTGCCGAAGGCCCGCGAAATGTATCTTCAGCTCGCCGAGGGAAAAGTCGAAAGGTGCGGTCATTGATATGAAAGGCTTTTTCGACCTGCAAGCCTGCGACGGCGTGCGAAAACCTGCGCGAAACACATTATTTTTGAGCCTGATGTTAGGGTTTGCCTTGCGCAACGTTTACCTCGGCAAGGTTTATGCAAGGCCAATGACAACGTTTGGCAACCCCGACGTTCACCTCCTTCGGCGCAGCCGCAGGGCAAAGGGATGCCGGGTGAATACCTCGAAAAGGCGTTGCGGCGGGTGCCGTTCCCGACTGCATCCCCATTACCCTCTGGCTCCGGTCGACAACATGAGGCGTGAAGCCGAGGCTGTCGGGGCTGGACGTCCTGTTGTAACCCAGTTCCCTCCTAAAGCGGACAGGTGCGGGTAAGGTGCTGCAACCACGGTCAGCCCGCCGAGTTGGTCGTCTTCGGCACCTGGTTGATCCGCTTCGGGATGCCGGGAGGCAGGAAGCGTCCCGGCAAGGCACCCGATCTGCACAGGCTGTTCCAGGTTGCGGCCGCAGCGCTACGCGTTCGGCTGCAAGGGCAGGGGGCCTGACGATGGCGCAGATGAGTTTCTTCGACCTTTCCGACCGCCATGCGAGCCTGGACGCCAAGAAGGACCCATTGGTCGAGATCGACACACTTGTGCCCTGCCGCTCGCCGATTGGTTGGAGTCGGTTCCTGTAGAGATTACGTTGGTCTCAAAGTTCCACTATCTTCGCGATACCAATGCCGAATCCGGCGAGAGAGACCCACAAATTGTCGCCAGAGTCGTTCTTGACCTTCAATCCCTACCATGTCGCGCTTGCGGTTATCGGAATTATCGTGATTCTTTCGCGCTGGTTGCCGCGGTTGGTCTCAAGACGCGAACCGGCGTCGGCACCTCTGATGATACTCTTTGGTGCCTCGGCGTCTCTGATGGTGCCTGGCCTGCCGGTCGTGCCCGATCCAAGGGTTTCGCCGCTGCCATGGGAGCTGATCAGCGAGCTTACGGTCATAGTGGCACTTTTTGGGACCGGCATGCGCATCGACAGCTTGCGCCCTTGGCGTCGGTGGGCGCCGACGGTGCGGATGCTCGCCGTTGCCATGCCGATCACGATTTTCGCTGTTGCCGGGCTGAGCGTCTGGATCGTTGGCCTGACTTTGGCTGGAGCCATCTTGCTTGGCGCAGTGCTTGCGCCTACTGACCCCGTTCTGGCAGCCGAGGTCCAGGTCGGACCGCCGCAAGAGGGTGCTGAGCATCCCGTGCGCTTTGCCCTTACGACCGAGGCTGGTTTGAATGACGGGCTGGCTTTCCCATTTGTCTATTTGGGCCTGATCGTTGCCGCTCAAGGCCTCGCCGTGGACGCGTGGGGCCTCGAATGGTTCCTGCGTGATGTCATCTACCGGATAGGTGTCGGGTCGGCGATGGGCTGGGCCGGCGGTCGCATGCTCGGCTACATTTTGTTTGCAGTGCCCCGATATTCCACGCTGGCCGAAACCGGTTCGGGGGTGATCGCGCTGGCGGGAGTCCTGCTCTGCTACGGCTCAACCGAATTGATCGAGGGTTATGGATTCATTGCGGTCGTGATCATGGGGCTGACCCTGCGCCGGATTGAGGAGCACCACGTCTTCCACAGGCGCCTGCACGATTTCTCGGAATCGATCGAACACGCCCTGACGGCGCTGCTGCTGATCGGACTGGGTGCGGTTTTGCCGACCCTTCTTGTCGATCTGACATGGAGGCTCGTCCTGATCGCCCTGGTGCTGCTGCTGGTGATCCGTCCATTGTCAGGCTGGATCGCGTTGCTGGGAAGCGATCTCCACCTGCGCGACCGTGCAGTTGTATCTGTCTATGGAGTGCGCGGAGTCGGTTCGATCTACTACCTCTGCTATGCGGGCAGTCACGTTGAGTTCATCAACGAAAGTCAATTATGGTCGCTGGTGGGCCTCGTCATCCTTTTGTCGACGATCCTGCACGGGTTCAGCGTCGGTTGGGCGATGGATCAAATCACTCCCGAAGAAGGCAAAAGCCGGTCATGGCGGTGATGTTGAAGGGTCCGTGCTCAATGGTGGGGCCGACGATCGGCAAATGCTTGCTTTGGCGCCGAAACGGTTATCATTCCTTTTCGGCCGTGGATGCCGTTCAGGCAGTCGACAGCCAGACGTCGGGCCACGGCAGTCATTGTTTCGCCCAGACCGCTCGATTCGCCTTGAACCACATCATTAGCCTGTCAGGCATGTCAGGACTGGCCGTGGTTCCACGACGCCGCACCATCCACAGAGAACGGTCGAGCCGGGGCAGGCCAAGTTCGTCCATGACCTGGCTCTGGCTCAACTTGCGCGCCCGCATGATCATGTCGATCACACGTATCTCCGTGGTGTTCAGACTGCGGCGCGTCAAAGGGAACTCATACGCCGCGTTCTGCTGCGGTGCAGGCGGTTTTGCCGGGACACTCCCTGCAGGTGTCTGCGTGCCGGTTACGGGATTGGCCTGCAGCTCACCAGAGGCGCTGGAAGGGGCCTCGGGGCGCTGACTTGCGTCACTGGCCATACGTCCGGCCGAAAGGTTTTCAGACTCGCCAGCGACTCTTGTTTCGGCCTCCTGCGGCTCAACAAGCGCCTGGCCCTCAGTTCCCCCGGTCGACACCGGCAGAACAAGGCCGATTGCATCCTCATCAGCATCGAGCTCACGCTGAAACGCCAGTTCGTTGAGAGCGGCCTTGAAAGGCTTGCGCAGCGATGAGCGCGTCCAAGGCTTAAACTCGCCACGCTTCTCGCTGACGCAGTTGTGGACCTGTCACGTGTTTGTGCCGCCCCGACTGCTCGTTTGGGCCACCTGGCGTTCGAAGGCCGAGGGGCGTTCCCCTCCCAATGCTGAATGCCGACGGCGCGAGTTATAGAAGCCGTTGATGTATTGGAAGATGGCGGTCTCTGCTTGGCGCCGGGTTTCCCAGGTGCGCCGCCAGATCAGCTCGGCCTTGATGGTTTTGAAGAAGGTCTCGACGGCGGCGTTGTCATAGCAGTTGCCCTTGCCGCTCATCGAAGCCTTCAAGCCGTGCTCGCGCAGGACCTTCTGATAGTCGTGCGAACAGTATTGGCTGCCGCGGTCGGTGTGGAAGATGCAGCCTTTGGGCGGTGACCTGAAGGCAATGGCCATCTTCAAGGCCCGGATCGCCAGATCGCGCTTCCTGCGGTTGCTGTACCGTTGCCCGGCAGTCGATACGCGGTATCGATGAGAGGGGGCCCGGCCGATCACGCGGCGGGAATGAAGGTCCGGGATCACTGCCAGATACAGCCACCCCTCGCGGGTCCAGATGTAGCTGATGTCACCTGCCCATTTCTGGTCAGACTGATCCGCCGTGAAGTCACGGTCCAGCAGGTTTGGCGCAATGTTGAATGCGTGATCGCTGTCCGTCGTCACCTTGAATCTGCGCGTTCTTGCAACGACGATCCCGTTTTCACACATCAAGCGCCCGACACGCCTGTGCCCCACATCGACGCCGATCTCCTTCAGTTCTTCGGTCATCCCGGGGCGACCGTAGCTGCCGAGGCTCAGCCGCGACTGCTCCTTGATGTGGGCCAGAACCACCATGTCCATGCGCTGCCTGCGGCTGGCAGGGCGGCTCCGGAACGCCCGCAGGCCACGCGGGCTGACATTCATCACTCGGCACAGCCGATCGACTGGGAAGGCCCCGCGCTGTTCTTCAATGACCTGAACCTCACGGCTTTTGGCCCGCGAAGAACTGGGTGGCTTTTTTCAGGATATCCCTCTCCTCCTCGAGAATACGGATCTCGCGCCGAAGCCGCTCGTTCTCCTGCGCCGACTCGCGGCCCTCGGATGACACCACATCCGTGTCGCAATGCGCGTTCACCTACTTGTTCAAGGTCGACAAGCCGACCCAAGATCATCCGCAACCTGACGCCGCGAAAGACCGCTGGTCAGCGCGATCCGCACCGCATCCTTGCGAACTTCATCCGTTCTGCCTGTGCCCATGGTTCCTCTCCTTTGCTGCACATTACGTGATCAAAGGAGCGGCACCAAACCGCGACAGGTCCAGTCCGTGCGCAGTTCACGATGACCATGGTGGCCTGCAACCTCTCGAGGCTGCCGAAACTCCTGGCGGCATAACGGAAAAGGCAATCCAGACCCGGCGTCTGCCGCCGATGCCGCAGAGAACCGACTTCAAATCGTTGCGGCAGGAACAACGTCCTTCGAACCCGACTTCTTCAGCAGCCTGTTAGAGAGCCAATCGATATGCATCCTGTGGATCAGAGAGGCCGGGATATCTCCGCGCTTAGCCGTCGAGCCAACTCGGAAGGGGCAGTGGGTTTGGTGCATACCAGCAATTCAGGATGGGCCTCACGCAGTGATTCCGGCAGGCCCACTCCGGTATGCACAACAACTGGCACCCCGGGGCGAAGGACGGCAAGCACCGGGCCTATTTTTCCATCAGGCAGGTCGACATCGACGATCGCTGCATCCGGCAACTCGTTCTCAATCAGCCTCAGGGCCTGAGCGATGGAAGAAGCCGGTCCCAAGGGGATCCCGCCCGCCTCCTCAACGCCGTAGGCGAGATCCAGTGCGATGAAGGGTTCGTCCTCAACTATCAGAACCTTGAGGCCGGCGAGATATTGGTCAGTTCCGGGCATGCCCTTGCTCCTCATGCTACTGTGCGAGGCGATCGCGCGCAGCGGTCAGGCGGACCTCGACCCCGCCTTGATGCCAGACATGCTCGATCCCACCGCCCAATTGTCCGGTGGCGCTGAGCCGCGCGAGTTGGCTGCCAAAGCCGTTTTGCAGCGGGGGCCCTGCCAACGCCGGGCCTCCCGTTTCTGTCCAATCCAAGGTCAACACGTCTCCCACGAGGTCCCAGGCAACGCGCAGCTTCCCATTTGCAGCCGAAAGAGCGCCATACTTCGCGGCGTTGGTGGCCAACTCATGCATGATGAGCGCGAAGTTTGTTGTAGACGTGGGCCCAAGCTCCACGGAGGGGCCAGTGAGGTCAAGCACTCCGGGACGCCCCTCGACATAGGGTTCCAGAACCACTTCAACCAGTCTGCGGAGACTGCTGGGGGCCTCATGGTTCGGGCGTGACGTGATTGAACTGCTGATCAGTTCATGTGCGCGGGCGAGCGCCATCACGCGGCCCGTCAGTGATGACGACATTTCTTCCACGTCGGTCGCATGGCGGGAGGTCATCTTGATCATGCCTGCCGTAATGGAGAACAGGTTTTTCACCCGGTGGTTCAGCTCGCGCATCAGCAACTTCTGCGCCTCTTCGGCCTGCTTGCGTTCGCTGATGTCAAGTATGTTGCAGACCGCGCCCTGCAGTTCTCCCTGCCAGATCACGGGGCGAACCCAGTATTCCACGGGGAAGGACGTGCCATCCGTCCGATAGAACACCTCGTCGTCAACATGGGCCATCTCACCGGTCGAAGCGACATGGTAGATCGGGCAATCTTCGTGCGGGTAAGGCGAGCCGTCGACGTGCGTATGATGAATGAGCTCATGCAACTGCTTGCCGATGACATCCTCTTCCTTGTCGAAACCGAGCATGCGCAGGAAGGCCGCGTTGCAGCGGGTCGTATATCCCCCCTTGTCGACCGCATAGAACCCGTCGGCCGTCGCATCCAGCAAAAGCGCCAGATCCGCCTCACGCCGCTTGAGATCGCTCTCGATCTGCCTGCGCTGTTCTGTATCCATCAGAACGCCTGGAAACCGGATTGCCTGACCTTCGCCATTTAGCTCGCAATATCCACTGGCCTCTACCCAGCGATAGCACCCGTCCGCATCTCTTGATCGGTATTCAGCTCTGTAGGTGCCCCCCTCTCGGATGGATTTCTCGATCTTGGCCTGCACCTGATCCCAGTCTTCGGGGTGGACGGACGCCGCCACATCGAGCATTGGCATCCCCTTCTGGCAGCGGTCAACTGGCAGACCGAAGGCCCGTGCAAAACGCTCGTCAGCGGTGACGGTATCGGTCGGGATGTTCCAGATCCAGGTGCCGATGATCGCACCGGCCTCCAAGGCCAGCTCGATCCGTTCCTGAGCCAGTTCCAAATCACTCTTGATCCGTATCAGTTCTTCCTCGGCTTGGCGCCGCACCTCGATCTCGTTTTGCGCTGAGCGGTAGAGACGCGCGTTGTCCAGCGCGATGGATGCCTGACCCGCAAGCCCATCCATGAGCTTCTCGTGATGAACCGAGAACTGTCTGGGTTTTTCATGACCAAAGAACAAGCCACCCAGAACCTCGCCCGACCGCGAAACCACCGGAACGGCCAGGTAGCTGCGGACCGGCAGATGTCCCTCTGGCATGCCCCTATACGGCGCATTTTGGCCATAGCGCGGGTCGGCTGTGATGTCGTCCGACCGGACGATGCCTTCCCCGGCGAACGTCGGCGCGAAAATTTTGGTATTGCGCGGCATTGGGAAATTGCTGAAGGCCGACCTGTCGACCCCGGACAGGGTATAGAGCATGTAGCTTTCACCCGATGTCGCTACAATATTGTAAAAGAATGCTCCGAATTGCGCGCCCGTAAGTTTGACGCCAGCATCGGTGACCATCTGCACCAGTGCCTCTTGGTCCAATTCGGCCGCAACACCGGCGCCGGTGCGGTTCAGGGTTTCGAGTAGCCGTCGTTGATCGTTCAGCGCTTCCTGGGCCGAATAGCGTTCGAGGACCAGGGCAGTGATCCGAGCGACCAGATCAAGAAAATCGTCCTGGAGCGCGGTTGGCAGTCCGGGCTGACGTCTGTAAGTCGCAAATGTCCCCAGCAATTTGCCCCCGGTCCCGACAACGGGGTGAGACCAACAAGCGTGCAGGTTGTGCTCAAGCGCCAAGTCCCGGAAATCCTCCCACAAGTTGTCTTTAGCAATGTCGGCCGCGGCGACCGCAGACTTGCGATGTGCTGCCGTCCCGCAAGATCCGACCGCCGGTCCGATCTCCAACCCGTCGATGGCATCGGTATAGGCCTCAGCCAGCCCGATCGCAGCGCTGTGGAAGAGCCTAACGCCTTCCTTGTCAGTCAAAAGGATCGAACAGGGGGAATCTTCGCCGATAAACGTTTGAACCGCTCGCATCAGCTCGTCGAGGATCACCTTTAGCGGCCGTTCCAGAAGGGTCAGTTCCAGCAGCTTGTGCTGCAAGGTCTGCAGGTCGCCGGGCTCATCTGCGTTGAAACGTTCGGCTTGCGTCTCGAGGATGGTGCAAAGAACCGCCCTCGGCCGACCCTGATCATCTGCCAGGGGGCTGAGAGTCAGCACATGCTGAATGGCCTGGCGACCGGAGGAGCTCGGTATCGCCGTCGTCAGTTGAGCTGCTTCACCCCGATTTACAACCTGTGCCATGGCCGGAGCCAGATCGGGCCACATGCCCTGCAGGCTCTTCCCCGCGGGCTCCGCCAACGCCTCCGGATGTGCCGCGCCCAGTAGGGAGGCAAAGGCGTCGTTATAGAACAGGAACTGTTCAGGCCCCCAGCAGACAAAAGTTGGCGAGGGGGACGCCAATATGACCTGAAGCGCAGTCTTGAGGCTCTGTGACCAGTCCTGAGGCGCGCCCAACGGATGCCCATGCCAAGCACGGGTCTCGATCAAAGACGCGACTTTATCCCCGGCCGTAAGAAAGATCAGCCGTTCGTCCATATTTGAAAGCATAGACGCCCCTCCTACGCGCGATATAACCTGCAAGCGTGCATAGGCAAGGGCGGGGCCCCCTGCAACGAGGTGCCACCCGATCTGCGGTGACCTGCTCCCCTGAAACGTCCGCGATTCGGGGTTCGTCTGTTCTTTGCAAAGGAGACAGACGATGAAGCGATCA
>NZ_VOJI01000005.1 GCF_007923445.1 Puniceibacterium confluentis | reverse complement strand
CCTCCGGCAAACCATCAGGAAAAGTGAATCATGTCCTAAATCCCGCGTCCAGCGCGGGGTTTTTCAGCAGCGTGTTAGGCATCGACGAGCAGAAGTTGGAAATCAGGGCCATCGAAATCACCGGCAGCAGCGTTGGTGACGCTCCGATGCTCCCCGAACTTCCGGCCCGGATCCGCGCCCGCATGGAGATCGGATCGGTCCCTGCGGACGGCGCCCCGGATCCGCGCAGGTGCCACGAAGCAGTTGCCGCCCGGGGCGCGCATGCCGTCATCCCGCCGCGCAGGAACGCTGCTGAGGCTGCCTACAAGAAGAGCGTGTCGTCCACCTGAACCCCTTGTGTCGCAATGCCCCCAAAAATATCGCCAGGGTCAATCTCGATAAGTCGACCGTCCAGAACATGGCTGTTCCCGAAATCCGCCACATAGATGTGCGTCGCGCCGCTGCCGTCGCTTGCGGGGGCCAGTTCGATGTCCTTCACATTGGTTCTTATCGTGCCGCTGCCGCCGGGAACATGATCATTCCGGTAACCCTCAAGCAGGTCGATCTTTGCCAGCGTGTCGCCATTTCGGTCAACGATCCAGATGTCCGCACTGAACCCACCGCCGACAAGGAAGACATTGTGGACCGGATCGTACGCGATCGCCTCGGGATCTCTGATTTCCGGGTCCGAAAGTACCAACGTATTGACCAATGTCCCGGTCTGGCCCACATGATCGAGCGACAGCTCCTGAATGGATTGCGAGAAGCCGTTGATGATGAACAGATTTCCGGTTGCCGGATCAACCGCCACATCCTCGGTATCATCGCTGCCGAGGTTCTCGACATTCAGTGACCACAGCAAGGTCGTTGGGTCTGACGGGTCAACGACGAAGACCGAAGCAGCATCGTCGTCTGTGATGTACATCCGGTTTAAGTTTCCATCTATCGCCAGCCCCGTGGCTTCTGGTGTGAATGGAAGATCGTATGTCATATCCGGCGCCGCATCGAGTCCGGCAGGGCTCAGGTTGAACGCAAACAGGTCTTCGTTGTTGTAGATCGGCAGTTCGTCGACTTCAGAATCCGAGATGAGTATCCTATTCGAAACCGGATCGTATGCGATGCCTGAAGGGTCGGGGATATTATGTGACCACATCGTATGAATACCAACAACAGTCGGGGGGTTGCTGCCACCGGCGTTGGTGACCGAGATCGAGACTGTTGCCGTGGACTGGTCGCCGGTGCTGTCCTGGATCGTGTAGGTGAAGGTATCCGTGCCGGTGAAATCNATCGTATGCGATGCCTGAAGGGTCGGGGATATTATGTGACCACATCGTATGAATACCAACAACAGTCGGGGGGTTGCTGCCACCGGCGTTGGTGACCCAGATCGAGACTGTTGCCGTGGACTGGTCGCCGGTGCTGTCCTGGATCGTGTAGGTGAAGGTATCCGTGCCGGTGAAATCGGTGACCGGGGTGTAGTCGAATGTGCCGTTGCCGTTGCTGACCACAGCGCCACCGGCGGTGCCGACAGGATCGTAGGTGACGATGGTGGTCGGCGTGTCGCCCTGATCGTCGTTCGCAAGGACGTTGCCGGTGACGGTGGTGGTGTTCACAAGACCGGCCGCGCTGTCATCGAGCGCTTCAGGCAATAGATTGATGGCGACGGTGGCAACGGCAGTGTCGGAGTTCCGCGATCCGTCGTTCACCACCACATTGACCACCCGGTCGACCGGATCCGGGGACGTGCTCGCATTGTCGAACAGAACCTGCTGCAAGGCGAGCTGATAGTCGGCGAGGGAGGCGGTGCCGGACAGGATGATGTTGGTTGTCGTCGAGGCCGCATTGACGGTGATCCCGGGCGGCAGGCCCGCGAGGTTTACCGTCAGTGCATCGCCTGCCTGCGCATTCGTCAGCGTGATGGTGGCGCGCTCCATGTCGGTGTCATCGGTGTCGGTGATCACGGCATCGACATCGGCAATCGCCACCGGAGCGCCGCTCTCGACAAAGGTCGTCGCATAGCCGGTGCCTGCGACCGAGGAGTCATCAAGGTCGAGATCCAGGGTCGGCGGGGCATTGCCGTCATCCGGCAGGGTATATTCGACATGCAGCAGCGGCGCGCCGGCAGAACTGCCCTCAAAGGCTTCCGCGGTGCGCTCCCCGCTGCCGGTGATCAGGAAGGCCAGGTCGTTGAACGCAGCCCAGTCGCCCCGGTCGAGGATCTCCTGCACGATGGCCGCGAGGTCCGAGGTCCGCTGGGCGACCCCCGCCGCCCCCACGACGTTCCACGCGTCAGGCGCCCAGACGGCGGATGCCGCCGTGGCGCCGCGCGAGGAGACATCGAAACGGGCATTGGTGAAGGCGGCGGCGTCGTCTGTGTTCTCGCCCCGGATCGTCAGGGAAGAGGGGCCGGTATCGACCTCATCGACCTGGAACTGGATGTAGGCAGTGGTGATGATCGCAGCTGCCGGGATGTCGATGCTGGTGAAGCGAAGCCCGATGGTCTGGCCGGTCTTGCCTCCGTCATCCACAATCTCGAGATCGGAACTGTTGAGGTATACCGACCCCGACGTACGCTCCTCCGCATCATCCGCGCCGGAGGATATCCTGGCTTCAAAGACCGTCGGAGCAGCGCTGGTGACGGCGATCGAGACTGTTGCCGTGGACTGGTCGCCGGTGCTGTCCTGGATCGTGTAGGTGAAGGTATCCGTGCCGGTGAAATCGGTGACCGGGGTGTAGTCGAATGTGCCGTTGCCGTTGCTGACCACAGCGCCACCGGCGGTGCCGACAGGATCGTAGGTGACGATGGTGGTCGGCGTGTCGCCCTGATCGTCGTTCGCAAGGACGTTGCCGGTGACGGTGGTGGTGTTCACAAGACCGGCCGCGCTGTCATCGAGCGCTTCAGGCAATAGATTGATGGCGACGGTGGCAACGGCAGTGTCGGAGTTCCGCGAGCCGTCGTTCACCACCACATTGACCACCTGGTCGACCGGATCCGGGGACGTGCTCGTATTGTCGAACAGAACCTGCTGCAAGGCGAGCTGATAGTCGGCGAGGGAGGCGGTGCCGGACAGGATGATGTTGGTTGTCGTCGAGGCCGCATTGACGGTGATCCCGGGCGGCAGGCCCGCGAGGTTTACCGTCAGTGCATCGCCTGCCTGCGCATTCGTCAGCGTGATGGTGGCGCGCTCCATGTCGGTGTCATCGGTGTCGGTGATCACGGCATCGACATCGGCAATCGCCACCGGAGCGCCGCTCTCGACAAAGGTCGTCGCATAGCCGGTGCCTGCGACCGAGGAGTCATCAAGGTCGAGATCCAGGGTCGGCGGGGCATTGCCGTCATCCGGCAGGGTATATTCGACATGCAGCAGCGGCGCGCCGGCAGAACTGCCCTCAAAGGCTTCCGCGGTGCGCTCCCCGCTGCCGGTGATCAGGAAGGCCAGGTCGTTGAACGCAGCCCAGTCGCCCCGGTCGAGGATCTCCTGCACGATGGCCGCGAGGTCCGAGGTCCGCTGGGCGACCCCCGCCGCCCCCACGACGTTCCACGCGTCAGGCGCCCAGACGGCGGATGCCGCCGTGGCGCCGCGCGAGGAGACATCGAAACGGGCATTGGTGAAGGCGGCGGCGTCGTCTGTGTTCTCCCCCCGGATCGTCAGGGAAGAGGGGCCGGTATCGACCTCGTCGACCTGGAACTGGATGTAGGCAGTGGTGATGATCGCAGCCGCCGGGATGTCGATGCTGGTGAAGCGAAGCCCGATGGTCTGGCCGGTCTTGCCTCCGTCATCCACAATCTCGAGATCGGAACTGTTGAGGTATACCGACCCCGACGTACGCTCCTCCGCATCATCCGTGCCGGAGGATATCCTGGCTTCGAAAATGAATGTGTCGCTCATTGGTTTCTGCCAATCTGGCCGCAATGCCCATCAAAAAAAATCATAACTGTGGTGCGTTGGTAGAAAGTCCAATTCTTGCCAGTGGCAGTTGATCCTGCTCTGACAACTGTTGTACCGCGTCCGGATATCCGGCTTGCTGAGCCCCTGTCACCCCGACCGAAATCATCAAGGTTACCGGACAAAAATTACCCTTCAACAGACCAATTCCAGCCCGCGATGAGTATCAATACAATACTCCGATCTTGGCCAATCCGGTCGATTTAGTCAAGGTCAGGCTGTTTTGCGCAATCTGGCCTGGGGTCAGCACCCCCTTGGCCCAGATCAGCCTGACCGACGGCAAGAGCCGGCATGTGCTGCAATGCTGAGTCTCCGAACAGCACCCTGCGAGGACGACGAACAGCATTTTGGGGCCGGTCGCTCCCTGCAGCCAAGGTAACCTCCGTGACCATGCAAAGCGCGCTTGCATCGCTCACCGGAGCGACAGGCTGACTGCTTCCATCGCGCCCGCCCCGACGATAGACCCGCGCCGAGCACTATCTACACATCGGTTGCAGTTGCAGCCGCGCAACCGAGATTCCCTGGCTTTGCCGTTCCCGGATACCGTCCGGTCCGCGCCGTTCAATCTGCGGCGTTCGCGGCGGGGTGGATATGCGTTTGATCTGCTCACCGGGGGCCAAAGCGCTGGACGCTGCGCGTTCCGAATCGGATTGGTCGAGCGGGACACCTGACCTGCAAGTCATTGAGATATATGGTTTTTCTGCGTCAGGTGCGCGGGGCGCATCGGCGTTGGTCTCATTGAGTTTTCTGAGAATATGGTGGGCGACCCTGGAATCGAACCAGGCGTGCGTCTCCGCGAGGGAGTTACAGTCCCCTGCCACACCTTGCGGCCTGTCGCCCACTGTCGAGGCACCGGGGCGCTTCGACGTGAGGGGGTGATTACCGGTGCATAAAACCGGCGTCAACTGGAAAATCCCTTGCGGTCACTGTCGCGTTTGCCCATGGTCCCGCGCAATCGCAAAAGGGCCGGAACATGGTTAAAAAACCCAAATGGGTCGTGGAAAAAGAACAGTCCCGCAAAGCGTCCGCCGCCGAGACCGTGTGGCTGTTCGGACTGCATGCGGTCCGCGACGCCTTGATGAACCCCCGCCGCGAGAAGTTGCGGCTGATCGTGACGCTGAATGCGCAGGCAAAGCTTGAGGACGCGATCACGGCCGCGGGAATCACCCCCGAGATCAGCGACCCGCGCCGGTTTTCCGCGCCGCTTGAAGCGCAGTCCGTGCACCAGGGCGCCGCTCTCGAGGTCAAGGCCCTGAACTGGGGGCGGCTTGACGACGTGGCGCTGGGCGACGGTACGAGGCCGCCGCGGGTTCTGCTGCTGGACCGGGTCACCGATCCGCACAACGTCGGAGCGATCCTGCGCTCGGCCGAGGTGTTCGGCGCCTGCGCGGTGATCGGAACGCTGCACCACAGTGCGCCCGAAACCGGCGCACTGGCCAAGACCGCCAGCGGTGCACTGGAGCGCCAGCCCTATCTGCGTGAACGCAATCTGGCGGACGCGATGGAGAAGCTGAAGGCCATGGGCTATTTCGTCGTCGGGCTCGACGGCGAAGCCGAGCAGACGATTGAAACCGCGCTGGAGGGTCGGCGCGACCGGGCTGTGGCACTGGTGTTGGGGGCCGAAGGGCCGGGACTGCGGCAAAAGACGAAAGAGACCTGCGATGCGCTGGTGCGGATCGACTTTGCCGGTGATTTCGGCTCTCTCAACGTCTCGAACGCGGCGGCTGTGTCCCTGTATGCGGCCCGGGCCTAGTCGGGCTCGTCCGCAAGCCAGCGGATGAAGCGCCCCTTGGTCAGCCAGCTGAAGCCGAACGCGAGCAAGGCGAGGGTTTCGGCCCAGAAGGTGAAGTTGCTGGCGTCATAGGCACAGTCCGCCGCGCCGGTGCAGGCGATTTTCTTGAACAGCAATGCCAGGATCGTGGCGTAGATGACCACGCCCGAGACGACGTAGATGACATTGCGAATCTTTTTCCGTTGCCCCGTGCTGGTCGCGGTGCGCATTGATTTGTGCGACTGCACGCGCGTGAAGACGAACAACGAAAAGTACCCGAGGATCGCGAACATCACGCCTGCGGCCAGTCCGTGGAGGGTGGATGTCCAGGGCACGCCGGATATGGCGCTCAGGTCAAAGGCGACAATCACCTGATCGAGTGTCTGAGTGCCGGGGCCGAAAAGGCCAAAATCCGCAGGGATGACGAAATATCCGCGCATGGCGTCCTCGGACAGGAAGCAGCCCGAGCCATCGGTCGGCACGAGTGCAATGACAAAGGCCATGACCCCTGCGATCTTTGCCAGCCAAAGGTCACGCTGGGTGAAGCGGCGGAATTCATCCACCTGGCTCATGCGTTCGACGGTGTCGGCATCCTCGGGAATGGTGAAAAAGAACAGCATCAGCGCGCCGATCAGACACAGAGCCCCGACAAACAGGTCACCGCCGATCGGGCTGTAGTAATAGTGGCTGATCGAATCGAGGCCGTTGTTTTGCCGACAGGTGCCCAGCAGAGCGCCGGGCAGCCAGACTGCCAGCGGCAGGAGCGCCGCCGTATAGCCGACTGCGAGATTGACGCGGCGCAGGCTGACCGTGAAGGGCAGGGTGTCAAACCGGGACAGCGCCGGAATCCCGGGACTGGTGTTCGCCGGAGCCGGGGCGGCGGGAGGCGGCAGATCGGACATGGCAAAATCCATTTGGGTCAATGCCGCGAGCATAGCACACGCTTTGCGCGAGTTCAGCCCTGCATTTGCAAATCCGGCGGCTCTTGCAAACAGCAGGCGCCGAGGCGATATCAATCCCGACCGTACCGGAGGGTTCATGCCCCAGACGACCAGAATCGCCACCTGCTGCTATTGTGGCGCGCGTGCAGCATTGATCTTGCGGGGGGAAGTGCGACACGAACTGTCCTGTGCGGCCTGTGGCGCACCGTTGCGGGATCTCAAGCGGCTGCCCGTCAGTGGCCCCCAGCCGGACGGCGCGAAACCGCAGCGCACGCGACGGGCTGGCGAACCGGCGCCTGGGCGAGCTTGCAAGGACAAGCGCAAAAAGGTGAAACGGCGCAAGACTCTGGGTCGGCGGTTTCTGGACGAGGCGTTTGACGCGCTTGAGGATCTGTTCGACTGATCCCGTCCGGGACGGTGCCCTGCCGCACCGGGCATCGGGTCCGGTGTCGACAGATGTGCCCGCCGAACGTGTGTCTGCCGAGGGGGGCGATTCGCGGGGCAGGGCCACAGAGGGGTGCACGTCGCTCTGGTCAATTGCGCCTCTGTGGCTTATCTGCCCGGTAACATCCGGCCGTCCCGCGCGCCGGTGACATTTGCGGAGGTCCAATGGCGGATTACGAAACCCCTGGTCCGGTCGAAGAGAACTGGAAAGACGCGATCTCTTCGGTCGAGGAAATCATCGAGGATGCGCGCAACGGGCGCATGTTCATTCTGGTTGACCACGAAGACCGCGAGAACGAAGGTGATCTGGTGATCCCGGCGCAATGGGCCACCCCGGATGCCATCAACTTCATGGCGCTCTATGGTCGCGGGCTGATCTGTCTTGCCATGACCGCAAAGCGTGTCGAAACGCTTGGGCTCAAGCTGATGTCGACCAACAATTCATCGCGGCACGAGACCGCGTTCACCACCTCGATCGAAGCCCGCGAAGGTGTCACGACCGGCATTTCCGCCGCGGACCGGGCCAAGACCATTTCGGTGGCGATCGACGCCTCCAAAGGTGAACAGGACATCGCGACACCGGGGCATGTGTTCCCGCTGCGCGCCAAGGACGGCGGCGTATTGGTGCGCGCGGGCCATACCGAAGCCGCGGTCGATGTGGCGCGGCTGGCAGGGCTGAACCCGGCCGGCGTGATCTGCGAGATCATGAACGAAGACGGCACGATGTCGCGGCTGCCCGAGTTGGTCGCCTTTGCCCAGCGGCATGGCATCAAGATCGGCACGATCAGCGATCTGATTTCCTACCGGCGGCGGCATGACAATCTGGTGCGGGTGCGCAAGGAAGAGGTCATCACCTCGGAATTCGGCGGTAACTGGAACATGCGGATCTACACCGACGAAACCCACGGAGACGAACATATCGTGCTGACCAAGGGCGATCTGTCCGGCGACGCCCCGGTGCTGGTGCGGATGCACGCGATGGATCCGATGCTGGACGTTGTCGGCACCGGGCCGCGCGGCCGTGCGGCGGAATTCCACGTCGCGATGGAGGCTGTCGCCAGAGAAGGACGCGGTGTTGTCGTGCTGCTGCGCGACACGTCGATGAAGCTGGACGTGCATGACGAAGTCTCGCCCAAGACATTGCGCCAATACGGTCTGGGCGCGCAGATCCTGTCGTCTCTGGGGCTGTCGGACCTGACCCTGCTGACCAATTCGCCGACGCCAAAGATCGTCGGGCTCGACGCTTATGGCCTCAGGATTGTCGGAACCCAGAAAATCTCGGAGCTAGGATGATGGCGGCAACCGAAAACCACTACACCCTGCCACGGGCAGAATTTTCCAAGCCGGTCAAGCTGCTGATTGTGGTGGCGCCTTATTACCGCGCCATTGCCGATCAGCTGCTGGCCGGTGCGCGCGCCGAGATCGAAGCGTCGGGCGGCACGCACGAAACTGTCGAAGTGCCCGGCGCACTGGAAGTGCCCACCGCCGTGGGCATCGCTGAGCGGCTGAGCAACTTTGACGGCTATGTGGCGCTGGGCTGTATCATCCGGGGCGAGACCACGCATTACGACACCGTGTGCAACGATTCCTCGCGCGGTCTCGCGTTGCTGGGCCTGCAGGGGCTGTGCATCGGCAACGGCATCCTCACGGTCGAGAACATGGCCCAGGCCGAGGCCCGCGCCGAAGCGGCAGGCCAGAACAAAGGCGGCGGCGCGGCGGCGGCGGCCTTGCATCTGATCGCCCTCAGCCGTAAGTGGGGCGGCCAGCGCGAAGGCGTGGGGTTCAAACCCGCCCGGGACGAGTACCAGATCGCTGGCAGCAGCAAGGGCAAGACCTCCGTATGACCACGCCAACCGCCGCCCCCTCGGGCAACATGAAACGCAAGATGAAATCAGCGGCGCGGCTTTATGCCGTGCAGGCGCTGTTCCAGATGGAACATTCCAGCCTGACCGTCGATCAGGTGCGCCTCGAATTCCTCGACCACCGGTTCGGTGCGACCTACGAGGGCGACGAGATGATGGAGGGCGACGTCACCCTGTTCACCAAGACGATCGAGGACGCGGTCGCCTGGCAGGCCAAGATCGACCAGATGGCGGACCGGGCGATCGTGGCGAAATGGGCGATTGCCCGGATTGATCCGACCATCCGCGCCCTGTTCCGGGCGGCGGGGGCGGAACTCGTCAATTCCGACACGCCGCCGCGGGTGGTGATCAAGGAATACGTCGACATTGCCGGGGCGTTCTATCCGGAAGGCAAAGAGCCGAGTTTCGTGAACGCGGTGCTGGATCACATGGCCCGTGATGCTCGGCCCGACGCATTCTGAGAAAACGCCATAGGCTTCCCGGACAAAGCATCGGAACAGCGGTCTGTTTGCGCCGATGGCGAAATCTTGCGTTGGTGTGGCCTCGTCAGCGGAGGCTAAATTCTGGTGGACATTTTCTGCTGTCAGATCGGTGCCTGCACGGTATTTCCGGGCGGCGGCGTCTGGTTGGTGATTTGGCCATTGAGCGTGCGCCCCGTCTCTCTCTGATAGCGCTGGTTTTGCCGGACTGCGTAAATACCACCGCAGGTGATGCCTATGAGCGAAGCGGTGATCGGCTCGACAGCGGCGAGGCTTGCCAGGTTGAAGCAGGTTCCGAACATGCTGCCGCTTTCCACCGCGACGTTGGCAAGCGGCGCCTTGACTCCGGTTGCGACGATGCCTTTTTTCATCGCGTATTTCGCCGGGATCGTAACGATTGGCACCAGTGGCCCTGCCCATGAAAGAGCCGGATTCAGCTCTGCACCGCCATTGATCCACATGCCGACGCCGGTGGTGCCTGCATCCGCGAGGTCCGAGCCGCCCAGTCTCACCGAGTCGAGCGGATGCCTGCTTTGGCTGCTGATGGAATCGCCCGCAACCGGTGTGGATTGCTTTTCCGGGGCCGTATTGCCGACATGATGCATATCCGAGCCGGAGCTGTATCTGGATTCTTTGGAATATGGTTGAGCCGTACAGGCAGGCAAAGCCAGGGTCACAATCAGGCCGCAGGACATTCCGAGAATTAATCTGGTCATTTGATCCATTCACTCGCTGTTCCGAAGGGGGTCAGTGAATGATTGGGCCAGAGGCCTTAATATAACTGTAACACAGGTCCGCGCGTCGCCGGGCTTGTGAATGTGCACTGAATTGATTGGGGTAATGTTGGCGCGCCGGTTCGCGGCGCGCCTCTGGTTGTCTTCCGGGTCACGGACTACGCGGACTGAAGATCAAAGTTCGGTGACCTGGCCCACGGCCAGAACAGCCCCTGTCGGCGCCCCGGTGGTTGAGCCACCCGGCGGTTCGTCCGAGATCGCCAGCGTCAGGCCCGCGACTTGTTCGCGCAGATCGGCGGGCAGGGCGAGCGTGGCCCTGGGTTCGTCTGGCAGCACACCCAGCGACACCGGCGCGGCGCCCTCGGCGATGGCCCAGAGTTCCAGCGCGCGCCCCAGCGCGGCCTGTCCGGCGGTGCGGGTGACGGTCAGGCGCTGCTCGTTCGGATCATAGACCGCAAGCACGCGCAGCGACTGGTCCTCGGCCGCGATTTCGCTGATCAGCAGTGGTGCCGTCGTGCCGGGCAGGGTGGGTTCAGGCGTGCGCAGCATCTGCAGGGCCATGAATGCCGCCAGCGCCACCGCGGCAAAGCTGAGCGCCTGCCACAGACCGGTGCGCTGCCACAGGGTTTGCCGCTGGGTCGGTCCGAACAGCCGCTCCATCAGTTGCCGGCGGGTTCTGGACGGCGGCGCCACCGGGGCGACTTCGTCGTTCATGCCCGACAGGCGGGTGGCCCAGAACGTGACATAACCCATCAGACCGGGCTCCTGCGCCAAACGGTCCTCAAAGGCGGATTCTTCGCGCGGTGGCATCAGGCGCAGCACGTATTCGGCGGCCAGCAGGCCGTCATCCGGAGTCTCCGATGATGTGGTCATTGTTCCATGCACTCCTTCAGACTGATCAAGCTGCGCCGCAGCCAGGTCCGCATCGTGTTCAGCGGCACACTGAATTTTTCCGCCAGCTCGGCATAGCTGAGGCCCTGCAGGTAGGCCCCGCGCACTGCCTGTCCGCGATCCTGTTCCAGCTGGTCGAGGCAGGCGACGATCCGCGCCGCTTCGCCGCCGGCGACGGCCGACTGTTCTGGCGTCGGGCCGGGCGCGGCAAGCCGGTCGGCCAGGGCATCGACATCGGCCGCATCGCGGGTGGCGCGGATCCGGTCGATGGCGGTGTTGCGTGCGATGGTGATGAGCCAGGTCATCGGGCTCATTCCGTTCGACGTGTACCGGTCCGCATAGCGCCAGATCTTCATATATGTCTCCTGCAGGACATCCTCTGCATTGGCCCTGTTGTTCAACACACGCAGGGCGACCCCGAATAGTTTCGCCGAGGTCTGATCGTACAGGGTGGCAAAGGCCTTGCGGTCGCCCAGAGCCGTACGGGCGATCAGCGCTTCGATATCTTCAGATTGTGCCAAGGGTCTGGTCCTTTGTCGGGATACGGGGGACCCTGTGGATCCCCCGGCGGTCGGTTTGACGCTGAATGTACGAGTTCGGTCCGAAACTTTCGAATGGTATTCAATCTGTTGCGGGCAGCCGAGCTGTCAACCGTTGAAAGCGTGAAACTCTTTCGCACTGGTGGCCGTGACGTTGCTGGTGGCCGCGTGCGACAGTGACAGGCGATGCCGAAACGGGTGTTGGCGCAATCGCGGACCGGTTCGGCTCCAACCAGGCCCGCGGCCCGGACGGCGCCCATGTCCGAGCGGGCCAATGTGGCGGTGGCGCAGAACGCGGCGCGCTGTTGTGTGACCTTCTGTTGCAGGTTCCGTCGCTGCGGTGGTCCTGTCATTGCGGTCATGAAAAAGCGCCCCCCTTGCGAGGGGCGCTGTTCAGCGGCGGGAACCGCAGCAACCGTGAGGTTATCTCATTCCCGAGGACCTGTATGTACAGGTGGGCGTCAGGTAACCGGACCAGGGCCCGGACAGAGCCAACTCCCTCGGAATTGCTTAAGGCCACCGGAATGCAACCCGTAACGTGAAGAGCAGAAACCCGCCTGACGCTCAAGGTAGGAGGTGCGGCCGACCGCGACAAGGGGGCTGCGGCACGATCTTTTCAGCGTCAGGGCTTTCGGCGGCTGAGTGCGAGACCGCCATTACCGCGCAGGACCTCGGATCGCGTCATGTTTGCGGTGAGGGCATTGGCCGTCAGTTTCGGCTGGCGGGAAAGCCATATCGTTCCAGCTCGGTGGGCAACAGCACGTAAATCTGATCGGATGGTGTGGTCAGTGCGTGCTGCATGACCATGGGATCAATGCCCATCTCATCGAGATAGGCCATCACTTCGCCCTGACCGCGCTGGATATCCTCGACGGCGACAAAGGCAGGCAACAGGGTGTTTTCGCCGAAATAATGCTGATGCACACCAACAGAAGCCGCTGGCGCAATGTCGCGGGTCACGCCACCCGCCAGCAGATAGGGGCAGGCCGAATAGCAGAACTCGCCGTCCAGCATCCGGGTGCCGATGCCGCCTGCGCGCAGGTGGCGGCCCAGATCCAGTGCGTCCTGAACCGACCCGCCCGGGCTTTGCAGGATCAGGGTCTCGACCGGCGCGTCCGCGGCGTCGATCAGCGCGCCGATGCGGACCGCGTCACCGGCGACGATCCCGCCCTCAAGCCGCCAGGTGGAGCCGCTGACATGGGTCAGGGTCAGCCGGTCGGGCAGGGGCCCCGGGTCGCGCAGCGGTGCCAGAGGCGGACGGTCGCGGCCGGGGTTGAAGGTCCGGCGCTGATCGCCGGGACGTACCGGTTCGGAAAGACGGGGGGCTTGCGGGGTCAGGCGGGGCAGGCGAAAGCCGCCCTCGCGCATGTCCCCCAGCACCAGCAGGGCGCCGATCCCCAGTTGCAGGATCAACGCGGCACGCAGCACGCGCGAAACCGAGGGCAGGCCGATCATGCGGATTTGCCCGACAGGCGCGGAATGTCCGAATGTGGCGGGTGCGGGGCCGGGGCTGTGTCGACGTCGGCAGGGGCCGACGCGGGCTCGACCGCCGTTGCCACGTCGCGCGCCTCGCGCAGGCCGATCGCCTCTTCCACGTCGCGCAGGGCCTGCAGTGCGGCGCGCAGTTCGGCCAGGGTCATGGTGTCCTCGACCCCAACCCCTTCGCGCCCCGACCGGATCGCGGACTGGGTGATGGCGAGGATAAAGACCAGGACGGCAGGCAGCAGGTCAATGGCGATGGCGCCCGCCCAGGAGGGCACGAAGTTGCGGGCATAGAGGATCACCGCATCCGCCGCAGAGATCGGCGTATAGGTCACTTCTGGCGCGGGCTGCAACGCCAGCACGCCTTTCGCGGCGCTTTCCAGCGTCCGTGCCCGTTGCGCCAGAACCTCGAGCACCGAGGTGATGGTTGCCGCCTGATTGCCCCGGGTGGCCTCGGTGGCGCCATCGAGTTCCGGCAGGACAACCGAGGCGGCAAGATCCTGCGCCGCTCGTTCGACGAGGGCGGCGACCGAAAGCTGCCGCATCTGCGCGATCAGGCCCTGCAGTTGCACCGCGGATTCCGAGAATTCGACCGAGCGCGCCTCGACCGGGCCGGGTTCCACTGTCAGGGCGCGCATCCGCGACAGGATGCCGTTGCCCTGGGCAAAGGCCTGTTCCACCAGCGGTGTCTGCGCCGCGATCTGGGTTTCCAGACCCGAAAGCTCTGCCGATTTCTGGCGCAGCACCCGGAACACGGCGCCCCGCCCGGCCAGGCCGGACAGCGATCCCGCCGCCTCCTGCTCGGAAAGGTCCTCAAAACTCTGGCGTACCCGGGCCACATCCCGTTCCAGCGACTGACCGGTGAGGGCGACCTCATGCGCCCGTTCCAGCGAGGACTGATAGTCCTGCACGGTCTTGGCAAGATGCTGTTCGACCGCCGCCGATCCGGCAAGCGCCGCAGCGTTCAGCCAGGAGGACATCGCAATGATCGCCACCGAGCCAAGGCCCATCGACGCCAGCAACCCGGCCTTTGCTCCCTTCGAGCGGACGGCGGGAAACAGCCGTATCAGGTAGGACCAGAAGACGAAGATCCCGACCGACACCGCGACGGAATAGGCGATGGCGGCAAAAACCGACATCGCGCCGTTGTCATCCAGCAGGGAGGAGACGCCCAGATAGGTATAGATGCCCGACGCCACCGCCAGAACACCCAGCGCCGTGCCCGAGAATGTTTCAAGCCATGTGAGGTGGGTTTCCAGTTCGCGGGCATAGCGGACACCGCGTGCCTGGGCCGATGTGAGCTGCGTCTTGTCGGTCATGTCGGCTCCTTGGCGGGATGGGGCAGCGCTGGCATATCCGCCTTAAGGTAAGGCCGCAGCGCGCCGATGGAAGGGTGTGATGGCAGGGGCTTGCATTTGTTCACGTAATGTTCATAAATTTATCCATGTCGATGCCGCCCGATATCTCTCTCATGCCCGGTCAGATGCTGGCCCGCGGTGTCTGCCGCCATCTGGCAAGCCACGGATTCTCGGTGGTCGAGGAGTTCACCCCCGAACGCGGCAAGCGGGTGGATGTGATGGCGCTGGGCCCAAAGGGCGACATCTGGGTGGTCGAGTGCAAATCGAGCCGGGCGGATTTCCTGTCGGATGGCAAGTGGCAGGGATACCTTGACTGGTGCGACCGCTATTTCTGGGCAGTGGATCAGGCGTTTCCCACCGACCTGCTGCCCGAGGGCACCGGCCTGATCATCGCCGATGCCTATGATGCGGAAATCCTGCGCATGGCACCCGAGACCAGGCTGGCCGGAGCGCGGCGCAATGCACTGATCCGCCGATTTGCGATCCATGCCGCGCGGCGGCTGCAGATGATGCGCGACCCCGACTTTGTGCTGGCGTCGTATTGACGTGACGCTGCCTACCGCTTGCCGCGCGGCTTGACCTTGCGGGCGGCAGCGGCGGCGGCGCGGATCTCTTCGGCAATTTCCTCGGCCTCTTCGGGCGTGAAATCCATCGGGATCTCGAGCTGATCGGTCAGGACGAACAGGCGCACCATGCCGAGGTCGGTGGGACCGATCTGCAGGTTGGCTTCGATGTCGCGTTCGGTATTGATGCCCATGGCGTGCTCCGCGGCGGGGGCCGCTTGTCCGCCCGGACGGGCGTCTTTGCAGCAATCAGTTTCAAGGGCGGTTCCCTACGCTGCAGGGTGTTGAAATGCAAGCATGCCCGAGGCTATCTGTTGGCATGGATGTGATGCTGCGCGATCTTGAACCGGCAGATGTCGGCTGGCTGGTGGAACAACACGGGGTGCTCTACGCGCGCGCCGAAGGGTTTGATCCCAGTTTCGGGGCGCTGGTGGCAGAGATCCTCGAATCCTATCAGCGCGACCGTGACCCGGCCTGCGAGCGGGCCTGGATCGCCGTGCGCAACGGTCAGCGGCTGGGCAGCATCTTCTGCGTGCGGCAGGATGCCGAGACCGCCAAGCTGCGGCTGTTCCTGCTGACCCCCGAGGCACGCGGCCAGGGTTTGGGCCTGCGGCTGCTGCGCGCCTGCATGGGCTATGCCCGCGACACCGGGTACCGGCGCATGGTGTTGTGGACGCACGAAAGCCACCGGGCGGCCTGCGCATTGTATGCACGCAACGGCTGGCAGCTGGTGGACGCGCGGCCGGTGCACAGTTTCGGCGTGGACCTCGTCGAACAGGCCTGGGAAATCGCGCTTTAATCCAGAGCGATGGATTTGCGCAGCGCGCCGGTGCTGCGATCGAAGATCAGGATGCGGTTGTCCGCTGTCACCACGGCATACCAGTCGGACCCTTGGGTAAAGGCGGTGGCGGTGGCGCCATCCGGCAGCGTGATCGCGTCGGGCAGCGGCGCGCTGCGGTCACGGTAGCGGATGACAATCAGCGTGATGATGATTAGAAGCCCGACAATCATGGTGGCTGTCAGCGTCGTGACAAGCAACCGCAGGAATTTCAGATTGGCCGGCTCTGGCAGGGGCGGCTCGGGAGTATCGGTCATGGCGTCCAACGTGATGCAGGTGGTGATAGGCGCGGCACCGCCGCCGCGTCTTGATAAGGCGCTGGCACGCGATGTGCCAGAGGCGGCGGCGCTGTCGCGCACCCGGCTGGCCCGGCTGATTGGCGAGGGGCAGGTGACGCGCGACGGCGAGCTTCTGACTGATCCCAAGGCCCGGGTGGCCGAAGGGGACGTGATCGACATCGCCATACCCGAAGCCGAGGACAGCCATATCGGTCCGGAAAACATCCCGCTGGATGTGCTCTACGAGGATGCGGATCTGATCGTGGTCAACAAACCGGTGGGCATGGTGGTCCACCCGGCACCGGGGTCGCCGTCGGGGACGCTGGTGAACGCGCTGCTGCACCATTTCGGCGATGACCTGTCCGGAGTCGGCGGCGCAAAGCGGCCGGGCATCGTGCACCGCATCGACAAGGACACAAGCGGGTTGCTGGTGGTGGCGAAATCCGACCGCGCGCATCACGGTCTGGCCGCCCAGTTCGAGGCGCACACCGTCGCGCGCAGCTACCGCGCGCTGTGCTACGGCGTACCGGACACCGGTGATCCGCGTCTGCGCGGCCTGCGCGGCGTTTCCGCCGAGCCGGGGGCGGTGATCAAGGTGACAACGCAACTGGCGCGGCACCGGACCGACCGCCAGAAACAGGCGGTATTCTTTGGTCAGGGGCGGCACGCGGTGACACGGGCACGCTTGCTCGAGACATTCGGCACGCCGCCGACACTGGCGCTGCTGGAATGCCGGCTTGAGACCGGGCGGACCCATCAGATCCGTGTGCACATGGCGCATATCGGCCACGGGCTGGTGGGGGATCCGACCTATGGCGGGCGCCGCAAGCTGGCGGCATCGGCGGTGTCTGCGTCGGCGGCCGAGGCGGTCCAGGGGTTTTCGCGTCAGGCGCTGCATGCTGCCGAACTTGGATTTGAACATCCGGTGAGCGGTGAATGGATGCGTTTCGAGGCGCCGCTTCCGGCGGATATGGCGACGCTTATTGCGCATTTGCGCAGCTAAAGGGCTCTCGCAAACAGCACATGCGCGTGAGCGCACTGACATATGGATCCACTTCGCCTCTCTTTGCGTTAATCTCATGGAAACCAATGGCGCGTACTGCGCTTGAAACCCCTCGGGCCGCTGCCCATATGCATGTTAAGCGAATAAACATATCGCGGCCCCGATATAATGGAGGGAAGAGGGATGAGCAACTATGGCAATCTGCCGGCCCCGTCGCCGGAAGGCGGGCTGAGCCGCTACCTGCAACAGATCCGCAAGTTTCCGCTGCTGGAGCCGGAAGAAGAATACATGCTGGCCAAGCGTTGGGTCGAAGAGCAGGACACCGAGGCCGCGCACCGGATGGTCACGTCGCACCTGCGCCTCGCGGCGAAGATCGCCATGGGCTATCGCGGCTACGGACTGCCGCAGGCCGAAGTGATCTCGGAGGCGAACGTCGGCCTGATGCAGGCGGTGAAGCGGTTCGATCCCGAAAAAGGGTTTCGGCTGGCCACCTACGCGATGTGGTGGATACGCGCCTCGATTCAGGAATACATCCTGCGGTCCTGGTCACTGGTCAAGATGGGCACGACCTCGGGTCAGAAGAAACTGTTCTTCAACCTGCGCAAGGCAAAGTCACGCATCGGCGCGCTGGAAGACGGTGATCTTCGCCCCGAACATGTGACCAAGATCGCCACCGACCTCGGTGTGACCGAGACCGAGGTGATCTCGATGAACCGGCGTCTTTCGGGCGGGGATGCGTCGCTGAACGCCACCGTCGGCTCCGAAGGCGAGGGGACGATGCAGTGGCAGGATTGGCTCGAAGACGAAGATGCCGATCAGGCTGGCGATTACGCCGAACGCGATGAGCTCGAAGCGCGTCGCGCCTTGCTGGCCAGCGCGATGGATGTGCTGAACGATCGCGAAAAGGACATCCTGACACAGCGGCGTCTGGCCGATCAGGCTGTCACCCTCGAGGATCTCAGCGGCCAGTACGATGTCAGCCGTGAGCGCATCCGCCAGATCGAGGTACGGGCCTTTGAAAAGCTGCAAAAACGCATGCGCGAACTTGCGCGCGAACAGGGCATGCTCGCGCAGGCCTGAACGTTCCCGCATGGTGACATCAGGCGGCGGTCGGGATTTCGACCGCCGCTTTTTTATGCACTGCGCTCGGCCGATCGCGTTGGACGCACCAATTGCAACCCTGCGGGCTGCGCCGTCCGGTGAGCAGGACAGGCGAGTTCCGCGCATCCGGCGCTGCACCGCAACCCTGTGGTCAAACCGCTCAGAGTTCTGGCGTTCCGGTCGATGGTTGCGCTAGCAATGGCGGCATCAGACAAAGGGAGCAAAACATGTCAAAGACTGTACGCTGGGGCATTCTGGGTGCGTCAAACTTTGCGAAACGGCAGATGGCCCCGGCCATCCATCTGGCGAATGGCGGCGAATTGACCGCGGTGGCCACATCCGATCCGGCAAAGGCGGCGGATTTTGTCGCGATGGCGCCCGGATTGCGGATCCATGACAGCTATGAGGCGTTGCTGGCCGACCCGGATATTGATGCGGTGTACATTCCGCTTCCCAATCATCTGCATGTGGAATGGACAAAAAAGGCGGCAGAGGCCGGCAAACACGTGCTGTGCGAGAAACCCATCGCCTTGAACGCCGCCGAGATTGATGACCTGATCGCGCTGAGCGACAGCACCGGTGTTCTGATTGCCGAAGCCTTCATGATTCTGCACCATCCGCAATGGACCAAGGCGCAGGCACTGTTCCGCCAGGGCGCAATCGGCAAAATTGCCCGGGTCGGCGCCACGTTCAGCTACAACAATCCCGACCCGAACAATATCCGCAACCGCAAGAATATCGGCGGCGGCGGCCTGCGTGACATCGGGGTTTACATCTTTGGCGCAACCCGGTTCGTCACCGGGGAAGAACCGGACAGGATCCTGTCGACCCGGATCGATTGGGATGGCGATGTCGACACGACGGCGCATCTGACCGCGCAGTTCCCATCCTTCCACTACACCGGCCTGGTCTCGATGCGCATGGCCCCGTATCAGGAAATCGTGTTTCACGGCGATGCAGCGGTGATGACCCTGACCGCGCCGTTCAACGCCGGGGTTTACGGTGAGGCGCGGATCGCGCTTTCGGGACCCGAGCAGACCACGCAGGTCTGGCGGTTCACGGCGGAAAATCACTATGTGCGTCAGGTCGCGGCCTTCAATGCCACGGTGCAGGGCGGGGCGGATTATGCCTGTCCGCTGGAGTTTTCGCGCGGCACGCAGGCGATGATGGATATGGTGTTTGACGCTGTCCGCTGACCTGTGAAAGCCCAGCCACGGCACCGCCGTGGCGCCAAACAAGAAAGGCCCGGCAGACGGATCTGCCGGGCCTTTCTGTTCCGGGGAATCGCTCAGGCCGCGTTGCTGTTGGCCGGTGTCGGTTTCTTCTTGCCCGAGTTCGCGTCAATGAATTCCAGGACCAGCGGGCGGATGTTGTTGCGCCAGCTCTTGCCGGCAAAGATCCCGTAGTGCCCCGCACCCGGTTCCAGATGGCTGGCCTTCATCGAATCAGGCAGGCCGGTGCAGAGGGCAAGCGCCGCGACACACTGCCCGGGGGCCGAGATGTCGTCGTTTGCGCCTTCGACGGTCTTGACCGCGACCTTGGTGATCTTGCCGATGTCCACCGGCTTGCCCGCGACAACAAATTCGTTCTTCGCGATCTCGCCGTTCTTGAAGATCCTCTCGACCGTCGAGAGGTAGAATTCGCCGGGCATGTCCATCACCGCCAGGTATTCGTCGTAGAAACGGTTGTGGGCGTCGTGATCCGATGCCTCGCCCCGGGCGACACGCAGAATCTGGTCGTTGAACGCCTTGGAATGCCGGTCCAAATTCATCGAGACAAAGGACGACAGTTGCAACAGACCGGGGTAGACAAGCCGTCCGACACCCGGATAAGAGAAGCCGACGCGCTGGATTGCGGTCTCTTCCAGTTGACCCATCGTGACGCGACGTCCAAAGTCAGTGACATCCGTCGGGGTTGCATCAGGGTCGATTGGACCACCGATGAGCGTGAGCGAACGGGGTTGCGCGTCGGGATCTTCTTCGGCGAGGTAGGCGGTGGCTGCAAGCGTCAGAGGCGCGGGCTGACAGACCGCGATCACATGGGTGTCGGGACCAAGATGGCGCATGAAATCAACAAGGTAGAGGGTGTAGTCCTCGATGTCGAATTTGCCGGCGCTCACCGGTACGTCGCGGGCGTTGTGCCAGTCGGTGACATAGACCTCGCAATCGGGAATCAGCGAGATCACGGTCGAGCGCAACAGCGTTGCGTAGTGGCCGGACATCGGCGCGACCAACAGGATCTTGCGCGGCTGTTCCTCGCGTCCGGAGACATCGAAGTGCAGCAGGTCGCCGAAGGGCCGTTCGACAACGGTTTCGATGTTGACCAGATGGTCGCGTCCGTCCGCGCAGGTGATGCTGCGGATGCCCCAGTCGGGCTTTGCGTTCATCCGTTCAAAGCTGCGTTCCGCCACTTCGCCCCAGGCGGCCATCCACTGGATCGCCGGGTTGGAGAACAGCGCGAAGGCAGGGTAGGACGCCAGAGTGCGTGCCGTAGCACCCATCCACTGATTTGTGTTCCTGATGGTTTCCATCAGGTCGTAAGTCGCCATCTGGCGCATGTTGCGTCTCCTTGTTTCCGGAACGGGGTCCGGGCCAAATCGTCGCTTTGCCCCCCGACTGAGGCGACGGTATTCTGCACAGCAGCGAAGATACGGGGGAAATCTCGCAATGACAACTAATGACATCGTCGCATCCGAAGAACTTGAGCGGCTGAACGAAAACCTGACCAAAGTCGAGGCGCTGACCCAAAGGCTCCTGGCCGCGATGGGCAGCAAGCAGCGTGTAAACCCGGCCCTGTCGGGCCCTGGAAAGGACCTCTACGGCAAGGCCGTCAGCGCATACTGGCAGGAATGGGTTCAGAATCCGTCAAAGATCCTCGAGCATCAGATCAGTTTCTGGGGCAAGTCTGTCACCCATTTCGTTGAGGCCCAGCAGGCTCTGGCCAAGGGCAAGCTGCAGGCCCCCGCAGACCCCGGGCCCAAGGACCGGCGCTTTTCCAACCCGTTGTGGGATACACATCCCTATTTCAATTTCATCAAGCAGCAATACCTGATCAACGCCGCCGCAGTGCAGCAGGCGGTCGAGGATATCGAAGACATGGAGCCGGTCGAAAAGCGGCGCCTGCGCTATTTCGCGCGGCAGATCGTTGACATGATGGCACCGACCAACTTTTTCTCGACCAACCCGGATGCGCTGCAGAAAGCGGTGGACACCGAGGGGGCGTCGCTGGTGAAGGGGCTTGAGAACCTGGTCGCGGATCTCGAGGCCAACAACGGTGAGCTGGTGGTGAGGCTGGCCGACGAAGGCGCGTTCGAAATCGGCAAGAACATCGCCACGGCCAAGGGCGAAGTGGTCTATCGCAACCGGATGCTGGAACTGATCCAGTACAGTCCGACCACCGAGAAGGTACGGGAAATTCCGATTGTTCTGTTCCCGCCGTGGATCAACAAGTTCTACATTCTGGATCTGAAGCCCGAGAACAGCCTGATCCGCTGGGTTGTCGACCAGGGCTACACCCTGTTTGTGGTGAGCTGGATCAACCCGGACGAAAGTTATCGCGATGTCGGTCTGGACACCTATATCGACGAAGGCTTCCTGACCGCCATCCGCGAGGTCAAGGCGATCACGCGTCAGAAACAGGTCAACGCCGTTGGCTACTGCATTGCCGGAACCACACTGGCGCTGACCCTGTCGCTGATGAAACAGGAGGGTGACACCTCGGTCAAATCCGCGACGTTCTTCACGGCGCTCACCGACTTCAGCGATCAGGGGGAATTCACACCCTTCCTGCAGAACGATTTCATCGACGGGATCGAAAACGAGATCGGCGATACCGGGCTGCTGAAGTCCTTTATCATGGCGCGGACGTTTTCCTATCTGCGCTCGAACGATCTGATCTACGGTCCGGCGATCAAGAGTTACATGATGGGGGAAACGCCCCCGGCCTTTGATCTGCTGTTCTGGAATGGCGACGGGGCGAACCTTCCGGGCAAGATGGCGGTGCAATATCTGCGCCGTCTGTGTCAGGACAACAAGTTCGCTGATGGCACGTTCGAGCTTATGGGCCACACCCTGGATCTCAGGGACGTTTCGGTGCCGTTGATGTCCATCGCCTGCGAAACCGATCATATCGCCGCGTGGAAAGACTGCTACCGCGGGGTGCAGCGGATGGGCAGCCGTTCCAAGACCTTTGTGGTTTCGGAGTCCGGGCACATTGCCGGGATCGTCAATCCGCCCAGCAAGAAGAAGTACGGCCACTATACCAACGATGACCTGAGCGCCACGCCGGACGACTGGCTGAACGGGGCCGAGTTCAGTGAGGGGTCCTGGTGGCCGCGCTGGGAATCCTGGCTGGCCAAGCGTTCCGGGAAGTGGACCGAGGCGCGCACCCCCGGTGATTCGCAGCATCCGAGCCTTGAACCGGCGCCCGGCAGCTATGTGAAGATCAAAGCCAGACAGTCAAATCAATAGCTTGCAGAAGTTTGCTGCGGCGCAGCAATTTTACTTGAAATGCCGCGCCGCAGCATGCATATTGGTGACAGCTTCAGGAAAGGCGGGGTGGGCCCGCCGTAAGCGAAAGGATCACTAAAATGGCTGCTAAAGCACAAGATTTCACCGCCGCAATCAAAGACATGATGGGCGCATTCCCGGTCGACACCAAAGCCATGGACGACGCGTTCAAGACCACTGCAACCCTGAGCGAAAAGCTCTCGGGTGTGGCTCTGGAAGCCGCTGGCAAGTCGACCGAAATCTCGACCAAGTGGACCAAGGACACGCTTGCCAAGCTGGCCGAAATGTCCAAAGCCAAGTCCGAGCCCGCTGACTACGCCAAGGCGATGACCGACTTCGCATCCGCTCAGGCCGAAACCGCCGCCGAGAACATGTCCGCTTTCGCTGAAATCGCGAAAAAGGTGCAGATGGACACTGTCGAGCTGATGATGGCTGCCGGCAAGGACATCACCGAGGATGCTTCCGCCGCGATCAAGAAGGCCACCAACGACGCCACTGCAGCTGCCAAGAAAGCAGCGACAGCCGCGCCGGTCAAGTAAGCCAACGCACGGGTGCGCGGCCCGAAGGGCCTGCAAAGCTGTTCGAGTCGTGCCGTTCTCCTCCCAAACGGTACAACTCAAGGGCGGGTTCTTCGGAACCCGCCCTTTTTCGTGCCGGAGGATCCATGTGCACCTGCGCGCAGCTAAGCCTTTTCATTTGCCCGACAGCGGCCTAGACTTTGCTGCACCGCTGCATTCTTGGGAGGGACCCCGTGGCTGACCCGGACAAACCGCTGCTGATCAAACGCTACGCAAGTCGCAGGCTCTACAACACCGAGACCAGTGATTACGTCACTCTTGAGGATATCGCTGGTTTCATCCGTGTGGGCCGCGAGGTCAAGATCGTCGACCTGAAGTCGGGTGACGACCTGACGCGTCAATATCTGCTACAGATCGTGGCTGAGCACGAAAGCAAGGGCGAGAGCGTCCTGCCGATCAACGTCCTGACCGACCTCGTGCGCAGTTACACGACGCAGGCCACCAGCGTTGTGCCACAGTTTCTGGCCCAAAGCTTCGAGATGTTCCGCGACAGCCAGTCGAAGTGGGTCGAGAACATGAGCTCGATCAATCCGATGACCAAGATGCCGGGATTCGAAGCGGTCCAGGCCCAGCAAGAAGCCTTCCTCAAGGCGGTGTCGGGATCGGTCGGCAAACAGTGGTCCGGCCCCGCTCCCGAGGAAGAGGGCACACCCGAAGACCTCGAAGCGATCAAGAAAGAGCTCGCGGCCCTGCAGAAAAAGCTCAACAAGATGGGCGGCTGACAGCGGTCTGCTTGACGACCGGTCGCGATGCCGGGCGCATCGAAACGGGCCGCCGCACACTGATGTGGCGGCCGGATATCCGGGTCGGCCCTGGAAATCGGACAGGGCGCAGGTTCGCGCCCGCCGTGCGCCAGGACCTATGGCCGGCATACGGGCGTGACCTGCGTTGATCGGCCGCCCGCTCAGGACAGTGACGCCGCCAAGCGCGCAGCGCGCGCCGGGTTGCTACAGCCCCAGCCGGTCCCGCAGCGCATACCAGCTCATCGCCAGAGCCAGCAGCGGGCTGCGCAGCATCCCCCCGCCCGGAAAGGCGGGCAGGGGCACGGCGGCGAGGGTGTCAAAACCCGCGGCCTGGCCCTGGATGGCCTGCGCCATGAGCTTGCCCGCATGCACCGCCGTGCCGACACCGTGGCCCGAATATCCCGAGGCCGACAGCATATTTGGCGCCGGCCGGGTCAGGTAAGGCATCCGTTTCATGGTGATGGCGAGGGTGCCGCCCCAGGCGTAGTCCAGACTGACGTCCCGAAGCTGCGGAAAAACCCTCAGCATCGGTTTGCGCGCCACGGCGCGGATGTCGCGGGGAAAGCGGTAGCCGTAACTTTCGCCGCCGCCGAACAGCAGCCGCCCGTCGTGACTGAGCCTGAAATAATTCACCACGAACCGCGAATCTGCCACCGCCACGTCCCGGGTCAGCACCTCCCGTGCGCGTGTGCCCAGCGGCTCGGTCGCGACGATGAAATTATTGATCGGCATCACCCGGGCGGAAACCTTCGGCTCCAGCCCGCCAAGGTAGCCATTCGCGGCAAGGATGACATGGCGCGCAGTGACCCGGCCGGCGTCGGTCTGGACAACGGCGGTGTCGCCCCTGGTGATGTGATGGACATGGCTCGCCTCGTGGAGGCGTGCGCCGGCGGCCGCAGCGGCCCGCGCCAGCCCCTGGGCAAAGCGAAGCGGGTGCAGATGCCCGGCGCCCATGTCCAGTATCCCGCCGCGATAATCCGGCGACGGGCAGAGGGCAAAACAGGCGCCCCGGTCCAGCACCTCTATCCGGTCATACTCATAACGCCGTGACAGATGCGCGGCGTAAGCGTGCAGATGGCCGACGTCGCGCTCTGACGAGGCGGTCCAGGCCACGCCGGGCTTCAGATGGCAGTCGATCCGGTGCTCTGCGATCAGGCTGCGGACAAGCGCCTTTGCCGCTTCCCCCATCTCCCAGAGCTGGCGCGCGTGGTCTGCGCCAACCATCGACTCCAGCACGGTCTGATCCTGGCGCTGACCGGACCCCAGCTGTCCGCCGTTGCGCCCGGAGGCGCCGAACCCGACCCGGTGCGCCTCGAGCAGCACCACATCCAGACCGGCCTGCGCCAGATGCAGGGCTGCGGACAGCCCGGTGTAGCCGCCACCCACGATGCAGACATCGGCGCGTGTGTCTCCCTTCAGCGCCGCAAAGGGCGGCAGGGAGTCGGCGGTGGCGGCATACCAGCTGGGCGGATAGTGCCCCCGCCTGTCGTTGGAAAACAGCAGGTCCATCTGCCCGGCTCCCGATTTCTTCTCTTCGAAAATACTCCGGGGGTCCGGGGGCCGCGCCCCCGGTCCGGCCGGGCAGAATGTCAGACGTTCAGCAACAGGTGCTCGCGCTCCCAGGGCGAGATCACCTGCAGGAACTCCTCGTATTCGGTGCGCTTGACGATCGAATAGACCCGGGCGAATTCGCGCCCCAGCACGTCGTGCAGGTCTTTGGAGGCATCAAAGAGATCCAGCGCCTGCCCCAGCACCCGGGGAATGTCGCCTTCGCCTTCATAGGCGTCACCCTTGAACTGCTTCGACGGGCGCAGTTCCTGCATCATGCCGAGGTAGCCGCAGGCCAGCGAGGCTGCAATCCCGAGATAGGGATTGCAGTCCATGCCGGCGATGCGGTTCTCGATCCGGCGCGATTCCGGCCCGGACAGCGGAATGCGGATGCCTGTCGTGCGGTTGTCGCGCCCCCATTCCAGATTGATCGGCGCGGCGTGGTCCTTCACGTAGCGCCGATAGCTGTTCACATAAGGGGCCATGACCGCCAGGGCGGCGGGCATGTGTACCTGCAGCCCGGCAATGAAATTGAAAAACGCATCCGTCTCGCCGCCTGCCGGGCCGGTGAAAATGCTCTTGCCGGTGGCGGTGTCCAGCACCGAATGATGGATGTGCATGGCGCTGCCCGGCTCGTCGGCGATCGGCTTGGCCATGAAGGTGGCAAAGCAGTTGTGGCGCAGCGCCGCCTCGCGGATCAGCCGCTTGAAATAGAACACCTCGTCGGCCAGTTTCACCGGGTCGCCGTGACGCAGGTTTATTTCCAGCTGACCGGCGCCGCCCTCCTGGGTGATGCCGTCGATTTCAAAGCCCTGGGCTTCGGCAAAGTCGTAGATATCGTCGATCACCGGGCCGAATTCGTCCACCGCGGTCATGGAATAGGCCTGTCGCGCGGCGGCAGGGCGGCCCGAACGCCCCATCATCGGTTCGATGTTCTTGGCGGGGTCAATGTTGCGCGCAACCAGGAAGAATTCCATTTCCGGCGCCACCACCGGCTGCCAGCCCTGCGCCTTGTAGAGATCGCACACCCGTTTCAGCACATTGCGCGGCGCGCAGCCGACGGGGCGGTCCTTGCGGTCATAGGCATCATGGATCACCTGCAGTGTCCAGTCACCTGTCCAGGGCGCGGCCGTGGCGGTGCTCATGTCCGGTTTCAGGATCATGTCGCGTTCGATGAAGCCTTCGTTTTCATCCGCCGCTTCGCCCCAGTCACCGGTGATGGTCTGGAAAAAGATCGAATCCGGCAGGTGGAAATATTTCTGCCGCGCAAATTTCGACGCCGGAACCGCCTTGCCCCTGGCGATGCCCGGCAGGTCCGAGATGATACATTCGACTTCGTCGAGCCGGCGGTCTGCCAGATAGGTCCGCGCGGCTTCGGGAAGTTCGTCACTCCAGTCGCTCATGCAATCCTCTTTTCCCGGAAAAACAGCGCAAACAGGTCTGCCAGCCGGTCGCTGTCCGTGCTCTTGTCCAACTCGCCAAGCGCGGACTGGCGCAGGGTCTCGGGCACCACGCCGACGGCGCGGCGCTCCAGCAGGCCCTTGATGTAGGTGCGGTTGATTTCCGGATGTGGCTGGATGGTAAAGATCCTGTCGCCGTACAGCAGGGCGGCATGGGCGCAAAAGTCGGTGCTGCACACGGTCTGCGCGCCTTCGGGCAGGGCGGTCACCTGATCCTGGTGCCAGGCGTTCAGGTTCACCTCCTCGCCGTTCAGCACGTAGGGCTTGCGCCCCACCGACCAGCCGCCGGAAAATTTCTCGACCCGCCCCCCCAGTGCCTGGGCGATGATCTGATGGCCAAAGCAAACGCCGATCAACGGGCGGCCCGTCGCGTAGATGTCGCGGACCAACTGTTCGAGCGGCGCGATCCAGGGGTGATCCTCGTAGGCGCCGAAACGCGATCCGGTGATCAGCCAGCCTTCGGCGGCGTCGGGGCCCTCGGGGAACTGGCCGTCGACAACGGCGTAGTTGTCAAAGCTCAGGCCGCGCCCCGCAAGGAACGTTGCGAAGATTTCCGGATAGTCGCCGTTCTCGGCGACGAGGTCGTCCGCGACATGGCCGGTTTGCAGAATGCCGATTTTCATGTGGCCCCGATTTTTGGACTGTCATCCCTAAGGTAGAGAGGCAGCGGAGTGGCAGCAAGGGGCCGCCTGTCCGCCGCCGGTGTCACACCGTGTCGAGGTAGATCTCGACCTGTTCGTTGGGGCTGAGTTCGGCCATGTAGAACAGTTCCTGCCGCTTGGTCAGGACAAGGTTGCGGATCAGTTCCGCGGAAAAGATGCGCGGCACTTCGGTGCTGTTTTCAAAAGCGTCGATCGCATCGCCCCAGGTGGTCGGAATCCGCGGCAGGTCCAGCGCATAGGCGTTGCCGGTCACGGGATCCGGCGGCTCCACGCCATCCTCGATCCCGTTCAGAGCGGCACCCAGGATTGCCGCCAGCATCAGATAGGGGTTGACGTCCCCCCCTGCGACCCGGTGCTCGATCCGCCGCGCGGCAGAACTGCCCGAGGGAATGCGGATTGCCACCGTGCGGTTCTCATAGGCCCAGCAGATGCCCGACGGCGCATGCGCCCCCGGCACCATGCGGTCGAAGGAATTGAGATGTGGCGCAAAGATCAGCGAGGAATCGTGCATGGCGTTCAGACAGCCGGCCACGGCGTGGCGCATCAGTGCGGTGCCCCGTGGCCCGCCGTCGTCAAAGATGTTCGCGCCGTTCCGGTCGACAACGGAAAAATGGGTGTGCAGGCCAGAGCCGGCGTAATCCTCGTAGGGTTTCGCCATGAACGAGGCGGCAAAGCCGTGGCGGCGTGCCAGCCCCTTGACCAGCATCTTGAACAGCCAGGCATCGTCGGCGGCGCGCAGGGCATCGTCGCCGTGCATCAGGTTGATCTCGAACTGGCCCAGGCCCGCCTCGGAAATGGCGGTGTCGGCTGGAATGTCCATCGCTTCGCAGGCGTCGTAGAGATCGGTAAAGAAGGTGTCGAACTGGTCGAGCGCCCGGATCGACATGGTTTCCGCGGCCTTGCGCCGTTTCGACGAACGCGGCGAAATCGGCACCTGCAGGTTGCGCCCCGAGTCGTCGATCAGGAAGAATTCCAGTTCGACCGCCACAACCGGGGTCAGACCCTTGTCCTTGTAGCGATCCACCACCGCGCGCAGCGCCTGGCGCGGATCGCCGTCGTAGGGGCGTCCGTCTTCGCGGAACATCCAGATCGGCAGCAGGGCGGTCGGCGCTTCCAGCCAGGGCATCGGCACAAAGCCGCGCTCGGTCGGCTTCAGCACGCCGTCGGCATCGCCGGATTCGAACACCAGCGGGCTGTCGTCAACGTCTTCGCCCCAGATATCGAGGTTCAGCACCGACAGCGGAAACCGCGTGCCATCCTCGACCACCTTGTCGGCAAAGCGTGACGGCACACGCTTGCCGCGCGGCTGGCCGTTGAGGTCGGCTGCGGCAACACGGATCGTGCGGACCTCGGGATGTTTGCGCAGGTAGTTCTTCATGGCGGAGGACATGGGGCACCGGGGTTGGGGGGAATTTGATCAAATTAGGGATAACGAGTGCCCGGGGGGGCTGGCAAGAGGAAAATCGGTTTGAGTTTTGGACCGTGCCCAGGGTGTCGGCGCCGAGCCGGGGTCCGGATCAGCGGATGAGGTTGGGCCGGAACCGCATTCTGAGACGCTGCTCCTGTGGCAGATGGCGGTTGAGGCGGCGGTTGATCAGTCCGAAGACAGAGACAACGGTCAGCGTCAGAAGGATGAAGTACCCGGCCAGGATCGGATAGGGCACAAACGGGTTGAAGGTCTTGTCGGCAAAGTAATTCGCATAGTACAGCGCATCGCCGCGCTGCTGCCAGGCCGGAAATCCCGAGAAATAGACCAATGTGGTGGCATGGAACAGGAAGATCGCCTCGTTGGTATAGGCGGGCCAGGCAAGGCGCAGCATCGTCGGCCAGATGATCCGGCGGAATCTGGACCAGCCGGACAGGCCATAGGCATCCGCCGCTTCGGCATCGCCCTTCGGCACCGAGCGCAGGGCGCCATAGAAAATCTCGCCGCTGTAGGCCGCGGTGTTCAGGAACAACACGATCAGAGCGCCAAGCCAGGCGGCCGAGAAGGCATCAAAGACTGACGAGACTGACTTGAGACTTTGAAACCCGAAGTAGGCAAAGAAGAACTGGATGAACAGCGGCGAGCCGCGAAATACGAAGATGAACCATTCCGACAGTTTGCGGATGACGCGATGGCCCGATGCCTTGCCAAGTGCCACTGCGGTGGCCAGCAGAAACCCCGAGACCAGCGCCACCAGGCCGAAATAGATGTTCCAGATCATGCCCGATCCGATCAGCACGACCTGTTGGCACAGGGTGAAATCCGATCGCGGCAAAAGCCGTTCGCCGATGCCGATCGAGCGCAGGCCATAGTCGGCGAGGGTGTCCCAGCAGCTCATGCCGCCGCCTTTCGCTGGGATTCGCCGCCCAGCGTCGCCTGGCCGTAGGTCAGTTTGACCATCAGCCGCTCGAGCACGATTTCGGAAACCCGGGTGAAACACAGGTAAAACACCAGCAGGGCGAAAAAGTACCACATCCGCCAGTCGCCATGCGGGTAGTCGGTAAAGCGCGGTGTCTTGGACCCGCCCAGCTCGCGGGCCCAGTAGACGATATCCTCGACCCCGAGCAGGAACAGCAGCGGCGTCGCCTTGATCAGCACCATCCACAGGTTCGACAGGCCGGGCAGGGCATAGACCCACATCTGCGGCACCAGGACGCGGCGAAAAGTCTGGCGGGGTGTCATGCCATAGGCCTCGGCGGTTTCCAGCTGAGCGTGTGGCACGGCGCGCATGGCACCGTACAGGACATTTGCCGCAAAGGCGCCGAAGACGATCGAGAAGGTCAGTACCGCGAGAAAGAAGCCATAGGTTTCGTGTATCCATTGCGCGGCGTTGCCCAGCGGCAGCTTGGCTTCGGCGCAGACGACAAAGTCATTGCCCTGGCGCACCGGCTGGTCCCAGTCGGGGCATTTGATGCGGTGGCGGATGTATTCGAAGGCCTGATCCAGCGCGATCACGAAGAACAGGAAGAAGGCGATGTCCGGCACCCCGCGCACGATGGCGATATAGGCCTGACCGAACCAGCGCAGCGGCAGAAACCGCGAGCGCGCCGCCGCAGCGCCGCCAAAGCCGAAGGCCAGCGCGGTGGGCGCGGTGATCGCCAGCAGCAGCAGCACGGTCCCGAAGGACCAGTAGAGCGCCATATGCTTGCCGGTCGTGAGGTAACAGCCGAGCCATGCGGCATCGGACAGGGTGCTGGGATCGGTGCAGAAACTGAAAATGGCGGTGCCTCTGGCGCGCGTCGGCAAGGGAGTATTTGCAAAGAGAAGAAGGGGAGGCGTCCGCGCCTCCCCCCATCGGGTCAGGTCTTCAGAAGGTCGCCGAGCCGGGCAGCCATTTCTCGATCAGCGCGTTCAGCGAGCCATCGGCCTTCATCGCGTCGATGGCGGCCGAGAACTTGTCCTTGAGCTCGGTGTCGCTTTCGCGGATGCCCATGCCGATGCCGCCACCGATCAGGACGTCATCGCCCACGATCGACAGGTCCGAGGCCTCTTCTGCGATGGGAAGCAGATAGGCCTTGTCGGCGAGCACGGCGTCGGCTTCGCCGTTGCGCACGGCGGCGACGGTTTCATCCGGTGTCGCGAATTCGACCAGCGTGGCACCCGATGCGGCGATATGGCTGGCCTGGATGGTGCCGGCCTGCGCGGCAAAAACGCCAGCGGCGTAGTCCGGCTCTGCGCCGTCAAGCGCGAGATAGGACGACGGATCGGGCTGGGTGTAGTTCGAGGTGAAGTCGATGACCTCGTCGCGTTCGTCGGTGATCGACATGCCGGCAATGATCGCATCGTAGTTGCCCGACACCAGGTTGGGGATGATGCTGTCCCATTCGTTGGTGACCCATTCGCAGGTCAGTTCCGCACGTTTGCACAGCTCGTCGCCGAGCTCACGTTCGAAGCCGTCGACGTCACCGGCGTCGTTGATGAAGTTGTACGGAGGGTAGGCGCCCTCGGTGCCAAGGCGCACGACGGAATGGGCGGCGGCAAAGGCCATCGAGGCGGACAGGCCAAAAGCGGCCGTGGCGAGAAGGATTTGTTTCATGTGGTTCTCCCTTGGTGTTTTTTTGCTGGAATCGGTGCTCTGCTGGCACCGGATCTCATGTGGTGGATTGAAGGAAGCCTTGCAGACGTTCCGATTTGGGGTCGCCGAAGAGAGCCTCTGGCGGACCTTCCTCTTCGATCAGCCCCTGGTGCAGGAACACGACGTGCTTGCTGACGTCGCGGGCCATTTTCATGTCATGGGTCACAATCAGCATGGTGCGCCCTTCTGCCGCCAGATCCCTGATGACCCTCACCACCTCCTGCTCGAGCTCGGGGTCGAGCGCGGAGGTCGGTTCGTCAAAAAGGATCGCTTCGGGCTCCATGCACAGCGCACGCGCGATGGCGGCGCGTTGCTGCTGACCGCCGGACAGCTGCGCGGGGTAGTTGTCACATTTGTCGCCGATGCCCACCTGGTCCAGATAGTGGCGCGCAGCTTTTTCGACCTCGGCCGGGTCGCGGGCAAGCACGGTGACAGGGGCCTCCATCACGTTTTCCAGAATGGTGAGGTGGGACCAGAGGTTGAACTGCTGGAACACCATCGACAGATTGGTGCGGATGCGCAGGACCTGTTTCGGATCACCGGGGCGGCGCGCCATGGCGCGGCCTTTCCAGACCACCGGTTCACCTTTGAACAGGATGTCGCCCTGCTGGCTGTCCTCAAGCAGATTGGCACAGCGCAGCAATGTCGATTTGCCCGATCCCGAGGAACCGATCAGTGAAACCACGTCGCCGCGCCGCGCGGTGATGTCGACACCTTTCAGAACCTCAAGCGCGCCGTATTGCTTGTGGAGATTGCGGATGGCGATCACGGGGGTGCTGTCTGTCACGTAGGCCTTGCCGGTTGCTGATCATCGATACCCCGCAGGATGGCGGCAAAATTCGCGATATTGCAATGCGCAATTCGGCAATTTGGCGCGATATGCCCGCGAACTGACCATTGGTCAGCCACGCGGCAGCGCGATTCAGGGGCGTGGCACCGCCATGCAGGTGGCCTGCGGCAGACCGGCGACGGCGTGCGGGGGCGGAATGCCCCGGGGTTAAGAAGGCACCGTTCGTCTGCCGCCTGCGGGGCCTGACGCAGCCGCGACGACTCCAGACCGGAACCGGTGATGACGCGGGCAGCCGGGGCGTTTCGCTGTGATCGCAGATCCGCCTGGATGCAATCAGGGGTCCCTGGTGACCCGCTGGCGTGCCAGAGCACTGTCGACATCGCTGACTCCCAGCAGGCTGCAGACCAGCCGGAGCAGCGAATCCTCTTCTGCCTCGCGTACGCCGTCGGCCAGAACCACTTCCCACAGCGCTTCGATCACGGCGATCCGGTGATCGTAGGCCACCGCATCCTTGATCGCGCGGGTGAAGCGGACGGTATCCGGCGCCTGGGATTCAAGCTCTTCGGCCTGCATGCGCAGGTCGGAGGCGTCGGCGGGCGGCAGCCCGTAGCGCGCCGCCGCGATCCGGTCGATGCGCTGGCGTTCGAGGTGGTCATAGTTGCCGTCGGACCGGGCGACCCGGACCAACAGGGCGGTCAGGGCCAGACGCGCATCCGAGTCGGCAAGCGGGCTTGGGTCGGCCTGGGTCAGCCGTTTCAGGAAATCTGCGAACATGGTGCCTTGGACGATGTTGTTGGGATCTTGTCACCGGCCATTGGATCAAGAATTTCCCGGCGGCACAAGGGATTGCGCGTCAATTCCCAGAATCCGCGCCACAGCGCCGGTAGGCAGGCCGGAGGCGCCCCTAGCGGTCCCGGACGCGTGCAGGACATTTTGCAGGCAGACCGCCAGCAAAGCCCGCTCGGACTGTGGCACGTTCAACCGCATCAGCCGGGCCAGCGCTTCCGTCCGGGGGGCCACCGTGGCGCAGCCTTCCGAGGCGCGGCGCATGTCTCCGGCTTCGGCCAGTGTCAGATCATAGCGCTGGGCCAGGATGTGGTCGATCTGTGACGGGCGCAGCAGATCCGCCAGAGTATTGTCCCGGGCCATGCGTACCAGCAACGTCGCCATCGCCAAAGGTGTATCCGCCGGATCAAGCCAGGCGGCGTTCGGTGCGCTGAGCCAGTGATGCAGGCGGGAAGACATGGATCAGTCCACCCCGGGATGGCGCGGAACGAAGTGGGCGGAAACAAGGGTCCGGGGACTTGGTGTCGACATGGCGGCCTCCGTTGCAGCGGGCGGTGCAGCGGGCGGGCGCACCCCCGGCAGGCAGTGTGCGGGGCAACTTCTGGTCGGTCCAGAGTTATTTTGAGGCAATTCGGCGGCGGATTCGCCCAAAGCGGGCCGGGTGATCGGATCACCGTGTCACACCAAGCTGCGGAACGATTCACGATTCTCCTCGCCGTGGCGGCCAGATGCCGTGGCCCTACGTCAGCCGGGCGAACTTCCGGGTCAGGAATTCTGTCTCGGTTTCGACGCCGAAAGGCGGGTTGATCACAAACATCCCCGAGCCGATCATCCGGTGCCCGTCCCGGATCGGGGGGAATGTCACTTCGTGACGCAGGGCATCGGGGTGATCGCGTTGCAACTGACCCAGCATCTCGAGATGTGCGCCGGATTTCAGAAGTGGGTACCAGAGGGCCAGCACGCCGACGTTCCATTTCCGGTGCAGCTGCGCCAGAGTTTTCGGGATGGTGTCATAGTCGGACTTGATCTCGTAGCTCGGGTCGATCAGCAGCAGGCCCCGGCGCGGTTCCGGCGGGCAGAGGCTTTGCGCCAGCTCGAAGCCATCCTGCTGATATGTATGCCCCCTGTACTGCCAGAGCGCTTCGCGAAGGGCGGCGACCTCTCCGGGATGAAGCTCTGCGAAATGAAGGGTGTCCTGATCCCGCAGCAGTTTGGCCGCAATGAGGGGGGAGCCGGGATAGGCCGATGCCCCCAGATCAGTCCGCAGGGAGTCCACGGCCTTGCGGTAGGGATGGTCGGGGGCGAACCAGCTTTGGGCGCGGGTGATGCCCATCGCCGCCTCACCGGTCTTGACCGCTTCGGGTGCTGTCAGATCGTAAAGACCACGGCCCGCGTGCGTTTCGATATACGAAAGTGGTTTGTCTTTTTGAATCAGGTACGTGAGCATCCAGGCAAGCAACGCGTGCTTGTGAACGTCAGCCAGATTTCCAGCGTGATAGTGATGTTGATAGGACAGCATCCGCTGCTTATGCCCCGTCGCGACGGACGGGCGCAAGTGGGCTGCGTTGCCGCGCGCCGGTCGGGGATCGCATGTCTGGTGCGGTCAGGGGCATTCGCTCTTTGCCCGGTGATGCCGGGGGTGTGGCGGCTGCGCCGCGCGAGTGTTTGCGGCCCGAACAGGGTTCGTGCATTCGGGCCGCAGCGTTTCGACGTCACCTTTTCTAGATGATCGTCAGACGCTTGCTCGCGGCGCGCGTCTCATGCGCGCGGTCTGCCTGAAAGATGTCGGCGGCAAAAAGTGCGGCCAGTTCGTCGCGGCACATCGGGCTCACCCGGTCGCAGCGGGAATTGCGGGTTCGTCTGATCCGGTTGGCCAGATACCGGCCGCTCAGCCGCCACTGAATTCTGTTTCTCCGGGTCGTTATTCTGATGGTCACCATTTTGAGCCCCCCAAGAGCTGATTGCGATACCCATATGGATACCGGAGGGGCCCGCCATAAGCATTTGCGCAAAGGTTCAGGCCTGACGGGAATAGGTCATGGGATCTATACGTCGGGACAGGATCAGCCGCTGGCGCCGGTCCAGAGTATCCTTTTCACCGCCTGAACCTGAACGGACTGATGGCCGCCAGCGGCGACCGGTTGCGATGGTGATGCATGCAGAGCCCCGCGCCGCGGGGCTAAGGGGGCAGGCGCGGGATGCAAACCTGCGCCAGGTGCTGTGCGCCTCAGCGTCACACCAGCCGCGACACATCCTTGGCTGCCCGCACAAAATCCTTGAACAGCGGATGCGGGTCAAACGGTTTCGATTTCAGTTCCGGATGGAACTGCACGCCGATGAACCAGGGATGGTCCTTCCATTCGACGATCTCGGGCAGCTTGCCGTCCGGGGACATGCCCGAGAAACACAGGCCGACCTTTTCCAGCTGCTCGCGGTACTGGGTGTCCACCTCGTAGCGGTGGCGGTGGCGTTCGTCGATAGTGGTGGTGCCATAGATTCCGGCAACCTTCGAGTCCTTGGTCAAGACCGCGTCATAGGCGCCCAGCCGCATGGTGCCGCCCTTGTCGTCGCTGACCGAGCGGTTGACCTTCTGGTTGCCCTGTACCCATTCCTTGAGGTGATAGACCACCGGTTCAAACCGTTTCTTGCCGGATTCGTGGTCGAATTCTTCGGACCCTGCGGTTTTCACCCCGGCCACGTTGCGGGCAGCTTCGATCACCGCCATCTGCATGCCAAGGCAAATGCCCAGATACGGGATCTTGTTGACGCGGGCATATTGCGCCGCCTTGATCTTGCCTTCGGTGCCGCGTTCGCCAAAACCGCCGGGTACAAGGATGGCGTGCAGGCCGGTGAGATGCGGCGCAGGGTCTTCGGAATCGAAGATCTCGGCGTCGACCCACTGGATGTTGACCTTGACCCTATTGGCCATGCCGCCGTGGGTCAGCGCCTCGGCGATGCTCTTGTAGGCATCTTCAAGCTGGGTGTACTTGCCGACAATGGCGACATTGACCACGCCTTCGGGGTTGTAGATGCGATCGGCGACGTCTTCCCAGCGGTCGAGAAGGGGGCGCGGCGCGGGGGTGATCTGAAACGCGTCGAGCACGGCCTGGTCGAGCCCTTCGCGGTGATAGGCGAGCGGTGCCTCGTAGATCGACTTGAGATCCTGCGCGGCAATCACACTGTCGGGACGGACGTTGCAGAACAGCGCCAGCTTCTCGCGTTCCTTGACCGGAATCGGACCCTCGGAGCGGCAGACAAGGATGTCGGGCGCAAGGCCGATAGAGCGGAGTTCCTTGACCGAGTGCTGCGTCGGCTTGGTCTTCAACTCGCCCGACGCCTTGATGAAGGGCAGGAGGGTGAGGTGCATGAAGATGCACTGGCCGCGCGGCTTGTCCTGGGAAAACTGACGGATCGCCTCGAAGAAGGGCAGGCCCTCGATGTCACCGACGGTGCCGCCGATCTCGCAGAGCATGAAGTCGACCTCGTCTTCGCCGATCGAGATGAACTCCTTGATTTCGTTGGTGACATGCGGGATCACCTGGATGGTCTTGCCGAGGTAGTCGCCACGGCGCTCTTTCTCCAGCACGTTGGAATAGATGCGGCCTGACGAGATGCTGTCGGTCTTGCGGGCGGAGACACCGGTAAAGCGTTCGTAGTGACCAAGGTCGAGGTCGGTTTCGGCGCCGTCGTCGGTGACAAAGACCTCGCCATGTTCAAAGGGACTCATCGTGCCGGGATCGACGTTGAGGTAGGGGTCGAGCTTGCGCAGCCTCACCGAAAAGCCGCGGGCTTGCAGCAGGGCACCGAGCGCCGCCGAGGCGAGCCCCTTGCCAAGAGAAGAAACGACACCGCCGGTGATGAAGATGAAACGTGCCATGTGGCGCGAACCCCGTGATTTAGTTCAGGAAATTGTACCCACGGCCCTGTCACGGACCGCAGCATCACGGGATTAAAGCCATAGAGGATTCGCATTGAAATGTCCAGCCAACCGCAAGATGCTGTTGCGGTTGGCATGCGAAGCTCAAATTGTTGTGGCGTGGCAGGTGGTTGGATCCTGCAGTCGTGACCTGCGCGGTCAGTCCGACGCGCGCGGAACCAGTGGAGACGTCGCGTCGCCGTCCAAAGCTGACGGAGGCGGCAACAGGCCATCTGTGTTGATGTCGGGCGTCGTGATGTCGGCGGGCGCACTGGCCGGAGCCGAGCCGGTCAGCCGGTCCATGATGGAACTGCCCGAGCTGTTGGCCGCCGCGATCACGGTCAGCGCAATCGAGGTGCAGATGAAGGCCGCAGCCAGAACCCAGGTCACCTTGCCCAGAGCGGTTGCTGCCGCGCGGCCACTCATGGCGCCGCCACCGCCGCCGCCCATGCCAAGGCCACCGCCTTCGGAACGTTGCATGAGCACCACCCCGATCAGCGCAAGCGCCAGAAGCAGGTGGATGATGAGGATGACGTTTTCCATTGCGGCTGCCTTTGGTCCGGATCGTCGCGTACTTAGAAGCTCGCAAGGCTCTGCGCAACCCCGCTTGTTGCCGCCCTGCGGGACTTCTGCCCCGAGTGGTGCCGCCAGGCTCTTGCGCGGCACGAAAATCAGCCGAAAGTTCGGGCGCCATGCCCCCCTGTGCGCAGCGGCTGGCCGTCGGTTGGGCCTTGCCCGGACCCCGCCTTCGGCGCATCATCCCGCCATGCCACATGACCATCACGACCATGACCACCCGCACAGCCTGCTGCCATCCGACCCGGCGTTGCGGGTGAAGGCGCTGGAAACCCTGCTGGTGCGCAAGGGGCTGGTCGATCCGGCGGCGCTGGATGCCATCATAGACACTTACGAGACCCGGATCGGGCCGCAGAACGGCGCGCGGGTGGTGGCGCGGGCCTGGGCCGACGCCTCGTTTCGGGCGCGCCTGCTCGGCGATGCGACGGCCGTCATCTCGGAAATGGGCTATTACGGTCGTCAGGGCGAACACATCGTTGCCGTCGAAAATACCGACAGCACCCATAACATCGTCGTGTGTACGCTTTGCTCGTGTTACCCTTGGCCGCTGCTGGGGATCCCGCCGGCCTGGTACAAATCCGATGCCTACCGTGCCCGCGTTGTGCGCGAGCCGCGCCAGGTGCTGGCCGAGTTCGGGTTGGTATTGCCCGAAGGCCAGACGGTACGGGTCTGGGATTCGACGGCTGAAATCCGCTATCTGGTGCTGCCGCAAAGGCCGGCAGGCACTGACGATCTGACCGAAGAGGCGCTGGCGGCACTGGTCACCCGCGATTCGATGATCGGCACCGGGCTTGCGAGGGCGCCGGAATGAGCCGCGTGCACGATATGGGTGGACGGTTCGGCGACGGCCCGGTGCTGCCTGAACCCGAGGGCACGGCGGCGACGCCACCGGTCTGGCACAAGCGGACGCTGGCGATCACCCTCGCCTGTGGAGCCCTCGGCGCCTGGCCGATTGATGCGGCACGGCGGGCGCGCGAAAGCCTCGCACCCAGGGATTACATGCGCTTTACCTATTACGAGAAATGGCTGGCCGGGCTGGCGGATCTGCTGGTGGAACGCGGGCTGGTCTCCCGGGACGAGTTGCAGGGCGCGGCCTCCGGAACGGGCAAGAGGCCGGTGCAGGCACTGACGCCGCGTGCGCTGACGGCGGACAGGGTGGCACCGGCACTGGCGCGGGGTGGTCCCGCCACACGCGACAGCGATGTCAAGGCGCGGTTTGCCCCCGGCGATGCCGTGCGTACCCGCCGCCCTGCTGCCAACCGGCTGGTCCCTGGCGGCCACACCCGTCTGCCGGGCTACGCTGCCGGGGCCTGTGGGCGGGTGTTGCTGTGCCACGGTGCGCATGTGCTGCCCGACAGCAACGCCCACGGGCTGGGCGAACGCCCCGAGCCGCTTTATGCCGTGGTCTTTGCTGCCGCCGAACTCTGGAGTGATCCGGAATCGCCCAGTGACGAGGTGGTGCTGGACCTGTGGCAAAGTTATCTGGAGCACGCATGAAAGAGCCGGTCTTTCTGGAACCCTGGCACGCTCAGGTCTTTGCGCTGACCGTACATCTGTCCGACACCGGGGTCGTTTCCTGGCCCGACTGGGCCGCAACCCTTGGTGCGGTTCTGGCCGAACATGGGCTGGACCGGCAGCTTGACGGCGGCGAGGACTACTTTCTCGCCTGGGTCGCGGCACTCGAGCGGCTGCTTGCGGCGCGTGGGCTCGCCGGGGCAGCGGATCTGGACGATCTCAAGTCGGCCTGGACCGAGGCCTATCTGCACACCCCGCACGGACAGCCGGTGCGGCTGGCCGGAGGCTAGGGGGCGTCCTTCAGGCGATGCAGGTGGTTACGGGGCGCGCCGGGCCGCGCGGATCATTCGTCGACGTCATCCACATCCGCCTGGCCCGACAGTTTGCGACGGATGATGCTCCAGCTCAGGCCGATGCCCAGAACCAGCGACAGCGCCAGCAGACCCAGCCAGACGGTGAAGTCTCGGTTGGAGAGGTCCAGCAGACCGTAGTCGTAAAGCACCCAGAGCAGGGCGGTGACAACCGCGAGGATCAGCAGCATGCCGAAAGCCCCGATGGATCGCAGGGTGGCGCGCAGGTAAATGATGTAACCGACCAGCAGAACCAGCCCCAGCAGCACTGTCAGCGGCAACTGGCTGTCATAATTTTCAGCCGTCCAGCGCACATAGCTGAGCGCGGTGGGATTGTAGGTCAGCGCCAGCAGCGCAAAGGCACAGAGCCAGCGTGTCACGAAACCCATGATCTGTCTCCACCCCTTGCCGGTCTGCGTCGCGGTCCCCATTGATGGCGCGAAGCCCGGGGCCTGTCCAGCCTGTTTGCAATTTGGTGGTTTCGCTGGCCGATCAGCGTCGCTATACCGACGCGGGTTTGGAACCGCAGCAGAAGGTCGTGAGACATGGCAAACGTGGTCGTCGTGGGCGCTCAGTGGGGCGATGAAGGCAAGGGCAAGATTGTGGACTGGCTGTCGGAACGCGCGGATGTGATCGCGCGCTTTCAGGGCGGGCACAATGCGGGCCACACGCTGGTGATCGACGGGGTGGTGTTCAAGCTGTCGCTGTTGCCCAGCGGTATCGTGCGCGGCGGCAAACTGTCCGTGATCGGCAACGGCGTCGTTCTGGACCCGTGGCACCTGAAGAAAGAAATCGAAGACCTGCGCGGGCAGGGGGTCACGATCACCCCCGAGACGCTGATGATTGCCGAGAACACGCCGCTGATCCTGCCGATCCACGGCGAGCTGGACCGGGCCCGCGAATCCGCAACGAACGTTGCCAAGATCGGCACCACCGGCCGGGGCATCGGCCCGGCCTACGAGGACAAGGTGGGGCGCCGGTCGGTCCGGGTGGCGGATCTTGCGGATGATGCCACGCTCGAGGCACGTGTCGACCGCGCACTGGTGCATCACGACGCATTGCGCCGCGGGCTGGGTCTTGATCCCGTGGATCGGGACAAGCTGCTGGCGGACCTGCGCGAAATCGCGCCCCTGGTGCTGGAATACGCCGCTCCGGTCTGGAAGGTGCTGAACGAAAAGCGCCGGGCGGGCAAGCGGATCCTGTTCGAAGGGGCGCAGGGGGCCCTGCTCGACATCGACTTTGGCACCTATCCGTTCGTGACCTCGTCCAACGTGATTGCCGGGCAGGCAGCAACCGGCACCGGCATCGGGCCGGGCGCCATCGATTTTGTCCTCGGCATCGTCAAGGCCTACACCACCCGGGTCGGCGAAGGCCCGTTTCCGGCGGAACTGAATGATGCGGACGGTCAGCGTCTGGGCGAGCGCGGGCACGAATTCGGCACGGTGACGGGGCGCAAACGGCGCTGCGGCTGGTTCGATGCGGTGCTTGTGCGTCAGACCTGCGCCACCTCCGGCGTCAACGGGATCGCGTTCACCAAACTTGACGTGCTCGACGGCTTTGAGACGCTGAAGATCTGTACCAGCTACGAACTCGACGGCAAGCGGCTGGATTATCTGCCCACCGCAGCGGATGCGCAGGCGCGCTGCACGCCGATCTACGAGGAAATGCCGGGCTGGTCACAGTCGACCGAAGGCGCGCGCAGCTGGGCCGACCTGCCTGCCGAGGCGATCAAATATGTCCGCCGCGTCGAAGAGTTGATCGGCTGTCCGGTGGCGCTGCTGTCCACCTCGCCCGAGCGTGAGGACACGATCCTTGTGACGGACCCCTTCGCTGACTGAACATAACGAACCGGAGAGAGCCATGGCGCTGAGCTACAAGACCCGCCGCCGTCTGTCGGCCCTGATCCTTCTGGTCGGGCTGCCGGTCTACATTGTCGTGGCGATTTCGGTGGTCAATTGGTTCGGGCGGCCGCCGATCCTGCTCGAACTGCTGATCTACCTGGCGCTCGGGCTGCTGTGGGCGCTGCCGTTGAAATATGTCTTCCGCGGAGTCGGACAGGCTGATCCGGACGCGGACAAGTAGGCAGGCTCGCGCTGCGCTGTCAGCCGCGACCCCCCGGCGCGATGGGCGGCGCGGCGCTGACCGGATGCTGTTTCGGGTAAAGCCTGCAGGGCCGGGGCTGCGCCCGACCTGCAAATCGGAATGCAGAACGGCGGACCCTCAGGCCCGCCGTTTTTGTTCGTTCAACGCTTTCGATGTCAGCCGGCGGCACGGGCGCCCGGCTTGAAGCTGATCCGCTCGGAGGCCGTGAAACGCCCGCCGCGGGTTTTTTCGATTTTGCCTTCGCGCAGCAGCTGCCCGAAGGAACGCAGACGGTCCTCGCGGCTGGATTCCTCGGATTCGACGGCACGCACCCGCGTCATGAGCTGCGGGCGCGAGAACTGGTCGCGACCTTCGACAAAGGACATGTAGGCGGCGGCGGCCTCCAGCAGTTCGGGGAGCTCGGTCGCGCCCATGTCTTCGGCGAATTCGGCGAACCCGCCAGCGGCTTCGTCAAGGTCGAGCAGATCCGGCGCCGTGTCGTCGCGGATCACCCGACGGGGGCGAACCGTTTCGTTTGCCTCTGCCTGGGTGGGACGGGCATCGACACGCTGTTCGGCCACCAGCTTGAGCGGTGCAGGCTTGAGCTCGGCGGGACGTTCCGAACGGGCCGCAGCCGGGGTCTCGGGGCGGCGCGGGCGCACAACGGTGGCCAGGTCGGCGCGGTAGGGCTCGGCTTCTTTTTCGGTATCCTTCTTGCGGCCCAGAATGCGGTCGGCGCGGGTGGCGGCGACGGCGGCCCGCAGGTGGGCAATGGCCGAACGGCGGCGGTTGCCTTCGGGTTCCTGCAGCTGGGTGTTGGTCTCGTCCAGAATGCGCTCGACCGAAGTGTCATCCTCTTCGATCTTGTTTTCGGTCAGCATGACGCGGGCCGGGCTGGACATCTTGACCGCCTTGCGGATGCCGTCGCGTGCCATACGCTCGACCGCCGCATCGACCGAGTCCTCGCCTTCCGGCGTCTCGTCGCGGCTCGCGGCCAGGGGGGCGGCGTCGTTTTCGGTGTCGTCGTCCCACTCGTCGTCCATGCCGAGCTCTGAATGCGACACATCCCGAGGCGCGTCCGGTGCCGCCGGATCCGGCAGCAAGCCGGCATCGCCAGAGGCGACAAGGCTGTGATCGGCCGTGTCCCAAACTTCGTCGGCATCGTCCTTCAGGACATCAACTTCGGGATCGCTATCCGCAACTTCTGCGGTGGAATACGCGGCGGCCTCTGCCTCGGGCGCATCCCAGTCATCGTCTTCGGCGTCGATGTCGTCGGACAGGGTGGTCGAAGTCTGGCGCGGTGCTGCGGCGAGATCCCAGTCGTCACCGTCGTCAAAGTCCTGGTTCAGCTCCCCCGCCACTTCGGCAAGCTCGCGGGCAAGATCGGCTTCCTGTTCGGCGGTCAGGCTGCTGGCCGGGGTCTGTACAGCCGGCGTTTCCTTCAAGGTGCCAGCGGCCACGGCGGCATTGTAATCCACACGTTTGACGCGGACCACACGGGCACGCACCGGGTGCGAAGCGGGGGTCTCGGCAACTGGCGCCGGCGCCTGCTCCTCTGCGACATCGTCGATCGCACTGTGCGCTTCGTCGGCATCCGGGGTGTCAAACGCGGCCTCGTCCAGACCAAGGTCATCCTCAAAGGCGGCGTCGCTGGACAGGGTATCATCAAACAGGTTGTCGCCGTCGTCCTGGCTGTCGGTCTCATCTTCCGCTGCCCGGGCGACTGCGGCCACTTCGGTGTCAGCTTCGTCAGTCTCTTCGCTGTCGTCCGCAGGCAAGGCAAAATCGGACAGATCGAGATCGTCCAGATCCTCGTCTTCCACGTCCTGTTCGGCGTCATCCGTTACCACAGGCGAGGCTTCGGCCAGGTCACTCTCGTCTTCGTCCGGGCTGCCAAGGCTGCCCATGAAGGTCGAGATGGCGGCGCTGTCAAAGCCGTCGTCTTCGTCGTCACCGTCCTGGAGCGTGACATCTACAAGCGACGCCTCCGGCTCTTCGGCAGAGGCCGCGATGACGTCTGCATGTTCGTCCTCGGAGTAGGCGGCGGGCGTGCTGCCGCGGCTGGCCGACACGACCGCCCGGATACGTTGCAGCTTGGCGGCGACGCTGTTGGCCTCGGTGGCGACCGGGGCCGAAGCGGGCATCATGACTTCGGCGTCATCCTCATCGCGGTCATCCAGATCGGAGTCGGCCACGTCGGACTCTGCCTCGTCCGCACTGTCGGCTTCTGTAGCCGCGCTGTCGGCCTCGGCTGCCGCATCGTCGGCTTCTGTCGCCATCTCCGGCTCGGCTGCCAGGGGATCGTCTGCATCGGCCACAGGGGCAGGGGTCACGGGGGCAGGGGGCGCCTCGGCAGCGACCGGCGCGGGTTCCTGCGGTTGCATCGCTGCAGCCTGCGGCGCCGGTTGCGCCTCGGCCTCAGGCCGGGCGGCGGCGGGTTCCTGGCGGGGGGCGGGCTCCGCGCGGGGGGCGCCCAGCGATGGCCGCAGCACGTAACTGCCGTTTTCCATCCGCGCTTCGACCCGGCGCTCGATCTCGCGTTCAGCGATTCGGGCCAGCATCTCAGCATCCGGGGTCGGGGGTTCAGCGCCGAAATAACGATCGTCCTGCGCGAGGTCGCGGAAGTATTCCGCGATGGCCTTCATCGTGTCGAACGAGTCGTCGAACCCCTCAAGGGTACACGAAAACGTTCCATAGGAGACCGTTAAGATCTTGCTTGAACTGACCATGTGCTGCTCACTTTCACATTTCTTGCAACAGTGTGTTTAGCATATACCCCAAGACCAAAGCTGACCGAATCTGTGCCTCTGAGGGTATCATTTCGTGGCCAGATTGTGATCTGTTTCCCAAGTGGCCCCTAATAGCATATGAAAAATCCAATTGTTCTCAAAATGGCGACAGTTCTGCTCGTTGGCGGTGGGGCAACCCGTCCGGACGGGCTGATGGCTCTGGCGGCCAAGGTTAACACGGTCATCGCCGCGGATGGGGGAGCAAATGTGCTGCACGCGGCGGGGATCGTGCCGGAAGCGGTGATCGGCGACATGGATTCCGCCAGACCCGAGCTTCTGGCCGCGCTTCCAGAAGGCGTGGTGCACCGGATTTCCGAGCAGGACAGCACCGACTTTGACAAATGCCTGCGTCATGTCACGGCGCCGCTGGTGCTGGGTTACGGGTTCCTGGGCGGGCGGGTGGATCATCAGCTTGCCGCGATGACTGTGCTGGGGCGCTACCCGGAGCGGCGCTGCATCCTGATCGGGGAGGAAGATGTGATGATGCTCTGCCCGCCGGAACTTGACCTGACCCTGCCGCCGGGCACACGGGTGTCGTTGTACCCGCTTGGGCCGGTGCGCGGTCAGTCGCAGGGGCTGCGCTGGCCGATCGACGGCATTGACTTTGCCCCTGACGGGCGGGTCGGGACATCCAACGAGGTGGCGGGGCCGGTGCATCTGCGCTTCGAGGCCGCGAAAATGCTTCTTATTCTGCCAGCGCGCTCACTGGATCAGCTGATACTGGCGCTTGCCGCGACGACTTCATCATGGCCCGCTCTCTGATCACGATGTAAAGTCCTGCGGCGATGGTGATGCAGATCCCGAGAGTGGCAAGCGGGTTGGGGAATTCCGCGAAAACCACAAATCCGATGATCGTCGCGATGGGAATTTCCAGATATTGCATCGGCGCGAGAGTGGCCGCAGGGGCGTAGCGCAGTGACCAGGTCATCAGAAGATGGCCCAGCGTCCCCAGCAGGCCGATGCCGAACAGCAGCTTCCAGGTATGGGCATCCGGCTGTTCCCAGGCAAAGACCGGCAAGATATCGTCCGGCGCCAGCAGCAGGAACGGCGCGATCAGGCAGACGGCCATGACACCGCTGACCGCTTGCAGGCCGACCGGGTCGGTATCCTTGGCGATCTGGCGCGTCACCAGCATGAAGACGGAAAAGTTGACCGCAACGCCCAACGGCAGCAGCGCCGGCCAGCCGACTTCGGCGAACGAGGGCTGGACGACCAGAAGCGTGCCGATGAATCCAACGGCGCAGGCCAGCAGGCGGCGTATTCCAACCTCTTCATCCAGCACAAAATGCCCCAGCACCAGCATCAGGAAAGGCATGATGAAGGCAATGGCCACGGCATCGGCGAGCGGCAGATACATCAGCGCGGTGAACATCATGCCGATGCCGAGAATGTGCAGCACGGTGCGCAGAAACGTCAGCCTCAGCACCCGACCGTGCATCCGCCACACCCGGCCCGTGCACAGAATCAGTGGCAAGAGGACAAGGGCCTGTACCCCAAAGCGGATAAACAGCATCTGCCCCATGGGAACCTGACCGCCCAGCAGCTTCGCCACCGCGTCCCCCATGGGGGCAACGACGCAAAAGCCGAACATCAGCGCGATGCCCAGGAGGGGGTTATCCTTGCTCATTCCGGAAAGCTAGACAGAGTCTGATTGTCTGGCAAGCCACTACTAAGAGCATTGTGCCGCGAAATTGTTCAACTTTTGCGGGAAGGTTCTGAAACTGCGGCAGGTCGGGTCGGGCGACCGGTTTCGGGGGTTGCAGCGGTGTCAGAGTGTCGGGTCACCCTGGGCGACAGAATCAGCAGTTGGGCACATTGACCGCAAGCCCTCCCAGCGAGGTTTCCTTGTAGCGCTCCGACATGTCGGCACCGGTCTGGCGCATGGTTTCGATACAGGCATCCAGCGGCACCAGGTGCACACCATCGCCGCGCAGCGCCAGAGATGCCGCCGAGACTGCCTTGATGGCGCCCAGCCCGTTGCGTTCGATGCAGGGCACCTGCACCAGCCCCTTGACCGGATCGCAGGTCATTCCGAGGTGATGTTCCAGCGCGATTTCCGCGGCGTTCTCGATCTGCGCCGGGGTGCCGCCCATGACGGCGCAGAATCCCGCAGCGGCCATGGCGGCGGCCGAGCCGACTTCGGCCTGGCACCCGGCCTCGGCGCCGCTGATGCTGGCGTTGTACTTTACCAGGCCACCGATGGCGGCGGCGGTCAAAAGGAAATCGGGCACCTTCGACGTGCTGGCCGAGGGCACGTGGTCCAGCCAGTAGCGGATCGTGGCCGGCACCACACCGGCCGCGCCGTTGGTGGGGGCGGTGACGACCTGACCACCGGCGGCGTTCTCTTCGTTCACTGCCATGGCATAGGCCGACATCCAGTCGTTGATCGTATGCGGTGCGTTCTGGTTCAGCCCGCGTTCGGCCAGCAGCGCGTCGTGGATCGCCCGGGCGCGGCGTTTGACCTTCAGCCCGCCTGGCAGGATGCCGTCATTGTGCAGCCCCCGGTCGATGCAGTCGTTCATCACCTGCCAGATCCGCGCCAGACCGGTGTCGAGGCTGTGCGGCGTCCCGCGTGCCAGTTCGTTGGCGCGCTTCATCTGTGCAACCGACAGGCCCGAGGCCTGCGCCATCGCCAGCATCTCGTTCGCGGTCTTGAACGGGTAGGGCACCGGCGGTCCGTCGTCGGTATCCTTGCCCCCGGCCAGTTCGTCGGCGGTCAGGACAAAACCGCCGCCCACCGAGTAATAAGTTTCCTGAAGGATCACGTCGCCCTGTGCGTCCGTGCCCATCAGGATCATGCCGTTGGCATGGCCGGGCAGGTTCGGGCCAAAGTCGAACTTCAGGTCGTGGACCGGATCGAAGATCAGTTCCGGCAACCCTTCGGGATGCAGCCTGTGGGTGTCGCGGATCTGCGCCAACGCTGTCTCGGCGGCGGCGGCATCATAGGTTTCCGGGCGGAACCCGGCGAGGCCGAGCACGGTGGCGCGGTCCGTCGCATGGCCTACGCCGGTAAAGGCCAGACTGCCGTGCAGGGTGGCGCGGACTCCGGCGCACTGAAACGGGGCGGCGCGCAACGCATCCAGAAATCGGGCGGCGGCGACCATCGGACCCATCGTGTGGGAAGAGGAGGGGCCGACGCCCACCTTGAACATGTCGAAAACGGAAAGGAACATGGTTAAGTTGCGCTTCCTATCGGAGGGATTGCGTGTCGTGGAGCGGTAAAGGGGCGGGGGCCGAGCCCTTCGGCGTGTGCAGCCGCGCGCACAGTGTCGCGCGCCTCGAGCCGGGCGGCAAGCTCTGCGAGGGCAGGATAGGTCTGCAGGTCGAACCAATCGGTGTGCCCCGCAGGATAGAGCGCGCACCAGCGCAGCAGGGGCGCGAGATACAGGTCGAGCGCCAGGGCGTGAGCGGAACCGAAACTGCCGGTGTCGGTTGCGGCCTGGCGGTTGAGCAGGCTCAGGTGGCGCTGCAGGCCGGCCGTCAGGGGCGCGCGAATCTGTTCGCCGGCCCCGGGGCCGGCATAGATTTCGGGGTAGAACAGCATGCGCAATTCCGCGTGCAGGGTGTTGGACAGGAAAAACAGCCAGGACAGCGCCGCGCCGCGTGCCGGATCATCGGCGGCGGGCATCAGGGCGCCATGCCGGTCGGCGAGCCACAGCAGTATGGCGGCTGTCTCGAAGATCGGCCCCTGCGGGGTTTCCAGCGCCGGAATCCGTCCCACCGGATTGACCCTGCGGTAGGCGGCGCCGTCCTGTGCCCGGCTGGCGCGGTCGACAAGCACGGTGTCAAACGGCGCGCGCAGTTCCAGAAGCGCCAGCCGGATGATCAGCGACGCATTGTCCGGGGCATAGTGCAGGCGATACTCTGGTGTCATGCGTTGGTGTCTACAGCGCCCTCCGGTCCGGGCAAGGCCGGGAAACGACCTGCGAGGCGTGGAAAGCGCACCGGCCGACGGCGGGCAGGCCGGGCGGGCGGCACCACGCGTGATCCGGTTGAACGCCTGCGGCGCGCCGGTGTCCGGCGGCGGCTGGATCGCACACCGCAGCGGACATCTGCCGGACAGGCGGCACGCCGGTACCGATTCGGCCTCGCACGCGGGGCACATCCTTTCTATAAGCGGCACAAAGCAGAGGAGTCATGCCATGTCCGGAGAACTGTCGCCCATCGACAAGGCCAAGTTTGTCGCCGCCCGTCGCGCTGCGGATTTTGTCGAGGATGGAATGCGTGTCGGTCTGGGGACCGGCTCGACCGCCGCCTGGCTCGTGCGCTGTCTCGGGGAAATGGTGCGCCAGGACGGGTTGAAGATTAAGGGTGTACCCACGTCCACCCGCACCGCCGAACTTGCGCGCGAGGTCGGCATCGAGGTCATCAGCCTGGATGAGGCGCGTTGGCTGGACCTGACCATTGACGGCGCCGACGAGTTTGATTCCGAGCTGAACCTGATCAAGGGCGGCGGTGGCGCGCTGCTGCAGGAAAAGATCGTGGCGACCGCCAGTGACCAGATGATCGTGATCGCGGACGCGGCCAAGGAGGTCGGGACACTGGGAGCCTTTCCGCTGCCGGTCGAGGTCATCCCCTTTGGCTGGCCCACCACGCAGGCATTGATCGAAGAGACGCTGGTGGCAATGGATGTCATGGGCCGCAAGGCCAGTCTGCGGATGAACGGCGAACGCCCCTTCATCACCGACGAGGGCAACCATATCCTTGATCTGCACCTGGGCCGGATCGGCAATGCGCGGCAGCTGGCTATGGTCCTGAACCAGATCCCCGGCGTGGTCGAGAACGGGCTGTTCATCGACATCTGCGATGTGGTGGTGATCGGGCATGGCACTGGCCGGGTCGAATTGCGGGATATCAACGCCGGAACGGTGCAGGAAGATCGGCTGGAATTTGTCGAAACCGACAATCTGTTCAGCGATCTGGGGGACTGAAGGCGCCGGGCGGCAGCAAGGACGAAGCCGCGCTTCTGAGGGTGAGCGGCCAGGCGCGGACAGGTGCCGGATCTTGTGCCCGCGGACCGCGGACGGCTGTCTGTTGCATCTGCCCGGAAGGGCCCCGGCGCAATTCTGACCCGCTGCGGCTTGATGCATCGGGTCGGGTCATCGGGGTTTTTCCGGCTCGGGGCTATGGCCAAGCCGGGGGTCCTGTGGGATATCTGCGCCCCGAGGACGGAGAGGGACACTGCAATGCGTGAATTTGACTACGACCTTTTTGTCATCGGCGGCGGTTCGGGTGGTGTTCGTGCCGCGCGGGTGGCCGCAGGCGAAACCGGAGCAAAGGTCGGGCTGGCAGAAGAGAGCCGCTACGGCGGCACCTGTGTGATCCGCGGCTGCGTGCCGAAAAAGCTGATGGTCTTTGCCAGCGAATTTTCCGGTCTGTCCGAGGACGCGGGCCTCTATGGTTGGGATGTCACCGGCGGCGCCTTTGACTGGGGCCGGTTCTCGACGCGGCTCAACGGCGAACTGGACCGGCTTGAAGGTGTCTACCGCAAGCTGCTCAGCGCGTCGGGGGTCGACACATTCGACTGCCGGGCGACGCTGAAGGATCCGCACACCGTGTCGCTGGCCAATGGCGAAGAGAAAACGGCCAAACATATCCTGGTGGCGACCGGCGGCCGCCCCGTGCGCCCCGACATGAACAACGCCGACCTGGGCATGGTTTCGGATGACATCTTCCATCAGGAGACGCTGCCCAAGTCGATCCTGATCGTCGGCGGCGGCTATATCGCCTGCGAATTTGCCTGCATCCTGCACGGGCTTGGCGTCGAAGTGACGCTATACTATCGCGGGGCACAGATCCTGCGCGGCTTTGACGAAGAGGCCCGTGGCCTGATCGCGGAATCGATGCGCGAGCGCGGCATCGACCTGCACATCGGCACAAACATCGTGGAAATGGACTGCGCCGGGTCAGACGATTCCGACACTGGCATGGGCGGGCCGATTCAGGACACCGGTGAGACCGTGGGCGACAGCGGCATGAGCCACCGGGGCAGGCAGAGCGGCGACACAAGCGACGGGCCGATCCGCGTCAAGGCCACCAACGGCAGTTCCCGGGTGTTCGACCGGGTGCTCTTTGCCACCGGTCGCAGGCCCAACACCGACGGCATGGGGCTCGAGGAACTGGGCGTGAAGCTGGGCCGTGGCGGCCAGATCGAAGTCGATGCCTACAGCCAGACCGCCGTTCCGTCGATCTATGCGATCGGCGATGTGACGGACCGCGTGAACCTGACCCCGGTCGCCATCCGCGAGGGCATGGCCTTTGTCGAGACCGTGTTCAAGGGCAACCCGACGCCGGTCGATCACGCGTTGATCCCCAGTGCGGTTTTCACCCAGCCCGAACTGGGGACCGTCGGGATGAACGAGGAAGACGCCCGCGAGCAGGAGGAGATCGATGTCTATTGCACATCGTTCCGCCCGATGCAGACCGCGTTTATCGGCAAGCCCGACCGGGTGTTGATGAAGCTGATCGTGTCCAAGGCAAACCGCAAGGTCCTGGGGTGCCACATCGTCGCGCCCAATGCCGGCGAAATGATCCAGCTGGCAGGCATCGCGATCAAGATGGGTGCCACCAAAGAAGATTTCGACCGCACCGTGGCAGTTCATCCGACGATGTCGGAAGAGATCGTGACGATGCGCAATCCGGTGCGCAGCGCTTGAATTCCGTGCGCGATTGCACAGGTTAAAGGCACAGCGCCCAAGATGAATTTGACCGAGAGGGAAAGACACCACATGGCAGGCAACAACGGCGGCCCCTGGGGCGGCGGCGGAAGCGGACAGGGCGGCGGCAATCGCGGGAACAACGGCGGTGGCAGACGTCCCGAGGACGGCGGGTCGCAGATTCCCGAGATCGACGAGCTTGTGAAAAAGGGGCAGGAGCGTCTGCGGGTGCTCATGGGCGGGCGTGGCAACACCGGGCCGACCAATGGCTCCGGTGGCTCTGGCGGCGGCGGTCCGATGCTGACCCGCGGCACCCTGACCATCGGCGCGCTGCTGGTCGCCGGGTTCTGGGCGTTCAACAGTTTCTACACCGTCAAGCCGGAAGAGCAGTCGGTCGAACTGTTTCTGGGGGAATATTCCAGCACCGGCGATCCGGGTCTGAACTTTGCGCCCTGGCCACTGGTGACCTACGAAGTGGTCAACGTGACCTCGGAGCGGACCGAAAACATCGGCAGCCGCCGCGGCGGCAATGGTGACGGACTGATGCTGACCACCGATGCCAACATCGTCGACATCGAATTCCAGGTGGTCTGGAACATCAACGACCCTGCCAAGCTGCTGTTCAACATCCGCGATCCGCAGCTGACCGTCGGTGCGGTGTCGGAATCGGTGATGCGCGAGATCATCGCGGCCAGCAACCTTGCGCCGATCCTCAACCGGGACCGCGGATTGATCGCGGATACCGCGATGGCCAATGTGCAGGCCACGCTGGATGAATACGAAAGCGGCATCAACATTGTCCGGGTAAACCTTGAAACCGCCGATCCGCCCCGCGAGGTCATCGACAGCTTCCGCGAAGTGCAGGCCGCCGAACAGGAGCGGGACCGGTTGCAGCGTCAGGCCGATGCCTATGCCAACCGTGTCCTGGCCGAAGCCCGCGGTGAAGCGGCGCAGATCCAGGAAGAGGCCGAAGGCTACCGCGCCCGTGTTGTCAACGAGGCGCTGGGCGACGCCAGTCGCTTTACCTCGGTGCTCGAGGAATACTCCAAGGCCGAGGACGTGACGCGCAAGCGCCTGTACCTTGAAACGATGGAACGTGTTCTGGGCAATGTCGACAAGATGATCCTGGACCCGTCGGTGACCGGCAGAGACGGGCAGGGGGGCGGCGTGGTGCCGTATCTTCCGCTCAACGAACTGGGCCGCAACCGCACGCAGGAAGGGAACTGAGCCATGCAAAAGCTGAATATCATCCTGATCGTCATCGCGGTCATCTTCGTCGGCATCTGGTCCTCGGTCTTTGTTGTGGACGAGCGTGAAAAGGCGCTGGTGCTGCAGTTCGGACAGATCAAGGCCGTGAAGGAAGACCCGGGTCTGGCGTTCAAGATCCCCTTCATCCAGGACGTGGTGAAATATGACGACCGCATCCTGTCGCTGGACACCGAAACCATCGAAGTCACCCCCTCGGACGACCGCCGCCTGGTCGTCGACGCCTTTGCCCGCTACCGCATTGCCGATGTGGTGCAGTTCCGTCAGGCCGTGGGCGTGGGCGGCATCCGGGCCGCCGAGGATCGTCTGTCGTCGGTCCTGAACGCTCAGATCCGCGAAGTGCTGGGTGCCGATCAGGTCACCTCGGACACCATCCTGTCCGAAGACCGGCGCCAGCTGATGACCCGGATCCGCGATCAGGCGCGCAACTCTGCGCGCGGTCTGGGACTCGATGTGGTCGACGTGCGGCTCAAGCAGACCAACCTTCCGGCGCAGAACCTCGAGGCAACGTTCGCAAGGATGCGCGCCGAGCGGGAACGCGAAGCGGCCGACGAGATCGCCCGCGGTAACGAGGCGGCCCAGCGGGTGCGTGCGCTCGCGGATCGTACCGTGACCGAGACCTTGTCGGAGGCAGACCGGGATGCAAACATCATCCGCGGTGAAGCCGACGCCCGTCGCAACCAGGTGTTTGCCGAAGCCTACGGCGCCGATCAGGAGTTCTTTGCCTTCTACCGGTCGCTTCAGGCCTATGAAAAGGCCCTGACCGGCGACAACTCGACCATGGTGATGACGCCGGATTCCGAGTTCTTCGACTACTTCAAGTCCGAACGGCTGGCGGGACCCGCCCGCGCCCCCCGGGCGCAGACGGCACCCGCGTCCAACTGATGTCGGACGTCCTGCTGGGGATCGGAATGGTCCTTGTGATCGAGGGGCTGGTGTACGCACTGGCCCCTTCTCTTGTCGAACGCCTGCTCGAAACGCTGCGCGCCATGCCGGTCGAGGCCCGGCGGACATTCGGGCTGGGCGCCATCGCCTTGGGTCTGGTGTTCCTGTGGGGCGCGCAGCGGTTCCACTGAAGGCACGCGGTCGGAATACCGGCAAATGCGCCCAGTTTTTTTGCTCCATTTTTCCGGTTTTTGCGGTATATTGAATCGGTATCGTCAGACGACGGAATTTCATGGCCCTGCAGGCGTCGGCGCTGCGGGCAGTCACGCCGTGGTCACATCCGCTTGATCGGATAACTCTGGCTTTGAGTGTTGCCCGAACGCCCTTATGTTCCTAACTGTAAGAGGCAAGACCGCCGCCGCGCACCTGATCCTCACAAAGAAGGAGTTCCCTTTGAAACCCGAAGCAATTGCCCGGACATGCGAGTCTGCTACGCCGCTGCGCCTGTTCTGGTTGTCGACGCTGTCGATGATTCTGATCCTGTCGACCTCTCTGATGGCCGCCGCTCAGGGGGCGCCGAAAAGCTTTGCGGACCTCGCCGCACGGATCAGCCCCGCGGTGGTCAACATCACCACTTCGACAACCGTTGCCGGGCGCACCGGCCCGCAGGGCATCGTTCCCGAGGGGTCGCCTTTCGAGGATTTCTTCCGCGAATTTCAGGACCGCAACGGTCAGCAGGGTGATCGGCCGCGCAAATCGTCGGCGCTGGGGTCGGGCTTCGTGATTTCCGAAGACGGCTATGTGGTCACCAACAACCACGTCATCGAAGGTGCCGACGAGATCCAGATCGAATTTTTCGAAGGCTTTGAATTGCCCGCCACCCTTGTCGGCACCGATCCCAACACCGATATCGCGCTGCTCAAGGTCGAGGCGCAGACGCCGCTGAAATTTGTGAATTTCGGCAACAGCGACCTCGCCCGCGTCGGCGACTGGGTCATGGCCATGGGCAATCCGCTGGGGCAGGGCTTCTCGGTCTCGGCGGGAATCGTTTCGGCCCGCAACCGGGCGCTGTCGGGCACATATGACGATTACATCCAGACGGACGCGGCGATCAATCGCGGCAACTCGGGTGGGCCGCTGTTCAACATGGATGGCGACGTGGTCGGGGTGAACACGGCGATCCTGTCACCCAACGGGGGGTCGATCGGGATCGGCTTTTCGATGGCGTCCAATGTCGTGCAGCGGGTGGTCAATCAGCTCAAGGAATTTGGCGAGACGCGCCGTGGCTGGCTGGGCGTGCGCATCCAGGACGTCACAGACGATGTCGCCGAGGCGATGGGGCTTGCCTCCGCCGCCGGGGCGCTGGTGACGGATGTGCCCGAAGGCCCTGCCATGGAGGCGGGCATGAAATCGGGTGACGTGATCCTGAGCTTTGACGGCAAGGACGTGGCGGACACGCGCGGACTGGTCCGGCAGGTCGGCAACACCGAGGTGGGCAAGACCGTGCGCGTGGTCGTCAACCGCGAAGGCAAGACCGAGACGTTGCGGATCACGTTGGGCCGCCGCGAAGAGGCCGAAAGCGCCGTGCCTGCGGCACAGGTTGTCCCCGACGAGGAAGAGCCCGCCGAGGTCGATCTTCTGGGACTGACACTGGTGCCGCTGACCTCGCAGATGCGCGACGAGATGCAACTGGCCGAGACGGTCAAGGGTCTGGCGGTGACCGCGGTCGACGAAAGTTCGGAAGCGTTTGAAAAGGGGCTGCGCACCGGGGATGTCATCACCGAAGCCGGACAAAGCGCGGTGCTGAGCGTGGCCGATCTCCAGGATCGCATCGCCGAGGCGGAAGAGGCCGGGCGCAAGTCGTTGTTGCTGCTTGTCCGGCGCGGCGGCGACCCGCGCTTTGTGGCGCTGAGCCTGGCCAAGAAATAGACCGGCCCGAACCTTTGGGTTGACTGCAAAGCGCTCCGGCAACGGGGCGCTTTTCGTTTTCGGCCTGTCGGCGCGCGGACCCGCAGGGTTGCCGGACCGTCCAGAGCCACGCTGTGACCTGAGTGTCCCGGTGGGCAGCCTGACGGGTGTGCCGGATCCGCGCCATGGTGGCGCGGCGTCGGGGTTCCGCGTCACGGTCATGTTGCGCGGCACCTGTGGTCCGAGGGTGGCATGAGGTGCTGGCGTGCCCGGCCAGAGAGGCCCGGTCTGGTCGAACCGGCGGCCCGGTGCAGAGGCTGAGCCTCTGGGTTCACAGATTTGCTGTTCGCGGCGCTCGCGCCCCAGCCGTCGATGCCGGGGGCGGACCCTGGCGGTGTGCGGCCTCGGGCGGGACGCATGGCCGGGGCGGCGCGGGGCGGTCTCGAACCCGTGGGCGCCGGGGTCAGGGGGCGGGGAGTGCGACCGCGACCAGTCCGAGATCCCGGGCGGTGTCGAGCGCAAGGTGGCCGCTGTCCAACCCCCGTCCCGACTGGTAGCGCCGCACGGCCGCAACCGTGGCGCTGTCCATGCGTCCGGTGATGGCCGCCGTATAGTAGCCCCGGGCCAGCAGGGCGCGCTGCAACGTTGCGATGAATTCGGGGGTCATGGTCTCGGGGCAGGGCACCTCGAAGCGGATCTCGCCGCGGGGTCGCACAATTTTGGGCACGGTGGCGTTGCGGTAGATCGGCGGGCGGATCACGGTGCCGTCGGCGGCGCGCTCAGCCTGGACCACCTGCACCTGCCCTGGGACCTGTTCATAGATCGCCGGCACGATTTCCCGTGCCTGGCACGAGCCATCGGACCGGCGCTCGGCGGCGAGGGCGGCCTGCTCCGGGCCAGACGCACCGGGGCCGCCCTGCGGCGCGCAGGCGACCACAAGGCAAAGCGCGGCGGCGGGTGCCAGTCTGATAATCATGGGCTGCTCGGGCCTCGGGGCGTTTGACGTCTTTGGCGCGCACCCTAACGGCTTTGCCGGTCCGGGGAAAGCGCCTCGGCCGGGCATAGCAGGCGGTCAAGCAAAGGTGAGATATCCTCGATCCGTTCGGCCAGGACGTGGGTCACGCCGCCCTCGCGCTGGAGCCGTCCGGTGACACGCAGCAACCGCCCCGAAATAACGGCGCGGCGGAACGTCTCGTAGAGACTGCGCCAGACGATGATGTTGATGACGCCGGTTTCGTCCTCAAGCGTGAGAAAGATCACCCCCTTGGCTGTCCCGGGCCGCTGGCGCAGGATGACCAGCCCGGCCACGGTGATGCGCGCGCCACTGGGCGGCTGGTCCAGCCCGGCGGCCGGCAGGCAGAACGGCGGCCGCGGCCAGGGCGCATCCTGCGAGGGCCGGGTCTGCGAGGGCCGGGTCTGTGGCGGCTGGGGCCGCGGGGCTGGGCTACGTGCAACTTGCATGAGAACATTTATGGAACATTCGGCAGGGTCACGCAAGTCTCCGCAGACATCTGCTGCAAAAGGGCTGGCAGGTCCGCGCGTGCTTGACTAGGTAGGTCGGCAAGCAAAGTCGAGGAGAGAGATCCACATGGCAAAGATCACCTATATCGAGCACAACGGCACCGAACATGTGGTCGAGGTCGCCAACGGGCTGACCGTCATGGAAGGCGCGCGGGACAACAACATTCCCGGCATCGAGGCGGACTGCGGCGGCGCCTGCGCCTGTTCGACCTGTCACGTTTACGTCGATCCGGCCTGGGCTGACAAACTGCCCGCCAAGGAAGACATGGAAGAGGACATGCTGGATTTTGCCTACGAGCCTGATCCCGCGCGTTCGCGCCTCACCTGCCAGCTGAAGGTCAGCGATGCCCTGGACGGGCTGATCGTGCAGATGCCGGAGAAACAGATCTGATCCCGCACGGATCAGATCCGGCGCGGCGCCCGCTGTCGCGCCGGTGGACCCGGCAGGCCCGCCGCGCGCTGCATGCGCTGCCCCTGTGGCTGGCGTTGCTGGGCGCCTGTGGTGCCGTCCGGGCCGAGATTGTCGCGGCGCGCTACCTGGCACCGACCGAGCGCTATGACCACGGCGTTCTCGGAGACGCGGTGGAGTGGGGCGGGCTTGAGCTGAGCCTGGACGATGGCCGGGTGCTGCGCGCGATCCTGCCCGAGACGCTGGTCTTCGAGGATATCGCGCCGCGGCTGGCGGATGTGGACGGCGACGGCGCGCCCGAGGTGCTGGTGGTGGAAACCAGCCTGACACAGGGCGCGCGGCTGGCGGTCTGGGGCGAACAGGGCCGCATCGCGGCCACGCCGCATATCGGCCAGCGCAACCGTTGGCTGGCACCTCTGGGGGCCGCGGACCTGGATGGCGACGGCCGGATCGAGATCGCCTATATCGACCGCCCGCACCTGGCCCGCACCCTGCGGCTGTGGCGGCTGGAGCAGGGGGCGCTGAGTCCGGTGGCGGAGCTGGGCGGGCTGACAAACCACCGCATCGGCTGGGATTACATCCTCGGGGGCATCCGCGGTTGCGGCGGCAGTGCGGAAATCATCGCCGCCAATGCCGACTGGACGGCGGTCATGGCCGTGCGGTTCTCGGACGGAAGGCTGGAGGCGCGGCGGCTCGGGCCCTACCGCAGCCGCCAGAGCATCGACGCCGCCCTGGCCTGCCGGTAGCGCCGGAAGGCGTGCTGCCCTGGCGGGAAAGTCTGGGGTCCGGCTCAGACAGGGAGGTTTGCCCGGCGCCACGGACAGGGCGCGGACGGCAGGGCCGACCGGCGCCGCGATGTCACCGCGATGTCAGAGCGCGCGCCAGCCGATATCGTCGCGGCAGAAGCCGCCCGGCCAGTTGACCTGATCCAGCAGCGCATAGGCTCTGTCGCGGGCCTCTTGCAGCGTGGCGCCGCGGGCGGTGGCGTTGAGAACACGCCCCCCCGCAGCAAGGATGCGGCCTTCTGACTGCGCGGTGCCGGCGTGAAACATCATAGTAAAGCTGTCTTCCGGCAGCGTGGTCAGGCCGTTGATGACATCACCCTTGGCATAATCGCCGGGATAGCCCCGGGCCGCCATCACCACGGTCATCGCGTGGTCGTCGGCCCAGTTCACCTGCATCTCGCCGAGGCGCTGTTCGGCGCAGGCGTGGATCAGGTCCAGCGCCTGCGCGCCGAGGCGCATCATCAGCACCTGGCATTCGGGGTCACCGAAGCGGGCGTTGTATTCCACCAGCCGCGGGCCGTGGTCCGAAATCATCAGGCCGACGTAGAGCACGCCCTGATAGGGAGTGCCCCGGCGGGCCATTTCAGCGATGGTCGGGCGGACGATTTCGGCCATCGCCTGTTCGGCCAGCGCGTCGGTCAGCACCGGGGCCGGCGAATAGGCGCCCATGCCGCCGGTGTTGGGGCCGGTGTCGCCGGCGCCGACACGCTTGTGATCCTGCGCGGTGCCGATGGGCAGGGCGTCGGTGCCATCGCAGAGCACGAAGAACGAAGCCTCTTCACCGGTCATGAATTCTTCGATCACCACTTCGGCGCCGGCGCCGCCGAACGCGCCGCCGAACATGTCGTCGATGGCAGCCTCGGCCTCGGGCACGGTTTCGGCAATGATCACGCCCTTGCCGGCCGCGAGGCCGTCCGCCTTGATCACGATGGGGGCACCCTGGGTCCGGACATGGTCCTTGGCGGCATCGGCATCGGTGAAATGGCCGTAGGCGGCGGTGGGCGCGTTGCAGGCGTCGCAGATTTCCTTGGTGAAGCTTTTGGAAGCTTCGAGCCGGGCGGCCGCGGCGGAGGGGCCGAAGACCAGCAGGCCCGCGTCCCGCAGCCGGTCGGCGACGCCGGCGGCCAGCGGAGCTTCGGGGCCGATGATCACCAGGTCGATGGCATTGTCACCGGCGAATTCTGCCACCGCGCCACCATCGTTGATGTCGAGCCGGGCGCATTCGGCGATCATCGCGATCCCGGCATTGCCCGGCGCCACGATCAGCTTGTCACATTTCGGATTCTGCAGCGCCGCCCAGGCCAGCGCATGTTCGCGCCCGCCGCTGCCGAGGATGAGGATGTTCATGGGGCGCGCTCTCCTGCTTGGCCTTCGTCGCCCCGCGTTCTAAGGTTGCGGACAGGCAAGAGCAAGCGAGGCATCATGTCCGATCTGATTGACGACGCACCCGAGGGGCTGAACGCGCCGGAGTTCACCGTTTCCGAGCTGTCGGGCGCGGTCAAGCGGGTGATCGAGGGCGAGTTCGGATTCGTCCGGGTCAAAGGCGAAGTGGGACGGGTGTCGCGGCCGCGTTCCGGGCATGTGTACCTCGATCTCAAGGATGACCGGTCGGTGATTTCCGGTGTGATGTGGAAGGGCACGGCCTCAAGGTTGCAGACCCAGCCCGAGGAAGGCATGGAAGTGGTCGCCACCGGGCGGCTGACGACCTTTCCGGGACAATCCAAATATCAGATCGTGATCGAGGACATCCGCCCGGCGGGCATGGGCGCGCTGATGGCAATGCTGGAAAAGCGCAAGGCGGCGTTGCAGGCCGAGGGGCTGTTCGAGGCGTCGCGCAAGCGGGCGCTGCCCTATCTGCCCGAGGTGATCGGGGTTGTGACCTCGCCCAGTGGCGCGGTGATCCGCGACATCCTGCACCGCCTGCGCGAGCGGTTCCCGCGCCGGGTGCTGATCTGGCCGGTGGCGGTGCAGGGCGCGAAATGTGCGCCCGAGGTGGCCCGGGCAATCGCCGGGTTCAACGCGCTGACGCCGGGCGGGGCGATTCCGCGTCCCGACCTGCTGATTGTGGCGCGGGGGGGCGGGTCGATCGAGGATCTCTGGGGCTTCAACGAAGAAATCGTGGCGCGGGCGGCGGCGGCGAGTGACATCCCGCTGATTTCCGCCGTGGGGCATGAGACGGATACCACGCTGATCGACCATGTCTCGGACCGGCGTGCGCCGACTCCGACCGCGGCTGCGGAACTGGCGGTGCCGGTGCGGCTGGAACTGCTGGCCTGGGTCGGGGACATGCAGGCCCGGCTGGGCCGGGCGCTGGGGCAGCGGCTGGAGGTGCGCGGCCAGCGTCTGCGCGATCTGGCACGTGCCCTGCCGCGGGCGGAAACACTGCTGGACCAGCCGCGTCAGCGGCTCGATTCGGCAGGCACCGGGTTGGGGCAGGCCCTGATCCGTTCGGTCCAGATCCGCCGGGTCCGGCTGTCGCAAACCGCCGGGTCGCTGCGGCCTGCCACCCTGGCGATGCGGATCGGACAGGGGCGCGGGCGGCTTGAGGACCGGGGGGAGAGGCTGGCGCCGGGGCTGAACCGGCTGATCGCCGCCAGGCGCGAAGCGCTGGGGCGGCGGGCGGACCGCCTGAGCCTGCGTCCGATCGTGCGGGACCTTCAGGCCGGGCGGGACCGTCTCGACACGGTTGGCAAGCGCTTTGACGAGGCGGCCCAAGGGCAGATGGACGACCTGCGTCGCCGGCTGGAGACACTGGACCGGCTGCGCGAGACCCTGAGCTACAAGGCGACGCTGGAGCGCGGCTATGCGGTGGTGCGCGGCGACGGTGCGGTTGTGACCGGCAAGGCGGCGGCGGCGGCGGCCTCGGGACTGGAGATCGAATTTGCCGACGGACGGTTCAGGATCGGCGGCAGTGCGCCGAGGAAAGCCGCACGCAAACCGCCCGAGCAGGGCACGCTGATCTGATCTGTCCGGCCCCTGGTCGCCCCCCGGTCCGCTGGCCTGATCCCCCGGCCACCCTGATCCCAGGGAGCGCGCGATGCGCGCGCCGGCTGCCTCCTTACCGGCCTGTGGCCGGTGCGTCAGGCGCCAGCGTCACCCTGACGCCATGACCCGGCAGAGGCACCTGCGGCACACTCAGACGCCGAGGTCCGGGCCGTAGCACAGCATCGGCCTGTCGTCCTGGCGCGCTTCGTAGAGAGTTGTCGCTTCGGGGTCGTTTTCGAACACGGCGCGCAGACCCGCGCCGTCGCGGTAGAAGGTCCAGCATTGCGGCGCGGGTCTGTCGTCATAGACAAAGCAGATCTGCCCGGCCTCTTCGTACCAGACGCCGTCCTTGCACTGGCCGTCCAGGAAGGACCAGCGCACGCGACGGTCGGGAAGGTATTCCTCGACGCCGTAGGATTGGCCGTCCTGGCCGAAATACAGGGTCTTGCCGGTGGCATAGGCCTCGAATTCGGCAGCCGTCATCGGCTGCTGCGCCGCTGCGGGCAGGGCGAGGCACAGGCAGGCGAGGAGGCTGGATATCTGTCGCATGCCCCGCACTGTGCCAGAGACCGCGGGCGCGGGGAATGCCCGAATGGTCGCGCGGCGGCAGCGGAAGGTCAGGTCGGGGCGGCCCAGTCCCGCGCCCGATGGTCCATGATCCGGCGCCACAGCGGCGGGATCAGGGCAACGGTGGCCATGACCGGCAGGGAGTGCGGCAGCAGCGGCATGGCGGCGCGGTCCAGGGTCAGGCCGGGAAACGCGCGTTGCGGGCGGGCATGGTGATCAGAGTGGCGCGGGGCGTTCAGCATCAGCGCCGAAGAGAATCCCTGCGGTGCGTTCCAGCTGTGCGCCGGGCCCACCGGTTCCCACCCGCGCGGGGTCTGGCGGCGGCGCAGTCCGTAATGCTGGACATAATCCGAGAGCAGCAGCTGCATCTGGGCATAGGCGGCAAGCGCCAGCAGCCAGAGCAGGCCGGTGACACCCGCGATCAGCAGTGCCGTGACACAGGACGCCAGCGCGCCGAAGCCGTAGACCGCGTAGGGCGGCAGGCCCCGGGCCGCGGCGTTGCGGGCGCGCCGGGTGCGTTCGGCGGCCAGTCCCTGCCGGAACGAGCCGATCCAGGCACGCAGGGCAAAGGCGTAGAATCCCTCGCCGAGGCGGGCGGAGTTGGGGTCGCGGTCGGTGGCCGCATGCACATGGTGCACGTACCGGTGGGCCGAGGCATGGTGGCCGAACAGCAGCGTGCAGTAGACCGCTACCCCCAGCCGTCGCGGCCAGCGCGATGTCCGGTGGATCAGTTCGTGGGCGTTCGAATTGCTGACCTGTCCCAGAAACAGCGCCAGAGCAAAGAAGCAGAGCGCCTTTTCCACAGGCGCGAGCGTCGCGCCGTTCAGGGCAGCAACGCCGCCATAAAGCAGCGGAAAATGCAGCAGGCCGAGCAGCAGGGACAGGCCGTGGCCCGCGGGAAATTCCTGACCCGCGGGAGCATCGGGGGCGGTCAGCGCCGCAATCCGGTCCATGAAATAGGTGAACAGGGTGATATAGAGCAGTGCCAGACCGGCAAAGATACCGCCACGCGCCAGACCCAGCGCCAGAAGCGCCGCCATGGCCAGCGTGATGATGGTAAAGCGCGCCATGCCCAATCCTTTTGGCTGCCTTAAGGCTTTGCCGCCTGCATGTTACTTCTATCGGAAAATTCCGACACCTATCGGGCCGAACCGCGACAATTTGGAGCCGTTTCACTGTGCTCCTGCGTCGTTTTTGGCGTCCCGTCCGTGTTAGGGTCGGCTAGGGTGCAGGCACCAAGGGAGAAGGACCGCAGATGGCACTGGATGAGCGCAAGGGTGTGTGGAAATCGGGCAAGGGCAAGGGGCGCACGACGCCCAAGGGTCGTCAGCTGGATGAAACCGCCTGGGCCGAGGTGCGCGCCTTGCTGGGCGATGCCCCGCGCCGCCGGGATCTGCTGATCGAACATCTGCATCTGATACAGGACAGATACGGACACCTGTCCGCCGCCCATCTGCGCGCCCTGGGCGAGGAGATGCGGCTGTCGATGGCAGAAGTCTATGAAGTCGCGAGCTTTTACGCGCATTTCGATATCGTCAAGGAGGGCGAGGCGGCGCCCCCTGCGCTGACAATCCGGGTCTGCGATTCGCTGTCCTGCGAGATGGCCGGGGCCGAGACGCTGCGCGCCGCGCTCGAGGACGGGCTGGACCCTGCCGCGGTGCGGGTGCTGCGTGCGCCCTGCATGGGACGCTGCGACACGGCGCCGGTGCTGGAGCTGGGCCACGCGCATATCGATCACGCCACGCCGCAAAAGGTGCAGGCGGCGATCGCGGCCGGGGACACCCATGCACATGTGCCCGACTACGAAACCTATGCCGCCTACAGCGCGGCGGGCGGCTATGCAAAGCTGGCCGAACTGCGCGCCACCGGCGACTGGGAGGCCGTGCAGCAGACCGTGCTCGAGTCGGGTCTGCGCGGACTGGGGGGCGCCGGGTTCCCGTCGGGCAAGAAATGGGGCTTTGTGCGCGGCAATCCCGGTCCGCGTTATCTGGCGGTGAACGGCGACGAGGGTGAGCCGGGAACCTTCAAGGATCGCTATTACCTGGAACGCACACCGCATCTGTTCCTCGAAGGGATGCTGATTGCCGCCTGGGCGGTCGAGGCCGAGACCTGTTTCATCTACATGCGCGACGAATATCCGGCGGTGCTCGAGATCCTGCGGCGCGAGATCGCGGCGCTGGAGGCGGCCGGGGTGGTGCCCGCGGGGTATGTCGATCTGCGGCGCGGGGCCGGCGCCTACATCTGCGGAGAGGAATCCGCGATGATCGAATCCCTGGAAGGCAAGCGCGGCATCCCGCGCCACCGTCCGCCCTATGTGGCTCAGGTCGGGGTTTTTGACCGGCCGACGCTGGTGCACAATGTCGAGACCCTGCACTGGGTCGCGCGGGTCTGCCGAGACGGGCCGCAGGTGCTCAGCAGTGTCGAAAGGAACGGACGCAGGGGCCTGCGGTCCTATTCGGTCTCGGGGCGCGTCGCCGCGCCGGGGGTGCATCTTCTGCCCGCGGGGTCGACCATTCTGGATGTGATTGCGGCCGCTGGCGGCATGGCGGAGGGGCATGTGTTCAAGGCCTATCAGCCCGGCGGACCCTCATCGGGGCTGCTGCCGGCCAGCATGGACGGTATTCCGCTGGATTTCGATACCTTGCAGCCCCATGGCAGTTTCATCGGCTCGGCCGCCGTGGTGGTGCTGTCGGATCAGGATTCGGCCCGGGATGCGGCGCTGAACATGCTGCGGTTCTTTGAGGACGAAAGCTGCGGCCAGTGCACGCCCTGCCGGGTCGGCTGTGAAAAGGCCGTCAAGCTGATGCAGGCGCCACAGTGGGACACGGCGTTGCTGGAGGAGGTCTGCCAGGCGATGGCGGATGCCTCGATCTGCGGACTGGGGCAGGCGGCCCCGAATCCGATCCGGCTGACGATGAAGCACTTTCCCGGCGAGGTCTGAGCCTGTCGCGGCCGGGCTGAGTGAGTATTTGACAAGAGAAGAATCCGGCGGAAGGGCCAGATCCGGCGCCGCCGGACTCAGCCGTTGCGGTAGACGGCGCAGATGCAGCCGTTGGCCTTGAGTGTGTCACAATAGCTCCACGCGGCCTTTTGTGCGTCGCGCCCGACGCGGGCCATATAGTATCCGCCGCGTGGGCTGGCGCGGCTTTTCTGGTAGATATAGTCGACGGTTTCGCCACGGAGCGCCGCGCGGCAGCTGGGACCGAATCTCGAAATCTTGTCCCGGGCTGCGGATTTGCTGGTGCCGAAGGCGATCTGCACCCCCCAGGGTTTCAGCGCGGGCTCGGGCCGCGGATAGGCTGTCAGCCGACGGTTGCGGGCAAGGTCGTGGCAGGCCTCGTCAAAGGGTTTGTCCCCTTGCAGCCGGAAGTCATGGGTCCGGGGCGGCGCGTCGCGCCAGGTTTCCGCCGTCAGGCCGGTGATGATCTCGATATAGTCGATGGTCTCCTGCGCGAGACCGCCGGTTTCGGCGACCAGGCCTTCGGCGCGCCGTTCGCCGCCGTTGTAGGCCACCGCCGCAAGACCGGCATTGCCGAAGCGGCGCACCAGTTCGCCGAGGTATTCCGCCGAATGCTCGAGCGCCAGCGCCGGATTGTAGCTGTCGCGCAATCCGCGCAGCGCGGCAGTGGAATCGATGAACTGCGCGATGCCGCGTGCCCGCGCCGGGCTGAGCGCGTTGGGGTCGAACCGGCTTTCCTGCCAGATCAGACGCGCGAAGAACCCCGGGTCAAGGTCGTTGTCGCGCGCGAAGATCCCGATCGCCTGGCAGGTATCAAACACGAAATGGGCCGGGCGGATGCATTGCACATGGCCCCATCTTCCGCTGCTGCACAGGGTGCCGGGATCACCCCGTGCCGCCGGTGGAGCCGCCAACATCAACAGGAAAAATACCATCCGCCACATGTCCGTCACTAGGCCCGGGTGCGCGATCTGCGTCAACAGACTTTCATCTCGGCGCTGGGCGTATTAGGTCAAAGCCACGTGATCAGGAGCGGTTGAGATGTCCTTTTTCGGCAAGCTAAAAAGCAAATTGTTCAAATCGTCCTCGCGGCTGGAGGAGGGGCTCGATGCCATCGTCGGCGATGGTGGCAGCGCCGAGCCGGAGCCCGATCTTCCGGCGCCGGTCGGCCCCGAAGTGCCGGGTCCCGCCAGCCCGGATGTCACGCCACCGCTGGATCCGGTCCCCGGGGCACCGGACGAGCGCCCGGTGCCGGGCCCGGTCGAGGTGCCGCAGCCTGCCGATCCCGCGCCGGATGTGACGCCGGCGCCCGATCCGGGCCCGCAGGTGCCTGCCCCGCATGACCCAGTGCCCCATGACCCTGTGCCCGCGCCCGCCCCCGCGCCGACCGCGCCGCCGCGCGAAATTCCGCAGCCCGGTCACGAGACACCGGCCGGGAACCCGCAGGAGGTGCCGGCCACGCCAGACCGGCCGCAGGGCGGCGGCGTGCTGGGGCGGCTGTTCCGGCGCGGTGACGGCGCGCCGGTCATGCGCCGGACGCTGGACGACGACATGCTGGAACAGATCGAGGAACTGCTGATCGCCGCCGACATGGGGGTGGATACCGCCCTGCGCGTCACCTCGAACATGGCGGAGGGGCGGATGGGGCGCAAGGTTTCGACCCGCGAAATCAAGGAGCTGCTGGCCGCCGAGGTGGCGCGGATCATGGACAGCGTTGCCAGGCCGATGCCGCTTTATGCGACCAGGCCGCAGGTGGTGTTGGTGGTGGGGGTGAACGGGTCGGGCAAGACCACGACCATCGGCAAGCTCGCGTCGCAGTTCCGGGCGGCCGGCAAGAAGGTCGTGATCGCCGCCGGTGACACCTTTCGCGCCGCCGCCGTGGAGCAGCTTCAGGTCTGGGGCGAACGGGCCGGGGTGCCGGTGCTGACCGCGCCCGAAGGCTCGGATCCCGCCAGCCTGGCGTTCGATGCGATGACGCGGGCGCAGTCCGAGGGGGCGGATCTGCTGCTGATCGACACTGCCGGGCGGTTGCAGAACCGGGCCGACCTGATGGAGGAACTGGCCAAGATTGTCCGGGTCATCCGCAAGAAGGACCCCGACGCGCCGCACAACACCCTGCTGGTGCTGGATGCCACCACCGGCCAGAATGCCCTGCGTCAGGTCGAGACCTTCCAGAAGCTCGCCGATGTCAGCGGTCTGGTGATGACAAAGCTGGACGGCACCGCCAAGGGCGGGGTGCTGGTGGCGCTGGCCGACAGGTTCGGCCTGCCGATCCACGCCATCGGTGTCGGCGAGCAGATCGACGACCTGCAACCGTTCGACCCCGAAGAATTCGCCGCAGCCCTCACGGGGCTGGACGCTTGAATTGCTCAGTCGTTGCGGCTGTGGTTTTCCAGCAGCCGCAGCAGCGACAGCACCGCCACGACGATCAGGGTCGCCATCACCGCAAGCCCGAGGCGCCCGGCGCCACAGCCCAGCCCGACGGCGCCTACCAGCCAGAGCGATGCGCCCGTGGTGACATTGCGCACCTCGCCATCGGCCTTGAAGATCATCCCCGCAGCAAGGAAGGCGACACCGGCGGTCACCGCCTCGATCATGCGCAGCGGGTCGTTGCGCTGCTCTCCGTCGGCGCCGAACTGCAGCGCGCTCAGCTCCTGGCCGATGATCACGAACAGGCAGGCCGCGACGCTGACCAGGATGTGGGTGCGCAGGCCGGCGGGTTTGTTGCGCCACTCGCGCTCGGCACCGATCACGGCGCCCAGGGTGATGGCGGCGCTCAGGCGCGCAAGGGCGACCGGGGCGGAAACCACCGAAAAGCTGTTGGCGAATTCTGCGGTGATCTGTTCCAGCATCTGGCTGTTCTCCCGGGTGTTGCGGGTACAACGTGCCGCCGGTGGCGCAGTTCCCGCGCCGCGCGGGGATGAGCGCCTGGCTGATCTCGCTGGAAGGCACCGAGGCCGGGCACCGATTGGCCCTGGGCCTTGCTGTGCTGGCGGCCTTTCTGCACGCGGTCTTTGGTGCGCTGCAGAAAGGGCGTCACGACCCCTGGCTCACCCGTGGCGCGATCGACGCCAGCGTCTTTGTCATGGCGCTGCCGGTGGCGCTGTTCGCGGTGCCGTTCCCCGAGCCGCACATGTGGCCGGTCTTTGCCGTCGTCTGGCTGATCCACATCGTCTACAAATCGCTGCAGGCTGCGGCCTACACCAAGGGGGCCTATACCGTGGTCTACCCGGTGGTGCGCGGCACCGGGCCGCTGTTTACGGTGATCGGGGCCTATCTTCTGTTTGGCGAGGTGTTCAACATCTGGCAGTGGCTGGGGGTTGGCGTCTTGTTGTCGGGGATCTTCGGCCTTGCCCTCTACAACATGATCTATCTCGAACCGCAGCGCGACACGCTGCCGGTTGCAATGGGCCTGGCCTTTGTCACCGGCCTGTTTGTCGCGCTTTACACCACCTATGACGCCTACGGCATCCGCGCCACGGCCGATCCGTTTACCTTTTTGGCCTGGTTCTTTGTGATCGACGGGGTCGCGCTGCCGTTCTTTGCCGCACGCCGCTGGCAGCGGATGGCAGACCGCCCGGCACCGGGGCCGCTCATGCTGCGCGGCGTTCTGGGGGGCGTGGTCGCGTTTTTCAGTTTCGGGTCGATCATGTTGGCCACCCGGCTGGACAAGGTCGGCGAGGCGGCGGTGCTGCGCGAAACCTCGACGGTGTTTGCGGCGCTGATCGGCTGGCTGGTGCTGAAGGAAACCGTGGGGCCGCGACGCATCGCTTTGATGACGTTGATCGCCCTGGGTGCAGTGATTGTTGAGTTCTCGGGCTGAGCCCCCCATATAGAGCACGAAACGGAGGCCCTGATGCCAGAACGCAAGATCAACCCGACCCTCAAGACCGCACTCGAACTGGGGCCTGTGCTGTTGTTCTTTGTGGCCTATCTCTGGCTCAAGGACGAGACATTCAACATCGCCGGGACCGCCTATGCCGGGTTCATCATCGTCACTGCCGGCTTCATCCCGGTGATCATCGCCTCGACGGCGGCGCTCTGGGCGCTGACCGGCAAGCTTGGCCGGATGCAGGTGGTCACGGTGGTGCTCATCACCGTGTTCGGCGGGCTGTCGGTCTGGCTGAACGACGACCGGTTCTTCAAGATGAAGCCGACACTGATCTACCTGCTGTTCGGCGGCATCCTTGGGGTCGGGTTGCTCAAGGGCGAAAGTTACCTCAAGTTTGTGATGGAGGGGCTGATGCCGCTGGAGCAAGCGGGCTGGATGCTGCTGACCAAACGTGTCTGCGCCCTGTTCCTTGGCCTTGCGCTGGCCAACGAGGTGATCTGGCGCAGCATGAGCACCGAGACATGGGTCTATTTCAAGACGTTCGGGCTGACGGCGGCGATCTTTGTGTTCTTTTTCACCCAGGGCGGGTTGTTCAAGCGCTACGGGATCGAAAAGCCGGAAAAAGGCTGAACCGCACGCGTGGGCCTCAGCGCCCGCGATCGATCTTGGTGCTGAGGTGAATCAGGCTTTCTGAACTGCGCACGCCCTTGGCGTCGCCGATGCGATCCAGCGTTTCGTCCAGCTCCTGTGTGGTCTGGGCGCAGATCTCCGCGATCAGGTCGACCCGGCCCGACGTCGTGTGCACCAGCACGACACCCGGCAGGGCGCGCAGACGCGCCAGCACCGCCGGACCCGAGCGCGGTTCGATCGTGACCAGCGCCGTGGCGCGGATCGGGGCGCGCAGCGCCGGGCTGCCCTTGAGCGTGAACCCGGCGATCACGCCACCTTCGACCAGTCGGTCGATCCGTGCCTGCACGGTTGTGCGCGCAATGCCCAGGGTGCGGGCCAGCGTGGCCACCGGCGTGCGGGCATTGTCCGACAGCAGCGACAGAAGTTTTTCATCCGTTTGATCAATCTGCATCCTCAGACCTGCGATATGACGAAAGATTTGGTCATAATGCGCTAAGTGCTGCGTGAAAGCGACAAGTATTCCCGGCACACTTTTGCGAAACAAACAATCGCAAAGGTGCGGAAATGGTCTCAGAGGTACGGCAGTGGGCATCGCCGATGGATTTCCTGACACAGGTCCGCCCGGACGTGCCGGTGTTGTTCTTTGATCCCGGCGTCCTGCAGCGCACGGCAAAACGGTTTCTGCAACGATTTCCCGGCATGGTGACCTATGCGGTCAAGGCCAACCCGGCGCCCGAAATCCTCGACAATCTGGTGGCGGCGGGGGTTCGGGCCTTCGACGTCGCCTCTCCCGCCGAGATGACAGCGGTGCGCCGCGCCCTGCCGGCGGCACGGCTGCACTACCACAACCCGGTGCGCTCGCGCACCGAGATTGCTATGGCGCGCGAGCACGGCATCGCCTCCTGGTCGGTCGACCGGCAAGCGGAATACGACAAGCTCGCCGACCTGTCCGCAGGGTCCGAGATCGCGGTGCGCCTGAAGCTTCCGGTCTCCGGCGCAGCGTATGATTTCGGCACCAAATTCGGGGCCACCCCGGACGAGGCCGTCGCCCTGTTGCGGGCGACCCGTGCCCGGGGCCATGTGCCGGCGATGACCTTTCACCCCGGCACCCAATGCGCCGACGGTGCCCCCTGGGCGCGGTACATCGCGGTTTGTGCCGAAGTGGCGCAGGCCGCGGGTGTCCGGCTGGCCCGGCTCAACGTCGGTGGCGGCTTTGCGGCGCACCGCTCCGGCATTGCCCCGGATCTCGAAGCGGTCTTTGCGGAAATCTCCGGCGCGACGGCGACGGCGTTTGGCGCCATGCCGCCGCCCCTGTGTTGCGAACCCGGCCGGGCGATGGTGGCCGAAGCGGTGCAGCTGGCCCTGCGGATCAAGGCGCTGGACCCGGAGTCGGTCACATTGAACGATGGCGTCTATGGCGCGCTGGGAGAGTGGCGGGACTTGCCCGCGGGCGACCGCATTGCCGTGTTCGCGCCCACGGGACAAAGGCGCAGTGGCGCGTTGCGCGAACGGGTTGTGTTCGGTCCGACCTGCGACAGTGTCGACCGGCTTCCGCATCCGCTGCCGCTGCCGCGGGACAGCGCCGAAGACGACTACCTGCTGTTTGATGCGATGGGGGCCTATGCGCAGGCGCTGGTGACCGGCTTTAACGGCTATGGCGCGCGCCGGGTTGTCACGCTGAATGGCGCACCGTCATCGGGATAGCCGGCGGCAGCGGCAGGGCAGGGAACGGCGTGCCGCCAAATGCCGCCGTGGGCTGCATTATTTCGAAGGGACGGCTTCATCGAAGGACCCCCGCTCTGGACACTTGGACTCCGAAGGCTAATGTCCGGGCAAAGCGGACAGCGACGAGGGGCCCGGGCATGGACAAATTTGGCAAAAGCCAATCGGTGAAACGCGTCGAGGACACCCGGTTCCTGATCGGGCAGGGGCGCTACGTCGACGACATCACTCCGCAGGGTGCCTTGCACGGCTATGTCCTGCGGTCGCCGGTGGCGCATGCAGAGATCACGACGCTCGACGTCAGCGAGGCGCGGTCGGCCGAAGGGGTGCATCTGGTGCTCACGGCGCAGGACCTGCTGGACGCCGGTGTGCAGCTGGGTATCGGCGCGACCCTGGCCAGGAACCAGGACGGCACGCCGGGGGCCGCACCGGAACGCCCGGTGCTGGCACGCGGTCGGGTGCGCTTTGTCGGCGAGCCGGTGGCGATGATCTTTGCCGACACGCTGCAGCAGGCCCGGGATGCCGCCGAACTGATCGTGTTGGACTATGACGATCTGCCTGTGCATCTGGCGCTCGAGGTCGGCGGCGCGGCGATCCACCCCGAGGCCCCGCAGAACCGCGCCTTTGACTGGGCCATGGGCGACCGGGAGGCGACGGACAAGGCGTTTGAGGCAGCGGCGCGCACCGTCAGCCTCGAGGTGGGCGACAACCGGATCATCGTCAATTCGATGGAGCCGCGCGGCTGTTTCGCCGAATGGGACGGCACCCGGTTGCATCTGGCGTTCAACGGCCAGGGGGTCTGGGGGCTCAAGCAGAATCTGGTCGACATGCTGGGGCTCGCTGCGGACAACGTGCGCGTGACCAACCCGGACGTCGGCGGCGGTTTTGGCATGAAGGGCATGCCCTATCCCGAGTATTTTGTCTGCGCACAGGCGGCGCGGGTGCTGGGGCGTCCGGTGCGCTGGATGTCGGACCGTGGCGAAGCGATGCTGAGCGACAATGCCGGGCGCGATCTGGTGACGCGGGCCGAGCTGGCCTTTGACGCGCAACATCGCATCACCGGTTACCGGCTGAACACCGTGTGCAACCTCGGTGCCTACAACTCGAACTTCGCGCAGATGATCCAGACCATGCTGTTCTCCCGGGTACTGCCCGGGGTCTACGATATTCCGGCGATCTGGCTGCATGTCGACGGCATCTTTACCAACACCACCCAGGTCGACGCCTATCGCGGCGCAGGACGACCCGAGGCGATCTATGTGCTGGAGCGCATCATGGACCGCGCCGCGCGCGAACTGGACGTGGACCCGTGGGAGCTGCGCCGGATCAATTTCATCCGCCCCGAACAGTTCCCGTTCAAGACCGTCGTCGGCGAAACCTATGACGTGGGTGAATTTGCCCGGGTGCTGGACCACGCGGCCCGCAACGCTGATCTCGACGGCTATGCCGCGCGCAAGGCGGCCTCGGCCAGGGCGGGGCTGCTGCGCGGCCAGGGATTGTGTTACTATATCGAAAGCATTCTGGGGTCTCCTAGCGAAAATGTGCAGGTCACATTCGAAGAGGATGGCAGCGCGGTGATCTATGTCGGCACCCAATCCAACGGTCAGGGGCACGAAACGGTGTTTGCGCAGTTCCTGTCGGATCAGACTGGTATACCGGCCGATCGCATTCGCGTGGTGCAGGGCGACAGCGATCTGATCGCGGCGGGCGGCGGCACCGGCGGGTCCCGGTCGGTCACGGTGCAGACCAATGTGACGCTGGCCGCGGTCAATGACATCATCACAAGATTCTCTGAATTCCTGTCCGACGAGATGGGCGTTCCCGCTGCCGAGATCCGCTTTGACGATGAACGGTTCCGCGCCGAGGGGTCAAACCTGACACCCACCATGCTTGACGTCGCTGAAATGGCCCGCGCGGCCGGGCGACCGGATCTGCTCAGCCACAAGGCGACGGCGCAGCTGCCTGCGCGCTCCTACCCGAACGGGGCGCATGTCGCCGAGGTGGAAATTGATCCCGAGACTGGCGTGGTCACGGTGGCGCGGTATACTGTGGTCGATGACTTTGGTAATCTCATCAACCCGATGCTGGCCGAAGGTCAGGTGCACGGCGGTGTCGTGCAGGGTATCGGCCAGGCGCTGCAGGAACGGGTGGTCTATGATGAAACCGGGCAACTGCTCTCGGCAAGTTTCATGGACTACGCCATGCCACGGGCGGATGATGTGCCGATGATCGGCTTTGATACCGAACCGGTGCCATCGACGGCGAATCCGATGGGAATGAAGGGCTGTGGCGAGGCCGGGACCGTGGGCGCGCTCGCGGCCGTGGCGAACGCAGTACAGGATGCGCTTTGGGACCGGGGAATCCGGCAGGCCGACATGCCGTTTACCCCGGTGCGCGTATGGGAAATGTTGCAGGATGAGCAGATCGCGGCTGAGTGACAGGGTACTTGGGTGGCTGAGCAGGCGGTTTTCCTCGAGCCACTCGAACCTGTCTGTCGCGCGCGGCCCGCGCGACCATGTGATCATTCTGGACGGCACAATGTCGTCGCTGACACCGGGACAGGAAACCAACGTCGGCCTGACCTACGGGCTATTGCGTGAACAGGGGGGCGCGGTGTCGGTCTATTACGAGGCGGGTGTGCAGTGGCCCGACTGGGCCTCGACCCTGAACGTGATGACCGGACGCGGCATCAACCGGCAGATCCGGCGGGCCTACGGGTATCTGGCGTCGCGTTACCGGCCCGGCGACCGGATCTTTCTGATGGGGTATTCGCGGGGGGCCTATGCGGTGCGCTCGCTTGCGGGAATCATCGACCGTATCGGGCTGATCCGGCGGAACGATGCCACCGAAAGCAACATCCGCCAGATCTATCGCCTGTACCAGATTGATCCGGGCGGGGCCGCGGCGCAGGCGTTTGCCCGGCTCTACTGTCACCCGAAGACCGAGATCGAAATGGTCGGGGTGTGGGACACGGTCAAGGCTCTGGGCCTGCGGATGCCTTTGCTCTGGCGGTTGCAGCCCGACGCCCATGCGTTTCACAATCACACGCTGGGGCCGTCGGTGCGGCATGGCTATCATGCGCTGGCGCTGGACGAACGGCGCCGGGCCTATGCGCCGGTGCTGTGGGAATGCCCGCAGGATTGGCAGGGCACCGTCGAACAGGTGTGGTTTCCGGGAACCCATGGCGATATCGGCGGCCAGTTGGGCGGCTTTTCCGCCGCGCGCGGGCGTTCCAACATTCCGCTGGTCTGGATGCTGGGCAAGCTGGAAGCCCGCGGCGTTGCCCTGCCGCCGGACTGGCGCGAGCGATTCCGCTGTGATCCCGACGCGCCGTCGGTCGGAACCTGGAACGGTGTGGGCAAGCTTTTCCTGCTGCGTGCCGCCCGCGAAGTGGGGCGCGACCCGTCCGAACAACTGCACGAGTCGGTGCGTCCGGGCGAGGCGGAAAACATGGAGCCGGTTTTGTGAGGATTGGCAAGCGCTTTGTTCACAGTTACTTGACATGACTTTAAACTGTGGCGCCGCTACCTATCTACACTGCAGGCTCGCGGGAACGGAACCCCCGCGACACCTTCACTGTCCCTCGTTCCGCACTGGCGCCCAGGGTTTACCCTGGGCGCTTTTTTCTTTGGATTTTGCAGGGTAATCTGCGGACATGACCTATTCCGACCCTTTTCTCAAAGATATCCTGACGCGCACCAAGGTGATTGCCGTGGTCGGCGTGTCGATGAATCCGGTGCGGCCGTCCTATTATGTGGCCCGCTACCTGGGTCTGCGGGGCTATACGGTCATTCCGGTCAATCCCGGGCACACCGGACAGCGGCTGTTCGGGCAGGTGGTGCGGGCATCGCTGCGGGACATCTCCGAGCCGGTGGATATGGTGGACATCTTCAGGCGTTCCGAGGCGGTGCCGGAAATCGTGGACGAGGCACTGGCGGTCCTGCCGGGGCTGCGCACGATCTGGATGCAGATCGGGGTGCGCCACGCGGCTGCCGCGGCGCGGGCGGCGGCGCGGGGCGTGGATGTCGTGCAGGACCGGTGTCCGAAGATCGAATACCAGCGGTTGTTTGGCGAGCTGCGCAAGGGCGGTTTTTCGACCGGGGTGATTTCGTCTAAGCTGTGACGGCCTGCGGCGCTGTTCCGGCAGAGCCGGAAGGCGCCCCGCCCGCCGTCCCGTCACTGCTCCGGACGGGCGGCCTTTTCGCTCAGCCCGGATGTGCCCTGACGGCGGGCAAGTTCGGCCATGACGTCCGACAGCGGCACGTCGCGTGCGCGCAGCATCACCAGCAGGTGGAACAGCACGTCCGCGGCTTCGGAGGTGAGGCGGGCACGATCCCCCTTCACCGCTTCGATGATCGCTTCGATCGCCTCTTCGCCGAACTTTTCCGCACATTTTTCCGGACCCTTGGCCAACAGCTTGGCGGTCCAGCTGGTGTCGGGGTCCGCAGCGGCCCGCAGGGCGATGGTGGCGGCAAGCTCGTCCAGGGTCATGACAGACGCACCGGCACACCGGCGGCCTGCATGTGGGCCTTGGCCTCGGCGATCGTGTGGTCGCCGAAGTGGAAAATCGATGCTGCAAGCACCGCGCTGGCGCCGCCCAGGGTCACGCCTTCGACAAGGTGGTCGAGGGTGCCGACGCCGCCACTTGCGATGACCGGCACACTGACCGCATCGCTGATGGCGCGGGTCAGCGGCAGGTTGAAGCCCGCGCGGGTGCCGTCCCGGTCCATGGAGGTGAGCAGGATTTCCCCGGCGCCCTTGGCGGTTATGGTCATGGCGAAATCGACCGCATCGATGCCGGTGGCGCGGCGTCCGCCGTGGGTGAAGATTTCCCACTTGCCGGGGGCCACGGTCTTGGCGTCGATGGCGACAACGATACACTGGCTGCCGAACTGGTCGGCGGCCTGGGTCACGACGTCAGGGGTGGCCACAGCGGCCGAGTTGAAGCTGACCTTGTCCGCGCCTGCGAGCAGCAAGGCGCGGACATCGGCCACCGTCCGCACACCGCCGCCGACGGTGAGGGGGATGAAACACTGTTCCGCAGTGCGGGTGACCACGTCGAACATGGTGCCACGATTTTCGTGGGTGGCATGGATGTCGAGAAAACAGATCTCGTCGGCGCCGGCCGCGTCATAGGCCCGCGCAGCGTCGACCGGATCGCCGGCATCGCGCAGATCGACAAAGTTCACGCCCTTGACCACGCGGCCATCGGCGACATCCAGACAGGGAATGATACGGGTCTTGAGCATGGTCTCGCCCATGTGTTTTGCGTGTTGCGGCCTTTTAGGATGGAATGTCCGGTGATGCCAGAGGCGGGCGGCATTTCTGCGTCCGGAATGCGGACGCGGCCGAGTTTGACGGGACATGTGGTTTTGAGCGCACTGTTGCTGGCGCCGGTGGCGGCGTGCGCGACGGTGTTTGTGCTCGTGGACCGCGGCGCAGGTGCGGTATCGGTCGGCGCCTCGCAGCTGGTGGTTTTCGGCAACCCGAAACCGGGCACGCCTGCGAACACGGCCAGTCGGCTGGCCGCGTTGTATCTGCCGCTGATGATGCTGGTGTTCGGGGGTGCCGACGGTTCAGGCGGTTTTCAGCGCCGCAAGGGCGGCACCGAGGTCCAGCGCACCATCGTACAGCGCCCGCCCCGAAATCGCCCCCGCGATCACGCCGGTGTCGCGCAGAGCGGTGAGATCGCCGAGCGAGCTGACGCCACCCGAGGCGATCACGGGGATGTTCACGGCGCGGGCCAGTGCCTCGGTCGCGGTGATGTTGGGGCCCTGCATCGCGCCATCGCGGTTGATGTCGGTGTAGATGATCGCCGCGACCCCGGCGTCCTCGAAGGATTTCGCCAGGTCGGTCACCATCACATCGGTTTCCGTCGCCCAGCCCTTGGTCGCCACACGGCCGTTGCGGGCGTCAATGCCAACAGCGACCTGACCGGGAAAGGCGCGGGCGGCTTCACGCACGAGGGCGGGGTTTTCGACTGCGACGGTGCCGAGGATCACCCGGGCAAGCCCCTTGGCGAGCCAGGACTCGATTGTCGCCATGTCCCGGATGCCGCCGCCAAGCTGGGCCGGCACATCGCAGGTGGCGAGGATCGCCTCGACTGCCGCGGCATTTACCGGGGTGCCTGCAAAGGCGCCGTTCAGGTCGACGAGGTGCAGCCATTCGCAACCCGCCTGGACAAAGGCGCGGGCCTGGGCGGCGGGGTCGTCGCTGAAGACGGTGGATTTCTCCATGTCGCCGCGCAGCAGGCGGACGGCCTGACCATCCTTGAGATCAATGGCGGGGTAGAGGATCATCGCGGGCACCCTTGGTTCGGTTTTCGCCGGTTTGGCATGACGGCACGGCAGATGCAACGCGACCTCACGTCAGACTTGATTGCCCAACAGCTCGGCGGCACCGTTGCCGCAGACATTTCGGGAGGAGATGCAAGATGAAGAAACTGTGCGCGGCGGCCCTGGGGCTGGTGCTTTTGGGCGGCGCGGCCTGGGCGGATCCGGTTGAGGGGACGTGGAAGACCGAGCCGGATGACGGAGCCTACGCGATTGTCGGGATAAAACCCTGCGGGCCGAATTTCTGCGGCACCATCGACCGGACCTTCAATGACACCGGGGAATACAAGTCGCCCAATCTGGGCAAGACCCTGGTGATCGACATGGCGCCTCAGGGCAAGGGCAAGTACCAGGGCAAGGTCTGGCGCCCGTCCAACAACAAGGTCTACATGGGAAAAATGTTGCTGAATGGCAATTCGCTGCAACTGTCGGGCTGTGTGGCCGGCGGTCTGCTGTGTTCCAAGCAGACCTGGAACCGGGTTAAGTAAGCGCGACCGGACCTGCGTCGGACGAACCGGAGAGGCCGACACCTGGTGTCGGCCTTTTGCATGTTTGCCCGATTTGGGTGTCAGGGGGCCCAGGCCAGAAAGTTGGCGATCATGCGCAGCCCGTTTCCCGCCGATTTCTCGGGATGGAACTGCAGGCCCAGCATGTTGTCGCGCCCGACGATGGCGGTGATTTCTTCGGCATAGTCCACATGGGCGATGCGCTGGGCCATGTCCGCCATGCGGATCTGGTAGGAATGCACGAAATAGGCGTGGTCGCCGGTTGCGATCCCGGCCAGCACCGGATGCGGGTGATTCAGCACCAGATCGTTCCAGCCCATGTGCGGCACCTTGAACGACCGGTCCTTGGGCGCGATGTGCATCACTTCGCCGTCGATCCAGCCAAGGCCGTCGGTTTCGCGGTACTCATGCCCCTTGCGCGCCATCAGCTGCATGCCGACGCAGATGCCCAGGAAGGGGCGGGCCTTGACCTCGACCGCCTCGATCATCGCAGAGTAGAGGCCGCTGTCACCGCGCAGGGCGGCGGCGCAGGCCGGAAAAGCCCCGTCGCCGGGCAGCACGATACGGTCGGCCCTGGCCACGACGTCGGCGTCGGTGGTGACGATGACCGTTCCGGCGTCGGTCTCGGCCGCCATCCGCTCGAACGCCTTCTGGGCCGAGTGCAGGTTGCCGCTTTCATAATCGATGATTGCTGTGAGCATGGGGTGCTCCGGTCTGGAAATTTCGGTGCTGGCGCGGGGTTAAAGCGCGCCTTTGGTCGAGGGAATCGCCTTGGAGGTACGCGGATCGGTCTCGACCGCTTCGCGCAGGGCGCGGGCGACGGATTTGAATGTCGCCTCGGCGATGTGGTGGCTGTTGATCCCGTGCAGCATGTCGACGTGCAGGGTGATGCCGCCGTGGGTGCTGAGCGCCTGAAAGAATTCCCGCACCAGTTCGGTGTCGAAGGTGCCGATCTTGGCGGTCGGAATCGCCACGTTCCAGATGAGGTAGGGCCGTGCCGAAAGATCCAGGGCACAGCGCACCTGTGCGTCATCCATCGCCAGCAGGCAGGATCCGTAGCGGCGGATGCCGGTCTTGTCGCCCAGAGCCGTGCGCAGCGCCTGGCCAAGGGCGATGCCGGTGTCCTCGACAGTGTGGTGGTCGTCAATGTGCAGGTCGCCCGTCGCGCGGAGCGTCATGTCGATCAGCGAATGCCGCGCCAGCTGGTCCAGCATGTGGTCAAAGAAACCGACGCCGGTCTGATTGTCGTAGACGCCGGTGCCATCAAGGTTGATCTCGACGGAAATGTCGGTCTCGGCGGTGGCGCGGGTGACGGTGGCTCTGCGCATGGGGCTCTCCTGCCGTAAGCGTTCGGGGGGCTTATAGGCGGCGGGACCGACCGCGCCAAGGGGCGTGCGTTTTGCGATTGTGCGGGCGTGGTGCCTGTGCCAGCTTTCGGGGCAGTCAACAGGAGCGCTTTATGACCACCTGCGTCTTTGTCCAGATCCGCTGCACGCCCGGGACCACCTACGCGGTCGCCGAAGAAATCGCCCTGCGCGAGGTGCATTCAGAGTTGTACTCGACCAGCGGCGAATATGATCTGCTGGTCAAGCTGTATGTTCCCGAAGGCCAGGACGTGGGCCATTTCATCAACGAGAACATGACTGGCATCAAGGGGTTGGAGCGCACGCTGACCACGCTGACCTTCAAGGCGTTCTGAGCGGACGGCGCTACAGGTCCAGGGCGGGTTGCCGCGGCGGCCAGCTCAGTGGAGCCCCCATGCGGGTGGCAAGATCCGCCTCGTCCCGGCTGCGTGGCAGATACGAGATGAATTCGCTGCCGGTGCAGGCCGGAAGCCCCAGCGCCGCGATCAGGGGCGCATCGTAATGACCCGAGAGCAGCAGGATTCCCTCCGCGGCCAGATGGTCCCGGGTGCCGCGTCCCTTGTCCGAGCGGATGCGGCGCATGAAATCCTGCTGCCGGGCCACGGCTTCGACCACATCGCGGGTGATCGGGCGGCCCTGAATCTCGCGGAACAGCGTCGCCATGCGCTGGTTGCCGGTGCCGCCTGCAAAGATGCGTGTCACCGCCTCCGGCGGCACGGTGCGCCAGAAGTTCGCGGGATAGGGATGATTGCAGAGCAACCAGAGAATATGGGCAAAGCCCTCGGCTGAAACGGTTTTCTTGGCGTCCTTGTTCTGCCCGGCGGTCAGGTATTCGGGCCGGGCAACGATCAGTCCCAGATAACAGGCGGCGCGTGCCTCGTCGGCGGCGACCAGCAGGCAGGGGTGGCCGATCGCCTCGGTCGGGATCATCCAGTTGCTGCCCATGGTGTTCTTGATGTCGACATCCTGACCCAGGATTTCGGTATCGAGCCGCCCGCGCGGCAATTGAAGCAGGGCGCGCAGCTCGATTTCGACCCGGGTGCCGATATAGGTCTTTTCGGTTTTCTCGAGCTCGTCGTAAGACCGCCGCCCGGTCTTTGGCGTCATGATCACATCGTCGATGCAGCGGCGCAGCATGGTCGGGAAGGATTCGGCCAGCAGCCTGGGGCCGCCGGCGCGTCGGGTGATCTCGGCGCCGAGTTGGTCGAGCCGGGCAAGGTCCGGATGCCCGGGGAGGACACGGCTGTCGGGGAGGGTCCGTTTCATGCGGCGACCCGAGCGGTCAGGCGCCCACGGTCCGCAGCATCCGCTTGCGCAGGGTGCGCGCGATCTGGGCCGACACCGCCTGCGCCACCGGCGGCGGAAAGGCGTTGCCGACCTGACGGTAGGCGTTGGTCTTGGCGCCGGTAAAGTGCCAGTCGTCGGGAAAGCCCTGAATCCGGGCGACCATCGGCACGGTCAGGCGCGGCATGCCGTCGTGAAACGGATCCGGCGCCTCGGGTGCGATGGTACGCCCCTCGACCCCCAGCGTAGCCCAGGCGGCGCGGGCACGGGTGGGGCCCAGGTCGGGACCGCCGTGCTTCTTGGATCCGCCCACGATCGTGGGGGCAATCTCGTCGGCTCTGGCCGCCCAGTCCCTGGCACCGCGCCAGCCGCGGGCGGCCATCAGGTCACACAGGGTTTCGCCGACAGTCGGCGGGTTGTGCGGGTTGGGATCGGGCCATTCGAACAGATCGGCGCGGGATTTCTGGATCGCCACGATCACCACCCGCGGGCGCAGCTGCGGCACCCCATAGTCCGACGCGTTGAGCAGGCGCCAGTCGGCCCGGTATCCAAGCTTGTCGAGCTGGCCCTTGAGCTTTTCGCGGTAGTCGTGAAACACGGCGTCCAGAAAGCCGCGCACATTCTCGATCATCACCGCGCGCGGGCGGGCAACGTCGATGATGTCGATGGCATCGTTGAACAGGTTGCGCTCGTCCTTTTCGCCCAGTTGCTTGCCTGCGACCGAAAACGGCGGACAGGGCAGGCCGCCGGCCAGCAGGTCAAGCCCCTTGTAGGCAGCGGCCTGATCCTTGAACAGGCGCATGTCCTGTTCCAGCACGTTCCAGGCCGGGCGGTTGTGGCGCAGGGTGTTGCAGCAATGGTGGTCGATCTCGACCAGAGCGGTGTGATCGAATCCCGCCTTTTCCAGGCCAAGAGCCTGGCCGCCGGCGCCGGCGCAAAGTTCCACTGATGTCAGCATCTTGCCGGCCCTCTTTTTGCAGATACAACCCGTTGTGCGCGCCGTGCGCAACCCGCGAATGGCCGATCCGTGCGTGTTCCGTCTTCGTTCTAGCGGTCGGCGCGCCCTCGGGCAAGGGTGGTTTTCCGCGCGGCCCGCAAAAGCAAAGGCCGCCCCGAAGGGCGGCCTTGAATGCTGGTCCGACTGGAGCGGGCGAGGCGATTCGAACGCCCGACCCTAACCTTGGCAAGGTTATGCTCTACCCCTGAGCTACGCCCGCGCTTCAGTCGTTTACCGTCCCATTGGAGCGGGCGAGGCGATTCGAACGCCCGACCCTAACCTTGGCAAGGTTATGCTCTACCCCTGAGCTACGCCCGCTTACCGATGGGTGGGCTGGATTTAGTGCCATGTGCGGCGGGCTGCAAGAGGAAAATTGGCTCTTGCCGGGGAATTCTTCGCGCCCCGAAGCCGGGCACCGTTCCGGCAGACTTGCGCCATGCTGCCATGGTGCGTCCGGGCCGGAACCGGGCCGGGACTCACATCCCGGCCCGGTTCACGGCCGTCCGGTCTCACTCCAGTTCGATCAGCAGGTCCTTTGCGTCGATCTGGCCGCCTGCCTGTACATGCACCGCCTTGATCGTGGCGTTGCGTTCGGCGTGCAGGCCGGTTTCCATCTTCATCGCTTCGATCGTCAGCAGAAGATCGCCCTCCTTGACCTTTTTGCCGACCTGCGCGGCGACAGTGGCCACCACACCCGGCATCGGCGCACCGATATGGTTGGGGTGGCCGGGTTCGGCCTTGGGGCGCGCGGTCGACGACGCCTTGGCCTTGCGGTTGGGCACGCGGATGGTGCGCGGCTGGCCGTTGAGTTCAAAGAACACCCGTGCCTCGCCGTCCTCCTGGGTCTCGCCGATGGCCTGCAGGCGGATTTCCATGATCTTGCCGGGGTCGATTTCGGCGGTGATCTCCTCGCCCGGCTCCATGCCATAAAAGAAGGTCCGCGTCGGCAGCACCCGGACCGGGCCGTAGATGCGGTGACGGCCCATGTAGTCCAGGAACACCTTGGGGTACATCATGTAGCCCATCAGATCCTCGTCATCGACCTCCTTGCCTTCCATCTCCTTGATGACTTCGGCGCGGGTCTGTTCGATGTCGGCGGGGGGCACGCTTTTGCCGGGCCGTTCGGTGTTGGGCTTTTCACCTTTCAGCACCTTCTTGACGATTCCCTTGGGAAAGCCGCCCGGGGGTTGGCCGAGATTGCCGCGCATCATGTCGATCACCGAATCCGGGAAGCTGACGTCGCTCTTGGGGTCTTCGACCTGAGCCCGCGTCAGGCCCTGGCTGACCATCATCAGCGCCATGTCACCGACCACCTTGGACGAGGGCGTCACCTTGACGATGTCCCCGAACATCTGGTTGACGTCGGCATAGGTCTGGGCGACCTCGTGCCAGCGCTCTTCCAGACCCAGCGAGCGCGCCTGCGCCTTGAGGTTGGTGAACTGGCCGCCCGGCATCTCGTGCAGGTAGACCTCGGAGGCGGGGGCCTGCAGCGAGGATTCGAACGCGGCATACTGGCCGCGCACCGCTTCCCAGTAGTTCGATATTTCGCGGATCACCGACATGTCGAGCCCGGTGTCACGCTCGGTAAAGCGCAGCGCCTCGACGACGGAACCAAGCGTCGGCTGCGAGGTGTTGCCCGAGAGCGCATCCATCGCGGCATCGACCGCGTCGACACCGGCGGCCGCCGCCGCCATGATCGAGCCGATGGCCGCGCCGCTGGTGTCGTGGGTGTGGAAGTGGATCGGCAGGCCGACCTCTTCCTTCAGCGCCTTGACCAGCGGACCGGCGGCCGAAGGTTTCAGCAGGCCGGCCATGTCCTTGAGACCCAGGATATGAGAGCCTGCGGCCTTCAGTTCCTTGCCCATCTCGACATAATATTTCAGCGAATACTTGGCGCGGTCGGGGTCGAGGATGTCGCCGGTATAGCAGATCGACCCTTCGAGCACCTTGCCGGATTCCAGCACCGCATCCATTGCGACGCGCATGTTTTCGACCCAGTTGAGCGAGTCAAAGACCCGGAAGACATCGACACCGGACAGGGCGGCGCGGGCGACAAATGCCTGCACGACGTTGTCGGGGTAATTGGTGTACCCGACGCCGTTGGAGCCGCGCAGCAGCATCTGGGTCATGATGTTCGGCATTGCGTTGCGGATGTCGCGCAGGCGCTGCCAGGGGCATTCCTGCAGGAACCGGTAGGCCACGTCAAAGGTCGCGCCGCCCCAGCATTCGACCGAAAACAGGCCCGGCAGGTTGGCGGCATAGGCCGGCGCCACCTTGATCATGTCGATCGAGCGCATGCGGGTGGCGAGCAGCGACTGGTGACCGTCGCGCATGGTCGTGTCGGTGATCAGCAGCTGTTTCTGCGCCGCCATCCAGTCGGCCACGGCCTGGGGGCCCTTTTCATCCAGCAGGTTGCGGGTGCCATGGGCGGGGGACTCGGCGCGCAGATCCGGCGCGCGCGCGGGTTTCAGATCGGGATGCGGCCTGGCACGGCCCGCAACCTCGGGGTGGCCGTTCACGGTGATGTCGGCGATGTAGGTCAGCACCTTGGTGCCGCGGTCCCGGCGTTTCTTGAAGTGGAACAGCTCGGGCGTCTCGTCGATGAACTTGGTGTGGTACTGGTTGTTCAGGAACGTCGGATGCTTGAGCAGGTTCTCGACAAAGGCGATGTTGGTGCTGACCCCGCGGATGCGGAATTCGCGCAGGGCGCGGTCCATCCGGGCGATGGCCTTTTCCGGGGTCTGGGCGCTGGCGGTGATCTTGACCAGCAGCGAATCGTAATAGCGGGTGATGACGCCGCCTGCGTAGGCGGTGCCGCCGTCCAGGCGGATGCCCATGCCGGTGGCCGAGCGGTAGGCGGTCAGACGGCCATAGTCGGGAATGAAGTTGTTCTGCGGATCCTCGGTGGTGATCCGGGTCTGCAACGCGTGGCCGGTCAGGCGGATGTCATACTGGCTGGCCTTGCCGGTGGCCTCGGACAGCGACTTGCCTTCGGCAATCATGATCTGCGCCTGGACGATGTCGATACCGGTCACTTCTTCCGTCACCGTGTGTTCGACCTGGACCCGGGGGTTCACTTCGATGAAGTAGAACTTGCCGGTGTCCATATCCATCAGGAATTCGACGGTGCCGGCGCATTCATAGTTCACATGGGCACAGATCTTGCGGCCGAGCTCGCAGATTTCCTCGCGCTGCGCTTCGCTCAGATACGGGGCGGGCGCGCGTTCGACCACCTTCTGGTTGCGGCGCTGCACGGAACAGTCACGTTCGTACAGGTGATAGATGTGACCGTGGCTGTCGCCGAGGATCTGCACCTCGACGTGACGGGCACGCATGATCATCTTCTCGAGATAACCTTCGTCATTGCCAAAGGCCGCGGCGGCTTCGCGCCGGCCTTCCTTGACCTTCTCTTCCAGTTCCTTCTCGCCCATGATTGGACGCATGCCGCGACCGCCGCCGCCCCACGAGGCCTTGAGCATCAGCGGATAGCCGACCTCGGCCGCCTGTTTCCGGATCAGGTCCATGTCATCGCCCAGCACCTCGGTGGCGGGAATGACCGGCACGCCGGCCTCGATCGCGACACGCCGCGCGCTGGCCTTGTCGCCCAGCTGGCGCATGGTCTTGGCCTTGGGGCCGATAAAGGTGATCCCGGCCGCGTCGCAGGCATCGACAAAATCGGGGTTTTCCGACAGCAGGCCATAGCCCGGGTGGATGGCGTCGGCGCCCGAAGCCTTGGCGACGCGGATGATCTCGGGAATGCTCAGGTAGGCTGCGACCGGCCCCAGACCGGCCCCGATGCGATAGGCTTCGTCCGCCTTGAAGCGGTGCAGGCCCAACTTGTCCTCTTCGGCAAAGACCGCGACGGTCTTTTTGCCCATTTCATTGGCAGCACGCATGATGCGGATGGCAATCTCGCCACGGTTAGCGATGAGGATCTTTTTGAAGTCGGGCATGGAGTGGTCTTCCTGGGAATGAGGATTCGCATAACGTTACGTAAGAAGTCTGGGGTTCACAACTGGCCGGAACGGGTAGGTCGGGAGTGTCCGATCGGATGCCTGTATTTGCAGCACCATGTCTAATGCCGTGTCGCGCGGCCACGCAGATCCGTCGGACGCACGACCCCGAGCTGGCCCAGATTGGCCGCCATATCGCGGCTCAGGATGTCGATAAGATGGGCCGGACCGTCGGCGCCAAGTGCCGCAAGCGCATAGTGGAATGGCCGTCCGAGCATGACAAAATCCGCGCCCTGCGCGATGGCCCGCAGGATGTCCAGCCCGCCCTCGACGCCGCTGTCAAAAATCAGCGGCAGGCCGGTTGCGGCGCGGATGGCCGGCAGAACCTCGATGCTGGCGGGGGCGGCGTCGAACTGGCGACCGGCGTGATTTGACACCCAGATGGCATCGACGCCGGCCTGTTCCAGCCGCGGCGCGTCGTCGGCGTTCAGAACCCCCTTGACCACCAGCTTGCCCGCCCAGTGTGCGCGCAGCCAGTCAAGATAGTCCCAGTCCGGCGAGGTGCGCAGCAGATAACCGACGTGGGCAGTCGAATCCTTGGACCCGGTGTCGCTGGAGTAGGCATCCAGCGTGCGCATGTGCGGCATTCCCAACCGGGCGGTGCCAAGCGCCCAGGCCGGCCGTTGTGCGACCTGCGCCAGCAGGCGCGGGGTCAGGCGGGGCGGCTGCGTCAGCCCCGAGCGCAACTGGCGTTCCCGACGCGAGGCGACGGGCACGTCGACGGTCAGGATCAGGGTCGAAAACCCCGACCCGGCGGCACGGCGCAGCATGTCGGCGCGAATCTCCGGATCGCGCGGCGGATATAGCTGGAACCAGCCCCGGCCACCCGTCAGCGGCCCGATGACTTCGGGCGTCTGCGTGGCGACGGTCGACAGGCCATAGGGGATGCCAGCCCGGGCAGCGGCAGTCGCCAGCAGACGCTCGGCGTCGGGCCAGATCAGCCCGGACATGCCCAGCGGCGCGATGCCCACGGGCAGCGGGTGAGAGTCGCCCAGAAGGGTGGTGGTGAGGTCCGAAACGATCTCGCCGTGCAGGATGCTGGGCAGGAAGGTCAGCCGGTCCAGAGCCGCGCGGTTGCGTCGCAGCGTCGCCTCTGATCCGGTGGCACTGTCGAGGTATTCCCAGACGAAATGCGGGATGCGCCGTCGCGCGCGGGCGCGCAGGTCGGCGATGGCGGGGTATCGGGCATTGCGATCCATGGCGGCATATGGATGTGTGGATTCCGGAATGTCCAGACAGCGGACACGGGTTTCTGCGACCGTGGCGCGCGGGCACGGGTCCGCCCGGCAGGCCGCGGCACACTCTGCCGACGTCGTCTCGGGGTGGATTTCTGTGAACGTGTGCGGAACATTGCCTGAACATCCCTTTATCTCGGCCGCAGGCCGCGCTATCTTGGGCAGATGAGCAGTTTCGATGAAATGGACGCCTTCGAAGGCGCATCGCTGTCCGCGCGCGCCATGGCCGCCCGGCCGGCCCCCTATCTGGACGAACTGAACCCGGCGCAGCGGCAGGCGGTTGAAACGCTGGACGGCCCGGTTCTGATGCTGGCCGGTGCCGGGACGGGCAAGACCAAGGCGCTGACCGCGCGCATCGTGCATCTGCTCAACACCGGGCGGGCCCGCCCGAACGAGATTCTCGCCGTGACCTTCACCAACAAGGCGGCGCGCGAGATGAAGACCCGCGTCGGCCGGCTGCTGGGGGAAACCGTCGAGGGCATGCCCTGGCTGGGCACGTTCCATTCGATCTGCGTCAAGCTGTTGCGGCGGCATGCGGAACTGGTTGGGCTGAAGTCGAATTTCACCATTCTGGACACTGACGACCAGATCCGCCTGCTCAAGCAGCTGGTCGCGGCCGAGGGCATCGACGACAAGCGCTGGCCGGCGCGGATGCTGGCCAACATCATCGACGGCTGGAAGAACCGCGCGTTGACACCCGACAAGGTGCCCGCCGCGGATGCCGGGGCGTACAACGACAAGGGTCCGAAGCTCTATGCCGCCTATCAGGCGCGGCTGCGTGAACTCAACGCGGTCGATTTCGGCGATCTGCTGCTGCATGTGGTGGTGATCTTTCAGCAGCACGGCGATGTGCTGGAACAGTACCAGCGCTGGTTCCGCTACATTCTGGTGGACGAATACCAGGACACCAACGTGGCGCAGTATCTCTGGCTGCGGTTGCTGGCGGCGTCGCACAAGAACATCTGCTGCGTTGGCGACGACGACCAGTCGATCTATGGCTGGCGCGGGGCAGAGGTCGGCAACATCCTGCGGTTCGAAAAGGATTTTCCCGGTGCCCATGTGGTCCGGCTCGAGCAGAATTACCGCTCGACCCCGCATATCCTCAAGGCGGCCGGCGGCGTGATCCGCGGCAACAAGGGCCGCCTTGGCAAGGAACTGTGGACCGAGGTGCCGGACGGCGAGAAAGTCCGGCTGATCGGTCACTGGGACGGCGAGGAAGAGGCGCGCTGGATCGGCGAAGAGGTCGAATCGATGCAATCCGGCACCCGCGGGATGCGCGGCATGTCGCTGGACGAGATGGCGATCCTGGTGCGGGCCAGCCATCAGATGCGCGCCTTCGAGGACCGGTTCCTGACCATCGGACTGCCCTACCGGGTGATCGGCGGGCCGCGGTTCTATGAACGGTTGGAGATCCGCGACGCCATGGCCTATTTTCGGCTGGTGGTGTCGCCCGACGACGATCTGGCATTCGAGCGGGTGGTGAACACGCCCAAGCGCGGATTGGGCGACAAGGCGCAGCAGACCATTCAGGTGGCGGCCCGCGCGGCAGGCGTCTCTCTGGTCGAGGGCGCACGTCTGGCCGTGGATCAGGGGCTGATCAAGGGCAAGGGCGGCACAGAACTGCGCAAGCTGGTCGACGGGCTGGCGCGCTGGCACGGCAAGCTGCGCGGACCGCTGCGGGCGGTGGGGCTGGGCGAGGACGATGTGCTCGACGATGGCGCCGAGGGGCCGCAATACGAATACGGTCCGCCCGAAATCAGCCATATGGAACTGGCCGAGATCATACTGGACGAAAGCGGCTACACCGGCATGTGGCAAAACGACAAGACCCCCGAGGCGCCGGGGCGGCTGGAAAACCTCAAGGAACTGGTCAAGGCGCTGGAAGGCTTTGAGAACCTTCAGGGGTTTCTGGAACACGTCAGCCTGATCATGGACAATTCGACCGACGATGCCGGGGAAAAGATTTCGATCATGACGCTGCACGCCGCCAAGGGGCTGGAGTTTCCGGCAGTGTTCCTGCCCGGCTGGGAGGACGGGCTGTTTCCGTCGCAGCGCTCGATGGATGAAAGCGGCGTCAAGGGGTTGGAAGAGGAGCGGCGGCTGGCCTATGTCGGCATCACCCGCGCCGAACAGCTGTGCACGATCTCCTTTGCCGCCAATCGCCGCGTCTATGGCCAGTGGCAGTCGGCGCTGCCGTCGCGGTTTATCGACGAGTTGCCCGAGGAACATGTGGATGTGCTGACCCCGCCGGGACTATACGGCGGCGGCTACGGCGCGGCGGGCATGGGCAGCCCGTCGTCAGGCGTCGAGAAGCGGGCGATGGAGGCAAACGTCTACAACTCGCCGGGCTGGAAACGGTTGCAGGAGCGCGCGGCGCAGCGCCCGGTGAGCCAGCCCAGGGAAAGCCGCAACACGGTGATCGACCTGAATGCGGTGTCGTCCTATGTGATGGGCGAGCGGGTGTTCCACCAGAAATTCGGCTACGGCGCCATCGTCGGGATCGAGGGCGACAAGCTCGAGATCGCCTTCGAGAAGTCGGGGACCAAGAAGGTCGTCGCCCGCTTCATCTGTGCCGCGGATGATGTGCCGTTCTGAACCCGGCCGGGATCTCAGGACGGTTTCGGCGGCGCGTGCAACGGCGGTTCCACCCGCGTCCGCAGCAGCGGAGGCGGCACCAGACGCGACCAGCGCGGGGCGGTGTCGCGCGGCAGGAGGGCGCGCAGCTGCTCCAGTGACAGGTGGCCCGACAACAGCGATCGGTAGAGGTGAAAAATCCCGGGGCGGGAATAGGGCGACCAGTGGCAGATGCGCCGGGCCGCAGGTCTGATCGGATAGCCATGCTGCCGCAATGCCCGCAACGCGCCTGGGTGATCCAGTTGCAGCGTCACCAGATTGCGGGCCGACAGGCTGCCGTGACCCAGCATCCGGTCTCCCGGTCGCGGCGGTGGCATCAGGGCTTCCATCAGACCGTCGAACAGATCATTTTCGCGGCTGGTGACGTTGAGGATTTCCGCTGACGTGCCCGCCGGGCTGTTCAGTGCAGCCCGGGCGGTGGTGCAGAACTCTGCCGCCGCCAGCAGCAGCAGCCTGTTGACCGTGCCGGGTCCGGACTGCGCCAGTGCCGACAACGCCACGCGGCATCCGAGCGAATGCGCGATGATGTGCAGCGGCCGCGTCGGGGCGATTCGGTGCAGCGCCGCGACCAGACGGGCAAGGGCCGTGCCCGCCGCCCCCGCTGACCGGGCCGCCTGCCAGATCGACCCGCGTGCGGACCAGCCGAACGCCAGCGCCAGACCTTCGTTTGCTTCCCCCCGCCCGAACCCCAGATGCTGCGGCCAGCTGATGGCGCCATCGCTGCCGCATCCCCCCGAGAGCGATAGCAGGCTGCCGTGCGGACAGTGCGTCGGATGGCCCGGCTGGTATCGGTAGCCGTGCACCATCACCACGATCGGTCCGCCGCCGCAGGATGGCAAGGACAGCGCCCGGACCAGAGCGGGTTGCAGCGCGGCGCTGGACCCGTGCAGCCGGGGGCACAGCGCGTCATCGGCGGTGATCTGCAAGAGGGGCATGTCTCGACAACTCTCTACATCTTGGGGAGAGGCGTTTTCATGACGCTAAGCCGCGTCCGTGAACGGCCTGTTACGCGACCGTGACGGTCTTGACCGGGGCACGGCGCGGTCCTAAAAGCGGCCTGTGGCGATTTGTTACCGGATTGCGGGCCACTCGGGGGGCAGGCGACGACGCGTCAGCCCATCCCCGGAAAACATGCCGCTAAAGAGGTCAGACGACGAGGGAGCCCCCTTGCGCTTGGCCGCAACGGGGTTTTTTTGTGGGCGCGGGCCCGGGAGACAGGACAATGAAGAAACGCACGCAACTGGTGCACGGTGGATCGAAACGCAGCCAGTGGGGCGAGCTGAGCGAGGCAATCTTTCTCACCCAGGGGTTTGCCTACGACAGCGCAGAACAGGCCGAAGGCCGGTTCATCGAGGCCGGACCGGACGAATACATCTACGCCCGCTACGGCAACCCGACGGTGCGGATGTTCGAAGAGCGCATCGCCCTGCTGGAAGGCGCCGAGGACGGCTTTGCCACCGCGTCCGGCATGGCGGCGGTCAACGGTGCACTGGTGTCGATGCTGAAGGCCGGTGACCATGTGGTGTCGGCCCGGGCGCTTTTCGGCTCGTGTCTGTACATCCTCGAGACGATCCTGCCGCGGTTTGGCGTCGAGGTGACCTTTGTCGACGGCGCCGATCTGGAGCAGTGGCGGGCAGCGGTGCGGCCGGACACCAAGGCGGTGTTCTTTGAATCGATGTCCAACCCGACGCTGGAACTGGTTGATATCGAAGGTGTCGCCAGGATCGCCCATGCGCAGGGCGCTCTGGTGCTGGTCGACAACGTGTTTTCCACGCCGGTCTATTCCGATGCCCTCGCGCAGGGCGCGGATGTGGTGATTTATTCGGCGACCAAACACATCGACGGCCAGGGCCGGGTGCTGGGCGGGGTGATCCTCGGCTCCAGAGAGTTCATCCGCAAGACGGTCGAACCCTACATGAAACACACCGGCGGCTCGATGAGCCCGTTCACCGCCTGGGTACTGCTCAAGGGGCTGGAAACCATCGACCTGCGGGTGCGGGCACAGACCGACAGTGCGCTGGACATCGCCACGGCGCTTGTCGGCAAGCCGGGCGTGGTCCAGGTGATCTATCCCGGGCTCGAGAGCCATCCGCAACATGCCCTGATGCTGCGGCAGATGGGCAAGGGCGGCACCATGCTGGCCATTGACCTGGAAGGCGGCAAGGCGGCGGCGTTCCGGTTCCTGAACGCGCTTGAGGTCGTGCTGATCTCGAACAACCTGGGCGACGCCAAATCCATTGCCACCCATCCGGCAACCACGACGCACCAGCGACTGGCCCCGGAGTTGCGCGAATCGCTGGGCATCACCGAAGGATTGATCCGCCTGTCCGTGGGCATTGAAGACCCCGAGGATCTGGTGGCGGATGTGTTGCAGGCGCTGGCGGCGATCTAGCGGCGGCAACCAGCGAAACCAATGCGTCACAGCCGATTTCCGGCACGTTTCCAGTCCCGCGGCCCGGCGCGGGCCGCGGACGCGTGCTGACGCGAATCCGGTGTTTTGGGTCGCGGTGAGGTCTATGGCAGAGGCATCCCATCGTATTAGGATGCGGAAATGGAAATCCTGCACTGTATCGCCTATATAAGCAGGGAACGCCGCGGCGAGGGGACCCTCTGATGAACATTCACACGCCCGAGATCGACCGCAAGCCCAGCCGCGAAGATGCGGCTGCGGCACTGGAGCTGTTGCGCCAGTGGGCCGGCAAGGCGCAGGACAGTGAAATCGAGGCTCTGGACCCCGTGCTGTCGCGTCTGGTGCCCGGCGCGCCCGTGGATGCCTATCCGGCGATGTCGCGGCAATATCCCGGCGTGTTCGTCGCGACCCCGGACTACAAGGACACGCTTCCCGATCTTCAGAACGGCCCCTCTGCCCTCATCAAGGGCGCGCACCGGGCGATCCAGCATGTCGGTATCTCGAATTTCCGCCTGCCGCTGCAATACCATACCCGTGACAAGGGTGACCTGACGCTGGAAACCAGTGTGACCGGTACGGTCAGCCTCGAGGCTGACAAGAAGGGCATCAACATGTCCCGGATCATGCGGTCGTTTTACAAACATGCCGAGCGCACCTTCAGCTTCGAGGTGATCGAGGCGGCGCTGGACGATTACAAATCCGACCTCGGCTCGTTCGATGCCCGCATCAACATGCGGCTGTCCTTTCCGGTGCGCCTCGACAGCCTGCGCTCCGGTCTGTCCGGGTATCAGTATTACGACATCGCGCTGGAACTGGTCGAGACTGCCGGCGTGCGCCGCAAGATCATGCACCTGGACTATATCTACAGCTCGACCTGCCCGTGCTCGCTTGAACTGTCCGAACATGCCCGCCGCACGCGCGGCCAGTTGGCGACGCCGCATTCGCAACGTTCGGTGGCGCGGATCTCGGTCGAGGTGACCGGCGGTGACTGCCTGTGGTTCGAAGATCTGATCGACATGTGCCGCCGTGCCGTGCCGACGGAAACACAGGTCATGGTCAAACGCGAGGATGAACAGGCGTTTGCCGAACTCAACGCCGCGAATCCGATCTTTGTCGAAGACGCGGCCCGGCTGTTTGCCGAGCAACTGCAACAGGATGCGCGCGTGGGTGACTACCGCGTTCTGGCCTCGCACCAGGAGAGCCTGCACAGCCACGATGCGGTGTCTGTGCTGACCGAAGGCAGCACATTCGCGGCCGATTCTCTGGATCCAAAGCTGTTTTCAACGCTGTTCCATGTCGGCTGACATGTGGCGCGGCTGACGCGGTGATCCAGGTCTTTGCGCGGCGGCTTGACTTCGCGCGCGGCTGAGTTCAACGCTGCGCCTCATGTTTGATCTGCGCCCTGTCTGTTACGTGATTGGCATTCTGGTCGCCATTTTGGGCGCCACCATGCTGTTGCCGATGCTGGTGGACATCGCCGAGGGCCGCGGCGAGTGGACGGTGTTCGCACAAAGCGCAATCGTCACCATGTTCTGCGGCGGACTGATCGCTCTGGCCTGCGCCAACGCCCTGCCGGACCGGCTGTCGATCCAGCAGACCTTTCTGCTGACCACCGGGGTCTGGGTGGCACTGCCGATCTTTGGCGCACTGCCCTTCATGCTGGGCGCGACCGAGGCGCGGTTCGTGAACGCCTTTTTCGAGGCGATGTCGGGCTTGACCACCACCGGATCGACGGTGCTCACCGGGCTGGAAGCGCTCCCCAAGGGACTCCTGCTCTGGCGCGGACTGCTGCAATGGCTGGGCGGCATCGGGATCATCGTCGTCGCCATGGTGTTCCTGCCCGAACTCCGTGTCGGCGGCATGCAGGTCTTTCGCTCGGAAGCCTTTGACACAATGGGAAAAATCCTGCCAAGGGCGACGCAGATCGCTTCGTCCATTTCGACGATCTACGTCACCATCACCCTGGCTTGCGCGCTGGCCTACCTGCTGTGCGGGATGAACGCCTTTGACGCCTCGGTGCATGCGCTCAGCACCGTGTCGACGGGGGGATTTTCCAACTACGACGCGTCGTTCGCAACGTTTTCAGGATCTGCCGAATATGTCGCCTCGGTGTTCATGATTCTCGCGGCACTGCCATTTGTGCGCTACGTACAGATGCTGAACGGCAACGAGCGTGCAATTTTCCGCGACAGTCAGGTGCGCACCTTCCTTGCCATCATCGTGGTTCTGGTTTCCGTCACCGTCCTGGTGCTGTTGCGGGTGTTTCCCCACCATCCCGAGCAGGCCTTCCGTGAGGCGCTGTTCAACATCACCTCGATCATCTCCGGCACCGGCTACGCATCCGTCGACTACATGACCTGGGGCCCGTTCCTGATCGCGCTGTTCTTTTTCATCGGTCTGATCGGCGGATGCGCCGGATCAACCGCCTGTTCGATCAAGGTTTTCCGGTATCAGCTGCTGTTCGCCTCGATCGGGGTCCAGCTGCGCAAGATTCGCGCGCCACACGGGATTTTCACGCCGCGCTACGATGGACGTGTGGTGGGCGACGATGTGATGTCGTCGGTGATCTCGTTCTTTGTCTTCTTTGTGGTGACGCTGGGGGTCCTGTCGGTGGCGCTGGGCATGACCGGGTTGGACTTTGTCACCGCGATTTCCGGCGCGGCGACCGCGCTGGGCAACATCGGCCCCGGGCTGGGCGACAGAATCGGCCCGGCCGGCAATTTCCAGAGCCTGAACGACACCGCCAAATGGATCCTCATCATCGCCATGCTGCTGGGACGTCTGGAGCTTTTGTCGGTCTACGCGATCCTGACCGTCGGCTTCTGGCGCGCGTGACTCTCGCCGCGACGCGCCTGTACCGGCTGGACAGGACACCAAGGCGTCCGTCCCCGGGGGAAGAGGGGGCGGACGCCTTTTGTTCAGACCGGCGTTTCGGGACACATTGTCAGTGGCGGGTCTGAAGTCTGCTGCTCCCAAGGGGTAACAAGCAGGTGTTAGCAAATTGCTAACGGATCAGATCAGCCGAGTTCGGCAAGGCGGGCCAGAGCCGCCCTGAGGGTGGATTCCTCTTCTTCGCGGGCGGCCAGATTTTCGCGGGCCTCGGCGACCACTTCGTCGGGGGCGCTTTCGGCGAATTTCGGGTTATTGAGGCGTCCCTTCAGGCCGCCGATTTCCTTGCCGAGTTTGCCCAGGGTCTTTTCCAGCCGCGCCTTTTCCTCGGCCACGTCGATGATGCCGGCCAGCGGCAGGCCAAAAGTGCCGCCCGCGACGGGCACCGTCACACATCCCTTGGGAAAGTCGGCGGTCTTTTCAAGGCTGTCGATCCGGGCGAGACGCATGATCAGCGCCTCGTTGCGCTGCCATGCAGCCTGACCGGCGGCATCGAGATCCGTGACCAGCATCGGCACCTTGAGGCCGGCGGGCACATGCATCTGCGCCCGGGCCGAGCGGACACCGTCGATCAGCGAAATCACCCAGGTCATTTCGGAGTCGGCCTGTGCATCGACCAGAACATTGGCCTGGTAAGTCGGCCAATCAGCGTGGATCAGCATGTGGTCGCGTGTCGCCAGCGTGCCCCAAAGCTCTTCGGTGATGAAGGGCATGATCGGGTGCAGCAGGATCAGGCACTGATCCAGAACCCATGCCATCGTGGCGCGGGTTTCGGCAATGATCTCGGCGTCCTGGCTGTCAAACAGCGGCTTCGAGAATTCCACGTACCAGTCACAGACACGGCCCCAGACAAAGGCGTAAAGTGCGCTGGCCGCGTCGTTGAAGCGGTAGCTTTCAAAGGCGTCGTTGACCTCGGCCAGCACCTTGGCGGTTTCCCCGATGATCCATTTGTTCGCGGTCTGGCCGGGCGTCGGGCGCTGGCCGGTGGCGCCGTCGAACACGCCGTTCATTTCGGCAAAGCGGCAGGCATTCCACAGCTTGGTGCTGAAATTGCGGTAACCGGCAATGCGCTGGGTGTCGAGCTTCAGGGCGCCGCCAAGCGAAGCCATCGCGGCATTGGTAAAGCGCAGCGCATCCGCGCCGAATTCGTCGATCAGGTCGAGCGGGTCAACGACGTTGCCGAGCGACTTGGACATCTTCTTGCCCTTGGCGTCGCGCACGAGGCCGTGCAGGTAGACCGTCTTGAACGGCACCTCGTCGACCACCGCCAGCTGCATCATCATCATCCGGGCAACCCAGAAAAAGATGATGTCCTGTCCGGTGATCAGCGTGGATGTCGGGAAATACTTCCGTAGTTCCGGTGTCTGTTCCGGCCAGCCGAGCGTGCCGATTGGCCAGAGTCCCGACGAGAACCAGGTGTCGAGCACGTCCGGATCGCGGAACACCGGGATGGCCTGCGCGCGGCGGCGCTGGTCGACGCCGGTATAGTCCGTGCCCTGTGAGAGCAGGTCCGCCAGCATGTCCTCGGCTGCGGCCGCATCTTCCACCAGCAGGAATTCGGCCTCGTCACCAAAGAAATCGTGCATCTGGCGCAGGGCTTCCTCTTCGTTCACGGCGCAGAAGCTGCGCCATTCGCCGCCCAAGCCCGGGGTGTGCCAAACCGGGATCTGGTGCCCCCACCACAACTGCCGCGAGATGCACCAGGGTTCGATGTTCTCCAGCCAGTTGAAATAGGTCTTTTCGCCCGACTGCGGCACGATGGCCACATCGCCGTTGCGCACCGCATCCAGCGCCGGGCCGACGATCTTGCCGGTATCGACAAACCACTGATCGGTGAGCATCGGCTCGATCACCACCTTGGAACGGTCGCCGAAGGGCTGCATGATCATCTTGGCCTCGACCAGCGGCACCAGCGTGTCTTCGCGTGCCTCACCGCCCTCTTCGGGGGCGAGCGGTTTCTGCGCGGCCTTGCCAAGACGGGGGTCGTTTTCCGGCGTCATCACCGCCAGACCTTCGGCGGTGATGTCGGCAATGACCGCTTCGCGGGCCTCAAAGCGGTCAAGGCCGCGATACGCCTCGGGGACGAGGTTGATCGAATCGATCTCCGACTCGGTAAATTCCGCGCCGTCGATGATCGCCTGCGCCTTGGCGGCCTCTTCTTCATAGGGCGCGCCGTCATCACGCATCTGCGCGCGGGTGTCCATCAGGCGATAACAGGGAATGTTGCCGCGCTTGGCGACGGCATAGTCGTTGAAATCATGCGCGCCGGTGATCTTGACCGCGCCCGAGCCGAAAGTCCGGTCCGGGTATTCGTCGGTGATGATCGGAATCAGGCGGCGGTGTTCCTTGGGGCCGATCGGGATCTCGCAGAGCTTGCCGACAATCGGCGCATAGCGGTCATCCTCGGGGTGGACCGCCACGGCGCCATCGCCGAGCATGGTCTCGGGGCGGGTGGTGGCAATGGAAATATAGTCGCGGATTTCCTCGAACAGGGTGTTCCCGTCCGCGTCGCGTTCGACATAGGTATAGGTTTCGCCCCCGGCGAGCGGGTATTTGAAGTGCCACATGTGGCCGGCGGTGTCGATGTTCTCGACCTCGAGATCGGAAATCGCGGTTTCGAACTGCGGATCCCAGTTCACCAACCGTTTGCCGCGATAGATCAGCCCCTTGTCGTACATCTCGACAAAGACCTTGATCACGGCGTCGTGGAAGTTGCCCTCTTCACCCTCCGGTGCGCCGGGAGCGCCCGACATGGTGAAGGCTTCGCGTGACCAGTCGCAAGAGGCGCCAAGGCGTTTGAGCTGGCCGATGATGGTGCCGCGCGACTTGATCTTCTGTTGCCAGACGCGGGCGAGAAAATCGTCGCGCCCCATGTCGCGGCGGTCAGGTTCGCCATTGGCGGCCATGTCGCGTTCGGTCACCATCTGGGTGGCGATGCCGGCGTGGTCGGTGCCGGGCTGCCAGAGCGTGTCAAAGCCCTGCATCCGCTTCCAGCGGACAAGGATGTCCTGCAGGGTGTTGTTGAAGGCGTGGCCCATGTGCAGCGAACCGGTGACATTGGGCGGCGGGATCATGACCGAGAACGGCCGCGCATCCGGATTGGCCCGCGCCGGGCCCGCACCGGCCGCAAAGGCGCCGGACTCTTCCCACGCGCTGTAGAGTCGCTGTTCGGCCTCGGCCGCGTCGAATGTCTTTTCCATCGCCATGGGGTCGTTTCCGTTCTTCGTGAAATTGGTTTCCAGATGTCTATCGAAGCCATGGGCCAAGGGGAAGCGGGGGCCGGGCAAAAAGCCCGATGGGTCGCAAACAGGCTGGCGACTCGGGGGGCGGCGGGATTAGGCTGCGGTTCTCAGGGTGCCGCGCGGTCCATCGGTTCGGAACGCGCGGAGAATTGGGAAGCCGGTGCAAGTCCGGCGCTGCCCCCGCAACGGTGAGGGCGGGATGTCTGCCGCTACAGGCCACTGGGATTTCCCCGGGAAGGCGCGGCAGGCGGGGCGCGATGCCCACCCGCCTCAGTCCGGAAACCAGCCCCGGGAAAACGTCAAACCGCGGGGTGCGGGGACGGGTGCATCCGGGTCTGACGCCCTGCGCCTGTTTCCGTGCACCGCCCGGACGGCCACGGGGCGTGGTCAGGCAAAGGCAAGAGAATGGACTGGTTCCGGTATCTCATCCCGGTGCGAATGCACCCCACACACGCCGCAGGGCGCGGATCCTCAGGTCGCGAGGTTCCGGGGTGCCGGATCAGCGGCCCTGGCTGCGGGGGACGGCTGCGATGACCGCCCGGCAGATCTTCGAGGGGCTGCAGGATTTGCGCGACATGCCCGCGCGGGATGCGGCGCGGGCAGGGTTCCTGGAGTGGGCCTTTGCCCTGCCGATGGATGTGCCGCCGCGCCAGGCGGCCCGCGAGGCTCTGGCCGGGATCAACGGCGTGCGCGCGCAAAGCGCCGCGGCGCAGGCCTTCGTCGAACTGCTGGAAGAAACGGTGCTGTGGCCATCTGTGGCGCCGTCGCGGCGTGGCGGGCGGGCCGGGCGGCAGCGCTTGCTGCATTAGGCGGGGAATGTGACCGTCCGATCCGGACCGTCGCCATGGCCAGAACACAAAAAAACGACGGTGCGAGGGAAGTTGCACCGTCGTTTAAGTTCACGAAACCCCAGGGAGGAGGAGAGGGGCCCCGATACATGTGGTCCGCCGTGGCGCACCGATATCCAGGTGCGGCGACACCAGGGAGGAGGAGAGGTGCCGCCGCGTTATCGACCGACCCAGGGAGGAGGAGAGGGCCGCCGAACCGTTGTGGGAGTGGGTCCAGTGGGACCGATCCCGGAAGGGGTGCGGCGACACCAGGGAGGAGGAGAGGTGCCGCCGCGTTATCGACCGACCCAGGGAGGAGGAGAGGGCCGCCGAACCGTTGTGGGAGTGGGTCCAGTGGGACCGATCCCGGAAGGGGTGCGGCGACACCAGGGAGGAGGAGAGGTGCCGCCGCGTTATCGACCGACCCAGGGAGGAGGAGAGGGCCGCCGAACCGTTGTGGGAGTGGGTCCTGTGGGACCGATCCCGGAAGAGGTGCGGCGACACCAGGGAGGAGGAGAGGTGCCGCCGCGTTATCGACCGACCCAGGGAGGAGGAGAGGGTCGCCGAATTCTGTTCTTGGAACTCTGCATTCCGTGATCTTGTTCCGCCGCCGTGCCAGAAAGAACTGTGCCGTGGCGTCACACGCGGGGCCGTTGGCCCCGGTGCGGGAAAATCAGGCTTCGTATGCCGCCTCGTACGCAATGCGACGGATCATCGAGCGGGCCAGGCCCAGATCGGCGAGTTCGCGATCGGACAGGGTCTGAAGCTCGTTCAGCGTGTTGTGGTAGACCTTGCGCTTGGCAAAGCCGGTGCGCAGGCTGTGGATAAGAGCCGAAAAGCGCGATACGACTGCGCCTTGCGATGTGGTGTTGATGTTGGTTGCGTAGGCCATTGTGCTTTGCCTCGGATCATGTGTTTCGTTTCGTTGCACTGAAGATGGGGCAAATGCTGCAGTTGCACAATGGCTTTTGACCTCAATGCTGCTATGCAGAAACTGCATGGGGAATGCTGACCTATTTCGGGCGATTGCCCACTTGGTGGGCGCGAAATTCGTCGCGGGCCTCGTTCGTGTGCAAGCAATCGACACAACAGCCGCTGCGGCGCGCATAACAGGCGGGAGAGTAACATGGACGTGACTGAAACGGAGGTTCGCGCAGAGCTTGCCAGGCTGGTTTTGCCGGACGGGGGCGATCTGATTTCGCGGGACATGATTCGAGCCCTGAGCATCGAAGCGGGGCGCGTGCGCTTTGTGATCGAGGCACCGTCGCCCGAGATTGCCCGCCAGATGGAGCCGCTGCGCCAGGCTGCCGAAAAGATTGTGGCGGCAGTCGCAGGCGTCGTTTCCGTTTCCGTTGCGCTGACGGCGCACGGTCCGGCGAAAGCCGCGCCCTCGCTGAAAATCGGCGGACATCCGAAACCTCAGGACGGGCCGGTCAGGCCGGCAGGGGTCGATCGCATCCTGGCGATCGGGTCAGGCAAGGGCGGCGTGGGCAAGTCCACGGTCTCGTCCAACCTTGCTGTGGCCCTGGCGCGACAGGGGCGGCGGGTGGGACTGCTGGATGCGGATATCTACGGACCGAGCCAGCCGCGGATGATGGGCGTGAGCGCCCGCCCGGAAAGCCCGGACGGCAAGACGATCATTCCGCTGAAGGCGCATGGCGTGACGCTGATGTCCATCGGCCTGATGCTGCCGCCGGAAAAGGCGGTGGTCTGGCGCGGACCGATGCTGATGGGGGCTTTGCAGCAGATGCTGGGTCAGGTCGCCTGGGGCAACCTGGATGTCCTGATTGTCGATCTGCCGCCGGGCACCGGGGACGTTGCGATGACGCTGTGCCAGAAATCCGACCTGGCCGGGGCAATCGTGGTGTCGACACCGCAGGACGTGGCGCTGCTGGACGCGCGCAAGGCGCTGGACATGTTCGCCACCCTGAAGACACCGGTTCTGGGGCTGATCGAAAACATGTCGGTGTTTCACTGCCCGCATTGTGGCGGCGAGAGCCATATCTTTGGCGACGGCGGTGTGCGCCGCGAGGCCGAGGCGCTGGGTGTGCCGCTGCTGGCGTCCCTGCCGATCGATCTCGAGACCCGGCTGGCAGGCGACGGGGGTGTGCCGGTGGCGGTGGGAGACGGCGCCATGGCGCAGGCTTATGCCCGGCTGGCCGAAGGTCTGGTGCGCGACGGCATGGCCTGAACCGTCCCTGTGACGGGGATTTCGCCGCGCCGCTCAGCGCCGGGCAAATTGCAGGGGCAGGTTAAAGCTGTAACTCGCCCCGGTCAGCTCTTTCGGGGCACGTGGCAGGCGGGCGGTCCGGGCGGCGGCGAGGGCGGCACGGTCCAGAGCCGCCGTGCCCGAAGAACCGGTGATGCTGGCCCCGGTGAGCCGACCGGACGGGCTGACGGAGATCCTGAGTGTGACAACGCCGCGGGCTGTGGTGCCGCGTGGGTAGCGCTGGGCGCGGGCCACGCTTTGGCGGATGGCACCGCCCCATTGCGCCTGGGCACTGCGCAGCTGTGACTGGCTGGGGCCGGCGCGGGGTTTTGCCGGCGCCACGGTCTGCGCCGCGCCTCCGCTATTGCCACTGCCTTTGGCGCGCTGCGCCGCCCGGGGGGCCGAGGCCGCAGGGGCGGACCGGGAGGTGTCGGAGCGTGGGGCGGGGGCCTGTGCAGTTGCGGGCTGGGCCGGGCGTGTCCGGGGGCGGAGCGAGGTCAGCGGCGCCTCTCCGGGCTGTGCGGGCGCGGTGTCCGGACCGGCGGGCTGCGGCAGCGCCGCACTGACCGGTGGGCGCGGCGCGGCAGGACGGACAGGCATGTCGAATTCGCGGCCGACCGGCGATGCGTCGCGTCCCGGCGCGGCCAGAGTGAGCGGTGCATCAGGCGCCGTGGCGTTCAGCGTTGCTGGCGCGGGCGACAGCGCGGCGATCTCGGGTTCCGGCCGCATCTCCTGAGGTGCGGGCATCCCGGGCGCCTGCGGTCGCGCCGGGGCGGGCATGCCGGCGACCGGCAGAGGCGGCAGGTCGGTTTCAGACACTGCCGCCATCGCGGACACCGGCGCGGTTTCGGGGGGCGTCTCCCAGCGCTCGGCCAGCGCGGCGAGGCTGTCCGGCGCGGCCTGCAAGGTCACGCTGTCCGCACCCGAGGCGCCACCCGTGCCTGCGCCGGGCAGCTCTGGCAGGGTCAGCGCGGCCAGGTGCAACGCGCCGGCGAGGGTCACAAAGACGGTGGCCTCGAGTATGCGCATCACGGGTCCCCCTGTGTCACGAGGCGAATGTCGCGGGCGCCGTGGCCCGAAAGCTCGCCCAGCACCCGCGCCAGTGTGCTCGCCGAAAGCCGCGCATCCGCCTGCAGCGTCAGCGGCGTCCGGGCCGCCGCCGCAACAAGCGCCGCAGGTCCGCGCAGCGTCTGGTAAGCAAGATCGCCGGATGCGGAAATATAGAGCGTGCCTGTCGTACTGTCGTCCTGCGCGGCGGCATGGGGCAATGTCAGGTCGAAAGGGGGCGGTGCCGTGATTTGCGCGGTCATCAGGAAAAAGATCAGCAGCAGGAAGACGACGTTGATCATCGGCACCACCGGTTCCGGGGCCTGGCGCCGTCTGGGCGCGCTCACAAGCGGTGCGCGGCGCCGGATCACGGGCGGCCCTCCAGCACGGCAAGCTGTGACAGTCCGGCAGACCTGAGCCGGGTCATCACATCCAGCAGGCGCTGCACGTCCGCCCCGGCACCCGGGCGCAGCAGGATCACGTCAGAGGGGGCCTCCATCAATGCCGCAAGAGCCCCGGGCAAGGCGTCGGGCGACACCACCGCGCCGTTCAGGGTCAGAACCCCGGGGAACACGGTGACAAGCCGCGGTGGCCCGGCATAGGCCGCGCTGCCGGCGACAAGGGTCAGCGGCACACTCTGGGTCAGGCCGAACCGGGCCGCGAGCATGAAGAACACCAGCAGCAGGAACACGACGTCGATCATCGGCGTCAGGCTGGGGCGTCTGCGGCGCCGGGGTTCGGGCAGCATCAGCATCAGGGCACGTCTGGGGCGGGGGGGGCATTTTCCGGCGACATCCCGGTCGGGACGGACTGGGCTGGTGTCGGAACGGGGGCGGTGAACAGGCGGGTTGCGATGTCCTCGAAGTCATGGGCGACGCGGTCGGTCACCGAATCGAACCAGCTGAGGGCCAGAGCGGCGGGGATCGCCACCGACATGCCCGCAGCGGTGGTCAGCAGTGCTTCCCAGATCCCGCCGGCCAGCGCCGAGGGATCTGCGCGCGCGCCGCTGTCCTGCAAAGCCTGGAAGGCCTCGATCATGCCCAGAACCGTGCCCAGCAGCCCCAGCAGCGGCGCGATGGTGATGATGAGATCCAGCGGGCGCAGCCCGCTGCGCGCCTCGGCCAGTCCGGCGCGGGCGATTCGGGCGCATTCCTCGCGCGCCGTGTCGGCATCCCGCTGCATCAGCGTCGCCATCGCGGCGCGGGCGGTGCGGGCACGCAGCGAACTGCGTTGCGCCAGCAGCGCCACCGCCTGCGACCGCCGCCCGATCTGCCACAGCGCCACCGCCTGTTCGGCATGTCGACCGCGCCACGCCCCCAGTCGCAGCAGGTGCCAGATCTTCCACAGGATCAGCGCCATGGTACAGACCGATAGCGCCCCGATCGCCCAGAGCGCGGGGCCGCCCCGGTCCAGAAACTGTGCACTGTCTGTCAGCATGACGCGGCCTTTCCATTGATTATCAGACACAGGGCGTCCAACCCGTCACTCAGCGCCGCCGGACCGGGTTGCAGGATCAGCGGCGATTTGATCTCGAACAGCGCGCCGCACTGCACCGCGGGGATGCTGGTCCAGCCGGGGCGCGCGACCACCCTGTGCGGTGCGAATTTCTTGCCACACCATGACCCGATGATGATGTCGGGGCGGGCGTCAAGCACATCCTCCGGGGCAATGATCCGGTCCTTTGCCGCCTGATGGTGGCGCAGGTGGGCGAAACAGTCGATGCCGCCGGCGATTTCGATCAGTTCGGACACCCAGCCGATGCCGGTGATCATCGGCGCGTCCCATTCCTCGAAGTAGACCCGGGGACGGTGGCGCGGTTCGCGGGCGCCCTGCACGTCGATCCGGTATTCGAAGCCGTCGGCCAGCGCTTCGGCCCGGTCGGTGCAGTCCAGCAGTCGCCCCAGCGTGCGGATCATTGCCAGAATGCCCGCGACACTGCGCTGGTTGAAGGCGTGCACCTCGATCCCGGCGCGGATCAGGTCGGCGGCGATGTCGGCCTGCAGATCCGAAAAGGTCAGCACCAGATCCGGGTTCAAGGCAAGGATCTTGGGCACATCCGCAGTGGTAAAGGCCCCGACACGCGGCTTTTCCCGACGCACCCGTTTGGGCCGGACGGCATAGCCGGTGACCCCGACGATGCGGTGCTCCTGACCCAGCAGATACAAGGTCTCGACGGTTTCCTCGGTCAGGCAGATGATGCGCTGCGCTCCGCTCATGACAACACGCCCAGCGGCTGAAACAGCGGGCCGTCTTCGGTCAGGTGGACCCGGGCACGCAGATGAAACACTTCGGCCAGTGTCTCCGGGGTCAGCACGTCGGTGGGCGCGCCGTCGGCATGCAGGCGGCCCCGGTGCAGCAGGATCAGCCGGGTGCAATAGCGTGCCGCAAGGCTGAGGTCGTGCAGCGAGGTCAGCACCGCGTGGCCTTCGCCCGCAAGATCCGCAAACACCTGCAGGGTCGAAATCTGCGCCGCCGGGTCCAGCCCGGCGATGGGTTCGTCCGCCATCAATAGCGGCGTACCCTGCGCCAGGGTGCGGGCGATCAGCACCCGGGCCTGTTCCCCGCCCGAAAGCTCGGTGGCCAGGCGATGGCGGTAGGCGGCGAGCCCCATGCGCTCGAGCGCGGCGTCGACGGCGGCCTGATCCTGCGGCCGCAGGCGGCTGCCGCGCGCCAGGTGTGGCAGGCGTCCCAGGGCCACAACGGATTCGACCGTGACCGGCCAGGCGATCTCGCGCGATTGCGGCAGCCAGGCGGCCTGTGCGGCCCGCGCCCGGGGCGGCAATTGTGCAAGCGAACTGGTGCCGGTGTGCGGCAGCAGGCCAAGCGCGGCGCGCATCAGGGTGGTCTTGCCCGCCCCGTTGGGGCCGATCAGCCCGACACATTCACCGGCGGCAATGTCCAGCGATACATGATCGACCACGGGGCACTGGCCCCTTGTGACGGTCAGATCCGTAAGATGCAGCAGGGTCATGGCAGCTCTTTCCGGGTCTTGAAGATCAGGTGCAGGAACAGCGGCGCGCCGATCAGCGCCATCACCACGCCCAGCTTCAGATCCCGTGTCGGCAGCACCAGCCGCACCGTTATGTCTGCCGCCAGCACCATCGCCGCCCCGCCCAGCGTCGAGGCCCAGAGCAGCGCCGAGGGGCGACCGGCGGTGAGACGGCGCAGCAGGTGTGGCACGATCAGCCCGACAAAGCCCACCGCACCGGCGACGGCTGTGGCCGCCCCGACGGCGGCGGCCGTTCCGATCAGCAGCCGCAGCCGAAGCGAGCGCAGCGACAGCCCGAGCGCCTGCGCCGCGTCCTCTCCCAAAGTCAGCGCATCCAGACCGCGCCCCAGCGTGGCCAGCAGCGCCCAGCCCAGTGCCATGACCGGCAGTGCCAGTGTGACATGGTCCATCGAGCGGTCGGCAACCGAGCCCATCATCCAGAAGATGATTTCGGAGGCGGCATAGGGGTTGGGGGACAGGTTCAGTACCAGCGAGGTCAGTGCCCCGGCCAGCGCCGAGATGGCGATGCCCGCCAGGATCAGGGTCAGCGAGGCGCCGCGCGGCCCGGCCAGCAGCAGGATCAGACAGACGGCGACCAGCGCAAACAGCAGTGCCATCAGCGGCAGCGCCAGCATGAACAGCGCGGCGATGCCGGTCTGCAGGGCGATGACCGCGCCCAGGGCCGCCGCTCCCGAGACGCCGATCAGCCCGGGCTCGGCCAGCGGGTTGCGCAGATAGCCTTGCATCGCCGCGCCAGACAGGCCCAGCGAGGCGCCGACCATCGCCGCCAGCAGCGCGCGCGGCAGACGGATGTCCTGCAGGATCATCACATGCAGCCGATCCCCTGTTCCGACCAGCGCCGCCAGCGCTTTCAACGGCGTGATGCCGACGCTGCCCAGGCAGAGCGAGGCGGTGAAGAGGGCGACCAGCAGCGCCAGAAGGCCGAAGATCAGCTTCATGCCCCCGCAACCCTGCTGTTGCGCCGACCAATTCCGAACGCCAGCACCCTGGCCGCCCCGGTCTCAGCCGGGGCGGCAGCGGCGCCTGGGCGCTCAGAACGACGCGACAACGCCAAAATACGCGGCCCGGTCAGAGGTCTGGAAATCCGGAATCACCTGATAGTCTGCGTCGGTCAGGTTCTCGACCCGGAGGTAGGCGCTGACGTTGTCGGTGATCGCAAAATTGGCCGAGGCGTTGAGCAGCGTGTAATCCTTGACGTCTCGGTCCGGGGTAAAGCTGGTCAAACCGTAATCGTCCGGCAGATCGGCAATGTGCTGCACCGTCAGCGAGGTGCGCAGGCGATCGGTAACCTGCGCGTCCACCCCGACCGACAGGTCATAGCGCGGCACCCGCAGACGCGGGTCGTCACCGGGGTCGCGGGAATCCGTGAAGGTAAAGGCACCGGTCAAGGTCACACGGCTGGACACCGGCACGCGCCCCGACAGCTCGAGGCCCTTGGTGACTGTGGTGCCAGAGGTCTGGACGTAGCCCGCAGGGAAGGTGAACCCGATCAGATCCTCTATCTCTGTATAAAAGAGGGTCGCACTGGCAGAGGCCCCGTTGCCGAAGGTCTTTTCGACGCCCAGCTCCGCATTGCGGCTGGTTTCGGGCTTGAGCCCGGCATTGCCGTAGGTCGGTTCGTACAGTTCATACAACGACGGTGCACGGAATCCGTTCGACAGCACCGCCCGCAGGGTGAGATCCGTCACCGGACGCCAGGCCAGCGCCGCACGCGCAGAGGTCTGGCCGCCGAATTCCGAGTGGTTGTCGTGACGCAGCGACAGGCTCAGGTCCAGATCGTCGCGCGGCGCGTACAGCGCTTCGGCAAACAGGCCGGACACAGTGGTTTCGTTGCCCGACTCGGTGTCCTCGCGGGTCCAGTCGGCGCCGAAACTCAGGGTTGTCGCGCCCAGTTGCGTGGTGCCCTTGTAGGCGACCGCGTCCCGTTCGCCGTCAAACGAGGTGGTGGCGCCGTCTGCGGTGGTATCGCGGTCGATGCGGAACCGGGTCAGGTCAAGGCTGTGATCCACGTTGCCGGTCGTCAGTGCGGCGTAGGTCCGCACGGCGCGGGTCGTGGTCTTGGCCAGACCGCTTTCCGGGGCGGCGGCAAAGGCGCCGGCATCATACTCCGCCTCGGCCTCCAGCGCATAGGCGGCCACACCCACCCGCAGGGTGTCCGTCAGATCGACGTAGCCGTCAAAGGTGAACTGGGTGCCGGAATAGCTGTCATCTTCGGAATACCCCGGGGCCTCGATCGCGGAAAATCCGTCACTGGTGGCGCGCGACAGGCTGAACGCCAGTCCGGAACGCTCAGTCGCGGTGCCCACCGACAGTCCGGCGCGCCGGGTGTTGTGGCTGCCCGCCTCGACCCGCAGGGTGGTGCTGGTTCCGGGCTCTTCGGGAGCGCGGGCGGTGGTGATGGCGATCAGCCCGCCGATGGCTTCCGAGCCGTACAGCGCGGATTGCGACCCCTTGACCACTTCGACCCGGGCAATGTCGCCCATGACGAGATTGGACCAGTCAAAGCTGGTCTGGGTGCCGGAGGGGTCGGTCACGTCGATGCCGTTGATCAGCACCGGCACATAGGCCCCGGCCAGGCCGCGCAGGCGGACGGTTGTCGTCGCGCCCATGCCGCCGTTGGATGACACGCTGACGCCGGGCAGGGTGGCAAGATAATCGGCCAGTCGGGTCTGTGGCGCGGCTTCCAGCGCCTCCTCCTCGACCACGTCCACCGAGGCGCCGGTGCGTTCGAGCGCAACGTCGCTCTGGCTGGCGTAGACGGTGATCATCTCCAGATCAATCGTCTCCTGAGCGCGGGCGGCAGAGGGGGCAACAGTCGGCAGAGTGGCCAACGCAAACAGCGAGGCCCCACACAGAAGGCGGGTCATGGCGATCCTTTCCAGATCCTGCCCGCCGTTCCGGCGGGGCTTTGGGTCGTATGGTGTCATTGGAAAGGCTGTCCTTCCGCAAACGGTGAATGTCGTCACCACTACGGAGAACCGTAACCCCTGCGCGCCCCGCGCTGGGGTAGGGGTGATCACCTCGGCAGGTCTCCTGACTCGCGGGTCGTCGCGGGATCCGGGCCTTCCCGGGGTTGAACCCCCAGTGGCATGTACCGGTCACGCTCGCCGCTCACAGTTGCGGGGGCAGTCGGGGATTGGCAGAGGGCCTGATCCCTGCGCACCACGTTCCCTTTTCACCGGATGTCACCATCCGGACCGAGGCAGCCTTTCGTTAGGCCGGCCGGGCCGGGAAATCAAGCCGAGATGCGCGATCTGCGGCACCCGGTCACAAACGCGGTCAGGCCAGGGGCGGAATTTGGCGTGGCGCGACCTCGCCGCGATGCGATTGCACAGCCGACGCGACGGATCGTCCGCCGCTGGGTTTACGGCGCTAGAGGCTGGTCGTGCATGGGATCAGATGGACGTCACGGGATTTCATGGTCCTAAGGTGGAAAATTCCGCCTTCAGTCGAATCAAACGGTCGTGATTTCGATTGATTCGGCTGAAATTGGCTCACATAAGCGGTTCGGGAGGTGCGATCTGCCCCCGGGGTGGGGCGGATTTGTGGCATGGCCGGGATTTTGTAGGAATTTCTGGGAAATTTTAGACTTACCACATTTTGTGTGCATTTTTTCAATACATACCACTTGAGCTATGCATGTCTGTGGATAAGTCGCAATATGTTGTTTCCGACGTGACCAAAAAACAACATTCTGGGGTGGTTGCCCGTAGAAACCAGTTGATTACCATGAAATCCCGTGGCATCCATAGTTCACACGATGAGGGACGGGAAAGACAGAGGGTCAACAAGAACCCCGACAACAATCCCAAGACCATAAAACAAAGAAAACCGGCAGGTTTCATACAGGCCCCGGCTTTCATCGTGACGACAGAGATCCGGCGCGCGAGCGAGCAGACATCCCCCCAGATGGCGCGCGCAGCTGGACACTCCCGCCAGAGCGGGACGAAGACGCCGGGATGATCAGTGGCAGCGGATCATCCCGGCATTTTCATTTTCAGGGGGCAGTCATAAAGGGCACACGGGACAGTGGGTCGCAGGTTCAGAGGCGAAAGCCAGCACAAGGTGGACGGTAAGGGCAGGGTGTCGATCCCGGCCTCTTTTCGTCGTGTGCTCGAGGCCTCTGACCCGAACTGGAGCGAGGGCGCGAACCCGGAGGTGGTCATCGTCTACGGGGATCACCGCCGCAAATACCTGGAATGTTATACCATGCAGGCGATCGACGAGGTCGACGACAAGATCGACGCCCTGCCGCGCGGCTCGATGGAGCGTCAGCTGCTGCAACGCATGTTCCACGGTCAGAGCCATCCGACCAACGTCGACGAAACCGGCCGCCTGGTGCTGCCGGCAAAGCTGCGCCAGAAGATCGGGCTTGAGGGCGAGGCGTTCTTTATCGCCAGCGGCGACACCTTTCAGATCTGGAATCCCGAGACCTACGAAACCGAAGAAGTCGCCAAGACCGAGGCCTTCCTGGACGATCTCCCCGATGATTTCGATCCGCTCAGCTTCCTGGATGGCGCGAAGTTGGAACGCTAGGCCATGGCAGAGCAACCCCCCGGCAAAGCCCCCCATGTTCCGGTTCTTCTGCGCCCGCTTTTGCGGGCGGTCGCCCCTGTAGGGGGTATCTGGATTGACGGCACCTTCGGAGCGGGCGGCTACGCGCGCGGGCTTCTCGAGGCGGGGGCCGATCAGGTCATCGGCATCGACCGCGACCCGCTGGCCCACCAGATGGCGGCCCCCTGGGCTGCGGACTACGGCGACCGGCTGCGGCTGGTGCAGACCAATTTCGCCCAGATGGACGAGGTTGCCACGGGTGTGGACGGCGTGGTGCTGGATCTCGGCGTCAGCTCGATGCAGCTGGATATCGCCGCGCGCGGCTTTTCCTTCATGAAAGAGGGCCCGCTGGACATGCGGATGAGCCAGGACGGCCCGTCCGCCGCCGATCTGGTGAACGAGCTGGACGAGGTCGCGCTGGCCGAGATCCTGTTCGTCTACGGCGAGGAACGGGCCTCGCGCCGGATCGCCAAGGCGATTGTCCGCTCGCGGGCCGAAGCGCCGATCACCTCGACACTGCGTTTGTCAGGTCTGATCGAATCCTGCCTGCCGCGCTCGAAGCCCGGACAGAGCCACCCGGCGACGCGCAGCTTTCAGGCGCTGCGAATCGCGGTGAACGACGAATATGGCGCCCTGTTCGAAGGTCTGATGGCCGCGGAACGGGCGCTGAAACCCGGCGGACAGCTGGCGGTCGTGACCTTTCATTCCGTCGAAGACCGCATGGTCAAACGCTTTCTGCAGGCGCGGGCCGGCGCGACCGGCAACGCCAACCGGTTTGCCCCGGTACTGGACACCGCGCCGCCGCAGTTCGAATTGCTCGGGCGCAAGGCCATTGGCCCGGATCCGGACGAACTTGAGCAGAATCCGCGCGCCCGGTCGGCCAAGCTGCGCCTTGCACGGCGCACCGACGCGCCCTCCGGTGAAATTGACGCCAAATCCATAGCCATGCCCCAGCTGAAGGGATCCCGCTGATGCGCTCGCTGCTCTATGTCACGACATTCCTGGGCATGATCGGTCTGGCATTCTGGGCCTACCACGAAAACTACAAGACCCAGGCGGCGCTGGGCAAGGTGGAACAGCTTCAGCGCGAAATCGGCGCGGCCCGGGAACGTCTGTCGGTGCTGCGGGCCGAATGGGCCTATCAGAATCGCCCCGACCGGCTGCGCGACCTTGCCGACATCAATTTCGAACGTCTGGGGCTGCTGCCGCTGCGGCCCGGGCACTTTGGCCGCGTCGACCAGATCGCCTATCCTGCCGAACCGGAACTGCCCATCACCGACCCCGTAGATGTCTCGAGCGCAGGAGCACAAGAGCCATGATCCGCACCCCGCTGCGCCCGCTGGCGCGTATCCTGCATGCCCGTGCGCAGGGCGAGAATCCGGATGCGATCGAACGCGAGAACCTGCGAATCCGTCATGAACAGATGCGCGACAAGGCCCGCAACCGCGCCGAGGGTCGTCTGCTGGTTCTGGGGGTTGTGTTCTTCTGTGCGTTTTCCGTGATCGGCATCCGCATGGGGGTTCTGGCCGGGTCGGAACCGTCCGAGCCGCGCGCGCAGGTTGCCGGGGCATCCATCATCGCCCAGCGTGCCGACATCGTTGACCGGCGTGGCCGCATTCTGGCCACCAATATGGAAACATACAGTCTTTATGCGCACCCGCACCAGATGGTCGACCGCGAAAAGGCGATCCGTGAACTGAAGGCGATCTTTCCCGAACTGGAAGAAGAGCGGCTGCGCAAGGACTTTACCGGCCCCCGCAAATTTCTCTGGGTGCGCAAGAAACTGTCACCCGAGCAGAAGCAGGCGGTACATGATATCGGCGAGCCTGGTCTGCTGTTCGGCCCGCGCGAGATGCGGCTTTATCCCAACGGTCACCTGGCAGCCCACATCATGGGCGGCACCAGTTTCGGCCGCGAGGGGGTCCATTCCGCGGAAGTCGTCGGCACCGCCGGCATCGAGAAATTCTTTGACGAACAACTGCGCGACCCGGCCCGCGAAGGCGCGCCGCTGGAACTGTCCATCGACCTGACCGTACAGGCGGCGATGGAACGGGTTCTGGACGGCGGCATGCGTCTGATGAACGCCAAGGGCGCGGCGGCGGTGCTGATGGATGTGCACTCGGGCGAAGTGATCGCGATTGCCAGTCTGCCGGACTTTGACCCCAACGACCGCCCGGCCAATCCGGTCAAGGGCAGCCCCAGCGACAGCCCGCTGTTCAACCGGGCGGTGCAGGGGGTTTACGAACTGGGATCGACCTTCAAGATCTTTGCCGCCGCCCAGGCAATGGAGTTGGGTTTGGTCAATCCGCAGACCGTGATCGACACCTCGCCGCCGTTCAAGGTCGCCAATTTCAAGATCGGCGAATTCAACGGCAAGAACTATGGCAAACAGACGGTCGAAGGCATCATCGTGCATTCCTCGAACCGCGGCACCGGCAAGATGGCGCTGGCCATCGGCGCGCGGCGTCAGCAGGATTTCCTGTCCGAACTCGGCTTTCTCAAGGCAACCGGGCTTGAGATCGTCGAATCCAATGGCGGCAAGCCGCTGCTGCCGGCCAAGTGGACGGATCTGAGCACGGTGACCATTTCTTATGGCCACGGCATCAGCACCTCGCCCCTGCACCTGGCGGCCGGATATTCCGCCATCGCCAATGGCGGGCGGGCGGTCACGCCGACGCTGCTCAAACAGACGCGGCCGCAACTCGGCCCCCGGGTGATGTCAGAGGCCACGGCGGCGGCGGCCCGCACCATGCTGCGCAAGGTGGTGACCGAAGGCACGGCAAGTTTCGGCGAGGTCGAAGGGTATTCGGTCGGTGGCAAGACCGGCACCGCCGACAAGCCCAAGGAAAAGGGCGGCGGCTATTACAAGGACAAGGTCATCGCGACCTTTGCGACGATCTTTCCCACCACCGATCCGAAATATGCACTGATCGTGACGCTGGACGAGCCGTCCGAGAACAGCGGCGACAAGCCGCGCCGCACCGCAGGCTGGACTGCCGTGCCGGTCGCCGCCGAGCTCATCGGCCGGGTTGCGCCGCTTCTGGGCTTGCGTCCCGAGGCCGAACCGGGGCAACAAGCTGACATCGTGCTGACCCGCAACTGACGGGTCGGTGCTGCGCATCCGACCGAAGGCTGGGGGGCTTTCATGAGCGACACCGTCAAGACACTGGCCGACCTGGGTCTGACCGCCCGGGCCGGGCGCGAAACACAGGTCCGCGGGATTGCGGTGGACAGCCGCGATGTCAAGCCCGGCTACCTGTTCGCCGCGCTTCCCGGCACCCGTATCCACGGCGCGACATTCATCCAGTACGCACTCAGCCTTGGGGCCAGCGCGGTTCTGACGGACGCAACCGGCGCGCGGATTGCCGGCAGCGAACTGGCCGCATCCGACGCCGCTTTGGTGATCGCCGCCGATCCGCGCCAGACGCTGGCCTATACGGCAGCGCTGTGGTTCGGCGCACAGCCCGACGTGATGGTCGCGGTGACCGGCACCAACGGCAAGACCTCTGTGGCCACCTTTGTGCGCAAGATCTGGCAGGAACTCGAGCTGTCTGCGGTCAACGTCGGCACCACCGGGGTCGAGGGGGACTGGCAGGCGCCGCTGCGCCACACCACCCCCGAGCCCGTGACGCTGCACCGGGTTCTGGCGGCAGCGGCCGCGGCCGGTATCGACCATGCGGCGATGGAGGCCTCTTCGCACGGTCTGGAACAGCGGCGCCTGGACGGTGTACAGCTGCGGGCCGCCGGGTTCACCAACTTCACCCAGGATCATCTGGATTACCACGCCTCGTTCGAGGACTACTTTGCCGCCAAGGCCGGGCTGTTTGCCCGGGTGCTGCCCGAGGACGGTGTGGCGGTGGTCAACATCGACGACGCCCGCGGCGTGGACATGGCCGCGATTGCCCGCGCCCGGGGGCAGTCCCTGATCACCGTCGGCACCGGCGAAGGGGCGGACCTGTGCCTGATGGCGCAGCGCTATGACTCCACCGGACAGGATGTGCGCATCCGCTGGGACGGCCGCGTGCGACAGTTGCGGCTGGATCTGATCGGTGGGTTTCAGGCCGAGAACGTGTTGCTGGCGGCAGGTCTGGTGATCGCCTGCGGTGCCGACGCACAGCGGGTGTTCGAGACCCTGCCGTTCCTCAACACCGTGCGGGGCCGGATGCAACTGGCCGCGACGCGTGAAAACGGCGCGGCGGTCTTCGTGGACTATGCCCACACGCCGGATGCGGTGGAAAAGGCGATCCGGGCACTGCGACCGCATGTGATGGGCCGGCTTATCGCCATTGTCGGCGCGGGGGGGGACCGCGACGCCGGCAAACGGCCGCTGATGGGCCGCGCCGCGCTTGCGGCGGCGGATCAGGTGATTGTCACCGACGATAATCCGCGCTCGGAAGACCCGGCGCTGATCCGCGCGGCGGTGCTGGAGGGCGCCCCCGGCGCGCTGGAGGTCGGTGACCGCGCCGAGGCCATCCTGCGCGGTGTCGACGCACTGGGACCGGGCGATGCGCTGCTGATCTGTGGCAAGGGCCACGAGACCGGGCAGACCGTTGGCGAGACGGTGTTTCCCTTTGATGATGCCGAACAGGCGAGCGTCGCGGTTTCGGCGCTGGACGGGAGGCTGGCATGACACTCTGGACATCCGATGACGCGGTGGCGGCGACCGGGGGGCAGACCACCGGGGCGTGGGCGGCTTCGGGCGTGTCCATCGACACCCGGACCCTGCGGCGCGGCGATCTGTTCGTGGCGCTGACGGCGGCGCGGGACGGACATGACTTTGTCGCTCAGGCGCTCGAGGCAGGGGCGGCGGCGGCGCTGGTCGAACGGGTGCCCGAGGGGCTTGCTGCGGATGCCCCGCTGCTGATCGTCAGGAATGTGCAGGCGGCACTCGAGGCATTGGGGGTGGCGTCCCGGGCGCGCAGCCGGGCCCGGGTGGTGGCGGTGACCGGCTCTGTCGGCAAGACCTCGACCAAGGAGATGCTGCGCAAGGTGCTGGGCGGGCAGGGCAAGACCCATGCCGCCGAGGCGAGCTACAACAACCACTGGGGCGTGCCGCTGACCTTGGCGCGGATGCCGGCAGACAGCGATTTTGCGGTGATCGAGATCGGCATGAACCACCCCGGAGAGATTGCACCGCTCAGCCGCATGGCGCGTCCGCATGTGGCGGTTGTGACCATCGTGGCGCCGGCGCATCTGGCGGCGTTCGAAAGCCTGGAAGGCATCGCGCGCGAAAAGGCCGCGATTGTCGACGGGCTGGAACCCGGCGGCGTGGCGATCCTCAACGGGGATCTTGCGACATCGGACATCCTGATCGCGGCGGCACGGGAAAAAGGTGCCCGAGTCGTGACATTCGGCGAATCCGCACAGTGTCATCACCGGGTCAGCGACCTGCGCATCGGCGATCAGACGACCGTGGTGCAGGGACGGGCCTGGCGCGCGCCGGTGCTCTACAAGATATCGGTGCCGGGGCGGCACTTTGCCGTCAACGCGATGTCGGTGGTGGCCGTGGCAGGCGCCCTGGGTCTGGACCGGGCGACAGCGCTGGCGGACCTCGGGCGCTGGACACCCGGAGCAGGGCGCGGGATGCGCGAAGTCATCGCCATGGACGCGGTCGACACCCACATGACATTCGAGCTGATCGACGATGCCTATAACGCCAACCCGGCGTCGATGGCGGCGGCGCTCGAGGTTCTGGCCTCGGCCGAAGTCAAGCACGACATCGGCCGGGTCAGTCTGGGCCGCCGCATTGCCTATCTGGGCGACATGAAGGAGCTGGGCACGTCAGAGGCCGAATTGCACGCCGAACTGGCAAGCCAGCCCGCCATCGCGGCGGTGGACGTGGTGCATTGTGTCGGCCCGCTGATGCGCCACATGCACGCGGCACTGCCGGAGACCAAGCGTGGCCGCTGGACCAGCACCAGCGCCGAGATGGCCGAAGGTCTGCGCCATGATCTGGACGCCGGCGACGTGGTTCTCGTCAAGGCGAGTTTGAGCATGGGGCTGGGACGGGTAGTTGACGCTATCCGCAAAATGCGCCAAGGCGCTGGCCTGACCGACGCCTGACGGCGCCTGAGCACGTGAAAAGGGAAGACTGACATGCTGTATTGGCTGACCGGACTGTCGGATGGCGGCGATTTCTTCAACCTTTTCCGTTATATCACCTTTCGCGCCGGCGGGGCCTTCATGACGGCGCTGGTGTTCGGGTTTCTGTTCGGCCAGCCGTTGATCAACGTCCTGCGGCGCACGCAGGGCAAGGGCCAGCCGATCCGGACCGACGGTCCCGAGGGGCATTTCGTCAAGGCCGGCACGCCGACGATGGGCGGCCTGCTGATCGTCGGCGCGTTGCTGACCTCGACGCTGTTGTGGGCACGGCTGGACAATCCCTTTGTCTGGATGGTGCTGTTTGTGACCATGTCCTTTGCCGCCATCGGCTTTGCCGACGATTACGCCAAGGTGCGCAAGCAGACCTCGGCCGGGGTGTCGGGCCGGGTGCGGCTGCTGCTGGGGTTCTTCATCGCCGGGGTCGCCGCCTACTGGGCCTCGCTGTACCATCCCGCCGACCTGACCAACCAGCTGGCATTGCCGGTGTTCAAGAACACGTTGCTCAACCTCGGATGGTTCTTTGTGCCGTTTTCGATGTTCGTGATCGTCGGTGCGGCCAATGCCGTGAACCTGACCGACGGGCTCGACGGGTTGGCGATCATGCCGGTGATGATCGCCGGGGGCACTCTGGGGGTGATTGCCTATGCCGTGGGACGTGTCGACTTTACCGAATACCTGGATGTGCACTATGTGCCGGGCACCGGCGAGATCCTGATCTTTACAGCGGCGCTGATCGGCGGCGGACTCGGCTTTCTGTGGTACAATGCGCCGCCGGCGGCGGTGTTCATGGGCGACACCGGATCGCTGGCGCTGGGCGGGGCTCTGGGGGCCATTGCCGTCGCCACCAAACACGAGATCGTGCTGGGCATCGTCGGCGGGCTTTTTGTGGTCGAGGCGCTGTCGGTGATCATTCAGGTGCTGTACTTCAAGCGCACCGGCAAGCGGGTGTTCCTGATGGCGCCGATCCATCATCACTATGAGAAAAAGGGCTGGGCCGAGCCGACCATCGTGATCCGGTTCTGGATCATTTCGCTGATCCTCGCCATCATCGGACTGGCAACCCTCAAGGTGCGCTGATCCGGGCACCGTGATCGGGCCGGGCGCGCCCGGCTGTTCCATCTGTGTCATACCGCAGCCGCTGCGCGACCTCTGGCGCGCGTGGCGACCAATTCGGTCGTCGGCCGGTCCTGCGCGATGGTTGGGGGGCTGCCCCCGCCGCTCGGCAAGCGGGCGCCCCCCCCGGGATATTTAGACCCCGGAGAAGATCCGCTCTCTGGAAAGCCCGCGCAATTTCCGGTAGCGCTGCACAAAAGACCAAGAGGGCATGTGCAATGATACCGGTTCAGGGATTTGAGGGGCAGTCGGTGGCTGTGCTGGGGCTGGGGCGATCCGGCCTGTCGGCGGCGCGGGCTCTGGCGGCCGGGGGGGCTGTTCCGCTGTGCTGGGACGACAATCCGGCGGCCCGGGATCTGGCCGCCGCCGAAGGTCTGGAGCTGCGGGATCTGAGCCGCGACGGGGCCTTTGACGGGGTCGCCTGTCTGATGGTCAGCCCCGGGATTCCGCATCTCTATCCGGCGCCCAACCCGGTGATCGCTGCCGCCTGGGCGGCAGGGGTTCCGGTGGACAATGACATCGGGCTGTTTTTCCGCTCGCTCGCCGTGGCGGACTGGGACCAGTATGACGTGACGCCACGGGTGGTGGCGGTGACCGGATCCAACGGCAAGTCCACCACTTCGGCGCTGATCCATCATATCCTGAGCGAGGCCGGGCGCGGCAGCCAGCTGGCGGGCAATATCGGCCGTGGCGTGCTGGACATCGACCCGCCCGGCGAAGGCGGTGTGGTGGTGCTGGAACTCAGTTCCTATCAGACCGATCTCGCCCGCGCGCTGACGCCGGATGTGGCGGTGTTCACCAATCTCAGCCCAGACCACCTGGACCGGCACGCCGGGCTGGGCGGATATTTTGCGGCCAAGCGTCGGCTGTTTGCCGAGGGCGGGCCGGACCGCGCGGTGATCGGCGTGGACGAGCCCGAGGGCCGGTCGCTGGTCAACCAGTTGAGCGAGGGGCCGGGGGATGACCGGGTGATCCGGGTGTCCTCGGGGCAGAAGCTGGGCGGGCCGGGCTGGGATGTCTTTGCCCGCAAGGGGTTCCTGAGCGAGTGGCGCAAGGGGCGGCAGGTTGCCTCGCTTGACCTGCGCGGCGTCAAGGGGCTGCCGGGCGCGCACAATCACCAGAATGCCTGTGCTGCCTTTGCGGTCTGTCGCAGTCTTGGCATGGGCCCCAAACAGATCGAGGCGGCGCTGCAGACCTTCAAGGGTCTGCCGCACCGCAGCCAGATCGTCGCGGAAGCAGCGGGAGTCACCTATGTCAACGACTCCAAGGCGACAAACGTCGACTCGGCCGTCAAGGCATTGCTGGCCTTTGACAACATCCGCTGGATCTGCGGCGGGTTGCAGAAGGACGGTGGCCTGGACGGGCTGGTCCCGGGGCTGGGTCACGTGCGCAAGGCGTATGTCATCGGGCGCGAGGCGGCAGGCTTTGCCATGGGCCTGGGCGGGATCTCGACCGAGGTCTGCACCACGATGGAGCGAGCGGTGGCGCAGGCCATGGCCGACGCCGAGCCGGGTGACGTGGTGCTGCTGGCACCGGCGGCGGCGAGCTTTGATCAGTATGACAATTTCGAGCAGCGCGGCGATGATTTCGCCGCCCGCGTGGGCCACGGGCTTGGCCTGAGCTAACCGTGGTGGATCGATTTGCGCAGCGGGGCCAGCAGGTTCATGTAGAGCGCCTGCGGATGCACGACGCCCAGCTGCGCCGGAATCTCGGGCAGGTCCAGAATTCGGGCGATGGCGAAACGGTGCATGCCGCCACTGGCGCGCAGGAACGTGCCGTCGCGGCCCAGGTGAATGAGGATCCCGCCATGTTCGCGGCGAAAATACTCGGGCATCTCTGAACGGGTGAGCAGGCGGCCCCGGCGCTGAACCTCGTCATAGACGCGGTCGAGCGCGGCATACCGTGCAATCACGTCGGCGCGGGTGGCGCAGCCGTCCGGCACATGGCCCTTGGCGATTTCCGCCAACATGCGGTCGAACAGCGGCGTTTGATCCCAGGGAACACCATCGACAAAGTGCAACCGGCTGCTGGACAGTTTGACATGTGTATCCAGCAGGTACCGGCTCTGATCCCAGTCGCCGTCGACGACCAGACCGCTTTCCTGGCGGCGCAGGGGACGTTTGCCGCCTGACTTGTCGTAGCCGAACAGCACATCGGCGGGGCGGACGTAGATACATTCGTCCGACAGCGGCGCGTCGGCCCCATAGAGCACGCGGTTCCACCAGTCGCGCATTGCCTTGCGCGGCACATGCGCCTCCAGGGTGCGCCCCAGATTGAGAGGGTGCAGGGTGGGGTGATCGGCAAAGACCATGAAACCGCCGGATGTGACTGTGTGGTAAGGATTATATGACGTTTGTGCAGGGCTTCAAGAGTGGCTGCGGTCGGGGCCGGGCAACTGTCTGCAAGCGGTGCGGAAGGGCTACGGCCTGTCGTGGTGCCGGTCTGTTGCGGCCTTGCTGCGGGGAATGGGACTGGGGGTGGTCAGCCCGCCCGGGCCTGCGCGGTGCGGATCGCGGTGCCTGCCGCATGGCCCGACGCCCACGCCCATTGGAAGTTGTATCCGCCGAGCCATCCGGTCACATCCACGGCCTCGCCGATAAAGTACAGGCCCGGAACGGTTTTTGACATCATGCTGGCCGAGGACAACCCGGCAGTGTCGATCCCGCCCAGGGTGACTTCGGCGGTGCGATAGCCCTCTGAACCGTTTGGCATGACGGTCCAGGATCCAAGTGCGGTGGCCAGGGACTCGATCCGGGCATCGGACAGATCGCCGAGGTTGCCTTTCAGGTCCAGCGTCTGGCCCAGAAACTCGACCAGTCGCGACGGCAGGTGCTGGGTCAGTTCGGTGGTCAGATTGCGGCGGCCTTCGACCCGGCGCTTGTCGCGCAGGATCCGTGCCAGCGCGGTTGTCGGCAGCAGGTCGATGCTGATGCTTTCGGATTCGGTCCAGTAGCTGGAAATCTGCAGGATTGCCGGGCCGGACAGGCCGCGATGGGTGAACAGCAAGGCCTCGTCAAAGCTGGCGCCGCCATGGCAGATCCGCACCGGCGTGGCGACACCGGCAAGCGGGGCGAACCGGTTCTCGGGGAAGGTCAGCGGCACCAGGCCCGGGCGGGTTTCGGTGACCGGCATGTTGAATTGGCGGGCGATGTCGTAGGCCATTCCGGTGGCCCCCATCTTGGGAATCGATTTCCCCCCTGTTGCGACCACCAGATTGTCGGCGGTGACCGTCACACTGCGGCCGTCGCGTTCCAGGGAGGCGACGAAACCGGCATCGGTCCGGCTCAGGTCACGCAGCCGGGTCTGAAGCCAGAGCGTGGCCCCCGCCGCCTGGGTTTCGGCCACCAGCATGGCGACGATGTCGCGGGCGGAGCGATCGCAGAACAACTGGCCCAGTGTCTTTTCGTGCCACGGGATATTGTGTCGTTGCACCAGGTCAAGGAAATCCCACTGCGAATATCGGCTGAGCGCTGATTTGTGGAAATGCGGGTTGGCGCCGAGGAAGTTGCCGAAATCGCAGTGCATGTTGGTGAAATTGCACCGGCCTCCGCCCGAGATGCGGATCTTCTCGCCCGGCGCACGTGCGTGATCGACAAGCAGCGTGCCGGGGCCTGCCTGCGCGGCTGCCATGAGCCCGGCCGCGCCGGCGCCAAGGATGAGTGTGGTGTAATGCATCACGCTGATTAGCCGCGTGGTGGCGTGGCGCGCAAGGGGCGGTGCGGCGATCCGCGCCGGTCAGGGGCCGGAAAATTGAGCAGTCCACGCCAGCCGGTGGTTGGATTGCAAACGGGCGGCCTGCTGGCCGCCCGTCTTTCAGCGCGATGGTGTCGGTCCGTCAGGCCGTCTTGCGGCGGCGCGCCGTCACGCCCATGCCGCCAATGGCAAGCAGGATCAGCGGCAGGGTGGCGGGCAGCGGCACTGCGGCAACCTGCTGGTAGATCACGTTGTCCATATAGAGGTTGTGGATGGTGTCGCGGTCCGGAACACTGGCAAGCGCATAGCTGATCAGGTTGGCGCCAACGTCGAGGCCGAAGAAGCCGGAGATCCCGCCGTAATTCGTCGGCGATGTCAGGCTCGAGTCAAGCAGGTTGCCGGCGGCACCGAACACCTGAAACAGCACCGGAGCGTTGTTGTAGTAGCCGTCAAAACCGACGGCAGACACGAGCGATGCAAAATCAATCCGCAGGAAACCGCCCGGACCCGAACCGCCGGCGCCGTTGTTGGTGTAGGATTGGCCAGTCATCGGCCCATTGTTCAGAGACGAGACATTGCCATCCGAAAACGATGCAAAGCCGTCTCCGGCCGTGGCGGCTCCGCTGACCGCGTTGTCAAAGCCATAGGACACGGCGCTCGGGCCGAAATCATTCAGCGCGATAGTGGCGGCCTGCGCCGATGTGGTCAAAGCGGCTGCGGACAAACCCACGGCAATCAGGGCGTATTTAAACTTGTTGAACATCTGAATTCCTAACATCTTCTTCTTTCTATGGCTGTCCGCTGTGGCGCAGCGCGTGACGCACTATTTCCACGAGCAGTGGGGCCGATTTGTGGCAAAAAAGTGTAGAATTTCGGCTATATATTTATTTAGGAATTTTAAGGTGTTAGTGGCCTGTCCGCTGGTTTTTTCGCCCGAAATTCCGCCCTGTGATCACGGTAAGCGCAGCGCGCGTCCGGCGGGCGTGAGCCCCTGATTCCAGCGCCGGTGCCAACTGGAAAGGTGGCGTGAAAGCACAGTGCCGGAGGGCATGTATCTGCACCACCCGGACGGAACCGGCAGCCTGCGCGCGTCGGTTCGGGGGGCGCCGCAGCCGTTGCCGGCGGCCTGTGAACCAGTGGCCCGGCCGGTCAGACACGGCGCGGACGGTCAACCGCCGCTGCTCCGACGCCGAGCCGATCTGACAGTGAAAACCGGCGTGTTTCCTCTGGCTTGAGGGGCTCGAATTCGCTACACTTGCGCTCAGATCCGGACAACCGGGCGTTCAGAGGCAGTGATGGCGGTATTCCCATGACCGAAATGGTTTACGGCACGGTTTCCGTGCGCGACAGCGAACCTGTGTTGCCGAAATGGTGGCGGACAGTCGACAAATGGTCTCTTTCCTGCATCCTGATGTTGTTCGGGATCGGCATCCTGCTTGGTCTCGCGGCGTCCCCGCCCCTGGCGGAGCGCAACAATCTTCAGCCGTTCCACTATGTTCAGCGACAGGCGTTCTTTGGCGGCCTGGCCCTGACGGCGATGTTCCTGACATCGCTGCTGTCGCCGGTTCTGGTGCGGCGCCTTGCGGTGATCGGTTTTCTCGGGGCGTTCGTGGCGCTGGCGCTGCTGCCGTTCTTTGGCACAGACTTTGGCAAGGGCGCGATGCGCTGGTACTCGCTGGGTTTTGCCAGCGTGCAGCCCAGCGAATTCCTCAAGCCCGGCTTTGTGGTGGTCGCAGCCTGGATGATGGCCGCGAACCAGGAGGTCAACGGCCCGCCGGGCACTCTGTGGTCCTTTGCGCTGGCCGTGGCGATCGTGCTGATGCTGGCGCTGCAGCCGGATTTCGGTCAGGCCTGTCTGGTGCTGTTTGGCTGGGGCGTGATGTACTTTGTCGCCGGAGCGCCGATGGTGTTGCTGGTGGGGATGGCCGGGCTCGTGGTTTTCGCCGGCACCATCGCCTATGAGAATTCCGAACATTTTGCCCGCCGAATCGACGGGTTCCTGAACCCCGAGGTCGATCCGAACACGCAGATGGGTTACGCCACCAACGCCATCCAGGAGGGCGGGTTCTTCGGGGTCGGTGTCGGCGAGGGACAGGTGAAATGGTCGCTGCCGGATGCGCACACCGATTTCATCATCGCCGTCGCCGCCGAGGAATACGGGCTGGTGCTGGTGCTGTGCATCCTTGCCATCTATGCCGCCATCGTGGTGCGCAGCCTGATTCGCCTGATGCGGGAACGTGACCCGTTCATCCGCCTCGCGGGGACAGGTCTTGCCTGCATGTTCGGCGTGCAGGCGATGATCAACATGGGTGTCGCGGTGCGGCTGCTGCCCGCCAAGGGCATGACCTTGCCGTTTGTCAGCTACGGCGGGTCTTCGCTGATTGCGGGCGGAATTGCGGTCGGGATGCTGCTGGCCTTTACACGGGCGCGCCCTCAGGGTGAAATCGGCGATATTCTGAGAGGGAGAGGCCGATGAACACTCTGATGTACAGGGCGCCGCAGGGCGCCTGCTGGTCGGGTCATGGCTGAGCAGGCAAAGCCGCCGTTGCTGGTGATCGCAGCGGGCGGCACGGGCGGACATATGTTCCCGGCGCAGGCGCTGGCGGAACTGATGCTGCGGCGGGGCTGGCGTGTGAAGCTGAGCACCGACGCACGCGGTGCGCGCTATACCGGGGGCTTTCCGCATTCGGTCGAGATCGAGCAGGTGGATTCCGCCACCTTTGCCCGGGGCGGGCCGCTGGCCAAGGCGGCGGTGCCGTTCAAGGTCACGCGCGGCGTGCTGAGCATGGCGCTGCGGATGCGGCGCGACCGCCCCGCGGCGGTTGTCGGGTTTGGCGGCTATCCCAGCATTCCGGCGCTGGGTGCGGCGGTGCTGCTGGGACTGCCGCGGATGATCCACGAACAGAACGGCGTGCTGGGTCGGGTCAACCGGATCTTTGCCAAGCGGGTGAACGTGGTGGCCTGCGGCACCTGGCCGACGACCCTGCCTGAAGGGATCAGCGGCGTGCATGTCGGCAATCCGGTGCGGCTGTCGGTTCATGAACGGGCCGGGTCATCCTACATCCCCCCTGGCGAATACCCGATGTCGATCCTGGTGATCGGCGGCTCGCAGGGCGCGCGGATCCTGTCGGACGTGGTGCCGCCGGCCATTGCCGCCCTGCCGATGGAAGCGCTGCGTCACCTGCGCATTGCGCATCAGGCGCGGGACGAGGATGGCGAACGGGTGGCAACCTATTACGCCGAACAGGGCATCGACGCCGAGGTCCAGCCGTTCTTTCACGACATCCCGACGCGGATGAGCGAGGCGCAGCTGGTGATTTCGCGCTCCGGTGCCTCGTCGGTGGCGGATATCAGCGTGATCGGTCGCCCGTCGATCCTGATCCCCTTTGCTGCCGCGACCGGCGATCACCAGACCGCCAACGCCCGCGCACTGGTCGAAGCGGGCGCGGCGATCCGCATCCCCGAGGCAAAATTGAGCGTCGACTCGCTCTCCGAGGCGATCCTGGCGGTGCTGGACAACCCCGGCGGTGCCTTGCAGATGTCGCAGGCCGCGTTGTCGGTGGGCCGCCCCGACGCGGCAACAGAACTCGCGGCCCTGGTCGAGCAACTGGCAGAGCAGGAGCCAAGCAGATGAACAAGACAATAAGAGGGGCCGAGATGATGCGCGCCGCAACCAAGCTTCCCGGCGATGTCGGGCCCATTCATTTTGTCGGCATCGGCGGCATCGGCATGTCCGGCATCGCCGAGGTGCTGCTGAATCTGGGCTATCAGGTTCAGGGCTCGGATCTGAAACGGTCCAAGATCACCGACCGGCTGGAAGGGCTTGGTGCCGAGATTTTCGAGGGCCAGTCGGGCGCCAACCTCGAGGGCGCCGAAGTGGTGGTGATTTCCTCGGCGATAAAGCCGGGCAATCCCGAACTGGACGAGGCGCGCCTGCGTGGCCTGCCGGTGGTGCGCCGGGCCGAGATGCTGGCGGAACTGATGCGGCTCCGGTCCAATATCGCGGTGGCGGGCACCCACGGCAAGACAACGACGACAACTCTGGTGGCCGAACTGCTGGTGGCCGGCGGCATCGACCCGACAGTGGTCAACGGCGGCATCATCCACAACTACGGCTCGAACGCCCGCATGGGCGAAGGCGAATGGATGGTGGTCGAAGCGGACGAAAGCGACGGCACCTTCAACCGGCTGCCGGCAACAATCGCCATCGTGACCAACATCGACCCCGAGCATATGGAACACTGGGGCGATTTCGACGCGCTGCGCCGCGGGTTCTACGACTTCGTGTCCAAGATACCGTTTTACGGCCTTGCGGTCTGTTGCACCGATCATCCCGAAGTACAGGCGCTGGTGGGCAAGATCACCGACCGCCGGGTGCTGACCTATGGTTTCAACGCCCAGGCGGACGTGCGCGCCGTGAACCTGCATTATGCCAAGGGTGTGGCGCAGTTCGACATCGCGCTGCAGGCCGAGGGTCTGATGATCGAGGGATGCACGCTGCCGATGCCGGGTGATCACAACGTCAGCAACGCCCTGTCGGCGGTGGCCGTGGCCCGGCACCTCGGGATGGAACGGGACGAGATCCGCACCGCGCTGGCGGCCTTCGGTGGCGTCAACCGTCGCTTTACCCGGGTGGGCGAGGTCGACGGCGTGACGATCATTGACGACTACGGGCACCACCCGGTCGAGATCAACGCCGTGCTCAAGGCAGCGCGGCAGGCAACAGAAGGCCGGGTGATCGCGGTTCACCAGCCGCACCGCTATTCGCGGCTGTCGTCGCTGTTTGACGATTTCTGCGCCTGCTTCAACGATGCGGACGTGGTGGCCATTGCCGAAGTGTATGCTGCCGGAGAAGATCCGATCCCGGGGGCGTCGCGCGACGATCTGGTGGCGGGCCTGATCCGCCACGGCCACCGCCACGCCCGGGCGATCCGCGACGAGGCCGACCTGGAACGGCTGGTTCGGGAACAGACCCAGCCCGGGGATATGGTGGTCTGTCTCGGGGCGGGCACGATCAGCACCTGGGCCAATGCGCTGCCCGGGAAACTGGCCGGAAAGCTGGCCGGGTGACGTCGGTGCTGCGCGGGTTGGCACCGGGGCAGGGGCGAGCGGCTGGCCTGAGTGCCGACCGCTGCCCTGGCAAGGCTTGCGTGCCCTACCACCTGGCTGGTCCCGAGGCGCGCAAGAGATGAGCACCTCGCTGATCATTGGCTGTTTCTGGGTGCTGGCGTCCTGCGTGACGGCGATGCTGCCGCTGCGGCGGCAATATGTTCCGGGCGTGCTGCTGATGCTGGCGGCCCCCGTACTGCTGGTCTGGATCGGCTTTGACGTCGGACCGGTCTGGTCTCTGCTGGGACTGGTGGCCTTTGGGTCGTTGTTCCGCAATCCGCTGCGTTATTTCTGGGCAAAGGCCCGAGGCCGAAACCCCGAGGTGCCCAGATGAACCTGTCGATCGTACTTGCCCTGATCTGGGCCCTGGCGGCGAATGTTCTGGCGATGATCCCCAGCCGCGACAATCACTGGACCCGGGCCTATGTGCTGATTGCGGTAGGCATCCCGCTGCTGGGCTATGTCACCTGGCAGAACGGTCCCTGGATCGGGCTGCTGGTGCTGGCGGCGGGCATGTCGGTACTGCGCTGGCCGCTGCGGTATCTCGGACGCTGGGTCGCGGCACGGCTCGGACGCGGAACCTGAGCGGGTGATCGTCTATGGCCTGCCGCTGCTGTGTTACGTGGGGGCACTGATCGGCACGCTGGCCGCACTGCGCTTCGGGCTTGCGCGCCTCGTCTGGGGCGGTCTGGCGGTCTGTGTGCTTCTCCTGGGCTGGGCGATCCATGCCGGGCAGGCACATCAGGGCTGGGACGCCATCGGTGTTTCCATCCTTGCGGTGCTGACGGTGCTGCCGGTGTTTCTTGGCGGTGTCACCGGGCTGCTTACGGGGGTTTACCGCAGCCGCAAAGACAGGCAGAAACCGCCACATGACTGACATTCCCCAAAACGTGCGCGGCTCTCTGACCCGCGACAGATTGTTGTCCGACCTGACCTGGCTGCGCGTGGGCGGGCCGGCCGACTGGCTGTTCCAGCCTGCCGATCTGTCCGACTTGCAGGCGTTCCTGAGCGCGCTGCCGTCCGGAACGGCGGTGTTTCCCATGGGGGTGGGGTCGAACCTGATCGTCCGGGACGGCGGCCTGCGCGCCGTGGTGATCCGCATGGGGCGCGGCTTCAACGATATTGTGATCGACGGCACCCGGGTGACGGTCGGCGTGGCGGCGCTGGACGCGCATGTGGCGAAAAAGGCTGCCGTTGCCGGACTTGACCTGACGTTCCTGCGCACCATTCCGGGGGCGATCGGCGGCGCGGTGCGGATGAACGCCGGCTGCTATGGCTCTTATGTCGCCGACGTGCTGGTCTCGGCGCAGGCCGTAACGCGTGCGGGCGCCTTGGTGACGCTGGCACCGGAGACGCTCAACCTGGGGTACCGCAGCAGCGATCTGCCCGAGGGCTGGGTGCTGGTCAGTGCCACCTTTGAAGCGCCCACCGGTGATCCGGCAGAGCTTGCCGAGCGGATGGCGGCACAGATTGCCCGCCGCGACGCCAGCCAGCCGACAAAAGAGCGCACCGCGGGCAGCACGTTTCGCAACCCGGCCGGTTTTTCCAGCACCGGGCGCGCGGACGACGTTCATGATCTCAAGGCCTGGAAAGTGATAGACGACGCCGGGCTGCGTGGCGCGCGAAGGGGCGGGGCGCAGATGAGCGAGATGCATCCCAACTTCCTGGTGAATACCGGCGGCGCAAGCGCCTCCGATCTTGAGGGGTTGGGCGAGGAAGTGAGAAAAAAGGTTTTCCAACACAGCGGAATAGAGCTACACTGGGAAATCATGCGGATCGGAGAACCGACGCGCGAAACAGCGGCCGATAACGACCGCTGAAATAAGAAAAAAACGACGTGGCCACAGGCAGGCTGCACATAAAAACAAGGGCGACACGCCCGGGACATATTGAGGCGGTTTGGGATGTCGAGCGGGACACTCCCGAAAGTAGCGGTACTGATGGGCGGACCCTCGGCTGAACGCGAGGTATCGCTCAGCTCAGGGCGAGAGTGCGCCGTTGCTTTGCGGGAATTCGGATATGATGTGACCGAGGTCGATGCCGGCCCGGACCTGGCGCAGCGTCTTGCCGACGCCGCGCCCGACGTCGTTTTCAACGCCCTGCATGGTCGCTGGGGCGAAGATGGCTGTGTCCAGGGACTGCTGGAATGGCTGCGGATTCCCTACACACATTCCGGCGTGCTGGCCTCGGCGCTGGCGATGGACAAGGAACGCACAAAGCAGGTGTTCCGCGATGCCGGGCTGCCGGTGGTGCAGAGCCTGCTGATGGCCCGGGACGCGGTCCGCCGTGCGCATGCGATGGCGCCGCCCTATGTGGTCAAGCCGAACAACGAAGGTTCCTCGGTCGGGGTGTATCTGGTGCAGGATGCCGCGAACGGGCCGCCGCAACTGTCCGACGACATGCCCGATGTGGTGATGGTCGAAACCTTTGTCCCGGGGCGCGAACTGACCACCACGGTGATGGGGGACCGGGCGCTGACGGTGACGGATATCCTGACCGACGGGTGGTACGACTACGACGCCAAGTACAAGCCTGGCGGATCGCGCCATGTGGTGCCGGCCGTCATCCCGCAACAGATCTTTGACGCCTGCATGGAGTACGCGCTGCGGGCCCACCGGGCGCTGGGCTGCCGCGGGGTGAGCCGCACCGATTTCCGCTGGGACGAGGCGCGCGGCCTCGAGGGGTTGTTTCTGCTCGAGACCAACACCCAGCCCGGCATGACGCCCACGTCGCTGTCGCCCGAACAGGGCCAGACCGTCGGAATGAGCTTTCCCGAGATGTGTTCCTGGATGGTGGAGGACGCATCGTGCAACAGATAAGCCGCGCCGATCCCGCACCATCCAGACTGCGATACCGCATGAACCGGATGATGCTGACACCGCTCTACCGTATCCTGTTGCGGGTCGGCTTGCCCTTCGCGATTGCCTTCGGGGGGGCCTCGCTGTGGTTTTCCGCGCAGGACAACCGCGACGCCTTTACCGGCATGATCGCCAACGCCCGGGCTGTGGTCGAGCAACGCCCGGAATTCATGGTCAAGCTGATGGCCATCGACGGCGCCAGCGACGGGGTGTCCGAGGACATCCGGGAAATCCTGCCGGTGGCCTTTCCGATCTCTTCCTTTGACCTTGATCTGGATGTGATGCGCGAAGCCGTTGCGGGGCTGGACGCGGTTGAATCCGCGCGCTTGCGCATCCGGCAGGGCGGGGTGCTGCAGATTGATGTTGTCGAACGCGTGCCGGTTGTCGTCTGGCGCAGCGTCGACGGCCTTGAATTGCTGGACCGCAACGGCGTGCACGTCGGACCGGTCGCGCGGCGCGGCGATCAGGCGGAACTGCCGCTGATCGCGGGGCGCGGTGCGGACGGGTACGTCCCCGAGGCGCTGGCGCTCCTGGCGGCCGCCAAGCCGCTGTGGCCGCGTCTGCGGGCGGTGCAGCGGATCGGGCAGCGGCGCTGGGACATTGTCCTGGACCGGGATCAGCGGGTGATGCTGCCCGAAAACGGTGCCGTTCAGGCGCTGGAGCGGGCCATTGCGATGGATCAGGCGGTGGACCTTCTGAACCGGGATTTGCAGGCGGTCGATCTGCGGCTGCCGCAACGGCCGACGTTGCGGTTGAGCGAACACGCGGTGCAGGAAATGCTGCGCATGAAGACGATAAAAGTTGGGGATAACTGAATGATCGAGCTGTACGAATCCCAGCGCGCGATGCGCAACATGCGCAAGGCCGCGATGCAGCGGGGGGTGATCGCGATTCTGGACGTGGGATCATCCAAGATCGCCTGCCTGGTGCTGCGGTTCGACGGTTCGGAGAAGGGCGGCGAAAACGACGGCATCGGATCTCTGGCGGGGCAGTCGGGGTTTCGCGTCATCGGCGCGGCGACCACCCGGTCGCGCGGCGTACGCTTTGGCGAGATCGACGCCATGGGAGAGACCGAGCGCGCAATCCGCACTGCCGTTCAGGCCGCGCAGAAGATGGCGCAGATCCGGGTCGATCATGTCATCGCCTGTTTTTCCGGCGCCGAGCCGCGGTCCTACGGGTTGGACGGCAAGGTCGAGATCGAAAACACCACAGTGTCCGAGCAGGACATTGCCCGCGTGCTGAGCGCCTGCGACGTGCCGGATTTCGGACACAGCCGCGAAGTGCTGCACGCGCAGCCGGTGAACTTTGCGCTGGATCACCGTTCGGGGCTGGGCGATCCGCGCGGCCAGATCGGCCAGACCCTCAGCACCGACATGCACATGCTGACCGTCGAAGGCATGGCAATCCAGAACCTGGCGCACTGCGTCAAGCGCTGCGACCTGGAACTGGCCGGCATCGCCTCATCCGCCTATGTCAGCGGCGTTTCGGCGCTGGTGGAGGACGAGCAGGAGCTGGGCGCCGCCTGCATCGACCTTGGGGGCGGTGCGACCGGTGTGTCGATCTTCATGAAAAAGCACATGATTTATGCCGACAGCGTGCGGATGGGCGGCGATCACGTCACCGGCGACATCTCGATGGGTCTTCAGGTGCCGATGGCCACGGCCGAACGGATCAAGACGTTCTACGGCGGGGTAGTCGCCACCGGCATGGACGACCGCGAGATGATCGAGATCGGCGGCGACACCGGCGACTGGCACCACGACCGCCGCACCGTCAGCCGCGCGGAACTGATCGGCATCATGCGGCCGCGGGTCGAAGAGATCCTGGAAGAAGTGCGCGCCCGTCTGGACGCCGCCGGATTCGAGCATCTGCCCAGCCAGCAGATCGTGCTGACCGGGGGCGCAAGCCAGATTCCCGGGCTGGACGGGCTGGCCAGCAAGATCCTTGGCCAGCAGGTCCGGCTGGGCCGGCCGATGCGGGTGCATGGCTTGCCACAGGCCGCGACAGGTCCGGGTTTTGCCAGCGCCGTCGGTCTGTGCCTGTTCGCAGCGCACCCGCAGGACGAATGGTGGGACTTTGAAATTCCGGTTGAACGTTACCCGGCGCGATCCCTGAAACGGGCGGTAAAATGGTTCCGAGACAATTGGTAAACGCAATATCTGGCCGATTCGGCGAAATCCCGCGAGTCGCGGCTAGAAAAGCGCCACATTTGGTGGCTTTAAAGTGTTTTTCGCGTGACGCGATGGGCATGATTCGTTAAACTTGGCGGGAATAGGCGCAAAAAGGGCCTGAAACAGGCCATAACAGCAGGCGGAAAAATCAATGACTTTGAACCTTTCGGTGCCCGGACACGACGACTTGAAACCCCGGATCACGGTGTTCGGTGTTGGCGGCGCCGGGGGCAACGCAGTCAACAACATGATCGAAAAGGCGCTGGATGGCGTCGATTTCGTAGTGGCCAACACGGACGCTCAGGCGCTGCAGCAAAGCAAGTCTGAAAGCAAGGTCCAGTTGGGTGTGAAAGTCACCGAGGGTCTGGGGGCCGGGGCACGCGCAAGCGTTGGTGCCGCCGCCGCCGAGGAAAGCATCGAGCAGATCGTCGATCACCTGGCCGGGGCGCACATGTGCTTTATCACCGCGGGCATGGGCGGCGGCACCGGGACGGGTGCGGCGCCGATCATCGCCCAGGCGGCGCGCGAGCTCGGTGTTCTCACCGTCGGTGTCGTGACCAAGCCGTTCCAGTTCGAGGGCAACAAGCGGATGAAGCAGGCCGAGGATGGTGTCGAAGCCCTCCAGAAGGTCGTGGACACGCTGATCATCATTCCGAACCAGAACCTGTTCCGCCTCGCCAACGAAAAGACCACCTTCACCGAAGCCTTCTCGATGGCGGACGATGTCCTTTATCAGGGCGTCAAGGGCGTGACCGACCTGATGGTGCGTCCCGGCCTGATCAACCTCGACTTTGCCGACGTGCGCGCGGTGATGGACGAGATGGGCAAGGCGATGATGGGCACCGGCGAGGCCGAGGGCGAGGATCGCGCGATCCAGGCCGCCGAGAAGGCGATTGCCAACCCGCTGCTCGACGAGATCAGCCTGCGCGGCGCCAAGGGTGTTCTGATCAACATCACCGGCGGCCACGACCTGACGCTGTTCGAACTGGACGAGGCCGCGAACCGGATCCGCGAAGAAGTGGATCAGGACGCCAACATCATCGTCGGCTCGACCCTCGACAGCACGATGGAAGGCAAGATGCGCGTCAGCGTCGTTGCCACCGGCATTGATGCGATGGACGTGAACACCGAAATGCCGGTGCCGCGGCGCTCGCTTGCCCAGCCGCTGAAGCAGCAGTCGATCGAAGCTCCGGCCCCCAAGCCGCAGCCCAAGCCCGCAGCCCAGCCCGTTGCCGCACAGCAGGCCGAGCCGCAGTACGAAGAAGAAGAGCCGTCGCTGTTCGAGGGAATGTCGCAGTCCGCAGACGCGCAGAACGACGTCTTCGAAGAGGATGACCGCTACGAGGAGGCCGCCCAGAGTGACGGCCTGCCGCCGCCGGCCTACAAGCCTCAGGTTGCACAGTTCCAGCCGCGTGCCGAAATCGAAGCCGAGCCCGACACCTTTGTCGCGCCCCGCGCCCCGGCGCCGGGCACACCTTCGGCAGAAACCATGTCGCGCCTGCAGGCCGCAGCCGCCCGCGCCCGTCCGAACCAGCCTCAGGGAATGGGGCGCACTGCCGCCGCCCAGGCCGCACAGGAGGCGTCGGAAAACGACCGCAATCCGCGCTTTGGCATCAACTCGCTGATCAACCGGATGACCGGACACGGACAGGAGACACCGGCGACCCGTCGCCAGCAGCCGTCGGTTCAGGCCCGCAAGCAGGTACAGCCCGATCCGATGATCGAGCCGGAAAATGATCCCGATCAGGAGCGGATCGAGATCCCCGCATTCCTGCGGCGTCAGGCCAACTGAACCAAATCGTTCACTCCCTAGAGGAGATGACGCAAACGCCCCCGGATTTCGGGGGCGTTTTTCCGTTTTATAACAGTATGTTGTCTGGCCCGTTCCGGCGATGGGCGGGGTTGTGCCGACCCCCACACAGTGATGTTTCAGACCGTTGCAATCTTTGATTTGAGACAGCAGGGGGGACCGCTTATCTCATGCTCAAGCGTTAACGGGCGTTAAGCGTTTTCGCCAAGTCCTGAGGAGAGAGCCGTGCAGACAACCATCAGATCAGCGATCTCGTTTTCGGGCGTCGGCCTTCACTCGGGCAAGTCCGCCCGCCTGACCATCCGTCCGGCTTCGGCGGAACACGGGATCTGGTTCAAGCGCACCGATATCGCCGTCGGGGATGCGATGATTCCGGCGCGCTGGGACGCGACCGAACACACACCGCTGTGCACCCGGATTTTCAACCGCGTCGGCGTTTCGGTGTCCACCATTGAACATGTGATGGCCGCTCTGGTCGGCTGCGGCGTGCACAACGCCCTGATCGAGATCGACGGTCCCGAAGTGCCGATCCTGGATGGATCCGCGGCGCCGTTTGTGCGCGGCGTTCTGGCGCGTGGCGTACGCGAGCTTGACGCTCCGGTGCGCGTGATCGAGATCCTGGCACCGGTCGAGGTCAAGACAGACCAAGGCTGGGCGCGTCTGGAGCCGGGCAATGGCGGTCTGACGATGGATTTCCACATTTCGTTTGCGGACGGGGCGATCGGCACCCAGAACAAGTCTCTGGACCTGCGCAACGGCACCTTTGTGCGCGAGCTGTGCGACAGCCGCACCTTCTGCCGTCAGGCGGATGTGGATGCGATGCGTGAAATGGGTCTGGCCCTGGGCGGCACGATGGACAACGCTGTTGTGGTCGATGGCGACAAGGTGCTGAGCCCTGGTGGCCTGCGCCATGCCGACGAAGCGGTGCGCCACAAGATGCTGGACGCTCTGGGCGATCTGGCGCTGGCCGGTGCCCCGATTCTCGGGCACTACACCGGCCACAAGGCGGGTCACACCCTGACAAACCTGCTGCTGCGCGCCCTTTTCGACACACCCGACGCCTTTCGCATGGTGTTCGTCTCTGCGGAAACTGCGGCCCGTTTGCCGGGTGCTGGTGTCGACTGTCACGAAATTCCGGCAGTCGCCTGAACCGACTGGTTCAGAACTTGCCACAGCGTCGGCGGAAAACGGTGCAAAGGCGTTTTGCACCAGAATTTTCTGTGCTAGGACCGGGGCCAGAGCAGGGCACAAGTCCCGCATTGCGCAATCAAGGGTGAGCAGCATGACAGGCGGCAGGTCGCGACTATCTGTGATCGGGGCAGTTCTGGTGTTGGGCCTCGTTTCGGCCTGCGGTGACCGCACCGAGTCCACCGCTCTGGGGGGTGATCCCGCGCTCGAAAACTATACCGCCGAGCAGATCTATGAACGGGGCGAGTTCGAACTGAACCGCAACGATCCCACGCGGGCTGCCTTTTACTTTGGCGAGATCGAGCGGCTGTACCCTTATTCCGAGTGGGGCAAGCGCGCGCTGATCATGCAGGCGTTTTCCTATCACCGTGACAAGGACTACGAAAACAGCCGTTCTGCGGCTCAGCGGTATATCGATTTCTATCCGCTCGAGGACGATGCAGCCTATGCGCAATATCTGCTGGCCCTGTCTTATTATGACCAGATCGAGGAAGTCGGCCGCGATCAGGGCCTGACGTTCCAGGCGCTGCAAAGCCTGCGTACAGTGATCGAACGCTATCCGGACAGCGAATATGCCCGCTCGTCGGTTCTCAAGTTCGATCTGGCCTTTGACCACCTGGCCGGCAAGGAGATGGAAATCGGGCGCTACTATCTCAAGCGGCGCAACTATGCGGCTGCGGTCAATCGGTTCCGTGTGGTTGTCGAGGATTTCCAGACCACCACCCACACCGCCGAGGCCCTGCACCGTCTGGTCGAATCCTATCTTTCGCTGGGTCTGACCCAGGAGGCGCAGACCGCGGGAGCGATCCTGGGGTACAACTATCAATCGACGCAGTGGTACGATGACAGCTACAAGCTGCTCACCGGGCGTGGGCTCGAGCTGGAAGCGGCGGGCGACAGTTGGCTGGCCAAGATCTACCGGCAAATGATCAAGGGTCAGTGGCTTTAAGTCCGGGGCGGCCCGGGGCCGTTCGTAAGGGGGCGTTCCATGCTGCGCGCGCTTGAAATCCGCGACATGCTCATCATCGACCGGCTGGAACTTGCCTTTCAGCCGGGCCTGAACGTGCTGACCGGGGAAACCGGCGCGGGCAAGTCGATCCTGCTGGATTCGCTGGGGTTTGTGCTGGGCTGGCGCGGGCGCGCGGAACTGGTGCGCGCGGGGGCGGATCAGGGTGAGGTCACGGCCGTATTCGAGCTCGCACCCGAGCACGCGGCACGGGCGGTGCTGGAGGATGCCGGGCTTCCGGCGGGCAGCGAGCTGATCTTGCGCCGGGTCAATGCCGCCGACGGCCGCAAGACCGCCTGGGTCAATGACCGCCGCTGTTCAGGCGAGGTGCTGCGCGCCCTGTCGGAAACACTGGTCGAATTGCACGGCCAGCATGACGATCGCGGGTTGCTGAACCCGCGCGGGCACCGCACGCTGCTGGACAGCTATGCCGGACTCGAGGCGGCGCTGGATGCCACGCGGCAGGCCTGGACCCGGCGCACCAAGGCCACCCGGGCGCTGGACGCCGCCGAGGCCGCCCTTGACGCGGTGCGCGCCGAAGAGGATTTCCTGCGCCATGCGGTGGCCGAGATGGACTCGCTCGATCCGCAACCCGGCGAAGAAGCTCAGCTCGACGCACAGCGTCGCCACATGCAGGGCGCCGAGCGCATCCGCGAAGACATCAGTCGTGCCCGCGTCGCGCTTGCAAACGGCGCCGAGCAGGCGATGGGAGACGCCCTGCGCTGGCTGGATGGCGTGGCCCAGCAGGCCGAGGGCGCGCTTGAGGCGCCGCTGGCGGCGCTGGAACGCGCCATGGTCGAACTGGGCGAGGCGACGGCAGGGGTGGAAAGCTGTCTTGACGGGCTGTCGTTCGATCCCCATGCCCTCGAAGCCGCCGAAGAGCGGTTGTTTGCGATCCGGGCGCTGGCGCGCAAACATCAGGTGGCCCCGGACGAATTGGCGGAGTTTGCCGCCGGGCTGCACGGCAAACTGGCGGCGCTGGATCAGGGGGCCGAGGATCTGGCCGCCCTCAAGGCCGAGCTGCGCCGCGCAGAGGATGGGTATGATACGGCTGCCGCGGCGTTGTCCCTGGCCCGCCGCAGCGCGGCCGCACGGCTGGACGCTGCCGTCTCGGCCGAACTCGCGCCGCTGAAAATGGAGCGCGCGGTTTTCGAGACGGCACTGGACGAGGGGCCCGCCGGACCCGAAGGCCGCGATGTGGTGGCCTTTACCGTTGCCACCAACCCCGGTGCTCCGGCCGGGCCTCTGGGCAAGATCGCGTCGGGGGGCGAACTCAGCCGCTTTCTTCTTGCTCTAAAAGTCTGCCTGAGCAAGGAGCGCAACCGCGGCGTCACCATGATCTTTGACGAAATCGACCGGGGGGTCGGGGGCGCCACCGCCGATGCCGTCGGGCGGCGGCTGTCGGCGCTGGCGCAGGGCGGGCAGGTGCTGGTGGTGACCCATTCACCGCAGGTGGCAGCCCTTGGGGCACATCACTGGCGGGTGGAAAAGCGGATCGAGGCCGAGGTGACCACCTCGACGGTTGTGCCCCTGGACGCCGATCAGCGCGAAGCCGAGATTGCCCGTATGCTCGCTGGTGACATCGTGACCACCGAGGCGCGCGCCGCTGCTCGGGCCCTATTGGCGGGATAGCCCGGGGCTCCGGACAAGCTTGCCCGGGTTCAGGATGCCCTTGGGGTCCAGCGCCTGTTTCAGGGTGGTCATCACATCCCAACCGTCGCCGTGTTCGCGCTGCATGTAGTCCAGCTTGCCCAGACCGACACCATGTTCACCGGTTGCGGTACCGCCAAGGTCCAGCGCCCGCTCCACCATGCGGTGCGACAGTGCCTTTGCTTCGGCCAGATCCTCGGGGCGGGCGGGATCAACCAGCAGAACACTGTGAAAGTTGCCGTCTCCGACGTGGCCAAGGATCGGGCCGGGGATCGAGGCGCGCGACAGGTCTGCCTGGGTTTCCGTCACTGCCTGAGCCAGCCGCGAAATCGGCACGCAGATGTCGGTGACCAGGGCCCGCGCGCCGGGGCGGGATGCGAGTATGGCGTAATAGGCGTTGTGGCGCATCGCCCACAGCGCGCGACGGTCTTCTTCGCGGGTCGACCACTGAAACCCGCGGCCGTGATGTTCGGCGGCAATCTCGCCAAAGCGTTCAGAGTCCTGTTTGACGCTGTCCGGACTGCCGTGAAATTCAAGCATCAGATGCGGGCACTCCGGCAGGCTGGTCCCGGCATAGGCGTTGAAGGCGGCCGCCGTGGCGGCATCGACGAATTCGATCCGCGCCACCGGAATGCCCATCTGGATGGTGTCGAGCACCGCGTTCACCGCATCCTCGATCCCGGCAAAGGCGCAGACCCCGGCCGAGACCGCCTCGGGCACGCCATGCAGACGCAGGGTGAGTTCGGTGATCAGGCCCAATGTGCCTTCGGAGCCGACCATCAACCCGGTGAGATCATACCCGGCCGAAGATTTGCGCGCCCGCCCGCCGGTGCGGATGACACGGCCATCCGCCAGCACGACCTGCATCGCCAGGACATTGTCGCGCATCGTGCCATAGCGCACCGATGTTGTGCCGGAGGCGCCTGTCGCCGCCATCCCCCCAAGCGAGGCATTCGCTCCGGGATCGACCGAAAAAAACAACCCCGTCGCGCGCAGTTGCTGGTTCAGCGCTTCGCGGGTCACGCCGGGCTGCACCGCCACATCCATGTCTGCGGCGCGGATTTCCAACACCCTGTCCATCAACCTGAAGTCCACCACCACGCCGCCCGCGACCGCCAGCGCATGGCCTTCGAGCGAGGTGCCGGTGCCCCAGCCGGTGACGGGCACCCCGTGTTCGTGGCAGATCCGCAGGATCTGCTGCACCTCCTCGGTGGACTCGGGATAGGCCACCGCATCCGGCGGGGTCAGGGCAAAATATGACTCCGACCGGCCGTGCAGGTCCAGATCGGACTTGGACGTGCTGAGCCGTTGGCCTAGGAAAGTACCAAGGGCAGACAGGGCCTGGGGCTGGGGCATGAAACGACTCCGGTAAATCAGGCGTGATCCTAGCCCGGGTGTTGCACATGCGAAACCCTGATGACGGAGACGGTATGGCAACGGACCCTTTGGTCAGACGGCAGTGGAACGAGGCAAAGGCCAGCTGTGGGCGCGGCTGGCAATTGCTGCGGCACCGGGGGCCCGGACAGGTGCAGTTCTGGTTCATCGCCCTGGCCATCGGTATCGCTGCCGGCACCGCGGCGCTGCTGTTCCGCAAGGCGATCGAGGGTTTGCAGACCGCGCTCTACGGCACCGAGGATGTCAACCTTCTGGCCAGTTTCGCCGAGACACTGCCCTGGTATCTGGTGCTGCTGATCCCGGTGGCCGGGGGCCTTGTCGTCGGATTGATCGTGCATTTTTTCACGCCGGACGGTCGGGTGCGCGCGGTTGCGGATGTGATCGAAGGGGCCGCACTGTACAACGGCCGGGTGGAACGCAAGGCCGGCATCGCGTCGGTCCTTGCCTCCTGGATCACCCTGTCGACCGGGGGCTCGTCGGGGCGCGAAGGCCCGGTGGTGCACATGGCGGCGATGATCTCGAGCTGGGTCAGCAACCTGATCCGCGCGGATGGAATCACCGGGCGCGACCTGCTGGGCTGCGCCGTGGCCGCCGCCGTTTCAGCCTCGTTCAATGCCCCCATCGCCGGCGCACTGTTTGCGCTCGAGGTGGTGCTGCGGCACTTTGCCCTGCATGCCTTTGCGCCGATTGTGGTGGCATCGGCGGCCGGCACCGTGATCAACCGGCTGGCGTTTGGCGACGTGACCGAATTCCGTCTGCCCGGCACCACCGTCGTCGAGTTCTATCTCGAGCTTCCGGCCTTTCTGCTGCTCGGACTGGTCTGCGGACTTGTCGCGGTGATCACCATGCGCGGGATCTTCTGGGCCGACGATCTGGGCAGTCGGCTGCAACGTCGCCTGAGCCTGCCCAACCTGCTGCGCCCGGCCACCGCAGGGCTGCTGCTGGGCGCGCTGGCGATCTGGTTCCCGCACATCATCGGGGTCGGCTACGAGACGACCAGCCGCGCCCTGACCGGGGATCTGATCCTCTACGAAGCCATTGTGTTTGCGGTGCTCAAGGTCATGGCCGTTGCCATCACCTTTGCCGGGCGCATGGGCGGCGGCATATTCTCGCCCGCGCTGATGATCGGGGCGCTGACCGGCATGGCGTTCGGCCTGATTGCCACCGGGCTGTTCCCCGACCAGTCCGGGGCCTCGACGCTCTATGCTCTGGCCGGGATGGGGGCTGTGGCGGCGGCGGTTCTCGGGGCACCGATATCGACCACCTTGATCGTGTTCGAACTGACCGGAGACTGGCAGACCGGACTGGCGGTGATGGTGTCGGTGTCGCTGTCCACCAGCCTGGCCTCGCGTCTGGTGGACCGCTCGTTTTTCCTCACCCAGCTGGAGCGACGCAATGTCCATCTGGCGGCCGGGCCGCAGGCCTATCTGCTCAGGATGTTCCGGGTCAGCGGCGTGATGCGCAAAATGCAGGATCTGCCGCCGGAAGATCTTGAAGCCTGCGGCGAGATGGTGGCGCAGGGCCTGTTTGTCAACGCAACCTCGACACTGGACGTGGTGCTGCCTCTGTTCGACACGTCAGGTCGGCCGTTCCTGCCGGTGGTGGAGATTCACGGCGTCGAAAAGCGACCCGTGCTGCAGGGCGCCTTGTTCCACCTCGACGCGCTGAAGGCCTATAACCGGGCATTGGCGGCAACGGCTGCCGAAGAGCACAGCTGAGGCGCTGACAGCCCGCGCACGGCGCAGCCCGCACCGCCAGGCAGCACAGCGGTCACCACAGAGGCACCGCATGTCTGAAGCTGGGGTCCTGGCCGATGTACGCGGAGCGGAGGCGTACAGGCACCGCCCGCCAGCCTGGCGGGCAACACGGACATGATTTCTGCCGACCGGGCCGGGGTCAGATCTGTTCGACCATCACGCCGTCCTGGACGTGGAACGCCAGATACCCCTTGATTCCGGCCACATCCTGTTTGGGGTCTTCGTAACACCAGGCGGCGTTGGCATAGGTCCGGCTCTTGGACATGATCGAAAAATATGACGCCTGACCCACGTGCGGGTTGGCGGTGGTGTGATCCGTGCTGTCCAGCAGCGCCATGGCGATGTCCGACTTCGGAAAGTAAATCACGAAAGGAAGGTCGCCTTCGCTCAGTTCCAGCGCCGCATTGCTTTCGCCCAGCACCGCGCCGCCGGCGCGCACGACCCAGGTGCCCTCGGCGGGCCGGATGGTGATGTGTTTGCTCATCGTGTCTCTCCCAGAATTCCATTGTCATCAATCACCCGCGTAACGGGCGTGTGTCATCTCAGATCCGCCGCGCCGTCAGAGCGGCTCGGTCGCTGCCGTCAGCCAGTCCCGTGCCGCACCCTCGACCAGGGGGGCGATGCGTGCGCGACAGGTCGCGTGATAGGCATTCAGCCAGTCGGTCTCGGCTCTGCTCAGCATCTCCCTGACGATCAGCCGCCGGTCGATGGGGACGTAAGTCAGTGTCTCGAAGGACAGCATTTCCGGAACCGTCGCACCGGCCAGCGCCTCGGCCCGGGCCACCACAATCAGGTTCTCAATACGGATACCATAGGCGCCTTCGCGGTAAAAGCCCGGCTCGTTCGACAGGATCATGCCTTCGATCAGCGGCACGGTCCCGGTGCGGGCCAGCCGCTGCGGCCCCTCGTGTACACAGAGGTAACTGCCCACCCCGTGCCCGGTGCCATGGCCGTAATCCATCCCGGCCTCCCACAGCGGCACACGTGCCAGCGCATCCAGATCGCGCCCGGCAAGCCCCTGAGGCCAGCGCGCCCGGCTGATGGCGATCATGCCGCGCAGCACGCGGGTAAAGGCACGGGCCTCTTCCGCGCCCACCTGGCCCACTGCGACGGTGCGGGTGATGTCGGTGGTGCCGTCCACATACTGCCCGCCGGAATCCACCAGCAGCAGATGGCCGTCTTCGACCCGGGCGTTGGTCTTTTCCGTGACGCGGTAATGCACGATCGCGCCATGCGCCCCGGTGCCGCTGATCGTCTCGAAACTGATGTCGCGCAGCGCATTGGTCGCCCGGCGTTCCGCCTCGAGTGCGGTCACCACATCAATCTCGGTCAGGCTGCCGGGAGCCTGCGCGTCCAGCCAGGCCAGAAAACGCACCATCGCGGCGCCGTCGCGCAGATGCGCGGCGCGGCTGCCGGCGATCTCGGTTTCGTTCTTGGTGGCCTTGGGCAGCACGCAGGGGTCGGGCATTTCGATGACCTCGAGCCCGGCACCCGACAGGGTCTGCGCGACTGCCACCGGACAGCTGGCGGGATCAATCGCCACCGGGCCGCCAAGCGCTGCCAGCGCGGCGAGAAAGCTGTCCTGCGGGGCAACAGTCACCCGTGGCCCGAGATGCCCGTCCAGACCGCCCAGCTTGGCCGTGTCGATGAACAGCGTCACCGTGGCATCCGCATGCAACAGGCCAAAGCCATGCGCGACGGGATTGCGCGGTATGTCCGATCCGCGGATGTTCAACAGCCAGGCAAGCGAGTCCGGCAGGGTGATCACACAGGTTTCGGCCCGTCCCAAACCTTTGGCCAGTCTGGCAATCTTGTCGCCATGCGCTTCGCCGGCAAGCTCGATCGGATGCGCAAAAACCGCGCCGCAGGGCGGTGCAGGCTGATCCGTCCAGATCCGGTCGACCAGGTTGTCCACAGGGTCGAGCGTGACCGACGGCAGGGCGGCCCGCAGCGTGCGCAGCGGCTCGACGGCGTGCAGCCAGGGGTCGAACCCGACGCGCCCGCCGCCGGGCAGCGCCTTGCCGATCCACTCTGCCAACCCGACCTCGGGCCAGTTCACCGGTGTGAACGCCTCGTCGACCTGTGTCCTGACCTGAACCCGGTAGCGACTGTCGACAAAGACGCCGGCCGTTTCGTGCAGCGCCACGCAATATCCGGCGGATCCGGTGAAACCGGTCAGCCAGGCCAGCCGGTCGTCACGCGGGGCCACATATTCGCCCTGATGCGCATCGGCGCGCGGCACGATGAATCCGTCCAGATTTTCGGCCCTCAGCACCGCGCGCAGCGCCTCAAGCCGTGCCGGGCCCTGCGCGGGGGATGCGGTTTCGACAAAATTCTGGAACATGGCGTCTCCCGTCTCTGCGCCGCAGAATACCGCTTTCCGGACAGTCTGCCAGTGCAACCTTTGGCCACAGGCCGATGATCGACCCCGCGGTCCGCCGGGCCCTGTCATGACTTCGCCAAGTGGCCGGGAAAATGGTCGCCGCAACCACCGCTGCCGCGCCCTTGGACCTGCTTAGGGCAGAAATATTCCGGGGGAGTCGCGCGCAGGGGCGTCGGAGCCAGCGCCCTCATCCGCCGCCCGCCCGGGGCGCAATGCCAGATCACCGTCAGTCAGCGCAGCCGTGCCGCAACCCGGTCAGGAAGCGCGCTTGAGTCCCATAACCCGGGCCCGGGCCCGCGGATCGGAATCAAACAGCGACGCCAGTTGTTCGGTCATCGCCCCGGCAAGCTGTTCGACATCGGTGATCGTCACTGCCCGGTTGTAGTAGCGCGTCACGTCATGGCCGATGCCGATGGCGAGCAGTTCGACCTGACGACGCCGCTCGACCATGGCGATCACATCGCGCAGGTGCTTCTCCAGAAAGTTGGCCGGATTGACCGACAGCGTCGAATCATCCACGGGCGCACCGTCTGAAATCACCATCAGAATCTTGCGCGCCTCGGGGCGGTGCACCATGCGACGGTGCGCCCATTCCAGCGCCTCGCCGTCGATGTTTTCCTTCAGCAGGCCCTCTTTCATCATCAGACCCAGGTTGGCGCGCGTCCGCCGCCAGGGCGCATCCGCGGCCTTGTAGATGATATGGCGCAGGTCATTCAGCCGCCCGGGCTGCTGTTCGCGCCCGGCGCCAAGCCATTTCTCGCGCGCCATGCCGCCTTTCCAGGCCTTGGTGGTAAAGCCCAGGATCTCGACCTTGACGTTGCAGCGCTCGAGCGTGCGGGCCAGAACGTCGGCGCAGATCGCAGCGATCGAGATCGGTCGACCGCGCATCGAGCCCGAGTTGTCGAGCAGCAGCGTCACCACCGTGTCGCGGAATTCGGTGTCCTTCTCGATCTTGAAGGACAGCGGCGTCGTCGGACTGACCACCACCCGCGCCAGACGTCCCGCGTCGAGCATGCCTTCTTCCAGATCGAATTCCCACGACCGGTTCTGCTGCGCCTGGAGGCGGCGCTGCAACTTGTTGGCGAGACGGCTCACCGCACCCTTCAGCGGTTCGAGCTGCTGGTCGAGATAGGCGCGCAGGCGTTCCAGTTCGACCGGCTCGGCCAGATCCTCGGCCTTGATCTCTTCGTCGTGCGCGCTGTCATAAACGGTGTAATTCGGGTCGGCGTCGGAAACCGGCTGCGGGGCAGGGGGCTCCATCGGAGCTTCGCCTTCGGGCATCTCGGCCTCGTCGCCCAGTTCCTGATCCGCAAGTTCGTCCATCGAAACCTGCGCCTGGCTGCTGTCCTGCGTCTCGTCCTGCGACGATTCGGGGCTGCTCTCGGAATCTTCCTCGCCGTCCTCGTCGTCGCCGGTGCTGTCGGGATCCTGCTCTTCCTCGCCGCCGTCTTCGGCCTGATCGTCCGAGTCGTCGTTCATGTCGTCCGGATCATCGCCCAGCTGGTCGCCGTATCCGAGGTCGGAAATGATCTTGCGGGAGAATTTGGCAAATTCCCCCTGATCGGCCAGCTTGTCCTGCAACCCGTCCAGTGTTCCGCCGGCCTGATCCTCGATAAAGCCGCGCCACAGGTCCATGACGTTCTGCGCGCCCGGCGGCAGGGCCCGACCGGTCGCCAGATGCCGGATCAGATAGCCTGCGCCGACCGCCAGCGGCACATCGGATGCCTGCTTTACCTGATCGTATCCGCGCCGGGCGGCCTCGTGGCTGATCTTCACGTCGATGTTGCCGGCGGTGCCGGGCATGTCCCGTGCGCCCATCGCCTCGCAGCGGGCCGTCTCCATCGCTTCGTAAAGCTCGCGCGCCATGTCGCCCGGAGGAGCATAGCGGCTGTGGGTGGCTGTGTCGTGATACCGACGATAGAGCGCGAGGGCATCCGCCGTGCCGCGCGCCAGCAAGACTTCATCCCGGGTCATGCGGCGCGACACCTGCGGCAGGCGCATCGCGTCGCCGGACACGCCCGAAGGGTCGACCGAATAGCTGACCGTCAGGTCGCGGTCGTGGGCCATGACCTTGGTCGCCTCGGCAAGGGCTTTCTTGAAGGGATCTGCGGGGTTGTCGGAATGCTGAGCCATACCCAGACTAATTGGACATCCCACCGAGTTTGACAAGGGCAGATCTGTGCCGCGCCGTGCTTGTCGGCCGTGGCAGGGCACCGTAGTCTGCGCGCGACCGGAACCGAAGGCCGCGCCACATGCACTCACTTTACCTCCCGCAGCACGACGCCTTGGTGCATTGGCACGATCTCGCCGGGACCGGCCTGCCGCTGGTGTGTCTGCCTGCGCTCAGCTTTGCGGCGGCGGCGAATTTCCTGGATGTGGTCTGTGATCCGGCGCTTGCCGATGCGCGGCGGATCCTGATCGATCTGCCGGGGTCGGGTTTCAGCGAGGCGGCACAGGATTTCGACCATACCCCGCGTGCGCATGCCGCTGTTGTCGCCAGGGTGCTGGATCACCTGAAGCCGGGGCCCTGCGTTCTGTTCGGGCATTCGATGGGCGGGTCCGTCGCCATGGCGCTGGCCGCCGCGCGGCCGGACCTGGTGCATCACCTTGTGGTGGCCGAGGGCAACCTGCGCCCCGGGGGCGGTGCCGCGTCGCGAGGCATCGCACAGCAGGACGGCGCGGCCTATCCGGCCGGTGGCTATCCGGCGCAAATGCACGACATCCGCGCCAAAGCGATCAGCGGCCAGCCGTTCTATGGATTCCTGCACGCGTCCTGGCGGCTGGCCGATCCGGGTGCGCTGCATGGAAATGCCAGCGGCCTGGTCGATCTGGACCCGGAGCTCGAGCAGAGCTTTCTGAATCTGGCCTGCCCCCGCACCTATCTTTACGGGGCAAAAAGTCTGGCCCGCAATGTCGGATCCGCGGATGTTCCCGAGCCGGAGCTGCTCCGCGCCCGGGGCGTTGGTACCGAGGTGATCCCCGACGCCGGTCATTTCATGACCCGTGACAACCCGGCGGCGGTCGCCCGGGTGCTGGCGCGTATCCTGGCGCAGCCCCAGGGGCACAGGTCATTTTAGCAGAACGTCTTCACACTCTGACAGATACAGCTCTGCGGCGCGGCTCGCCTGGCTCCGCAGTCGGTCGTCGCGCCCGAACGTGGCGAGATTGAGCAATCGGCTGTGCGCCATCTTTGCGTCGATCCGCCAGTTCAGCGCGTCACGCCCCGTGGCCCCGGGACCAAGGGCCGCTTCGAGCAGCACATCGAAGTCTCTGAGCGTCTCGCCGGTGCGTTCCGAAGCGGCGCCGTCGAAGCTCCACTGAAACTCCATCATCGCGGTCATGCGTCCGGCGCAGGTCGCAAACATCCGTGCCAGGTCGCCGGGCCTGTCGGGCAGGGCTGTGGCTGGCCCGGCCAGTACGGTGAACCAGATCAATGCGGCACAACGCGTACCGGAATATCGCGGCGCGGTCTCCATCATGGACACAGTGCACCACAAAAATGGCTCAAAAATTAAGCGGAATGAAAACTTTTTCGGAAAGTGCTACAAATGGTACTGATATCCCGCGTCTGCACGGAAAAACCCCGCCGGACGTGGCGGGGTTGCATGGTCGGGTTGTGCATCAGGGCAAGCGGCGACTGGTCGGGTCGCGATCAGCTCATGCTGAGGGACGCCGCACTTTCCGGCAGTTCCTCGTCAAAGCAGCGCTGATAGAACTCGGCCACGGTCTGACGCTCGAGTTCGTCACACTTGTTCAGGAAAGAGACGCGGAACGCATAGCCGAGATTGTGGAAAATTTCGGCATTCTGCGCCCAGGCGATGACCGTGCGTGGCGACATGACCGTCGAGAGGTCGCCGTTCATGAAGGCCGTCCGGGTCAGATCCGCCACCGTCACCATCTGGCGCAGGGTCTTGCGGCCCTTCTCGGTGTTGTAGTGCGGGTTCTTGGACAGCACGATGGCGGTCTCGGCGTCGATCGACAGGTAGTTCAGGGTCGCCACCAGCGACCAGCGGTCCATCTGGCCCTGGTTGATCTGCTGAGTGCCGTGATACAGGCCGGTTGTGTCGCCCAGGCCGACCGTGTTGGCGGTGGCGAAGATGCGGAAATACTTGTGCGGTGTCAGCACCTGGTTCTGGTCCAGCAGCGTCAGCTTGCCGTCGGTCTCGAGCACGCGCTGGATGACGAACATCACGTCGGCCCGGCCAGCGTCGTATTCGTCAAAGACGATGGCGCAGGGGTTGCGCAGGGCCCAGGGCAGGATGCCTTCCTGAAACTGAGTCGTCTGCTTGCCGTCCACCAGCTTGATCGCATCCTTGCCGATCAGGTCGATCCGGCTGATGTGCGAGTCCAGATTGACCCGGACAGCAGGCCAGTTCAGACGCGCCGCCACCTGTTCGATATGGGTCGATTTGCCGGTGCCGTGGTAGCCCTGGATCATCACCCGGCGGTTGTTGCGAAAGCCCGCGAGGATGGCCAGAGTGGTGTCGGGGTCGAACTTGTAGGTGCTGTCGATATCCGGCACCCGCTCGGTCCGGTCGGGAAAGCCGTGCACGATCATGTCGGTATCAATTCCGAAAACCTCGCGGACGTCGATTTCCTCGGTAGGTTTTGCGTTGATGTCGATTGTACCGTCAGCCATGGTGGAACCGTCCTTTAGCGTCGCGCGTTTTCGTCTCGTGCCCGTCGTGCAACATAACGCGCTGAGGGGCAAGGGGAAGCGCGCATGTTCGTTCGGGCCGCAGCCGAGTTGAAGCCGCCGAGTTGAACAGGTCCGCACCGGTATGGATACCCAAGAGCAGTTGGCAGCGGTGATTGCGCGCGTCGCCCTGGGCGACCGTCCTGCATTGCGCGTCCTGTACCAGGGCACCGCACCAAAGCTTTATGCCATCTGTTTGCGGATCTTGCCCGATCAGGACAGTGCCGAACGGGCGTTGCAGGAGGTGTATCAGGAAATCTGGAACTCGGCGGCGATGTCGCGTGCCAACAGGAGTTCTCCGATGACATGGATGATGGCGGTGGCCCGCACCGTCGCGACAGGTCACAGGCGTCGCCTGGGTGCGGCACCCTGTGACCAGCCTGACTGTGCCCCGGTCCTTGCCGATCTGAGCGTTCTTTCCGGGGCGCAGGCCAAGGCTCCGGGCATTGGTGGTCCGTTGGGCCTGTGCCTGCGGGAACAACAGGTCGCAGACGTCGACATGCTGCGGCAGGTCTGCCTTGACGGCTTGTCCTACAGCGATATTGCGGACACGATGGGAGTCGACCCCGCTGCTGTGCAAAGCAGGATGCGGCGCTGTTTCACGCAGTTGAGGGAGTGTCTGCGCCGATGACAGGCCGTTCGGATGACAGTGACCGCCCGCCGCCGGACCTTTCCGGAACAGACAGCGCCCTTTGCGCGGAATATGTGCTGAACCTGCTGTCTGATGACGAGGCGCGGGCCTTTGAACGTCGCCTGGAGAGGGAACCCGTCTTGCAGACGGAAGTGACCTACTGGGCCGAACATTTTGCCGACATTTCCGATTCCCTGCCCGAAGTCGCTCCGGCGGCTGCGGTTCTGCGCCGGATCGAGACAGAGATCTTCGGAACGGGACGGCAGACGCTGTGGCGCGCGTTGCTACCCTACCTGCTGGGGGCACTGGTTGCGGCTGCGCTCGCCTGGGTGGTCAATACCAAGGGCCTGCTGAACACCGCTCCCCCCGCGCCGGACCTGTACGCGGATCTTGTGGCCGCCGACAGCGGGCTGGCCCTGCAAGCACATTACGCGCCTGACACCGGAGTCCTGACGTTGCGCGGGCCTGTGGATGACCTGCCTCCGGGGCGGGTGTTGGTGGTCTGGGTCCATCCGGCCGACGGTGGGGGGCCTGTGGTCCTGGGGCCGCTGGAAACCGGAGTCCCGGGCACGCTTTACGTTCCGGAGGTCCTGTGGGGCGATTTGGCGGGTGCGACGCTCGTGATCTCGGATCTGGCGGCGGACGCGGCGACGGCATCCGCCCCGACAGGGCGGGAGCTGGCACGCGGAACTCTGACCCCGGGTTGACGGCAAAAAGGGCTTCACAGTGACGTGAACCGCGATTTTTACGCGACATCTGAAACTTGTGGGCACGGGGTGCCGTGGTTGCAACTGACCCAGCGATAAACGCCGGGGATGGAGGAATACCTGAATGACCCTGAAGACAACCCTTGCCGCGCTGCTGGTTTCCACAATCGCCACGGGCGCTTTCGCCGCCAACAAGATGGATGGCAACCCGATGGTTGGTGGCGCCGAAATGTTCGCCACAAAGAACATCGTCGAGAACGCCGTGAACTCGGCGGATCACACCACGCTGGTGGCCGCCGTGAAACAGGCCGGTCTGGTCGATACGCTGATGAGCGAAGGCCCCTTTACCGTGTTTGCGCCGACCAACGCGGCCTTTGACATGATCTCGAAGGATTCGCTCGGCGCGCTGATGATGGACGAGAACAAGGCGCAGCTTGCCACGATCCTGACCTGCCACGTGGTCGCAGCGAATGCCATGTCCGACGCCATCGCCGGCATGATCGCCGATGACGGTGGCGAGCATGACGTTGCCACCGTCGGCGGTTGCGTGCTGAAGGCCAAGATGACGGGCGGCAAGATCACCCTGACCGACGAACAGGGCCGCGTCGCCAATGTCACGATCGCGGATGTCAAACAGTCCAATGGCGTGATCCATGTCATCGACCGGGTGCTTCTGCCCGCGATGTAAGCTGCGAGTCTACACGCTCCGGTCGCGCGAATGTGCGGGCCTTGCTCTTGCCCCGGCAGGGGTGGGGCCGCCACATTGAGGCAAGAGAAAGGGAGGATCACATGAACCGACGCCTGTTCCTGTTCGCTACGGCTGCACTTGGCCTTGGTCGCGGGCCTGCAATGGCCGCCAGGACATTTGAAGTCACCCGCAGCGACGCCGAATGGAAAGCGATGCTGTCCGCGCTGGAATACAAGGTCATGCGCGAGGAAGGCACGGAACGCGCCTTTACCTCGCCGCTCAATGACGAGAAACGCCCCGGGACCTATGTGTGCCGGGGGTGTGATCTGGCGCTTTACGACTCGGACACAAAATTCGACAGCGGCACCGGCTGGCCCAGCTTCTTTGCCGCCAAAGCGGGCGCTGTCGGCAACAGGACCGACTGGTCGCTGTTCGGTGCCCGGACCGAAGAGCACTGTAGCCGCTGCGGATCGCACCTCGGCCACGTCTTTGACGACGGACCGGCCCCCACAGGCAAGCGACACTGCATCAACGGTGTCAGCCTGGTGTTCCGGCCTGCCTGACCCCCTGGGGTCTGTCGCCAGCAGCAGTCCAGCAATTGTGCCGGGCACCTACCCGGGTTGCCTCGACTGTCAGCGGCGGCACCCGGAGCCGGAAGTCACGAGTATGCGGCGCGCTCCTTCCCCGGAGCGCGCCTTTTTTCTGTGTTCCGACCGGCGGTTGTCAGGCGGCGTTCACACGGCGCTGCAGATGTGCCGGTGCGCGCAGCGGCAGGCCGACGGTCGTGGCCCGGTTCGGAACAGGGAGATACGGCGGTGCAAAGCGTAACCGCCCTGCGCCGGTGCACCCATCACTTGAAGTTCCGGCTGTCCTTGATCTGGTCCCAGGCCCAGACAACTTCCTGAAGCTGTTCTTCCTGCGACCGGTCCCCGCCGTTGATGTCCGGGTGCAGCACCTTGATCAATGTCTTGTAGGATTTGCGCACCTCAGCCTTGGTCCAGTGATCCTTGGCTTCGAGAATCTCGATCGCGCGACGCTCGGTCGGGGGCAGGCGGCGGGTTCCGGTGATCGACTTGCCCGGATTGCGGGTGGCGTTGTCACCCAGCACCTGATGCGGATCCTCGATCCCCAGCCGGGCCCAGGCGCGGGCCTCGGTGTCGCGGAAGTCCTTGGTCTTGCGCTCCCAGACCTTGTCAGAGGTCTCTTGCGCGTTCATTTCGGCCTCGGTCTTGCCGTGGAAGAAGTTCCACTTGAGGTTGTACTCGCGGACATGGTCCTTGCAGAACCAGAAATAGTCGTCGAGCACATCCGGGGCCTTGGGGGCACGGAACTTGCCCGGCTCGTCGCAGCCCTCGTGTTCGCACAGCCGCACAGAGGTCGTGCTCTCACCTGACATGCCGCGGCGTCCGCGCGGATTTTTCTTTTTCGAAGACGACACCGACATGTCGAAACCGAAGGGATCTGATTTGCTCATGGGAACACCTTTCCGACTCGGACGCCAAACACTAGACTATCCACCGACAGATGACAGAGGTTGAACCGGAAAAAATGACCAGAACTCAGGAAATCGAGACACGGCTGCGCGAGGCATTCGCACCGGAGGCGCTATTGGTGCGCGATGACAGCGAAAGCCACCGTGGCCATTCCGGGTTTCAGGAAGGCGGCGAAAGCCATTTTCACGTGGTGATCCGAAGCCCGGCCTTCGAGGGGCGGTCGCGGTTGCAGAACCACCGCGCGGTGCATTCCGCCCTGGGCACCGACCTGATGGGCCGCATTCACGCGCTGTCCCTCGATCTCGGGACCTGAGGCGGGCAGCGGGCTTCGGCGGGGTCAGCTGTTGCCGTCGGCGGGGTCCTTGTCTGTCACAGGCTGCAACCGCGCGGCGCGTGCGCGCAGGGCCGAAGTCAGATGCGACAGTTCTGCGGTTTTCCCGTCTTCGTTGTCCGGCGTCGCCGGGGGACCGGAAAAGCCGTCGCCAGAGGCCTCTGCCTCGGCAGGTGTGACCGTGCCGGAACCGTTGCTCCCGGTGTGCGTCTCAGGCTCCGGCGCCCCGGAACTCTTTCCCGACGATGGGACCGCCGCCACAGTGTCTGCCGTCTGATCCGGGTCGTGCTGCGACGCGCCGGGCGGCACCCTCGGCTGCCCGAGCCGCAGGCCCGCGGCGCCCAGACCCGCCGAACGTGGCACCGGACGTTCGGACACGTCCTCTTCGACCGCGGAGGAGGAGACAGGGGCGTCCAGCAATCTGGGCTGATGTGCGGCGACGTCGGCGTCGCGCGGGCGGCGGAACACCAGCAGGTTGCGCCACTGGGTCACCGATCCTGTCAGCCCGGATCGCTCGGAACTCGGCAGGGTTTCGGCCCGCTGGTATTCCCAGCCATCGGCAGCCATTTCGTTCATGACCAGTTCCAGTGCATGGGCAAACCGGGCTTCCGGACCTTTGACACCCTTGCCTTTCTCACCGCGCGCCGGGGCGGGTATCACCTTGTACTCGAAATTGTTCATGGGCTCGCAAACATGCCTATCCAGGGTTTTGGCGACCCTACACCGCAATCTGCGGGCCGCCAAGCAGTCGCAGGGCGCGGCAGGCTCGCCGCCGTCGCGGGTGGCACCCCGCAGATGCGGCTGCCATCCGTCCGAACCAGCAGCTTTGGCGGCGCCGTCGCGGGCGTTACAGCCCCAACTTGGCCGCGACGATCTGGTTGACTGCCGCCGGGTTGGCCTTGCCGCCGGTGGATTTCATCACCTGGCCCACGAACCAGCCCGCCAGTTTCGGATTGGCCTGCGCCTTTTCCACCTGCGCCGGGTTGGCGGCGATGACCGCGTCCACCGCCGCTTCGATCGCACCGGTGTCGGTGACCTGCTTCAGGCCGCGCGCCTCGACGATTTCGGCCGGATCGCCGCCGTCGCTGAACACGGTCTCGAACACGTCCTTGGCGATCTTGCCGTTGATGTCACCCGATTTGATCAGCGTAATCAGGCCCGCCAGCTGTTTCGGAGTGACCGGCGAGTCGCCGATATCCCGGTCGTCCTTCTTGAGCCGTCCGAACAGTTCGTTTATCACCCAGTTGGCCGACAGCTTGCCATCCGAGCACAGTCCGACGACCTCTTCGAAATACGCCGCATGCGCCGTGTCCGCCGTCAGCACCGAGGCGTCGTATTCGGACAGGCCGAAGTCCTGGACAAAGCGCGCCTTCTTGGCATCGGGCAATTCGGGCAGGCGGGCGGCGATGTCGTCGACCCAGGACTGCTCGATCTCGAGCGGCAGCAGGTCGGGGTCCGGGAAATAGCGGTAATCATGCGCTTCTTCCTTGGAGCGCATCGACCGGGTTTCGCCCTTGTCGGGATCGTAGAGCCGGGTCTCCTGATCAATGGCCCCGCCCGCCTCGAGGATGGCGATCTGGCGCTTTGCCTCGTAGTCGATGGCCTGCTGGATAAAGCGCATGGAGTTCATGTTCTTGATCTCGCACCGGGTGCCGAGATGGCCGAAGTCCTGCGTTTCCTGATACTTTTCGTACTGACCCGGACGGCAGACCGACACGTTGACGTCGGCCCGCAGGTTGCCGTTCTGCATGTTGCCGTCGCAGGTGCCCAGATAGCGCAGGATCTGGCGCAGTTTGACGACATAGGCGGCGGCCTCTTCGGGGCCACGGATGTCCGGACGGCTGACGATCTCCATCAGCGCGACGCCGGTGCGGTTGAGATCGACAAAGGACATGTTCGGGTCCATGTCGTGAATCGACTTGCCCGCATCCTGTTCGATATGGATGCGCTCGATCCGCACCCGCCGTGCGACACCCGGCTCCATGTCGACGATCACCTCGCCCTCACCCACGATCGGGTGGTAGAGCTGGCTGATCTGATAGCCCTGCGGCAGATCGGGATAGAAATAGTTCTTGCGGTCGAATGCACTGAAAAGGTTGATCTTTGCCTTCAGGCCCAGACCGGTGCGCACCGCCTGTTCGACGCAGTATTCGTTGATCACCGGCAGCATGCCGGGCATGGCGGCGTCCACAAAGGAGACGTTGGAATTGGGTTCGGCCCCGAATTTGGTCGACGCGCCCGAAAACAGCTTGGCCTGTGTCGCGATCTGGGCGTGGACTTCCATCCCGATCACCAGTTCCCAGTCGTATTTCGCCCCGGCGATGACCTTGGGTTTCGGGGAGTCGTAGCTCAGATCCAGCATACCTTGCGTCCTCGTGCCTGTGAACGACCCGGTCTTAGGCCAGAGGCCGCGCCGGGGCAAGGGGGGCGGCCCCTGCTGATCCGGGCGGACCGAGATTTTGGCGCGACGCGCAGGGGGAGGCGCACGCGCCGGGACGGGCTCAGTGGATGTGCAACCCGTCCGCCTCAAAGCTGATCTTGCGATTCCGGCGGATCTCGGGGGCAAAATGCTCGGCGAGGGTCGACAGGGCGCGGGCGCGGCCCCGGGCCACGGTCTCGGCGCAGCCACCCCGCGGCGCAGATCCGGCATATGGCAATGCTGCGGCCCAGACCATGGGGTGCACTTCGCACAGATGGTCGCGCACGATCCAGTCAAAGCAACCTGCAACCCTTGCGCGGCCACTGCCCGGAGCGGCAGCCCGGGCCAGTGTCAGCCCGGTGTGCGCGGCCAGAAGATTGACAGTGTGCTGATCCGGGCGGCGCGCCAGAATGTCGTGCAACCCTTCGACAAAAAGTTCGGAATCAAGGCGGCGGAACGTGCCGGGGTCAACCGCAAGGGCGTCAAAATGCACCCAGGCATAGGCGCCGGCCCCCCAGATGTCGCGCGTGCGCGCCGCCGTGCGGCGGGCCTGAAGCTCAAGCTGCTCGTAGCTGCCGAACCAGCGCGGCAGCATGTGGTTGCCCAGGCTGCGCATGTGGCGCGGGCTGCGCGGGTCAAGATCGATGACATCTTCATAGTCATCCGCAACCCGCAACGACGGGCGCATGTCTGCGGCCAGCAACGCACAGCGCGCGGCGGCCAGCGCCGGGGCGTCGAGTTCAAAGGCATCAAAGCCGTCAATGATCTGAGCGGCTGCGCGAAAGTGGCTGTGAAAGGCCGCCATGCGGGCGGCGGGGACTTCCTGGGTCCAGCCTTCGCCGCGCCAGGCCCAGCCGGTGTCGATATGTGCAAGCGCCACCACCAGCCCGACGCCATGATCGCCGGAATGTTCGGCCCAGATGTCTTCGAGCGCGGCAAGCGGCGCGTGGGCGCCGTGCACGTCCCCGCGGCGCACCGCATCGCGCGCGGCGTCCACCGCATCGGCCCGGGCGCCCAGGGCCAGCACGTCCGCCACCGGTGTGCCGCCGGGCGTGGTCACCCTGTGGCGGTCGAATGTCCGGATCAGGCGGGACAGTTCTTCCCACTGCTCCTGCCGCGCGAGAAACTGGCCCTGGGCAAAGTAACGTGCACGCTCGTGCTCTTCGGGCGTTCTGTCGCAGGTTTCGATTCTGAGGCTGGGCAACTGCGGCGCCGAATTGGCGGGGCGCGGTGCGGCCGGGGCGCGGGTGGCGAACACCGACCGCAGGGCCTCGACTCGGGGGCCAAGGTGGACGCTCAGTGAGCGCATCGGGGGGAGGAGATCTGTCATGCTCATGGGCAAAGAGTGCCGGGGCATTTGGGCTCAATCATGGCAAGGACGCAGCAAGGTAAGGCATTCTGCCGGCTTTCATGGGAAGAAATCCGCCGATTTGGGGGCACCGCCCGCCTGCGCCGGGACTCCGGGCGCCTTGATGCTTGCGCGATCGCGTCGATCCGGGGCAGGGTTTGCGCCATGCTGCGCCTCGCTGTCCTTCTCGCCCTGTCCGTCGCTCCGTTTTCAGGAGAGGCGGCGACGTCACTGGCGTTCCCGTCGCTGTCACCACAGGCCGTCACCGAGTCGCTGCGCCCGAACGCCCGCTCTGAAGTTTTGCCGACAGCCCGCTGGAGCCACCGAAGCCGGGGTCTGTTGTGGACCCGGGCGGCCGTTTCGGCGCTGCGCGGCCATGCCAGCACGCTGCCCCGGCAGGTGCCCCGCGATATCGACGCCTGGTGCCCGGGCTACAAGGCCGCCGACACGGTCCAGCGCGAGGCATTCTGGGTCGGGCTGGTGTCGGCGCTGGCCAAACACGAAAGCACCTACCGGCCGACGGCGGTGGGGGGCGGCGGACGCTGGTACGGCCTGCTGCAGATCTTTCCCGCCACGGCCCGCAGTTATGGCTGCCGGGCGCGCAGTGGCGAGGATCTGACCGAGGGGCCCGCCAATCTGTCCTGCGCCCTGCGGATCATGTCGCGCACCGTCGCCCGTGACGGCGTGGTGTCGCACGGAATGCGCGGTGTGGCCGCTGACTGGGGGCCGTTCCACAGTGAAAGCAAACGCGCCGACATGATGGCCTGGACCAAGGCCCAGACCTATTGCCAGCCGGTATTTGCCACCCGCCCAAAGGCGCGCCCCCTGAGCTATGGCAGCTAGACAGGCGAAAGCCCGTCCGTGATCCCGGGCATCGAACAGGTGCGCGTGCAGTTCCGGACCATACGAATCCAGATGCACTGGCACCGCTTTGGACGCGCAAGCATCTGGAACTGGGGGGATTTGTGGTCAATAAGCCTTGAGCCAGGAGGGTCGGCGCGTGCTGTCGACCAGCGACACAGCCGGGGCGCGAGCGCCCCCCAGAGCCAGAGTTGCACGCCGCAGCATCTCGATGCTGTCCTCGGACTTTGCGGGCAGGGCGCTGGCAGAAATCGGCTCGCCCACAGTCACGCGGTAGGGCTGGCGATGCTTGTTCAGGGTTTCATGAAACAGGGTGATGTCCCGCAGCGTCGGGTGGATCAGATCGAACAGATAGAACAACACCGAGTTGCGCGCCCGGATGTTCACCGGGATCACCGGCAAATCGAACTTGCGCGCGATCATCGCGGCTGAGGGCATCCACGGCCGTTCATGCAACGACAATCCGCGCCGCTTGGCCAACCGCCCGGACGGGAAAATCACTCCGAGCCGCCCGTCGTTTACCGCCCGGCGGGTAAAGGCCATCGTCTCGCGGGTCTTGCCGTGGCTGCGCTTTTCCTGCCGCCATTCGACCGGAGCAATCATGTCCGCCATTTGCGGCAGAACCCGCAGGATGTCATGATTGGCAAAGAAATACGCGTCCGGCCGGACCGTGGTCAGCAGGTGATTGAGGATGATGCCGTCAGCGATGCCGGTTGGATGGTTCGCCACGATGAGTGCCGCTCCGTGACGGGGAACGTGGCCCAGCCCCGCGACCTCAACGTCGCGCGCCAACAGCTGGCCCATCGCTGCCATGATCTGATTCGAGGGCATGTCCTCGAACGCCGTGGCCAGCGAGACGGTCTTCTCGTAACCGAGAAGAAAATTCAGTGCCTTGCGCGCAGGACGCGTTCCCGGACGCGTCGCAAACAGCCACGGCGCGCGTTCCTGGATCAATGGGTCAATACGGTCCTGCATCCGGCACTCAAAACAGGTTATTGCAACAGGTTGGTGACAGGATTGCGTACCTTGTGAGGTGGGCGCAAGTCCCGGCAAGTGCGGTTCCCGGATTGTGCGGAAAACAGCCTGTGGGGTCAACGCAGAAAGATCGCTGCCAGTTCCCGGAAATTTCAGAAAATTTTCAGAAGATCGAAAACGGCTGGCGCTGAACCGCGACGCCCGCGCGTTGCAGCGCGGTTTCCAGGTCCCGGTGAGGCGGCGTCGCATCCGGCGGCACGAGGTGCGTCTGCCCGTCCCTGCCGACCAGCCGAACCCGCACGCTGCCGTCCCAATGGCGATCGAGACGCACATGTGCCAGATCGTCCAGCGCGACTGTCTGAGCGTGCCGCCCGCTTGTCCAGTGGATCTCGGTCGCGGTCAGGGTAAGCGCGGACCGCCGTCCGGCAAGGATGTCCCAGAGGGCGGGGAGGGTGAAAGCGCCCAGACCGGCGACAATCCAGCCCTCGGCGTCCAGCCAGACATATCCCGCCGCCAGAATCGCCCAGACAGCGGCCACCGCGCAGACTGGCCGCCACGCGCGGCCAGAACCGTGATGCTCCAGCAGGGCCATCGTTATTGCCCGCCCGCCAGGTCGCGAATGGCGCGAATGGTGAACCTGGCCGCGCCGGTCCCGAAACCGGCGCTGCTGCCGGTGCGCGGAAGGGGCTTCATCCCAGCATCCGGCTGACCATCTCGGTTGTGTCGCGGGACAGGTCCGGCTGGGCCGCGATCCGTTCGAGCGCGGCTTTCATTTTCGCCTGTCTGTCGGCGTCGTACCGCTTCCAGGTCTGGAAGGCCGAGCACATGCGCGCGGTGGTCTGCGGGTTCATCGCGTCCAGCCGGATCAGCCAGTCGGCCAGCAGATCGTAACCGGCGCCGTCCCTGCGGTGAAAGCCTGCGTGATTCATCGCCAGCGCACCAAAGACCGCGCGGAACCGGTTGGGGTTCTTCATGTCAAAGGCCGGATGGCTGCTCAGCGCCGCGGCGCGATCGACCGCCACCTCGGGATGCGCCGCGCCAACCTGCAAGCCGAACCACTTGTCCATGACCAGGCGGTCGTTGTGCCACTGATCGTAAAAGGCCTGAACCGCCCCGGTGTCCTTGCCGACCTGGATGAGCTGGCCCAGGGCGGACAGCTGCAATGTCATGTTGTCGGCCTTGTCGAACTGTTTCTGCGCCGCTGCACCGGCGTCCAGCCGGGTCTGCAGCGCCAGCGTCGCCGCACCCAGCGCCCGCATGCCCGACTGTTCGGCATCGGGTGCATAGGGTTCGGTGACCTTGCCTTCATAGGCCAGCTTGGGCAGCAGGTCGCGGAAGGACTGCGCCATGGTGTCGGCCATGGTCTCTTTGGCCTGCCAGATGGCATCCGGATCAGGGGTCGCGCCCGCCTCGTGCAGTGCCTGCGCCAGTTCCGCCTGTGACGGGCCGGACAACATCAGCGCGCGAAAGGCCGGGTCAAGTTCGTCGTCGCGCAGCAACGCGGCCAGACCGTCGAGATAGGCCTGATCGGGCGCCGCCCCGTCACGCACCATCGCGATCAGGCTGTTGCGCGCCAGAGTGCGCCCGGATTCCCAGCGGTTGAAGGCGTCGGTGTCATGGGCCAGCAGGAACACCTGTTCTTCCTTGCTGGCCACGCGGTCCAGCACCACCGGCGCGGAAAAGCCGCGCAGCAGCGACGGGATGGGTCTGGACGCCAGCCCGGTGAATTCAAAGCTTTGCTCGGCCTGCGTCATTTCCAGCAGCGTGGTCTTTACCACCTCGTCGCCATTGGCGTTCAGCAGCCCGACCGCGATGGGCAGCACCTGCGGCAGTTTTTCGTCCTGCCCCGGCGTCGGTGGCGTGTGCTGGGCGAAGGTCAGCGTATAGGTGCCGTCGGCGTAGTCCTCGGTGACCGACAGGCGCGGGGTGCCCGATTGCGAATACCAGCGTTTGAACTGGGTCAGATCGCGGCCGGTCACATCCTCGAACACCTTCAGCCAGTCCTCGATCGTGCAGGCCTCGCCGTCGTGGCGGGCAAAGTACAGCTCGAGCGCTTCGGCATAGCCTTCATCACCGACAAGGCGCTTGAGCATACCGATCACCTCGGCGCCCTTCTCGTAAACGGTGGCGGTGTAGAAGTTGTTGATTTCCTGAAATGATTCCGGGCGTACCGGATGCGACAGCGGCCCCTGGTCCTCGGGGAACTGGCGGGCGCGCAGGTCGATCACATCCGAGATCCGCTTGACCGGGGCCGAGCGGATGTCCGAGGTGAACTGGCTGTCGCGGAACACGGTAAGTCCCTCTTTCAGACAGAGCTGGAACCAGTCGCGGCAGGTGATGCGGTTGCCGGTCCAGTTGTGGAAATACTCATGGGCGATGATCGCCTCGATCCGTTCGAAATTGGCGTCCGTGCTGGTTTCGGGTGAAGCGAGCACCGCCGAGGAGTTGAACACGTTCAACCCCTTGTTCTCCATCGCGCCCATGTTGAAATCGTCCACCGCGACGATGTTGAAGATGTCGAGATCGTATTCCCGGCCATAGACCTCTTCGTCCCAGCGCATCGACTTTTTCAGGGCTTCCATGCCAAAGGCACATTTGCCTTCGTTCCCGGGACGCACCCAGATGTTGAGCGCGACCTCGGTGCCGGAGCAGGTGGTGAATGTGTCGGAGTGGTTGACCAGATCGCCCGCGACCAGCGCAAACAGATAGGACGGTTTGGGCCAGGGGTCGCGCCATTCCGCCCAGCCGTCACCGCTGTCTCTGGGGTTGCCGTTGGACAGCAGCACCGGGTGGGGGCCTTCGATGCGGACAGTGAACACCGACATCACGTCGGGGCGATCGGGATAGTAGGTGATCTTGCGGAAGCCTTCGGCCTCGCACTGGGTACAATACATGCCGTTCGACATGTACAGCCCTTCCAGAGCGGTGTTGGTTTCCGGGCTGATCTCGACTTCGGCCTCCCAGACAAAGGGCTTTTCCGGCACCGGGCAGCTGAGCCCGACCGAGGTCACGACCGGCTCGACCGGCTTGCCGTCGATCATGGCCGAAATCAGGTTCAGCTCTTCGCCATGCAGGAAAAACACCTTGTCCGTGGCATCGGGATTGGGGGCAAACCTGATCCGGCTCAGGACCCGGGTGCTGGTGGGGGCCAGCTGGAATGTCAGGTGCACATCCTCGACCACATAGCCAAAGGGTGTGTAGTCGCTCAGGTACACGGTCTGGGGGGCGGCGTCTTTCATGACGGATATCTCCTCTTCATGTCGCAGATGCGGAATATCAGGCGCCGCGTCTTTGCCCAGAGTGTTAGGCCCGGGAAACCGGCGCTGCAACAGGGTTCGCGGTGATTTCCGGTCGGCTTACCCTTCGTCGGCATCCGCCACGAAGGCGGCGCCCGAGAAAAATCCCCGCAATGCCGACGCAGCCGGTGTTTGAAATGCTCGCGATATCGGTGGGGTGACGGCGGGCCGGACAGGGGGCGGGGGCCGCCGTTACGTGCAGCGGGGAAATGCCCGGGATGGGCATGGCGCGGCCCGTGTCTGGTCAGGAATCAAGCATCGCGCCGCGCCAATCGCGGCCCTGACCGGATTGCAGTCGCCAAGTGGTCTGGACGGCGACAGACTGGCAATTGGCAACGCCACCGATGAAACCGACAGCCGCCAGGCGATTTCTTTCTGGCGGCGGCTGTTGCCTATCGGAAACTCTTTTTCTAATGATGCACACAATTGCATACCGCGCCAGCCTTGGGGGAAGCCGCCATGACCACCCGTATCACCCGCTGTGATCTGCAGATCGACGAGATCCTGTGTTCCTTTATTGAAGAAGAGGCATTGCCCGGCACCGGAGTGTCTGCTGATGCCTTCTGGCAGGGACTGGCGGATCTGATCCACGACTACGGCCCCAGGAACCGTGCGCTGCTGGAGCGGCGGGCCGAGTTGCAGACCCAGATCGACGAGTGGCACATCAAGCGGCGCAACCAGCCGCATGATCACGAAGCTTACAAGACATTCCTGACCGAGATCGGCTATCTGCTGCCCGAGGGCGAGGACTTTGAAATCGACACCTCGAATGTGGACCCCGAGATTGCCACGGTGCCGGGCCCGCAGCTGGTGGTGCCGATCACCAACGCCCGCTACGTGCTGAATGCCGCAAATGCCCGCTGGGGCAGTCTGTACGATGGCTTTTACGGCACCGATGCGATGGGCACGCCCGCCCCCAGGGGCGGTTACGACAAGGGGCGCGGCGCACGGGTTGTGGCGCGGGCGCGGGTGTTTCTCGACGAGGCGTTTCCGATTGACGGCGGCAGCCATGCGGATGCGCGGCGTTACCACATTCACAACGGTGCGCTGCTGGTGGACGACATGCCGCTGGCAGATCCGTCAAAGTTCGTCGGTTTCAGGGGTGACCCCCGCGCGCCGCAGGCGATCGTGCTGCGCAACAATGCGCTGCACGTCGAACTGGTATTTGACCGCACCCACCGCATCGGCAGCCGCGATCAGTGTGGTCTGGCGGATGTGCAGATGGAAAGCGCGATTTCCGCGATCATGGACTGCGAGGATTCCGTCGCCTGTGTCGATGGCGAGGACAAGACGCAGGCCTATTCCAACTGGCTGGGTCTGATGAAGGGCAATCTGGAAGAGACCTTCCAGAAGGGGAGCGAGACGCTCACCCGTTCGCTGAATCCGGACCGCGTCTATACCGCGCCGGACGGGGGCGAGGTGGTTCTCAAGGGGCGTGCCCTGATGCTGGTGCGCAATGTCGGCCATCTGATGACCAATCCGGCGATCCTCGACCGCGACGGCAACGAGGCCTTCGAGGGTCTGATGGACGCGATGGTGACGACCCTGATCGCAAAACACGATCTGGCGCGCGACGGCGGAAATTCGGTCAAGGGCTCGGTCTATGTGGTCAAGCCCAAGATGCACGGACCCGACGAGGTGGCCTTTGCCGACGCGACATTCAGTTTCGTTGAAAAGGCGCTGGGCCTGCCGCAGAACACGGTGAAGCTGGGCATCATGGACGAAGAGCGGCGGACGTCGGTCAACCTGAAACAGTGTATTCGGGCGGCGAAAAGTCGGGTGGCCTTCATCAACACGGGCTTCCTCGACCGGACCGGCGACGAGATCCACACCTCGATGGAGGCCGGGCCGTTCAGCCGCAAGGATTTCATCAAGCGCAAGGCCTGGATCGGCGGGTACGAAAACCGCAACGTCGACATCGGTCTCGAATGCGGGCTGTCCGGCCGTGCTCAGATCGGCAAGGGCATGTGGGCGATGCCCGACATGATGGCGGCAATGCTGGAACAGAAGATCGAGCATCCAAAGGCCGGGGCCAACTGCGCCTGGGTGCCGTCGCCAACCGCGGCCACACTGCATGCGCTGCACTATCACAAGGTTGATGTGTTTGCCGTACAGGCCCGGCTGCGCAAGGGCGGGCGGCGCGCGCATGTCGACACGATCCTCGATATCCCGCTGGCGGCATTCCGGAAATGGTCCGAAGACCAGGTGCTGCGGGAGGTCGAAAACAACGCTCAGGGCATTCTGGGTTATGTGGTGCGCTGGATCGACCAGGGTGTCGGATGCTCCAAGGTGCCGGATGTCAATGACGTCGGGCTGATGGAAGACCGCGCGACCTGCCGGATTTCGGCGCAGCACATCGCCAACTGGCTGCACCATGACGTGGTGAGCGAGGCCACGGTTCTGGAAGTGATGCGGCGCATGGCGGTGGTTGTGGACGGCCAGAACGCCGGAGATCCACAGTACCGCCCGATGGCTCCGGATTTTGGCGGAATTGCGTTTCAGGCCGCCTGTGATCTGGTGTTCAAGGGGCGCGTGCAGCCGTCGGGCTATACCGAGCCGGTGTTGCATGCCCGCAGGTTGCAGCTGAAGTCCGCCTGACAGCGGGCCGGTTTGTCAGAGGGATGAGGGGGCTGTCCGCCCCCTCACACTCCCCCGAGGATTTTTGAACACAGAGAAGCTGGAAAGAGAGAGAGCAGAGATGGCAGCGATTTCACTGAGACGGGCGCGGACGATCATTCGCAAGGCGCTGGATCACGGCAAGGCGGAAGGGATGAACCCGCTGTCGGTGGTGGTGCTGGACGCTGGCGGGCACCTGATTGCCTTTGAACGCGAGGACGGGGCGAGCCCGGGGCGGTTCCTGATTGCGCAGGGCAAGGCCTATGGGTCGGTCATGCTGGGCATGGCAGGCACCGCGCAGATGAAGCGTGCCGAAGCACAGGCCTATTTCATCGCAGCGGCCGGAGCCGCCTTTGGGGGACAGATGATCCCGGTCCCCGGCGGGGTGCTGGTGCGCGACGCCAAGGGCGCCGTGCTGGGGGCCGTGGGAGTGACCGGCGATTCGTCTGATAACGATGCATCTGCCGCCAAAACGGGCATCGAAGCGGCGGGGCTGAGCGCGGAAATCTGAGCCGGGCTTTTCCAATCCTTCAGGGTCGCTTATGTAGTGTGCAGAGGACTTTCCTGAAGAGGGCATCATGAGCCGTCCGATCGTTGGAATCATTGGCAATCAGCATCTGCTGAACGACCAGTACCCGGCGCATGCCGGCGGGTCGATGAATTCGGAGGCGGTGGCATGCGTTGCGGATTGCGTGCCGCTGCTGATTCCGGCCGATCCGCGGTTCATGTCGGTCGCGGAGTTGCTGGAGGCCTGCGACGGCTTTGTGCTGACCGGCGGGCGGCCGAATGTGCACCCCGAGGAATACGGCGAAGAGGTGACCGAAGCACATGGCGCCTTTGATCGCGCCCGCGATGCCATCGTGCTGCCGCTGGTACGGGCCTGCGTCGAGCGCGGCCAGCCGTTCCTGGGCATTTGCCGGGGCTTTCAGGAGGTCAATGTGGCGATGGGCGGGTCACTCTACCCCGAGATACGGGAACTTCCGGGTCGGCTCAATCACCGGATGCCACCGGATGGGACGCTGGAGGAGAAGTTTGCGTTGCGCCATGTGGTGACGTTTTCGGAAGGCGGCCCCTTTGCACGGCTTCTGGGCGCCCGCGAGGTGATGACCAACACCCTGCACGGGCAGGGCATCAAGCGTCCCGGGGCACGGATCGTGGTCGACGGACATGCGCCGGACGGTACCCCGGAAGCGACCTATATCGACGGCGCGCCCGGCTTTACATTGTCGGTACAGTGGCATCCCGAATGGGATGCCGCCAACGATCCGGTCTCGCGGCCGCTTTTCACCGCCTTTGGCGACGCGGTGCGCGGTTGGGCGGCGTCACAGACCATCCCGGGCCGCAGGTCGGCCTGAGAAACGGATCATGCGGCCAGATGCGGTGCCAGGGCGGTCATCAGCGACACCGTTTCGTGCTGCTTGAGACAGCGGCGCGCGGTGGCGCCGTAGCTTTCAGGATGCGCCCGCAGATCGGGCAGTGACCGGAACAGATCTTCGCGTGCCGCCGCGCTGAGGCTTGCAAGCCCGGTGGGTCCGGGGTGAAAGCTTTCGGTCGCGGCCCCGTTGGCATAGATCACCTGATGGCGGTCCATCAGCAGGTGGATATAGGTGACCTCGCCGCCGGGCACCTGAACGACATCGGTGCCGTTGAGCAGGTGACGGGCGGACACCAGCACCTCGTTCGCTCCGAACATCAGCTCCGCGCGATAGCCCTGGTACAGCAGCCGGTGCTGGGGGGAAACCAGCAGCGGCCGTGTGCAGCCCGGCAGCACACCGGGGGCGATGCGCACCGGGGCAACCTGGCCAAAGGCGGCGATCCGGCGGGCGCCGATCCAGCGCAAAGGTTGCAGGCCGTCATCACGTGTGACCAGCAGATCACCGCGACGCAGGTCCTGCACCGGCCGGGGGCCGGTGTCGGTGAGGATCTCTGTGCCCGGCGTGAAGCAGATGACGGAGTCGATGTTGGAGAAGGTTACCAGCGTCCCGTCCAGCATCTGGATCGTGCCGCTGAACTCGCCTCCGCCCTGATCGACCATTGTCAGGGTGGTGCGGTCTGCCAGCCCATTGAGGTTGAGCACGTCACCCAGGGTCTGCGTCGCGGTGCCGCCGTCGATCTTGATGCCGGTGGTGCCGAACTCGGAAAGGTCGACCAGGGTAAAGACATCGTCGCCGTCACCGCCAGCGGCGGAATCGCCCTGGCCGACGTAGAGCGTGTCGTTGCCCGCGCCGCCCAGCATCTCGTCCGCACCCGTGCCGCCGTAGATCACGTCGTCGCCGATGCCGCCGTAGAGGAAATCGTCGCCGCCGCCGCCGTCGATCGTATCGTTGCCCGCGCCGCCATATATGACGTTGGTCAAGCCGGGCACCAGACCGTCGTCCCCGGTCAGACTGTCATCAAACGCCGAGCCGATGATCCCTTCGACACCGCCGCCGTGCACATCGCCCGCCGCGTCACCGCCGGAAAAGCTGTTCGTCGCAAGGTTTACCGAAACACCGGCGCCCGAAGCGGAGTAGTCGGCAAAGTCCATGCCGGTGCCGCCGGTCAGAGTGTCGGCCCCGGCACCGCCGGCCAGCGTGTCGTTGCCCGCGCCGCCGTCAAGGCTGTCGTTGCCGGGGCCGCCATTCAGGCTGTCATTGCCTGCGCCGCCTTCCAGCGTGTCGTTGCCCGCCTCGCCGAACAACGTGTCGTTGCCGTCACCGCCGCGCAGCAGATCATTGCCTTCGGCGACCGGAACAGCATCGTAATACAGATCGGTGACCCAGATTGCCTGAGTCCCGCCCTGACCGTTGACATAGTTGATGGTGATCGAAGAGACCGGTCCGGCAATTTCGATCAGGGCCGAACCGCCCGCCTGCGCCGCGGTTTCGGCGGTTGTCCCGGCCGTGATGGTGTTGCCGGAATAGGTGTCCCCGGCGCCCGGCGTGATGGTGACGGTGACCGGATTGCCGTCGGCGTCAAAGGCGTTGACAGTGACGATATCGGTATGGTTCCCCGAACCCCAGTCGATGTCGTTGATGCGGAAGCGGACGTTTTCCACCGCGCCGGAAACCGAGGCTCCGGCGCTGGGCGCAAAGCCGATGGTGGTGATCGAGGTGGCGCCGTCGCCATTGCCAAAGAGGTACAGCGAAGAGTTTGTGGCATAGGGTTCGCCGGGGGCGACATATTGCGGATCGTCTGTGTCGACCCGAAAGATCGGGTTGTTGTTGCCGGTGTTGGCAAACGACACGCTGACGTCGATGGTACCGGTGTCCTGGGTGAAGCCGGCCGCAAGGTTGGTGCCGTTGGCGCCCTGCAGGTTCCAGTTCAGGGATTCCTCGATCGGGGGCGGCGTGTAGCTGCCATAGTCGCCGTAAAGCAGATCGTCGCCGGTGCCGCCATCCAGGGTGTCATTGCCGACGCCGCCGATGGCCGTGTCGTTGCCCGCGCCCGCCGCGATGCTGTCGTTCGGGGCGGCGGGGTTATCGTCGACGAATTCGTTCTGCGCGTCATAGTAATTCGGGTCGATCGAATCATTGCCGGCCGTGCCGTCGACGACATTATTGGCGACCACATAGTCGGTCTGGCTGAAGGCGATATCGCCGCGGGTGACATCGGCGTTGGTGTTGTAGGCGTTGACGGTATAGCTGCGCCCGGAAATCAGCGGCACTTCGGACAGGGTGTACAGCCCCGCAGCCGCCCCGTTCTCGACGTCGAACTGGATCACTTCGAAGGTGCGGCCGGTGACATCGTCGGTGACGGTCCAGACAATTTCAGCATCCACATCGCTGAGCGCAGAGGACGCGCCCGGGATCGAGACGCTCGCGGTTGCGGATTCGCGGCCGCGGCTGTCGTCATCCAGAGTCGTGCCCTGAATGCCCGGTTCGTTGTCCGTGATCACGGCTGTGCCCGCTGCGGTGCCAGGTCCGGTCCAGGTAAACTGACTGCCTATTGCGGTCGAGAAAATGGAGGCCGGATTGGCGAGGTAGAAACTGACAGAATAGATGGGCATTGCTCGGACCGCTCTTTTTTATGGCAATGCGTGCTTGTGCCCGGCAAAAGTTGACGTGGGCCAGCCGCATCGTTTCCGGAAACGGTACAGTAATCTGATGGCTTTGGTTCGCGGAAAGTGCGGAAAATTTGCGGCGAATACCTGAAGTGTTGCTGTAAAACCCTTGGTTTCGCTCTGTTTTCGCTCCGGATTGGCCGCGGCGTCGCCTCCGATGCCGTTCAGACATGCTTTATGGCACGCCGAGCACGCCTGGCTGACAAGCCCGCCTGATCATCAATTCGCCGCCGTCAGGTCACCGCCTTGCGTTCAAGAAACTCGGGACGGTCCCACAGGGCGCCGCGCAAGATGCGGGTCAGGATGCCGATGGCTTCGTCCACGTCGCGTTCGTTGACGTAGAGCGGCGCAAAGCCGAACCGCATCACGTCCGGTGCGCGAAAATCGCCAATCACCCCGTCGGCGATCAGTGCCTGCATCACCGCATAGCCGTGCTCGAAACGGAACGACACCTGCGAGCCGCGCAGGTCAGGGTCGCGCGGCGAATGCAGGCTCAGCTGCGGACAGTTCTGCTCGACTCCGGCGATAAAGCGTTCACAGAGTTCGACCGAACGGGCGCGGACGTCGGCCATCTCGACCCGGTCCCAGACATCCAGCGCCACGTCGAGCGCGGTCATGGCCAGCACCGGCGGCGTCCCGACGCGCATCCGCTGGATCCCGTTCCCGGCGTCATAGCCCTGTTCGAACGCAAAGGGGCGGGCATGCCCCATCCAGCCCGCGAGGGCGGGTTGCGCCGCATCTGCATGGCGCGGGGCGACATAGATGAAGGCCGGCGCGCCGGGGCCGCCATTGAGGTACTTGTAGGTGCAGCCAACGGCAAAATCCGCCCCCGCACGCATCAGGTCCACCGGAATGGCGCCGGCCGAATGCGCCAGATCCCAGACCGTGATCACCCCGTTGTCATGCGCTTTCGCTGTCAGCCCTGCCATGTCGTGTCGGCGACCGGTGGTGTAGCCGACTTCGGTGAGCAGGGTCACCGCGATCTCCGGGGTGATCGCCGCCTCGACCTCTTCGGGAGCGACGACACGCAGTTCAAAACCGTCTCCAAGCAGCTGTATGAGGCCTTCGGCCATGTAGAGATCCGAGGGAAAGTTGGAACTGTCCGACAGGATCACCCGGCGGTCCGGATTGAGGGCAAGGGCGGCGGCGAGGGCCTGGAACACCTTGATCGACAGGGTGTCGCCCATCACCACATGGCCCTGCTCTGCGCCGATCAGCCGGGCGATGCGGTCGCCGACGCGGGTGGGCTGCGCCATCCAGCCGCTGGCATTCCAGCCGGTGATCAGCTGTTCACCCCATTCCTGTTCCATCATCTGCATCATCCGGGCCGGGGCCATCTTTGGCAGCGGTCCGAGCGAATTGCCGTCAAGGTAAATGAGCCCCTGGGGGATGTGAAACTGATCGCGGGTCCAGTCGAAGTCGGTCACATCTCACCCCCTGCGATCTGGATGGCCTGGCCGTTGATGCTGCCGGAATGCGCGCCGCAGAGCCAAAGGGCGGCTTCAGCCACCTCCTGCGGGGCGATGAGGCGTCCATGCGGGTTGGCGCCGTCCATCACCGCATGGGCCTCGTCTTCGGACATGCCGGTACGCTGCATGATCCGCGCGATGTTCTGCGGCACGATGTCGGTATCGACATAGGCGGGGCAGAGCGCGTTGAAGGTGTAGGGCTTGCCAAGATAGTCAGCAGCGAGACCCTTGATCAGGCCGATCAGCCCGTGTTTCGAAGCCGAGTAACACGGCGCGCCGCGCAGTCCCTTGACCCCGGCAATCGAGGAAATGGCAATGACCCGCCCCCAGTCCGTTTCCCGCATCGAGGTCAGGGATTCGCGGATCGTCAGGAAGGCGCCGTCCAGATTGGTCGCCATCATCGTGCGCCAGAAATCCATGTCGGTCTTGTGCAGCGGGCGGCCTTCGGCGATTCCGGCATTGGGCACGCAGATCTGCACCGGACCGCGCGCCGCAACGGCCGAGGCAATCCCGTCCACGACAGACCTTTCGTCCATGACGTCAATGACCTGCCCAAAGAGACCCTCTGTCTGTGCGGCCTCGTCAAGTTTTGACTGGCGGCGACCGGTGACCGTCACCAATGCGCCTTCGGCGGCCAGTGCGCGGGCGATGGCAAGGCCGATTCCGGTGCCGCCTCCGGTCACAAGCGCATGTTTCCCCGCAATATTCATCCGAACTCTCCCCGATTTTTGGACAGGTTAGCCCAGTCTGCTGCGGTGGCAAGGTGGGCTCGGCACCGACTGCTGGCGGGTGAGGGTGCACCGCATCTGATTCCCCTGCGCCGACGTTCCGGTGTGTTGCCGCAGGTCCGGAACCGAGTCGGCGACGTTGCGCCTTTGGCCTGATGCGGCAAATTGGCGCGAAGGGATCCGGACCACCGGGCAAGGCAGCAAATTGTAACGTTTCCTTTCGGAAATCCGGAAGAGGGTGGGGTAAGTAAATTGCGGCGGGCGACCCGCACGCGCAACATATGTCTATGTGGCTTTAAGTTTGTTGCCGTCTATGGTCTACAACCGCAAGCAAGCTTGTCTGAGCTAGGTCAGCACGGTAGACCCATCATGGATTGGGCTGCCGCGACGTAATTGGGCACTGTCTGACGTAAGAGGGGACGAAGACGTGAAAATTGGAACGCCAAAGGAAGTGTTCGAGGGCGAGGCACGGGTTGCCATGACGCCGGACTCGGCACGCATGCTTCAGAAACTGGGGTATGATTGTGCCATCGAGACCGGGGCCGGGGCGGCTGCGGGCTTTACCGACGAGGCATATGCCGAAGCCGGCGTAGAGGTCATCAAGACCGCCGCCGCGCTGTGGAAAGAAGCGGATATCATTGCCAAGGTGCGCCCGCCGTCGGACACCGAAGTCAAGCGCCTCACCGCAGGCAAGCTTCTGATCAGCTTCTTCTGGCCGGCCCAGAACGGCGAGCTGATGCAGGCAGCGGCCGACAAGGGCGCCAGCGTCATCGCCATGGACATGGTGCCGCGCATCAGCCGGGCGCAGAAGATGGATGCGCTGAGCTCGATGGCCAATATCGCGGGTTACCGCGCGGTGATCGAGGCAGGCAACAACTTTGGCCGCTTCTTCACCGGTCAGATCACGGCGGCGGGCAAGGTGCCCCCGGCCAAGGTTCTGGTTGTCGGCGCCGGGGTTGCCGGACTGGCGGCGATCGGTACCGCGACCTCGCTGGGCGCGATCACCTATGCCTTTGACGTGCGTCCCGAAGTGGCCGAACAGGTTGAATCGATGGGCGCGGAATTCGTCTTTCTCGACTTTGAGGAAGAGGCCAAGGATGGTGCGGAATCAGGCGGTTACGCCTCGGTCTCCAGCCCGGAATTTGCCGCGGCCCAGCTCAAGAAGTTCCGCGAAATTGCCCCCGATATCGACATCGTCATCACCACGGCGCTGATCCCCAACCGCGAAGCCCCCGAGCTTTGGACCAAGGATATGGTCGACTCGATGAAGCCCGGTTCGGTGATCATCGACCTGGCGGCGGAAAAGGGCGGCAACTGCAAGCTGACGGTGATGGATCAGAAGATCGTCACCGACAACGGCGTGACCATCATCGGCTATACCGACTTCCCCAGCCGGATGGCGACGCAGGCCTCGACGCTGTATGCGACCAACATCCGCCACATGATGACCGACCTCACCCCCGGCAAGGACGGTGTGGTCAACCACAACATGGACGATGACGTCATTCGTGGCGCCACCATCGCCCATGCCAAGGAGGTGACGTTCCCGCCGCCCCCGCCCAAGGTCAAGGCGATCGCGGCGCAGAAGCCGAAGGAAAAGGTCAAGGAACTGACCGCCGAGCAAAAGCGCGACAACGAAGTGGCGGCCTTCAAGGCACAGACCAAATCGCAGGTCACGCTGCTGGCTGTCGGCGGCGGTCTGGTGCTGTTCGCGGGCCTGTTCGCCCCGGCCAGCTTCATGCAGCACTTCATCGTCTTCGTGCTGGCGGTCTTTGTCGGCTTCCAGGTGATCTGGGGTGTGGCGCACAGCCTGCACACGCCGCTGATGGCGGTGACCAACGCGATCTCGTCGATCATCATTCTGGGCGCGCTGATGCAGATCGGCTCGGGGTCCTGGTTGGTGATCCTGCTGGCGGCGCTGTCGGTCTTCATGGCGGGCATCAACATATTCGGCGGTTTCCTCGTGACACGGCGCATGCTCGCCATGTTCCAGAAGTCGTAAGGGGGCAAGGCACATGGAATTCGGATTTACAACGGCGGCCTATGTGGTCGCGGCGGTGCTCTTTATTCTCTCGCTTGGGGGATTGTCGGGGCAGGAAAGCGCCAAGCGGGCGGTATGGTACGGCATCACCGGCATGGCACTGGCGGTGGTCGCCACGCTGATCGGGCCAGGGTCCGGGCTGTGGCTGGCGTCGCTGGTGCTGGTCGCGCTGGGCGGTGCAATCGGCTATCAGCTGGCAACCAAGGTGCAGATGACGCAGATGCCGGAACTGGTGGCGGCAATGCACTCGCTGGTGGGTCTGGCAGCGGTCTTCGTGGGCTACGTTGCTCATATCGAACTGGGCCGGGTGCTGGCGATGTCACACGAACAGCGCGAAGCGCTGGAGGGTTTCGCCGCCCTGCTGGCGCACAAGCAGCCGGTCGAGGTGAACATCCTGCGGGTCGAACTGTTCCTCGGGGTCTTCATCGGTGCGGTGACCTTCACCGGGTCGGTGATCGCTTATGGTAAACTGGCCGGCAAGGTGTCCTCGGCGGCGACCAAGCTGCCGGGCGGCCACATGCTCAACATCGGTGCGGCAGCGCTCTCGGTCGTTACCCTGATCTGGTATTGCAGTACCGGCGGCCTGTTCCCGCTGGTCATCATGACGCTCTGTGCCCTGTTCATCGGCTACCACCTGATCATGGGCATCGGCGGCGCCGACATGCCGGTGGTTGTCTCGATGCTCAACAGCTATTCCGGCTGGGCAGCCGCGGCGATCGGCTTCTCGCTTGGCAACGATCTGCTGATCGTGGTCGGTGCGCTGGTCGGCTCTTCGGGTGCGATCCTGAGCTACATCATGTGCAAGGCGATGAACCGGTCGTTCGTGTCGGTCATCCTGGGCGGCTTTGGCGGCCCGGCGGGCGAGCAGATGGCGGTTGAGGGCGAGCAGATCGCCATCGACGCCGAAGGTGTGGCAAGCGCGCTGGACGAGGCGGATTCGGTCATCATCATCCCGGGCTACGGCATGGCGGTGGCGCAGGCTCAGCAGAACGTCGCTGAACTGACCAAACGCCTGCGCGCCAAGGGCAAGACCGTGCGCTTTGCCATCCACCCGGTGGCGGGCCGTTTGCCGGGGCACATGAACGTGCTGCTGGCCGAGGCCAAGGTGCCCTATGACATCGTTCTGGAAATGGACGAGATCAACGAGGACTTCCCGGACACGGACGTGGCCATTGTCATCGGCTCCAACGACATCGTGAACCCGGCGGCGCAGGACGATCCGAACTCGCCCATCGCGGGTATGCCGGTTCTGGAATGCTGGAAGGCCAAGCAGGTGTTCGTGTCCAAGCGCGGGCAGGGCACCGGCTATTCCGGCATCGAGAACCCGCTGTTCTTCAAGGACAACACGCGGATGTTCTATGGTGACGCCAAGAAGTCGCTGGACGAGTTGCTGACCAAGATCACGTAACGCCGCAGCCGTCAGGCACGACTTGTGGAGAGCCCCGCCTTGAACGGCGGGGCTTTTTTGTTTCCCGGATCGGACGGCAGCCAGGGGGACCGGTGTTTTGTCCGGCGGACGGGACAATTCCCGGAAACCCGCGATTTTCCGGGTTCAGCCTGTGGTCCGCAACGAGGCGTCTCTGGACCGATCGCAGCGGTCTGATGCTGCCCTGAGGTTCGACGCTCTGCTTGGTGAAAGCGCGGGACGAGAGTAAAGTCGGGGTATCAGGCGGGGAGACAGGTGGAGGTGCGTCATGCAGAAAGTTACGGGAATTGGCGGCGTGTTCTTTCGCGCCCGCGACCCGGTGGCGCTGTCGCAGTGGTATGCACAGCACCTGGGCGTTGATCCGGTCACCGACGTGCCCTGGCAGCAGCAGGCAGGCGCGACAGTTTTTGCGCCTTTTCCGGAAGATACCGATTACTTCAGCCATTCCGACCAGCGCTTCATGCTGAATTTCCGGGTGTCCGATTTGCCGGCGATGATTGCCCAACTGGAACGCGCCGGGATTTCGGTCGAAACCCGGGCGGAGTGGAACAGTCCGGCCGTGGGTCGCTTTGCCCGCATCCACGACCCCGAGGGCAATCCGGTCGAACTTTGGCAGCCAGCCGGGTAGGGGGCGCGACCCATCGCGGGTGTATGCGATTGCGTACTGGCAAGTACATGACATTGAAAGGATTTTTCTTTACAGACCGGGTGCGCGTGATTAGCTAGGTACAACATTCAAGGGACCGAGCCATGCCCCCGATCCAGGATCATCCGCTGCGCTACAAGCTTGCCAACGAGCTGCATGCCCGGCCATTTCCATCCCTCAAGGCGCCTTGCCGGGCCGTGTTTCTGGCAATCAAGAAATCGCACCAGGCGGCATCGCGCGACAAGGCGCTGGATCTCAAGCATCTGACGGATCTTCTGGACCGCTACGGCACGGCCCATCCGCAGCCCGGGGCCACGCATTTCTCGGACCGGATTGGCCAGCACGTGCTGAAGTGGGAACAGCACACGGAATTCGTGACCTACACGGTGTTTCTGAACGGCCTCACACCCCGGGTGTTCGACCCGGCGGATTTCGAGGTATTCCCCGACCAATGGCTGCGCGATTCGCCGGGTGTGCGGATCACGTCGGCGCTGATCCGGGTCAGCGCACGCGACAATGACGACGAGATCAGCAGTCTGATCGAAGACTGGTTTGTGCCCGAAAGCCTGGCGGTCAGCTCGGTCATCGACGACGAGGCTGTGATGGCAGGAGATTTCCGCATCGATCCCTCGGGGCATCAGCGGTTTGCGGTTTTCCCGCGCCCGCATGTGGGCGAGCGCCGGATCGGCCGTATCGTGCAGCGGCTGTGCGAGATCGAGACCTACAAGACCATGTCGATGCTGGGGTTTTCCCGGGTGCGCGAACTGGCCCCCCGCATGTCCGAGATCGACAGCGAACTGTCCAAACTGATGGTCGCCATGACCGAAGGCACCGGCCCGGCCGAGGATACGCTGAAATCGCTGCTCTCTGTATCGGCCGAGCTCGAGTCACTGTCGGCGCAGGCGTCGTTCCGGCTGGGGGCTACCGGAGCCTATGAGGCCATCGTCGGCCAACGCATTCAGGTGCTGCGCGAGCAGCGGTGGCGCGGGCGGCAGTCCTTTGCGGAGTTCATGATGCGGCGCTACGATCCGGCCATGCGTACGGTGAAATCCAGCGAGCGGCGTCTGGAAAGCATGGCCAACCGGGCGATGCGGGCCGGCGATCTTCTGCGCACCCGGGTCGAGGTCGAACGCTCGGCACAGAACCAGCAGTTGCTCGAGGGGATGAACCAGCGCGCCGAAACGCAGTTGCGATTGCAGCGCACGGTCGAAGGGTTGTCGGTTGTGGCCATCAGCTACTATGCGGTGTCGCTGGCGTCCTACCTTTTGTACCCGCTGGCCGGGGCGCTGAACCTGTCCAAGGGAATGCTCACGGCGCTTGTGACGGTTCCGGTCGTGCTGACCGTCTGGCTCATGATCCGCCGAATTCATCACCGGATGGAAAAGAAGGCGCCTGATCACTGACACGCGCTGTGGTCTAACCGCTGTGGTCTAACCGCTGGGGCCGGGGCGCCGGGGGCGGTGCGGCCCGCGACAGTGCCACGGGCCGTCGGTGGCGTTGCACGTCACCTGTCATCTGATGCCCCGGTAAGCCGACGTTTGCGGGCAGGGCGGGGCGCCAGTGCCGAAAGCTATTCGGCTGCGTGGGCGTAATGTGTCGCTTTTGCCGGCGCCATCGCCAACATTGCGTGCATGACGACGGCGCCGAGGGCGATCGCGGCCAGCGCCAGAACTGCCGCGATTGACAGCGTCGGCACACCGGAGAGGCCCGCTCCCACGGTGCAGCCACCGGCAAGCACCCCCCCGACACCCATCAACATGGCCCCTGCCGCGTAGCGACCGGTCTCACGTGGTGTCGAGAACGCCTGCCAGCGGAAGCTTCCAAAGATCAGTGATGCCGCAAGTGCCCCGGCAAAGGTTCCGCCGATCAGGCCGACGCCAAAGCCTGCCGGGATTGATGTCGCGGCCACGGTCCAGAACAGGGTTTCGGCGTAGGGTGATGTAAACGACAGGCTTTCCATCGCAATGGGATCAAAGTCATCGTACAGAACGTAGCCTGTCCCGACCCAGGCCAGCGGAACCAGCGTGCCCAGCAATGCCGCAAGCAGCAGGGTCCCGGGCCGGTTTTGCGAGGTCAGGCCCACGGACAGTGCCGCCAGGCTCAGAAGTCCGGCCCAGACCATCCCGCCACCGGGCAAGGCGCTCAGCGACACGGCGTCACCCAGCGAAACGGTGGCCGCGCCCAGTGTCGTCCGCAGCGGGGCAAGGATGCCTTTCAGGGTGGCATGGGCTGTGATGGCAAAGATCACCAGCACGAACAGCCCGCGCAGATTGCCACCGGCGGTCAGCACGGTCAGCCGCGAGACACAGCCGCGAGTCAGCACCATTCCCGCCCCGAACAACAAGCCGCCGACAGCGATGGCGAGGAGGGGCAACTCCGAGGCCATGAACCGGTGATCGTCAAAACTGATCCAGCCCCGAAATGTGGCAAGCTGGGTTCCAAACACCGCCACTGCAAGGGCGGTCATCCAGACGCCCATCGCCTGCCGCCGGTCGTCGCCGACAAGGCCACGCCGGAAACAGAACTTGGTCCGTTCGGCCAGAAGCCCGAAGGCGGCACCCAGGATCAGGGCAAAGAGCACGGCCACTTGCGGTGCGGTGAGGGTTTCGAACCCGAGGTCTTCGAACATGGCGGATCTCCGCAGCATTGCGTTTCGCCCCTGATGTAGAGAGCCGCGCCGCGATGCAAGACTTTATCGGGGCGCAGAGGCGGGTGCAGGCGGAACGCTGTCCCGGAATCCGGGAACATCAGGGACAGATGTCCGTGGGTTCCGCAGGACGGAAACCGATCTGGTTTCAAAGGTTTCGGCGCGGGCAGGCCAGAACGTCTTATTTTTCGCACCAGGCTGTGGATGGCGGAAACCCTGTCGGCGCAGTGGCTCTGCGCCGATGGGTGCCTGCCCTAGCGGCCCCGGATTCGCGGATCCAGCGCGTCGCGCAGCCCGTCGCCAAGGTAGTTCACCCCCAGCACCGTCAGCGAGATCATGATGCCCGGCAGCAGCACGCGTTCCGGAAAGTCGTTCATCCGCGGCACGGCATCGGCCAGCATCTTGCCCCAGGTCGGAAAGTCCGAGGGAAAGCCGACACCGAGAAAGGACAATGCGCTTTCGGTGATGATGGCCGTTGCCAGCCCCAGCGTCGCCGAGACCATGATCGGCGACAGCACGTTGGGCAGCAGGTGGCGCTGGATGATCTTGAACGGTGTGGTGCCGATGGAGCGGGCCGCCAGAATGAATTCGCGTTCCTTGAGGGCGAGAACGTCCCCCCGCACGATCCGCGCCGTCGGCATCCACGAGGTTACGCCGATCACCGTGACGATCAGGATGAACATGCCGCCTTCGGGACCGAAATTGGCGCGCAGCGGCTGGCGGAACAGGGTGACCGCGACCAGCAGCAACGGCAGGATCGGCAGGCTGAGGAACAGGTCGGTCAGACGCATCAGTGGGCCGTCGATCTTTTTGAAGTATCCCGAGATGACGCCGACGGCGGTGCCGATGAACAGCGACAACAGCATCGCGGCCCAGCCCACTGCCATGGATGCGCGTCCGCCGGCGATCAGGTTCGCAAGCCCGTCGCGGCCCAGGTTGTCGGTGCCCAGCGGATGGCCGATGGCGACCTTGGCGCCGCTGTCCCAGAGCGCGGTGTAGATCGGACGCAGATCCTTGTTCCGGATGTCGAGCTTTTGCGGATCCAGCGTCCAGACATAGGGCCCAAGAAGCACGGCGAGGGTGATGAAGATCAGAAAGCCCGCACCGAGCAGCGCGCCCTTGTGTTTGGAAAACTGGCTCCAGACATCGCGCCATTGCGAGCGCGGCTCGCGCGGCGGCTCTTTGTCGGTCAGGGCGACGATCGGGGCGGGGGCGGGATTAGTCATAGCGAATCCTTGGGTCGAGGACGCCGTAGAGGATGTCGGCAATGAGGTTGAAGAGCACGATGAGGAAGGCAAAGATGAAGGTCAGGGTCATCACCATCGGCAGGTCGTTGGCGAAAAGCGCGGTGATCAGAAGCTGGCCGATGCCGTTCACCTTGAAAACGTTTTCCGTGATGATGGCACCACCGAAGATGGCCGGAACGCCCAGAGCGATCACCGTGACCACCGGGATCATCGAGTTGCGCAGCACGTGGACCATCACCACCACCGCCTCGGACAAGCCCTTGGCGCGGGCGGTGCGCACATAGTCCTGGTTGAGGTTGTCGAGCATGGACGCGCGCATGTAACGGCTGAGCTGGGCGGTGGTTTGCAGCGCCAGCACCATCACCGGCATGATCATCTGTTGCAGCTGGACCTTGAAGGCGGCCCAGCTGTCGACCACCAGCGTCGTGTCGTAGATCGACGGGAACCAGCCCAGTTGTACCGAAAAGATCACGATCAGAAGCGGTCCGGTGAAAAACGGCGGGATCGAAAAGCCGATCATCGTGATGAAGGTGCCGGACTGGTCGAACAGGGAATACTGCCGGTAGGCCGAATAGATGCCGATGGGAAGGGCGATCAGCACACCGACGATGTAGGACAGGCCCACGACCCAGAGGGTTTGCGGAATCCGCTGGATCACGATGTCCATCACCGGGCTGCGTGTCTGCCAGGAAATCACCCGCAACTTGCCTTCGGAAAACGAGGTGCCGAACCAGTTGTCCCACAGCACCTGCGGTTCGATCCAGAACATCTGAACCAGCCATTTCCAGTACTGGACCAATGGCGCTTCGCCCAGTCCCAGAGCCTGGCGCATCTTTTCCTTGACCTCGGGCGGAACGGTCAGCGGCACCTGCGCCATCGGATCGCCGGGGGCGAGTTGCAGCAACATGAAGATCGCGAAACTGATGAACAGAAGCGTCGGAACTGAGAGGACCAGTCGTCGGATGGCGTAGGTCAGCATGTGGCGCCTCGGGTCATGAGTTTCAGTATCAGGGGCATCGGATCCGGCGCACAGAGGGCAAAACACAGCGGTGCAGGGACTGGAGGGCGGTGCTGCGGGTACGCCATCCTAGCCAGAGTTCGGATCGGGGGAAAGCACAGACGCGGCGGGAGAGATCCCGCCGCGCGAAACGTGCCGGTTGTTTAGTCGATGCGGTGCCAGTCGGCAATGTTCCAGAGCTCGGAATCCCAGGTGTTGAGCGCGACACCGCCCAGCGAGTTGGAATGTGCCGAAACCCGGCCGCGGTCTACCAGCGGAACGATGGTCATCGTGTCCTTGGTGATGATGTCGTTCAGCTTTTTCGCAATTTCGCCACGCTTGTCGAGCTCGCCGGTCATGGCCAGTTCATCCAGCAGGGCGTCATATTCTTCATTGCAGAAGCGGTTGATGTTCTCACCCTGCCACTGCGACGACGGCTTGGGTTCGTTGCCGCAGCGATACATCGAAAGATAGGACTGCGGGTCGGTGCCGTCGAAGTTGTTGGCGTACATTTCGACATCCGCATAGAACTTCTGGAAGGTATCGGGCGACCCCGCATCACCACCGAAGAACACCGATGCATCGACATTGCGCAATTCGGTTTCAACACCGATCTGGCTCCACCAATCCTTGATCAGTGCCTGGAAGTCCTGACGGACCGCGTTGGTCGAAGTCTGGTAGAGCAGAGACAGTTTGACGCCGTCCTTGTCGCGGATGCCGTCACCATCGCTGTCGGTCCAGCCGGATTCCTCCAGCAGAGCCTTGGCGCCTTCGATGTCCTGAACCAGGCAGTCTGTGTTGGTTTCGCTGGCGTAGAGTTCGGGCGCAGGCACCAGGTTGCAGGTAGCGCGGCCGGCCTGACCATAACCGACCTCGACCAGCAACTCGCGGTCGATCGCCATGGACAGCGCCTTGCGGACGTTGAAGTCGGACAGGAACGGGTGCGGGTGCGCCACGGTGGCCCGCTCGCCTTCGGGCAGGTCCGGGGAGGGATCGGTCATGTTCATCTCGATCCGCTCGACCAGGGTGCCGAATGCCGCGACCGGAACGCCTTTTCCACCTTCGGACATCTGGGCCAGTACGTCGGGGGCCAGCTGCAGGTTCCAGGCATAATCGTATTCGCCGGTTTCCAGCACGGCGCGCCCGGCCGCATTGGCATCGCCGCCGCCCTTGAAGTTGACCGTGGCAAAGGCGGGCTTGGCCGGGTCGCGGTAGTGCGGGTTGGCCTCAAGCGAGATCACGTCGTTGGGACGGAAATCGGTGACAACAAAGGGGCCGGTGCCGATGGGGGCAAAGTTCTGGTCGGTGCAGGACGAGGCGGCGGCACCGGTGCAGTTTTCAAACTGCGCCTTTTGCAGGATCGGTGACTGGCCACCCATGAACGGGCCATAGGGGTTGGGCGTCGGCGCCCCGAAAGTCACCTTGACGGTCAGCGGGTCGATCACGTCGATCGACTGAACTCCGGTGAACTTGGCCAACTGGGCGCAGCCGCCTTCCGGGTTCATGCAATAATCGCCGGTGAACTTAACATCCTCGGCCGTAAAGTCGGTGCCGTCGGACCATTTGAGACCTTCCTTGATCTTCCAGGTGATCGTGGTCAGATCTTCGGACACGCCGCCGTTTTCGACCGTCGGAATCTCGGCGGCAAGGAACGGCACCAGAGCGCCGGTCGGGTCGTAGCGGCCCAGCGGCTCGATCACGAGGCTGGCCGCCTCGATGTCCTTGGTGCCGCCGGACAGGAACGGGTTCATGATCGAGGGCGCCTGCCAGTAGATGATGTTGACGTTGCCGTCCGAGCCACGCTCGGCCATCGCGGCCGGTGCCAGCGCAAAGGATGCAGCAGCCCCCAGCAATAGGGTTTTCATCTTCATTTTCATTCTCCCAGTTGTACGCCCGCTTTGTCCGGGGCGGTTGTTCTGCAGGGGGGCAGCGCGGTTCCGGGTCTTTTGCCAGCTTCGCAATACCGGTCAAGCAGACTTGTTCCGCAGCCCCCCACGGTGGCGCCATCGAAGCAGACTTTGCGGAAATTGCAAGGCTTAGCGCGGGGTAAAGCAGCGAGTTGGGTTTGACACTGCTCGGGCACTGCACTTAGCTTTGGCGCAACCCGGAACCGCTTCGGGAACCTTTCAGTCCAAAGAGGCCCCAATGCTTGATCACGCCATCGCCCGGATCCAGAATCTGCGCGTCGAATTTGAGACGAAGGATGGTCCGGTGGTCGGGGTCGAGGACGTTTCTTTCGAGATCGGCCCCGGCGAAACGGTCTGCGTCGTGGGCGAATCCGGTTCTGGAAAATCGGTGTCGTCGCTGTCGCTGATGCGGTTGATCGAGTACGGCGGCGGCGATATCGCCAACGGCCGGCTGCTGTTTGACCGCAAGGTCGGCGGCGAGATCGACCTCGCACAGACCGACCAGGATCTGATGCGCACCATCCGTGGCAATGAGATCGGCATGATCTTTCAGGAGCCGATGACCGCGCTGAACCCTGTGTTCACCGTGGGCAGGCAGCTGACCGAGGGTTTGCGGGTGCATCGGGGCATGGACCGCGCAGAGGCCGAGGCCCGGGCGCTCGAGTTGATGCAGCAGGTGCGCATTCCCGAGCCCGAACGGCGGCTGAAGCAGTATCCGCATGAATTGTCGGGCGGCATGCGCCAGCGGGTGGTGATTGCGATGGCGCTTGCGTGCAAGCCGCGCCTGTTGATCGCGGACGAACCGACAACCGCGCTGGACGTGACGATTCAGGCCGAGATTCTGGCGCTGATCGACCGGCTCAAGCGTGAGACCGGCACCGCAGTGATGTTCATCACCCACGATATGGCGGTGGTGGCGCAGATGGCGGACCGGGTTGTCGTGATGTTCCGCGGCAACAAGGTCGAGGAAGGCACCGTCGAGGAGATCTTCGAGAACCCGCAGCACCCCTATACGCAGGCCTTGCTGGCCGCGGTGCCGAAACTGGGTGAAATGACCGGCAAGGCGCTGCCGGAACCGATGAAGCTGCTGGGCTCGGATGCCCATGCCCCCCGACCCATTCCCGGATCGTCCGAAGTGCTGTTGAAGGTGCGCAACCTGACAACCCGCTTTCCGGTCAAGGGCGGATTTTTTCGCCGGACGGTGGCGAATGTGCATGCTGTCGAGGATCTGTCGTTTGATCTCAACCGCGGCCAGACGCTGAGCCTCGTGGGCGAATCCGGGTGTGGAAAATCCACTGCGGGACGGTCGATCCTGCGGCTGGTCGAGCCGCAGTCAGGCAGCATCGACCTGGGCGGCACGGACATCATGGCGCTGAGCCAGAGCGATCTGCGGACAGCGCGGCTGGATATGCAGATGATCTTTCAGGATCCGTTCGCCTCGCTCAACCCGCAGATGAACCTGAGCGATCAGGTGGCCGAACCGATGCGCAATTTTGGCACTCACAAGGGCACCGAGATGCAGGATCGCATCGCGATGCTTTTTGACCGGGTGGAACTCCCACGCTCGTTTCTGCGGCGCTATCCCCACGAGTTGTCGGGCGGCCAGCGGCAGCGGGTGGCGATCGCCCGGGCGCTGGCGCTGAATCCCAAGCTGATCATCGCCGACGAAGCTGTCTCTGCTCTGGACGTTTCGGTGCAGGCCCAGGTGGTCAACCTGATGATGGAACTGCAGGCCGATCTGGGGCTCTCGTTCCTGTTCATCAGCCACGACATGGCTGTGGTCGAGCGGGTCAGTCACAACGTCGGGGTGATGTATCTGGGTCGCATCGTCGAACTGGGCCCGCGCGCCGCCGTGTTCGAGGATCCGCAGCATCCCTATACCCAGGCGCTGATGAAAGCGGTTCCGATCGCCGATCCGCGCCGCCGCAAGTCCGAGAAGGACCTGAATTTCAAACCGATCCCGTCGCCGATCCACCCGGTCGGTTACGAACCCGGCCCGTCGGTCTATGCAGAGGTCACGCCGGGCCATTTCATCCTGACATCGGACAGCGGGTACTGACGCTCGGGGCAAATTACCCGGGCAGGTGCGACGGAACGGGCTGGCTGCTGCGTTCAAGGGGCGTTACGGCAACGTGAGGGTCAGGATGCGGCGATATATCACCGGTCTGCTCTATGTGTTCGGCGCGCTGGTCGCGGCGCTGACCCTGGCTGCCTGCGCCATGCATCTGTCAAATTCCGAATATGTCGCGGTGCCACCCCGTCCCGAAGGCGCGCTGCGTGTCGCCACCTTCAACGCCCATTACATCGTGTTGGGGCAGGCGACAGGCGCATGGTCGGTTGGCGACTGGGAAAGGCGCAAGGGCGCCTTTGATGCTGCTTTCAAGGCGCTCGGCGCCGATATCGTGGCGTTTCAGGAAATGGAGAGCTTTCAGCACGGCGACGACGGTTCGGTCAACCTGGCTCGGGATCATTTGCTGGCACAGAATCCGGACTACCGGGCCGCAGCAAGCGGCGATTGGCAGGACTTTCCGTCGACACAGCCGATGTTTTACCGGCCCGACCGCCTGCGCCTGTTGAAACAGGGATGGTTCTTTTTCTCTGAAACCCCCGATGTGATCTACTCACGCACCTTCAACGGCTCTTACCCCGCTTATTGCTCCTGGGCGCGGTTTCAACCGCAGGAAGGGCAGCCGTTTACCGTTTTCAACGTGCACTTCGAATACAAGAGCGGATCAAACCGCCGCCGGTCGGCGCAATTGGTCTCCGAGCGGATGCAGCCGCAGATCGAGGCCGGAGAGCCGGTGTTTCTGGTCGGTGACCTGAATGCGCGAGTCGGTGGCGAGGCCTACGAGATTCTGGCGGACGCAGGGATCCGCTTTGCCCCGGTGGCGGGCGCGACCTATCATTTTGATCGCGGTCTCAACGTGTTCGGGGCCATTGACCACTTGGGCGCAACCCCCAACATTCGTCGGGTCAGCGACCCTGTGGTGCTGCGGAGGCAGTTCGATGATGAATGGCCCAGTGATCACTATCCGGTGCTGGCGGATTACGTCCTGCCCTGACGCGCGCCGGATATTGCAGGGTTCGACCCTGGCTGGCCTGCTGTGGAACATCTGTTTGTACGCATATGATGTACCTGCCCTGTACTCTGCGTCGGATCGGGTTATGCTGCGGTGCAGATAATGCTGAAAGGACCGTCATGCCACCCCGTCGTCTGACCCCGCGCGAATTGCTGGACACGCTTGTGTCTTTTCCCACCGTCAGCCGTGACAGCAACCTGCCGCTGATCGATTGGGTCGAGGAATATCTGGCTGGCCATGGCATCTCCGCCCACCGCCACTATGACGAAACCGGTCAGAAAGCCGCGTTGTTTGCCCATGTCGGACCGGACGTCGCGGGCGGTCTGGTGCTGTCGGGACATACGGATGTGGTGCCGGTGGACGGTCAGCCCTGGAGCTCTGATCCGTTTGTGGTGGTTGAACGGGACGGCAAGCTGTACGGGCGCGGCACCACCGACATGAAGGGGTTCGACGCGCTGGCGATTTGGGCAATGGTCGAGGCACAGCATCGCGGTGTAAGGCGTCCGTTGCAGATCGCGCTGAGCTATGACGAAGAGGTCGGCTGCATCGGCGCGCCGCCGATGATCAAGGCGATGCAGGGGCCGTTGCCCAAGGCGTCGGCGGTGATCGTGGGCGAGCCGTCGATGATGAAGGCCGTCACCGGCCACAAGGGCGGGGCGGGGTTCTGGACCCACGTCAAGGGGTTCGAGGTGCATTCCTCGATCATGCACACCGGGGTCAATGCGATCATGTCCGCAGCGAAACTGATCGACTGGGCCAACCTGCGCAATGCGGAAAGCCGCGCCGCGACACCCAGCGATCTGGCCGCGCCCTTTGATCCGCCGTGGACCACAGCGCATGTCGGCATGATTTCGGGCGGGACCGCGCACAACATCACCGCCAAGGACTGCCGTTTCAGCATGGATTTCCGAGCCGTTCCGGGTGAACGCCTGGAGGATTGGCGCGATGCCTATTTTACCGAGTTGCGCGCCGTTGAGACCGACATGCAGGCCGTCCACCCGGACACGCGGATTGATGTGGAACAGCGCTTTGACGTGCCGGCGCTGGTTCCGGAAGCGGACGGCGAGGCAGAGGCGCTTGTGCGGGCGCTGACCGGCGACAATTCGGCGAATGTCGTCTCATACGGGACCGAGGCGGGGCAGTTCCAGCGTGCCGGGTACTCGGCTGTGGTCTGCGGGCCGGGCGATATTGCTCAGGCGCATCAGCCGGACGAATTCATCACCCTTGCGCAGTTTGAGGCCGGGCAGGCGTTCATGGAGCGCCTGCTCGCACATCTTTCGGCATGAAGTTCCCGTTCACCTGTGACACGGATGCCGAACATGTGGCGGACCTGCCGCAGGCCTGCGACGTGGTGATCATTGGCGGCGGCGTGATCGGCGTGTCGGCGGCACTGTACCTTGCGCGGGCGGGGGTTCAGGTCACTCTGCTGGAAAAGGGGCGGGTGGCAGGCGAGCAAAGTTCGCGAAACTGGGGCTGGATCCGGGCGCAGGGCCGCGACCTGGCCGAAATTCCCATTGCCATCGAGGCGCAGCGGCTGTGGCGCGATCTGGACGCCGACTGTCAGGGTCGGCTGGGCGTTCGAACCGTCGGAGTCACCTATCTGGCGCGGCGCGAAGCCGATCTGGCCGCCTACCAGGACTGGCTGGACGCGGCCTCTGGATCGGGGCTGGACAGCCACCTGGTCTCGCGCGCCGATCTGGGCAAGGTATTGCCGGGCATCCGGGGCAATTGGCCTGGCGCACTGCACACACCGTCGGACATGAAAGGCGAACCCTGGGTCGCGGTGCCGGAACTGGCGCGACTGGCGCGGGATGCGGGAGCTGTGATCGTTGAGGACTGCGCCGTGCGCGGACTGGATATGGCCGCAGGGCGTCTGGCCGGAGTCGTGACCGAGAAGGGGCGGGTGCGGAGCGCGGAAGTACTTCTGGCGGGCGGTGCGTGGTCTTCGCTGTTCCTGCGCCGCCACGGCGTCGGCATCCCGCAGCTTTCGGTGCGTTGTACGGTGGTTGAGACCGGGCCGGTGCCGCAGGTGACCGGCGGCGCGGCAGTGGACGGGCGCACTGCCTTCCGGCCGCGGGATGACGGCGGATACACAATTGCCCCGTCGATCCTGTCCGAACTTTACATCGGCCCGGATGCCGTGCGGGCCATTCCGAAGTATCTGCCGGTCCTGAAAAGCGGCGGTTTTGACGTTCGACTGCACCCGCGCGCGCCGCGCGGGTTTCCCGATGCCTGGGGCACGCCCCGGCGTTGGGCGGATGATGAAATATCACCCTTCGAGCGGATGCGGATCCTGAACCCGGAGCCGAACCGGGGCAGGGCACAGGCCGCATGTGATGCTTTTTCCGAGGCATTCCCCGAAGTCGGGGCGGTAAGACCCCGCACCGCATGGGCCGGAATGATCGACGTGTTGCCGGATGTGGTGCCGGTCGTCGACCGGGTGGCAGCGTTGCCGGGATTGACGGTGGTGACGGGAATGTGCGGACATGGCTTTGGCATCGGCCCGGGATTCGGGCGCGTCGCGGCAGCGCTGGTACGTGGCGAAAACACTGGCCATGACTTGCAGCGGTTTCGGATCACACGCTTCGGCGACGGCAGCAAAATGGTGCCCGGACCAAATCTGTAGGCGTTGGTCGGGAGGCACAGCCCCGGCGCGTCATTCACGTCACGGCGCCACCTTGCAGCCGGTAGTGGGCTCGGGCAGGGTGGCGCAAAGTTTTACAACAGGAGACATGTCATGCCGGTCAAAAACCGCTTTGCGGAATTGCATTCCGACATCACCAAGTGGCGCCGCGACATTCACGCCCATCCCGAGATTCTGTTCGACACCCATCGCACCAGCGCGCTGGTGGCCGAAAAGCTGCGGGCCTTTGGCTGTGATGAGGTGGTCGAGGGAATCGGCCGGACCGGGGTTGTGGGTGTGATCCGGGGCAAGACGGATTCCAGGGGCTGCGTTATCGGCCTGCGCGCCGATATGGATGCGCTGCCGATCACCGAGCAGACCGGGGTCGAGTATGCCTCGACCCATCCCGGTGCAATGCATGCCTGCGGCCATGACGGTCATACCGCCATGCTGCTGGGGGCTGCGCAATATCTGGCCGAAACGCGGAACTTTGATGGTTCTGTGGCGGTCATCTTTCAACCGGCCGAAGAGGGCGGCGGCGGCGGCGGCGAGATGTGCCGCGACGGGATGATGGAGCGCTTCGGCATCCAGGAGGTCTATGGCATGCACAACTGGCCCGGGCAGCCCTTGGGATCCTTCGCGATCCGGCCGGGGCCGTTCTTTGCCGCGACAGACCAGTTCGACATCACCATCGAGGGCCGCGGCGGCCATGCCGCCAAACCGCACGAGACCATCGACAGCACGCTGGTGGCTGCCCATGTGATCACCGCGCTGCAGAGCATTGCCAGCCGCAATGCCGATCCGGTCAGTCAGCTTGTCGTTTCGGTCACCTCGATTGAATCCTCGTCCAAGGCATACAACGTCATTCCGCAGCGCGTGGTCCTGAAGGGCACGGTGCGGACATTGGCCAACGAGAACCGCGATCTGGCGGAGGCGCGGATCCGGCTGATCTGCACGGGTGTGGCCGAGTCGATGGGGGCCAGGGCCGAGATCGACTATGTGCGCAATTACCCGGTCATGGTGAACAGCCAGGAACAGACCGACTTTGCCGCCGAGGTTGCCTGCGCCGTGTCAGGAAGCTGCGCCGAAGCGCCGCTGGTGATGGGCGGCGAGGATTTCGCCTTTATGCTCGAAGAACGGCCCGGCGCCTATATCCTGGTCGGCAACGGCGATACCGCTGCGGTGCATCACCCCGAGTATAACTTCAACGATGACGCCATTCCCGCAGGTTGCAGCTGGTGGGCCGAGATTGTCGAACGCCGGATGCCGGTTGCCTGATCTCTACTCCGGCGTCTTGGGTTTACGTGGAGCGCGGGGTTTGGCTGGCGCTTTTGCGGTGGTCTTGGCGGGTGCCTTCGGCTTGGCCGCCGCCTTGGTTTTAGGGGCCGCGGTGGCGGTCGCCGCTTTCGGTGTCGCGGATTTGGTGGCCCTGGCCTTGGGGGCGGCCTTGGCGGCGCGTTTCTGGGAGGGGCTGCCGGTCAGCTCCTGTTCGGCGCGCCGCCAGTGATCGGCGTCGCGGCCCTTGGGCTTGCCTTCCGCCAGCCAGAGAAAATAAGCGGCTTGGGCGATGTCGGAGTCGTCTGGTTGGGGCATGTCCGTACTCGGGTTTATGTGTGGGTGGGGTGTTGCTGTTTGCGCAACCAATTCTATGCCCGGACCGGCCCTGCGCGCAACAATCCATGACGGCTGACGGCTCAAATACTCTTTTCGCCGGGACTGGCACGTGCGTTTGTTCCGGGTTATGTGCAGGGCGGTACGGAGGGACGGACAGTGGTCGCCAACATCATCTGCATTAAATGGGGCACGCTGTTTGGCCCGGAATACGTGAATCGGCTGTATTCCGGAGTGCGGCGCAACCTGTCGGTGCCGGTGCGGTTCTTCTGCATGACCGAGAACGCCGACGGATTTCACCCTGATATCGAAGTGCTGCCACTGCCTGTAGAACCTTATCAGGACCAGATGAATGCCGCTCTGGCCGTGGCAAACCGACAGGGTGCCATGCGCAAGACATCGCTGTTCCGCCCCGGGCTGGTTCCGGATTTGCAGGGGCCGTTTCTGGGCTTTGACCTCGACGTGGTCATCACCGGTGCGCTGGACCCGCTTCTCGCGCTTGAGCCCGGCCGTGTCGCGATGCGCCACGACTGGACCGAAAAACGCAAGGGGCGGCCGACAGGGCACGGATCGGTGTTTCGTTTTGATCCGGCGCAGCATGGATTTTTGTATGAGGAACTGGCGGCCAACCCGTATCGGGAAGTCGAAACCGCGCGCGGTTCCGAACAGCGATACACCAGCCACAAGGCGATGGACCGGGGACAGTTCGTTTATATCCCCGAACCCTGGGTTGTCAGTTTCAAGTATGACTGCAATCCGTTCCCCGGGAACTACCTGCGAAAGCCGCGCTTGCCGGAGGATGCGCGGGTCGTGTGTTTCCACGGACACCCCAAGATGCCCGAAGCGATCGCGGGATATACCGGGTCGCTGATCCGCTATGCCAAACCCAGTGACTGGCTGAAGGATCATTGGGTTGCGCGGGCCAAAGCGGATCTCGGTCCGAAATACGCCTGATTTTGCCGCAGTTGCACAGGCTCTTGGCGGGCGGAACTTGGCCAGAGTGCGGTAGCACGGTCTTGCCCCATCGCCCGTTGGCAGGGTAAGAGCGGGATCAAGAGAAATCCTAGAAGGGGCATAGGCATGCGTCGAGTAGTGGTAACAGGCCTGGGTCTGGTGACTCCGCTGGCCTGCGGAGTAGAAGAAAGCTGGAGCCGTCTTCTGGACGGGCAGTCTGGGGCGGGCACCATCAGCCGCTTTGACGCGAGCCATCTGGCCACCACCTACGCCTGCGAAGTGCCGCAGGGCGACGGGACGGATGGCACGTTCAACGCAGATGACTGGATGGCCCCGAAAGACCGGCGCAAGGTCGACGATTTTATCCTTTACGGCATCGCTGCCGCCGAACAGGCGGTGCGTGATGCCGACTGGCGACCGACGGACCGCGAAAGTCTGGACCGCACCGGCGTGATGATCGGCTCGGGCATCGGCGGGTTGAACTCGATTGCCGAAACGGCGCTGCTCATCAAGGAAAAGGGGCCGCGCCGTGTCAGCCCCTTCTTTATTCCCGGTGCGCTTATCAACCTGATCTCGGGTCAGGTGTCGATCCGTTATGGCTTCCGGGGGCCGAACCATTCGGTGGTCACGGCCTGTTCCACCGGCGCCCACGCCATTGGCGACGCGGCGCGGATCATCCGTGACGACGATGCGGATGTGATGATCGCCGGCGGCGCCGAGGCGTCGATTTCCGAGATCGGCATCGCCGGTTTCAACGCCTGCAAGGCGCTGAGCACCTCGCGCGCGGACGATCCCAAAAAGGCCAGCCGCCCCTATGACCGCGACCGTGACGGTTTCGTGATGGGCGAGGGGGCCGGAATCGTCGTGCTGGAGGAATACGAGCACGCGGTCGCGCGCGGCGCACGTATCTATGCCGAAGTGCTGGGGTATGGTCTTTCGGGTGACGCCTATCACATCACCGCGCCCGCGTCGGACGGCGACGGGGCCGAGCGGTCGATGCGCATGGCGCTGAAAAAGGCCGGGCTGCAACCGGGCGACCTGGACTACATCAACGCACATGGCACCTCGACCATGGCGGATACCATCGAGCTGGCTGCAGTCGAGCGGATGCTGGGCGACGCGGCGGCCAAGGTCACCATGTCGTCGACAAAATCCGCGACCGGGCACCTGTTGGGGGCGGCGGGCGCGATCGAGGCGATCTTTTCGATCCTTGCCATCCGGGACCAGGTGGCGCCGCCGACGATCAACCTCGACAATCCCGAAGTCGACAGCAAGGTGGACCTGGCACCCAACGTCAAACGCCAACGCGAGGTGCGCTATGCGCTGTCGAACTCTTTCGGGTTCGGCGGAACGAACGCATCGGTGCTCTTCGGAAAGGTGGACTGATGTGGCGCAATATCGCCTCTAACGCGCTGACGTTTCTGGTCGTTCTGGTGTTTCTGGCGGGCGGCGCACTGATGTGGGCGCAACGCGAATATTCGGAAGCTGGCCCGCTGGCGCAGCCGATCTGCCTGAATGTGCAGCGCGGGTCGAACATTCGGCGCGTGTCGGACGAGTTGGTGAGCCAGGGCGCCGTGAGCAGCGGTGCGTTGTTCCGGATGGGCGCGGATTATACCGACAAGGCGTCTGAGCTCAAAGCCGGCAGCTATCTGGTTCCCGAAGGCTCCTCGATGTCCGAGATTGTCGATATCGTGACCAAGGGCGGAGCCAGCACCTGTGGCACCGAGGTGGTCTTTCGCGTCGGCATCAATCAGGCGCAGGTTCTGGTGCGTGAACTGGACCCTGTGACCGGTCGGTTCGAGGAAGTGGCCGAATTCGATCCGTCGGAAGGCGCCGCGCCTGCCGAGTACGAGAGCGTGAAGTCCAAGGTGGACACCCGGTTTCGCATCGCGCTGGCGGAAGGTGTGACCAGCTGGCAGGTGGTGAACGAATTGCGGCAGTTGGACGTGCTGGACGGAGATGTGGCAGAGATGCCGGCCGAGGGCTCACTGGCGCCGGACAGCTATGAGGTGCGGCCGGGCGATACCAGGGAGTCCGTCATTGAACGGATGCAGCGGGCGCAGGAGGTGATCCTCGCCAATGCCTGGCAGAATCGGGCATCGGGTCTGCCGCTTGAATCGCCCGAAGAGGCGCTGGTTCTCGCTTCTATCGTCGAGAAGGAGACGGGTATCCCGACGGAGCGCGAGCAGGTCGCGGCGGTGTTCATAAACCGGTTGAACCAGGGGATGCGGCTTCAGACTGACCCGACGGTGATATATGGCATCACCCGGGGAGAGGGCATTCTTGGCCGCGGGTTGCGGCAGTCCGAACTTCGGGCGGCGACGCCGTACAACACATACGTCATCCCCGGACTGCCACCGACACCGATTGCCAACCCCGGGCGCGCCAGCATCGAGGCCGCGCTGAACCCGGACAGTGCCGATTATGTGTTCTTTGTGGCCAAGACGCTGGACCCCAAGGACGGCCACGTCTTTGCCACTACGCTGGATGAGCACAACAACAATGTCGCAGCCTACCGTCGGCTGGAGGCCGAGCGGGCCAACCAGTGACCGCGGCGCGACGGTATTGAGCATGGGGCGGGTTTCGGTCGAAACCCGCCCCATTTTTTTTGCCAAGTCCGGAAGATACTCTGTTTCGACAGCTTGGACATCGCGCCGACAGGCAGGGCTGAAATGCGGTACGCTGACAGGTGCCCGCCGCTCATTCCCGCCACTCAGTTCTGTCGGTTAACGAGTTAATAATCTATTTAAAACATAGTCTTAATGCATGGATCGGGGCGGTTTTACCTTGACTTTCCGCGTGTTGGCGGGCATGATTTTCAGATGCTGGAAGAGATGAGCAAGCGGTCCCGGGGTGATCCTCCGGTGGCCGCTTTTTCGTCTCTCTCGAGGGCGGAGATCCACGAGAGAAGGCATCGAGCAGACCATGACGTTGATCACGCATGACACACGGCTCTCGGAGTTGGACACGACCCGCGCTCACATCGCGGCCACGCTGAAAAGCATCAGGCTTCAGATCGTCGACCTGAAGACACGGGTCGAAGACGGGAATTTGCAGAACACAAGGGAGGTTGGCCAGCTTCTGGCCGACGCACGCTATTGGTTGAAGGCAGCCAGGGAAACGGAGGCAGAGATTGAGAATGTCGAAAAGCAGAGGGCAGGTATTGTCCATGACTACGGGCTTGACCTTGAACATGCACGATCTGAGATCGGGTGCCGCCTGGCTCGCCTCCGCAGATGCTGCCACGAGGAATGAGTTCCTGAGCGAAATGAGTGAAGGAGAGCTTCTGGCTCTCCCGTTCCTGTTCGAATTCTGGGCGATGGAGCATCAGCTGGCACCAGACGGGGACTGGCGCTCTTGGGTCATTCTGGGCGGCCGTGGTGCGGGCAAGACCCGCGCCGGCGCGGAGTGGGTACGCAGCATGGTCGAGGGGGCACGCCCTTTGGACGCGGGCAGCTGCAGGCGGGTCGCATTGATCGGCGAGACGCTGGACCAGGTGCGCGAGGTGATGATCTTTGGCGAAAGCGGAATCCTGGCCTGCTCGCCCCCCGACCGGCGTCCGGTCTGGTCCGCGACGCGCAAGATGCTGCGCTGGCCGAACGGGGCCGAGGCGATGGCATTTTCCGCGCACGATCCCGAAGCCCTGCGCGGTCCGCAGTTCGATGGCGCCTGGGTGGACGAGCTTGCCAAGTGGAAGAAGGGTCAGGACACATGGGACATGTTGCAGTTCGGTCTGCGGCTCGGGACGCGCCCGCAGGTCTGTGTCACCACCACGCCGCGCAATGTCGGGGTGCTGAAAAACCTTCTGGCGTCGCCGTCAACGGTGACGACCCATGCCAGCACCGAAGCGAACAAGGCCAATCTGGCGGCGTCATTTCTTGACGAGGTCAAGGCGCGTTACGACGGCACGCGGCTTGGCCGCCAGGAGCTGGACGGTGTGCTGCTCGAGGATGTCGAGGGCGCGTTGTGGACCCGCGCCACATTGGAGGGCGTCCGGATTGGGGCGCTGCCCGACTTTGACCGGATCGTGGTTGCGGTCGACCCGCCGGTGACTGGAAAGGCCGGGTCGGACGAATGCGGCATCGTGGTCGTGGGCGCGCAGACCAACGGGCCGCCGCAGGACTGGCGGGCGGTGGTGCTCGAGGACTGCTCGGTCCAGGGGCTGGGTCCGCTTGGCTGGGCGAGCGCGGCGGTGCGGGCCATGGAGAAATGGGGCGCTGACCGGCTGGTCGCGGAGGTCAACCAGGGCGGAGACATGGTGGAAACCGTCCTGCGGCAGGTCGATCCGCTGCTGCCGGTTACAAAGGTGCATGCGGCCAAGGGCAAGGTGGCCCGTGCCGAACCGGTGGCGGCCTTGTACGAGCAGGGACGGGTGGGCCATGTCGCAGGGTTGGGGCTGCTCGAGGATCAGATGTGCCGTATGAGCCAACAGGGCTATGTCGGCCAGGGAAGCCCGGATCGCGTGGATGCGCTGGTCTGGGCGCTGGCGGAACTGCTGATCCTGCCGGCTGCCAACTGGCGCCGCCCACAGCTGCGTACGCTGTAATGAAACCTTGTTAACCATCTGGCTCTAAGTTGGTTTTCGAAGGTGGCGGCCCAGGCTGTCGCAGCCCGGAACGGCAGTTCATCAACGAGATACATTGGAATGGGCGGGGGTCTGTTGCAGCCCCCGGGCGGGGGAACCGTGCCCCCGAGACACCTGACCCTGAGGAGCAATCGAATGGTTTTTCAATTCCTGCGACGTGGCGCCGAGGCGGATATTCCCGAGGTCAAGGCAAGCGCAACGGGGCCGGTCGTGGCGCATCTGAGCTCTGGCCGTGTGGCCTGGAGCCCACGCGACACGGCGACGCTGACCCGCACAGGATTTGTCGGCAACCCGGTGGGATTCCGGGCGGTCAAGCTGATCGCCGAAGCGGCCGCGGCGCTGCCCCTGGTCCTGCAAGACCGCCAGCGACGCTACGACGACCACCCGGTCATGGCTCTGGTCCGTCATCCCAACGGCGCACAAGGGCGGGCTGAGCTGTTTGAAGCGCTGTATGGACAGCTGCTCCTGTCCGGGGACGGCTATATCGAGGCGGTGATGAGCGATCAGCCCGTGCCCCTGGAGATGCATGTACTGCGCAGTGACCGGATGCGGCTGGTCCCAGGCGCGGACGGTTGGCCTGTGGCATACGAATATGCGGTTGGCGGCCGCAAACACCGCTTTGACGTCACCGGGGCAGTGTCGCCGATCTGTCATGTGAAAAACTTTCATCCACAGGACGACCATTACGGCCTGTCCCCGATGCAGGCTGCCGGGGCGGCACTGGATGTGCACAATGCCGCCAGCCGATGGTCCAAGGGGCTGCTGGACAATGCCGCGCGTCCTTCGGGTGCTATTGTGTATCAGTCCAGCGATGGTGCGGGCGCCACTCTGAGCCGGGACCAGTACGACCGGCTGGTGTCGGAAATGGAGGCGCACCATCAGGGGGCGCGAAACGCCGGGCGCCCGATGTTGCTGGAAGGCGGCCTGGACTGGAAGCCGATGGGTTTTTCCCCCGCCGATATGGAGTTCCAGAAGACCAAGGAAGCCGCGGCCCGCGAAATTGCCGTTGCCTTCGGAGTACCGCCGATGCTGCTGGGAATCCCGGGAGAGGCGACCTTCTCGAATTACCAGGAAGCGCACCGGGCCTTTTACCGGCTGACGGTTCTGCCGCTGGCGACACGGGTGACGGCAGCGGTGTCCGCGTGGCTGTCGGCATACACCGGTGAAGCGTTGGAGCTGAAGCCGGATCTGGATCAAGTGCCCGCCCTGGCGTCTGAGCGGGACGCACAATGGGCGCGGGTTGCGACCGCGGATTTTCTGACCGCGGCGGAAAAGCGCGGTCTGCTGGGACTGCCCGCACTGGAGGAAGCTCAGGATGGCTGAGCGCCGGGCGGGGTTTGAGGCTTTCGACTGCGCGCCGGGGTTGCGTCTTGAGGCGCATGAGCGGCTCTCGGCGCTGCAGTTCGAGACGCTCGACGGGCGGCTGGCGCGGATCGAGATGCTGATCGAGCGACTTGAACGGCGTTTGTGGCTGACAGTCTACGGCGTGGTCGGCGTGATCCTGGCGCAGGCATTTCGCGGCCTGCTGGACACGGTGCCTTAGCGCGCAAAATTTTATGAAAATTTTGGTCAAAACTTTTGAAAAGTTTTGGGTGCAAGAGAGGAAAGGCTGGGACATGGATCTGGAACATAAATTCTGCAGGTTCGACGCCGACATAACGGTGGTCGAGGGGACCAAGATCGAGGGATACGCCTCGCTGTTTGGAACCTGTGACCAGGGCAATGACGTGGTTGCGCCCGGAGCCTATGCCGGCTCGCTGCGGCGGCTTTCGAACGAGGGGCGCGCGGTCAGAATGCTCTGGCAGCATGATCCATCCCAGCCGATCGGTGTTTGGCACGAGGTGCATGAGGACAAACGCGGCCTGTATGTGAAAGGTCAGTTGCTGGACAGTGTGGCGAAGGGCCGGGAAGCGGCGGCGCTGGTTGCGGCCGGTGCGATCGACGGCTTGTCGATCGGCTACCGGACGCTGCGCTCTTCGAAAAATGACAAGGGCCAGCGGCTCTTGACGGAACTGGAGCTTTGGGAAGTGTCACTGGTGACCTTTCCGATGCTGCCCAGTGCGCGGGTTGCCGCAAAAGGCGAGAGCCCGGAGACGGAAACCTGGAGCAGGTTGGCGCAGGTGCTTGAAGGTGCGCGCCGGAACATGGCCGGCGGCTAGCGCCTGCCAATAGCAAAGGACAACACTCAGATGACAACAGCCGAGAGCCATTCTCGGGCCGGGGAAGACATGTCTCCGGCCACCCGGGTGGGTTCCGCAATTGCGGGTCTTGTCGGGGATATCAGAGGCCTGAAATCCGACATTTATGCCAGACTTCAACAACAGGAAGAGCGACTGACCATGCTTGATCGAAAATCTCACCGTTCCGGGCGCCCCGCGCTGGCGTCTTCGGCCGATATGGCGGCACCACACCAAAAGGCCTTTAACGCCTACCTGCGGTCGGGCGACGACGACGGATTGCGCGGCCTCGAGATCGAAGGCAAGGCAATGTCCACCTCTGTCAACAGTGACGGCGGCTATCTGGTGGATCCGGTGACTGCAGACACGGTGAAATCGGTGCTGGCCTCGACCGCATCGATCCGTGCGATCGCGAACGTGGTGAATGTCGAAGCGTCGTCGTTTGACGTGCTTATCGATCGCAATGATGCCGGTGCCGGATGGGCGAACGAAACCGCTTCGAGTGCAGAGACTGGCACGCCTCAGATCGATCGGATCTCGATCCCGCTGTTCGAGTTGAATGCCCTGCCCAAGGCGAGCCAGAGGCTGCTGGACGATTCCGCCTTTGACATCGAAGCCTGGCTTGCCGGGCGCATCGCCGACAAGTTTGCCCGTGCCGAGGCCGCGGCCTTTGTCAGCGGCGATGGCATCGACAAGCCGCGCGGGTTTCTGGATCACGCAGCGGTCGACAATGATGTCTGGGCCTGGGGCAACCTGGGGTATGTTCCGACCGGCGTGGCTGGCAGCGTCGGCGACGGCGATGCGATCATTGATCTGGTTTATGGCCTGGGCGCACAATACCGGGCCGCCGCGAGCTTTGTGATGAACTCGAAAACCGCGGGAAGCCTGCGCAAACTCAAGGACGGTGATGGCCGCCATCTGTGGTCGGACGGATTCAGCGCCGGCGAGCCTGCGCGCCTTCTGGGGTATCCGGTGCTGATCGCCGAGGACATGCCGGATATCGGCGCCGACACGATTCCGATCGCGTTTGGGGATTTTGCGGCCGGGTACACCATTGCGGAACGCCCGGACCTGCGGGTTCTGCGCGATCCGTTCAGCGCCAAGCCGCATGTGTTGTTCTATGCGACCAAACGGGTGGGTGGCGATGTCAGCGACTTTGCCGCGATCAAGCTTTTGCGCTGCGCCGTGGCCTGAGTTTGATCCATCGAACATGGGGTCAGGCCGGTAGGTCTGGCCGCATGGGGCGCGCACCCGAGAGAGAGCTTGCGTTGTCTAGCTGCTCCCCTCCGTCCGAGCAACGTGAGTGGTGCGCGCCCGCCTTTCCTCCGCCAGCGGAGGTTCCAGAGAGGTTTGCGGAGTAAGATCATGATGTTAGTCGAAGAAACTTCGGTGCCAGACGAGGCGCTTCCTGTCGAGGCGCTGAAGCGGCATATGCGGCTTGGCAGTGGCTTCGCCGAGGATGCCGTGCAGGATGAATTGCTGGCATCGTTTCTGCGGGCGGCACTTGCAGCCATTGAGGCGCGGACTGGCAAGGCGCTGGTTCAGCGCTCGTTTCAGGTGCTGGTGAACGCCTGGGACAGCCCTGACAGGCAACCGCTGCCGGTCGCACCGGTTCTGTCGATCACGCAAGTCAGCCTGACCCGGCCGGTCATGCCGGATACGGATGTAGGCACCGTGACCATTCTGGATGGGTCGGGGGTCACGCAGGTTGTTGATCCGGCGCGCTACCGGCTTGAAATGGAGAGTCACACGCCTTGCCTTCGACCCCGGGGGGGGAGTCTTCCGACCATTGCCACCGACGGCACGGCAATGATCCGCCTTGTGGCCGGTATGTCCCCCACATTCGAAGGGCTGCCAGGTGATCTGGCGCAGGCGGTATTGATGCTGGCAGCCCATTTTGATGAATACCGGAATGAATACGGTCTGAGCCGCGGGTGCATGCCCTTCGGTGTCAGCAGTCTGATCGCGCGTTATTGTCCGATGCGCATGGGGTTCACGTCATGACGCCGCCGGTTCTGAACCGCGGCCTGGTGCTTGAGGCGCCAGTGTCGGTGCCGGATGGCGCGGGTGGGCAGATCACCACCTGGAGTGCGCTGGGTACGCTCTGGGGCGAATTGAAGCCGCGCTCGGGTCGGGAGACCAACGGCGAGGCGGGGCCGCTGTCGACGGCGCGCTACAGGATTACCGTACGGGCGGCGCCGCCGGGGCAGACCAGACGGCCCGAACCGGGGCAGAGGATGCTGTTGGGCAGCCGCAGGTTCCGCATTCTGGCCGTGACGGAAGCGGACACCCGAGGCCGCTATCTGAGCTGCCTTGCGGAAGAGGAGGTTGCGGCATGACCTATGCAAATGCGGCAGCGCTGCAAGCGGCCGTTTACGGGCATCTGTTGGCGGATGCGGCTGTTGCAGCGCGGGTTGGCGGCAACATCTATGACTCGCTGCCGTCAGGCCAGTTGCCGGCGCTCTACGTGATCCTCGGATCCGAGAAAGTGCGGGATGCATCCGACGGTTCGGGTGCCGGGGCATGGCACGAGTTGACGCTGTCGGTGGTCACCGACCAGGCGGGATTTCACGCCGCCAAGGAGGTGGCTGTCGCAATAAGCGACGCGCTGCAGGACGCGGAACTGGCACTGAACCGGGGCCGGCTGGTCGGGCTGCGTTTTCTGCGCGCCCGGGCAAAGCGGGAAAGCACAACCCTGCGCCGGGTCGAGATGACGTTTCGGGCCCGGGTGGAAGATACCTGAGCGGTGCGTCGCGTAATTTCCGGCGGGAGAATCCGCCTGCCAAACCAACAACCAAGGAGTGACGGATATGGGTGCGCAGAATGGCAAGGATCTGTTGATCAAGGTGGATTTGACCGGTGACGGCCAGTTCCAGACCATCGCAGGCCTGCGGGCAACGCGGGTCAGTTTCAACGCCGATACGGTCGACGTCACCTCGCTTGAAAGCCAAGGAGGCTGGCGCGAACTGCTGGCGGGCGCAGGGGTGAAGACGGCAGCGATCTCGGGCTCGGGGGTGTTCAAGGACGACAGCACCGACGAGCGCACGCGGCAGATCTTTTTCGACGGTGAGACGCCGGATTTTCAGGTGGTGATTCCGGATTTCGGTGTCATCGAAGGTGCGTTTCAGGTGACGAGCCTGGAATACGCCGGGTCTCACAACGGCGAGGCCACCTACGAGCTGTCGCTGGCCTCTGCCGGCAGCCTCGGTTTTGTGGCGGACGTCTGAGTCATGGCCAATCCGTGGCGGGGAGAGGTCGCGCTGACCATCGACGGGGTGCCGCAGGTGATGCGCCTGACGCTCGGGGCGCTGGCGGAACTGGAAGCGGCGCTGGAGAACGGATCGCTTGTGGCGCTGGTCGAGCGTTTCGAGGGTGGCAACTTTACCACCCGCGATGTGCTGGCACTGATCGTTGCGGGGCTGCGCGGTGGCGGTTGGCAGGGGCGGGCTGCCGATCTGATGGCAGCTGAAATCGAGGGCGGGCCGATGGCGGCGGCGCGGGCAGCCGCCGAATTGCTGGCACGGGCTTTCATGCTGCCCAATGACGGCGGCAATGGCTGAGGTCCGCGTCTTTGACTGGGCGGCGCTGATGCGGGCGGGCCTGCGCGGCCTTGGCCTGTCGCCGGATCAGTTCTGGGCACTGACGCCGGCCGAATTGCAGGTGCTGCTGGGCGAAGGGTCGGGCACCGCCCCGATGGGCCGGGCCCGGCTGGACGAGCTGGCTGCCGCATATCCGGACAGAAAAGGAGTGGACGATGAGTGATTTCGAGACTCTGGAAGAGCAAGTCGATGCGCTGGAAACCTCGCTTGTTGGTGCCAGTACCATGGCGGCGGGATTCAACGCCGAAATGACCCGGATACACCAAAGTTTTGCGGACACCGGCCGCAGCGCCGCACGGTTCGAGTCGACCCTCAGCCGTGGGCTGTCCAGGGCAATCGACGGTGTGGTGCTGGACGGGATGAAGCTGTCGGATGCCTTGCAGACCGTTGCCAACGGCATGATCTCGGCCGCGTACCGCGCTGCGGTAAAGCCGGTGGCAGATCATTTCAGTGGACTGATCACGTCGGGGGTAGGGGGTCTGATGGGCAGCCTTTCGCCATTTGCCAAGGGCGGCGGGTTTTCCCAGGGTCGCGTGATGCCGTTTGCGACAGGCGGCATCGTTTCCGGGCCGACACGGTTCCCGATGCGCGGGGGCATGGGCCTGATGGGAGAGGCGGGACCCGAGGCGATCATGCCCTTGGCCCGGGGGGCCGACGGCAAGCTCGGAGTGCGCGCCGGCGGCAGTTCAGCTTCTGTGACGGTGGTGATGAACATCACCACCCCGGATGTGCAGGGCTTCAAGCGCAGCCAGAGCCAGATCGCCGCCCAGATGGGGCGCGCGCTTGGCCGCGGCCAACGCAATCGCTAAGGGAGAGCGGACATGAATTTTCATGAGATACGGTTTCCGGCGAACCTGAGCTTTGGCTCGGTCGGCGGACCCGAGCGGCGCACGGATGTGGTCACTCTGGCGAGTGGCCATGAGGAACGCAATTCTCCCTGGGCGCATTCGCGCCGTCGCTACGACGCCGGTGTCGGACTGCGGTCCCTGGATGACATCGCGGTGCTGATTGCATTCTTTGAGGCGCGGCGTGGTCAGTTGTACGGGTTTCGCTGGAAGGACTGGGCGGACTACAAATCCTGCAAGCCGTCGGAAACACTGCGCCATGATGATCAGGTCATCGCCCGTGGAGATGGCGCCACGCGCAGTTTTCAACTGACGCGGCGCTACCGATCCGGTGAAGGCACGTACATCCGGCCAATTCAGAAACCGGTTGCGGGCACCGTGCGCGCCGCCATTCAGGGAGACGAGTTGCGTGAGGGAATAGATTACACCGTCGACACGGCACGGGGGCTTCTGACCTTTTCCGAGCCACCGCTGGCACAATCCGTAATCAGCGCAGGTTATGAATTCGACGTGCCGGTGCGGTTCGATTCCGACCGGATTCTGACCAGTGTGGCCAGCTTTCAGGCGGGCGAGGCACCCGATGTGCCAGTGGTCGAGGTGCGCATCTGATGGCCCTGTCCAAGCCGTTTGCCGCCCATCTGGCCACTGGTCTCACCACTGTCGCCCGCGCATGGGCGCTGACCCGGAGGGACGGAGTCACACTGGGGTTTACCGACCATGACGTCGATCTTGTCTTCGAGGGCATGACGTTTCGCGCCGACACCGGCCTTACGGCCATGGCGTTGGCGCAGGGCACCGGTCTGTCGGTCGACAATTCCGAGGCAATGGGGGCGCTTTGCGCCGACGCCATTACCGAAGCGGACATTGCCGCCGGGCGCTATGACTCCGCCGAGGTCGTGGCATGGCTGGTCAACTGGGCAGATGTCAGCGAGCGCGCGATTCAGTTCCGTGGCACGATCGGCGAGATCCGCCGCTCCGGTGGCGCTTTTCAGGCGGAATTGCGCGGCTTGAGCGAAGGGCTGAACCGCCCGATAGGCCGGGTTTTCCAGAAACCCTGCACCGCTGTTCTGGGTGACGCTGGATGCCGGTTTGACTTCAGCGAGCCGGGCTATGTCTACGACGGCGCCGTGCTGGCCGTCGAAAGCAAGACCGTGGTTGTCTTCGGTGTGCTGGACGGGTTTGCGGCGGAGTGGTTCCAGCGCGGTCGACTGCTGGTTCAGAGCGGCGCTGCGACGGGGCTGAGCAGCCCGATCAAGCTGGACGAGACCAGACACGGCCAGCGAAAAATAGAGTTGTGGGAGCCTCTGCGCGCCGATCTGCGCGCGGGCGATCAGGTGCGACTGGAGGCGGGATGTGACAAGCGTTTTGAGACTTGTCAGCTCAAATTCAACAACGTTCTGAATTTCCAGGGCTTTCCGGATGTTCCCGAGGACGACTGGCTGATGGTGTATCCAAGTCGCGCCAAAACTTCGGACGGTGGTAGCCGGAGATGAGCACCGCCGAGCGGATCGTCATGTGCGCCCGTGCCTGGATTGGCACCCCCTACATTCATCAGGCGTCGTGCCGCGGGGCGGGCAGTGACTGCCTGGGCCTGCTGCGCGGGCTCTGGCGCGAAGTCTTTGGCAGCGAACCCGAGCCGATACCGGCGTACTCGATGGACTGGTCCGAGCCTCAGGGCGACGAGATGCTCTTGCGTGCCGCCAACCGCTGCCTGTTGCCGAAACCGCTGAACGGTTCTGCACCAGGTGACGTGCTGCTGTTCCGGATGCGAGACGGCGCGGTTGCCAAACATCTGGGGCTGCAGACCTGCATCGGCGCGGATGCGGCCTTTATCCATGCCTACTCTGGGCATGGCGTGATCGAAAGCGCGCTCAGCGCACCTTGGCAACGGCGCATCGCTGCGCGTTTTGCCTTTCCGAAGGAGGCTGACTGATGGCGACACTTGTACTTTCGGCAGCGGGAGCTGCCGTTGGCGGCTCGATCGGCGGTTCCGTCCTGGGGCTGTCCGCGGCGGCGATCGGGCGTTTTGCCGGGGCCACGCTGGGGCGGGCGCTGGATCAGAGACTTATGGGGCAGGGCGCGGAAACGGTCGAGACCGGCCGCGTTGACCGTTTCCGACTGACGGGCGCCGGTGAAGGCAGTCCGATCGCACAGGTTTATGGCCGGATGCGCGTGGGCGGACATGTGATCTGGGCCACCGAATTTACCGAGATGGTCAAGAAGAGCGGCGGCGGCAAGGGCGCCCCGTCGCAGCCGAAGGTGAAAGCCTTCAGCTACAAGGTCAGTCTGGCACTAGCGCTGTGCGAGGGCGAGATAACCAGCGTGAACCGCGTCTGGGCCGACGGTGTCGAGATCCCCGTGGGCGATCTGAACATGCGTGTCTACACCGGCAGCAAGGACCAGTTGCCGGACCCCGGGATGGAGGCAACCGAAGGCACCGGCAGGGTTCCCGCCTACCGCGGTACGGCATATGTCGTTCTGGAAGACCTTGTGCTGACACAGTTCGGCAACCGGGTGCCCCAGTTCAATTTCGAAGTGACCCGCCCGGAACTGGGCGATGCAAACGACGTGCCGTTGGCGATCCGTGGCGTCGCGATGATTCCCGGCTCCGGCGAATACACTTTGGCGACATCGCCGCAGTACTTGCGATATGGGAGCGGTAACTATGACGTGCAGAACGTCAACACCCCATCGGAACAGCCGGATTTCAACACCAGCCTGAAGATGCTGGAGGACGAATTGCCCAACTGCAAGGCGGTGTCGCTGGTGGTCAGCTGGTTCGGCACGGATCTACGCTGTGGACGCTGCGAGATCGTGCCGAAGGTCGAGCAGAATGAATTCGACGCCAAGAATATGCCCTGGCGTGTTGCGGGGCTCGAGCGGGAAACCGCGACCCTTGTGCCCGAGGCAGAGGGCCGTCCGGTCTATGGCGGCACCCCTGCCGATCAGGCCGTGATCGAAGCCATCCGCCGTATGACAAGCAGCGATCTTGCGGTCATGTATTATCCCTTTGTTCTGATGGAACAGGGGGCCGGAAACGGTCTGCGTGACCCCTATTCCGGGGCGGATGATCAACCGGCCCTGCCCTGGCGCGGGCGCATCACGCTGGACATCGCGCCGGGGCGCGCCGGGTCGTCGGATGGCACCGCCGCAGCCCAAGCCGAAGTCGCTGCCTTCTTCGGCACCGCCGCGGCTGCAGATTTTGAGGTTTCTGAAAGCGGTGTCATCTATTCAGGCCCGAATGAATGGTCCTACCGCCGATTTGTGCTCCATCAGGCCGGCCTGTGTGCAGCGGCGGGCGGGGTCGACTCGTTCTGCATCGGTTCCGAGATGCGCGGGCTGACGCAGATCCGTGACACGGCGGGTTTTCCTGCGGTTGCCGCGATGAAAGCCCTGGCGGCCGAGGTTCGCAGTTTGCTCGGGGCTGACGTCAAACTCGGCTATGCCGCAGATTGGAGCGAATATTTCGGCTACCAGCCACAGGACGGCAGTGGGGATGTGTTCTTTCACCTCGATCCGTTGTGGAGCGATGAGCAGATCGATTTCGTCGGCATCGACAATTATATGCCCGTCTCTGACTGGCGCGACGGCGACACCCATGCCGATGCAGACGCAGGAGCAATTCATGACCTTGACTACCTGCAGTCCAACGTCGCTGGCGGAGAGGGGTATGACTGGTACTATCCCTCGCCTGAAGCGGAGGAAGCCCAGCGCCGCGAGCCGATCACTGATGGTGCATATGGCGAGGCTTGGGTCTTTCGATACAAGGATATCCGCAACTGGTGGTCGCAGGACCATCACGAAAGGATCGGTGGCTTGCGACAGGATCAGCCGACTGACTGGATTCCGGGGTCCAAGCCGGTCTGGTTTACCGAACTGGGCTGTGCGGCTGTCGACAAGGCCACCAACCAGCCGAACAAGTTCGTCGATCCGAAATCGTCGGAGTCGAGCCTGCCGAAGTTTTCCAATGGCCTGCGGGACGAGCTGATTCAGCGGCAGTATCTGCGCGCGATGCACGGGTTCTGGAACAACCCGGTGAACAATCCGGAATCCGACCTGTACGATGGGCGGATGATCGACATGTCCCGCGCATTTGTCTGGGCCTGGGATGCGCGACCCTACCCATGGTTTCCCAACAACGAAGCTTTGTGGAGTGACGGACCGAACTACCGTCGCGGGCACTGGATCAATGGGCGGATCTCGGCGCGTACACTGGAATCGGTTGTGCGCGAGATCTGCGACCGTGCCGGGGTAAAGGCCTATGATACCAGCCGATTGTTCGGGATCGTACGCGGTTACAGCGTGCCGCATGTGGCCGATGCCCGGCGAGCGTTGCAACCGCTGATGCTGGCCTACGGCTTTGACGCGATCGAGCGTGGCGGCGCCTTGCACTTCCGGATGCGCGACGGAAAACATCCGGTCGAGCTAAGACGTGACGACCTGGCGGTCTGCGACGAGATCGACGGAGACCTGCAGGAAACCCGGGGTCCATCGGTAGAGATGTCCGGCCGGGTGCGGCTGCGTTTTGTGCAGGCCGACGGCGACCATCAGGTCGTCGCCGAGGAGACCGTATTGCCCGACGATGAAACCCATGCTGTGGCCGAGACCGAACTAGATCTTGCGCTGACGCGGGCGGAGGGGCGGCAAACCCTGGAACGCTGGCTGTCCGAGGCACGGATTGCGCGCGACACGTTACGTTTTGCACTGCCGCCGTCTAAACTGGCGCTGGGCGCGGGGGATATCATCTCGGTTACCTCGGATTCGGGGGCGACGCTGGCGCGGATCGACCGGGTCGAAGTAACGCATCAGCAACTGGTTGATGCCGTGCGCATTGATCCCGGGCTCTACAAACCTTCACACTTTCCAGACGAGGCGGTGAACCAGCGTCCCTTTGTTCCCGCGGGGCCGGTGATGCCGATCTTTCTGGATCTGCCGTTGATGACAGGCGAGGAAGTGCCGCATGCGCCACACCTTGCCCTCTATGCCAAACCCTGGCCCGGCAGCGTCGCGGTTTACGATTCCGCCACCGACGCCGATTACAGCCTGAACGAGATCATTGCGGCACGCTCCACCATCGGAATATCCCAAACGGCGCTGTTTTCCGCGCCATCAGGCCGCCTCGACCGCGGTGCTGCGCTGCAGGTCAAGATGGATTTCGGGGCGTTGGAGTCGATCAGCGACGCTGCTCTGCTGGCGGGCGGTAACCTGATGGCCATTGGCGACGGGTCATCCGAAAACTGGGAGCTGTTCCAGTTTCGCGATGCAGAAATGATCGGTCCACAGACCTGGCTGTTGAGCCATCGGCTGCGCGGCCAACTGGGCAGTGACGGCATCATGCCGGACGTCTGGCCCGAGGGGGCGCAGGTGGTGCTGCTGGATGGCGTGCCGCAGCAGATCGCGCTGGCGCCTGCAAACCGGCGCTTGGCCCGACATTACCGCATAGGACCCGCGCAACGCGCCTTTGACGATCCGTCCTATGTCGAGGAAGTGCGCGCCTTCGACGGGATCGGCATGCGGCCGTACAGCCCGGTACATCTGACCGTGACCCCATCGAGCGGCAGCTTGCAGGTCAGTTGGGTCCGGCGAACCCGCATTGATGGCGACAGCTGGGACCTGGACGAGGTGCCTCTGGGCGAAGAAAGCGAACGCTACCTGGTCCGGATCCTGCAGAACGATACGGTGATCCGCGAGGCGCAGACCACCAGTCCAGCCTGGATCTACAGCGCGGCAATGCGGTCCGCAGATGCCGTCGCCGGAGACTTCCGGATCGCCGTGGCGCAGGTTTCGGCGCGGTTCGGTCCCGGCCCGTTCGAGGCGGTGACGATCACAGAATGAGGCCGGTGTTGCTCAGTGACCTGAATTTTGCCGCCCGCGCATTGCTGAGCGTTCCGCCCGAAGCCCGGCACGCAGCGGCCAGCCGTCTGCTTGCCCGGGCCGATGCGGCCGACCGGTATCGGCGGCGGTTTCGGCGTGCGCATCCCGACTGGGGCAACGGCACCCTTGTGTCCCTGACCTCCAGCGCGCCCCTTCCGATACAGCCCGACCTGCGCGATGCAGACTACGCGGCATGCCTGATTGCCGTCCTGAGGGCGCTGGCCCGGTCCGCCGTTGACCCCGGCAGCAGGGACCGGTCGGCGCAGGGCAAATCAGTGCCGTGACAGGCATATGTCCCGGGGCATCTTGCGGCCATGAACCGTGGTGAACCGCGTCATCAAACCTTTGCGTTTTCCTGCGCCGATCCTATCTGTTATAAACTCAGGGTCAAAGGAGAGACGCCATGGCTGAGACACGCGCAAAGGTCGCCGCACTGGATCCGGTGTGGGCCCGCATCATGCACGAGGCGGAAGATGCTGTTGCATCCGAACCTCTTCTGGGGGGGCTGGTCCACTATTCGGTGCTGCATCACCCCACGATCGAGCGGGCGCTTGCGTACCGCACCTCGCTCAAGTTGGCCTCGGGCGAGATGTCTGAACAAATTCTGCGCGAGATCTGCGACGAGGCCTATCAGTCGGACCCTGACCTGGCGTTGGCGGCACGGGCCGACATTGTTGCGGTATACGAACGTGATCCGGCCTGCCACCGGTTCCTGCAGCCGTTGCTGTTTTTCAAAGGGTTCCAGGCGATCCAGTCGTACCGGGTGGCGAACTGGCTGTGGCGCGAGGGGCGCCGCGATCTGGCGTATCTGTTCCAGATGCGGTGTTCCGAAGTGTTCGGAGTCGACATTCACCCGGCGGCACGTCTGGGCCGCGGCATCATGATCGACCATGCGCATTCCATCGTTATCGGCGAAACGGCCGTGGTGGGTGACAACGTGTCAATGCTGCATTCGGTAACGCTGGGCGGAACCGGCAAAGAAGAAGAGGACCGCCATCCCAAGATCGGCGACGGTGTGTTGATCGGGGCCGGTGCAAAAGTGCTGGGCAATATCAAGGTCGGTCACTGTTCGCGTATCGCCGCCGGCTCCGTGGTGCTGGAGGAAGTGCCACCGTGCAAGACTGTGGCCGGAGTTCCGGCCCGGATCGTCGGCGAAGCGGGCTGTGCGCAACCCTCGGTCAGCATGGACCAGCTGCTGCGCGGCGGGATGTAGGCGCACTGCAAGCGACGCCGGTTCAGAACCGGCGTCTTGCGCCCTCGGGGTGCCGCGACGGAAAACTGCCGCGGGTGCCGCGATCATCCGTCGAGGTGGCTGCTTCGGTTCACAGCCGGACCATTTCCGGCCGATGGCGTTGTCTGTCTCTCGCGGGGGGCGAGCCAAAGGCGACGGGACCCCTTGGCTCAATGCCGTTTCTCAGACCAGCAACGCGAGCGGATGTTCCAGGTTGTGGGCGACCGCCCGTAGAAATTCCGCCCCCACGGCGCCATCAATGACCCGGTGATCGACGCCAAGTGTCACGGACATCACCGTGGCGGCCACGATGTCACCGTTCTCGGCGACGATGGGTTTGCGCAGTGCCGCCCCAAAGGCCAGGATCGCCGCCTGAGGCGGATTGAGGATTGCGTCAAAACTTTCGATCCCGAACGCCCCCAGGTTCGAGATCGTAAGGCTGCCGCCCTGATATTCGCCCGGGGTGAGGCCGCGGTTGCGGGCGCGTGCTGCCAGATCCCCTGTTTCTGCTGAAATCACGCCGAGGCTCTTGCTGTCCGCGTCACGCACCACCGGTGTGAACACGCCGCCGTCCACGGCCACGGCGACCGCGATATCCGAAGCCGTCAGACGCAGAATGCTATCGCCCGCCCAGACCGCATTGGCCGCAGGCACCTGCTGCAAGGCGCGGGCACAGGCCTTGATGATGAAATCATTGACCGAGAGCCTGAGGCCGCGCGGCGCGAGTTGCGGATTGAGTTCTGCGCGCAGGGCTGTCAGGCGGTCGAGCAGGACATCGTGGCGCAGGTAGACATGGGGCACGGTTTCCTTGGTCTTGCTCAGACGGGCTGCAATGGTGCGGCGCATGCTGGTTAACGGCACTTCGGTGTGGGTTCGGTCGGCATAAAGCCTTTTGACGGCGGCGGCGGATGCCTCGGGCGGCAGGGCCGCAATCGCAGGCGAAATGGACATTTCGCTTTGTGGGGCAGGGGCGGGCGCCACCGCCCGCGCGCCCGGAGCGACGGGCGCCTCGACATCGGCACGGACAATCCGCCCGCCCGGCCCGCTGCCGGCGATCAGACTCAGGTCCAGCCGCCGTTCGGCGGCGATGCGGCGCGCAACCGGAGACGCCGCAACCCGTGTCGCGCTGCCGGACCGCACCGGGGTTGGATCGGCTTTCGCGACGGATATGGGTGTCCGGGTGACCGGGCGGGCATCAGTGGCGGAATCCGGGGTTTCACCGTCCGCCAGCAATGTGGCGATCGGAGTATTGACCCTGATCCCGGCGGTGCCCGCGGCGATCAGTATCGCGCCAATCGTGCCATGAACGGCCGCCTCGAATTCCAGTGTCGCCTTATCGGTTTCGATTTCGGCAATCACGTCACCCGCGGCAATCCTGTCGCCGCTTTGCACCAGCCATCTGGCGAGCGTGCCTTCTTCCATCGTCGGTGACAGGGCGGGCATCAGGATTTCAACGGCCATGTGCCGGCGCCTCAAGTATCAGCACATCAAAGGGTCGGCGCGGTGTCCCGCCCTGATGCAGGGTTGTCAGGGCTGCCTGTAACTGGCGACCGTGGCGCGCGATCCATTCATAGCTTTCCTGATGGCTGGGTCGTTCGCCCGGCCGCAGACCCTGCATCAGCACTTCGGGAACAAGCGCCACGACGTCTGTGCCACCGACACGGACGCGGATGCGGCAGGCTTCGGCCGCGACGTCCCGGCCAAGAACCTCGACCGCGCTCATCGGTAGCAGACCCTGTGCGCCGCGGCGATCACATCTTCCGTGCAGGGCAAGGCCAGCTTTTCCAGGTTTTCGGCATAGGGCATGGGCACATCCCGGCCGGTGCAGTTGATCACCGGGGCGTCAAGGTCGTCAAAGGCTTCCTGCATCAGCACGGCGGAGATGTGGTTGCCAATTGCGCCCACCGGCCAGCCCTCTTCCATGGTGACGCAGCGGTTGGTCTTCTTCACCGAGGCGATGATCGTGGCCGTGTCCAGCGGCCGCAGGGTGCGCAGGTCGATGACCTCGGCGCTGATGCCGTCCTCAGCCAACCGCTCTGCCGCGTCGAGAGCGTAGGTCATGCCGATGCCAAAGCTGACCAGCGTGACATCGCTGCCTTCGCGCCAGATCCGTGCCTTGCCAAAGGGCACGGTGAAATCATCCATCACCGGCACATCGAAGGCGCGGCCGTAGAGGAATTCGTTTTCCAGGAAAATGACAGGGTTGGGGTCGCGGATCGCCGATTTCAGCAGCCCCTTGGCGTCGGATGACGAATAGGGCATCGCCACCTTGAGTCCGGGGATATGCGCGTACCAGGCCGCATAGTCCTGACTGTGCTGAGCGCCAACCCGCGCAGCCGCGCCGTTGGGGCCGCGGAATACCAAGGGTGCGTTCATCCGGCCACCCGACATATAAAACGTCTTGGCGGCGGAATTTATGATCTGGTCCATCGCCTGCATGGCAAAGTTGAAGGTCATGAATTCGATGATGGGGCGCAATCCACCAAAGGCGGCGCCAACCGCAAGGCCGCTGAAGCCGTGTTCGGTGATCGGCGTGTCGATCACGCGTTTCGAGCCGAACTCCTCAAGCAGATGCTGGCTGATCTTGTAGGCCCCCTGGTATTCGGCGACTTCCTCGCCCATCAGAAACACCGTGTCGTCACGCCGCATCTCTTCGGCCATGGCGTCGCGCAGGGCTTCGCGGACTGTCTGGCTCTTGACTGCTGTATCGGCGGGCCAATCGCGCATGGGGGCCGGGGCAGGGGCGGCCACGGTCGCTGCCGCGGACTGTCGCCGGTCAACAGGCGCACCCTCGCCAGAGGTGAGGACGGCGATGGGCGTGTTGACCCGAACGCCGACGGTGCCTGCGGGAATCAGAATGCGGCTGATCACACCTGCGTCGGCCGCTTCGAACTCCATCGTTGCCTTGTCGGTTTCGATTTCTGCCAGAATGTCGCCCGAGGACACGGTATCGCCCTCTTTCACCAGCCATTTCGCCAGGGTGCCGTCCTCCATCGTCGGGGAGAGTGTGGGCATGAGGATCTGTGTAGGCATCTGAAACTCTCCTCAGGCCGGGGCGTCAGCGGTGATATCGGTGGTGAGCACGGCAGGCTCCGGCTCCGGGCTGGTGCGGGCAAATTCCGCAGCCGCGTTGACGATGCCCTTGATTTCCTTGTCGATGGCCTTGAGATCTTCCTCGCTGGCATGGCGACTGCTGAGCAGCAAATCGCGGACGTGGTCGATGGGATCACGTTCCGAGCGCATCTTCTGCACTTCCTCGCGGGTGCGGTATTTTGCGGGGTCTGACATGGAATGGCCGCGGTAGCGATAGGTCCTGACCTCGAGGATGTAAGGCCCTCTGCCAGCCCGACAATGCGCGACCGCCTTCTCGCCCGCCGCCTGAACCGCCAGCACATCCATGCCGTCGACCTCTTCGCCCTTGATGCCAAACGCCGCGCCGCGCTCCCAGAGGGCCGGCAACTGGGGCGAGCGGGTGACGCTGTTACCCGCGACGTACTGATTGTTTTCGATCACGAAGATGACCGGCAGCGTCCAGAGCCTGGCCATGTTGTAGGTCTCGTAGACCTGACCTTGATTCGCTGCTCCGTCGCCGAAATAGACAAAGGTCACGTTGCCGTTGCCCCTGTACTTGTCGGCAAAGGCGAGACCCGCACCGATCGGCACCTGAGCCCCGACGATACCGTGGCCGCCGTAAAAATTGTTTTCTTTCGAAAACATGTGCATGGAGCCGCCCTTGCCGCCTGAGTACCCCCCCGTGCGCCCGGTGAGTTCGGCCATGATGTTGTCGGGGTTCATGCCGCAGGCCAGCATGTGACCATGATCGCGGTAAGAGGTGATACGCTTGTCGCCCTCCCGAGCCGCGGCCTCCAGCCCGACAACCACGGCTTCCTGACCGATGTAGAGATGACAGAAACCGCCGATCAGGCCCATGCCGTACAGCTGGCCGGCCTTCTCCTCGAACCGGCGGATCAGCAGCATGTCACGGTAGAACGTGGTCAGGGTCTCGGCCGAGGGGCCGGTTTGAGCAGTAGCTTTGCGGGCAGCCATGCGCGGGCTCCTCTCGAGGGAAGTCGGATGGTTTAGCGTTCAACCACCCGAAGGGTAAAACCCGGATACGTGCGAGTAAAGCGCGCTGATCGTCGGGGGTCCGAACGCAAAAATTCTTTCAAAGAATTTTTCACCAAATTTTTTTTCGAAAAAATTTTCCCTGGCTCCGGCGTAACGCTTACCGAACGGTGATCTCGTCCGTGCGCATCAGCCCGAGAACGTCGCGGGCCTGCTGGTCCAGAAGGTCCAGGTCGAGGTAATCGTCCGACAGACGCGTGGTCAGATTCTCCATCCTGTCGACTTCTGCCCGCACCTGACGCAGTTCCTCCGCCAGATTCTGCGATTCGACGGTGATTTCCGCACGCCGGAACACGCCGAAATCCCCCTGTACCGCGGCAAAGGTGAAATAGGCTCCGAGGCTGAAGGTGATGGCGAAGAAAACCAGCGCGCCAAAGGCCGGCGGGGTGCGAAGGATGTTCATGTAACTGCCTCTCGGAAGCGCCTCTTGCGGGCGCACCCGGCAAGTATGGCACAGCCCTCTGCGCTTGGGAATCCCCCGGACGGGGATTCCCGCATGACGCCAGGCTAGCCCAGGGCGGCAACGCCCGGCAGTGTCTTGCCTTCCATCCATTCCAGGAACGCGCCGCCGGCGGTGGAAATATAGGTGAAATCCTTGGCCGCATCCGCCTTGTTCAGCGCCGCCACCGTGTCGCCGCCACCTGCCACCGACACCAGCTTGCCCGCGCGCGACAGTTCGGCGGCATGGCCGGCGGCGGCATTGGTGGCGGCATCGAAAGGCGCGATCTCGAAGGCGCCCAGCGGTCCGTTCCAGATCAGCGTTCTGGCGCGCTCCAGAGCCAGGCCCACATGCGCCACGCTGTCCGGTCCGGCATCCAGGATCATCGCATCCGGCGGGCAGTCTTCGGCCTTGACCACGTCATGTGCGGCACCGGCCCTGAATTCGCGCGCCACCACCACGTCGCGCGGCAGCAGAATTTCGCAGCCGCTTTTCGCGGCCTTTTCGGCAATCTCGCGCGCAGTGCCGGTCATGTCGTGCTCGCACAGCGATTTGCCGACATCCAGCCCCTGCGCCGCCAGAAAGGTATTCGCCATTCCGCCGCCAATCACCAGAATATCGACCTTCTCCACAAGGTTGGACAAAAGCTCGAGCTTGGTCGACACCTTGGCGCCGCCGACGACGGCCAGCACCGGGCGTTCGGGGTTGCCCAACGCCTTTTCCAGCGCGCTGAGTTCCGCCTGCATCAGGCGGCCGGCGCAGGAGGGCAGCAGCCGCGCCAGCGCCTCGGTCGAGGCATGCGCCCGGTGCGCTGCTGAAAACGCGTCGTTGCAATAGATATCGCCCAGCGTTGCCATGCCGGCGGCAAGATCCGGGTCGTTCTTTTCTTCTCCGCCATGAAAGCGCGTGTTCTCGAGCAGCAACACCTGGCCGGGCTGCAGGGCCGCGGCCGCGGCCTCTGCCGCCGGGCCGACGCAATCGGCAACAAAGACCACATCAGCGCCCAGCGCCGCTTCCAGCGCCGGCACCAGTTGTTGCAGGCTCATGTCGGGCACGACCTGTCCCTTGGGGCGGCCAAAATGCGCCAGCAGAATGGGCATGCCGCCGCCTGCGAGGATATCCGTGATCGTCGGTGCGATCCGCTCGATCCGGGTCGCATCGGTGACCTGACCGTCTGCAAGCGGCACGTTGATGTCGACTCGCACCAGCACGCGCTTGCCGTCCAGTTCCATCTGATCCAGTGTTTTCCAGGCCATGGCACCCTCCAAGATTGTTGGCCCGAGGTTTGACGGACCGGGCCACAGAGGTCAATCCACCGTCTTGGCATTCGCGGCCGGGCGCAGTACCTAAGGGCCAACGCCTGAGCCAAGGGAGCATGACATGGCCGAGATCAAAGACCCCGAGAACACCATCCTGCTGGAGCTGAAGAACGGCACCGTGACGATCGAGCTTCTGCCCGATGTCGCGCCGAAACACGTCGAGCGGATGAAGACGCTGGCCCGGGCCGGTGCCTATGACAACGTGTGCTTTCACCGCGTGATTGATGGCTTCATGGCGCAGACCGGCGATGTGGCAAACGGCAACATGGAAGGCGATTTCAACCTCCGCGCCGCCGGCACCGGTGGTTCCGAGCATCCCGACCTGCCGGCCGAATTCTCGAAACTGCCGCATGACCGTGGCACCATCGGTGCGGCGCGCAGCCAGAATCCGAACTCTGCCAACTCGCAGTTCTTCATCAACTTCAAGGACAACCACTTCCTCAACGGGCAGTACACCGTCTATGGGCGGGTGATCTCGGGGATGGAGCATGTGGACGCCATCACCAAGGGTGAGCCGCCCGCAAATCCCGACCGCATGGTTTCGGTCAAGGTCGCGTCGGATGCGTAAGCTTGCTGTCACTCTCGCTCTGACACTGGCGGCCAGCCCGGCACTGGCCACCGGTCTCGAAATCGACGTCGCAGGAGCCGCGAACGGCACCATCACCGTCGACCTGTTCGAAGATGTGGCACCCAACCACGTCGCGCAGATCACCACGCTGGCCGGGCAGGGCGCCTATGACGGCGTGGCCTTTCACCGGGTGATCGAAGGCTTCATGGCTCAGACCGGCGATGTGCAGTTCGGCAAGGACGGCGCGGATGCCGGCATGGCCGGCATGGGCGGATCGGATCTTCCGGATGTGGCTGCGGAGTTTTCCGACATTCCGTTTGCACGCGGTGTGGTCGGCATGGCGCGTTCGCAGGATCCGAACTCGGCCAATTCGCAGTTCTTCATCATGTTCGCGCCCGGCGACTTTCTCAACGGGCAGTACACGGTTGTCGGCGAAGTGACGGACGGCATGGACGTGGTCGATGCGATCAAGCTGGGCACCGGTGGCAATGGCGCCGTGGTCGGCGCGCCCGACCGGATGGTCGCGGTACGCGTCACCGACTAGGTCGTCGCAGCCATGGCGGCGTCCCGTTGGGGGCGCTGCCCCGTCGCCCCGTTGAGGGCGACTCCCCGGGATATTTTTTGCCCCAACGAAGCAGGGGGCAAGAGCCGGACCTCGCGACGCTGTCACGATGGCGTGCGCCACCCTGTTCAGACCGCCCTGACTTGGGCACACTCTCCACCTGACTTCGGGGAGGATGCAGGGATGTTCAAGGCGCTTCTGATTTTTCTGACGATTTTGACCGGCGCGGTGGCACAAGCCGAACCGGCGTATTGGCAACAGGAATGGCCACGGACAGATTTTGAGCGCAACAGCGTGAAAAGCTGGGCGGAGATCATCTCGGGCGGGCCGGGCAAGGATGGTATTCCGGCGCTGACCTCCCCGGGATTTCATCCGGTTGCGCAGGAACGCCGGCTTGAGCCGCGCGAACCGGTGATCACTCTGGCGCTGGGCGGCCAGACCCCCCGGGCCTATCCGATCCGCTATCTGACCTGGCACGAGATCGTCAATGACACCGTCGGCGGCGTGCCTGTGGCGGTCACCTACTGCCCGCTGTGCAATTCGGCGATGACCTTTGACCGGCGCGCGGGTGGCGGCGTGCTGAGCTTTGGCGTCACCGGCAAGCTGCGCAATTCCGACATGATCATGTACGACCACGAGACCCAGAGTTGGTGGCAGCAGGCCATCGGCACCGGCATCGTCGGCAAGATGACCGGGACCGAGCTGAGGCAACTGCCGAGCTGGATGGAAAGCTGGGCCGAGTTCAGGCAAGCCAACCCGCAGGGGCTGGTGATGGATGAACCCGCCTACAACCGGAGCTACGGCACCAATCCCTACCGCAACTACGACAGTTCCAAGCGGCCTTTCCTGTATTCCGGTGCGCCGCCACCGCACGGCATTGCGCCACTGGAACGGGTGGTGCGGGTCGGTGACCGGGCCTGGCCGATGACGCGGCTGGCGCGCCTGGGCACATTGCGCGAAGCCGGGGTCGAGATTTCATGGACTGCCGGGCAGGCGTCGGCGCTGGATTCCGCGACCATCGCCAAGGGGCGTGACATCGGCGCGATCCGTGTGCGCGACGGACGCGGGCGGGATGTTCCGCATGACGTTCTGTTCGCCTTTGCCTTTCACGCCTTCTGGCCCGACGGGCAATGGATGCTGGGCCGCTAGCTGCGCGGTTGCGGCTTTGGGACCATCGGTTGCGGTTGATGCGATCTGGCCGCGAGGGACAGGTTTTGCGGCGGATTGCACGCGGGGCGCGGCTATTCGGCGAATTGTGTCGTCGCACGGCATCGTCGGTGGACAGGATGCCAAGGAGGCGCGCGCACGGCGGATCGCGGCGGTGATCCTAGCGCGATAGCCCCGGCGCCGCTGCTGCCTGGCATCCGCCTGAAACAACCAGTGATCCTGGTCTCCGCGCGGGGGCCGCCAGCGCAGTTCGAACCGCCCTGTTTCGGAGCGGATCAGCCGGTTGCGCCACTCTTGCCGCACTGCGGCGCACATGTCCTGCGGAAGGTCACGCGGCAGCAGGCGGCGTGGCCACACCAGCCAGACAGCCGTCACCCGAGCCTCGCTTGTTTCCATGTGGCGTCGCCCGGGCAGTCCCGGCAAAGTGGCGGCAGTTCATCCAATTGCAGATCAACCCCCGGACAACTTCATGGTGGGTTAATGACGACAACGCCCCGTCAGTGTCCGCCGCTTGTGCCGCGCCCGCGCTTTGCGTTCACCGCAGCGCTGCTGCCGGCCCCGGTGCTGGCACCGCCCTTTGCGCTGCTGGCGCTGGTGGAGGTGATGCCGGGAACGCGGTGCATCAGGCCCGCGCGTGTGACCGGTGGCAGCGTCGCGACAGTGAGTATTTGGAAAGAGAAGAAGCCGGACCCCGGTGCCATGTCTTCCGGCAACGGTGTCGGGATGGCGGGCGGAGGCCGGGCCCCCGCCCCGCGATGTTTCAGTCGGTCAGTTTGACCAGCGCATGGCGTTTCTTGCCGGCACTCAGCTTGAGCGGTTGCGCCAGCGTGGCGCTGTCGAGAATCAGGCCGGCATCGGTCAGTGGCGCATCGTCGAGCCGTGCACCGTTCTCGGCGATCAGACGTTTGGCCTCTTTGCCGGACTTCGCCAATCCGGCGCGCACCAGAACCTGCACGATGGAGATGCCTTGGGACACCTCACCCGGGCTCAGTTCGAGGGTGGGCAGGTCGTCTCCCGTGCCGCCGTGTTCGAACACCTCGCGCGCGGTCTTCTCGGCAGTGGCGGCGGCCTCTGCACCGTGGCACAGGGTGGTGACGGCGTTGGCCAGCACGATCTTGGCTTCGTTGATTTCCGCTCCGTCAAGGGCGCCCAGACGGGTGCACTCGTCCACCGGCAGTTCGGTGTAGAGCTTCAGGAAGCGGCCGACATCCGCATCGGTGCTGTTGCGCCAGAACTGCCAGAACTCGTAGGGGCTGCGCATGTCGGCATTCAGCCAGATCGCACCATCGGCGGTCTTGCCCATCTTCTTGCCGTCCGAGGTGGTCAGCAGCGGGGTGGTCAGGCCGTAGATCTCCTGATCCAGCACCCGGCGCGTCAGGTCGATGCCGTTGACGATGTTGCCCCACTGGTCCGAGCCGCCGAACTGTACCGCGCAGCCGTAGCGGCGGTTGAGCTCAAGAAAATCATAGGCTTGCAGGATCATGTAGTTGAATTCGAGAAAGCTCAGCGACTGTTCGCGGTCAAGCCGGGACTTCACCGATTCAAAGCTCAGCATCCGGTTGATCGAGAAATGCCGTCCGATGTCGCGCAGAAAATCGAGATAGTTCAGCTGATCCAGCCATTCGGCATTGTTGAGCATGAGCGCCGGTGTCTCGGCCCTCTCGTAGTCGAGATATTTGGCGAAAACCTGTTTGATCCCGGTGATGTTGTCGTCGATCTGTGCGGCTGTCAGCAACGGGCGTTCGTCGGCGCGAAAGCTGGGGTCGCCCACCTTGGTGGTGCCGCCGCCCATCAGGGTGATCGGCTGGTGGCCTGTCTTTTGCAGCCAGCGCAGGGTCATGATCTGGATCAGGCTGCCGACGTGCAGCGATTTCGCCGTCGCGTCGAACCCGATATAGCCCGGCACCACGCCCTGCATCAGCGCCTCGTCAAGGCCCTGATAATCGGTGCAGTCGGCCAGAAAGCCACGCTCCATCATGACATGCATGAAGTCCGATTTGGGATGGTAGGTCATGGTTGGTCCCCTTTAAGAATGCGGGTAGCTATAAAGCGCGTTCCGAAAAGTGGGAACCGGTTTTCGGACCAAAACGCGCGTGAGGAAAAAGAGCGCGTTCCGAAAAGCGGGAACCGGTTTTCGGATCAAAACGCGCGTGAGGAAAAAGAGCGCGTTCCGAAAAACGGGAACCGGTTTTCGGATCAAAACGCGCGTGAGGAAAAAGGACGCGTTCCGAAAAGTGGGAACCGGTTTTCGGATCAAAACGCGCGTGAGGAAAAAGGGCGCGTTCCGAAAAGCGGGAACCGGTTTTCGGATCAGAACGCGGGACGACGGGATCGACGTTTTTGGCAAGGAAAAAGAACATGTTGGGCAAGGATCCGGTCTGGGCGCTCGGGGCGATGTCGGGGACGTCACTGGACGGCGTGGATGCGGCGTTGTTGCAAACCGACGGCGAGCGGATTGTCGCCTTTGGTGCCACCGGCTACCGCGCCTACAGCGATGGCGAACGCGAGGTGCTGCGCGCCGCCCTGGGCCGCTGGCCGGGCGAGGGGCTCGAGGCGGCACTGCGGGTGGTGCAGTCCGCGCATGTCGAGGTGCTGAGCCGGTTTCCCGGCGCCGGTGTCATCGGCTTTCACGGCCAGACCCTGGCCCATGAGCCCGAGGGCCGCGGAACGCATCAGCTGGGCGACGGGGCGGCGCTGGCCACGGCTTTGGGGGTTCCGGTAGTCTGGGACTTCCGCACTTCGGACGTGCGGCTGGGCGGGCAGGGCGCGCCGCTGGCGCCTTTTTACCATTTTGCCTGTGCCAAGTGGATCGGCGCCTCCGACCCCGTGGCCTTTCTGAACCTCGGGGGCGTCGGCAACCTGACCTGGGTCGACCCCGCGCGGGCGCAGCCCGAGGACGCGGGTGCCCTGCTGGCGTTCGACACCGGTCCGGCCAATGCGCCGATCAATGACCTGATGACGCAGCGGCGCGGGCTCGACTGCGACCATGACGGGGCGCTGGCGGCGACCGGGCAGGTGGTGGACGGGGCGCTCGAACTGTTCCTTGAGGAAAGCTATTTCCTGAAGATGCCACCCAAGTCTCTGGACCGGGATGATTTTTCCCTGATGCTGGATCTGGTGCGCGAGCTGGACGATGCCGATGCGGCGGCAACCATGACGGCGATGGCGGCAGCGGCGGTGATGCGCGGCATGGAGCATTGTCCGACACCGCCCGCGCGCCTGCTGGTGACCGGGGGCGGGCGGCACAATCCGGTGATGATGGCGATGTTGCAGGCCGGACTGGATTGCGAAGTGGCTCCGGTCGAGGCGGTGGGGCTGGACGGCGACATGCTCGAAGCGCAGGCCTTTGCCTATCTCGCGGTGCGGGTGGCACGCGGGCTGGCAACGTCATGCCCCAGCACGACGGGGGTGCGGGCTCTGGTCGGCGGCGGAGAGATCAGCCGACCCTGAGCGGACCGGCGGGGACGGTTCCGCGGTCAGCCGCCGGTATGGCTCATGTGGCGGGACACACGGCCATCCACCGACTGGCGCGAATAGTCGAAATCGTGCCCCTTCGGTTTATGCCGGATCGCGTCGCGAATGGCGTCTTCCAGCGGAGCGTCGGACCCGGGATGGTTGCGCAGGGCAGAGCGCAGGTCGGCGTTGTCCTCCTGCCCGAGGCACATGAACAGCTCACCGGTGCAGGTCAGCCGCACCCGGTTGCAGCTTTCGCAGAAATTGTGCGTCAGCGGCGTGATGAAACCGATTTTCTGGCCGGTCTCTTCCAGCCGCACATAACGTGCCGGTCCGCCGGTGCTTTCGGGCAGGTCGGTCAGGGTGTAGTGCTGACCCAGCGTTTCGCGCAGATCGGAAAGTTTCCAATACTGGCCCAGCCGGTCCTCGTTGCCGATGTCGCCCATCGGCATGACCTCGATCCAGGTCAGGTCCATGTCACGGCTGGCGCACCAGCTTGTCAGCGAGACCAGTTCGTCTTCGTTGAAGCCCTTGAGCGCCACCGTGTTGATCTTGACCCGCAGTCCGGCGTTTTGCGCCGCATCTATGCCGCGCAGCACCTGTGGCAGGCGCCCCCAGCGGGTGATATCGGCAAATTTCTGTTGATCCAGCGTGTCGAGCGAGATGTTCACCCGCCGCACCCCTGCCGCATACAGGTCAGTGGCAAAGCGTTCCAGCTGCGACCCGTTGGTGGTCAGCGTCAGTTCCTTCAGTGCGCCCGAGTCCAGATGCCGGGTCATGGCGCGGAAGAAGGTCATGATGTCGCGGCGTACCAGCGGCTCTCCGCCGGTGATGCGCAGCTTTTCCACCCCGAGACGGACAAAGGTCGAACACATGCGGTCCAGTTCCTCGAGCGTCAGCAGCTCTTTCTTGGGCAGAAAGGTCATGTTTTCCGACATGCAGTAGACACAGCGGAAATCGCAGCGATCGGTGACCGACACGCGGAGATAGCTTATGGGGCGCTGGAACGGGTCTATCAATGGGGCTGTCATGTCACAGAACCTAGTATTCCCGCACGCAATGAGCAAGTATCCTGCACAGAGTTATGCTGAGACAAAGGTCGGGGACGATAGATGATGAAATGGCTTATCCTGACGGCAATGCCGCTGGCGCTTGCCGGATGTGGTGACGGAATTTCCTTTAAGCCCAAAGAGGTGGCGCCGCCGGTGCAGGCGGCCGTGCCGACCCCGGACCCCGCACCCGCCGTCGCGGCAGCGCCCGTGCGCAAGCCGCCGACCGCGGCCCGCACCGCGGCGCAGTTCGATGCGACCACAGCCGAGGAACGCGCGCAGGCAGCGGCCCCGGCCAAGCCCGCAGGCGAAAAGTCGCTGGGCAGCACTGTCGCCTCACTGGGCGATCCGGCGCGCGTCGGTTTCTGGCTCGAGACGCCGCTGGTCAAGGCCGCAGGCAAGGGACGGGTGGTCTACAATGGCAAATCCGCCAACGTCGACCTGATCCCGATCGCCGGACCCGCTACCGCAGGCAGCCGGATCTCGTTGTCGGCGATGCGCCTGATCGAGGCACCGCTGACCGATCTGCCGACGCTTGAGGTCTTTGCCGACGGCTGAAGTCCCGGTGCAAGGCGCCGGTTGTACCGCCGGATTTCGAGTATTTGCAAAGAGAAGAAAGCCTCAGGTCGGCGGCAGATGGCGCTGTGCCTCTTTCAGCGCGTAGGCTTTCATCTGTGGTCCGTGTTCGGCCAGAAACGCGCGGGCGCGGTCGGGGGCGTGTTTCGACAGATCGCGCAGCCACCATGCCACGGCTTTCTGCAGGATGCCGTTCCTGGCCGTGGTATAGCCTGCTGCCCAGCCGAGGATGCGTTCGCGCGCCGCAAGGTCCTGATCCGATGGAAAATTCTGCTTGGTCCAGGGCAGGGTGATCACCAGTGCGGCGCGGCGGGTCCACAGGTGCGGGCTCTGGGTCCAGAGTTCCACCTGGTCCAGCCGACGGGGATCGGCCAGCAGCCGCCGCTGTCCGGCCATGCAGGCGTGATCGGCGATGGCCCAGCTGTCAAAGTCGGGCACCCAGGACTGGATCAGCGTCCAGACATCCGCGTCCTCGCGGATGCGGGCCTGGGTCAGCACCTTGGCAGCGGCGAGCCGGGCCTCGAACACGTCGGTCTGCCAAAGGTCCCGCGCCAGCGCAACACGCGCGGGAATGTCGAGATCCTGCCGCCAGACAGCGGTCAACGCGTTGATCGCCGGATTGGGCACCCCGAGATAGGTGCGGGGCATCTTGTGATAACCGGCCATCTGTGCCGCGCGCCCGGGTTGGGCGGCGGCCTTCAGGGCGTCCAGCGCTGCGTCAGGTGTCATCGGTTCAGGTTCGCCTCGATGCCGGTGGGCGCCCCGTCTATGGTGGTGCGGTTGCGCTCGGACCAGTAGGTTTCGACCCCGTCGGGGCCCTTGTCTTCCGCCCATGACTTCAGGGTGTCGCGATCTGCGACATGGTCGAAGAACGGGATGGAATAGCCGCAGGAGGTCTGCACGGTCTCGACCGTCAGGTCATAGATCTGTCGCGAGCCCGGCCGCGCGCCGAACAGCGCGATCCGCGCCTCCCACTCCGGGTGGTTGCGGTGCAGTGTCCTGGCAGTGCCATAGGCCCGCAGGATCATCGGCCGAGTGGTGAAGGAACACCACATCAGCGTCATCCGGGGATCCTGCGCCAGGTGACCGGCGGTTTCGTTGCCCGAACCGGTGAAATTCAGCCAGAGAATGCGGTTCTCGTCGATCACCCGCAGCGAATCCATCCCCTTGGGCGAGATGTTGACCCGGCCCGACGGCCCGGCAGTGCCGGTGAAGAACACATGCTGCGCGGTTATGAAGGCGCGGTGATCGGATCCGATCCGGTCAAACTGTTTGGCCATCTGCGACTTCTCCCGGGGTGTGACAGTCTATTCGACGGTGACGGATTTCGCCAGATTGCGCGGCTGGTCGACATCCGTGCCCTTGGCGACGGCGGTGTGATACGCCAGCAACTGGGCGGGAATGGCATAGAGCAGCGGGCTGAGAACCGGGGGCACCTCGGGCAGGATCACCGTTTGCCAGACATCCTGCCCGGCCTCTGCGGCACCCGCCGCATCGGTGATCAGCAGCACCTTGCCGCCACGGGCCATGACCTCCTGCATGTTCGACACCGTCTTGTCGAACAGGGTGTCGCGCGGGGCCATCACCACCACCGGCACCGATTTGTCGATCAGGGCGATGGGGCCGTGCTTGAGTTCGCCCGATGCATAAGCTTCGGCGTGGATGTAGCTGATTTCCTTGAGCTTCAGGGCGCCTTCGAGCGCGAGGGGATACATCAGTCCCCGGCCCAGGAACAACACATCGCGCGACTCGGCGATGCGGCGTGCGGCCTTGCGGATCACACCGCCCCGGTCGAGTGCCACGTTCAGGATGCCGGGCAGCGCCCGCAGCGACGCCAGAGTGTCGGACAGGGCTTCGGGCGACAGGCGGCCGCGGTCCGCCGCCGCCTTGAGCGCCAGCAGCAGCAGCACGTTCAACTGGCAGGTGAACGCCTTGGTCGAGGCGACACCGACCTCGACGCCGGCATGGATCGGCAGGGCAAGGTCGCTTTCCCGGGCGATCGAGGATTCGGCAACGTTGACCACCGAGACGATCCTGTCGGCCTTTTCGCGGCAATAGCGCAGCGCGGCCAGGGTGTCGGCGGTCTCACCCGACTGGCTGACAAACAGCGCGACGGTGTTGGCGGTGATCGGCGGCTCGCGGTAGCGGAATTCCGAGGCGACATCGACTTCGACCGGAAGGCCGGCCAGCTGTTCGAACCAGTATTTTGCGGTCAGGCAGGCATAAAAGGCGGTGCCGCAGGCCACCATGGTCATCCGCTCGATCTTGGTGAAATCGAGCGGTTCGCCGGGCAGGATGATGCTGTCGCCGTCGAGATAGCCGCGCAGGGCATCGGCCAGAACGGTGGGTTGTTCGGCGATTTCCTTGGCCATGAAGTGTTTGTAGCCCGCCTTGTCGATCCGGGCCGCATCCATCTGAATCTGCTTGATTGCGCGGTTGGCCAGCCTGCCCTTCGCATCGCGGATTTCGACCGATGTGCGGGTGATCACCGCGCGGTCACCTTCGTCAAGATAGGTGATCCGGTCGGTCAGCGGTGCCAGCGCGATGGCATCCGAGCCGACGTACATTTCTCCGTCGCCATGCCCGATGGCCAGAGGCGAGCCGCGCCGCGCCGCGATCATCAGATTATCCTGGCCTTCGAACAGGAATACCAGGGCAAAGGCGCCGTTGAGCCGGTCGATGGTCTTGCCCGCCGCCTCGACGGGGGACAGCCCTTCGGACATGTGGTGCTGGGTCAGCATGGCGACCGTCTCGGTGTCGGTCTCGCTGCTCGGGGTCAGGCCATGCGCGGCCAGTTCGGTGCGCAGTTCGCGGAAATTCTCGATGATGCCGTTGTGCACGACAGCGACAGGGCCCGCCTGGTGGGGGTGGGCATTGATGGTGGTCGGCGCGCCGTGGGTGGCCCAGCGGGTATGGCCGATGCCGGATTTGCCGGCCAGCGGTTCGTGCACCAGCAGATCGCTGAGATTGACGAGCTTGCCCACCGCGCGGCGCCGGTCCAGCTGACCGTCGTTGACGGTGGCGATCCCGGCGCTGTCATAGCCGCGATACTCCAGACGTTTTAGCGCTTCGACCAGTGTCGGAGCGACTTCGTGGTTACCAAGGACCCCTACAATACCGCACATCAAATAACCCCTTTTCGCAGGTTTTCTTTCTTTTTCTTCAACATTTCGAACAATCTTTTTGCGTGACCGTCTTTGGTCACCTGCGGCGCGCGCGCCAGTGCAAGCGCGCCGTCCGGCACGTCGCGGGTGATCACCGAACCGCTTGCGGTCAGGGCGCCGTCACCGACGGAGACCGGGGCCACCAGCATGGTGTTGGACCCGATGAAGGCGTCCGCGCCGATGGTGGTCCGGTGCTTGAACACGCCGTCATAATTGCAGGTGATCGTGCCTGCGCCGATGTTGCTGCGCTCGCCGATGTCGGCGTCACCGATATAGGTCAGGTGGTTGGCTTTGACGCCTTCGGCAAGTTGCGCGTTCTTGACCTCGACAAAGTTGCCGACGTGCACATCTTCGGCCAGTTCGGCTCCGGGGCGCAGGCGGGCAAACGGCCCGACCACCGCGCCGCGGGACACATGACAGCCTTCAAGGTGCGAAAAGGCGCGAATGCGGGCGCCGGATTCGATGGTGGCGCCGGGACCGAAAACCACATTGGGCTCGATCTCGGCGTCGCGTCCAATCACCGTGTCGAACGACAGAAACACCGTTTCGGGCGCCTGCATGGTCACGCCGTCCGCAAGCAGCGCGGCGCGGGCGCGGGACTGAAACGCGGCCTCGGCGCGGGCAAGTTCGGCGCGGGAGTTGATGCCCAGCGTCTCGGATTCGTCGCAGGTGACGGCGGTGGCGGACAGGCCGCGGGCGCGGGCGATGCCGATGATGTCGGTCAGGTAATGTTCTTCGCCGGCGTTGTCGTTGCCGACGGCGTCGATCAGGTCGAACAGAGTTTCGGCCTGTGCTGAAATCACCCCCGAATTGCACAGGGTGATCGTGCGCTCGTCGACCGATGCGTCCTTGAACTCGACGATCCGTTGCAGCGACTCGCCCTGCATCACCAGGCGGCCATAGCGGTCCGGGTCGGTGGCCTCGAAGCCCAGCACAACGACGTCATGCTGTGCCCGGGCGACAGCCATCGCCTCGAGCGAGGCGTGGCTGATGAACGGCGTGTCGCCATAGAGCACCAGCACGTCACCGTCGAAACCGTTCAGGGCGGGCCTGGCCTGCGCCACGGCATGGGCGGTGCCCAGCTGTTCGGTCTGGATCACCACTTCGGTGTCGGGGTCGTGCGCCTGCGCGGCGATGCGTACCCGGTCGGCGCCGTGACCCGCCACAACGATGATGCGCTCGGGCGACAGAGCGATGCCTGACTGCATCGCATGCAGCAGCATCGGTGCGCCGCCGATCTTGTGCAGGACTTTGGGCAGGTGCGATTCCATCCGTGTGCCTTTACCTGCGGCCAGAATGATCAGTGCGATGCTCATGCCATTTCTCTTTGTTATTTTCCCGCCACCGTTTTATCGGTCCTGTGGCGCAGGGCAAGGTGAGTGTGGTTCACGTTGGATTGCGGGTTATGACAGGTCCAGCAGGGCGGCGGGAGTTTTTATGCGTACAGTGATCTTCGACCTAGACGGAACGCTGGCCGACACCAGCGGCGATCTGATCGCCGCCGCGAACCATTGCTTTGTGGCAATGGGGGCGGGTGAGGTGCTGGACCCGGTCACCGATGCGGCGACCGCCCTGCGGGGCGGGCGGGCCATGCTGACGCTGGGGTTGACGCGCATGGGCCGGATCGACGAGGTGGTGGTGGACCGCTGGTATCCCGAACTGCTGAGCGCCTATGGCGCGGCGATAGACGTGCATACGGTGCTGTACCCCGGCGCGGTCGAGTCGATCGAGGCGCTGCTGGCCGGCGGCTATCGCACCGGAATCTGCACCAACAAACCCGCCGCTCTGGCCGAGATGCTGCTGCAACGGCTGGGGGTGCGCAACCTGTTCGGATCAATGGTTGGCGCCGATACGCTGCCGGTGCGCAAACCCGACGCCGCGCCCTACGTCGCGGCGGTGACTGCGGCGGGCGGCGCCGTTGGGCAAAGCTGCCTGATTGGCGATACCGCGACCGACCGCAAGACCGCTGCGGCCGCGGGGGTGCCCTGTGTGCTGGTGACCTTCGGACCGTCAGGCGAAGACATGGCGGCGCTGGAGCCAGAGGCGCTGATCGGACATTTTGACGAACTGCTGCCGGTTGTGGGGCGCCTGCTGGCATAGCGGTGCCCTGTTCGGACCCTCGGCCGATTCTGTGCTGATTCTTCAGAGGGGCCTTGCAGGATGCGCCTGCGGTGCGGGCGCGCGGATCAGCCCCGGGTGTCGGGCAGCGAGATATTCGCCACCTGTTCCGCGATCGGATCGGTCGAAAGCGGATGGGTATCGGCGGCATATTCCTCGGGCGCGCGCATTTTCTGCCAGCGGCCGTGCCGGTAAACCTCGATTCCTGAAAAACCGGATTTGTAGCCCATTTTGGGTGATCCGGGCACCCAGTAGCCCAGATAGACGTAGGGAAGACCGGTTTCCCGGGCGATCGCCACGTGGTCCAGAATCATCCAGGAGCCCAGACTTTGCTGCGCCAGGTCCGGTTCGTAAAAGGAATAGACCATCGACAGCCCGTCATCGAGCACGTCCGTCAGGCAGACAGCCGTCAGCCTGCCCTCGGCGTCGGAGTACTGAACGACCCGGCTGCGGATCGGCGTTTCCTCGATCATGGCCGCAAATTCAAAGACATCCATGTCGGCCATGCCGCCATCCGCATGGCGGTGGTCCAGATAGCGGCGGAACAGGCTGTACTGATCCTCGGTGGCCCAGGGGCTGGCGGCGTAGCGCTTGAGATAGGCGTTGCGCTTCATCGTGCGGCGCTGGCTTTTGCTGGGTCTGAACGCCGCGACGTCGATCCGTGCCGACAGGCAGGCGGCGCAGTCGGCGCAGGATGGCCGGTACAGCACGTTCTGCGAACGCCGGAACCCCTGCTTGGACAGGCTGTCATTCAGCTTTTCCGCCTGTTCACCCTGCAGGGCGGTGAACAGTTTCCGCTCCATCCGCCCGGCAAGATAGGGGCAGGGCTGAGGCGCGGTCACATAGAACTGCGGCGCAAGAGGCAGCGAGTGGCGCATGAAGATCTTGTCCTGACGAAGGTTTTGCAAAAACTTAGCAACAGATGGCGGGCAGGCCAAGCCCCGCTGAAAGTCTCGGCTTTCGTGGCCACCTGAACCGGTTGCCCGATGACCGGAACGCGCAAGCGCCCGGCAGTGTGTGCCGGGCGGAAGTGCATCGCTGTGCGGGTCTAGCCGCGGCGGTTGATCATCACCGTTCCCAGGGCCATGTCGGTGACACCCTGACCACGTTCGGTCGCGCACATGAAGATCACCGAGGCAAGTTGCACCGGCATGAAGGAAAGCGAGAGCGCATATCCCAGCGTGTGCAGAAAGGCCTGGCCAAGATTCAGGCGCGCGCCCGCTGCATCGCGCAGTTCGATCGACATCAGGCGCATCCCCCAGGTGGCGGAGCCGTTGGCGATGGTGATCGTGCGGTACATGAAGCTGAGCACCAGATACAGCGGCGCCAGAAAAAACAGACCGATGAAGGCGGTGAACACCACGACGGGCACCAGAAAGGCCGCAACGACGAGAACGTCGACGACCCATGCCAGGGCACGTTTCACCGCGACATCGGCATAGAATTCCCGGTTCTGCACCGGATCAGGCAGGTAAGAAGCAGTGCTGTACATGGTGTCCTCTCGGTATCTCGATATATATTGGCACGGCCCCTGTCGGGACCATGCCGTCGTGATTGCCGTGATCAGGCGTCGGCGTCGGCGTTGGTCGCCTTGGCACGTGCGGCGCGGTCGTCCATGAACTGGTCAAACTCGGCCTTGTCCTTTGCATCGCGCAGCCGCTTGAGGAAGGCTTCGAAGTTTTCCTGTTCCTCCTCGAGGCGGCGCAGCGTGTCGGCCTTGTAGGAATCGAACGCCGAGTTGCCGCTGGATTTCAGGTGACCGAAACCGGTGGTCTTGAAGGCCTTGCGGCAGGAAGTGCTGAACATTTTCTTGCTCCAGAACATGTAGAAGAGAAGGGCGAGGCCGACCGGCCAGAAGAAGATGAAGCCAAGGACCGTTGCCGCGATCCAGGCAAACTTGCCCCGTTGGTCAAGCCATGCTTCGGCGCGCGAAAACCAACCGGCGTTGGCGGGAAGCGCGGCAGTGTAGGTGGCAGATGTCATGTTGGTCTCCGTTGTCTGCGTTGTCATGTGAATGTCTTTCACATCGAATAGATCGGGACGCAGGCCGGAGTCTTCAAGGGGTGATGTGAAGGTATTTTACATTTTGCGGCCGCGCGCCTGCGGTGGGTCTCTGTCAGGCGGTAAAGTGCGCCTGGTCCGCCCCGGTCAGGCGTTCCAGCGTTTCAGGATCCAGCGCAAAGACATGCCGGGGCGTGCCGGCCGCCGCCCAGACCACCTCAAAGGCACACAGGCGCGGGTCCAGCCAGGCGCGGATCGGGTTCAGGTGTCCGACAGGGGCAACGCCGCCGATGGCAAATCCGGTCTGCGCGCGAATCAGTGTGGCATCCGCCTTGCCCAGGGCTTCGCCCGCGACTGCGGCAGCGAGATCGGCATCCACCTTGTTGCCGCCCGCCGTCAGGAACAGCAGCGCCTCGCCCGACACCTCGCCGCGAAAGATGATCGATTTGGCGATCTGGTCCAGCGCGCAGCCCACTGAATCGGCCGCCTCCTGTGCGGTTCGCGCCTGCCCCACCTCGCGGATATCCGGCGTGATTCCGGCGGTGGTCAGCGCGGTGCGGACACGGGTCAGGCTTTTGCTCATGGTCGCGGCTTTCGTCTGGGGGGCATCGGCGCAGTGCTATTGCAGCCAGCGATGGCAGACAAGGCGTCTGCCCATTGCGCTTGTCCCCGGCTCATGGCCAAGTAGGCGCCATGGCCTTTGAACATCGCATCACCCGCACACCCCGCCCCTACGAGACGGATCAGGCCGCCGATGCCCTGCAGGCGCTGCCCTGGGCCAGCGGTCCGGTCGCGGATCTTCTGTCGGGAACCGCAGGCTGCAGCCCGTTCCTGCGCGGTCTCATGATCCGCGAAAGCGACTGGCTGGAGGGGGCGCTGAACGACCCCGAAGCAGCGGTGGCAGCACTGTTCGCAGCGCTGGGCGCGGCGCCGCTGGACCAGGTGGCCAGCGATCTGCGCATCGGCAAGCGGCGCATCGCATTGCTGATCGCGCTGGCCGATCTTGGCGGTGTCTGGCCGCTGGAAACCGTGACGCGCACCCTCAGCGACTTTGCCGATCTGGCCTGCGCCCGGGCGCTGCATGGGGCAATGGCACAGGAACTGCGGCGCGGCAAACTGCCCGGCCTGACCGAAGACGACCTGGACTCTGCCGGCGGCATGGTGGTGCTGGCGATGGGCAAGATGGGCGCCAGAGAGCTGAATTATTCTTCGGACATCGACCTGATCTGCCTGTTCGACGACAGCCGTTACAAGCGTGACGATTTCCACGAGGCCCGTGCCGGGTTCATTCGGGCCACCCGGCGGATGGCGGCGACGATGAACGATCCGACCGGTGAAGGGTACGTGTTTCGCACCGACCTGCGACTGCGCCCCGACCCGTCGGTGACGCCGGTCTGCATGGGGATGGAGGCGGCAGAGCGCTATTACGAAAGCCTTGGCCGGACCTGGGAGCGCGCGGCCTACATCAAGGCGCGCCCCTGTGCCGGCGATCTGCAGGCGGGGGCGCGGTTTCTCGACGATCTCCGACCTTTCGTGTGGCGGCGACATCTGGACTTTGCCGCCATCCAGGACGCCCATGACATGCGCCTGCGAATCCGCGCGCACAAGGGGTTGGGCGGTGCGATCACCCTGCCCGGGCACAACATGAAACTGGGGCGCGGGGGCATCCGCGAGATCGAATTCTTCACCCAGACCCGCCAGATCATTGCTGGCGGGCGGGATCCGGACCTGCGGGTGCGAGGCACGGTGCAGGGGCTGGAACTGCTGGCGCAAAGGGGCTGGATCACACCAGAGGTGGCGGGCGAGCTGACCGCGCATTACCGCCATCACCGGGAAGTCGAACACCGGCTGCAGATGATCCATGACCAGCAGACCCATGATCTGCCGGACCAGCCGGACGGTTTTGCCCGGCTGGCCTGTTTCATGGACATGGACGAAGCCGCGCTGCGCCAGGATCTGACATGTCGGTTAAGCGCGGTGCACGAGTTGACCGAGGGTTTCTTTGCCACCGAGTCCGGGCCCGCGCCGGAACCGACCCTGTTGGAGGACAGCGCCGTCATTGCCCGCTGGCCGCGTTATGCGGCGCTGCGTTCAAACCGCGCCGTTGAAATTTTCAAGCGACTCCGTCCCGAGATCCTGAGCCGTCTGGAACGGGCCGCCAAGCCCGAAGAGGCGTTGCTGGCCTTTGACGGCTTTCTTGCGGGATTGCCCGCCGGGGTACAGCTGTTTTCCCTGTTCGAGGCCAACCCGCAGTTGATTGACCTGATGGTGGACATCACCGGCACTTCGCCGGATCTGGCGCGGCATCTGTCGCAGAATGCACAGGTATTTGACGCCGTGATCGGCGGCGGGTTCTTTGCCGACTGGCCGGGGCGCGACGCGCTTGCGGCGGATCTGGCTGCCGTGTTCGAGCGTGAGGAAGATTACGAACGCAGGCTGGACGCCGCCCGGCGCTGGAAGAACGAATGGCACTTCCGGGTGGGCGTCCACCTGCTGCGCGGTCTGACCGATGCCGACGAGACCAGCGTCCATTATGCCGATCTGGCCTCGGTGACCCTGGAAGGCCTCTGGCCGGTGGTGCAGGCGGAATTTGCCCGCAAACACGGGGCCGCGCCGGGGCGGGGGGCGATTGTTCTGGGCATGGGGTCGCTGGGCGCGGGTCGGCTGCACACACGGTCTGACCTTGATGTCATCGTGATCTACGACCCTGACGGCGTCGATATGTCCGAGGGCGCACGACCGCTGCAAAGCCGGGTGTATTATGCGCGGCTGACCCAGGCGCTGATCACCGCGCTGACAGCGCCCATGGCACAGGGCAAGTTGTACGAAGCCGATATGCGGCTGCGCCCATCCGGCAATCAGGGGCCTGTGGCGACCAGCCTTGCCGCCTTTCGCGCCTACCAGTCCGAAGATGCCTGGACGTGGGAACATCTGGCGCTGACCCGGGCGCGGGTGGTGGCGGGCCCCGCGGATCTGGCGGCCGATCTGCGCCGATTCCGGGCCGACCTGCTGGCGCGGCCGCGCAATCAAGCCGATGTCCTGCGCGACGTGGCCGAAATGCGCACCCGGATCGCCGGGGCAAGGGGCAACGGTGCGCCGTGGGATCCGAAGCTGGGGCGCGGCCGGATGCAGGAGATCGAACTGGCGGCGCAGGCCGGCGCGCTGCTGTCGGGCAGGGCACCGATGGGATTGGCCGATGGCATGGCCGCGGCGGTGGATCAGGGCTGGCTGGACGCGCGGGCGGCGGCGCATCTGTTGCAGACCCACGCCCTGTGCTGGAGCCTTCAGGTCGGAGCCCGTCTGATCAGCGATGCCGAGCTTGATCCCGAAACCCTGGGCGCGGGGGGCTGCGCCTTCCTGCAGTCCGTCACCGGCACCGACGGCATGCAAGAGCTTGCGGCAACGCTCGAACGCCTTACTCTGCGCGCGGCGGAGATTCTGGATGCCGCATTGCCACAGCCGGAGGAGTCGACATGATCAAGGGTGACGCAACCGACCCCAAGGGGCTGATCAACGAAGCCTATCGGATCAACGGCATCACCTACGAGGAATGCCGGTCGATCTTTCTGGACTGGGCACTGGCGGTGCCTGTGGACGCGGACACGGCGACGATGATCCGCGCTCTGCTGGACCGGCATGGCGAAGACGGCCACCCGATGACCCAGGTGCTGCGCGAGGGTCTGATCGGCATGGCCGCGCCGCGCCGCCGTGGTGGCTGGCGCAGCCGCGCACGCTGAGTCCGGCTTTCGGGCGATATCGGGTATCGCGTGTTCCGTTACAGGCCCGCCGGAAACGGTCAGCCTGCGCCCCGTGATCCTTGATTTGCCGTTCCTGCCCGCTGGCGCAGCCTCAGTGTCACGCGGCACCCCGTCGCCGCGCCGCGCGGCCGGCCCGCGGATCCTCAGACCTCAGCGCAGGCATCCCATGCGTCCTTGACGCCGGAGCCGACGTGAATCTGTCCGCTTGACAGGTAAATGGAACGTTCTTATTGCTTACTGGAACGTTCCAAAATTGAGTCGGGAGGATGCCGCAATGACGACCTGGGGTTTGATAGGGGCCAGCACCATCGCCGCTGAACACATGATCGGCGCTTTCCGCAGCAATGGCGGCCAGGTCGCATCGGTTCTGAGCGCGGATGCGGAGCGTGCGGAGCGCTACGCCGAGGCACATGGCATCACCCGGGGCATGACGTCGCTGGATGAAATGCTGGCGGACCCCGGGCTGGACGCGGTCTACATCTCGACCACCAACGAAAAGCATTTTGCCCAGGCGATGGCCGCGATTGCAGCGGGCAAGCATGTGCTGTGTGAAAAGCCGCTGGCAACGACGATCGGCGATGCCGTGACCATGGTGCAGGCCGCCGAGAACGCCGGCGTGGTCTTTGCCACCAACCACCACCTGCGCCATGCCGGGTCGCACATCGCAATCCGCGATGCGGTCCGGGCGGGCAGGATCGGTCGCGTGCTCAGTGTTCGGGTCCACCACGCGGTGATGCTGCCCGAACACCTGCGCGGCTGGCGTCTGACCAGTGCCGAGGCCGGTGGCGGCGTGATCGCTGACATCGTGGTGCATGACGCAGACACCGTGCGGTTCCATCTCGGCGAAGACCCGGTCGATGTTGTCGCCATGTCCGCCGAATCCGGGTTGGGGCAGGGGGTCGAGGACAGCTGCATGTCGACCTGGCACATGCCGTCCGGCGTGATGGTGCAGACGCACGAAAGCTTTACCCATCAGTATGCCGAGACCGGCCTGCAGATCTTTGGCACCGACGGCGCGATCATTGCCCGCAACGTGATGACCCAGCGCCCGGTGGGCGAGGTCGAGATCGTGACCGGGGCGGGGCGCGAACCGCTGCCCTACGCGGATCACGGGCTGTACGACCACGCCGTCAAGCTGTTCGAGACTGCCGTCGCGGGCAAGGGCCGCCCCGGTGCCGACGGCGTCGATGGCGTCAAATCCCTGGCCGTGGCCGAGGCGGTGGCGCAGGCGGCCCGCACCGGTCAGCGCACAACCGTCGACTACAGGGGGTTCTGAATCATGAGCAAGATCGTCACCGGCGCCGAAGCCGCTGCCCGTATCGCCGACAATGCCGTTGTCTCCGTGTCCTCCTCTTCGGGGCTGGGCTGTCCCGACGCGGTGCTGAAAGCCATCGGCGCGCGTTTCCGCGCCGAAGGCCATCCGCGCAATCTCACCACGCTGCATCCCATCGCTGCCGGGGACATGTATGGCATCAAGGGCGTCGATCACATCGCGCAGGACGGGCTGTTGTCGACCATCATCGCCGGATCCTACCCGTCCGGGCCGTCCACGTTGCCGATGCCGGCGATCTGGCACATGGTGGTGGACAACCGCGTCGCCGCCTACAACGTGCCGTCGGGCATCCTGTTCGACATGCACCGCGATGTTGCTGCCCGTCGCCCCGGTGTGCTGACCAAGGTCGGGCTTGAGACCTTTGTCGACCCCGAGTTGCAGGGCTGCGCGATGAACGACAGGGCCGCGCAGGCGCCCATCGTCAGCCGCGTCGAGTTTGCCGGCGACACCTGGCTGCATTTCCCGAACATCGTGCCCGACGTCACGATCCTGCGCGCCACGACCGCCGACGAACACGGCAACCTGACCTATGAGCATGAGGGCGCCTACCTTGGCGGGCTGGATCAGGCCATCGCCGCGCGCAACCATCGCGGGCTGGTGATTGCCCAGGTGAAGCGGGTCACCGCGAACGGATCGCTGCGCCCGCATGATGTCCATGTGCCCGGGCATCTGGTGGATCTGATCGTCGTCGACCCGGACCAGAAACAGACCACCGAGACGCAGTATGATCCGGCGATTTCGGGTGAGGTGATGCGGCCCTGGTCGTCCTTCGCGCTGGCCGAGCACGGCGTGGAAAAGGTGATCGCGCGGCGCGCGGCGATGGAGCTCAAGCGCGGCCAGACCGCCAACCTCGGCTTTGGTATCTCGGCGATGGTGCCGCGCATCCTGCTCGAGGAAGGCCACGCACAGGCCGTCACCTGGGCGATCGAACAGGGCGCCGTCGGGGGGATGCCGCTGACCGGTTTTGCCTTTGGCTGTGCGTCCAATGCGGATGCCTTCATGCCCAGCCCGAACCAGTTCACCTACTTTCAGGGCGGCGGCTTTGACGTGTCCTTTCTGTCGTTCCTCGAAGTCGACGTGCAGGGCAACGTGAACGTGTCGAAGCTGGGCAAGAAACCGTATCTCACGGCCGGGTGCGGCGGCTTCGTCGACATCACCTCCCATGCCCGCAAGATCGTCTTTTCCGGCTATTTCGAGGCGGCAGCCGGGCTGGAGCTGACGGATACCGGGTTGATCGTCACCAAGCCGGGCAAGTTCACCAAGATGGTGGCCGAAGTCGAACATGTGACCTTTGCCGGTCGGCGGGCGCTGCGGACCGGGCAGGAGGTGGTTTACATCACCGAGCGCTGCGTGATGCGGCTGACCGATACCGGGCTGGAGGCCTATGAAATCATGCCGGGGATCGACGCCGAGCGCGACATCGTCCAGGCGTCCGAGGGGCGGGTGCGGGTGGCTGCGGACGCCACGACCCTGCCCCTGTCGCTGCTCGGGGCCGGGCCGATGGGGCTGAAGCTATGAGCGGTGTGGACCTGAGCATCGACGGCGCGGTCGCAACGCTGCGGCTGGACAATCCGGACAAGCTGAATGCCTTTACGCCGGACATGCTGGCGCAGCTGGACCAGCATTGCGCCACGCTGGAACGCGAGCGCTCGGTGCGCTGCGTCATCGTGGCCGCGCAACCGGCCAAGGCGTTTTGCGCCGGCGCCGACATCATCGCCTGGGGGGCGCTCAGCCCCTTTGACTTCGCCCGCCACTGGGTCCGGGACGGCCACCGGATCTTTGACCGGCTGGCCCGGCTGTCCCACCCCACCATCGCGGCCATCGGCGCCCATGCCTTCGGCGGCGGGCTGGAACTGGCCACAGCCTGCGATATCCGGGTGATGGCCCCGCGCGCGACGCTGGCGCTGCCGGAAACCCAGGTCGGCATCGTGCCGGGCTGGTCGGGCACACAGCGCCTGACCCGCCTGTTGCCGGAGCCGGTGGTCAAGGAAATGGCACTGTTCGGGCGCCGTCTGAGCGCCGAACGGGCCTGTGCCCTGGGGTTTGCGGCAGAGGTCAGTGACGACCCCGAGGCCACGGCCCGCGCCATGGCGGGCAAACTGGCCGGGACCAGCCCGATGGCCACCGAAGTCGCGAAATACCAGATCCATGCCGCCGTCGGCGAAGACCGCTCGGCGATGATCGAAGCGCTGGGCGGGGCCATGATCGGCGCCAGCGCAGACAAGGCCGAAGGCGTCGATGCCTTTGCCAACAAACGTACTCCAGAATTTCCGGGACGCTGAACCATGAATGACCTCACCCTGATCAATGCTGCCTCCGTGACCCTGCCGGGACCGTTTGTCGGCCGCCACCTGATTGATGGCGCGTGGCAGACCAGCGCTGCAACATTCGAGCGCCGCTCGCCTGCGCATGGCACACTGGTCAGCACTTCGGCCAAAGGTGGCGCGGCTGAGACCGACGCTGCGATCGCCGCCGCGCGCCGGGCGTTTGACACCTCGGGCTGGGCCGAGACCTCGGGCAAACACCGCGCGACGCTCCTGCTGAAGGTCGCGGACCTGATCGACGCGCGGCGCGAAGAGATCGCGGTGATGGAAGTGCTGGAAAGCGGCAAGCCGATCTCGCAGGCGCGCGCGGAAATCGCGGGCGCGGCGGACCTGTGGCGCTATGCTGCGTCCCTGGCACGCACGATGCACGGGGACAGCCACAACACGCTGGGTCCGGACATGCTGGGGGTGGTGCTGCGTGACCCGATCGGCGTGGTGTCGGTCATCACGCCGTGGAACTTTCCCTTCCTCATCGTCAGCCAGAAGCTGCCCTTTGCGCTGGCCGCTGGCTGTACAGCCGTGGTCAAACCCTCGGAGATGACGCCGTCCACGACCGTGATGCTGGGGGAAATGCTGATCGAGGCGGGCCTGCCCGCAGGGGTGGTCAACATCGTGCTGGGGTTCGGCGATCCGGTCGGTGCGCGGATGTCGACGCACCCGGATGTGGACATGGTGTCTTTCACCGGCTCGACCGGGGTCGGCAAACGGATTGCCGCCGCCGCCGCCGGGACGCTCAAGAAACTGTCGTTCGAGTTGGGGGGCAAGAACCCGCAGGTGATCTTTGCGGATGCGGATCTGGACGCCGCCGCCGATGCGATCACCTTCGGCATCTACTTCAACGCCGGGGAATGCTGCAACTCCGGCAGCCGGATCATCGTGCACGAGGATGTGGCGCAGGCGCTGACCGACAAGATTGTCGCCCTGTCGCGCAGGGTTTCCTTTGGTGACCCGATGCATCCCGACACCCAGGTCGGTGCCATCATCTCGCCCGAGCATCAGGCCAAGATCGCGGGCTATGTCAGCGATGCCAAGGACGGGGGCGCGACCATCGCCCTGGATGGCGGGGCACTGGATCTGGACGGATTGCCGGGGCAGTTCTACGGGCCGACCGTGGTCACGGACGTGACGCCGGACATGGCCATCGCGCAGGACGAGGTCTTTGGACCCGTGCTTGCGGTGCTGCGGTTCCGCGACTTCGATGAGGCGCTTGCTCTGGCGAACGGCGCGACCTACGGCCTGTCGGCGGGGGTCTGGAGCCGGGACATGCACACGTGCCTGCAATTTGCCCGCCGGGTGCAGGCCGGCACCGTCTGGACCAACACCTGGATGGACGGCTTTCCGGAAATGCCCTTTGGCGGCGTCAAGCAAAGCGGGCAGGGGCGGGAACTGGGGCGCTATGGGCTTGAGGAGTTTACCGAGCTCAAGACCCTGACCATGAAGGTGACACCGGGCCGCGACCCCTGGGTTCGGGGCTGACCCCGTGACCGGGCCGGATATCATCGTTGTTGGATCGGGCATGGGCGGGGCCACGCTGGCGGCCGCGCTCGCCCCGACCGGGCGGCGGATCCTGATCCTCGAGCGCGGCGAACATCTGCGCGACAGTCCCGAGGCACGGGATCCGGGCGCGATCTTTGCCCGCGGGCACTACCGGCCCAGGGAAAGCTGGCTGGACGGGGCTGGAACCCCCTTCAATCCCGGCAATTTCTACTATGTCGGCGGCAATACCAAGATGTACGGCGCGGTGCTGTTCCGGTTCCGCGAAGCGGACTTTTCCCCCATCGCCCATCTGGGGGGGCGCAGTGTCGGCTGGCCGGTGTCCTATGGCGATTTCGCGCCTTATTACGACCGCGCCGAAACGCTGTACCAGGTGCGTGGCGCCGTTGCGCAGGACCCGAGCGAACCGGCGCATTCCGGCGGATATCCGCACCCCCCGGTGCCGCACGAACCGGTGATCTCCGATCTTGCGGCCCGGTTGAGCGCGGCGGGGCTGCATCCCTCGCCGCTGCCTCTGGGGGTCGATCTGGACCGCTGGCTGGCGCGCGGCGCCACGCCCTGGGACGGGCACCCGGACACCTGCGGCGGCAAGATGGACGCCGAAACCTGTGGTCTGGCCGAGGCGCTGAAACATCCCAATGTGACCTTGCAGACCGGCACGCATGTGGACCGGCTGCTGGCCGGTGCCACCGGGCGGATCACCGGGGTCGCAGTCACCCGCAACGGTGTTGGCGAAACGCTGACCGCGCCGGTGGTGGTGCTGGCGGCAGGGGCGGTGAACACCGCTGCGTTGCTGCTGCGCTCGGCGGACGCGCTGCATCCCGCCGGGCTGGCCAACAGGTCTGATCAGGTGGGGCGCAACTTCATGAACCACAACGCCTCGGCGATGCTGGCGCTGCATCCGTTGCGCCGCAACCCGTCGGTCTATCAGAAGAGCCTGACACTGAACGATTTCTACCTGCGGGGCGGGCCGGACGACAAGCCGCTGGGGAATGTGCAGCTGCTGGGCAAGATCTCGGCCCCCATCCTGGCATCGCAGGCGGGCATCCCGCAGGCCGTCGCCAGGTGGATCACCGACCGCAGCATCGACTTCTACCTCATGTCCGAGGATCTGCCAAACCCGGACAGCCGGGTGACGCTGCGCGGCGGGCAGATCTGTCTCGACTGGAAACGTTCGAACTGGGAGGCGCATATGGCACTTGTCGCCAGGATGAAATCGGTCCTGCGCCGCGCGGGGTTTCCCGTGGTGCTGTCCAAGGCCTTTGACCGGCGCACGCCGTCCCATCAGTGCGGCACCGCCCGCATGGGGCTGGACCCGGCGCAGTCGGTGACGGATGTCCGTGGCCGCACCCATGACCATCCCAACCTCTTCATCGCCGATGCCAGCGTGCTGCCGACCTCGGCGGCGGTGAACCCGTCGCTGACCGTGGCCGCGCATGCGCTGCGCTGCGCCGAAGCCGTCTCGGTGGGCCGGACATGAGCCGTCATGCGCTGATCACCGGTGGCCAGCAAGGCATCGGGCTGGGCATCGCCACGGCGCTGGCCGACGCCGGCTGGCGGGTGACAATCACCGCCGAAGTCGCGCCCGCGTCGGATACGGTGCGCGCCGCCCTGTCACGACTCGGCCCCGAAGCACGCTATTTCCGTCACGATGTGGCCGATCCCGACGGGATCGGCGCGCTGCTGGCGCAGGTGGGGCCGCTGAACACCTATGTCTCGAATGCCGGCGTGCCGGCACGGCTGCGCGGCGACATGCTCGACATCGCGCCGGAGAATTTCGATTTCACCCTGAACATCAACCTGCGCGGCGCCTTTTTTCTGGCGCAGGCGGTGGCGCGGCAGATGCTGGATCGGGCCGCGGATCCCTACCGGTCGATGCTGTTCGTGACCTCTGCCAGCGCCGAGATGGTGTCGGTCGAGCGGGCGGAATACTGTATCTCGAAGGCCGGCGCGTCGATGATGGCCAAACTGTTCGCGACCCGACTGGCGTCGGCCGGGATCGGGGTGTTCGAACTGCGCCCGGGCATCATCACCTCGCCGATGACGGCGGCGGTGCAGGACAGCTATACCCATCGGATCGAAGCCGGGCTGGTGCCCGCCCGCCGCTGGGGCACGGCGCAGGACATCGGCTCGGCCGTTCTGCCGCTGGCGCGCGGCGACATGCAGTTTGCCACCGGCGCGGTCATCCCGCTGGACGGTGGACTCTCCATCCCCAGACTTTAAGGCAGTCAACATGGCACAGACCTACGATTTCATCATCATCGGCGGCGGCTCAGCCGGCTGCGTGCTGGCGGCGCGACTGTCCGAGGGTACGGCAAACGTCCTGCTGCTCGAGGCCGGGGGGCGCGATTGGCATCCGTTCTACAAGATGCCCGCCGGCTTTGCCAAGATGACCAAGGGCATCGGAAGCTGGGGCTGGTACACAACGCCGCAAGAGCATCTCGGCGGGCGCCGGTTGCGCTATACCCAGGCCCGGGTGATGGGCGGCGGATCGTCGGTCAACGCGCAGATCTACACCCGTGGCGCGGCGCAGGATTATGACGAATGGCGGCAGTTGGGCTGTGACGACTGGTCTTACGAGGACGTGCTGCCGTATTTCCGCAAGGCAGAAGACAACGACACCTATGAGGATCGCTATCACGGCAAGGGCGGTCCATTGGGGGTGTCGCAGCCCGCGGCCCCGCTGCCGATCTGCGAAGGATATTTTGAGGCGGCGGCGCAGCTCGGCATTCCGCGCAACCTGGATATGGCCGGGGAAAAGCAGGACGGAGTGGGCTATTACCAGCTGACCCAGCGCAATGTGCGCCGCTCCTCGACCTCGGTGGCCTATGTCGATCCAGTGCGGCACCGCAAGAACCTGACCGTGCGCAGCGGTACGCAGGTGCAGCGGATCATCGTCGAAAAGGGCCGCGCTACCGGTGTCGAACTGATCGGCGGCGAACAGATCCACGCCAGCAGCGAGGTGCTGCTGTCCTCGGGGGCCATCGGTTCGCCGCGTCTGCTGCAACTGTCGGGCATCGGTCCGGCAGAGCATCTGCGCGCAGTGGGCATCAAGGCGATTCTCGATCAGCCCGGCGTCGGCGCGGACCTGCAGGATCACCTGGACCTGTTCACCATCTGCGAATGCCGTGGCGATTACACCTATGACAAATACGCCAGACCCCTCTGGTCGGCGGTGGCCGGGCTGCGATACCTGTTCAACCGCTCCGGTCCGGTTGCGTCGTCGCTGTTCGAGACGGGGGGCTTCTGGTACGCCGACGAAAACGCCCGCTCGCCGGATATCCAGTTCCATCTCGGCCTGGGTTCGGGGATCGAGGCGGGGGTGGATCACATGCCGCACGGCGGTGTGACGCTGAATTCGGCCTACCTGCGGCCGCGCTCGCGCGGGACGGTGCGGCTGGCCTCGGCGGACCCGACGGCCGCGCCGCTGATCGACCCGAACTACTGGGCCGACCCCCATGACAGGGAAATGTCGATCCGCGGCCTGCGCATGGTGCGCGAGATCATGGCGCAGGAGGCGCTCGAACCCTACGTGCTGGCGGAACGTCTGCCGGGGCCCGATCTGACCAGCGACGCGGATCTGGCGGCCTATGCCGCCGCCCATGCCAAGACCGACCACCACCCGGCGGGCACCTGCCGGATGGGCGCGGACGCTGCTGCCGTGGTCGACCCGCGGCTGCGGTTCAACGGCATCGACGGACTGCGGGTGATCGACGCCAGCATCATGCCGCGTCTCGTATCCGCCAACACCAACTCAACCGCCATCATGATCGCCGAGAAGGCCGCCGACATGATCCGCGAAGATATCGGAGCCTGACCCATGCGCCTGCCAAAATCCGACGGAACCCTTGCAGACTACGCCCTGACCGGAACGCCGCTGATCCCGCGGGCACCGCATGTGCCGTTGACACGGACAGCTTTTGCCGCAGCCCATGTGATCTCGGACCCGCTGCGCGAACGCGACCCCTGGATCGGGCGTCCGGCGGTTGATTGGGATGCGACACTGGCGTTCCGGCACACGCTCTGGGATCAGGGGCTGGGTCTGGCCGAGGCGATGGACACGGCGCAGCGCGGCATGGGGGTCGACTGGCTGACCGCCAGGGAACTGATCACGCGGACGATGACCGAAGCGCGGGCCCATCCGCTGAAACCGCGCGTGGCCTGTGGAGCCGGAACCGACCACGTGCCATTGGCCGAGCTGCGCAGTCTGGATGCGATCCGGGCGGCCTATGAAACCCAGATGGCCGCGATCGAGGCGGCGGGCGGCCAGCTGATCCTGATGGCGACGCGGGCGCTGCCTGCGATCAACGCCGATGCCGATGGCTATCTGAAGCTGTACGGTCAGTTGCTGGATCAGGCAAAGGAGCCGGTGGTGTTGCACTGGCTGGGCGACGCCTTTGACGCAGCGCTGGGCGGCTACTGGGGCAGCTCCGACGTGGCGACGGCAACCGAAACCGTGCTGGAGCTGATCAACGCCCATGTCGGCAAGGTCGACGGCATCAAGATCTCGCTGCTGGATCAGGCACATGAAGAGGCATTCCGCAAACGCCTGCCCGCGGGTGTGCGGCTCTATACCGGGGATGACTTCAACTATGCCGCCCTGATCGAAGGGGACGGCGCGCATTATTCCCATGCCCTGCTGGGCATTTTCGCGGCCATTGCCCCCGCCGCGTCGCGCGCGCTCGAAGCACTGGCAATGGAGGATCTGGACCGCTACCATGCCCTTCTGTCCCCCACAGTGCCGCTGAGCCGCGAGATTTTTCGGGCCCCGACACAGTTCTACAAGGCGGGCATCGCCTTTTTGTCGTGGCTGAACGGCACCCAGAAGCATTTCATCATGCCGGCGGGCTTTCAATCCACTCGTCCGATCGCGCATTATGCGGAAATCTTCCGGCTGGCGGATCAGGCAGGCTTGCTTGCGCGCCCCGACCTTGCGCAGAACCGGATGACGACCTTGCTGGCCCTGCATGGAATAGACTGACATGAGCCCACGCCGACCCACCATCCTGGACGTGGCCCGTGCGGCCGGCGTGTCGAAATCCACCGTCTCGCTGGTGGTGCGCGGCAGTCCGACGGTGCGCGAGGAAACCGCGAAACAGGTGCGCGCGGCGATGGCCGAAACCGGCTATGTCTACAACCGCGCCGCCGCCAACCTGCGGGCCTCTTCGGTGGGGTTGATCGGGCTTGTGATCAACGACCTGCGCAACCCGTTCTTTACCGAGTTTGCCACCTCGGTGCAGATGGCCCTGTCCGCGCAGGGCTATGCCACGGTGATCTCGAATTCGGACGAGGACGGCGCGTTGCAGGCGCAGATGGTCGGCTCGATGATCGAACACGGAGTCTCGGCCTTTGTGATCTCGCCCGCATACGGGCAGGAGGCCGAGACCTTCGAACAGATCGCCCGCGCCGGCATTCCCTGTTTGCAGGTGCTGCGGCAGGTCGACATGCGCGGCGATCTGTTCCCCTTTGCCGCCTTTGACTATGCCCGGGGCGGGCTGCTGGCGACCCAGCATCTGATTGCGCAGCAGGCGCGCAACATCGCCTTTGTCGGCGGTCTGCCGGACCGCGCGGTCACCACCGAACGGATGACCGGGTATCTTGAGGCGCTGCGCGGCACCGGCATGGCGCCGCGCAGCTTTCCCGGCCGCACGTCGCGCGCCTTTGGCGCCGAGATGGCCGCGCTGCTCAGCCGCCGCCATCCTGAAATAGATGCGGCTGTCTGTTTCAATGATCAGGTGGCGCTGGGCATGCTGTCAGGTTTTGCGCGTCAGGGCCGCACCGTGGGGACGGATTTCCGCATCGTCGGCTTTGACGATATCGAAGACTGTGGCCAGGTCTGGCCCCGCCTCAGTTCGGTCGCCTGCGACATCGCCCAATTTGGCCGCGACACCGCCGCAGCTCTGCTGGACTGGGTGGAAACCGGCCAGCACCCACCGCCGATGCGGCGCGCACCGGTGGCATTGGCCGCACGGGAATCCAGCCTTGGTTTTGGATCTGAAGGAAAAAGTCCATGATTCGCCACATCGTTCTGCTCAACCTGCCACCGGAACATGACGCCGCCATCCTGCTGGAAGCGCTGGGTCTGCTGGACGGGCTGGTCGCCAAGGTGCCGGGATTGCTGGCGTTCGACCACGGGCCGAACCACGATTTCGAGACGAAATCGCAAGACTACCCCTATGGTTTTGTGGTGACATTCGCCGACAGGGCGGCACATCTGGCCTATGAGGCGCATCCCGATCACCAGCGCGCCGGCGGGCTTCTGGTATCCCTCTGTTCCGGCGGTTACGACGGGATTTTTGTCGCCGATCTGGCCGTCGGTGACAGCCCGGGCCACGCCACCTAGTGCAGTCTTTCCAGCCGGTCGGCATGGCGTTGCAGCGCCTCGACCAGATGGCCCAGGCTTTCCAGCCCGTGTCCGGTCAGAAGCGGCATCAGCCGCTGCATCACTTCGGCGGCCATCAACGCCTGTGACAGCCCGCCGCGCGCCGGTGCCGCGGGCAGTGTCACGCCCGTCCGCCCGGCAAGCGCCCGCAGACTGTGGTCCGCGCCGTCACCAAACAAGAGGGCGGAAAGCAGCACCAGATCAATCTGCGGCAGATCCCAGACCAGACCGGTGCTGGCATCGTGGCGGCGCAGAAAGGCCATGCGCAGCGGCGCGTTATGGGCGACGATGACCGCGTCGGTTGCAAAGGTGTGAAACTGCTCGATGGCGGTCAGGATTGTCGGGCGTGCCTCCGGCGCTGTGCCCGCGCGCATCCCGCGCCCGCTTGCATCATCATGGCCGGTCGCTCCGATGCGCAGGTCCAGCACCTCGCGCCGCAGGATGCTGGAGCCGACCATCCGCACCGCCCCGATCCGCAGCACCTCGTCGCGGTGCGGCAAAAGCCCGGTGGTCTCTGTCGACAGCACCACAAATGTCAGGGCATTCAGCGGTATGTCCTCGGCCCTGACCGGGGTCTGCGCTGCGATCAGGTCAAAGTCATAGACCAGCGGGCCTGGCACAGGGCTGTCCGCGCGCGGTGCTGCCTCGTCCAGGACGACCAGCGCTCCGCCATCTTCGAGAGGGCGCATTCGCGCGTCGATGCGCGTGCCGACCGCCCCCGGGACGGCGGCAAAGCGGACCTCGAGCCCGGTGCGCTGCATCCGGGCCCGCGCGCCGGCGATCAGGTCGGGGTTGAAATAATCGCTCAGCGGCGCGTTCAGCCGGGGCGGGCCGCTGCGTGACAGCAGTTCTGCCGCCTGACTGTCGTACAGCAGAATCCGATCCGCCGCGTTGATCATCAGGATGGCGACCGGAACCTCGCGCAGCACCCGGGTCAGTTGAAGTTTCTCTGCTTCCAGCTCGGCCAGACGGCCGGTCAGCCTGCGTGTCTCGTGTTGCGCGGCCGTCTCCTGGACTGGTCGGCACGGTTCGGACAGGTCGGTTTCGCCGGACTGCGGGGGCGCGGTCGGTGGATGTTCCAGCGGCTTGGCAATGTGCTCGTCAAGGTAGATCCACGCGGCGACACTCAGCGCGAGGATCAATCCGGTGCCGGCCAGCCCGGTCAGCGCCAGCCCGGTCTCGACGCTGGTTTCCGCGGCTTTGGCGGCCCCGAACCAGAGCACGGCCTGCAAACCGCCGACCAAAGCCAGCGCGAGGGCCGCAAATATCAGAAAGATCCGAAACCTCAGGCCGTCGCGGTGTGTCACCATGTGCAGCGCCGCCGGGGTCGGCCGGGGATCGCTGTGATGTGATCCCTTGATGTCTGCGGGACAGCCCAGAAAAACGACATTTTTCTCCCTCTCGGCTGTCCGGCCACTGGTGGCCGCGCGTTTCGTGCAGAGTTGCGCATTATGCCACCCGGCGTCCATGCCAGATGCAGTTTTTTGGCAGGAACCTGTCAGAAAATACAGGTCCTCTGGTGCGGCGCTGTGCATTTTCCGGGACTTGGCAGCCCCGCAATGCAACCGGGCGCAGCCCTGAAACAGGGTGCGCCCGGTGTTTTCGGGGCCGTGTGGAGGTGTCAGCCCCGGGTGGCGGTCACAATGGCGTCCAACCGCTCCGCGACATCGGCGATCGCGCCCATGGCTGGAACCCGGTGCAGCGCGCCCCGGTCAGCGTAATACTGCGCGAGCGGCGCCGTCTGGGCGTGGTAGGCCGCGAGTCGGCTGCTGACGGTTTCTGCGGTGTCATCGGCGCGCCGGATCATGTCGGTGCCACCGCAGCTGTCGCAGATTCCGGCGGTTTTGGGGGCCTTGAAGCTGTCGTGGTAGCCTTCGCCGCAGCCCGCACAGGTGAAGCGCCCGGAAATCCGGGTGACCATTTCGCCGTCATCGACCTCAAGACTGATGGCCGCGTCGATCTTCTGCTCGCGCTCGGCCAGCAGCAGGTCCAGGGCTTCGGCCTGTCGCGTGGTGCGCGGAAAGCCGTCCAGGATCACACCCTGTTCGGTGTCGCGATCCGCCAGACGGTCGCGCAGGATGGCGATCACGATGTCATCGCTGACCAGGCCGCCGGCCTCCATCACCGCCTTGGCCCGGTTGCCGGCGTCGGTGCCCTGTTTCACGGCGGCGCGCAGCAAGTCGCCGGTCGAAAGCTGCACCATGCCGAATTTTTCCTCAATCATCCGGGCCTGCGTGCCCTTGCCGGCGCCCGGCGGGCCCAGCAGGATCAGGACGGGGGCCGCAACGGCGAGAGTTGTTTCAGCCATCGCCATTACGCCCGGTTCATGCGGTTGTTGATGAGGTCGTCAACGACCGACGGGTCTGCCAGGGTCGAGGTATCCCCCAGCGCACCAAAGTCGTTTTCGGCGATCTTGCGCAGGATACGGCGCATGATCTTGCCCGAGCGGGTCTTGGGCAGGCCCGGCGCCCACTGAATCAGGTCCGGTGAGGCAATCGGGCCGATCTCGTTGCGCACCCATGTGCGCAGTTCCTTCCTGAGCTCTTCGGACGGCTCGACCCCGTTCATCAGGGTGACATAGCAGTAAATGCCCTGACCCTTGATGTCGTGCGGATAGCCGACCACGGCGGCCTCGGCGACCTGGGCATGGGCGACCAGCGCCGATTCCACCTCGGCAGTGCCCATGCGGTGGCCCGATACGTTGATCACATCGTCGACGCGTCCGGTGATCCAGTAGTCGCCATCCGCATCGCGGCGGCAGCCGTCGCCGGAAAAGTAATAGCCCTTGTAGTCCGAAAAGTAGGTCTTTTCGAACCGGTCGTGATCACCCCAGACGGTGCGCATCTGACCCGGCCAGCTGTCCTTGATCGCCAGCACGCCTTCAGCGGGCGACTCGGCGATTTCCGCGCCGGTTGTTGGCTCCAGCACCACCGGCTGCACGCCAAAGAACGGCTTCATCGCGGCACCGGGTTTGGTGGCATGAGCACCGGGCAGGGGGGTCAGCAGGTGGCCACCGGTTTCGGTCTGCCACCAGGTGTCGACGATGGGGCAGCGCCCGCCGCCGACCACGTCGTTGTACCAGTTCCAGGCTTCGGGGTTGATCGGCTCACCCACGGTGCCCAGCAGGCGCAGCGAGGACAGGTCGCATTTGGTGACAAACTCCTTGCCCTGACCCATCAGCGCGCGGATCGCGGTAGGTGCGGTGTAGAACTGCGTCACCTTGTGCTTTTCGCAGACCTGCCAAAAGCGGCTGGCGTCGGGCCAGGTCGGCACCCCTTCGAACATCAGGGTGGTGCCGCCGTTGGCGAGCGGGCCGTAAACGATGTAGCTGTGCCCGGTGACCCAGCCCACATCGGCCGTGCACCAGTAGACGTCGCCGTCGTGGTAATCAAAGGTGATCTGGTGGGTCATTGCGGCATAGACCAGGTAGCCGCCCGAGGTGTGCACCACACCCTTGGGCTGACCGGTCGAGCCGGAGGTGTAGAGGATGAACAGCGGATCCTCTGCATTCACCTCGGCCGGAGCGCAGGTCGTCGCCGCGTCCTGTGCCAGCGCGTTGTAGTCAAAATCGCGGCCCTCGGTCCAGGTGGTCTGACCACCGGTCCGCTTGACCACAAGGCATTTGACCTGATCGCTGGCGTCCCGCAACGCCTTGTCGGCATTCGCCTTGAGCGCGGTCTTCTTGCCGCCGCGCGGGGCCTCGTCAGCTGTGATCAGAACCTTTGCACCGCAACCGTTGATGCGGGCGGACAGGGCGTCGGGGGAAAAGCCGGCAAAGACGATGGAGTGGATTGCGCCGATGCGGGCACAGGCCAGCATGGCATAGGCCGCCTCGGGGATCATCGGCAGGTACAGGATGACCCGGTCGCCCTTTTCGACGCCGAGATCGCGCAGCACATTGGCCATGCGGCAGGTGTTGTCATGCAGCTGCTGATACGTGATGTGCTGTGCGGCTTCCTTGGGGTCATCCGGCTCCCAGACGATCGCGGTCTGGTTTGCGCGGCTGGCAAGGTGGCGATCAATGCAGTTGGCGGCAACGTTCAGCGTGCCGTCGGCGAACCAGTTGATCTTGACCTGCCCTAGGGTGAAGTCGGTGTCCTTGACCTGGGTGTAGGGTTTGATCCAGTCGATGCGTTTGCCGTGCTCGGACCAGAAGGCTTCGGGGTCCTTGATGCTGGCCGCGTACATCTCGTCATACTTCGCCGCATCGACATGGGCGCGGGCGATGGTTTCGGATGTGGGGGGATAGGTTTTATCAAGCATTTCAGGCTCCTCCAGTTTGGGGGCAAAGAAGACGGCCCGGCCCCCGATTGCAAGACACCTTTAGTCGTACGGGGGGCCGGGTTCCGGGGGGCATGTCAGATGGCCAGATATTCGGCGCGAAGTTGTTCGTTTTCAAGCACTTCTGAGGCTGTGCCATCAAAGACGATGGACCCGGTGTCCAGGATTACCGCCCGGTCGGCCAGTTGCAGCGCCCGTACAGCGTTCTGTTCGACGATGATCGTAGTCATGCCCTGCTCTTTGACGATGCGCAGGGTCTTTTCGATCTCGTCGACAATCACCGGAGCAAGACCTTCGTAGGGTTCATCCAGCAGCAGAACCTTGATGTCGCGCGCCAGTGCCCGGGCGATGGCCAGCATCTGCTGCTCGCCGCCCGAGAGGGTCACGCCCTCTTGCTTGCGCCGCTCGCCAAGGCGGGGGAACAATTCGTAAAGCCGATCCAGTGACCAGCCGATCGGCGGTGCGATCTGCGCCAGTTGCAGGTTTTCCTCGACGGTGAGACCGGGGATGATGCGGCGGTCTTCGGGGACCAGACCCAGACCTGCCATCGACGCCTGATACGACGACATCTTGTGCAGGGGCTGGTGGTCCAGCCAGATTTCGCCCTTGTTCACCTGCGGGTTGGCCAGCCGCGCGATAGACCGCAGGGTGGTGGTCTTGCCCGCGCCGTTGCGCCCCAGCAGGGCGAGGATCTCGCCCTCGTGGACGTTGAAGCTCACGCCCTGGACGATGTAGCTTTCGCCGTAGTAGGCGTGGATGTCCCAGACCGACAGAAAGGCCGGGGCGGTTTCCGCGTGGCTGGCATGCTTGGAAAAGTCGGGTTTGACGTTCATGGCTGTGTCCTCCCTTTAAGCCGACTCGCCGAGATACGCTTCGCGTACCTTGGGATGGCCCTTGATGTTTGCCGGCGTGTCCTCGACCAGCGGTGTGCCCTGGGCCAGAACGGTGATCCGGTCGGCCAGCGAAAACACCACGTGCATGTCGTGTTCGATGATGCACATGGTTATGTTGCCGCGCGCCTTGATGTCCTTGAGCAGGTCGATGGTGTTGTTGGTGTCCGCCCGCGCCATGCCGGCCGTCGGTTCGTCCAGCAGCAGCAGACGCGGCTCCTGCACCAGACACATCGCCATTTCCAGGCGCCGCTTGTCGCCGCGCGACATCGAGGCCGCGTGCATGTCACGCTTGTCCAGCATCTTGACCTCGGCCAGCATCTCTTCGGCCCGTGCGCGCAGCGCCTTTTCGCTGAACACCGAGGCAAGTGCGTGCATCCGGAACGATCCGTCGCGTCTGGCGAGGCAGGGGATCATCATGTTTTCCATCACCGTGAGATCGCCGAAGATCTCGGGGGTCTGGAACACGCGGGAGATGCCCATCTGGTTGATTTCGTAAGGCTTGCGTCCCAGCACCGACTGCCCGTCGAACATCACCGATCCGGTGTCCGGGATCAGCTTGCCGACCAGGCAGTTGAGCAGGGTGGACTTGCCCGCGCCGTTCGGGCCGATGATCGCGTGCACCGTGTTGTCGGCGACCGAAAGGTTGACGTTGCCGAGGGCCTGGAGGCCGCCGAAGCGCTTGTTGACGTCTTTGACTTCGAGAATGCCCATGACGTGCCTCCTTATTCTGCGGGTGTCTTGGCGGCGGACGGGGTACCGTCAACAGCCTTCTTGCGGCGGAACATCTTGCCGATCTTCTGGCCGCCTTCGACCAGACCGCCGGGCAGGAAGATGACCACGGCCATGAACATCAGGCCCAGGGTCAGCGACCAGCCCTTGCCGACAAAGGGGTGGACGATGGTCACCATCAGATCCTCGAGCCCGTCGGGCATGAAGGCGAACCAGCTGTGCAGGACGTTGTCGTTGATCTTCGAGAAGATGTTTTCGAAGTACTTGATGAAGCCTGCGCCCAGAACCGGGCCGATCAGCGTGCCGGCACCGCCGAGAATGGTCATCAGCACCACCTCGCCAGAGGCCGTCCACTGCATCCGCTCGGCGCCCGCCAGAGGGTCCATCGAGGCGAGCAGACCACCGGCCAGACCGGCATACATGCCCGAGATCACAAAGGCCGCCAGGGTGTAGGGACGGGCGTTGAGGCCGGTGTAGTTCATCCGCTGCTGGTTGGATTTCACCGCCCGCAGCATCAGCCCGAACGGCGAGCGGAAGATGCGGATCGCGAGGTAAAAGGCCACAAGCATCAGCACCGCGCAGAGGTAGTAGCCGGCGTTGAACTGGAACAGCCAGGGGCCAAGCTGCATTTCCGCGGTCGAGCGCATCTCGATCCCGAACAGCGATGTCACCGGAATGCCGCCATCGGCCGACACCGACGTGCCGAGGATGCGCGGATCGCTGAGGCTGAGTTGCAGGCCGGTTTCACCATTGGTGATCGGGGTGAGCACCGAATAGGCCAGCGCAAAGGACATCTGCGCGAAGGCCAGCGTCAGGATCGAAAAGTAGATGCCGGAGCGGCGCAGACTGACGAACCCGATGATCAGCGCGAAGACCCCCGCGACGATGACCGACAGAATGATGGCCGGAATGACGTTCATGCTGAGCAGTTTGAACATCCAGACCGCCGAGTAGGACCCGACCCCCAGAAAGGCCGCGTGGCCAAAGCTGAGGTATCCGGTGAGGCCGAACAGGATGTTGAAACCGATGGCGAAGATCCCGAAGATCACAAAGCGCTGCATGAGATCGGGATAGCCCGCGTTGAACTGCGCCATGCCCGATCCCGCAGGAAAGGGGTTGAGGATGAAGGGGGCGAACATCGTCAGAACGGCGACGATAAGCAGCAGGGTGGTGTCTTTTTTATCGAGTCCGAACATGTCTTATTCCTCCATCACGCCTTTGCGGCCCATCAGGCCACGGGGGCGGGTCAGCAATACAACGATCGCGACGACATAGATGATGATCTGGTTGATACCGGGGATCAGGTCGATGACCTGGGTCATCGAGGCAAAGCTTTCGAGGATGCCCAGCAGGAAACCTGCCAGCACCGCCCCGGGCAGCGACCCCATCCCGCCGACCACGACGACCACGAAACTCAGCACCAGGAAGTCCATGCCCATGTGATAGTTCGGCGCGTTGATCGGGGCGTACATCACCCCCGCCAGTCCCGCCACGGCGGCGGCGAGGCCGAACATGATGGTAAAGCGCTTGTCGATGTTGATGCCCAGCAGTCCCACCGTCTCGCGGTCGGCCATACCGGCCCGGACCACCATGCCGAAGGTGGTGAACTGCAGGAAGGCGAAGACTGCACCGATGATCAGGGCGGCAAAGCCGAAGTAGACCAGGCGCCAGTAGGGGTAGATGATCACGTTGGGATCAAAGCCCAGCAGGGTGCCAAAGTCGAACGAGCCGCGAAACACCATCGGCGCGCCGGTCTGGATCGGGTTGGCGCCATAGTAGTACTTGATCACTTCCTGCAACACGATGGCCAGGCCAAAGGTCACCAGGATCTGATCGGCGTGGGGGCGCTTGTAGAAATGTTTGATCAGTCCGCGTTCCATCACGAAACCGATCAGGATCATGATCGGAATGGCGAACAGGATCGCAATGGGCACGGACCAGTCGATGATTGTGGCGCCGAATTCGGGGCCGAACCAGTGTTCGACATAAGGTGTGCTGATCTTTGACGGATTGCCAAGGAAATCGGTCTTGGTCGGATCCACTGTCTCGAAGCTGATTGACAGGATCCGTTGCACCGTGACCGCGCAAAAAGCCCCGATCATGAAAAGTGCGCCGTGGGCAAAGTTGACCACGCCCAGCGTGCCGAAGATCAGTGTCAGGCCCAACGCGATCAGCGCGTAGGCCGAGCCCTTGTCGAGGCCGTTCAGAATTTGCAGAATTATGGCGTCCATGGTCCCACCCTTTTGCGGTTAACATGTGGGGAAGCACCCCGCCCGTAAGCGGGCAGGGTGCGGGTCAACCGGTCACACAGGGGTGCCATGTGGCCGGTTACTGTCCGGGGGTTATGCGCCCGGGTTGCAGGATCCCAGCGCACCGCCCGCAAACATCGGGTGGTCGGGCGCATAGGTGACCTGCTCGGTCGGCGTGACTTCGACGATCTCAACCAGGTTGAATTCGTCCTCGGGGTTTTCGGCACCCTTCACGACCAGAACATCCTTGAAGCACTGGTGATCGTCGGCGCGGTAGAGTGTCGGACCGTTGCCCAGGCCGTCGAATTCGAAACCGGCAAGGGCTTCGCCGAGGGCGCAGGGGTTGAAGGTGCCGGCACGGGCTGCGGCATCCGCATAAAGCAGGGTCTGCGCATAACAGGTCTGCGCGGCCTGCGACGGCGGGAAGCCGTACTTGTTGCCGAAGGACTGCACAAAGGCGTTTGTGCCCGCGTACTTGGCGCCCATCTGGTTTTCGAGCTTCCAGTCCCAGTTCTGAGACCCGACGATGCCCTTGATGTTCTGACCGGCACCCTTGGCCATCAGCTCGGAGTAGAGCGGCACGACGATTTCGAAGTTTTTGCCGTTCACCTGCTTGTCGCGCAGGCCGAACTGTACCGCGTTGGTGAGCGAGTTCACCATGTTCCCGCCGTAGTGGTTCAGGACCAGAACATCTGCGCCGGAATTCAGAACCGGCGTGATGTAGGACGAGAAGTCCGTGGCGGCCAGCGGGGTGAGGACGTTGTTCACAGTGGTCCAGCCAAGCGCTTCGGTCGCGGCCTGGATCGATTCCTGCTGGGTCCAGCCCCAGGTGTAGTCTGCGGTCAGGTGGTAGGCCGCACGATCGTCGCCATAAAGGTTCTTGAGCACGGGCGCGAGTGCCGCCGCCGACATGTAGGCGTTAAAGAAGTGACGGAAACCGTTGGCCTTCTTGTCCTTGCCCGTGGTGTCGTTCGAGTGGGTCAGACCGGCCATGAAGATGACGCCGGCTTCCTGGCAGAGACCCTGCACAGCAACCGCCACACCCGAGCTGGAACCGCCCGAAATCATGATGGCGCCGTCTTTTTCGATCATCGACTTGGCGCTGGCGCGGGCCGCGTCCGATTTGGTCTGGGTGTCGCCGGTGACAAACTGGACTTTCTTGCCCAGGATGCCGGTGCCGTCGAGAACCTTTGAGGAAAAGGTCGACAGCATGCCGCCGTCGCCTTCACCGTTCAGGTGTTCGACAGCGAGTTCAAAGGCACGCAGCTCGTCCGCGCCTTCATCGGCATAGGGGCCAGACTGCGGAACGTTGAAGCCCAGCGTGACGGTGTCGCCGGTGGGCGCGTTGGTGTAACCGGAATGTGCCGCAGCCGACAGATAGGTCGGCAGGGCAAGACCTGCGCCGGCGACAGCGCCGGTCTTGATCACGCCACGGCGTGTCAGGTTCATTTTGGACATTAGCATCCTCCCATGTGGTGAAATGCGAAACCGGGCTCCTCTTCCCGATGACGCGTGCACTGTTACGTGCAAATTCAATATGCGCGAAAAGTCGAAAACCTCGCAACAACTGCTTTGAATTCATCGAAAATCTTGTAAAGTAATCCACAAGTTTCCGTTACGTCCTGTAAAGTTTTTTATGTTGCGGTGCAGAAACACGTTGAAAGCGAAAGGAAAACCCGGTGGCGCGTGACACTCTCACCGGCAGCCGGATCCGCGAGCGGCGGATCATGGCCGGGCTCAAGCAGGCGGATCTAGCCCGGGCCGCGGATATTTCCGCCTCGTATCTGAATCTGATCGAGCACAACCGGCGCAGAATCGGTGGAAAGCTTCTGCTGGTTCTGGCCGGTATTCTGGACGTCGAGCCGTCGCTGCTGACCGAAGGAGCCGAGGCCACCTTGATCGCGGCGCTGCGCGAGGCGGCGTCGGATCCGCGCGGCGGTTTGGCCGAACTGGACCGCGCCGATGAATTCGCCGGGCGGTTTCCCGGCTGGGCGGGTTTGCTTGCCGACAGCCGCCGCCGCATCGCGACGCTGGAACGGACGGTCGAGACCCTGACAGACCGCATGACCCACGATCCACACCTCGCGGCCTCATTGCACGAGATGCTGTCCACCGTGACCGCGATCCGCTCTGCGGCGTCGATCCTGGCGGAACCAGGAGAGATCGAGCCCGAATGGCAGCAGCGGTTTCACCGCAACATCTATGAGGACTCCGCGCGTCTTGCGGATACCAGCCGATCACTGGTGAGCTACCTGGAAGCGGCGGGCGACAGCACATCCGGGTCCAGTGTGCCGCAGGAAGAAGTGGATGCGCTGCTTGACGCACAGGGGCACCACATCCCGGCGCTCGAACGGGGCTCGGCCACGCCCGAGCAGGTCGTCGGCGAGATCGCGGCGGCAGCCTCGGAACCGGCCCGCGAGCTGCTGTTGCGCTGCCTGAGGCAATACGAATCGGACGCCGCAGAACTGCCGCTGGCGACGCTGACCGGGGCGGTGGCGCAAATCGGGCCCGATCCGATCATGCTGGCGCGCCGGTGCGGCGTCGATGCAGGGCTGGCGATGCGCCGGCTTGCCAGTCTGCCGCCAGAGGTTCTGCCCGATCCGGTGGGGCTTGCGATCTGCGATGCCTCCGGCACCCTGACCTATCGCAAGCCTCTGGCGGATTTTGCGATGCCGCGCTTCGGGGCGGGCTGTCCGCTGTGGCCGCTGTATCAGGCGTTGAACCGGCCGATGATGCCGCTGGCCCGCGATGTGGCCCAGCCCGGCCCGGCACAGCGGGTCTTTGCCGCCTACGCGATGGCGCAGCCCGCGGGTCAGGCGGGGCTGAACCGCGACCCATTGTTTCAGGCGCATATGCTGATCGTGCCCCGTCCGGGCGTCGGCACGGACGAGGTCCTGCCGGTGGGCTCGACCTGCCGGATCTGCCCGCAAACCGACTGCGAGGCCCGTCGCGAGCCGTCGATTTTGGGGCTTCGGGCGCAGATCGGCTTTTGACAGGCGGTGGCGCAGAGGTGATAAAGAACCAAAGGCCGCCAAGATGCGACAGAAAGTTGCGCAGTGCCTGTCAGGGGAGGGAATACGGGCATGCCAAAGCAGGTCCTGGTGATCGAGGATGAGCCGAACATCATCGAGGCGATCAGTTTCATTCTGTCGCGCGACGGCTGGACTGTGCGCACCCATTCCAACGGTGTCACTGCGGTCGACACCGTGCTTATGCGCAAGCCCGATGTGGTGATCCTTGATGTGATGCTGCCCGGCAAGAGCGGCTACGATATCCTGCGGGAACTGCGCGAAATGCCCGAAACCTCCGCCCTGCCGATCCTGATGCTGACGGCGCGCGGACAGGCCAAGGACCGGGAGCTGGCCGAACGGGCCGGCGTCAGCCACTTCATGACCAAACCCTTCAGCAATGCCGAGGTTCTGGACGCGGTCCGCGCCCTGGTCCCGCCGGTGGGCGGCGCGACATGACCGACCGGGGCGAGAGCGGGCGCGACGCAGGTGCGGCACCCGAGCGGATCAAGTCGCCGCTGTTCCTGCACCGGGATTCCTATCGGCGGCGCCGGATCATGGATGCCGCGCGGTTCCTGCCGGTGCTGGGGCTGCTGCTCTGGTCGGTGCCGCTGTTGTGGTCCGCCGCGCCAGAGGGGGCAGTTTCCAGTTCCGCCGCGCTGACCTACATCTTTGGCGTCTGGGCCATCCTTGCCCTGGCGGCCTTTGTCCTGTCGCTGTACCTGGGACGTGGAGAGGATGAACCCGGGAGCGGGGGATGATCACGCTCAACGTGCTGATCGCGGTCTGTCTGACCTATGTGGCGTTCCTGTTCGCCGTCGCCTTTGTTGCCGAACGCTCGGCCCTGCGGGGGCGGGTGCGTTGGCTCAAGGCGCCGATGGTCTACACCCTGTCGCTGTCGATCTACTGCACCGCCTGGACGTTTTACGGCGCGGTCGGCTCGGCGGCCCGTTCGGGGTTCGAGTACCTGACGATCTACCTTGGTCCCAGCCTTGTGATGGTGGGCTGGTGGTGGGTGCTGCGCAAACTGGTGCGGATCGGGCGCAGCCAGCGCATCACCTCGGTCGCGGATCTGATCTCGTCGCGCTATGGCAAGTCGAACCTGCTGGCCATCTGCGTCACGGTTCTCGCCGTGGTGGGCACCACCCCCTATATCGCGCTGCAACTTCAGTCGGTCACCCTCAGCTTCGAGGTCTTCGCCCAACCCGGGGTGCTGTCACCCGAGGAAGGCGCGCGCAGCTACACCGCCCTCTGGGTCGCCTTCGGTCTTGCCACGTTCACGGTGATATTCGGCACCCGCAACCTGGATGCCAATGAACGTCATCACGGCGTGGTCATGGCCATCGCCGTCGAGGCGGTGGTCAAGCTGGCGGCCCTGATGGCGGTGGGCATCTTTGTGGTCTGGGGGCTGTCGGGGGGCGCCGCGCAGACACTGGCCCGCATCGACGCCTCGGAACTCGGCCAGTGGCGGATGGACGGCGGGCGCTGGGCGGGGCTCACCCTGCTGTCCGCGGCGGCGTTCCTCTGCCTGCCCCGGATGTTCCAGGTGCTGATTGTCGAAAGCGATGACGAAGGCCACCTGCGCACCGCAAGCTGGGCCTTTCCGCTGTACCTCATGCTGATGAGCCTGTTTGTCGTGCCGATCGCGGTCGTGGGCCTGGACCTCATGCCCAGCGGTTCCAACCCCGACCTGTTCGTGCTGACCGTGCCGCTGGCCATGGGGCAGGAGGGGCTGGCGGTGCTGTCCTTTCTCGGCGGGTTCAGCTCTGCGACCTCGATGGTCATCGTCGCGGCGATTGCCCTGTCCACCATGGTGTCGAACCACATCGTCATGCCGATCTGGCTGCGGTTCACCGGCGGCGGGGCCAGCGTGTCGGGTGACGTGCGCCACGTCGTGCTGCTGTCGCGGCGGCTGTCGATCGCCGGGGTCGTGGCACTGGGCTATGTGTACTATTCGCTCTCGGGCGGGGGCACGGCGCTCGCCACCATCGGACTGGTGTCCTTTGTCGGTCTGGCACAGGTGCTGCCTGCGATGTTGGGAGGCATTTTCTGGCGGGGCGCGACACGCACCGGCGCCATGGGCGGGCTGATCACCGGATTTGCCATCTGGCTGTACACCCTGTTCCTGCCCAGCATCGGCACCGGCGCGCTGCCCGAGGCGGTCATGTCGCAGGGGCCGTTCGGCTTGGGGTGGTTGCAGCCACAGGCGTTGTTCGGGATCACCGGGCTGGATCCGCTGATGCATGCGCTGCTGTGGAGCATGGCGCTGAATGTGACGGTGTTTGTCGGCCTGTCGCTGACCAGTTTCCCGTCGCCGCTGGAGCGGTTGCAGGGCGCGCAGTTCGTCAACATCTTCGACCACTCCGGCGGCCCGCGCAGCTGGGCAGGGGGCGTGGCGCAGACCGAGGACCTGATGATCATGGCGCAGCGCATCCTCGGCGCTCGCGAGGCGCAGGCGCTGTTCGAGCGCGAAGCCCGCCGTCAGGGCGCCCGCGGGACGCTGCCCGACCCGAATCCTGGGTTTCTGGAGACGCTGGAAAAGGAACTTTCCGGCTCGGTCGGGGCCGCCACCGCCCATGCGATGGTCGGGCAGATCGTCGGCGGCACCTCGGTCTCGGTCGAGGATCTGATGGCGGTGGCCGATGAAAGTGCCCAGCTGATGGAATACTCCGCCCGGTTGGAGGCACAGTCGGACGAGCTGAGCCGGACCGCGCGTCAGGTGCGCGAGGCCAACCTGAAACTGACCCGCCTTTCGGTGCAGAAAGATGCGTTCCTGACCCAGATCAGCCACGAGTTGCGGACACCGATGACATCCATCCGGGCATTTTCCGAGATTCTGCGCGACAGCCCGGGTCTGACGGCGGCAGAGCAGAGCAGATACGCCTCGATCATCCATGACGAGGCGATCCGGCTGACACGGCTGCTGGACGACCTGCTGGACCTGAGCGTGCTCGAGAACGGCCAGGTCAACCTGAACCTGCGCCAGGGGTTGCTGGGGCAGGTGCTTGACCGGGCCGCCGCCGCCGCCAACGATGGTGGGCTGACGCTGCGCATCCGACGCGATCCGCGCGCCGAAGAGATCATGTTGATCACCGATCTCGACCGGCTGAGCCAGGTGTTCATCAACCTCATCGCCAATGCCCGCAAGTATTGCGACGCCACAAGCCCCGAGTTGACCATCGAGGTCCGCGAAGACGCAGAGCTTTTGGTGATCGACTTCATTGACAACGGCACCGGCGTCGGCATCGAGGCGCGCGACATGATCTTCGAGAAATTTGCCCGGGTGAGTGACCGGCAGGCCGGCGGCGCGGGTCTGGGGCTGGCCATCAGCCGCCAGATCATGACCCGCCTCGGCGGTGAAATAGCCTATCTGCCCGGCCATGCAGGTGCAGCATTCCGGGTGACCCTGCCGCGGAAACTTGCGATGGCCGCGCAATAAGACATTTGGTTAAAGCCCTTGGTAACCAAATCTGTTCATAAACTTTAAGAGAGACAGCCGAGAAACGGGCAGAATGCGCTATGGGTGAACCGGCACGACAGGATGTTCTGGGCCAGAAGGCCAGTGCCTCGCGCCGGGCGCTTGAATCGCGCGCCATGTCGCCGGCCAAAGCCTTGCGCCGGGCGTTGTCGCGCACGTCGGACACGCTCTGGGATCTGCCGCTGGTCACGCAGGGCGTCCAGCAGGAAGTGCTGGATCAGGATGGCAGCCTTGAACTGCTTGCCCCCGGGGCGCTGGTGCTGTTGCTCGAGGGGCCGGACGGTGTGCGCGGGCTTGCCTCGGTCGATCGCGAGGTCATGACCGCCCTGATCGAGGTCCAGACCATTTCCAGGGTCACGCGCATGCCGATCGAGGACCGGGCCCTGACGCCCACCGATGCCGCGATGATGGCGCCGCTGATCGACGGCACATTCGAACGGTTCGAGGCCAATCTGGCGGGCCATCCGGATCTCGGACAGCTCGGCGGCTATCGCTATGGCGCTCTGGTCGAAGATGCCCGGACCGCTGGCCTGCTGCTTGAGGCGGCATCGTTCCGCACCTTTCGCATCACGGTTGATCTGGCCACCGGGACGCGCCGGGGCGAGATACTGTTCATTCTGCCGGTGCGCGCGGCGGAGGTTGCCGAAGCCGCGCCCGACTCTGCGCAACCTGGCCGTCACGAACAGCGCATGATGCTGGTGCCGGCAAGGATCGAAGCGGTGCTGGCCCGCATCAGAATGCCGCTCAGCCGCGCGAGCGCGCTGCGCCCCGGCGATCTGCTGGAACTGCCCGTTTCGGCGTTGAACAGCGCCGAGCTGATCGTGGGGCGGGGCCATGGGCTGGCTTTTGGTCGGCTGGGGCAGATGAACGGGTTCCGCGCAATCCGGCTTCAGCCGCCAAAGACCCTGAGCCAGGATCCGGGAACGACCGTGACCGCTGCGGCAGAAACGCCGACGCCGCCAGCACCACAGCAGGCCGCTTTGGCCCGGAACGTGGTGGCGGGACCGATGGCACAGTCCACCCCACCGGACGACATCGGGGACTTGCCGGACCTGCCACCGCTGGATTTTGACTAAGAATTCAGCAGCGGCGACGAGTTTTCCGCTGATCCCGGCGGGGCGGGTGACGATGGTGGCGACTATTCACCGGGCGCCGGGTGGAGTGACCCGTAACCCGACCACACCCCCAGGGGCCGGAGCCCGCCCGGGAGATCGTGACCGCAGTCAGCCCCGGCTCAGACTGTCCAGTGTCGGGCGCAGGCCTTCAAGGTCATAACCCGCCGCTGACACGCTCCGCAGGATGGTGTCGGTGTCCTGCTTGCCCGCCTGTCCAAGCGCCCAGACAACCGAACAGCGTGTCCCCGAGGCGCAGTAGGCCAGAACCGGGCCATCGGCGGCCTGCACATAGGCCATCTGCTGCGCAATGTTTTCGGGAGTCATCGTCTGATGCGTCAGGGGCAACACCCGAAAGGTGAGCCCCGCCTCAGTGACGGCAGCCTCGATCACGTCGGCCTGAAAGCTCCGCGGCACCTCGCCGTCGGGGCGGTTGCAGATCACGGTTGTGATCCCCGCCTCTTTGAGGGTCGCGACATCCTCGACGCTGATCTGCGGCGAGACGTGGTATTTCGGGGTGATCTGACGGATGTCCATACGCTTCAATTACTCTGCCGGAACGGTGCTGTCCAGATAGGAGCGGGCCCTGGGGGCCAGCCACATTCCGGCCAGCATCGCCAGCACGAAAACCACGAGCGGCGCGCCGCCATAGCTGAGCGCCGCGATGGCGGGACCAGGACACAATCCGGCAAGACCCCAGCCCATTCCGAACATCACCGACCCGGTGACAAGCCTGCGGTCGAGCCGGGGCGTGGGCGGCGCGGGAAAGCGGCCGCCTGCCAGCGGTTCGGCGCGGCGCTGCGCCAGTCGCCAGGCGAGGGACATCGGCACGATGGCACCGCCCATCACAAAGGCCAGCGTCGGATCCCAGTTTCCGAAGATGTCGAGAAACCCCTGAACCTTGGCCGTGTCCGTCATGCCGGACAGATGCAGGCCGATGCCGAAAAGGCTGCCTGCGATGAAGGCAAAAAGCATACGCATGTCAGACGATCCCCAGCAGATGGCGGAACAGCACCACGGTGAAGACCCCGGCGGCGATGTAGATACAGGTGGCGACGAGACCGCGCAGGCTCAGCCGTGAAATACCGCAGACGCCGTGCCCCGAGGTGCAGCCGTTGGCGAGGCGTGTACCGATACCGACCAGCAGTCCGGCGATGACCAGAACCGCAAGATTGCCGGTGATATGGGTCGCAACCGCGCCAAACATCAGCGTCAGCAGAAATGGGAGAGTGACGACGCCGGCAAGAAAGCTCAGCCGCTCTCCACCGGTGGCGTGGCCCGATCCGTCGACAAGGCCGCCGATGATGCCGCTTGCCCCCATGATCCTTCCGTTGGCCAGCAGATACACCGCCCCGCCAGAGCCGATGAGCAGTCCGCCCAGCAGACCCCAGATCCAGTCAATTTCCATGTCGTGTCCTTCGATCGTTGATCCCGGTAGGCGGGCAGGTGACCAGCATTGGCAAGAGCGTCGTGAAGAAATTTACGCGTATAAGTTGCGGAGTGTCAGGTGCCGGATGGCGATCCCCCGGCGAACCAGAAGACCAGCCAGCCTGGCCGAATCTGAAGGTTTCCTATGGCTCCTGCCGTTACGGATCCGGTTCTGGTTGCTCTGCGGCATCTGCTTGCAACCGCTGATTATATGGCGATGCGCGAGATTTCGAGAAACATATACAGTTGCATGAATGTGTTTCAACCCCGCTGCACATGTTTTCAGCACGTAAGTAAAATTATAGGCAAAACACTGCCGCTGCTGAGGCAGTGCGACAATAAATCTGCGACTAAAGTCTTGATCGACTCGCCGTCACAGCGCAAACTGCTACACACGTAAAAGGAGTGCGGCCGGAGGAGGCGGCCGGACTTCTGAACCGATGGACAGGGGGCCGGGCCGCCAGCCTTTTGCCACGTCCCGGCTGCATCGCGGCAGCTGGACAATCGGCAATGGCGCGCCAGTTCGACCGGCTCTTGTTCGAACGACTGCCACGTCCTGGGGAGGGTATACATGAGCAGACAAACTTTGGAGCGCCGCATCGAGGCGCTGGAATCCGATATTTCCGGGGCTGATGCTCAAACGCGGCATGAGATGATTGCGCGTTTGAAACGTGTGGTGCTGACGTTGGACATCGGACGCCCGGCGGCGCAGCGCAGGGCCGGACGCAGCAACCAGATCAGCCGGGATGAGTTGGCAGAGGACATCTTTGACAACATGCCGATCTGACCGACGGGCGTGCCCGGCGTCAGAATGCTTGCCTAACGCCGCCCTTTGACATCTAATGTTCTGCAAACGCGTGATTTAATCGCGGGATCCGAAGCCTGGGCCTGACCGCCCGGGATCAGAGGAGGCAGGTGCATGAGCGAGTCAGTGATCTACACCGTTCGTGATGGCGTGGCGTTTCTGGCCGTATCCAATCCGCCGGTCAACGCCCTGTCCCATGCCGTGCGCAAAGCCTTGCGCGCGGCGCTGGACCGGGCGGCGGCCGAGACCGGGGTTCAGGAAATTGTCCTGATCGGGCAAGGCCGCAGCTTTCCGGCCGGCGCGGATATCAATGAATTCGACACCAAGCCCGGGGATCCCAGCATCGCCGAGCTTTGTGCTTGTGTCGAAGCCAGTGAAAAGCCGGTTGTCGCGGCGATTCACGGCACCGCATTGGGCGGCGGATTCGAACTTGCGCTTGCGGCCCACTACCGGGTTGCCCATGCCGCTGCCCGGGTCGGTCTGCCCGAAGTGCGGCTGGGCCTTTTGCCCGGTGCCGGAGGCACGCAACGGGTGCCGCGGATCCTCGGCGCAAAGCTCGCCCTGGACATGTTGCTGAGCGGCCAGGCCTACCCGGTCAGCGCCGCGCCGGGGCAATTGTTCGTCGACGTGCAGACCGAAGGGGATCTGACGCAGGCGGCGTATGATGTTTGCCACCGTTTGCGCCGCGAGGGCATCGGGCCAAGACGCAGCCGGGACATCCGCAAGGGGTTGGCCGACCCGCTGGCGTATCAGGCCGAGGTGACGCTCCGACGCAGCCAGGCGGACGCTCAGCCCGAGCAGGCGCGCCGCGAAATTGTCGATGCGGTCGAAGCGGCTCTGCTGCTGCCGTTCGACGCCGGGTTGGCCTTTGAACAGGACTGTTTCGAACGCCTCGTCGCATCGGACCAGTCCAAGGCGCTGCGGCACAGGTTCTTTGCCGAGCGCCGGGCCGGTAAATTCCGGTATCTTCAGGACGCAAAGCCGCCCGAGATTGGCAGCATCGCGGTGCTCGGGGGCGGCCCGCTTGCGGTTCAGCTGGTGGTGTCCGGTTTGCAGGCGGGTCTGACCGTCTGCTGGGGCACCCGTGATCCTGCGCCATTGCGCGATGGAGTTGCACAGGTGCACAAGGCATTGCGCCAGTCTGTGTCCCGCGGTGCGCTGTCCCAGGTCCGGGCCGATGACTGTCTGGCCCGACTGCGCCAGGGGGGCAGCGCCGAGATGGCCGCAGAAGCGGACATGATCCTGCACGCGGCCCGGGGGCAGGGCGATGTCCCCGCGCCGCCGGAAACGGTGCGCGCGGTGGTCATGCCCGGACGCGTCGACCAGTTGGGCTTGCGCTTTGCGCGTCCGCTGGGCGGCACCCGTCTGGTCGAAGTGGTGCAGGGCCCGGAGGCCACGCCACAGCAGGTCGCCGCCGGTCTTGGCCTCGCGCGGCGTCTGGGCAAGGTGCCGGTTCAGGTCCGGTCATCCGGCGCCAGCGTTCTTGACCGGCTTTGGGCGACCTACCACCGGGCAGCGGATGCGCTGGTCGACATCGGCCACAGCCCTTATGCAGTGGACGCGGCGTTGCGATCCTGGGGGTGGGCGCAGGTGCCGTTCGAAATGCGCGATGCCGTCGGTCTCGGGGCGCTGGCGGCGCAGCCCCGTGCAGGCGGGGGCGTGAACTGGTCCGCCGTAATGATGGACATGGGACGCGGGGGGCGGGAAGTGCTTGCCGGGTTTTACGCCTATCCCGACATGGCGACGACACCGGTGCATGATCGACAGGTGATTGATCTGATCAACGAAAAGAGGGGGGCAACAGCGGTTCCGGACCCTGACGGCATTGCCGATCTGATGGTCGCGGCCCTGGCAAACGAAGGCGCGCGGATGATGGCCGAAGGCATGGTTTCGCGCCCCGGCGACGTTGATGTCGTGGCGATGCTGGGGCAGGGGTTCCCACGCTGGCGCGGCGGGCCGATGAAAGCTGCGGGGCTGTTCGGTCTGGCACGGCTGCGACGCATGCTGCGGGATGTGGAGCATCCGGACACGGACTTCTGGACGCCACAGCCGGTATTTGACCAGCTCATCAAGAACGGTCAGGACTTTGACGCGCTGGACCGTGCCTAACCGAGGAAGATCCCGAGGATCACCATCATCAACCCGATCACTGACAGGCCAAGTGCGCCAAAATTCCAGGGCAGAACCTTCTGCACGGCGCCGCGCAGAGCCTCGTCGGACAGGCCCGCACGGCGGGCACGGGCCACCTTGACGATGCACCAGACAAGACCGGCAAGACCCAGCATCGACAGCGCGGCCCCCGACCAGATGAGACTATCCATAATGCTGCCTTTCGCCTGCGGAACACCAGTCGCGGTAATTCATTGCCACGTCTGCCGCAACCCCTTGATGGGCCCGGCACTGCGCGCTATCGAAGGGCCAACCCGCCAGGAGAGAGCAGATGAGTGACGAACAGGCAGATGCAACATACCGTGTGACAGCCGATGAACTGCGCCAGTTTATTGAGCGTATCGAACGGCTTGATCAGGAAAAGAAGGACATCGCCGAGCAGCAGAAAGAGGTGATGGCCGAGGCAAAGGGCCGTGGCTACGACACCAAGGTCATCCGCAAGGTGATTGCCCTGCGCAAGCGCGAACCCGATGACATTGCCGAGGAAGAGGCCGTCATGGAAATGTACAAGCAGGCGCTTGGCATGGCTTGAAACGGCCTGTTCAGGCCCGTTGTTCCAACTATGGCCCGGGTGTTCGGTCGCATCGGGCCGCTTGGCGTCAGCTTCCGAACCGGCGCCTTTCATCGTCCAGCGTGCGCGGCGGCTGGCGTGCCGCCCGCAGGCTGGTGGCGATGTCCTCGCCCGCCGTTGCACCTGATGTGATCCGCGCCATGCTGTAGGTCGGCACCTGGCTGACACCCTCAAGCGCGGCGCGTGCAAGCGATTGCACCGCCAGCATCAGCCCCTGTGCGGCCAGAACCCCTGTCCCGGCGGCCGGCGTCCCGCTGGCAATCTGGGCGCAGGCTTCGCGGCTTTGCGAAATGTATGTCCGGCAGATCAGCGGTCGGGCGTCATAGGCGCGGCAGGTGCGGGTCAGCGGATCCAGCGCGGCGCAGGCCCGAGGATGCCAGTCCCGACCGTCCGGCGCGCCGACCACGGGCGCCAGCGCCGCGTGCAACTGCCGGGCCTCGGCCTCGGCGATGACTCCGCCGTCACGTCCCGACAGGATGCAGCAAAAGGCGCAGCCTGCCGCACAGGCCGCCGACTCCAATGGCCCTCCGGGCCGGGTGGCCAGCTGCTGCAGATCGGAGCCTGCGATGCGCAACGCCGGCACACCGCTGCGCAGGGTCCGGACCAATTCGTCAAACGGCACGGCGTGGGCGGCGGCGGTGTCGAGATAGACCAGAAGCAGTTTGCGCGCCCGTTCCGTCAGCGCGGTCTCGCCGCCCCTGAGCCGCACCGACGAGATGCGCGCGCGCAGCGAAGAATGATCGTTTGGTCTGGCAGCGGTGCGTTTCATGTTTCTGACTATGGCCGCGGCGTCGTGAATGGCAAGGTCCGGTCATCGGTGCCTGGCCCGCAGCCCGCGGAAACATCCCGCCATCAAGCAATCGGGCACTGCGTCCTGCCTTCACCGGGGGCAAATATCCCGGGGGGCAGCGCCCCCGGACCACTTATGTCACGGGGTGATCAGGGTGACGTCGGGAATGTCGCCGATGTCCTGCATGTCTTCCTCGTAAATTTCGGTGAGCCTGTCCACGTAGGCCGCGTCCCATCCGGGCAGATCGAGCTCTTCTTCGATGGCATCCTGAATGGCGAACTTGTCGAGGAAGGCCACCATGACCCGGCGCTTTTGCCTTTCCGAGATGTCGGGATGGTCCTTGAGATAGGCGCGGAACCGGTGCATGCCTTCCGGAGACATGATGTCCTGAAGCAGATCGAACGCGCCGCTGATCTTGCGGTCAGGCGCGACTCCGGCCATGTCCCGCAGCAGCTGGCCCCAGATCAACGGCGTGTCTTCGTTGCTCCACAATGTGATCGGCAGGGTCGGATGGGCCGCACGCAGACGCCGGATCAGATGTGACCAGCGAAGGTGCAACGGGTCGACCCCGTTGAGAAAGTCGGCAAGACGGTCATCCGGGGTCTGGTGAAACACCGCCGGAATGAAGGTCGCCGGATTGCGCAGCCCGAGAAACAGCACGATCCGATCGCCGCGAAAGAGTTGCTGCATCGCTGCGATCCGTGCCTCGGCATGGCGATAGAAGCGGCCTCCGCCGAACACCAGTTTCGGCACCGAAAACAGGTTCTCGTGGCTAAGAACCAGCCTGTCCACGGCATCGGGATCGGTGCTGAGGATGGCATCAAGAAGCACGTCGCGCGCCTGCTCGGTCGGACCCTGAGGGCCCAGCGAGTTGATCGCTTCGGACAGCAGCCGCCGGTAACGGCCGGGTCCGGGAACCGCCACACCGTCCGCGCGGAAATCGTCGGCGTTGCGCAGCAGACCCTTGAGCAGCCTGTCGTCGTCCGTGGCGTGAACGCCAGTGTGTAGGATCACCTGCATCGGGGGTCTTTTTGTTGCCTGAGCCCTGCACTATAAGCCGTTTCACGCCATGTGAAACCGCTTTTGCACCGGAGCCGTCTGCCCATGTCCGCGACCGATACACCCGCGCGCCCGCCGCTGGACGCGCGGCGCTTTTCCCGGCTCTTGCCGAGTCCGTGGTCGCTGGGGGCCGTGCTGATCGCGGCCACCGTCGTGGCGCCGATCCTTGCCGTTGTCTGGATCGCGTTCTTTCCCTCGGACAACATCTGGCCGCACCTGATTTCGACCACGCTGCCACGCTACCTGCAAAGCACGGCCATCCTGATGGCGTCGGTGGGGGCACTGGCGGCGGTGGTGGGCACCGGCGCCGCCTGGATGGTCTGTCGCTACGACTTTCCGGGGCGTCGCTGGCTGGAATGGCTGCTGCTGCTGCCGCTGGCGATTCCGGCCTATCTGGGGGCCTATGCGCTGGTGGATTTCCTGGAATACGCCGGCCCGGTGCAGACGCTGTTGCGCGCCACCTTCGGCTGGACGTCGGCGCGCGACTACTGGTTCCCCGAAGTGCGCTCGATGGGGGCCGCGGTTCTGGTGCTGGGGGCGGCGCTCTATCCCTATGTCTACCTGCTGGCACGCGCGGCCTTCCGCGAGCAGTCGGGCAGCGCCGAAGAGGTTGCCCAGTCGCTGGGGGCAGGGGCCTGGGGGCGGTTCTTTCGCGTCGGGCTGCCGCTGGCGCGACCGGCCATCGCCGCCGGGGTGGCCATCGTGATGATGGAAAGCGTCAACGATTTCGGCACGGTCGATTATTTCGCGGTCCAGACCCTGACCACCGGCATTTTCAGCGTCTGGCTGCAAAGCGGCAATGCCGGCGGGGCTGCGCAGATCGCCTGCGTGGTTCTGGTGCTGGTTATCTTGCTGGTCACGCTGGAAAAATCCAGTCGCCGACGGATGCGGTTCTTCAACCTCTCGTCGCGCCACCGTCCGGTGCTGCGCCGGCGCCTGACCGGCGGTGCGGGATGGTTGGCCATGGGCCTTTGCGCCGTGCCGTTCCTGGCCGGATTCCTGCTGCCGGCCGGGGTGATCCTCGGGCACGCGCTGGACAATGCCGCCCTCTGGAGCGATCCGGCGCTGATCGCCGCGATGCGCAACACCCTGACCGTCGGCGGCATCGCGGCGCTGATCACCGTGGCGGGGGGGATTTTCCTGGTCTATGGCGTGCGTTTGTCAGGCCGTCAGATACCGCGGTTGCTGCTGCCGATCACGACCATCGGCTATGCGGCGCCGGGAGCGGTGCTGGGGATCGGCATCCTCATCCCGCTGGCCGGAGTTGATCACGCGATGGCGGATCTGGTGGAACGTCTGACAGGCTGGGATATCGGCCTGGTGCTCACCGGGTCAGCCTTTGCGCTGGTGCTGGCTTATTGCGTGCGCTTCTTCGCCATCGCTCAGGGTGCGGCGGATGCGGCGATGGGCCGGGTTTCGCCCAACCTGGCGCTGGCCGCGCGGTCGCTGGGCCGCTCCCAGGGGCAGACGCTGGGGGCGGTGTACTACCCGCTGATCCGGGCCTCGGTCGCCTCGGCGTTGCTGCTGGTCTTTGTGGATTGCGTCAAGGAGCTGCCGGCGACACTGCTGCTGCGGCCGTTCAACTTCGAGACCCTTGCGACCCGGGTACACGAGCAGGCCAGTCTGGAAAACATCGGAGGCGCTGCCCCTCCGGCAATCCTGGTCATTCTCGTCGGCCTCTGCGCGGTCGGACTTCTGGCGCGCGCAAACCGGTAAAAATTCTCTTGCACAGGGTTTGCTGTCTGAGTATTGCTGCCGCCAAAGTGCCCCTATAGCTCAGCTGGTAGAGCAACTGATTTGTAATCAGTAGGTCCGCGGTTCGAGTCCGTGTGGGGGCACCATTTAATTCTCGCAAGCGATTGATTTTGCTAGAGAATTGCTGAGGCCACATTTGGTTGATCCCCCCAATTATCCACCCTATGAGCGTTGATGCCTGCCGGATTGAACGACTGTATCGAATCCCCCAGGCTGTGCGATTGTCGGCCCAGCCGCAGACAACACTTGCGCGTCATGGTTCTCGGCAAGTCATCGGTTTTCCTCGCGTAGTGACCGGAAATAAATCGGTGCGCCGCGTCTCTTAGCGCAACTCGGACCAAAAAAATCCAAAATGCGTTCTCTTTTATAGTCGGGAAATTCGCAGCTCACGAATGAAGCGTCGGCCCCCCTTGAATTGCCTAATGAGGGAAATTTATCCGCCGCGTTCGGCCCGCCATCGCGCCCACCGTTTTTGCTGGGCTTCAGCCACCCGTGCCTTACCCTCGGGCGTCAGGGGGCCTGTGCTTCGTCCGCCGTGAAAGCGACAGCGCCGCCGCCCAGGTTCGGACAATGCACGGCAAGGCGTGCCCTTCAGGGTTTTTGCTCTGCACCGCACGCGGCGCGATGCTTTGGGCATGGGCCCCGATTTTAGTAAATCCCCACCCCGCTCGCGCATAGGGTGCAACAAAAAAAACGCGCAGGCCGCAACCCACCCACCGCCCCCTGATACCCAAGCCCGAGCGCAGCCAACAGGCAGCGCGGTGACCATCCGCAAAGGTCGAGCTGTGGTGTCGCTTCCCAATATCGCACCGCCGTTTCGCCTGTGCCAGCTTTGAGCGCCAGTGCCCGCCGCGACAGTCCGAGCCGTTCGCGGTGTTCCTTGAGTTCGGCCCCGGTCACGTTTTTGCCCTCGCGTTTGTCGGCTTGGTCAGGTCTTTGGCCACATCGGTTCCAGCGTATGATGTGCCTTGTGTCTGGACGCCCAACTATGGGCAGCCCGGCGATAACAAACATATCACGCCTTGGCCAATGCGGCTATCACTTGGCGAACCGCCCGCCCTCAACGATGCGGGCCTGCCCCAGCGCGGTAAGGCTTTGCAGCAAAGGCTGCACGGTTGTGGCGCGGCCCCGTTTGAATTGGCGGGCCACCTGTTCGGGGGTTGCCTCGCCTAGGTCGGACAGGGCTTCGCGGACGGCGGCGATCTGGTCTGGCAGGGATTGGGGAAAGGCGGGTTTGGCGGCAGTGTCGCGGGGGTCAAGGTCCATCGCGCCCTGGGTGTCGCGGGCTTCGGCGGCGTGGCCTGCCGGGTTCTGATACTCGGGGCGTAGCCAGCGGACGATGCCCTGGGCCTCTTCCGCCGCGCGGGCGCGGTTTAGGTTCACCAGGCGGTGCAGGATGTCGTCGTCGGACAGGTCGGCGGGCCAGCCATAGGCTTCGGCCACCGCGGCGTCGATGCGGTCGTGAATGTCGCGCAAAAAGCCGATCAGGCCCTGATCATAAATCTCGCGATCCCTGCCTTCGACCCGTTCGCCGGTCCTGTCATTGGCACGCAACTTTTCGAGCACGTTGTACATCTGGGTCAGGGTCAGCTTGGGGTGCGCGGCCTGCTGCGCTTTGCGAAAAGCGTCAAGCTCTTCGCAAAGGGCGCGGAGATGGATTTTCTGTTGCTCGGTGAGGGTAGGGAAGGGGAAGGAGCCGAAGGTAACGGACTTGTTGTACCTTGGTCGATCCTCCAGCGTGCCGCCTGACTTCAAAGCCCATAACAGGTGAGATTTAGACGATAGTACGGTTAAAATAGAACTGTCATCCAATCGGCGTTGTTGCGCAACTCGCGCTTGAGGGGTGACAGCCCCTTGCCCCACTGACGTCATGCCACACGGACGATCTCGGCGGTGCCGAGGGCGTTGAAGCGGTTCATAAGGGCGATGCGGATGTGGATTTCGGCGGTCTGGCGGTCGGGGTCTCTTGCCATGATGCGCTCGCCGAAGGCTTTCAGGCAGCGCATCCTCGCCTCGATGCGGCTGCGGGCGTGGTATCCCGTCCAGCGTTTCCAGAAGGCCCTGCCGTTCGATGATGGCCTTGCGGCAGCGGCGCGTGTCACAGGCGCCGTCGGCGGTGACGCTGGCGATCTGCTCTGCCTCTGGGATCTGGCCGAGCAGATCGGGCAGCACGGGACTGTCGCCGTCGCGGCTGGGGGTGAACTCCACGGCACGGATGCCGGATGTGGCCGGG